>NZ_LMDI01000030.1 GCF_001425785.1 Rhizobacter sp. Root1221 | reverse complement strand
CACCGACCTCACGACGCACTGGGCGGGCTGCCACCGCGCAAGTTCCTGCCCAGGCTGACCACCGTCGCAGACTCCAGGAATGGGCTGTCTACTTGACGGGGGAGCTTACGCCTACAGCATAGGAGAAGGAGAGCAGCAAGAGCATCGGGGCCACGGCGAGTGCGCTACCCAAGGCGAAGGAAATAAGTCGGAGCATTCTTTTGATGAGGCCTGACGTTTGATATGAGCAGCGACGACCAGCAAAACGGCCCGCACGTGCTTGCCAACGGACCAACCAACAAGGCGCTCCTGATCATACGCACGAGCGTTCGCAATGAAGTATTTGCGCAAGCCTAACGTTTGACAGGAGCGGCGGGACGCGGTGGGCGAAGCCCGCCGTGGCACGTCCGCTCGACGGATGGGTTAGGCATTGTTGCCGGTGTACATCACGTCTGTCCGCAGCACGTACTTCACACCGCCCGTGACCACGGATCCTTGGTGCCGTAGGCGATGTGGGAACACAAGAGCCATTCCTTGAACCGGCCGCACGGACTCCCAACCGAAGTCAGTGCTGCCGCCCTCAAACTCGTCGTTCAGATAGATCATGAACGTCAGCAAGCTTTCCTCCGTTTCGCTGATGCGAACCGTTCCGTCCTGATGCCAAACGAACTGCTGCTGCTTTTCGTAGCGGTAGTATCGAAATCGTTCGTTGAACCCGCTGACGACCCAGCCCTTCACTTCCGCTGGAAGCACCGGCTTCGCGCGCTGATAGAGTGAAGAAGCAAGTTCGCGCCGATCCAAGATGATGCGGTCGTTATTTCGAGCATCCTTGTAGAGGCGCTCGCCATCGTCCGTGCGAACCGAAGCCTCTTCGTAGCCAAGAGTCTCGCTGTCAGCGATGAACTGCGCGCACTCAGCAGGAGTCAGGAACCCTTCGATTGTGAAAACACCAGCGCCCAGTCGATTGACGTTCATATGTGGAGTCACTTGATTCGTGCCGCGCCTAACGTTTGACATGAGCGGCGGCACAAAGCCGTAGGCTTTGGGACGTCCGCTCGATGGATGGGTTAGGCGCGCAAGCACTCACGACTTGGCTCTGATACGAAGGATGAGTGGCGCACTGACCCACATTCCAAGGACATAGATGAGAACGCAATAGCCGATGCCCTCTGCTGGCGCCTTGGAGATTGGCTCCATCAAGAGCGCAGCACACGCCACCGAGACCGATGAGAACGCTATTGCGCCCGCCTGTCGCCCCCGATCCCTGGCTCTCGAGTAAGCGACAAGCCAAGGCCAACTGCAGACGATGCTAATCAGCAGGCCAACGAGCACGCATTCAGCGAAGCCACCTACTGAAGAAAGCTGGCCTCGCATTGGCCGGGAGAGGAATGTCGGAACCGCGATGAAGCCGACGCTCAACATTGCAGACATCGCCACGATGAATCGACCAATCAACATTGGCCTGATCCAACTACTGACAACAGCAGCAATACAAGCCGGAGCGCTCTGAGATTTCCGCTCGACGGTCGATCCAAGTCTAAATGAGGGCGAGCCAGCTCTAGGCGGCAGCGACCACAAATCCCGTCGGTCTCAATCCATTGCCCACCGCCGCCTGACTGCTGGTTATGCGATAAAACGTGGACCACGCGACCTCCCCAGGTGCTGTTTCGCCAATGCTGCCGAAGCGCGACTGATGCACAACACGAACCGCCGCCTTCTCGCGGCCTCTCGCCAAGCACAGCGACCGACCGGATGCACCGAACAACTGCCGCTTCATTCTTGCTCAGGCCCTACTCTACGGCACGGACCGAACACATTCCTCTGCCCGTCTTCCAGTGAGCAACCGCACGTATTGCGAATCACCGCGGCCGACCGCTGGCCGCAGAAGGACGGACAGCCCACACGAGCTTGCCAACAACCAAACTACAGAAACAATCTCAGGCAAACGCGCGAGCCTCCACATGAAGTACTCGCGCAAGCCTAACGTTTGACATGAGCGGCGGGACGCGGCGGGCGCAGCCCGCCGTGGCACGTCCGCTCGATGGACGGGTTAGGCATCTCGTAGCAACTTGGCCAGCATATTCTTCTTAGCGACGTCAGCGCGATATGCAACATACTCGTCTCGCTCCTCCAGCAACTTCGCCCAGTTCTCCAGGAAAGCCCGATCCGCACGGAGCGTCGACTTCGCAGTCGACCATGAGGCTTCGCAACGCAGCAACTCCGCTGCAATCGCATTGCAACGTTTCCAGCAGGTCTCGCACAGCGCCCGCTGTTGATTGATGTCAGCTTTTTTCCCCTCATAGGTGTACTGCTGATCGGCAGCGGTGAAAATACTAGACGCTCGGCAACGCCAGCAGCTGTATCGAAATGAGGTGTACTCCGTCACCCAACCAGCTGACACGGACCGCTGACTGGATTCCGACCACTTGCTCGGGTCCGCTGGCACTGTATCTGGCGATACGCGTTTGATCACTTCATTGCGCCTAACGTTTGACATGAGCGGCGGCGCCAAAGTGGCGAAGCCGCTTTGGTGACGTCCGCTCGATGGACGGGTTAGGCTTCGCTCCCGCCGCATAGCAGGAGTAAATAGATTGCACCAGAACTAGAAAGCTAGTAGACGCTGCCGCGACTCGAAGACCGGCACCTTCGGCCATCTGTCTTTCGCAAGAGAAAGGTCGCGGTCTGCATTATTCGAAACGCTCACAAAGGGAATGCTCTCCGGCGCAACAAGAATGTTTCCGATATACACCAACTCCCCAGGTGCCACGCGGAAGCGCAGGGACATCGGACGGATCGTGGAATAGGACCCAAACGCGTTGCGAACAGAGCAGTGGAAGAACTCGTACTCACCAGCCGGAAGCTCAAGTGCAGCGAGCTTGCCCATCACTGATGGCATGCCGAGATGCGTTGCAGAAGTCGACTCGATTCTGTCTTCGTCCAGGCGTGGAACTCGAGATTTTCCGATCGTTCCACTTACTGAGCCGCCAATGCTACGGTACGAGCACACTGGTGAGGTAAAGAATACTTCGCGATCAGGGCGTGTCACCGAAACTATCACAAGGGCCTTCGCACCGTTCGCATCTAGAACGAAGTTCGGTTTGACGCTCGGATTGGCGCAGCCCACGACGAAGGCCGGTACAACAACACAGATCAGAAGGCGCATTACTTTGCTCTATTTGGATGACTTCAGTGGCGGGCCCCATATCTGGGAGCAAGCGATTAGAGCATCGGGCCAGAAGGAAGGTTGGAGGCTCGATCTCCTCCGGAAGCCTAACGTTTGACATGAGCGGCGGCACAAAGCCGAAGGCTTTGGGACGTCCGCTCGATGGATGGGTTAGGCATCACTTCTCTTCGCGAACCGCGTACTTCTGGACCATTGCAGAGATGATGTCCTCGTTTTTCTGGGCACTCTCCAACATTTCCTCACGGAGCGCCTTGCCCTCCGCGGTGTCGGGAAACTTTTCGGTCCGGAGCGCTTCTTTTCTCAGCGGTGACGGATGCGCAGCGCGGTACGTTGCAAGCCTGGAAAGAGCGGCAGCGGACATTTGAAGGCCCCAGAGCGGCTCGAGCAGCGGCTCCAGTGGGTGCTGCTGAATTTTCTGTGCCCACAGGAGGGCTAGGTCTACATCAGTTTCAAGCGATGCCACCATGTTTTGGGAAACGCCTTGATTGATCGAGTTGAGGTGAAAGAGCGAGATGCCTCCGCGAGGGACTGAGTCGGTCATTACCCCAACGCGAGCACCTTCCCGGAAGCCGAGCCAGAAGCTGAGGGCAATTACTGAGACCGAGGCAACGGCGAATCCGAGTATTCGAGTGGTGCGCATTGATCAATGCCTAACGTTTGACATGAGCGGCGGCGCAAAGCCGAAGGCTTTGGGACGTCCGCTCGATGGATGGGTTAGGCTGCAGGTTCAATGTGCACGGCCATTGCAGCGACGCCGGCCCGCGCAGATGCCCGCGTCGCGCAGTTGCCCACTGCTTCTGACAAACTTGACCTTCGACCACGCGACCTCCCCAGGTGCTGTTTCGGCAAGGCTACCAAGGTGCGGTTGATGTGCGGCACATGCCGCTGCTCTCTCGCTGCCTCCCGCCACACTGAACCGCCGACCGGATGCACCGGCCAGCTGCCGCTTCACTCTCTTGCTCGGGCTCTACTTTACGGCACCGGCCGAACATTCTCCGACCGGCTTATCCGCACGAGCGACCGCACGTGCATCGAGCCACACCGGCCGTCCGCTGACCGCCGAAGGACGGGCGGCCCACGACAATGTATGCACACAGAGCCTGGCCCAAGCAGGTTCACAAGCAACCGCTGAACGAAGATCAGAAAGCCGAACTTCACCCAGCGGGTTCCAGAGCGCCACGCAAACGCCCTAACCAATCCACCTTCAAATCAAACCGGACTTCGCTGACGCGCGAGCGCTCGCATGGGTCTTCCCCGAAGGCCTAACGTTTGACATGAGCGGCGGCGCAAAGCCGAAGGCTTTGGGACGTCCGCTCGATGGATGGGTTAGAACTCTCTGTCGCTTCTCAATTCATTTCGGTGGCGCCGAGCTCTACAAGAACTCTCTTCGCCTGCGGGCGATCCTTTGCGAACCACAACACCGGTGCACCGCGCTCTGTTCGAGAGTTGACGTCGGCTCCGCACTTGACGAGGTACCGAATGACCTCCGGTGTGCCTTGGATCGCCGCGACATGAAGTGGTGATATGCCATCAGCGATTTGCTCGTTGATATCGAGCGTGGCGCGGACATACAGCTCCAGCCTCCTCATATCGCCCCGAGCGATTGAGTCAACGAAACCGTCCGGGATGCTCTTGAAGCCGAACTTTATGACGGTGAAGAATGCGTTGTCAAAGTCGGACAATTCGGCACCTGCCTTCACCAGCTTCGCAATTCTCCGAAGGCCGCTTGCTTTGTTGTCACCGCCAGCAGACGTGCGAGCAAGGGACAAAGGGCTAGACCCCATGAATGGTTGATTGACATCTACACCCCACTTGAGCAGGAGATCCAGGATCGCATCTTGGTTCTCCGTGATCGCAGCATGCAGAAGGGAAAAGCCTTCGGAATCCGTAGAGTTCGGACTCACACCCGCCTGCAGTGCCCCCAGCACCCGCGCTACGTCACCGGAGGATGCGGCCTCGACTATCGAGGGGTCAACCTGTTGGACAAGTGTTTGCTGCGTTCTCGAGCAGAGATTGAGCTTGTTTATCGGCTCACTGGCTAACGCAGTGAGCGAGAGCGTCGAAAGCAATAGAGCAAGTAAGTTCCGTTTCATGAGAGCTCTAAGAGTTCTAACGTTTGACATGAGCGGCGGCTTGACGACCGCGAAGCGGTTGGCAAGACGTCCGCTCGATGGATGGGTTAGGCCGCATTGCCGAGCGCTAACGTTCTAGCCATATGGAGCTAAGCCCTCAGTGTGCCCCACACAAGGATAAGCCAGAGCGGGAGACCCGTCAGGAAGCCAATGACAAGAAGCCTACGCGTCACTGGCCCCGATCTGGCTTGAGAAATTCCGTGCGCGAACAGCCCAGTCATCACCAGCGAAACGCAACCGAGCACGCTGAAGAGAAAGCCTCGGGAACTGACAGTCGAACCTGCGCTCACCAGTTCGAACAGTTGATGGCCAGAATGCAGGAGTCCACCGACGGACGCCAGCCCACAGATGACACACCAGATGCTAAAAATGAATCGAGTAATCAGAGTCTTTCGCCTTCGAGAACCTAACGATTTCCATTAGCGGCGGAGCGTGGTCGAAAGTTTCGGGATGTCCGGTCGATGAATGGGGTAGGCGACCGGACTGACGCACCAAGCAACAGCATCTGTGACGACGCGCAGTGTTGCGCTCGGATCGCCGACGCCAACCGCCGCATGTGAGTACAACCTTCGACCACGCGACCTCTCAAAGGTGCATTGCGTTCCTGCTCAGGCTCTACTCTACGGCACGGTTCGAACACACTCGGAAGACGTTCCTTTCAGCGAGCAGCCGTACGTTTATCGCACCACCTCGGCCGCCCGCTGACCGCCGAAGGACGGGCAGCCCACACGTGATTGCCAACAACCAAACCACAGAAACGATACAGCGCAAGCGCACGAACGTCGGCATGACTTGTTCCGCGAGCCTAACGTTTGACATGAGCGGCGGCACAAAGCCGAAGGCTTTGGGACGTCCGCTCGATGGATGGGTTAGGCCGAGCCAGGCTCAAAGAAGGTGACGAGATTGCCATCGGGGTCCAAGATCCCAAATTCCTTATTCCCCCATGGGGCTGTAGCGAGGGAGGCGTTGGGGTGAACTATTCCGTGGCCGCTACAACGCTCAAATAATTCCTCGATTCCCTGGACACCGATCCTGCATCCTGTTGCTTCTGCGATGCGCCTATCAGAGCACGCCCAGAAATGAATGCTGACCAGCCCACTAGACACAATGCCATAACTTCCTTGCTCAGCATATATTTCTGAAAAGCCGAGCTTAGAACAGAAAAACTCGACGCTTTTCTCGATGTCCAATGAAGCAAGCACAGGCGTTGCGATCACATAGCTGACAGTCTTCGGCATGTAGCAGTTCCGTTATCTGGACGCCTAACGTTTGACATGGGCGGCGCCAAAGTGGCGAAGCCGCTTTGGTGACGTCCGCTCGATGGATGGGTTAGGCCTAGCAGCCTTGTTTCAGTTGCGCAACTGCGCCACCCGATCTGGATTCTCACGCAACTCCCGCCTAGACAACGAGGAGCGGCGCATGACCTCAACGGGAACCAAGCGGACGAACGCCTGCCAATGCTCCCAAGAGGCAAGGGATTTGCCAAGCGCGAGGTAGATGTGCGACAGGGTCACGCGCTGCCTGCGTGTCGGCAGAAGATCGTCATTGCCTATGTAGAGAAAAAGGTCCCGATGTCGACGGCGGGACCCATCGAACCAAGGGTGCAACCCACATTCCATCATCCGGCGTGCGTCAGCATGGCGTCCAACCAAGTACAGGAGCGGGCCGTAGAGGTGAAGCGCTCGCCATGTCTCATCCAGCGACCAAGGGCCCCTGGATTTGTCCAATCGTCGGTAGTTCAAGCTGCTGTCCATGCGCAGTAACTGCCGCCAAGCAGTCTCATACAAGCCCTGGTCAACGAGCGCATTGAGCTCGAAGAGAAACGTAAAGCTCGTCCCCTCAGGGCCAAGCTGCCGTCTGAAGCTTTCTCTGATTCTTCGGCACTCGACTACGACTGCAGCTGGATCCAGACCAACGCTACACAGATGCCTTTGTAGAAGAATCTGCTGCTCATGCAGTCCCCGTCCTTCCGCGAAGGCATAGCGCCGCGAACCTTGCATCGTCGAAGCCTAACGTTTGACATGAGCGGCGGCTTGACGACCGCGAAGCGGTTGGCAAGACGTCCGCTCGATGGATGGGTTAGGCCGCTGGTTCACCAAGGATTCTTTCGTAGTGAGACAGGTCTTCGGCGGAGAAGCAGCAGAAGATGACCTCTTGAATGGAAACGCTCTGTGCAACGCTCTCCCGCACAGCCGCGATGGCAACCCTTGCAGCCAGCTCGATGGGATAGCCGTRGATGCCAGTGCTGATACTGGGGAACGCGAGAGAAGAGACGCCTTTCTCAGCAGCCAACTCAACGGAACGGAAATAGCAACTGGCAAGCAGCGCGGGCTCCTCATTGGTACCGCCGCGCCAGACGGGTCCGACGGTATGAATGATGAACTTCGCTGGCAGACGATAGCCCTTGGTGATCTTTGCGTCACCAGTCTTGCAGCCTCCGAGAAGGCGGCACTCATGCACAAGCTCGGGTCCTGCCGCCCGATGAATGGCTCCATCGACCCCACCGCCACCGAGCAACGACGAATTGGCGGCGTTGACGATGGCGTCAACCTCAAGCTTCGTGATGTCAGATCGAAGYGCGCGAAGTGTTGTGGCCATGTGGGAGCCTAACGTTTGACATGAGCGGCGGCGCCAAAGTGGCGAAGCCACTTTGGTGACGTCCGCTCGATGGATGGGTTAGGCCGACCGAGTTCCGTTGTCAACTCGTCCCGAACCGCAACGAAGAACAAAAGGCCGCCCGTGGCCTGTTTGATCCGATCGAGACGAGCATCGAAGACAGAAGTCATGCCACGCCTGCCCCCGGCTGCAAGAGTCGAATTTCAGAGTAACGCATCGACCAAACATTCCCTGCAACCTCCAGCTTACCGAGGTCTTCGAGTTCGTCCATCCTCGCCAGCATGTAGACAAACGGCAGATGCGGAAACGACTGCTCGAACTCAGGGATCAGATTTCCAACAATCTTCGCTACCTTCTCCCAGCGATTCGTGCACTCGCGGAGGACCAATTGGTCAACGGCATCCCCTTGCGCATCTGTTGCAGCGCGCATGAGTTCAATCTCTTCTTGGTCGGGCTCGTATGGCGCCGCGTCCTGATCGTCAAACGGCTGAATCTCCGGATACTGAAGCACGACCGGGGCTCGAACACCCGCGAGGATCTCAGCTATCGCCACAGACAACACGTGCATGAGCTTGGCTCTCTCTTCCGAATCGGAGATCTTAGCGATCGCCACTTCGACATCAGTGAGCCTTGCCAGGGCGTTCTCGCAGGCGGCGAAGACCTCTTCAGCGATCTCTCGTTCCATAGACATCGGTCCCAAGTGGCCTAACGTTTGACATGAGCGGCGGCTTGACGACCGCGAAGCGGTTGGCAAGACGTCCGCTCGATGGATGGGTTAGGCATCACCTCGCCTCCAAGCGCGAAATGTAGCGACGCAGTTGAGCGACAACTTCGCCGCCGTTTTCATCGGCTTCGCTGAGCTTCCGATAGCGACGAAGCGCCTCTCGACAGTAGCCTAGCGCCAGCTTCGGGTTCGCATCGGCGTATGCATGACACAGGTGGTATGCGGCTTCTTCATGCCCAGCCTCTTCAGCTGGAAGCCAGTACTGCTGTATGGCCAGCTCTGAATTCTTCTGAACACCCAGCCCCATGTAGTAGAGATAGCCCACGTTGTTCTGGGCACTGAGCCGTAGATACTCAAGTTCCTTGGGCAAGTCTTTTGTACCCACAACGGCCAGCCACTCCTGCAAGGCAGCTGAGTACTCCGTTTCACGGAAGTGCCTCGTCCCCTTGTAGAACCGACACTCCGGATGGTCGCTCGCTACCGACTCCAACTTGGGCTCCTGGCACGGATCGGCGTTCGCAGACGACGCAATGGCAAGCGAGACGAGTAGGATGGATATGACCGGACGCATTTGATGTCTAACGTTTGACACGGGCGGCGGCACAAAGCCGAAGGCTTTGGGACGTCCGCGCGATGGATGGCTTAGGCCAACTCAGCCGCCCGGACCTCTGCAACAAGCAAGCGCCGCCGACTTTGATTCGCGCGGGACGGCTACTCATTGTGCGAGCCGATTCGAACAGCAGACGGCCTCGACAGTTCGGCAAGGAACTCCTTGCATCTGCGGCTTCGATCATCCTCAGGCATAGATTCCAAGAGTCCGGCCGTGAGCTTTGCGGCGTGTCGCATGCTGGGTGGGTTCGGTCCATCCATACCTCCGTCCACTGCAAACTTCTCGCCCGCTGCGAGCGTCGCCGCGTTCAATGCTCTCCAAGCGGCATAGCGTCGCTCGAACTCCTGCCGATATCCGGGGACGGCTGCTGCGCATACCTGCGCCGACGACTCCAGCTGCTGAGCGAACAAATATGCGGAGAGCGCTTGATCCTGTGGGTTGTCCATTGCGAGCCTAACGTTTGACATGAGCGGCGGGACACGGCAAGCGAAGCTTGCTGTGGCACGTCCGCTCGATGGATGGGTTAGGCATTTGCTTCGAGGGCGCGGCGCTTATACAACTTCGCTGCCAACTGAAGCTTGGCAGCCTGCAGCAACTCCTCGGACGGAGCGGGGTCGGCCTTTGGGCTAAGCATCTCGGCGATGTTCGCAAAGATCTGGCTGGGCGTCATGATGAGCCCCCACGGAACTCCCCACCAGCCAAACAGTGCGCAGAAGACCACAGAACCGAAGTTCGTCTTCCTGGCGCATGAATGACAACAGATGTGAGTTCGCTTTGTCCATTCGGTGAGAACAACCGCTGACCACACGCGGTAGTACTTTCGAACTTCCGTCTTCGATGAGGATTGCTGGCATTCAGGACACGGGCTGTTCTTGATGCGGCAAGCGTGGCTGAGGACTTCTTCCGGTGAGATCTCTTCCGCGACCTCGAGCAGCCGCGCGTTTCTCAAGCAGGCCTTGCTGCAGAAGCGTTGACCTTCATCCAAGAGCGCGGAGAACTTTGCCGAGCTCCCACAGAAGTCGCACTCCTTCGTCCCATTGCTCTTTCGATACACGGCCTTTCTTGCCTGCAGCACCAGCGGCTGAAGGGTTGCCCCCTCAATGCCCCGAGCAGCCAGGAGACTGTGGATCGCTTCCCTTGCTTCGTCCGAAAGATCTGCGGTGGCGTACCGGTGAAGCAAGTCGTCAGTGGCGTCGCTCTTGAATCGATCTAGGAAGTACTCTTTCGGATACATGAACAACCCCCGCTCGTTTTTCTGAGTATGCCTAACGTTTGACATGAGCGGCGGCACAAAGCCGAAGGCTTTGGGACGTCCGCTCGATGGATGGGTTAGGCTTTGGGCAATCGAAGAAGCTCATTTGACTCGAACGAAGTACTCGCGGATGTGCAAGTTCGGCATTGCTGTTCCTGCGACGTAGATCCACATGGTGTCGCTGTCAACGAAGTGGTGAACAACGATTGAATCGCGCCCCGTAAAAGGCTCCTTCGTCAACACAGCGATCTCGGTCTGCGTGCCACCCAGCCGCTTGTACGGATGACTTTCGACCGATCCGACGAAGTTTGATTTCACGCCATCGGCAGATTCGATCGGCACATCTGGCATTCGGCTCGTAATCGTGTCTTTGGAGATCGTGAGTGTCATCTGACCCATGATCTGTTCGAGGAACAAGAATGTCTTGTGCTCGAGCTTTGTCCGCGCCTGAGCGAACGCCAGGGTCCTTTGCTTGTCCGACTTCCAGGTGCCGAGCAGCACCGGCTCGGCGTGCGAAACGCATGAGACCGCGAGCATCAGCAAGGTAGCGATGAGCCTAAGCATGTGCGCCTAACGTTTGACATGAGCGGCGGCACAAAGCCGAAGGCTTTGGGGCGTCCGCTCGATGGATGGGTTAGGCGCGTGGCGCATAGTTCCAAGGCTTGCCAGCGTACGACTCACGGTGGCTCTTTCCGTTGACGGGGCCTACGTAGAGTATTTCCTGACCGTTCTTCACGCAGACTTCCAAGCCATGCTCTTCTTCCCACGAGCAGTTACCCATGACTTGGATGAAGCGGCCGTGGAGAGAAAGTTCTGGGACTCGGAGCGATTGAAGCATTGCGAACTCCCACACGCGATCCCCTGAGGCAATGTGCGGGCCGCACTCCTCAACCTCGGCCCGCGTTGCGACGTAGTACGCAAAGACCGCTACTCTCAGCCTCGTCTCGACGGCTGGGCCATGCCGCAAGAAACTCGGCAATTGCAACCCGCTCTTGACGCTCCTGCGCCAGCGAAGCGCAGGAGGACACCGTGACCACGATGGGCGCGAGCAGGTTGGCCAGTTCAACCTCGGCGACCAAACTGCCACCGTTCTCCTCAAACTCGATCTCATCAAGGTTCATCATCACGAAACCTAACGTTTGACATGAGCGGCGGCGCCAAAGGGGCGAAGCCGCTTTGGTGACGTCCGCTCGATGGATGGGTTAGGCGGCAGGTTCGATGCGCAAGGAAACTGCAGCGATGCCAACGCGCGCAGGTGCTCGCCCTGCTCCGCTCGCAACTGACTTTGACCTGCACGACCTTCGACCACGCGACCTCCCCGGGTGCTGTTTCGGCAAGGCTACCAAGGTGCGGTTGATGTGCGGCACATGCCGCTGCTCTCCCGCTGCCTCCCGCCACACTGAACCGCCGACCGGATGCACCGGCCAGCTGCCGCTTCACTCTCTTGCTCGGGCTCTACTTTACGGCACCGGCCGAACATTCTCCGANCCTCCCGCCACACTGAACCGCCGACCGGATGCACCGGCCAGCTGCCGCTTCACTCTCTTGCTCGGGCTCTACTTTACGGCACCGGCCGAACATTCTCCGACCGGCTTATCCGCACGAGCGACCGCACGTGCATCGAGCCACACCGGCCGTCCGCTGACCGCCGAAGGACGGGCAGCCCGCGCCAATGCACGCACGCAGAGCCTGGCCCAAGCAGGTTCACAAGCAACCGCTGAACGAAGATCAGAAAGCCGAACTTCACCCAGCGGGTTCCAGAGCGCCACGCAAACGCCCCAACCAATCCACCTTCAAATCAAACCGGACTTCGCTGACGCGCGAGCGCTCGCATTGGTCTTCCCCGAAGGCCTAACGTTAAATAGCTCCCCCAATGCTAGCCCCCGCTTGCGCCTAATTCAACGGGTCCGCCGGCATTGGGCGACGGGAGTCTGGTTAGGACGTGCGGTGATCAGGGCGGCGGGCTAAACAACAGCCACTCGAGAAACGCCCAACCAGCCAACCAACCGCACGCCCGCATCGCCGGATTGTGCAGCACTCATCGCGTGCAGGTACTGCCTAAACCAGCCTGCGATAAAGCCGCCTTCGGGAAGGTGGTGGCTGCTTGGGACGTCTAAGAATGGGCGGATGAACATCCCCGTTGATGCTGGTGTCGAAGAGCCGGGCGAAGGCCTTGGTGATGAGGGCGGCATGCCCGCGGACGCCGGCCTCGCCCCCTTCATCGGCCCACCCCGCCCCCCACGCCTGCTGGACCAGTTGCGCACCCACCTGCGCACGCGGCACTACAGCATCCGCACGGAACAGGTCTACGTGGATTGGGTGCGGCGGTTCATCAAGTTTCACGGGTTCCAGCACCCGAAGGACCTGGGGCCGGCGGCGGTGGAGGCGTTTCTGTCTCACCTGGCTGTGGAGCGGAACGTGTCGGCGTCGACGCAGAACCAGGCGAAGGCAGCGCTGCTCTACCTGTACAAGCAGGTGCTGGCACTCAGCCTGCCCTGGCTTGACGACGTGGTGCAGGCGAAGGTGCCTCGTCGTCTCCCCGTGGTGCTGACGGAACGCGAGGTGCGCGAGTTGCTGCTGGCCCTGCACGGGCCGATGTGGCTGATCGCAAGCCTGCTCTATGGCACCGGGATGCGGCTGCTGGAATGCCTGCGGCTGCGCGTGAAGGACGTGGAATTCAGCCGCCGCGAAATCGTCATCCGGGAGGGCAAGGGCAACAAGGACCGGGTGACGGTGCTGCCGGAAGGCCTGGTGCCCGCGCTCAGGACGCAACTCTCACGCGCACACGCCGTGCACCAGAAGGACCTGGCCGCCGGCTTCGGTGACGTGTTCCTGCCCGACGCGCTGGCCACGAAGTTCCCGAATGCCGGACGGGCATGGGGCTGGCAATACATGTTTCCCGCGACGAACCGGGCGCTTGATCCCCGCGGCCAGCCACCGGTCGAGCGCCGGCACCACGTGTTCCCTGAATCCGTGCAGCGGGCCGTGCGCGAGGCGGCCAAACGCACCTCGTGTGCGAAGCCGGTGTCGCCCCACGTGCTGCGCCATTCATTCGCCACGCACCTGCTGCAGGCGGGCTACGACATCCGCACGGTGCAGGAACTGCTGGGCCACGCGGACGTCAGCACGACGATGATCTACACCCACGTGCTCAACCGGGGCGGCCGCGGTGTTCGCAGCCCACTGGACGCGCTTTAGCACGTTGTAGCCGGAAGGAGTACCCTGTACCTGCCCCGCCCGATGCGGCAACTGCGCCGACATCCTTCGCCTCAGCCCGGTCGTTCGGCCCGTTTGTTCACCCGGAGCCTTGCCATGACCACCCCCTTTCCCGCCTTTTTCCACCCCGATTCCAAAGCCGTGCGCTTTTCGGTGCTGATCGACGACCAGCCGGTGGGCGCGAGCATCACGCAGTCCACGCTGCACTACCGCTTCCGCCCCACGTCGGTCAACGAGGACCCGCTCGAGACGTACACCGCAAACGCCAAGCAGATCGAGGACGCCGTGCGCCGGCGTGTGGCCGAAGGGTCGCTCGAGCCGGTGATGGTGCGTGAGTTCGACCTGCGCCAGGGGGTCTGAGGAGGTCAGGCGCGCAGGGCCGGCGCCGGGATGAACTCGGTCTCGCCCGCCACGTGTCCGAGGCGCTGCGCCTCCCAGTCGGCCGCCGCCTGGGCAATGCGCTCCTTGCGGCTCGACACGAAGTTCCACCACATGTAGCGGTGCCCCAATGGTGCACCGCCGATCATCACGACGCGTGCGGCCGTGGCCGCGGAAAGCCGCGGCATGGCCCCCGCGGGAATGACCACCATGGCCTGCGCCGGCACCTCGTGCCCGTCCAGGTCGAACGGCTGGTCCACGGCGTAGAGCGCACGTTCTTCGGCCACGTCGGGCACGTCGAGCGACGCCCCGGCTTCCAGCGCCAGGTCGATGTAGACCGTGGGGGACAACGTGGGCGTGGGCGACGTGACCCCGAACGCGCTGCCAATCAGCACACGCACGCGCACGCCCGGCAGGTTGACTGCGGGGATGTCGGCGGCCGCGGTGTGCGAGAAACTGGCCGTGTCTTCCTCGTGTTCCACCGGCAAGGCCGCCCACAGCTGCAGCCCGTGGCTGCGGCGTGTCACGCCGCGCAGGTCGTCCGGGGTGCGTTCGGAATGCACGATGCCACGGCCGGCCGTCATCCAGTTGATGGCGCCGGGCTCGATGCGCTGGACCACACCGGTGCTGTCGCGGTGCATCATCGCGCCCTCGAACAGGTAGGTCACCGTGGCCAGGCCGATGTGCGGGTGCGGCCGCACGTCGTGGTTGTCGGCAGGCTGCGCCGTGATGGGACCGAAGTGGTCGAAGAAGAGGAACGGCCCCACAGCTTGGCGTTGCACCGCCGGCAGTGTTCGGCGCACCAGGAAACCCCCGCCGAGGTCCTTGCTGTGGGGCTTCAGGATCAGGGGGACGGGGGTGTCGGTCATCGGGGCTCCGGGAAAGATGTGATCAGCTACGGTAGTCGGCGTTGATCTTGACGTAGTCGTAGCTCAGGTCACAGGTCCAGACGGTGGAGGTGGCGCTGCCTCGTTTGAGGTCCACGCGCACGGTGATCTCGGCCTGTTTCATCACCCGCGCGCCGTCTTCCTCGCGGTAGGCGGGGTTGCGGCCGCCGTCGACGGCCACGGACACGTCGTCGAGGAACAGATCGATCTTCGTCTGGTCGAGGTCGGTGATGCCGGCATAGCCCACGGCAGCGAGGATGCGGCCGAGGTTCGGGTCGCTGGCAAAGAACGCGGTCTTCACGAGGGGCGAATGCGCGATGGCGTAGGCCACCTGGCGGCACTCGTCCTCGGTGCGGCCACCGTCGATCTGCACGGCAATGAACTTGGTGGCACCTTCGCCGTCGCGCACGATGGCCTGGGCCAGGCGCTCGGCCACGTCGATGACGGCAGCCTTCAGCAGGGCACCATCACCGCTGTCGAACGAGGCGATGGGTGTGTTGCCGGCCTGGCCGGTGGCCACGACCACAAACGAGTCGTTCGTGGAGGTGTCGCCGTCGATCGTGATGCGGTTGAAGGAACGGTTGGCCGCCTCGGTGACCAGCGACTGCACGAGGCCCGGGGCGATGGCCGCGTCGGTGGCGAGGAAACCGAGCATGGTGGCCATGTTCGGGCGGATCATGCCGGCGCCCTTGCTGATGCCGGTGATGGTGACGGTGCGCCCGCCGATCGTGATGCGCTTCGACACAGCCTTCGGCACGGTGTCGGTGGTCATGATGGCCTCGGCGGCCGCGGCCCAGTTGTCTTCCTTCAGGTCATCGAGCGCGGCCGGCAGGCCGGCGGCGATGCGGTCGGTAGGCAGCGGCTCCATGATGACGCCGGTGGAAAACGGGAGCACCTGTTCCGGGGCCAGCTCGAGGTGGCGGGCCAGCGCGACACAGGTGGAAAACGCGCGCACGAGGCCATCTTCACCGGTGCCTGCGTTCGCGTTGCCGGTGTTGATCACGAGCGCACGGGTACCCACGCCCGCGGCCAGGTGCTTCTGGCACAGCTGCACGGGAGCGGCGCAGAAGCGGTTGGTGGTGAACACGCCGGCCACCTGGGCACCCTCGGGCACGGTGATGACCGTCAGGTCGCGTCGGTTCGCCTTGCGCACCCCGGCCATCGCGATGCCGAGCTTGACGCCAGGCACGGGGAACAGGTCACTGGGATTCGGGGCTTGCAGGTTGACGGGCATCTCGGGGCTCGGGGTTGGAAAAGGAGGATGGCGGCACGGTGTGTCGCGCGCTGGTCAGCGTAACGCCAACGGCCCGCGAACGCAAAGGGATCGCCCATCGAAAACGGAGCCCGAGGGCTCCGTCTGGTCACACACGCTGGCGCAGGTGGTTCAGCTCAGCTTGCCGTGGCACTGCTTGTACTTCTTGCCACTGCCACAAGGGCACGGGTCGTTGCGGCCCACCTTGGGCAGCCCGCCGTCGGGCATCGTGCTGGGATCGGTTTCCTGCGCGATGCTGCCGTCTTCGTTCGGGTGCGTGTAGGTGATGTTGCTGATGGCGTCGGCACGGTCCTCGATGGCCTCGGCCGCCTCGGCCACCTGCTCCTGGCTCTGGATGCGCACGGTCAGCAGGATGCGGGTGACGTCCATCTTCACCACGTCGAGCAGCTGGCTGAAGAGTTCGAAGGCCTCGCGCTTGTATTCCTGCTTCGGGTTCTTCTGGGCGTAGCCGCGCAGGTGGATACCCTGGCGCAGGTAGTCGAGCGCGGCCAGGTGCTCGCGCCAGTGCTGGTCGATCGACTGCAGGAAGATCATGCGTTCGAACGGCAGGAACTGCTCGGCACCCACACGCTGGAGCTTGTCGTTGAAGACGTCGTGGCCGGCCTTGACCACCAACTCGCGGATGTCGTCGTCGGTGATGGTGTTGCTCTTCTCGACGGTGGCCTTCAGCGGCACGTCGAGCTGCCATTCGTCACGCAACACCTTCTCGAGACCGTCCAGGTCCCACTGCTCCTCGAGGCTTTCGGCGGGCACATACGTGCGCACCACGTCGATCAGCGTGCTGGCGCGCAGGTTGGTGACCTGCTCTTCGAGCGATGCCGCCTCCAGGATTTCGTTGCGCTGCTGGTAGATGACCTTGCGCTGGTCGTTCGAGACGTCGTCGTACTCGAGCAGCTGCTTGCGCACGTCGAAGTTGCGGGCCTCGACCTTGCGCTGGGCGCTTTCGATGCTGCGCGAGACGATGCCGGCCTCGATGGCCTCGCCTTCGGGCATCTTCAGGCGCTCCATGATGGCGCGCACACGGTCGCCCGCGAAAATGCGCATCAGCGAGTCTTCGAGGGACAGGTAGAAGCGCGACGAGCCCGGGTCGCCCTGGCGGCCCGAACGGCCACGCAGCTGGTTGTCGATGCGGCGCGATTCGTGGCGTTCGGTGGCGATGATGCGCAAGCCACCGGCAGCCTTGACCTGGTCGTGCAGGCCCTGCCATTCGTCGTGCAGCTGCTTGGCGCGTGCCGCCTTCTCCTCGTCGGGCAGCGCCGGGTCGGCTTCGATCAGTTGCACCTGGCGCTCGACGTTGCCGCCGAGCACGATGTCGGTGCCGCGGCCGGCCATGTTGGTGGCGATGGTGATCACGCCAGGGCGCCCGGCCTGCGCGACGATCTCGGCTTCCTTCGCATGCTGCTTGGCGTTGAGCACCTGGTGCGGCAGGTCAGCCTTTTTCAGCAGGCCCGAGATCAGTTCGGAGTTCTCGATGGAGGTGGTACCCACCAGCACCGGCTGGCCCCGCTCGTGGCAGTCCCGGATGTCGAGGATGACGGCGTTGAACTTTTCCTTGTCGGTCTTGTAGACCAGGTCGAGTTCGTCCTTGCGGGCCGTGGGCTTGTTCGGCGGCACGATCACGGTTTCCAGGCTGTAGATTTCCTGGAATTCGTACGCCTCGGTGTCGGCCGTGCCGGTCATGCCACCGAGCTTGCCGTACATGCGGAAGTAGTTCTGGAACGTGATGGACGCGAGCGTCTGGTTCTCGCTCTGGATCTTCACGCCTTCCTTGGCCTCGACGGCCTGGTGCAGGCCGTCCGACCAGCGGCGGCCCGTCATCAGGCGGCCGGTGAATTCGTCGACGATCACCACTTCGCCTTCCTGGACGACGTAGTGCTGGTCGCGGTTGTACAGGTGGCGTGCGCGCAGTGCCGCGTACACGTGGTGCATCAGCGAGATGTTGGCCGCGTCGTACAGGCTGGCGCCTTCGGCCAGCAGGCCGGCCTCGGACAGGATGCGCTCGGCGTTCTCGTGGCCGTCTTCGGTGAGGAAGACCTGGTGCGATTTTTCATCGACGGTGAAGTCGCCCGGATCGATCACGCCTTCGCCGGTGCGCAGGTCGAGTTCGCCGATCTGCTTTTTCAGCTTGGGCACCACGGCGTTGATGCGCACGTAGAGCTCGGTGTGGTCTTCGGCCTGGCCGCTGATGATCAGCGGCGTGCGGGCTTCGTCGATCAGGATGGAGTCGACCTCGTCGACGATGGCGTAGGTGAGGCCGCGCTGCACGCGGTCGGCCGTCTCGTAGACCATGTTGTCGCGCAGGTAGTCGAAGCCGAACTCGTTGTTCGTGCCGTAGGTGACGTCGGCGGCGTAAGCGGCCTGCTTCTGCTCGCGCGGCATCTGCGGCAGGTTCACGCCCACCGACAGGCCGAGGAAGTTGTACAGCTTGCCCATCCACTCGGCATCGCGCCGGGCGAGGTAGTCGTTGACCGTGACGACGTGAACGCCCAACCCCGTCAGGGCGTTCAGGTACACGGGCAGCGTGGCCATCAGCGTCTTGCCTTCGCCGGTGCGCATCTCGGCGATCTTGCCGCCGGTGAGGGCCATGCCGCCGATCAGCTGCACGTCGAAGTGGCGCATCTTCAGCACGCGCTTGCCGGCCTCGCGCACGACGGCGAAGGCTTCGGGCAGCAGTTGGTCGAGCGTCTCGCCGTTGGCCACGCGTTGCCTGAATTCGGCGGTCTTGGCCTGCAGCGCGGCGTCGTCCAGAACCTCGAACTGCGGCTCCAGTGCGTTGACTCGCTGCACCACCTGACGGTACTGCTTGAGCAGCCGGTCGTTGCGGCTACCGAAAATCTGGGTGAGAAGCTTGGGCAACATGCAGCGTCGGGGAAGTTGGAGGGGCAAACATGCAAATGGGCCGGGCATTGCCCGACCCACACGCGAAGAGACTACGCCCAGATGGGACCACGCCTGCCGATTGCAAGGCGCGTCACATCGGGTCGGCGGCGAAAGCCGCGGATTTTAGCACCGGGGTTCAGCAGTCCCCGGGAGGGTCAATGACTCTTGGCAGGTGTCGCGTCCGCCTGCTGCGTGGGCACGGCCCCCTTGCCCGCCAGGAACTTGGCGGGGTCCTGCTGGACGCCCTCCACCATCACCTCGAAATGCAGGTGCGGCCCGGTGGACCGCCCCGTGGTGCCCACCTCGGCCACCACCTGGCCGCGCTTGACCAGGTCGCCGGCCTTCACGAGGATCTTCGACGTGTGTGCGTAGCGGGTCACGAGGCCGTTGCCATGGTCCACCTCGAGCAGGTTGCCGTAGGCGGGATGGTAGTCGGTGGAGCGCACCACGCCGCCGGCGGCGGCCATGATGGCAGTACCGGAATCGGCAGGGAAGTCGAGGCCCGTGTGCAGCGCGGCGCGGCCGGTGAACGGGTCGCTGCGGAAACCGAAGCCGGACCCGATGGGACCGTTCAGCGGGCGGGAGTTGGGCACCATCAGCGACGACAGGCGGCGCTCGAACAGGCGCGACTCCACCAGCGTGAAGAGGTCGGAGCTCTGCTCGGCCGACGCGTCGAGCGAAGACACCAGGTCGTTGAGCTGCTGCATGGACGACGACTTGGCCGGCACGAACGGACCACCCTGGCCGCCGCCCTTCACGGGCGCGGGTTCGACCAGCTGGCGCAATTCCTCGGGCTTGACCCCGGCCAGGCCCGACACCCGCTCGCCCATGGCCTCCAGGCGCACGAGCTTGGCTTGCATCTCGCCCACCTTCTGGGCCATGGCGTCGAGGTTCTCGCGCATGAAGCGGTCGCGTTGGGCGAACTCGTCGCGCACCACCAGCCGCACCACCTGGCTCACCACCGGCCAGCCTTCGCGGGCGGCCTTCAGGAAGACCGCGTGATAGATGGTGCCAGACAGGCCCATCAGCACCACCATGAGGAACACGAGCGCCGCCGCCAGCTGCAGCCGGTTGAAGCTGAGCACGCGCGTTTTTGCCAATGTCCCGTGGGTGATCAAGATCTGCATCGTCGTTAAACTCCTCGCGGTGAAACCTCGTCGCCCCATGACCCCTGACGCCCTTCGAATCGAAGAGGCCATCAGCCGCAGCACGCCCCTGGCGCGCCTGCAGCACCTGCTGAAAGAATCACAAGCTCGCCTGGCGGTGGTGCGGTCCGTGGTGCCCCCGGCCCTGGGCCCCCACCTGAAACCCGGCCCCATCGACGAAGCGGGCTGGACGCTGCTGGTGGCCAATGCCGCGGTGGGCGCGAAAGTGCGCCAACTGCTGCCCCGCCTCGAAGACGCATTACGGGCCCGAGGGATGCAGGTTACTGCAATCAGAATACGGGTTCAATGAGGCCCCCTACGGCGCTTCGCGCCGGTCCCCCCGAGGGGGAGCCCGCGGTCGCCCGGGGGACCCGGGCTCGGCGGTGGCTTGATTTGGCGCTTCGCGTTGCTCGCTTGACGCTTCGCGTTCGCGTTCCCGGGCTTCGCTTCGCTCGCCCTGTTGCTACTCGCGTCATCCCGGCGTAGGCCGGGATCTTCAGCATTGGTGCGGGTTGTGGGCGCTTTGAACGCCCTGGGCCTTCGTTCGATCCGGTGGATGAACGTGGCCCCTTGTCTTGAAAATGGTGCCCCCGGCAGGAATCGAACCCGCGACCTTCGGTTTACAAAACCGCTGCTCTACCAACTGAGCTACAAGGGCTGAATCTGTGATTCTAGCGACGCAACTGTCACTATTTGATGCGCTTGAGCGACGGGCGGCCGCCACCGGGTGCCGGGGGTTCCGGCGTGGTGGGGCTGTCGCCCGGTTCGCCTTCGGGCGCATCGGGGGTGGTGGCCTGCTGCGGCTGGCCGTCGGTGCTGGCCAGGCGCAGCCCGCCGCCTGAGGCCGGCGCCGGACGTTCAGCGGCGGCCGGGGAGGCCTCCGCCACATCGCCCGCGGCCGGCGTGTGCACTTCGGTGGGTGCCGGGAACGCCATGCCCTGCCCGTTTTCACGGGCGTAGATGGCGATCACGTGGTCCACCGGCACGATGATGTCGCGCGATGTGCCGCCGAAGCGGGCCTTGAACTCGATGTACTCGTTGCCGAGTTTCATGCCCGTCGTGGCCTCGAAGCCCACGTTCAGCACGATCTCGTTGTTCTTCACGTATTCCATCGGCACCTTGACGCTGGCATCGACGAACACCGCGATGTACGGCGTGAAGCCGTTGTCGGTGCACCAGTCGTGCAGGGCACGGATCAGGTACGGGCGCGTCGACGTGCCGTTGTTGCCGGGTGCGGTTGGAATCATGAAACGAGGCTCTCGTGCTGTGCCGTGATCAACTTACTTGCGCATGACCTTTTCGGACGGCGTCAGTGCCTCGATGTACGCCGGGCGCGAGAAGATGCGTTCCGCGTACTTCAGCAGCGGCACGGCATTCTTCGACATGTCGATGCCGTAGTAGTCGAGGCGCCACAGCAGCGGGGCGATCGCGACATCGAGCATCGAGAAGTCGTCACCGAGCATGAACTTGTTCTTCAGGAAGATCGGGGCGAGCTGGGTCAGGCGATCGCGGATCTGGGCGCGGGCCTTCTCGAGCTGCTTGTCGTTCGGCTTGATGTTGCGCGACTCGAGCACGTTGACGTGGGCGAACAGCTCCTTCTCGAAGTTGAGCAGGAACAGGCGCACGCGGGCGCGGGCCACCGGGTCCCCGGGCATCAGCTGCGGGTGCGGGAAGCGCTCGTCGATGTACTCGTTGATGATGTGCGACTCGTACAGGATCAGGTCGCGTTCGACCAAGATCGGCACTTCGTTGTACGGGTTCATCAACTGGATGTCTTCGGGCTTCGCGAAGAGATCGACGTCGCGAATTTCGAAGTCCATGCCCTTTTCGAACAGAACGAAGCGGCAACGGTGCGAGTAAGGGCAGGTCGTTCCGGAGTAAAGCACCATCATGGTGGCGGCTCCTTTTGGGCTGGAGAGGTAGCGGGAAAAGTGCAAACGGAGCAGACGAACCGCCAGGGCGGCGTCCACTCCGTTGGCGCACGGGATCGTGCCGCACGGGGGATCACCAAGCGGCGACCCGTCCGCACGGACTGGTTATTTGATGTCTTTCCAGTACGCGGCGTTCAGTCGCCACGCAATGACGGTGAACACCGACAGGAAGAGCAGCACCCACACGCCGAGGCGCACGCGGTGGTTCTGGGCCGGCTCGCCCATCCACTGCATGTAGCCCACGAGGTCGGCGACGGCGTCGTCGTACTGCACCTGGGTCAGTTGGCCCGGGGTGAGCTGCTCGAAGCCGGCGAACCGGTGGGTGGTCTTGCCTTCGTGGTGCGGGTCGGCCTCTTCGACGTACTTGGCGGTGCGCTGGCCCTGCAATTCCCACAGCACGTGCGGCATGCCGACGCTCGGGAACGCGAGGTTGTTCCAGCCCGTGGCCTTCGTGTCGTCGCGGTAGTAGGAACGCAGGTAGGTGTAGAGGTAGTCGGCGCCGGAGCCCTTGCCGATGTCGGCACGCGAGCGGGCGATGACGGTCAGGTCGGGCGGGGTGCCGCCGAACCAGTCCTTGGCCTGCTTCGGATCGAGCGCCACCTTCATGGTGTCACCGACCTTCTCGGTGGTGAACATCAGGTTCTGCTTGATCTGGTCCTCGGTGAGGTTCAGGTCGCGCAGGCGGTTGTAGCGCATGAACGCGGCCGAGTGGCAGTTCAGGCAGTAGTTGACGAACAGCTTGGCGCCGTTCTGGAGCGACGCCACGTCGGTCAGCTTGGCCGTGGGGAACTTGTCCCAGGCCACGCCGCCTTCGGACGCCGACACCTGCGACGTCAGGCACAGCGACGTCAGGAGGATGAGGATCAGTTTCTTCATGGTGTGGATTTCCGTCAGGCGTCGGCTCAATGGGCGTGGAAGACCACGCGATCGGGGACGGGCTTGGATTGGCCGATGCGGCTCCACCAGGGCATCAGGATGAAGAAGCCGAAGTAGAACAGCGTGCCGATCTGGGAGACACGCTCGCCCACCGGGGACGGCGGCTGCACACCCAGGTAGCCGAGCACCACGAACACCAACACGAAGACCGCGTACATCCACTTGTGCCACGTGGGGCGGTAGCGGATGGACTTGGCTTCGGCGTAGTCGAGCCAGGGCAGGAAGAACATGATGATGACGGCACCGCCCATCACGACCACACCCCAGAACTTCGGCTCGAACGTCAGCAGCAGCGCGGCGGCCACCAGCGCGACGACGGCAATGGCTGCCTTCACCGCGGCCGGGAAGCGGCCCTTGACGATGGCGAGCACGGCGCCGAGGCCGATCAGGGCAACGAACACGTAGACCAGCTCGGTGGTGGTGGCACGCAGCATCGAGTAGTACGGCGTGAAGTACCAGACCGGGGCGATGTGCGCCGGGGTCTTCAGCGGGTCGGCCGGGATGAAGTTGTTGTACTCGAGGAAGTAGCCGCCGAACTCGGGCGCGAAGAACAGGATGGCCGAGAAGGCGATCAGGAACACGCTCACGCCGAAGATGTCGTGGACGGTGTAGTACGGGTGGAATGGGATGCCGTCGAGCGGGCGGCCCAGGGCGTCCTTCCTGGACTTGATTTCCACGCCGTCGGGGTTGTTGGAACCCACTTCGTGCAGCGCGATGATGTGCGCGACGACCAGGCCCAGCAGCACGAGCGGCACGGCGATCACGTGGAAGCTGAAGAAGCGGTTCAGGGTGGCGTCGGACACCACGTAGTCGCCACGGATCAGCAGCGCCAGGTCAGGGCCCACGAACGGCACCGACGCGAACAGGTTCACGATCACCTGGGCGCCCCAGTACGACATCTGGCCCCACGGCAGCAGGTAGCCCATGAAGGCCTCGGCCATCAGGCAGAGGAAGATGGCGCAGCCGAAGATCCAGACGAGTTCACGCGGCTTGCGGTAGCTGCCGTAGATCATGCCGCGGAACATGTGCAGGTACACCACCACGAAGAACGCCGAGGCGCCGGTGGAGTGCATGTAGCGGATGAGCCAGCCCCACGGCACGTCGCGCATGATGTACTCGACCGATGCGAATGCCAGCGTGGCATCGGGCTTGTAGTGCATCACGAGGAAGATGCCGGTGACGATCTGGATCACGAGGACCAGGAGCGCCAGCGAACCGAAGATGTACCAGAAGTTGAAGTTCTTCGGAGCGTAGTACTCGCTCATGTGCTCTTTGTAGAGCTTGCTGGCGGGGAAGCGGTTGTCGACCCAGTTCAACAGCTTCTCGGCCACGGGGGCGTTGGCGGCGACTTGTTTGAATTCAGCCATGGGGGAAATCTCCTGGAATGCCGTGACTGACTGCCGTCAGGCCTTTTTGTCTTCGCCGATGACCAAGCGCGTGTCGGACAGGTACATGTGCGGCGGCACCTCGAGGTTGTCGGGTGCGGGCTTGTTCTTGAAGACGCGGCCGGCCATGTCGAAGGTGGAGCCGTGGCACGGGCACAGGAAACCGCCTTGCCAGTCGTCCGGGAGCGAGGCTTGCGGGCCCGGGACGAACTTGTCGGACGGGGAGCAGCCGAGGTGGGTGCAGATGCCGACGGTGACCAGGAATTCGGGCTTGATGGACCGGTACTCGTTGCGGGCGTACTCGGGCGTGAGTTCCGAGGGCTTGCGCTCCGACTTCGGGTCGGCCAGCTGGCCGTCGAGCTTGGCGAGGGCGTCGAGTTGGGCCTTCGTGCGGCGCACGATCCAGACGGGCTTGCCGCGCCATTCGACGGTGAGCTTCTCGCCTTCTTTCAGGCCACCGATGTCGACCTCGACGGCGGCGCCGGCGGCGCGGGCGCGCTCGGACGGCTGGAAGGTGCTGACAAAGGGAACGGCGACGGCCACGCCACCCACCACACCGGCACAACTGGAGGCGATGAGCCAGGTGCGTTTGCCGCTGTCGACTTGCTGGTCACTCATGGGATTCCTCGAACGAAGACTTCTGATCTTGGGTAACCCGGCATTCTAACGGGTGTGTCAAGGGGTCAGAGCATCACCTGCCGTCCGAGTTGCGCAACGCAGACAAGGCAGCACCCGCGCCGGGTGTGAACGGCCGTGGAAAATCACCAGACGGCCATCCCAGGAAGCGTGTGAACGTTGACAATAGCCGCCAACAACAGCTCGACCAATCTGGAGAGAGACCATGGGATTCGTGACCGAGTTCAAGCAGTTCGCGATGAAGGGCAACGTCGTCGACCTCGCCGTGGGCGTGATCATCGGCGCCGCGTTCGGCAAGATCGTCGACTCGATCGTCAAGGACCTGATCATGCCGCTCGTGGGCAAGGTGATCGGCGGCCTGGATTTCTCGAGTTATTTCATCATGCTGTCGCCCCCGCCCGCGGGCTATGCCGGCCCCATGACGTACGAGGGGCTCAGCAAGGCCGGGGTGCCGCTCTTCGCCTACGGCAACTTCCTGACCGTGGCGTTGAACTTCGTCATCCTCGCGTTGATCATCTTCGTGATGGTCAAGCAGATCAACCGGCTCAAGAAGGAGGAACCCGAGGCGCCCGCGGCCACGCCGGAAGACGTGGTGCTGCTCCGCGAAATCCGCGACGCGCTGAAGAAGTGATTTCCAGCCGGGGTGGCCGCACCGTCGTGAACTGCTGCGCACCGGCCGGCGCCGGCTTGCTGCAGTGCGGAACAGCCCGTTTTCGTTTGGGGCCATACTTGCGTGACTTGCACGCCGGTTTCGCCCTCCTGCGCGTGTCCCGGCCGGACCCGCGGTGTTGTTCGACATGAACCTGACCGATCCACGCTCACAAGCCGCCTTCGACGCGGCGATCAACCACATGCGAACGACCACGGCGGCCGTGGCGGATCGCGTGGCCACCCACCTGGGCATCCTGGCCTCGGGGGCCCAGCGGGTGTTCGAACGCGACCTCCTCATCAACGCCCAGCTCGACCTGCGCCGCAACATGAGCAACTACGTGCTCACGCTGGGCGACACGCTCAGCAAGCGGGTGGCCCGCGAGGTGAGTCCGCAGCACGAACCCAGCCGCAAGCTGGCCGAGACCGACTGGCAATCGCTCAGCCTCGTCAATGACGACGAGGTCGAGGAGCGCATGTTCGCCGACCGCATCAGCCAGGCCATCGCCCTCGGCTGCGAATGGGAACTCCGTGACCTGGCCGCCTTCACCGGCGCGATGCTCGGCATCGGCCGGGCCGACCACGACCGCAACCCGCTTCGCCCCGAGGTGCTAGGTGCCGCCGTGTACCGCGCCATCTGCAGCATCACCAACGACATCGAGAGCCGCAAGGTGCTCGCCCGCGAGCTGGGCGCCGCCCTGTCGAAGGTGATGCCCGAGTGCTACCGCGACATCGCGGGCGACTTCCGGGCCCGCGGCATCCAGCCGGTGAGCCTGTCCGTGCGGGGCGTCGAGGGGCCGGGCAACGACTTCGGCCGCGACCGGGTCATCTCCGGCTACGACACGCTGCGCCACGACACCGGTTCGTCCACCCGGGCCGGCGGCTTCGACACCACCACCACCGCCTCGGAATTCGACGGCGCCCTGCCCCACCACTCCGGGCCGGGGGGCCACCCCACGGGCAGCGGGCGCACGGCATCCGGCGCCTGGGGCTCCTCCGGTTCCGGCCGCGGCCCGGGCCAGGCCGGCGCCGGCCGCTTCACGCCGCGCCCGGGCGTTTCGCCCCAGGCCGACGCCGAGCTGATGACGCTGATCCGCCGGCTCACGTTCCTCGCCAGCCGGCCCGCCGAGCTGAGCGACCTGGGCGGACTGGGCCACGGCGGCGGCGCCACCACCGGGTCGGGCGCCGGCCTCGGCGGCGCCAGCGCACCCATGCCGTTCTCGGCCAGCCGGCCGGGGCAGCCGGCCATGATGGCCGTCAACATGATCCGGGCGCACCGCGACGAGTTGCGCCAGGCCTCCACGGGCACGCTCGACCACATGGTCATCGACGTGGTGGGCAGCCTGTTCGACCAGATCCTGTCGGACCCGCGGGTGCCGCCTCAGATGGCGCGCCAGATTGCCCGGCTGCAGCTGCCCGTGCTGCGCGTGGCCCTGAGTGACCAGACCTTCTTCTCGTCGCGCAAGCACCCTGTGCGGCGTTTCGTGAACCGCATCGCCTCGCTCGCGCTCGCCTTCGAGGAATTCGACAGCGGCCCGGGCCAGCAGTTCCTGGCCCGCGTGCGCGAACTGGTCCAGGAGATCGTCGAGGGCGATTTCGACCAGATGGAGGTGTACACCGCCAAGGTCGCGTCGCTCGAGAACTTCATCGCCCAACAGGCCAAGGAAGACGTGTCGCAGGCGTCCGAGGCAGTCTCGGTCGTCAACAACAAGGAATCCGACCTGCGGGTGCAGCAGCGCTACATGCTGCAACTGCAGACCGCCCTGGCCCCGCTGGCCCTGCAGGACTACCTGCGTGACTTCCTGTCCCAGGTGTGGAGCCAGGCGCTGGCGCTCGGCACGCGCAAGGAAGGCCCGCAGTCCGAGATCGTGCAGCGGCTGCGCCGCGCGGGCCGCGACCTGGTGATGAGCGTGCAGCCGAAGGGTTCGCCGGCGCTGCGCAAGAAGTTCCTGATGCAGCTGCCGCCGCTGATGAAGGACCTCAACGAGGGCCTGCGGCTGATCGGTTGGCCCGAGGCGGCGCAGAAGGAATTCTTCAGCCGCCTGCTGCCCGCGCATGCGGAGTCGCTCAAGGGCCAGCCCATGACGGAGCTGGAATACAACCTCCTGGCCAAGCAGCTGGAGGGGGTGTTCAACACACCGGTGCCGGAAACCGACGCGCTGCTGCGCGACGTGCCGATGACCTCCACCGGTGCGTCACCCATCGAGCCGCAGTTCACGCCCGAAGAAGCCAAGCGCATCGGCCTCGTCGAGGAAAATGCCGTCAACTGGGCGGGCGAGATCGACATCGACCTGTCGGCCGGCCCCGAAGCCGAGCCGGTGTCGAGCGACCAGAGCACCACGCCCGGCGAGCTGGACCTCGACCTGTCGGCCGTGGGCCTCGACATCAACCTCGACGCCCCACCCGACCCGTCCGAGCCGCCCACCCAGGGCGCCCACCTCATCGACCACGTGCGCCTGGGGTTCGCGTACCAGATGAACCTGAACGACGAATGGCAGAAGGTGCGGTTGAGCTACGTCAGCCCGGGCCGCGCGTTTTTCGTGTTCACGCGAGGCAAGCGCCACACCGAGACGGTGTCGCTCACGTCGCGCATGCTGTCGCGCATGTGCGAGACCGGCCGTTTCCGCGCCTTCGAGAGCGCGTACCTGATGGAACGGGCCACGGCCCGCGCCCGCAAGCAGCTGGCGGCGTTGTCGAAGGGCAAGGGCGACAAGGGCGCCACCGACCGGGCACCGCTCGGGAAGCGCTGACCTCGGTCATCCCGGCCGGGATGGCAGCCCCCTCTCAGCCTCTCAGCCCGCCAGCACCCGCGCCATCCGCACCGCTGCCATCAGGCTGGCGGGGTCGGCGCGCCCGGTGCCGGCCAGGTCGAACGCCGTGCCATGGTCGGGGCTGGTGCGCACGAACGGCAGCCCCAGTGTCACGTTGACGCCCTGCTCCACACCCAGGTACTTCACCGGGATCAGCCCATGGTCGTGGGTCATGGCCACCACCACGTCGAACTCGCCTGGGTGACCCGGCACGTTCCGGGCGCGCATGAACACGGTGTCGGGCGCAAACGGGCCGCTGGCGTCGATGCCCTGGGCCCGGGCCGCCTCCACCGCGGGGCCGATCACGCGCAGTTCCTCGTCGCCGAACAACCCGCCCTCCCCTGCGTGCGGGTTCAACCCGGCCACGGCGATGCGCGGGCGCACCACGCCGAACTGGCGCACCGACGCGTCGGCGATGCGGATGGTCTCGCACACGGCGTCGAACGTCACGGCATCGATGGCCCGCCGCAAGGACAGGTGGATGGTGACGAGCACCGTGCGGAGTTCGTCGTTGGCCAGCATCATGCGCACCGGCGGCAGCGGCTGCCCGGGATCGACCGACAGCGCCTGCAACATCTCCGTGTGCCCGGGAAACGCCACACCGGCCGCCGACAGCGCTTCCTTGTGGATGGGCGCGGTGACGATGGCCCTTCCGTCACCGGCACGGACCCGCCGCACCGCCTCGCGGATGCACGCCGCCGCCGCGGCGCCGGCCCGCGCGTCGATGTGCCCGAACGGCACCTGCGACAGGTTGGCCGGCAGGCCGGTCACCTGCAGCACCGGCACCGCACCGGCGGGCAAGGCGGCCAAGCCGTCGAACCCGTCGACGGGCACCACGACGGCCCCGCCGCCCACGACGTCGGCGGCACGGCGCATCGCGGGCACGTCGCCCAGCACGACGGCGCCTTGCGCCTGCCCGGACACGAACGCCTGCACGAGGATCTCGGGGCCGACACCGGCCACGTCGCCCATCGTCAGCAGCAGCGGTGCAGGCGCGCTCATGCCGGGTTGTCGATCTCGATGAACTCGTGGACCAGCCCGAACTTCTCGGCGATGTGGGCGCCGAGCGCAGGGGCGCCGTAGCGTTCGCTCGCATGGTGGCCGCAGGCAAAAAAGGCCACGCCGGTTTCCCGCGCGAGATGGGCCTGGGGCTCGGAGATCTCGCCGGTGATGTAGGCGTCCGCCCCGGCGGCGATGGCCCCCTCGAAGTAGCCCTGCGCGCCTCCGGTGCACCAGGCCACGCGGCGGATCTGCCGGCCGGGCGCGCCATCCACCACGACCGGGTCGCGGTTGAGGCGGAACTTCAGCAAGGCCCCCAGCCCGGCCGTGGTCAGCGGCTGCGACGGCGTGCCGATGAAGCCGAGGTCCTGGTCGCCGAACCGGGCATCGGCGGAAAACTTCAGGCGGTGGCCGAACTGGGCGTTATTGCCCAGGTGCGGGTGGGCATCGAGCGGCAGGTGGTAGGCGAACAGGTTGATCTGGTGCGTGAGCAGCAGCTCGATGCGCTTTTTCATCCAGCCCGTGATGCGGCCCTCATACCCCTTCCAGAAGAGGCCGTGGTGCACCAGCACGGCATCGGCCTGCTGGGCGACCGCCGCCTCGATGAACGCGAGGCTGGCCGTGACACCGGAGACGACCTTGCCAACCCCGTCCTTGCCCTCGACCTGAAGTCCATTCGGACCATAATCCCTGAACTTCCCCACCTCGAGCAAGGTGTTCAGATAGGACTCGATTTCGGTGCGTGGGGTCATGGAACAGGATGTCGGTGATGCGCAAGACGTGGCTCATTTTCTCCCAAGCGGTCACCGTATCGGTGGCAGTGTTGTTTGTCGTCGCCACCTTGAAGCCCGATTGGCTCCGGGGAGGCAACCACACGGGCATGTTGCCCAACATCGTCTCGATCATCGAGGCCGCCCCCACGGCCGAAGGGTCAGCCAGCGGGGTGCAGCGGGTGCTCAGCTACAGCAGTGCGGCCAAACGGGCCACCCCGGCGGTCGTCAGCATCACGGCCAGCAAGGCGCCAGCCCGCAACCCGCACGAAAACGACCCGTGGTTCCGTTTCTTCTTCGGTGAGGAAGGCCAGAACCGGCAGCAGCAACCGCAGGTGGGGCTGGGCTCGGGCGTGATCGTTTCGGCCGAGGGCTACCTGCTCACCAACAACCACGTGATCGAGGGCGCCGACGACATCGAAGTGCAATTGCCCGACCGCCGCCAGGTGCGCGCCGAAGTGGTGGGCACCGACCCCGAGACCGACGTGGCCGTGCTCAAGATCAAGCTCGACAAGCTGCCGGTCATCGCGTTTGGCAGCGCCGACACGCTGGAGGTGGGTGACGTGGTGCTGGCCATCGGCAACCCCTTCGGCGTGGGCCAGACGGTGACGTCGGGCATCGTCAGCGCGCTCGGGCGCAACCAGCTCGGCATCAACACGTTCGAGAACTTCATCCAGACCGATGCGGCCATCAACCCCGGCAACTCGGGTGGCGCCCTCGTCGACCCGAACGGCAACCTGCTGGGCATCAACACCGCCATCTACTCGCGCAGCGGCGGCAGCCTGGGCATCGGCTTCGCGATCCCTGTCTCCACGGCCCGCCAGGTGATGGAAGGCCTGATCAAGGATGGCCAGGTCACCCGCGGCTGGATCGGCGTGGAACCCCGCGACCTCACGCCCGAGATCGCGGAAACCTTCAACCTGCCCATCCAGCAGGGTGTGCTGATCACCGGGGTGCTGCAAAACGGCCCCGCCAGCGCCGGCGGTGTGCGGCCGGGCGACGTGGTCACCAAGGTGGGCGACAAGCCCGTCGTCAACGTCTCGCAGCTGCTGACGGCCGTGGCGGCGCTCAAGCCGCAGGACAAGACGGTGATCGGCGTGCAGCGCGGGGAAAAAGCGCTGGAGCTGAAAGTGACGGTGGCCCAGCGGCCGAAGGTCTCGGCAAAACGGGAGTGATTGCGCCCCCCACGTCGCTTCGCTCCTGCCCCCCCGAGGGGGGCGCCCCGGGTCGCCCGGGAGACCCGGGCTCGCGGGTAGCTTGATCTGTCGCTCGCTGCGCTTGGCTCCCCTGGCGCACGCGCTTCGGGGCTTTGCCGCTTCGCTCGCTCGCCCGATGCTTGTCGTTCCAGCGGAAGCCCGGACCCATTGGGCCGGTGGGCCACGACTTTCGTCGGGGTGACCAGAGAACCAGCCGATGCGCAGCGAGGCGAAGCGAGCCGGCACCCTTGATGCGCGGGATAGGTAACGGTGCCGCTGGAGNCGACTTTCGTCGGGGTGACCAGAGAACCAGCCGATGCGCAGCGAGGCGAAGCGAGCCGGCACCCTTGATGCGCGGGATAGGTAACGGTGCCGCTGGAGACAGTGGTCGCGCGGGGGATTGGCCACTCGAAGCGCCCGAGCAAAGTTCCGGGAAGCTGGTGTTCGAGCGCATCTTTGGGTTACCTTTCTGGGCGCGACCAGAAAGGTAACTCGGCTGCCGGGCCGAGTCCCGGCGCGGCCTCGCCAGAGAAAAACCACATCCCGCAGCAAACAGGGGGAGACGGGGCAGCCCCCCGTCGATCAACCCGTCGGCGGGGTAGACCCTTCCGCAGGCGCCTGCGTGTGCCGTATGAACACCACCGCAGCCCAGATACCACACTCGTACAGCAGGCACATGGGGATGGCCAGGGCCAGCTGCGACACCACGTCGGGCGGGGTGATGACCGCGGCGATGATGAACGCGATGACGATGAAGTAGCCGCGGAAGGCCTTCAACTTGTCGATGGTGACGAGGCCCATGCGGGCCAGCAGCACCACCACTACGGGCACCTCGAACGCGGCGCCGAACGCGATGAACATGCTCATCACGAAGCTCAGGTACGCCTCGACATCCGGCGCGGCGGTGATGGTCTTGGGTGCAAAGCTCTGGATGAACCGGAACACCTGCCCGAACACGAAAAAGTAGCAGAACGCCACGCCCAGCAGGAACAGGATGGTGCTGGAGATCACGAGCGGCAGCACGAGCTTCTTCTCGTGCATGTAGAGGCCGGGGGCCACGAAGGCCCACACCTGGTACAGCACGATGGGCAGCGCCAGCAGGAAGGCGGCCATCAGGGTCACCTTCAGCGGCACCATGAACGGCGAGATCACGCTGGTGGCGATCATGGCACCACCCGACGGCAGCGTGGCGATCATGGGGTGGGCGAGCAACTCGAAGAGCCCGGCCGGCCCCGGCCACAGCGCGAGCGCGCCAAAACACACGCCGATGGCCACCACGGACCGGATGAGCCGGTCGCGCAGTTCGATCAGGTGGGAAACGAAGGGCTGTTCAGTCCCTTCCAGTTCGTCGTTCATGTGTGTCCGGCCGGTGTTGACCGGGCCCTGGTGCGGTGGTGTCGGGAGTCAGGAGGGCCTGGAGCCCCAAGAATCCGGTCGAAAAATCGGACCGGAGCATCAGGCCGAAGAACCGGGCGGCCGGAAGCGCGCCACCCGCGCGGCACCCGACTGCGCCTTGCCGCGCACGCCGTGGCGCTGCTTGTACCACTGCGGCATGGCCGACTGGCGCAGGCGCCAGCGCTTCTTGGGGTGCTTGTACTCAGGCACCGGCGTGAGGCCTTCGTGGAGGCCGCCGCTGAACGAGGGCGGTTCCGCATCGTTCCACGCGGCATTCAGGTCGCCAGTGGTTTGGTGGATCTGCTCGGAGACAGACTTCTCGACGTTGCGCGCGGCGTCCTCGACCTCGCTCTTCATCTTCTTGAGCTCGTCGAGCTCGATGGAGCGGTTCACCTCGGCCTTCACATCGGCCACGTAACGCTGCGCCTTGCCGATCAGGTGGCCCACGGTGCGGGCCACGCGCGGCAGCTTTTCAGGCCCGATCACGATCAGCGCAACGGCGCTGATCAGGGCGATCTTGTCGAAGCCGAAGTCGATCATGAGGCGGGGCGCCCGACGTTGGCCGAGTGCGCGTTGGACATCACGACTTGGACTTCGCTTCCACGTCCACCGTGTTGGGGTCGGCTGCCTTGTTGGCGGCGACCTGCTGCGACGGGTCGGCCGGCGCTGCGCCGCCGTCCTTCACGCCGTCCTTGAAGCCCTTGACGGCGCCACCGAGGTCGGAGCCGATGTTCTTCAGCTTTTTCGTGCCGAACACCAACACCACGATCACCAGCACGATGAGCCAGTGCCAAATGCTGAACGAACCCATGATCTGTCTCCTGAAGGAATGTGAGGATTTTAGGCGAAGCGCGGGAAGTGGCCCGAAGTGGCCGGCTTCACCCCTTCGCCCAGGGGCGGGGACCGCCGATCACGTGCATGTGGAGGTGATAAACCTCCTGCCCGCCGTCGGACCCGGTGTTGATGACGGTGCGGAACCCGTTGGTGGCGCCCTGCTCGCGTGCGAGGCGCGGCGCCAGTGCCAGCATGCGCCCGAGCATGCCAGCGTGCTGTGACGCGTCGGTGTCGTACAGGGTGGCGATGTGGTTTTTCGGGACGACGAGCACGTGCACCGGCGCCCACGGCGCGATGTCGTGGAACGCGAGGAATTCGTCGTCCTCGTAGGCCTTGCGGCTCGGGATCTGGCCGGCAACGATCTTGCAGAAGATGCAGCTGTGGTCAACGTTCATGGTGGGCGGGCCGTGTCATTGCGGCATCGGGGTGTTGGAGTTGAGGTTCACCCAGCCGCGCACGACACGGTAGAGGAACCACAGCGAGATCAGTGCCCAGGCGATCCAGCCCGGGAAGAACAGCAGCAGCCACAACGGCAACGTGACGACGTAGAGGATGCCGGCCCACAGCACCGACCGGATGCGCCACGCGAAGTGGCTTTGCTGCCAGTTGCCGGTGGCTTCGTCCTTCTTCACCAGGTCGAGGATGAAGGCGATGAGCAGCAGCACGATGCTGGCCTGGGCGCCCGGCAGCACGGCGGCCACGGCCACGATGGCATGCAGCGCGTAGCTGATGTGCCCGATGGTCTTGAGGCCCTGCTCTTTCTCGCTGAGTGTCACGAGGTCGTTCATGTGCCGTCACCCTCCCGTGCCTTGAGATTGCGTGCCGCGAACTCTTCCAGGCCTGAGAGCCCTTCACGGCGTTCCAGTTCCGCCAGCACGTCGGCAGGCGACATCCCGAAGGCTTCCAGCGCCAGCATGGAGTGGAACCACAGGTCGGCCACCTCGTAGACGAGCTTTTTCGGGTCGCCGTCCTTCGCGGCCATGACCGTTTCGGTGGCTTCTTCACCGATCTTCTTGAGGATGGCGTCGGTGCCCTTGTGGAAAAGCCGCGCGACGTAGCTCTTGTCGGGGTCGCCGCCACGCCGCTGGGCGATCACCTCGGCGAGGCGGGCGAGCGTGTCGTTGCCGTTCGGGGTGCTCATTTGTAGATGCGCTCCGGGTCTTTCAGCACCGGCTCCACGGTGTGCCAGGCGCCGTCCTTGTATTGCTGGAAAAAGCAGCTGTGCCGGCCGGTGTGGCAGGCGATGCCGGGCGCGTGCCCGTTCTGCGTGACCTTCAGCAGCACCACGTCGTTGTCGCAGTCCATGCGGATCTCGTGCACGGTTTGCGTGTGGCCGGATTCCTCGCCCTTGTGCCACAGGCGCCCGCGCGAGCGGCTCCAGTACACGGCTTCGCCCAGCTCGGCCGTCTGGGCAAGCGCTTCACGGTTCATGAACGCGAACATCAGCACGTCGTTCGTGCCGACTTCCTGCGCGATCACGGGGACGAGGCCGTTGCTGTCCCATTGGATGTCGTTGAGCCAGTTCATCGGATGAGTGTAACCATCGGGGAAGGTCAGTTGCCGTGGGTGGCCCCCGAGAAACCACGTTCTTCGGCGAACCATTCCAGCACGGGGATCGTGCCAGGCAGCACCGGGCCCACGGCCACCGGCAGCGTCTGCCAGGCCATCGACTGCTGCTCGCGCATCTCGAACTCGCCCCGCCAGTCGTACACCTTGCAGAAATGCAGGCGCACGCGGGCGTGCGGGTAGTCCATGAGTTCGATGCGCCACGGGTGGGCTTCGCCGATCGTGATGCCCAGTTCCTCGTGCAACTCGCGCCGAAGCGCCTGCTCCACCGATTCGCCCACCTCCAGCTTGCCGCCCGGGTACTCCCAGTAGCCGGCGTACACCTTGCCCTCGGGGCGGGACGTGAGCAGGAAACGGCCGTCGGCATCGATCAGCACGCCCACGGCCACGTCGACCGGGGTGCGTTCGGTCGCCTCGCTCATGCGAGCCTCCCGCTGAAATCCTTCGCGAACTGGAAGGCCACCCGGCCGGACCGGGAGCCGCGTTCCAGGGCCCACACGAGGCTTTCCTGGCGGCAGGCGGCGATGTCGGCCTCGGACACCCCGAAGCCGCGCAGCCACTGGCCCACGATGGCGAGGTACTCGTCCTGGCTGAACGGGTAGAAGCTCACCCAGAGGCCGAACCGTTCGCTGAGGGAAATCTTTTCCTCGACGCCTTCGCCCGGGTGCACCTCGCCGTCCTCGGTGTGCTTGTACGTGAGGTTCTCCTTCATGTACTCGGGCAGCAGGTGGCGGCGGTTGCTGGTGGCGTAGACCAGCACGTTGTCGGCCGATTGCGAGACCGTGCCGTCGAGGATGGACTTCAACTCCTTGTAGCCGGGTTCGCCGTCGTCGAAGCTCAGGTCGTCGCAGAACACGATGAACTTCTCGGGGAGGTCGGTGACGAGGTCGAGGATGTCGGGCAGGTCCACCAGGTCGGCCTTGTCCACCTCGATCAAGCGCAAGCCCTGGCCGGCGAACTCGTTCAGGCAGGCCTTCACGAGCGAACTCTTGCCCGTGCCACGGGCGCCGGTGAGGAGCACGTTGTTGGCGGCGTGGCCCGCCACGAACTGGGCGGTGTTGCGCAGCAGGCGCTCTTTCTGGGCGTCCACCTCGACGATGTGGGCCAGCCGGATGTGCGCCACGTGGCGCACCGGCTCCAGGCGGCTCGACCCCGACCGCTTGCGGTAGCGGAAGGCCACCGACGCGGACCAGTCGGGCGCTTCCAGCGGGTGGGGCAGCACCGCCTCGAGGCGGGTGATCAGCGACTCGGCGCGCGAGATCAGGTGTTGGAGGGCGTCGGGGGCGATGGGCATGGCGTGGGCGATGACGGGGAAACCGCAGGCAGTTTACCGGGGCCCGGTCCACCAGGGATTTCTCTATGTCGCCCGCAATTTACTTTGCGCAACATGTCGGCAGCGCGCGGCAGCTTCAAGCCGTTCGCCCTCGGTGACTGCCCGGCCATGCCGGCACGGGCGGCACTTTCCAAGTCAAAGAACTGGAGACAAGACCATGAAGACCAACGCAAAGTGGATTGCAGCTGCGGCCCTGGCCGCGTGTTCCGTGGGGCCCGCGATGGCCCAGGGCGAACCAGTCGTGTTCGTGCACGGCTACGGCGGCAACTCGGGCAATTTCAGCTCGATCATGTCCCGCATGACCGCAAGCGGTTACCCCGCCGGCAAGCTGTACGGGTTCAACTACAACTCGCTGCTGGTGAGCGATACCGCCAGCGGCCGTGAACTGGCCTCGTACGTGCGCAACGTGCGGGCGCAGAACGGCAACGCGAAGGTCGCCATCGTGGCGCACTCGAACGGGGGACTCGTGACCCGCTCGTTCCTCGTCAACGAAGGCGGCCAGGCCGCCACCCGCCGGTTCGTGAGCCTCGGCTCGCCTCACTCGGGCACCACGTCGGCCTGGGCCTGTTTCAGCCCGGCCTGCTTCGACATGCGCGCCGGCTCGCTGTTCCTGCTGGCCCTGGCCGGGCGCGGTTGCGACCGGTCGTTGTGGTCGCCCGTGGACGGCGTGATCCTGCCGGCCGCCAGCGCCCGCTGCGGCAGCAGCACGCAGGTGGCCAGCGTGGACCACCTGACGCTCCTGACCAACCAGAGCGTCTACAACAGCGTGCGCGCCGCACTGCAGTAGTCGCCTCGCGCACCCGTTCCAGCCCCGGGCGGGTGTTCCCCTTCAAGGGAAATGTCCGCTTGCCCAGGCTTCGGGGTTCGGTGCAAAGTGCCGGACTCCGGGGCGGCGCCCCGGCACACACAAGAACGGACGGAGACCATCCGATGCAGAAGAACCGCACCTGCACCCGCGCCCGCACGCTGCACCTGGGCCTGCTGGCATGCGCGTTGGCCCTGGGCGCAGCCGCCCGGGCCGCCCACCCGGCGCAGGGCACACCGGTCGCCTGGGTCAACGGCCAACCCATCCAGCGCACCACGCTCGTCGAACTGCTGGACCTGCGCCAGGCTGGCGGCGGCACCCCAGCCACCGCCGCCGACCGCCAGCGTGCGCTCGACGACATCATCCGCATGGAACTGATCGCCCAGGAGGCCCAGGCGGAGGGCCTCACCCGCACCCCCGAGGCGGCCAGCGAACTCGAATTCCAGCGCGACCAGGTGCTCGGCCAGCGGCTGCTGCGCCTGATGGCCGAGGAGATCGTGGTGGACGAGGCCGAACTGCGCGCCCGCCATGCGACCATCCCCGCCGGCCAGCTCGTGGACCGCAAGACGGTGGCGCCCCCACCGTTCGACGAGGCCCGCACCTGGCTCGAACCGCAGATGCGCCTCGAGAAGGTGGAAGCCCAGGTGGCCGCGTGGCGCCAGGCCGCGGAGGTGAAGGTGCTGCAGCCGCTCGGCGACGCATCGCTGGCAGACACCGGCGGCACCGTGGCCACCGTCAACGGCCAGGCCATCTCGCGCGTGAAACTCGAGCAGATCGTCAAGGCGCGCAACGGCATCGGGAACCCGTACGACCCGGTGGACACCGCCCAGCCCCCCCGCCCCTTGGCGGGCCGCGAATCCACGCTGGAGGAACTCGTCACCGTCGAGCTGCTCGTGCAGCAGGCCCGCGCTCGCCAGCTCGACGACAACCCGTCCGTGCAAGCCGAGGCCGAGCTTCAGACCAAGACGATCGCGGGGCGCATGTACGTGCGTCACCTGATCTCGCGGACACCGGTGCGCGCCGAGGAACTGAAGGCCCTGTACCGGGCCGAGGTGCCGGCGGTCGATTTCAAGGTGAGCCAGATCCGGGTGGCCGACGAAGCCGTGGCCCGTGCGCTGGTCGCGCGCCTCGACCGGGGCGCCCGCTTCGCCCATCTCGCCCGCGAACACGCCGGCGGTTCGCAGGGCTGGCTGCTGAACAACCAAATGCCGCCGGAGGTGGCGTCGATGGTGCGGCGGCTCAAGCCGGGCCAGCACGCGAAACAACCGATCGCCACCGGTGAGGACTGGCTCGTGGTGCGGCTCGATGCGGTGCGGCCCACGGCCCGCCGCCCTGCCTTGAGCGAGGCCACCGCCTGGCTCTACCCGAAACTGATGCACGACAAGGTGGAGGCCCGGCTGGCCCGGCTGCGCGCCGATGCCCGTGTGGAGCTCGCCCCATGAACGCACCAAGCCGCAACGCCATCATGCTGGGCGCCGCCGCCCTGGCGCTGGCCGCCACGCTCGTGTGGCTGGGATGGCCCGCCGACTCGCCCATCGACGCTGCCTCCGGCGTGGCCGTGTTGTCGGGCCCGGCGCCTGGCCATGCCGGCCGGGCGGCCGGCATGGCCGCGGGCGACGGCACGGTCGAGCCGGCGCGCCTCTTCGAACTCGGCGCCTCGGGTGACCTGCGCATCGACCTCGACACCAAGGCCGCCCTCGACATGATCGTGGCCGACCTGGGCAGCCACCCGTCAGCCGACGCGCTGGCCCGGCTGGAACACTCGCTGCGATCCGGCCTGCCGCGCGAGGCGGCCGAACAGGCCCTCGCCCTCGTGCACGGGTACCGGGCCTATGCCGCGGCGCTGGCCAAGTCGGCCGCGTCCCAGGCCCCGCCCCGCGACGCCAGCGACATGCGCGCACTGCTCGCCCAGGACAGCGCCCTCCAGCGCGCCCATTTCGACCCCGACACCGCCCAGGCCCTCTTCGGCGTGCAGGAGGCGTACTCCCGCTATGCCGTCGAGGCCCAGGCCATCGACAGCGACCCGCGGCTGTCCGCACTGGACAAGGCCCGGCAGCGGCACGCCCTGCGCGCCGCACTGCCGCCGGAGGTGGTGGCGCTGGAACCCGGCCTGTCGCCCCGGACGAGCGAGATGGAGTTGCGGGTGGCCGAGGCGCGCGACCAGGGCGGCACCGCCGCGCAGGTGCAGGCCATCCGCGCCCAGTACCTCGGCAAAGAGGCGGCCGTCAGCATGGGCGAGATGGAAGCGCAGACCACGCAGTGGGCCGAGCGTTACGCCGCGTTCAGGAAACAGAAGAACGAACTGCTGGCGTCATCGCCCGCGAACCCGGCGGCCGTGGTGGACAAGCTGCTGGCGCAGCATTTTTCTGCCGAGGAACTGCCCGGGGTGCGGGCGTACGACCGGCAGGCTGGCCGTTAGGGCCTGACCAGGAGGTTCAAGGCCGCATCGAGGTGTTCCACCGGGCTGCGCTTGAACCCGGAGCGGGCATAACGCTGCAGGCGGCCCACCACGAAGCCGGTGAGCACCGAGGCCTGCGCGTTGGCGTCCACCGTGGGGGTGCCGGAGCCGGCCGATTCCGCCGCGACGCGCAGGCTCTGGCGCAGTTGCGACTCGATGCGGTCGAAGAACTGGTTCATGCGCGTGACGAGACGCTCGTTCTCGAACACCAGCGCATCGCCCACCATCACGCGGGTCATGCCGGGGTTCTTTTCGCTGAACTGCAGCACCACCGTGAGGATCTGCCGCGCCTGGGAGGCGCCCGACACCTCGCGTTCGGTGATCTGGTTGACGAGCGTGAACACGCTCTGCTCGATGAATTCGATCAGGCCCTCGAACATCTGGGCCTTGCTGGCGAAATGGCGGTACAGCGCCGCTTCCGACACCTCCAGCCGGCCGGCGAGCGCGGCCGTGGTGATGCGTTCGGCCCCCGGCTGCTCGAGCATGGCGGCGAGGGTCTGGAGGATCTGGACGCGGCGCTCCCCCGGCTTCGGCCGCTTGCGCGGCGCGGGTTCGGCCTCCACTGCAGGCGCGACGACCGAGTCTTCGGGGGTGGGCGTGATGTCGGTCATTGCAGTCTCAGGGCCATTTCCTAGGGATTGTCAGAGCCTGTAAAGCATCCTCAGCGTCCGGATTCTTGCACAGACATAGGGGGGCGTCGGGCAAGGGTGAACACCGACTTCCGTGCTGGATTGCGCACCCTTGAGGTAGCGCTGCATCCACACCGTGCGCATGCCGAGCCCGCGCGCAGACCGCTGGTGCTGCAAGGTGTCCTCCACGAGCACGCAACGGCTGGGCCGGGTTTTCAGCCGGGCGGCCACCGCGCGGAACATGCGGGCGTCGGGCTTCGGGCGAGGATGCCCGAACATGTGCATGTCCTCGATGCACAGGATGCCGTCGAAACAGTCGGCCAGGCGCAGGGTGTTCAGCACCCGCATCGCGTAGGCCCGCGGCGCGTTCGTGAGGATGTACTTGCGCCCCGGCAGGCGGCGCAATGCCGCGCGGTCGTGGGCGTTGGTGCGCAGCCGATCCTCCAGCCCCGGCAGGCGGTGTGTTTCCTCGAGGAAATGGGCCGACCGTACCCCGTGGTGGCGCACCAGCCCCAGCAGCGTGGCGCCGTAGCGGTCCCAGTAGTGCTGGCGCAGTGCCGCTGCCTCCAGCGGCGAGACCTTCACGTGCTGGACGATGTAATCGTTCATCGCCTGGTTGGTGGGGCCGAACGCCGCGAACGAGGCATCGTGCAGCGTGTTGTCGAGGTCGAACAGCCACACGGGGCGCGGTCGGGTCATGCGTCAGCGAAGCTCAAGTCAAGGAGCAAGCAAAGCAAGCGAAGCGAGGCGCCCGATCAAGCCACCCGCGAGGACCGGCTCCGCCGGCCGACCCGGGGTCGCCCCTCGGGGGCAGGAGGCGATAGCCGACTGGGGGGCCAATGTCAATGACTACGGATCATCGTGCCGTAGGCCTGTTCAGACAGGATTTCGAGCAGCATCGAGTGTGGCACCCGCCCGTCGATGATGTGCACCGCGTTGACGCCGTTCTTGGCGGCATCCAGCGCCGACGCGATCTTCGGCAGCATGCCGCCGCTGATGGTGCCGTCCTCGAACAGGTCGTCGATCTCGCGGGCCGACAGGTTGGTCAGCAATTCGCCGGCCTTGTTCAGCACACCCGGGATGTTGGTGAGCATCATCAGCTTCTCGGCCTTGAGCACCTCGGCCAGCTTGCCCGCCACCACGTCGGCGTTGATGTTGTAGTTCTCGTTGTTCGCGCCAAAACCGAGCGGCGAGATCACCGGGATGAACTGGTCGTCCTGCAGGGCCTTGACCACCGACGGGTCGATGGATTCGATCTCGCCCACCTGGCCCACGTCGTGCACGACGGAGGGGTCCTTGTGGTCCACCATGCGCAGCTTGCGCGCGCGGATCAGCCCGCCGTCACGGCCGGTCAGGCCCACGGCCTTGCCGCCGGCCACGTTGATGAGGCCCACGATGTCCTGCTGCACCTGGCCGGCGAGCACCCATTCGACGACTTCCATCGTCTCTTCGTCGGTGACCCGCATGCCCTGGATGAACGTGCCCTTCTTGCCGATCTTGGCGAGCGCGTCCTCGATCTGCGGGCCGCCGCCGTGCACCACCACCGGGTTCATGCCCACCAGCTTGAGCAGCACGACGTCTTCGGCGAAGTCCTGCTGCAGCGCCGGATCGGTCATGGCGTTGCCGCCGTACTTGATGACGATCGTCTTGCCGTGGAACTTGCGGATGTACGGCAAGGCCTGGGCCAGGATCTCCGCCTTGTCGCGGGGTGCGATGTGCGAGAGGTCGTGGTTGCCGTCGACGTGGGAGACAGCAGGCTTGCCGCCGGGGGGCTCGTTGCTCATGGAGGGCTTTCCGGGAAAGTGAATGCGGCAAATTGTAGGGGCGCGGACCACCTTCCGTAGGCAGCCGCCCCTAAAAGCGGCGCACACGGGCCCTTATAGTGAACCGTCAATGACACGGAAGGGCATCGAGATGGTCAAGAAATCGGACAACGGCGACTTCGTCAACACCGTGCGGGAATCCGCCCAGCAGATCTGGCTGGCCGGGCTGGGTGCGTTCGCCAAGGCCCAGGCCGAAGGCGGCAAGGTGTTCGAGAACCTGGTGCAGGAAGGCACCACCATCCAGCGCAAGACCCAGGCGGCAGCCGAGGAAAAGTTCGGCGACGTGGGCGCCCGCATGAGCGACATGTCGGCCAAGGCCGGCCAGCAGTGGGACAAGTTCGAATCCATCTTCGAGGACCGCACGGCCCGCGCGCTGTCTCGCCTCGGGGTGCCGAGCGCGAAGCAGGTGGAGGCGCTCGAGGCGCGCATCGACGCGCTGGCGGCCCAGTTGGCCAAGCTCGAGAAGGCGGTGGCACCGGCCCGGCCGGCGGCCAAGCGGTCGGCGGCACGGTCGGCCACGCCGGCCGCCAAGTCGGGGGCGCGCAAACGCGCGGTGTAACGGCCCGCCGTTCAGCTGCGCGGCTTGTCCGGGTCGGTGGTAGTGTCGTGCAGCGGGGTGGGCGCGCTGTTGGTGAACGAGCGTTCCCACTCTTCGTTGGCCTGCATGAAGGTGGTCACGCTGGCCTCTTCCACCTCGACGTCGGTTTCGTTCGACGCCCGTCGCTCCGCACGTTCGGCTTCCACGCGCTCGCGGCCGGCAATGGCCACCGCGGCCTTGGACCGCAGCGTGCTGAGGCCCTCGACCGACCAGTCGGTGACCAGTGGGTCGAGTTGTTCCAACGCGCGGCGGATCACGTCCACCGGCAGGTCGTCGAGCGCGAAGCGGCCCTTTTTCTGCAGGCCGTGTTCCAGCGCCCGCACGTACTTCATGACCTCGCGGGCCTGCGGGTGCTGGTCGAGCACCTCGGACAGGTGAAGGCGCACTTTTTCCAGCTCGGCCTTGTCGAGCGTGGACGTGCGGCCGGTCTTGCGCGCGGGCTGTGCCGCCGGGCGGCCGAGCAGCCGCCCAAACCATTGGCGCGCACGGCTCCACGAGCCGGAGGCGGGTGCCGCGGCGGAACGGGCTTCTTTGTCGGGAGTGGATCGCGTCAGCACAGGCGTCAGGTTTGGCAGAGCAGGCTCGGAAGGTGCCATCGTGCCACAGGTGGGGCGCGATAACCGCATCGCGGGTTCACGAGCCCGCCAGGAACATGGTGATGATCGTCAGATAACGGAGAAACTTGCCCGCTGCCATGTAGAACACGCATGGCCAGAATGGCAACCGGAGCCAGCCGGCCACAGCGCACAGCGGGTCGCCCACGATCGGCACCCACGCGAGCAGGCACGCCGGCGGGCCGAAGCGCGTGAGCCAGCGCTTGGCCCCACCGTGGTGCGGCGACGTGGCCACACGCTCGTAGACCTCTTCCGCGCCCCGCCCCATCCACCAGGTGACGGCGCCGCCCAGCGTGTTGCCCACCGTGGCCGTCAGCAGCGCCGGCCACAGCAACGACGGGTTGAGTTTCAGCACGCCGTACAGCACCGCCTCGGACCCGAGGGGCAGCAGCGTGGCCGACAGGAACGAGGCCGCGAACAAGCTGCCGAGGCCGTATCCGGGCAAGGCCAGCACCGCCTTCACCGACTCGATCCAGGCATCCATCGAATGCATTATGCGCAGTGAAAAAAGTCGCGAGGCGGGGCACTCGCCAGCAGCTATACTCTGCCTCTTTTTTCGGCAGCCCTCTGCACGTCCCCACCCTCTCGCGCGCCATGAACATCGGCCCCATTTCCCTGCCGAACCGGTTGTTCGCCGCCCCGATGGCCGGTGTCACGGACCGCCCGTTCCGCCAGCTGTGCAAGCGGCTCGGAGCCGGTTATGCCGTGAGCGAGATGGTCACGTCGCGCCGCGAGTTGTGGAAGAGCCTCAAGACCTCGCGCCGCGCCAACCACGACGGTGAAGTGAACCCCATTTCGGTGCAGATCGCCGGCACCGAGCCCGGCATGATGGCCGAGGCCGCCGCGTACAACATCGACAACGGCGCGCAGATCATCGACATCAACATGGGGTGCCCCGCCAAGAAGGTGTGCACCAAGTGGGCCGGCTCCGCGCTGATGCAGGACGAACCGCTCGCGCTGCAGATCATCGAGGCCGTGGTGGCCGCCTGCGCGCCGCGCGGCGTGCCCGTCACGCTGAAGATGCGCACCGGCTGGTGCAACACCGAACGCAACGCCGTTGCCATCGCCCGCGCGGCCGAAGAGGCCGGCGTGGCCATGGTGACCGTGCACGGCCGCACGCGCGAGCAGGGGTACACCGGTTTTGCGGAGTACGACACCATCGCCGCGGTGAAGGCCGCGCTGCGCATCCCCGTGGTGGCCAACGGCGACATCGACTCCCCCGAGAAGGCACGCGACGTGCTCGCCCGCACCGGCGCCGACGCGCTGATGATCGGCCGCGCCGCGCAGGGCCGCCCGTGGATCTTCCGTGAGATCGGCCACTTCCTCGACACGGGAGAACACCTGCCGCCGCCCGAGACCGCCGAGGCCAAGGCCTGGCTGCTCGAACACCTGCTCGACCACTACGGCCTCTACGGCGAATACGCCGGCGTGCGCACCGCGCGCAAGCACATCGGCTGGGCCGTTCGGTCGCTGCCCGGCGGCGACACGTTCCGCCAGTTCATGAACACGCTCGAGACCTGCGACACGCAGATCCGCGCCGTGACCGACTGGTTCGACGAACTGGCCGGTCGACACCAGCGCCTGCCCGCCCCCGTGGTTACGGGCGAAGACGAATCCAACGAAGAAGAAACCACCCCATGAACAACAAGATGACGATGCGCCGAGGGACACGATGAGCAAGAAGCACATCGAGGAATGCATCCGCGACAGCCTCGAGGTCTATTTCAAGGACCTGCGTGGCGTCGAACCCGCCGCCATGTACGACATGATGCTCAAGGTCACCGAACGCCCGCTGCTCGACGTGGTGATGAAACACGCCGACGGCAACCAGAGCAAGGCCGCCGAGTGGCTCGGCATCAACCGCAACACCCTGCGCCGCAAGCTCCTCGACCACAAGATGATCAAGTGACGCCGAGGGGGCCACAGGCCCCGACGGCGTCACCCCTTCCCAGCCGTCATCCCGGCGAAAGCCGGGACCCACCGTCCCTCCGGCGCACCTGCTCCCAGTGGGTCCCGGCCTTCGCCGGGATGACACGACAGACCCGAAAGCCCCACCATGCAAGCCCTCCTTTCCGTCTCCGACAAGACCGGCGTCCTCGACTTCGCCCGTGAACTGCACCACCTCGGCATCAAGCTGCTGTCCACCGGCGGCACCGCGAAGCTGCTGGCCGACGCCGGCCTGCCGGTGGTGGAAGTGGCTGACCACACCGGATTTCCCGAGATGCTGGACGGCCGCGTGAAGACGCTGCACCCCACGATCCACGGCGGCCTGCTCGCGCGCCGCGACGTGCCGGAACACATGGCCGCGCTGACCACCCACGGCATCGCCACGATCGACCTGCTGGTAGTGAACCTGTACCCGTTCGAAGCCACCGTGGCCAAGGCCGGCTGCACGCTCGAAGACGCCATCGAGAACATCGACATCGGTGGCCCGGCCATGGTGCGTTCGGCGGCCAAGAACTGGAAGGACGTGGCGGTGCTGACCGACGCGTCGCAATACGCCGGCGTGCTCGCCGAACTGAAGGCCTCGAAGGCCGTCAGCACGGCCACGAAGTTCGCGCTGTCGGTGGCCGCGTTCAACCGCATCTCGAACTACGACGCCGCCATCAGCGACTACCTGTCGTCACTGCAGCTCGGCGCCGACGGTGGCCACACCCGCAGCGAGTTCCCCGCACAATCGAACGCCCGCTTCGTCAAGTTGCAGGACCTGCGCTACGGCGAGAACCCGCACCAGAGCGCTGCGTTCTACCGCGACCTGCACCCGGCCCCCGGCTCGCTCGTCACGGCCACGCAACTGCAAGGCAAGGAACTTTCGTACAACAACATCGCCGACGCGGATGCGGCGTGGGAATGCGTGAAGAGCTTTGATACGCCGGCCTGCGTGATCGTCAAGCACGCCAACCCGTGTGGCGTGGCCATCGGCGCCCATGCGGCCGAAGCCTACGGCAAGGCCTTCAAGACCGACTCCACGTCGGCCTTCGGCGGCATCATCGCCTTCAACACCGAGGTCGATGCAGCCGCGGCGGCGCTCGTGGCGAAGCAGTTCGTCGAAGTGCTGATCGCCCCGGGCTTCTCGGCCGAGGCACTGGCCGTGTTCGCCGGCAAACCCAACACCCGCGTGCTGCAGATCGCATTGCCGAAGGGCGGCGCCACCGCCTGGGACCAGGGCCGCAACCTGCAGGACGTGAAACGCGTGGGCTCGGGCCTGCTGATCCAGACGGCCGACAACCGTGAACTCGACGTGTCCGAGCTGAAGGTGGTGAGCGCCAAGCAACCCACGCCCGCCGAACTGACCGACCTGCTGTTCGCGTGGAAGGTCGCCAAGTACGTGAAAAGCAACGCCATCGTGTTCTGCGGTGGTGGCATGACCCTGGGCGTGGGTGCCGGCCAGATGAGCCGCATCGACTCGGCCCGCATCGCCAGCATCAAGGCCGAGAACGCCGGGCTCACGCTGCAGGGTTCTGCCGTGGCGAGCGACGCCTTCTTCCCGTTCCGCGACGGCCTCGACGTGGTGGTCGACGCGGGCGCCACCGCGGTGATCCAGCCGGGCGGCAGCATGCGCGACGACGAGGTCATCGCGGCCGCCAACGAACGCGGCATCGTGATGGTGCTCACGGGCGTGCGCCACTTCCGGCACTGATCGCCCGGTACCATCGGCCACATGACACGCCCCGAGGCCGTTGGACTCTTCCTGTCGTCGCTTGCCCGGCTGATCACCGGGGCGCAAGGCCATTGGATTGGCTGCGCCCCGAAAGCCGAGCAGCGCATCTACTTCGCCAACCACCAGAGCCACTTCGACTGGGTGCTGATCTGGGCGGCGCTGCCGCGTGACCTGCGCGCGCAGACCCGCCCCATCGCCGCCCGTGACTACTGGACGGCCACGAAGCTCAAGCACTGGATCACCCGCGAGGTGTTCAACGCCGTCTACGTGAGCCGCGTGCGCACGGAAGACGAAGACCCGCTGGAGCCATTGGCCGATGCACTGCGCAGTGGCGACTCGCTGGTCATCTTCCCCGAGGGCACCCGCGGCCACAAAGGTGACCCGGCCGCGTTCAAGGCGGGCCTCTTCCACCTGGCCGAGCAGTTCCCCAACGTGGAACTCATCCCCACGTGGATCGACAACGTGCACCGCGTGATGCCCAAGGGCGAGGTGGTGCCGGTGCCCATCTTGTGCTCGGTGACGTTCGGCGCGCCCATGCAGATTGCCGAAAACGAGGACAAGCGCGTGTTCCTCGCCCGCGCCCGTGACGCCGTGATGGCCCTCAAGAAGATGGCCGCCTGATGGGCAACCTGCGCCAACTCACCGACTCCCAGCAGGTGGGCCTGCTGTTCGTGATGGTCTTCGGGGTGCTGATCGTCGCGAGCCTGGCCGCGTTCTGGCGTTCGCTGCGCGAGATGACGCCCGAACAGGCCGCGCGGTACCGCCGTTTCTCGCGGGACCTGCGGGCCGTGTGGATCGGCGCCGTGCTGTTCTGGATCTCATGGTCGCTCGGTGCCGTGGTGGCCACGGTGCTGTTCGCCGTGGTCTCGTTCCTGGCGCTGCGCGAGTTCATCACCCTCACCCACACCCGGCGCGGCGACCACCGTGCGCTGCTGGCCGCGTTTTTCGTGGTGCTGCCGATGCAGTACGTGCTGGCCGGGGGCCGCGCATTCAACCTGTTTTCGGTGTTCATCCCGGTCTACGCGTTTGCGGTGCTGCCCATCCTCTCCGCGCTCGGCAACGACGCCACCCGGTTCCTGGAACGCACCGCGAAGATCCAGTGGGGCACGATGGTGTGTGTGTACGGCATGAGCCACGCACCGGCCCTGCTGCTGCTGAGTTTCAAGGGGTACGAGCAACGCGGCGCGTTCCTCGTGCTCTACATCGTGCTCGTGGTCGCCGTCTCGCAGATCACCCAGGAAGCTGCCAGCCGCCGGCTGCGGCGCCGCCCGGTGGCCCGCCACATCAGCCGCAGCTTCTCGTGGCGCACCTGGCTGCTGGGGGCCGCGGCCGGCGGCATCGTCGGTGGGCTGCTCTACTGGATCACGCCGTTCAAGCCCGCGCAGTCCATCCTGATCGGCCTGATCGCCGCCGGCTGCGGCACACTCGGCGACCTCGTCATGAAGGCGCTCAAGCGCGACGCCGGGGTCGAGAGCTGGGGGCGGGGCTCCGTCACCGGCGCCGTGGGGCTGCTCGACCGCGTGGCGCCGCTTTGTTTCGCGGCACCCGTCTTTTTCCATTCCGTTCGCTGGTACTTTGGCGCATGAGAGTCCTCGGCATCGACCCCGCATTGCGCACCACCGGCTTCGGTGTCATCGACGTGGAGGGCACGCACCTGCACTACGTGGCCAGCGGCACCATCAAGACCGAGGCGGTGGATGCGGGCCACCTGCCCGCACGGCTGAAGGTCATCTTCGACGGCATCCGCGAGATCATCACGCGGTACCAGCCCACCTGCGCGTCGGTGGAGATCGTGTTCGTCAACGTCAACCCGCAGAGCACGCTGCTGCTGGGCCAGGCGCGGGGCGCCGCCCTCACCGGCCTGGTGTCGGGCGGGCTGGACGTGTCCGAGTACACCGCGCTGCAGATGAAAAAGGCCATCGTGGGCCACGGCCACGCCAGGAAGGAGCAGGTGCAGGAAATGGTGATGCGCCTGCTGAGCCTGCCCGGCCTGCCGGGCAAGGACGCCGCCGACGCGCTGGGCCTCGCCATCACCCACGCCCACGCGGCCCGGTCGTTCGCAGCCATCGAGAAGGCCACGCAGCGGGTGCGCACGACGACGGCGCAGTTCAAGGGGGGGCGGTCGTACTGATGACCCGACGGAGATGCCGATGAACCGGGTCGCAGCCGGCTGGATCGGCCTGTTCAGGGCGCCGCGGCGCGCACGAGGGCAGACTTCGGTGTCACCAGCCCCACCACGGCCAATGCGGGCGCTAACCATGAAAAAACAAGCGCGACCTCGAACACGCCAGGGCGGACGAAGCCTCCTCCGCCAGGCCCGCCCCAACCCGTGAGGAACTGGTGCACGAGGATGCCGATCAACAGGGCGAGCGCCAGGCCCATGGCGGCGCCGAGCCCCATGCGCTGCGTCCACCGGGCGTCCGCCTTGCCGAACCTCGCCAGCAGCGCGAAACACAGGCCGTACAGCCCGCCCAGCACGAAGGCCACCGGGACGATGACCGCGATCTCCAACGCGTCGTTGATGTGGCGGAACGTCGGCAACAGCGCCAACCACGCCATCGCACACGGGATGACCCAGACGGTGGCGGTGAGCAGCGGCCGTGGGAGGGTGTTGCCGAACCGCGAACGGACCCACTTCCGGCGGATGAACACCGATGCGGCAACCGCGAGAAGCAGCAATGCGAACTCGAGCAGGATCACGATGCCGCGTGGCATCCAGTCGTAGAGGGACATGGCAGAGGTAGGGTGGCGCAGGCTTGGCCTGCGGCAGAAGGCGTCAGGCCGGTTTGTGGGGTACCAGCTTGACCTGAAGGAAATCAGCGCCGGGAATCGCGGGGTGCCCGCACCCAGTCTCCAAGCGCCCGGCCCCAGATCGCCTAGGCCAAATGCCCCAACGTCAGGTGCTGTACGCGATGACACCGCGCCGCGAGCGATTCGTCGTGCGTCACCATGACGAACGCCGTGCCGTGGTCGCGCGCCAGGTCCATCATCAGGCCGAACACGGTGTCGGCCGTCTTGCGGTCGAGGTTGCCGGTGGGTTCGTCCGCCAGCACACACGCGGGTTCGCCCGCCAGCGCGCGGGCGATGGCCACGCGCTGGCGTTCACCGCCGGAGAGTTGCGCGGGCCGGTGTTCCACACGCCCCGCCAAGCCCACCTGGGCCAGCACCTTGGCCGCTCGCGCGCGAGCCTCGGCCATGGGCATGCGGCGCACCCGCAGCGGCATGGCCACGTTGTCGAGGGCGCTGAATTCAGGCAGCAGGTGATGGAACTGGTAGACGAAGCCGAGCTGCCGGTTGCGCCAGGCGCCCTGCTCGGCCGCGTTCATGTGGGAGAAGTCGCGGCCGGCCAGGCGCACCGTGCCCTTGCTGGGCGCCTCGAGCCCGCCCAGCAGGTGCAGCAGCGTGCTTTTGCCGGAACCTGATGCGCCCACGATGGCCAGCGCTTCGCCGCGGCCCACGCGCAGGTCCACGCCCTGCAGCACGGGCACGTCGAGCCCGCCTTCGGAAAAGCGCTTGTGGAGGCCGTTGGCCTCGATGACGTTCACGTCACTCATAACGCAGGGCCTCCGCCGGTTGCACGCGGCTTGCGCGCCAGCTGGGGTACAGCGTGGCCAGGAACGCCAGCACCAGCGAGATCACGGTGATGGGCAGGATGTCGGCCCACTGCGGGTCGCTGGGCATGCGGCTGATCAGGTAGATGCTGCCGGGCAGGAAACTCGTGTTCAGCAGGCGCTCGATGAACGGCACGATGGTGCCGATGTTGAACGACACCAGCAGGCCGAAGGCCACGCCGGCGAGCGTGCCGATCACCCCGGACAGCGCGCCCTGCACCATGAAGATGCCCATGATGGAACGCGGCGTGGCACCCAGGGTGCGCAGGATCGCGATGTCGGCGCGTTTGTCGGTCACGGTCATCACGAGGGTGGACACGAGGTTGAACGCGGCCACGGCCACGATGAGCGTGAGGATGATGAACATCAGCCGCTTCTCGAGCTGCACCGCGGAGAACCAGTTGCGGTTGGTGCGGGTCCAGTCGCGCACGGTGACGTCGGGGCCCAGGCGCTGGGCCAGTTCGGCCGCCACGTCGCGGGCCTGGTGCAGGTCTTTCAGGCGCAACTGCACGCCGCTCGGGCCTTCGAGGCGGAAGAGCCTGGCGGCGTCGTCCAGGTGGATGAGCGCCAGCGTGCTGTCGTACTCGTAGTGCCCCGAATCGAAGGTGCCCACCACCGTCACCTGCTTCAGGCGCGGCACCACGCCGGCCGGGGTCACCTGCCCGCCAGGGGCCACGATGGTGACGTTGTCGCCCTCGTGCACCCCGAGCGACCGGGCCAGCTCGACGCCGAGCACGATGCCCCAGCTGCCGGGCGTGAGTTTCGTGAGCGTGGTGTCCTTGAGCTTGGCGGCCACCTCGGTGACCGTGGCCTCCTCGTCGGGCGAGATGCCACGCACGATGGCGCCACGCATGTCTTCACCACGGGCCACCAGCGCCTGCATGGCGATGAAAGGAGCGGCTCCCACCACCTGCGGGTTCTCGCGCGCCTTGGCGGCGGTGGCCCGCCAGTCGGGCAGCGCCGAGCCGTAGGTGTCGACCACTTCGACGTGCGCGATGGCCGCCAGCATGCGGTCGCGCACCTCTTTCTGGAAACCGTTCATCACCGACAGCACGATGATCAGCGCGGCCACGCCGAGCCCGATGCCGAGCATGGACACGCCGGAGATGAAGGAGATGAAACCGTTGCGCCGGCCGGCGCGCCCCGCGCGCGTGTAGCGCCAGCCGATCTGCAGTTCGTAGGGCCAGTTCATGCGCGACCGATGAAAAAATGGCCCGGTGAGACCGGGCCGGGGGCGGAATGTTCCGCGTGAGGGGCGATCAATGGTTGGCCGCAGGACGCAGCAACGCGGGCCGCGCGCCGAACCGCTTGATGATGGACGCTTCGATGCCCGCGGCGTCGAGGCCGTTCAGGCTCATCAGCTTGGCCGGGTCACCGTGTTCGATGAACTGGTCGGGCAGGCCCAGCACCAGCACCGGCACGTTGAGGCCGGCCGCCTGGAGCGCTTCGAGCACCGCGCTGCCGGCACCGCCCATGGTGCAGCCGTCTTCCACCGTGACGATGGCCTCGTGCGTGCGGGCCAGCTCGGCCACGAGTGCGGCGTCGAGCGGCTTGGCATAGCGCATGTTGGCGACGGTGGCGTCGAGCTTCTCGGCCGCTTCGAGGGCCGGGTACAGCAGCGTGCCGAACGCAAGGATGGCCACGCGGTCGCCGCGGCGGCGCACCTCGCCCTTGCCCCACGGGAGGGTGTCGAGGCCGGAGCCCGCGGCCACGCCCACGCCGCTGCCGCGCGGGTAACGCACGGCCACCGGGTGGTTCTGCGCGAACGCGGTGCTCAGCAGCTGGCGGCATTCCTTTTCATCGGCCGGCGTGAGCACGCTGACGTTCGGGATGCACCGCAGGAACGCGATGTCGTAGTTGCCGGCGTGCGTGGCACCGTCGGCGCCCACGAGGCCGGCGCGGTCGAGCGCGAACACGACCGGGAGGTTCTGGATGGCCACGTCGTGCACGAGCTGGTCATACGCGCGCTGCAGGAACGTGGAGTAGATGGCCACGACGGGCTTCAGGCCCTCGCAGGCCAGGCCGCCCGCGAACGTGACGGCGTGCTGTTCGGCGATGCCCACGTCGTGGTACCGCTTCGGGAACCGCTGCTCGAACTCGACCATGCCCGACCCTTCGCGCATGGCGGGCGTGATGCCCACGAGGCGTTCGTCAGCCTCGGCCATGTCGCACAGCCACTGGCCGAACACCTGGGTGAAGGTGGTCTTGGGCACGGTGCTGGGCTTCTTGAGGCCCTCGGCCGGATTGAACTTGCCCGGGCCGTGGTAGGCCACCGGGTCGGCCTCGGCCAGCTTGTAGCCGTAACCCTTTTTGGTGACGACGTGCAGGAACAACGGACCCTTCATGCCACGCAGGTTCTCGAGCGTGGGCACGAGGGAGTCGAGGTCGTGGCCGTCGATGGGGCCGAAGTACGTGAAGCCGAATTCCTCGAAGATCGTGCACGGCACGACCATGCCCTTCGCATGCTCCTCGAGGCGGCGGGCCAGCTCGAACAGCGGGGGGGCGTTTTTCAGCACGGTCTTGGCGGTGTCGCGGGCCGTGGCGTAGAACTTGCCGCTCATCAGGCGGGCGAAGTAGCGGTTCAGTGCGCCCACCGGGGGCGAGATGGACATGTCGTTGTCGTTCAGCACCACGAGCATGTTGGCACCCGCCACGCCCGCATTGTTCAGCGCCTCGAAGGCCATGCCGGCCGTCATGGCGCCGTCGCCGATCACGGCGACGGAACGGCGGTCCTCTCCCTTGAGCTTGGCGGCCACGGCCATGCCCAGCGCCGCCGAGATGGACGTGGACGAGTGGGCGGTGCCGAAGGTGTCGTATTCGCTTTCGTCGCGGCGCGGGAAGCCCGAGAGCCCCCCCATCTGCCGGAGCGTGGCCATGCGGTCGCGCCGGCCGGTGAGGATCTTGTGCGGGTAGGTCTGGTGGCCCACGTCCCAGACGATGCGGTCGTGCGGGGTGTTGAAGACGTGGTGCAGCGCCACGGTGAGTTCGACCGTGCCGAGGTTGGACGACAGGTGCCCCCCGGTTTGCGAAACGCTTTGCAGCAGGAATTCGCGCAACTCGGCGGAGAGCTGCTTGAGTTCCAGCCGCGACAGGCCTCGCAGGTCCGCGGGTGCGCCGATGGATTGCAGAAGGGTTTGGTTCATCAGCAGTCTCTTTCCACGACCTTGTCGGCCAGCACCCGAAGGCGCTCGACGTTCGCCAGCCCGCTCCGGGCCAGCGCCGCATGCGCCTTGTGACGCAGTTCCTCCGCATGCGCACGCGCGGCCGGCAGGCCGAGGATGCTCACATAGGTGGGCTTGTTGTTGTCCATGTCCTTGCCGGCGGTCTTGCCGAGCGTTTCCGAGGCCTGCGTGACGTCGAGGATGTCGTCGACGACCTGGAACGCCAGGCCCACCGCATCACCATACTCCGACAACGCCTGCCACGCACCGGCATCGACCCCGCCACAGGCCGCGCCCATCAGCACGCTGGCCTGGAGCAGTGCGCCCGTCTTGCGGTGGTGCATGTCGCGCAGGGCCTGTTCGTTGAGTGGCACGCCGACGCTTGCCAGGTCGATGGCCTGGCCACCGGCCATGCCGGCGTGGCCGGCCGACCGGGCCAGCAGCGAGCACAGCTTGGCCTGCAGCACGGGAGGCACGCCGGTGTCGGGCGTCAGCACCTCGAAGGCCAGCGCCTGCATGGCATCGCCCGCGAGCATGGCCTGGGCTTCGCCGAACTGCACGTGCACCGTGGGCTTGCCGCGCCGCAGGATGTCGTCGTCCATGCAGGGCATGTCGTCGTGGATCAGCGAGTAGGCGTGGATCAGCTCCACGGCGCAGGCGGCGCGCAACGCGGCCTCGCGGTGGCCGGCCGCGGCCTGTGCGGCCGCCAGCACCAGCAGGGGGCGCAGGCGCTTGCCGCCGTCGAGCACGCCGTAGCGCATGGCCTGACCGAGGCCGGCGGGCGCACTGCCCGGCACCCAGGCCGACAGGGCCGATTCAACGGTGTCGAGTTCGGCCTGCTGCCACGCTTCGAACGGGATGCGCGGCGATACGGCTGCTGCAGCTTCGGGAAACAGGCTCATGACTCACCCCAGGGTTTCAACTGACCGTCTTCGAGCAACCGGACCTGGGTTTCCACGGCCTCCAGTCGCGAACGGCAGAAATTCAACAGCTCGGCCCCGCGCCGATAGCTGCCCAGCAGCGCGTCGAGCGGGAGCTGCCCGCCCTCCATCGCTGCCACCAGGCGCTCGAGTTCGGCCAGGGCTTCTTCATAGCTGTCGGGCAGCTGTGCGGCAGTCGGGGCGAGAGGAGCTTTGGCCATCGTGTGAGGTAAATGCGGGATTGTAGTCACCCGCCGAGGGCCGGGACAGGCCAGACGTCGGGCTGTGGCGTCCCCGCAAAGGGGGTCTTGCGCAAAAGGCCTCTGCGCCCTTCGGAGTCGCACCGGGTACAATCCCTGCCTCGCTGGAAAAAACGCGCCGTGCGCAGCGAGACATCCCACTCCTGCGGTCACCCCAGAGGGGTGGCCGTGAACATCGGTTATAGGAGATCCTCGGGATCATGTCGGACCTGAGCCTCACCTTCGAAGCTCTCGAGCAGAATTGCTCACAACTCCCCGTAGCAGCCTATTTCGACGACGACTTGCATCGCCGCGAGATGGAACTCATCTTCCAGCATGGCCCGAGGTACCTCGGGCACGAGCTGGCGATCCCCGAGGTTGGCGACCACTACGCCCTGCCTCAGGAAGGTGAAGGCCGCGCACTCGTGCGCACGCCACAGGGCATCCAGCTCATGTCGAACGTCTGCCGCCACCGGCAGGCGGTGATGCTGCGCGGGCGCGGCAACACCGGCAAGAACATCGTGTGCCCGCTGCACCGCTGGACGTACGACCTGGGAGGCGAGCTCGTCGGGGCCCCGCATTTCGCGGAGGACCCCTGCCTGCACCTGAACACCTACAAGACGCGCAACTGGAACGGCCTCCTCTTCGAGGACAACGGCCGCGACATCGCCGCCGAGCTGCGCGGCCTGGGCCCGGGCGCCGACCTGAGCTTCGACGGCTACGTGCTCGACCGGGTGCACGTGCACGAGTGCAACTACAACTGGAAGACCTTCATCGAGGTGTACCTCGAGGACTACCACGTGGGACCGTTCCACCCGGGCCTGAGCCAGTTCGTCACCTGCAACGACCTGAAGTGGGAATTCGGCAAGCACCATTCGGTGCAGACAGTGGGCGCCAACAACGCTCTCGCGAAGGCCGGCTCCGACGTGTACCGCAAGTGGCACGATGCCGTGCTCGCGTTCCGCAACGGCGTGCCGCCCGACAACGGGGCCATCTGGCTCACGTACTACCCGAACATCATGGTCGAGTGGTACCCGCACGTGCTGGTGGTGTCCGCGCTGTACCCGAAGGGCCCCCAGAAGACCGTCAACGTGGTGGAGTTCTTCTACCCCGAGGAAATCCACGCCTTCGAACGCGACTTCGTCACCGCCCAGCAGGCGGCCTACCTGGAGACCTGCGTCGAGGACGACGAGATCGCGCTGCGCATGGATGCCGGCCGCCGCGCGCTGCACGAGCGTGGCGACAACGAGGTGGGCCCCTACCAGTCGCCCATGGAAGACGGCATGCAGCAATTCCACGAGTGGTACCGTCGCACGATGAAATTCCGAGCCTGACCCGCTGATGCCCGCTTCCGCGTTGATGGTCCTGGCGACCTTCCTGTTCGCCTCGATGGGCGTGTGTGTCAAGCTGGCATCCGACCTGTACGGCACCGGCGAGATCGTGTTCTACCGGGGCCTGATCGGCGCCTCCATGCTGTTCGTCGTGAGCCGCGTGCGCCGCGGCACGCTGGCCACCCCGGTGCCCAGCATGCACTTCTGGCGCTCGCTCACCGGCGTCACGGCGCTGTGCATGTGGTTCTACTCCATCGGCAACCTGCCGCTGGCCACCGCGATGACGCTGAACTACATGTCGTCGGTGTGGATGGCGCTGTTCCTGATCGGTGGCGCCGTGGCGCTGGGCACCACGCGGGTGGACGGCAAGGTGGTAGCCACCGTGCTGCTCGGGTTCGGCGGGGTGGCGCTGGTGCTGCGCCCCACGATGGACCAGAACCAGCTGTGGCACGGCGTGGTGGGCCTCATCTCCGGCATGATCTCCGCCACCGCGTACCTGCAGGTCACCGCGCTCGGCCGCATCGGCGAACCCGAGTACCGCACGGTCTTCTACTTCTCGCTCGGAGGCCTCATCGCCGGCGCCCTCATCACGCTGCTGACCGGTGGTTTCCACGCCCACTCCTGGAAGGGTGCGGCACTGCTCGTGGCCGTGGGGCTGCTGGCCACCACCGCCCAGTTGCTGATGACCCGGGCCTACGCCACCGGCCGCACCCTCGTGAACGCGAGCCTGCAGTACCTCGGCATCGCGTTTTCCTTCGGCTACGGCGTGCTGCTGTTCGACGATCCGGTCACGGCGATGGCGCTGGCCGGCATGGTCCTCATCGTCGGGGCCGGCGTGGCCGCGACGCTGCTGCGCACCAAGGTCACGCACTCGACCGATACCACCACGATGACGGAGTCCTGAACGCGATGAACACCCCGCTGATCTCTGCCGCCAACCTGCGCGCCACCACCCCGGCCCCGCTCCTGCTCGACTGCAGCTTCGACCTGGCCGGCCCTTCCCTCGGAGAACAGGCCTACGCCGCGGGGCACCTGCCCGGCGCGCTCTACGTGCACCTTGACCGCGACCTGTCCGGCCCGAAGACCGGGCTGAACGGCCGGCACCCGCTGCGCACGCGCGAGGCGTATGCCGGCTGGATGGCCTCCATCGGCATCACGCCCGACCGCGACGTGGTCGTGTACGACCGGCAGGCGGGCATGTTCGCAGTGCGGGCCTGGTGGGTGCTGCGCTGGCTGGGGCACCCTCGCGTGGCGCTGCTCGACGGCGGGCTCGACGCCTGGGTGCGCAGCGGCGGTGAACTGTCCACCCAGGTGCCGGTGCCCTCCCCCGTGGCGGCCTCCCCGGCCCCGGCGCCCGCCATGCCCACCATCGACGCCACCACGCTGCTCGGCCGCCTGCCCGGTGTGCGTGTCCTCGACGCCCGGGCGCCGGAACGTTACCGCGGCGACGTGGAACCCCTCGACCGCGTGGCGGGCCACATCCCCGGCGCCCGGAACCGCTTCTTCAAGGACAACCTGCAGGCCGACGGCACCTTCAAGCCGGCCGCGATGTTGCGGGCCGAATACGAGGCGCTCACCGCCGGCGCCACCGACGTGGTGCTGCAGTGCGGCTCCGGTGTCACCGCGTGCCATGACCTGATCGCGATGGAAGTGGCCGGCCTCGGCATCGCCACGCTGTACCCGGGGTCGTGGAGCGAATGGTCGGCCGACCCGGCGCGCCCGGTGGAACGCGGCACCGCGGTGTAGGACAACCGTCATTGACCGCGCCGGTGTGCGCGGTCTACCCTCTGGACGTGTGCTCCCCCCGACAGGAGGTTCATCATGTTCCAACGCATCCTCATTCCCACGGACGGCTCCGACATCACGCAGAAGTCCGTGGCCACGGCGCTGTCCCTGGCGGCGTCGGTCGGTGCGCGGGTGTACGTGCTGAGCGTGAAGGAACCCTTCCCGTACAGCGCCATCTCCGAGATGCAGCCCACGCCGCCGCAGGAGTTCTTCGACGCGCAGGAACGCATCGCCGCCAGCCGCGTGCAGGCGGTGGCCGCGCTGGCCGAGGCGCAGGGGGTGGTGTGCGAGACCCACACCCTCGAGGCCTTGCACCCGTGGGAAGCCATCATCGAACACGCGCAGCAGAAGGCCTGCGACCTGATCGTGATGGCGTCGCACGGCCGGCGCGGGGTCACGGCCCTGCTGTTGGGCAGTGAAACGCAGAAGGTGCTCACGCACAGCAAGATTCCGGTGCTCGTGGTGAGGTAGGCCCCCTACGGCGCTTCGCGCCGGTCCCCCATGGGGGAGCCCGCGGTCGCCCGGGAGACCCGGGCTCGGCGGTAGCTTGATCTGCGGCGTCGCTTCGCTCGCCTTCCTGGCGTTCGCGCTTCGGGGCATTGCTCGCTTCGCTCGCTCGCCCAAAACACCTTGTCGTTCCGGCGAAAGCCGGAATCCATTGGGCCGGTGGGCCCCGACTTTCGTCGGGGTGACCAGAGAACCAGCCGATGCGCAGCGAGGCGAAGCGAGCCGGCACCCTTGATGCGCGGGATAGGTAACGGTGCCGCTGGAG
>NZ_LMDI01000029.1 GCF_001425785.1 Rhizobacter sp. Root1221 | reverse complement strand
GCCTCGTTGGGCCGCGCCGGGCTGAAGCGGCGATTCAGCACGTTGCCGGCCACAGGCAGCTTGTGCCGGCTGTCCGTGGTGTGAACGAACTTGCGCCGCCAACGCGCGGTGCTTGGGGTCAAGTCTTGCGATTTGCCTGACCCACTAAATACCCCGACATTCCAACCAGCCGTGCAGGCAGAAACTGCATGTGGGGGGCTGTGACCTACCCCAGTCTGTGACGTGCAGTTAGATTCGTGGGACCCGAAGATCGGAGGCTTCGAAGATGGCTGCGGCATCTCGCTGATTTTGATGGGCGGCGCAAAACGCAAGACTCGACCCCAAGGGCCGCCGGGGCCCCTACAGCGACGCAGGCGCCGGGCAGCAGGCACTCTTCGACGACCGTCGCCCTGAACTCGGCCCTGTGCCGCCTGCGGACGATGTCGCAGGTACCGGTCTGCTGAATCGCGGCACCGCGGCGTGAACCACCTTGCGCTGCTACGTCGAGATGAAATCAACGAACGCTCTCATCACTGGCGGAAGTCGCTGACGACTGGGGTAGTAAACGAAGAACCGGCTTGGGAGTGCGCTCCATGATTCGAGTGCGAGGCTTAGCCGGCCAGTGGAGAGGTCTTCGCGAACCATCTCTTCGTAGACGTACGCGAACCCGGCGCCTCCGCGCGCTGCCTCGATCATGAGCAGATCATCGTCGAGTACCAATGAACCGGTGACCGCCAGACGAAGCGGCTGGCCCTTTGCCTGGAATTCCCACGCGTAGACGGCCCCGCTGGGAAAGCGCCGACAGATGCACGAATGAGCGAGCAGCTCGCGAGGCTCCAGAGGGAGTCCTTTCCTCGCGATGTAGGTTGGAGACGCCACCACCACGAATCGTTGAGGCGGTCCGATGGGCACAGCAACCATGTCGCGCGCCAACTGCTCGCCGAAACGGATGCCGGCGTCGAATCCCTCACCCACGATGTCGATGAGCTTGTCATCGGTCACAACCTCGATTTGTGCTCTCGGATGTGCAACGGCGAACTTTGCAAGGATGGGGCCAAGCAAGACTCTTGCTGCCGGGCGTGGCACGTTCAGTCGCAAGGTTCCCGTGGGGGTCGACTGCAGAGCCGTCAGGTCAGCCAGCGCCTCCGCCACCTCTTGCAGCGCCGGGTCGAGACGGGCGAGTAGACGTTGACCGGCCTCGGTCGGTGTCACGCTTCGGGTAGTGCGGTTGAGGAGACGTAACCCCAACCGCTCTTCTAGACCACGAAGCGAATGGCTGAGCGCCGAGGCCGACACGCCGCGTTCGATAGCAGCCTTTCGAAAGCTGCGATAGCGAGCCACTGCCGCGAATGCAGCCAAGTCGTGAAGATCGAGGTTCATTGATGACTGGCGCTCAGTAGTTCATGAAGCATAGCTCGGCTTATCGAAACCCGTTCGACGGGACACACTCGTTGCCATCTCATGAATGAAAGGGCAGACCATGCATCAACGACCACTTGGCAGCGCCGGCTTTTCGATCTCTCCAATCGGGCTAGGCACTTGGGCGATCGCAGGCCCCGGTTGGGAATTTGGTTGGGGCTCGCAGGATGACGCGGACAGCCTCGCCGCGCTCGAACGCGCGACCGAGCTGGGGGTGAACTGGATTGATACTGCGGCGGTCTACGGGCTGGGACATGCTGAGACCGTCGTCGGCGAGCTGCTGCGCCGAGTGCCGCGGTCGCGTCGGCCACTGGTGTTCACGAAAGGCAGCTTGGTCTGGAATCGCGAAACAGGGCGCATCACTCACTCGTTGGACCCGGTGTCGCTGCTGCGGGAGATCGAGGACAGCCTGTGCCGTCTCAACATTGACACGATCGACCTCTACCAACTCCATTGGCCGTCGTTCCCTCCCGGGGGGCCAGACGAAGGCATTGAAGCGGCACTTGCGACGCTCGAGAGGGCTCGCGAGCAGGGCAAGATCCGCGCGATCGGTGTTTCCAACTTCAATGTTTCCCAGCTTGAGCGCGCCCAGGCGATCACCAGAATCGCCTCGTTGCAGCCCCCATACTCGGCGCTGATGCGTGAGGTCGAAGAGGACATCCTGCCGTTCTGCCAGCAGTCAGGTATCGGCGTCATCGCCTACTCCACGCTGCAGTCCGGGTTGCTTTCGGGCGCAATGACTCGCGAGCGCATCGCGAACCTGCCCGACGACGATTGGCGCAAGACCCGCAGCCCCGACTTCCAAGAGCCTCGGCTAAGCCGCAATCTGGCATTGGTTGAAGTCTTCCGTCGAATCGGCGCGCAGCACGGTCTTGCACCCGCCGCCGTGGCGATTGCCTGGGCACTTCGGCAGTCCGCTGTCACCGGCGCCATCGTCGGTGCGCGGCGCCCCCAGCAAGTAGACAGCCTGATTCGTGCGGCGGAATTTCGCTTGAGTTCAGAGGAACTGGAAGACATCACTCAGGTGCTGCCTGAGGGTACGGGCACGAATGTGCCGGAGTCCGTTTGTTGAAGGCGAAGCAGTCTGTCGAGACAGCGGGACGCAGAGGGACGACCGCCGGCTACGCCAAACCTCCTTGAAGCCCTCGGTGGGCAGCCTGTGGATGGGCGAGAGCACGGCGCGCGTGATGCGCGATGCAGGCACAGGCATGTCGGCCCGGGCCTCATAGCTCACGGGCGCCGCCATGTCCGAGGACCGAGCATTCCTCAAGCGCTCGCTGATTCGCTGCGGTGCCCGCCCAGACCCTTCCGAGCGTGCCCCCGGGGAGATCCTGCACAAAGGCGGTCGATGCCACGCAGCGTCGAATCGCAGCGAGTTGCTCGAAGGGTGCTTGGGGGGACCCACCGAAGACCCCGACATTCCAACCAGCCCTGCAGTCAGAGGCTGCATTCTGGGGAGCTGAGACCTACCTCAGTCTGTGACGCGAAGTTTGATTCGTGGGCCCGCAAGATCACGCAAGATCTGACCCCGAGGGCCGCTCGTCGCGCTGTCCGACTACGAAAGCCCCACCACGCTGAAGCTGCTGCTCGACACGCATGCGCACGGCGTCATCACCAAGCCATTCCGCTCCTCAGGCATCCTGAGCACCCTGGTGCTGGCGCGGTCCTCACAGGGATACCAGGAACGGCTGCAGAGCAAGATCGACATGCTCGATGCCACCATGAAGTCCCGCCGCCAAGTGGAGAAGGCCATCCGCCTTCTCGTGGACCACCAGGGCATGACGGAGGCCAAGTCGTACGAGCACATGCGCTCGCGTGCCACCAGCATGCGCGTCACTGTGGGCGAGGTGGCGGGGATGTTGATCGAGGCCCAGGAGGCCATGGACAAGCTGGGCCTGGGGCGGCCGCGTGGGGCCTGACCCCGAACGCAGCATGAAGAGTGGCAATGCTCTTCTCTCAGGGCACACGTACTGAACGAACCGAGAAAACTTTGCCGCTTGGCGTCTGACTTTGCAGAGTCATCTGCTTTGCATCGAGGGCGATCAGAGCGTAGTCGTCCGGCTTGCCCGCAGGGATTTCGTCTTCGAGGCGAGGCATTCGAAAGCCAAGCTTCTGCGCTTGCCCGAGGTCGTATGGGGAACCGTCAATCTCGAGGTTTTGCAGCGTCGAGCGCATGCCGACATGTTGTACCAGCAGGTGGCTGTCGATGATTTCCCACTTTCCTGATGATGCTACGTTGTACGCTGCGCGCAGCTGCTTGCGGGTGCCCGGCTCGTTTGCAACTGAGGCCTCCACCTCCGTTGTTCCGTTGAACTCAAAGCTGCCGTTGGGCAAGAACCGGGTTCGTCCTTGAACTCGCATGGAACCAGCGGAGCCGGGCTGTACATAGTCAGTCAAGTACGTTCCAGGGAGCTGCCTTCTTGCGGCGATGTCCGCAGGGTTGGACGGCTTCACGTCAGAGGCCGCCGTTACATGCGTCGGACCGTTGAACGTTTGTGAGGTCCCGAAATTGTTAATGTCGCCGGCGACCAGCGAAGACCCGCTACCGAGGGAGTTTCCGCTGATGTTCCCCTGCGCGCGACTGTTTTGCCCCGTGGCAGTGATCGGTTGGCTACCCTGAGCTTGTGCCATCGGCTCCGGAGTGCTCGAGGGCCCGTCCCTCCAGTCGTGGAGCAACGCGAAAAGCCCAGTGAAGACCGCAACTACGGCGCCAGGCCATGTGAACTTGCTTTTCATCTGAATCCTCCTGTGAGAAAGCGGGTTTGACGCCCGAGATCGCATCAGGATAGGCGGCAGCATCGTGTAGGTCTTCCCGCCGCCGTGCGATGACGGAGGAGAAGCGGAATGATATGAGTGGTCGAAGGGAGGGGCACGCCTGAAATGATGAAAGCACTGCTGCGCTCCTGGCCGCGGCGATCCGAAAAGAACATGTTCAATTGCATCGAATCTTGCATCCCTGCTGAACGAGTCCAGTCCCTGGTATGGGACGGTGACGAGTTGGTTGACTGGGTCAGTGGAGGCCAACGCTATCGCATGACAGGGGAGGTGATTTCACGGCATGTGTACTACGCCTACCCATTTGATGCCGCAGTCTCATTGGCAGGCAGTGGCTACGCAGCCATCTACGCGAACCTTGGAACCAAAGGCCTCGTCCTGAGAGGCGGCGAGATCATCCGAGAGATCAATCGCAGCTACTACCAGGCGAATGCGTTTGAGTACCCGATTGCGATGTTTCGCCTGCCTTCGGGCCGCGCGGTTCTGGCGCATTGCCCAGACGAGTACTGCCGGCTGCAGATCGAAGACCTTGCGACCGGAGAGATTCTCGCCAAGTCGAGTGGGCCGAAGGCAGCGGACTTCTTTCATTCAAGGCTCGCAGCATCTCCAAGCGGCCGTTACCTGCTGAGCGCCGGATGGATTTGGCATCCAGTGGATGCCGTGAACGTCTACGACCTTGCGACCGCCCTCGTCGACTCAACTCAACTGGATCAAGGTGGCTTGCGCATCGACGCGTGGGCAGAGGAGAGTAGCGCCGTGTTTCTGCCAGATGGGCGTCTTCTTGTCGCGCTGAACGGCATCGAGGACGAGGAGGGCGAAGCCATCAAGGGCGGAGAACTGCGACTCTTTGATCTGGACACGGTGACGTTGCTCGCGGCGGTCCCCACTGCCCAGCAGATCGGAAGCATGATGCCGGTTGGAAACGATCACGTCCTGGCGCTTCATGAGCATCCTAGCTTGGTCGACTTGCGTACCGGCCTGGTGGTTCAGAGCTGGCCTCATCTCCAGACCGGCACACAAACCAGCAGCATCGTGCGAGGGACATCGCCCGTCCCGCCAATGGCTCGGGACGCGCATGGTCGACGCCTGGCCGTCGCGCAGGAAGCGGGCATCACGGTACTGCACTTTGCCAACTGACATGACGAATGGCCAGCGCAACGCGCGTCAGCACGGCCCATGCTCGGCCGCTCTTTCGCAAGCCCTGGCGGCGGGCACCTTGAGGTCAAGGCTCTGGTCGAACTGGGTGCCGATCTGCGCCCGTCAACACCAGCGTCATACCAGCCCGCCCCAGTCCGAACATGTCGGCCATCGCCATGACACTCATTCCAACGCCATTGCCACGGCTGAGCCTGCTGCCACGTCTGACGTCACCTCCGGCCACAGCGCCAAGCCACCCTCGATGCTCCACGCCTGCGAGGCCCCAAGGCGGCGCAACGCGCGGGCGGCTTTTGCGCTGCGATTGCCGGAGCGACAGAAGAAGACCACCGGCGTCTCCGGTTGCGCCAGCCAGCTTTGAAATAGATTGACGATCGTCGAGGCAGGCGCCGCCTGGCATGGCACCTGCACGTTGAACTCGGGCACCAGGCCGAACCACCTCTGCTCGAAGGCTTCGCGCACGTCGACGAGCAACGGGCGCTTTCCCTCAGCCAGGAGTTTCTCGAATCCGTGCCGATTCAGTTCAACGGACGCCTCCTTGTCGCACTTGTCGACACGAGCACCACAAGCCATCGTCTGGTACGCGGTGGCAGCAATGTCTCGTTCCAGGTCGGCTTTCGCGACGGCGAATTCGCGCGGATCCGTCTGCTGCGTCAGCGCGCGAGCGAGGAGAGGCTGTGCAATTCTTTCGGTGCGAAGTGTGCAGGCAAAGCGGTTGTCGTAGTCGTGGCCAGGCAGCAGCAGCAAGTCCGGACCGACCGCTTGTTCGAGCTTGCGGAGCGAGTTCACAAACGCCAGCGGCGCGCTTTGCGCGAAGTCGCTGCGGCCCAGTGCCCCCGGCATCACCGTGTCGCCCACGAAGGCGAACGACAGGGTCGGGCCTCGATGCAGCAAGTAGGCCGTCGAGTCCTTCGTGTGCCCGGGAATGGCCAGGCGCGTCAGCCGATGTTGGCCCAGGGCAATGGCTTCCGACCCCACTGGCCAACCCAAGGGGTCGCAGTCGTCAGGCTCCCTCTGCAACGGAGACAAGGCGTTGCGCAGCGCGTGTGCTGACGACGCATGGTCGCCGTGGCTGTGCGTGTCCAGAACCGCGGCCAGGATGTAGCCGCGGCACCTGAACCACTGCGCGAGTTGCGCCGTCAGTTCGGGCAGCGGATCGATCACCACGCAGCGCCGACTGGCCGGGTCGGCAACAAGGTAGCAACAAGCCCCATCGACGTAGAAGCGAGTCACCAACTCAGGCGGCGTCAGGTTTTCGCTCGGCTCGGAGGTCAAGCAGTTCGAGCGCAGGGATTCTCCGCAGGTCCAGATGCGGATGCAGGCTTCGTGGATCATCCCGCTGTTGGCGCTGGCGTCAAACGACAGGCGCACCGCCGAGGCGGTTTGCCACTCGGGCAGCCCCATGGCCTCCAGCACGTAGCTTGGCAGTGCCTTCGATGCGCCACAAGCCGAGCCGCCACTGACACGCAGGCCTGCCGAGTCGAAGAGGTCCAGCAGGAGCTTGGAGCTCAGGCCTGGCACCGAGAAGTTCAGCGTGGTCGGCAAGCTGCAGTCCAGCGGCGCATTCAGTTCGAGTTCCGGGAAGGCCTCCCTCAACGCGTCAACAAGCTGGCTGCGAAAGGCCGCGAGCATCGACGAAGGTTGGAAGACGGTGCCCTCCTCGATCGCGGACAGAACAGCGCCCAGCGCAGCGATGCCTGCCATGTTCTCGGTGCCCGCCCGCAGCCCCTCCTCTTGCCCACCCCCTGTGAACACGGGCGTCAGTGGCGCGCCGTCGCGCACATAGAGGAGGCCGACGCCCTTTGGCGCGAACAGCTTGTGCCCCGAGCAAGGGGCATAGTCGATGGGCAGGTCATCCAGGCGTAGCGGCAACTTCCCCAGTGCCTGCACGCTGTCCACCAGCCAGAGCGCCGGGCTTCCTTGCAGCGCTCGGGCGATGCCGTCCAGGTCGCTGATGACCCCGGTTTCGTTGTTCGCAGCCATGGTGCAGACCAGGGCCGCCTGGTTCGCGTGCGCCCGCAGCCAGCGCAGGTCGTGACGGCCATCCGGGCCCACGGGGATGGCCAGGAGTTCAAGGTGAGTGCCGAGCAGATCGTTCCAATGCTGAAGCGCTTCCGGCACCGCCTTGTGTTCTGTGGCCCCGTAGAGCAGCAGGCGCGGACGCTCACCAGCGTCCGCGAAACGATGCCGCAGCGAGGTCAGTGCGGACAGCACCGCCGTGTGAATGCCTTCGGTCGCACCACTGGTAAAGAGGAGCCGCCCTCGTGAGGCGCCCATCACACGCCGGGCCGTCGCCCGCACACTGTCGAGAACGGCCCGTGACCGCAAACCTGCGCTGTGGGTGCTGCTGGGATTGCCGAAATCGTCGGTCATGACGGCCAGGGCTGCCCGCTGCGCCGCGGGCAGAACGCGGGTCGTGGCGTTGGAGTCCAGGTAAATTTCCATGCCTGAATTCTGGGAACCCGGCCGCGGAAAAGGTTTGCGTTGTAGACTCGATCGACCCCGATTATTAGAAGAAACTTCCAACAATCATGGCGAAACTGAAGCTTGACGCCATCGATCGCAAGATCCTGGAGGTTCTTCAGCAAGACGCAGGGCTGCAGATCTCCGAGGTGGCCTCGCGCGTGGGCCTGTCGCAAACGCCTTGCTGGCGCCGGGTTCAGCGGCTGAAGGAAACCGGCGTCATCACCAAGAACGTGATGCTGCTGGACCCTCGCAAGATCAACGTCGGCGTCACGGCTTTCGTGGCCATACGCACGAGCACGCACACGCAGGATTGGTTCGAGCACTTCAAGGCCACTGTCGAAGCCATTCCCGAGGTCGTGGAGTTCTATCGCATGAGCGGCGAGGTCGACTACCTGCTGCGCGTGGTGGTGCCCGACATCGCGGCCTACGATGCGGTCTACAAGCGGTTGATCGCTGGCACGCAGCTCTTCGACGTGAGCTCCAGCTTCGCGATGGAAGAAATCAAGTTCACCACCGCGCTTCCGCTCTCCTATATCGACTGAACACAGTCCTGGTCGCACCCATCGGGGTTGTGCTCGTCGAGGCCCCAGGTGACCGCAAGATGGTGGCGCAAGGTCGCGAGAATCTCGTCCGACAGCGCGGGCAATCCACGCGCAGTGGCTCGGGCGAGGATCAACCCGCCCACCATGGTCGACAGCATCGAAATGGCGCGAACCCGGTCCTCGGGTTCGGCCTGCGCGACCTCGGTGCCATCGGGCCGCCGCTGCGCGAAGAGCGCCATGTAGCGCCCGATGCCTTGGGCGAAGGCGTCGGCGATCGCACCGGTTTCGCGTGCCGCGTCTGCCGCCAGCGCCGCCACCGGGCAGCCTTGGCCCACGCTGTCGCGGTGCCGTGGCGACAAGTAGTTTGTCACTCCGGTTCGAAGGAACCTGCCGGCGCCTGCGCTCGCATCGGCAGCGGGGGGCTCCAAATCGGAGAGTTCCCACTCGAACGCGTATTTGGCGGCCTCGGCCGCCAGCGCGTCCTTCGATTCGAAGTGCCGGTACAGCCCGCCGTGGGTGAGCCCGGCCTCGCGTGTGATGTCGGCCACGCCCACGCCGGTGAAACCGCGCTCGCGGTACAGCCGGGCCGCGGCCTGCAGGATGGACAGGCGGTTCTCGGTCACTTGCGCCTTCGAGACTTTCATGAAAATCCTTTCGTGTGCACATGGCACTGCATTTTGATGACGATCATACGCAATACCGTATGATGCTGATCATCATCAATAGGCTGGCCAGGATGGAATCCATGCACATCACTCTCGCTGCGAACCACCGGATCGTCGTCACCGGCATGGGAATGGTCTCGCCGCTGGGTTGCGGCGTCGAGCTGGCCTGGCAGCGGCTGCTGGCCGGCCAGTCAGGCTTGCGCCTGCTGCCGGATTCGATGACGGCCGACATCGCGGCCCGCGTGGGCGGTGTGGTGCCTGATGTGCACGAGGATGTGTCCGGCGGCTTCGACATCGACCGCTTCGTGTCAACCAAGGACCAGCGCAAGATCGACCGCTTCATCGCCTTCGCGCTCGCCGCAGCCCAAGAGGCACTCGGGCAGGCGCAGTGGGCTCCGGTTGACGAAGCGTCCCGGCGGCGTACGGCCACGGTCATCGCGTCGGGCATTGGTGGCTTTCCGGCGATTGCGGGCGCGGTGCGCACGTCCGAGACGCGCGGACCGAAGCGTCTGTCGCCGTTCACGATCCCCTCGTTCCTGGTCAACCTTGCCGCGGGCCACGTGTCGATCAGGCACGGCCTGAAGGGGCCCGTTGGTGCCCCGGTGACGGCTTGTGCCGCGGGCATCCAGGCCATCGGCGACGCGGCACGGCTGATCCGCTGCGGCGAGGCCGACATCGCGGTATGCGGTGGCGCCGAGGCCGCCATCGATCGCGTCAGCCTGGGCGCCTTCGCCGCGGCGAAGGCCTTGTCCACCGGCTTCAATGACACACCAACCCGCGCATCGCGACCTTTCGACCGCACCCGCGACGGTTTCGTGATGGGCGAAGGCGCTGGCATGCTGGTGATCGAATCGCTCGAGCACGCGCTTGCGCGCGGGGCCATGCCCCTGGCCGAACTCATCGGCTATGGCACCAGCGCCGATGCGTTTCACATCACCTCCGGCCCCGAAGATGGCAGCGGCGCGCGACGCGCAATGCAGACGGCGCTGACGCAGGCCGGCCTGGCCACGGCCGACCTGCAGCATCTCAACGCTCACGCCACCTCGACGCTGGTCGGCGACCTGGGCGAATTGGCCGCTGTGCGCGACCTGTTCGGCGTCGACGCCTCACTCGCCATCACCTCCACCAAGTCGGCGACGGGCCACTTGCTGGGCGCCGCCGGTGGCGTAGCGGCGATCTTCGTGGCCCTGGCCTTGCGCGACCAGATCGTCCCGATGACGCTGAACCTCGACCAGCCGGACGAACTCGCCGAGGGCCTGGACATCGTGCATGGCGCGCCGCGCCACATGCCGATCATCCACGCGATGGCCAACGGTTTCGGCTTCGGCGGCGTGAACGCCAGCCTCGTCTTCAAGCGTTGGGTCGCTTGATGCCTGCGCCGCGTTTGCGAAACGGACTGATCAAGGCCCCGTACGCGGCGCTGGTGTTCCAGCTCCTGGGTAAAGCGTAGCTGCTGCACCTCATGATCGACCTGGCGCTCAAAGCGGCGGTCCCCCAACCCTCTTCTATCGCGTGGAGACGGGAACAAGCTCCGCTGTCGCGGCACCGTTCAGATTCAGCAGGTAGCCGACCAAGGCGCCGCTCGATTCTGAGTCGATCGGCAGTCGATCCACCTTCACGGCCCAGACCTTGAACTGATACCGGTGGGTCTTGTCCCCGGCTGGCGGGCATGGACCGCCGTAACCTGGGCCGCCGAAGTCCGTTCGGCCCTGAATTGCTCCCTTGGGGAGATTCAAACCGCTGCGGTTGCCCGCATCGGGCGCCAGGCTGTGAACGTCCTTCGGGATGTTCACGACCGTCCAATGCCACCAGCCGCTCCCAGTGGGCGCGTCGGGATCAAACATGGTGATGGCGAAGCTCTTCGTCGATGCGGGCTCGCCGGACCAGGACAGCTGAGGGGACCGGTTCCCGCCTGAGCACCCGGAGCCAACCAGCACCTGTGAATCCTTGACCTGCACTCCGGTGCTGACATCATCGCTTGTAAGGCGAAATACTTGCGCATGGGCGGCCATCGACAGCAGCGAGGCCGTCGCAGCAACGAGCAATCTGTTCATTTCCATTGTCTCCAGTTTGAGATGAAGTCACGACGCTTCCCGAAGCGCCGCGGACACTTCGGTCACTTCAGGTTCGACTTGAAGAACTCGGCCAGCTTGCCGAACGGGATCAGGTTGGTACGGTCATACAGGTCGACGTGGCCGGCGCCGGGAACGACATACAGTTCCTTGGGTTGTCCGGCGCGTTGAAAGGCGTCCTCGCTGAATTCGCGCGAGTGCGCCTCCGATCCCGTGATGAACAGCATGGGCCGCGGCGAGATGGTCTCCATGTCGTTGAAGGGGTAGAAGTTCACGAACTTCACCTCGCTCGAGATCGGGCGGTTCTGCGTCAGTTCGAGGGTGCGGCCTGCGGGGACCGCCGCGCCGCGCGGCGTGCGGTAGTAGTCCCAGAACTCCTTGCGCGTGTCGTCGGCGTCGGCAGGGAGCTGCAGGGGCAGATAGTCGACCCACTTGGTCGGACCGCCGGTGAACTCCACGTAGCGCTGCTCGGCGGCGCGGGCGATCATTGCCTTGCGTTGTTCGAGTGACTGACCCTTGCGCAGGCCGTTGCGGGTGACCGCACCCATGTCGTACATGCTGACGGTGGCGATCGCCCTGAGGCGGGGATCGATCTTGGCGGCGCTGATGGCGAAGCTGCCGCTGCCACAGATGCCCAGCACACCGATGCGCTTGCGGTCAACGAAGGTGCGCGTGCCGAGATAGTCGACGGCCGCGTTGAACGACTCGGTGTACATCTCCGGCGCGACGGCGTTGCGAGGCTGGCCGTCGCTCTCGCCCCAGAAGGACAGGTCAATGGCCAGGGTCACGAAGCCCTGTTCGGCGAGCTTCTGACCGTAGAGGCTCGAGGTCTGCTCCTTCACGGCGCCCATCGGGTGGCCAACGATGATCGCCGGGCTCTTGGCGCTGGGATCCACGCCTCTGGGGATGTAGAGGTTCCCCACGACGTTCATCTGATACTGATTCTTGAAGATGACCTTTTGTGCGGTCACCTTCTCGCTCTTGTAGAAATTGTCAGCGCCATTCGACATGTCAGCTCCTATTGCGGTTAAAGATGCGATGGAAAGCCCGAGGGCCAGCATGAGTCGTTTCATGAATAATCCTTGCCAGTTATTTGGTTGGCGACGCTGCGCGAAGCGCTGCTTCGTCAGGCCGCCGCCGGCGCCGCCACCACGTCGACGTCGTTGTCAGGATTCTGAAGAGACGTTCGAATTTCCGTTATTGCATTTCGTCGGTTTTGTTGCCTGATTCGATGAATCGGAATCGCTTTCCACGCATGAAAAGGTCGTGCCTCCTACACTGAAGGCCAGACGAAGATCGGCACATGACTACTTCTCGAATCAGCACCAGCGCGACGGCTCCACTGATCACCGCCATGGTCGACGCCATCGCATCCCGTACGTCGGGAACGGGCGACTTCGACACCGCCATCCCGGGGCTGACGTTCTTCCGCCGAGAGGTTCTTGCTGGTCCGACTGTGTGCATGACGGAGCCCAGCGTCGTGCTCGTGGCCCAAGGTGCGAAGCGGCTCTGGCTCGGCGGCACGGCCTACCGTTACGACGCGGATCACTTCCTGCTCACATCGCTGGACCTGCCCGCCAACTCCGAGGTGCTCGAAGCCGACTCGCGCAAACCGTGCTTGGGACTGACGATGAAACTCGACCTGCGGGTCGTGGCTGACCTGATTGCGCAGGGGAGTATTCCTCCGACACGAGATCGAGCCGTCGGTGCGTGCGTGGGCATCGGCGACGCAACGCCCACTCTCCTGCGTCCGTTTGACCGGCTGCTCGGACTACTTGACGAGCCCGACGCCATTCCCGCGCTCGCGCCGCTCATCCAGCGCGAGATTCACTATCGTCTGCTTGTCAGCAGCCAGGCTGCGAAGCTGCGTCGGATTGCCTTGGTAGATGGTCAGGGGCATCGCATTGCCAAGGCGATCGACTGGGTGAAGCTGAACTATGCGGAGCCGCTCCGTGTGGAGGACCTCGCCGCCCGGGTTCAGATGAGTGCCCCAACGTTCCGCCAACACTTCCGGCAACTCACGGCCATGAGCCCCCTGCAGTATCAGAAGTGGCTCAGGCTCAACGAGGCCAAGCGTCTGATGCTGAATGAGCACTTGGACGCTTCCAGTGCGGCATTCAAAGTGGGCTACGAGAGCCCGTCCCAGTTCAGCAGGGAGTACCGCCGACTGTTCGGCAGTCCTCCCAAGAAGGACGTCTCATCGCTGCGTGGCCTGGCCGTAGCACCCACCTCTGGCCAGTAGAGGCGCGGTGAGTGACGGCGGTGGCATCCAGTGCTGAATGACCGACCAGCGTCGGGTCAGCTCAACATAGGGCGATGTGGCCGATCGCACCATTTCCTGAAGTGAGGATCTGGCTCGATTCATGTTCGATCAGATTGCCGGCCGGCAATATGTCCAGCAAGCACCGGGTACCAGTTGGCGCTGATCAAACGGCCCCGTTCGTTCGAGCTGGACCCCTGCGCTATGCGACCGGAAGTGTGCTGCTGCTTTCGAGCACGTTGCGGCCCAATGAGAAAGGGTGGCGACCATGGCACCTCACGCGACGATGCCACCAGGTGAAGTCGGTGCCTCGGTCCTCTCGTGAGGACCGATTGCCCGCGTGCCCTCATTCCACATCGGCATCACCGGCATGAACGACAGCCGGTTGCCCGTTGCCTTGTCCTGCAGATTGATGATGGCCGATGAATACGTGGGGGCTACTCTGAGTCGAGCAGGCCTTAGCAAGGAGGACGGCGATGAATATCGGCTCTGTCGCACGCGCGGTGATCATCGCGCTTGTCTCCGGTGTCGCAGGGTATTCGCTTCGGCAACCCGATCCGGCACCACCGGGCGCCACCACGCATGGCGGTGAGATGGCGCATGCAAGCAGCAGGTCGAACTCGCCTCCCGCAAGCCCGTTGATCGCTGTGGCCAGCGATGGCAACGTGACGCTGCGCGTTGATCAGCAGCCGCTGGCGTGGGTGCTGGAGCAGATCGCCCTTCAGGGCGGCAACGTGAAGGCGACGGAAACTGCGGTTGCCATCCGGCCGCCTTCGTCGGCTGAGCCCTCGTGCCGGGAGCCGACGGGCGCTGATCGCATCGAGTCCGCGAAGCTTCTGCAGGAGATTGAGCGCGGCAGCGAGGAGCAGCGTGTGCAGGGCCTGCTCGAAGCCCGCTCCGCGGGTGTGTTCGTGCCGGACGGCACATTGAAGACTTTGTTCGAGACCGACGCCTCGGAGCGGGTACGCCTGCATGCGTTCGAGGCCTACCTCGAACGGCAGACGGGCGACAACGCTGCCTTGCGCCGCACGTTGGAAGCGGCTGCGCTGATCCCCAGTGCGTTGATTCAACGGGAGGCACGGGTGCGCCTGAATGAGCTGACCGACATGGAGCGCATGGAGGCATTGTTCAAGCAGCGAACCGGTTCTTGACACATCCACGACGCCTGGCGCGCAAAGGGCCTCCCTGTTCGGGTCCCGATCCCGCCGTTTCCCCTCTCGCAGCGGCAGTTCAACGGCGTTGTTCGGGTTGGCGCCGTTGGTGTTCTTCACAAACCCTCGTACCCACCATGAAGGAAGACAAATGAACATCAAGATGAACTGGCTGAAGTCACTCGCTGTTGCGGCAGTTGTCGCGATGGCCTCCGCAAATGCCTCGGCTGTCGTCGTGGCAGCCGTGACGGCCAGCGGCCACGTCTGGTTGGTAGACGCACCGTTGACTATCCCGGGGATGACAACGCCGGCATTCACACACCCAGGGGGGCAAGTGGTCGCGACGTATTCGGCCGAATGCTATGCCGCTGAAGGACCGCCAGCCAGCAACAGCAACCTCGTGGACGTCGACATCGTCGTTCTCGATACAACGCTGACGCAGGTGGCCGCGTTCTCGCCTTCACAGGAACACAGCGCCTTCTGTTCGTCCGGTGGTGCGCCGGGCACGTTTTCCATGACCGGTGTCGCCAACTTGCCCCGGGGCACGTACCGCGTCTTGGTGCGCGGCCGGTTCAGCGAGGAACGTGCGTCCGGTTGGATGGGCGCACGGTCCCTCGTCGTCTTGCGCTGACGCCAAAAGCGGGGTTCACTGGGGCGCCGGGGTCAAGTCTTGGACCTGACCCCGGCGTCCGTTCATGCCGGACCGTGGCAGACGTGCATCCACCGGACTTCGCTCGCAGCCCCCGGCGCCCTGACGAGAATCCCGTTCGCCGAGAACACAGAGGTGTGATCGCGTTCAAGCAGGGACCGGCGGCAACGCCGGCGCGCTCAGTCCGGCAAACGGGTCGGCCCACGCCGGCAGGGACATGAGCCGTCGGTGCCAAGCCTCCACGGCCGGGTAGTCGCGCAGGGGCAATCGCGCCACGTCGTTGAAGGGCAGGAAGGTGGCCATCCGGAAGTCCGCGTAGCTGAGTCCGCTGGCCAGGAGCCAGGGGCGCTGGCTCAACCGTGTTTCCAGCACCGTGGCGCTGGCATGGAAGAGGGACAGGCCCTGGGCCACCACGGCCTGGTCGACCGGCCCCAGGTTGTAGCGCTGCTTCGTGCCGCGCTCGAAATGCACCATGTCGCAGGCCTGCATGAAATGATCGCGCGTCCAACTGATCCAACGGATCATGTCCGGCATGTCGGCGCCGACCCGCCAGAAGTCCGAGCCGTGCCACTGCGAGAGGCGGCAGGCGATGGCATCCGCCTCCCACAAGGTGTCGCCATCCTCTGCGAGGATGGGCAGGCGCAGCGACGGGTTGAGGTGCCGGAACTTGTCAGCCTGACCGGGGGCGAGGGGCGCGGCCCACTCGAACGCCACCTGGGACTGCAGATGCCGGGCCACCGCGACCGCGAGGCGTGGATTGGGGTTGCGAGAGAAGTAGAGCGTGCCGTTCATGTGCAAGCCTGGAACGAGTGCCGTCTGGGACCCGCGAGTATTGGCAACCCCGCGCCCGACGTCAATCAGGAGTCCGCGGCGAGGACCGGCACGCCTTCTGGCGGAAGATGGAGGGATCGAACCTCCGAGCCCCGTGAGGAGCCACGGTTTAGCAAACCGTTGCATTGCCACTCTGCCAATCTTCCAAATGCTTGAAGCCTGAACTGCGATGACTGGTCGGGGCGACACGGATCGAACGTGCGACCACTCGCTCCCAAAGCGAGGGCTCTACCAGGCTGAGCTACACCCCGAAGAAACTCTGAAAATGCGTTGACGTGGGCCGGCTGGTGCGACTCGAACGCACGGCCTGCGGCATCGGAAACCGCTGCTCTGGCTATCGCTTGCCGGGCGATTGTTCCGATGCGGTTGAGCTTCTCGCCAACTGGCGTCCTTCAATCGTCTTTGGGGTGGCCGATGGGACTCGAACCCATAGCCGCCGGGACCACAACCCGGCGCTCCACCATTGAGCTACGGCCACACCAAAGACGACTGGATCGCAGGAGCGCGACGGAGAGATGGTGCCCAAGGTAGATGACTTCTGTCAGGATGCCGCGACAGCAGTGGATTTGTGAACGAACTGGACTACCTTGTTGTCTTTGACCATCTCTTTGATGCGCAGCATGCTCACCTCCATGGGTTGCTGACGGTTGATGAAAAATCCAGAGCTGAATTGCAAAGAGGCCCGGTCCTTGTGGGAACCGGGCCTCTCGTTCGAGAGATTCGAGGGGGTGCTTACGCGCTCCCCTTTCCCGGTTTGGTTTGATCCGCATGGCCCTGCTGATGGACCGTCTCCGAAATCGAAAGACTGGCGGCACTGTTCATGGGGTGCAGATGACGAGCGGCCCGCATGGATCCGATGGACCGCGCAATCACAATCGCACAGACGTGAGCTGGCTGCCCGGCATGGGGCGTCAGTTGCGTCGAGGATGCGGTTGCGAGTTTCACGATCAGGTCCAGGTTTCAGGTGTTCGGTTGGTGTGACCGCATTGAAGCGGTCTGTGTTCAAGCAAAGACTGCAGGTTCTTGCAGTCGACAGAAGAATAGTAAAGTAACTTTACTGTGCGCGTCAACGGGCGCGACAATGAATGTTGCAGGAAAGTGAAGACTATTTACTGACCACACCGGATCCCGCTCAATTGAGCGACCAGGCGCAAGGCAAACCGCCTGCGAATGTCACCACCACACGTTAGCGTCACGACATGACAAACGACAACCGCAACCTGAGGCCACATGAGCCAAGCGCTGCTGCTTTTTCGCAAGCCCTGGCGGCGGGCGATCCTCAAGAAGTCAAGGCCTTGATCGCGCTGGGCGCCGATCTGCACTATCGACTCGATGAGGGGTACGACGCCCTGGTCAATGCCGTGCACGGACGCAACGTCTTTCTCGATGAGAGGTTGATCGATCTGCTGCAAGTGTTGATCGACCATGGAGCCGAGCTCAGCAATGTGACCAGCTACGGCGAATCTGGACTGCGTGTTCTATCGCGGCTAGGGCGCTTTGATGCTGTGCGGCTTCTCCTGAATGCGGGTGCCGATGAGTCCCAACTGGAATGGACACCTCTCATCAAGTCGGTAGCGCTGGGTACGCTGGATGAAGTGCAAGCGCTATTGGCCGCCGGCGCGCCACTCGAGGATCGCGATCGATGGTCGCGCACGGCGTGGCTTGTCGCCTTGCAGGTCGGTGATCTCGGAAAGGCTACGCTGCTTCGGGATAGCGGTGCGGACATGGACGCGGTCGGCCGCTGCGGCACACCGCCATTGTTTTATCCGATCCAATGCCGTCGCACCAATGTTCTGCGTTGGCTATTGGATCTCGCATTCGACGTTGAGCGAACTGACGAGTTTGGCGCTACAGCGTTGATCGAGGCCGTCGAACAGGGTCACGACGAGGGTGTCGAACTCTTGCTTCAGGCTGGCGCTGCCGTTGATCGTGAGCACCATGGCGGGACCGCTCTGGGAGCCGCACGGTCTCGTCGCATGGTGATTCGCTTGCTCGACGCGAACGCGAATCCTCGGTACCTGTCGAGCGAGGGGCGCCGTGCACTGGTCGGTCTTCCTGCCGATGCGGACGAGTCCCTGCTCGATGGCGTGACGGCAGATGAGTTCTTGCGTGTACGCGGCCGCCGGTTCGGCGCGAGCAATCCAGAAAGAATGGATGAGCGGTTCTGGCTGGGAATGATCCGTTCAGGCATCACCGGTTATCAAGCGAACGAGCGGTTCAAAGGCCCTTCGTCATTCCGTGGACAGCCCGTTTGGTGCGCCCAACGCTTTGGCCAGTCGACAACGCTACTGCCTGATGGGCGTGTCGTGCAAATCGCAGGCGAGCATGAAGATCACTACGACCCAGATTTCTGCATCTACAACGACGTGTTCGTTCACGATCCGGACGGCACGATCCATGTTTACGGCTACCCCCCACACGTTTTCCCACCCACGGACTTCCACACCGCGACGTTGATCGGTGACGCGATCTACATCGTCGGATCGCTTGGCTATTCGACTCAGCGAATGCACGGGAGAACGCCCGTCTATCGGCTGGATACCCAAAGTTGGCGCATTCGGCCTGTCCAGGCGAGCGGCACGGATCCGGGTTGGATCAACGGGCATCGGGCCACGCAGTTGTCGATCCACGAGATACGCGTGAGTGAGGGGCGGGTTCTGACGCTGGAGGGCGATGAGGAGAAGCAGTCGGGCAATGTCGGGGCCTTTGTGCTCGACATTGAGCGTGGGGTCTGGCGGAAGCTGCCTGCGTAGCGGATGGCCACGTGGCGCAGGGAACGCAACAACCCCAAGGTCGTGTCGGGCCGCCGCTGACCAGGGTCACTGTCGCCCTGGCGAGAGATAACTCGCGAGGGCCATCACGCCTTCCCACGCAACTGCAGTGGCCGCCTTCAGGTTCGACACCGAATGCGTTGCCCGCAGCCTGCCATCGCCGCACACCTCCGCCACGATCGCCTTCACCTCGTCCTGAACGAGGCTGTCCGTCCGCGCAGGCGGAACGGGAGTCAGCTTGGCCAAGGCCATCCGCGGCGGTGCCGCCGCTTCTCCCGCGTGCCGCTGCTGCGGACGCTCGGTCAGTGCGGTGCGAAGCGCGTCGCTCGCGCCCGGGGCCGGCGGCATCCTCCTCTCCGCACCCGTGCCGTCGGTTGCCACATGGGGCGCCGGCGCAGCGTGGACAGGGCGGCTCAAACGATTGATCGACATGAGCGATCTCCTTAGGCTCTCAAGAATGCGGGACCGCTGCCGGCAGGCGATGCCATCTTTTGCTGCTCTTCGAGCAGCAAGTACATCAGCGGACTTTCGGAGCGTTCGGCGGGCGCATCGACATGCAGGCTGGTGGCAATCAGCAGTGCGATGGCATCCGCGCGGCAAGTGCCTCGATCCAGGTCCTGTCCTTTCATCAACTCGTCCGTCACTTCCTCGATCAACGCAAGAAAGCGGCGGATGAATTCGGGACTCAGCGCCTGCGTCCGGGAAGAAGGACGTGCCGGGTCGCGCGCGTATTCCCCGTGACCGGCGCTGTCACCAACCACGCCGCGGACCGGAATGAACCTGCCCAGCTTCATGATGCTGAAGCATGCGCGCAGTGGGCGGCATGCGCGAAAACCGACAGGGTGGCGAGCGAAGATGGATCGATGGCTCGCGCCTCCAAGCCGGTGGGGGGCGTTCGGACGTAGCGAATGTTTCTCATTTTTCAGGATCCTGGTTTGTCACCGAACGCTGCGTTTCCTCTGCGACAGGATTCGTGCACGGACAGTATCCGGTGCCGTGGCCAAGGTGGATGGGCGCATGCGAAGTCGAGAGGGGCCATGCGAAGTTGCTCGGGGGCGCGCTGAGCCGTGTCGCTTGCCGATACCTGACCCGATGCGTTGCGCTCACCGGCCCGGTCTTGTAGGGAACCTGGGGATGGCGCTGCGACCGCGCAGTGCCTATGTTGGTGGTGTCCACCGCCTCCGGAGATCCGCCATGCGAGTTTGTTCCATCCCGCGTTCCATTCGCTGCGCGCTGTGGGGCATCGTGCTGCTGCTCTCACCCGCGACGGTGCTGGCGCAACTCGAGGCTGGCACCTCTTGTGGCGCCAACTTCGAAAGCGAACCAGGACCGCGCACCGCGACCACCAGCACGTGCGAGATGCACCGCTCGTTCCCGGATGCCCTCGACCCTGCGATCATCCACCAGGGCACCGGCACCGCGGCATCGCAGGTCTCCTACGGTGTCCTGATGGCGCGCGCCTCCGCTGTGAGCGACGGAGGGGAAGCGTCCGCGTTCAGTTTCGCGGACGTGAACAGCGGCTTCTCCGTCCAGAGCGCCGACGAGTCCCGCCTCGGTGAAGAGGTCTACGTGACGTTCGGCGCGCACCGCATCGACGCCCGCACGCAGCGCGAGGCCGTTGTCCCTCGTCCCGACGGCGACATCGCCTTCGAGTCTTCCTTCGCCGCCACCACGTTGCGCTACGAGTTCGACATGTTCACCACCCTGAGCGGCTCGACGCTGCGATGGGCCTGGTCCGACGAAGCACTGGAGCGCAACGGTGCCGGAACCGAAAACGACATGAGCTCCCACGACGTCACCGGCTCCCTGACGCCCATGGTCGTGCCCATGTTCCTCGGTGAACTCGCATCGTTCAGGCTGACGCTGTCGGCAAGGAGCGACGTCCGGGGCACGGGGCACGCCCTCGTCGATGCGTTCCAATCGGCATACTGGGGCGGCATCACCGGCGTGGTCGACGCGGCCGGGCGGCCCGTCGACTACGTGGTCCGGTCACCCGATGGGGCGGACTGGGGGCGGTCGCATATCCCGGGGGTTGCCACCCCGGTGCCCGAGCCGGGCAGCGGGCTGCTGCTCGGCATGGGCGTGGCGATGCTGGTGATCGGCGAACGGCGCCGGCGTACGCTGCCCGAGGAAACCGGCTGACAGCCCCTGGTCCACTTGTGGCATCTGCTGTTGGGCCTCAGGTTTGAGTTCAGAGATGTCTGGCAGGCCCGGGGCGATTCACACCGGGTGCTCAACCTGGAGCGACCCTACTTGGTTTCCCGAGCCACCGGCCCGTTGTCGAAGGTGTACTGCTTGTCGTCCTGGAAGACGACCGCGGTGTAGACCGTGCCCGAGTCGCCCCAGCCGTTGCGCAACACCAGGTGGCCCTGCGGGTTGCGTTCGATGTCGCCGGGCAGGCCGATGCCCAGCACCCGAGACTTGACCCACGCGATGTCGCGTTTGGGCAGCGGGCCGGGGGCGAGGTCTTTCTTGATCTCGACGAGCAGTTCGGCGTAGGCGCTGCGGATGTCGGCGCGGAGCTTCTCGGCACGTTCCGGGCTCATCGGCGCGGTGAGCGTGGTGTACGGGAGGACCTCGCGGGTGTAGACGGAGTAGTTGCCAACCCAAGGTACGGTCTTGCCGGCCACGACGATCTCCGACTCTGCACGCACCTTGACCAGCACGTCGATGCCCTCCTTCTCGCCTGCGACGAAGTAGACGAGGTGGGGCTTGAGCGCGATGCTCGCGACGCCGGCCGCCCGCGGCACCTTCGCGATGGCATCGCCGATGGCCGCGGTCGACTCCGCCTTCGCGTCGAACTGGTACAGCGTCGATTGCAGGCCGGACTGGCCAGTGGCGTTGGTGATGCGGTCGATGTTGGCCGCGTTGGCGAGCGCGCCGAGCGGTCCGAAGAGGATGCCAACGGCGAGGCTGCCCCCGGAACCCTGCAGCACGTAGAGCGACTTGCCCGCGACCTCGAAGGCGCGGGGCGCGACTTCCTCCTTGGTCGGCCGAGTCTCGCTGATCGCCACCGGCTTGCCGACGAGGGAAGGGTGAACGGCGGCCACGTTGACCATCTGCAGGTTGCCGCACGCGGCGAGGAAAAGCGGGGCAGCGAGGGCCGCCAGGCGGATCGTTTGGATCAAGAGGAACTCCGTAGGGACAGGGATGGTTTCAGCGCGCCGGCACGTCAGTCGACAAGGGATGACGTGCGAGCACGCGCCGACCGCGCTTTGCCGGCTGACCGGTCGCGCGGCGTCAGTGCACCTTGCTCGGCGCCGCGAGTGCCGACCTGGCCCGCGAAGCTTCATCGGGCGAAGGCGTGTAGGTCGTCCACGCCTCGTCGGCCGTCATCCGGTACTTGACCACGCGCTGGTCGAGGTCGAACTCGTAGTGCGGGTACACCTCGCGCAGGTTGAAGAAAGTCGCGGGGGCGAAGAACAGGATGTCGAGGGCCAGGTAGCCCCCGTTGAACTTCAGCGGCAGGAGGCCGTACATCGGCTCGCGGCCCGTCGCGTCGGCGCGGAACTCGTACTGTCCGAACGTGGTGGCTGCGAACGACTCCGAGCGCGGTGCGGTCACGGCGGTGCCGGTCTTGATCGCGACCGTGGTGCCGGCCTGCGGCGACGAGATCGTCGTCATGGCAGTGCAGCCGGCCAAGGACACGGCGGTGGCTGCGGCGAGCAGGCGAATGGTCTGGTTCATGGTTTCCCTCCCTCGTGATGAATGAATGACCTCGTGCACCGCGGTTCTGGAGTCCGTCTGGTGCGAGGTGGCCAGTATTCTCGTCACGGTTTGAGGCTCAGCCGTTCAACGCTTCGCCGACTTCGCGGACAACTGCACGAACGGTGATGCTTTCGCTATCAGGGCGGGCGTTCGCGGGCTGCAGGGTTCGACACCGAACAGACCGCGCGATCCGCCAATGGCATTGCGCGACGAATCGGCACCGCCGGCGTCACTCGGCGATGGCCTCGTCGTGGCGGTCGAGCAGCAGCTGCGTCCGCTTTCGGCACCCGACCTCGGCAAGGCCCTGGCGTGCGCTGGCGCCCAAGCCAGGGCCACCCGATCAGCCCGTTGACGGCATGTCAGACACCGGATCGGGTTCGCCGGGTGTCTTGTCGTTGTCGTCAGGCTCGGTTGGCACGTTCATCGGTCCAATGCGCGGGGTGTCGCTGCCCTCCTGCGGGCCGGTCAGCACGCTGGCCGGCATGGTTGCGGCAAGGTCGACATCGCCCCCGTCGAGCGTCACCAGCGAGGCCGTGTCCGGGATCGCTGCCGACGTGCTGTTCGCCGCCGGGCTGCTCGCGGGCGGGTTGCCCGCTGGCGCAAGGGGCACCGGCGCCGCGTCCGCGGTTTCGCCGGACGGAGCCGATGTGAACCACGGATGATGCGCCGGCTGGGTGGCTGCGACGGTGGGCGGCGGTGCGTCCACGTGGGCCGGGTGCAGGGCCAGCAGCATGGCCGCGGCCGTTGCCAGCAACGCCAGGCCTGCCGCCAGCATCTTGCCCTTGTTGAGGCGCCCGCCTTGCCACGGCTTCGGTGGTTGGACGCCATGAAACCGGTTGGCGTCGGCCTCCGCGGCACGAAGACAGTTGCCGAGCGCGCTGCCGGAGAAGTTCGAGGATGGCTTCATCACTGGAGTTCCTTTGCCTGAGTGTTTCATGGCGCCCTCCGCTTACCAGGTGGCCAGTGCAGCGCGCACTTCGTCGCGGTACAGCTCGCTCGCGGCGGCGCCGTAGGCATTGGTGTAGACGGTATCGATCGGGCAATCCATGGACGGGGTGGTGCTGTCTTCGAAGCAAGTCACCGGCACGTCCGAGATGAAGCGCGCGTACGAGTAGGTGCGGAACTGCGTGATACCTGCCACCTTGATGGGGAAACGGATGAGGCCCGTGCCCGAACGGATGATCACGCGCTGTCCGCAGCCGCCATCCGCATCCGGCAGGCAGGTGCCGTAGCTGCCGCCCTTGCTCCAGTTCCGCACGGCCGCGCCGAACTGCGACGCCACGCTGGCCGACTTGCCGAGTTTGGCCGCCTCCTGGTTGATGATGACCTGCAATGCAGCACCGACACCGGTGGTCGGATTGGCCGACTCGAGGAACTCGGTGCGGCCCGAATTGGTGTTTTTCAACAGCGTGGAGTTCCAGACCCCTTCGTAGATGCGAGCCAGGTCAGAGGCCGTGGTGTCGTTGCGGCGGTTCGCCGGGTCCATCTTGTTCGTCTCGAGGTTCCGGTAGCCGCAGCCGATGTTGTGGCGCACGGTCGTTCCGGTCATGCCCACCGCGGCGGCGGTGTTGTTGAGCCCGGGGAAGCCACCCGTGCGCAGCGTCACGCCGCGGGTCGTCCGGTTGTCGGAGATGCTCATCATCTCGTCCAGGCCCTTCTCGAAGTCGTAGTCGAGGCGCATGTTCAGCGGCGTTTCGAGCGACGGATTCGGGCAGGCGTTCTTGCGCTGGGTCAGCGTACCGGAGATGTAGTCGTAGTAGATGAAGGGGGTGGGCAATGTGTCGGTACCCGCGTCGACGCGGCGGAGCGAATGCAGCAGGTGCAACGACTTCAGCGAGCTGGCCACTTCGGCGCGGCGGTGGCCGTTCAGGTCCACCTTCGTGGCGCCGCCCACTTCCTTCAGGTAAGCCGCGAAGATGCCGCGGGTCGGGTTGCCGTTCCCATCGAGAAAGGCCTTGCCGAACTCGCCGCGCATGCGGGCCGTGCTGGCGTTCGCGTTGTCGATGAAGGCCGCGTCATAGCGGCGAACGCCGGAGCCGTTGAGGTAGCTGACGATGTCGACGGGGCGGGCGGACACCTGGTTCGCATAGTTCACGAGCGCAGACATCGACGAGAACCCGTACTGGTACCACCATGCCGAGTTGTCGGCGCCGGTGTTCTTCACCTGCACGAAGTTGTAGGTCCCATCGGCCTGGCGATCCAGCTTGACGATGCGGCCACTGAACGAGCTCACCTTGGCGGCGATGTCGGCCGGCGTCTGGTTCAGCCACCACTGCCATGCCTTCGCATCGGCGCCGGTATTGGCGACCGAGATCATCGTGAACTTCTTGACGCCGTTCACCACGTAGCTGTCGAGGTCGACCAGGCGGTGACCCGTCGAGGACAAGTGGGCGCTGATCTGTGCGGACGACACACCGCCGAGGTAGCCCCAGGCGCGGGCGGCGCTGCCGGTGTTCGAGACCATCACGGCGGCGTAGCGGATTTCGCCGCCGCCGATGTCGTACGGCTGCAGGTCGATCAGGCGTGCGGTGTTGGCGTTGAGCTTGGTCTGGATGTCGGCGAACGTGAGGCCGTAGTACCACCACCACCCGGATGCCGCGTAGGCGCCGCTGTTGCTCACCATGCGCACGGAGAAGAGCGGCGCGCCATTGCTGACGGAGTTGACTTCGAGCGATGCGATGCGGGCGCCGTTGTTGGTCAGGTAGGTGCCGATCTGTGCGGCCGTGACGCCGGTGTATGCCCACCAGCCGGTCGGCTTGTTGATCGAGTGGTCGGTCGTCATCGACGTGGCATCGAGCGCCATCGGCGAGACGGCGAGCGCCGAGGACGCCACGTCGTCCTCCACGGCAAGGGGCTCGGACGCCACGGCGCCAGCGCACAGGAAGCCGGCAGCCAGGGTAGCGGCCAGGGAGCGGGTCAGAAGGTTCAGCGAGTGCATGTTCATGTCTTTCAGATCGTGATTTGGAGATCGCCCGCGAGCCACCGGTTCAGTGGCCGCTGCATGTGTTGTCGGCCTTGCGGTCGCATGCATGGAGCGGGAGGAAGAGCCCGTTGATCGGGAGAGGGCAGTGTCTGGATCCAACGTTTCAATGGCGCTTCGTTCAACGCGTGCTGGGTTTCAGATGTTCTGTCGGCACCCCCTTTCGAGGGTTCGCCGAAATCCGTACGACGCACATGCGAACGCATGGGATGGACACGTGCGGATGCAGGCGACTTCGCGGATGACCGCGTCATGCAGGAGCTGGTGGCTCACCGAGTGAGCCAGCAGTGCGGCGGCCTGATTTGTCGGTGTCCGATCGGGCCGGGAAGATCAGGTCGCCGACTTCCGGTCGACAGGTTCGACGCGACGCTCAGGGCGCGCGCTGTGTTTCAGATGTTGTGTTGGCACCCCCATCAGGGGGCGCACGGAATGCAGTGCGATGCACACGCCCACGCACCGATGGAAACGTGTGAATGCAGGCGCCGTGGCGAATGGCGGCGTGTCAGGCGCGTAGTGGCCAGCACCTGCGCGATGTGTTCAGGCCGCAGCGGCAATGGGGGTGAGTCGGGATACGATGATCGAGATCGGCAACTGCGATGGTGGCGGCTTGGCAGTGATGCAGTGCTGCTTGCGTCGCAGCCTGCCTTGTTCGACGTTTCCAACAATCGGAAGGAAGATGCATGACGACGAAGACCGCAAGATCTCGCGTATCCAAACCCCGTTCCCTCCTCGCGGCGGCTGCCGCAGCGATGGGAATGCTCTGCACGGGGAGCGCACAAGCCGCGCTGTTGTGGGACTGGGGCTATACCGGTGCGGGCGTGAATGCGTGGGGCACCCTCACGACGTCGGACGTTGCGAACAGCGAAGGATTCTTCGAAATCACCGGCATCACCGGGATGCGCAACGGCGACGTGATCAACAGTCTTCAGCCGGCCGGCACGTCGATCCCCGGTAACGAGCCGTTCCTGGTGGACAACCTGATCAAGGCCTCCGGCGGTCTGAGTGGAGACGGGTTCGGCTACGGCACGCAGTCGGGCTCGTTTGCAAATGTCTTCTTCGCTGACTGGGCATCCCCGCCCGGGGTCGTCGAGTTCGGGACGCGCCCGTCCGATCAGACAACCTCCGAGCTTGGTGTTTCATTCCGATTCGCGCCCAGTTCCGAGGTGGCGCCGAGCGTTCCAGAACCGTCCAGCGTGGCGCTTGCGGCGATTGGCGGATTGGTGCTTCTTGCGCGGCGCAGGTATGCCCGCCTGAGTTGACTTGGCATGTCAGCCAGGCGCGCGTCGAATTCATCCAGCCAGCTCATCGCCGCACGCCGCGTGCAGCAGCGAGTTCACCCGAGCGTCGACTTCGCCGACTTCATGCCCAATCTCGCGAGCAAGGCACGGTCTTGGTCCCCCTCGGGGTTGCCGGTGGTGAGCAGCTTCTCGCCGTAGAAGATCGAGTTGGCACCCGCGACGAAACACATGGCCTGCAGGGCCTCGTTCATCTGCTGCCGCCCGGCCGACAAACGCACTCGCGCGAGGGGCATGGTGATTCGGGCCACTGCAACGGTGCGAACGAATTCGAAAGGGTCGAGCTTGGCGCTGCCGGCGAGCGGCGTTCCCTCGACCGGCACCAGTTCGTTGATGGGCACGGACTCGGGGTAGGGGGCCAGATTGGCCAGCTGCGCGATCAGCCCGGCGCGTTCGGCCCGGCTTTCGCCCATGCCCACAATGCCGCCGCAGCACACGGCCATGCCGGCGTGGCGCACGTTCGCCAGGGTATCGAGGCGATCCTGGTAGACACGCGTGCTGATGATGCGGCCATAGGCCTCGGGTGCGGTGTCGAGGTTGTGGTTGTAGTAGTCCAGCCCCGCCTCCTTCAGCGCGAGCGCCTGAGGCTCGCTGAGCATGCCGAGCGTGCAGCACGTCTCCAGCCCGAGCGACTTGACCTCGCGCACCAGCGCGGCGACCTTCTCGATGTCGCGGTCCTTCGGCGCGCGCCAGGCGGCACCCATGCAGAAGCGCGTGGCCCCCGCATCGCGCGCGGCAACAGCCGCTTCGCGCACCGCGTCGACATCGAGCAGCTTGCTGGCCTCGACACCCGTGTCGAAGTGGACCGACTGCGGGCAGTAGCCGCAGTCTTCCGGGCAGCCCCCGGTCTTGATCGACAGCAGCGTGGCCAGCTCCACCTCGCAGGGATCGAAGTTTTCGCGATGCACGCCCTGCGCCTGGTACAACAGCTCCGGCAAGGGCAGCTCGAAGAGCGCCTCGATCTCGACGACCGTCCACCGGACGGAACCCGCAACAGGCGTTCTGGCCTGAACGCGAGGAGGGTGGAACGTGACCTGGTGGACCTCGGCGGGCGGGGACGCAGGGGTCGCGGTGGAAGCCTGTCCATTCAGCATTGGGTACTCCTGGATGTCAACGGCGCTTCGCGGCGAGCGCCTTGCCCACCCTCGATCCGTTGTCACGGTTCAGCTGAGCCGAGATCCACTCGCCGCAGTCCACCAAGGCATCGAGGTCGATGCCGGTATCCACGCCCATTCCGTGCAGCAGGTAGACGACGTCCTCCGTCGCGACGTTGCCCGTTGCGCCCTTGGCGTAAGGGCACCCGCCAAGGCCCGCGACCGAGCTGTCGAAGACACGCAGGCCGAACCCGTACGAGGCGTGGATGTTGGCAATGGCCATGCCGTAGGTGTCGTGGAAGTGACCGGCGAGATGCTCGACCGGCACCTCGGCCGCCACGGCTTCGAGCATGCGCAGCACCGAACCTGGCGTGGCAGTCCCGATGGTGTCGGCCACGGACACCTCGTAGCAGCCCAGTTCGTGCAAGCGCTTGGTCACCCGTGCCACCTGCAACGGGGCGATCGGGCCGTCATACGGGCATTCGACGGCACACGACACGTAGCCCCTGACCCTGACGCCCAGGCGCGCCGCGGCATCCAGGACAGGCACGAAGCGCTCGATCGACTCGTCGATCGAGCAGTTGATGTTCTTCCGTGAAAAGCCTTCCGATGCCGAGGCGAACACCGCAACTTCGGCGGCGCCTTCCGCCACGGCAGCCTCGAACCCCTTGAGGTTCGGCGTCAGCACCGGGTAGTTCATGCCGGGGCGGCGGCGCAGGCCGCGCATGACCTCGGCCTGGTCCGCCATCTGCGGCACCCACTTGGGCGACACGAACGACGTGACCTCGATGTCGCGCAGCCCCGCCACCGTGAGCCGCTCGATCAACGCCAGCTTGATCTCGGTCGGTACGTTCTGCTTTTCGTTCTGCAGTCCGTCGCGCGGACCGACCTCGACGATGCGGACGGATGCCATCAATCGGCCCCTTCGAAGTCCACCAGCTCGGCGCCGTCGGAGACCTGGTCGCCCGGCGCAAAATGGAAGGCCTTGACGACGCCCTTGCGCGGCGCGCTGATGGTGTGTTCCATCTTCATCGCTTCAAGTACGAGGAGCGGCGCACCTTTTTCGACGATGGCGCCTGGCTGGACTGCCAGGGCGATCACCCTGCCGGGCATCGGCGCGCGCAGCCCGCCCTCGACCTCCTCGCCCGCTCCACCGACATGCAGCGTGTCGACCAGCGACAGCGGCCATGAGCGGCCATCGAAGAACACGTGGCGCCGTTCGCTGCTCGCCACCACGGCGGCGCGCAAACGGCGCTCACCGAGCTGGGCCTGCAATTCACTGTCAACGCCGAGCGACCCGCGCGCGACCACCTGCAGGCCACCCACGGTCAAGCGGTGCCCGCCCGGAACAAACTCGATGCCGACCTCTTGCACGGCGTCGCCGAGACGGAAGACGAGCTGGCGGCCGGAACGCCCGTTCAAACGCCAGCCGTCGAGCGCGCGCCAGGGCGAGTTCGGGTCAGCCGACTGCGCCGCTTTCTTCTCGGCCAGGCGCCGCTCCCGCAGCAGCTCGGCGAGCGTCGCGAGCAGCCAGATGTCGGCCGGCACGTCACCCGCCGGCGGGAACAGCCGAGCCTGCTCTCGCTCGATCAGGCCGGTGTCGAGCTGGGCGTTGGCGAAGGATGGAACCGCGACCAGGCGCGCCAGGAAGTCGACGTTGCTCGACACGCCCACGACCCGGTACTGGGCGAGCGCCTGGCGCATCCGGGCAAGTGCCTCGCGCCGGTCAGCGCCCCAGACGATGAGCTTGGAGATCATCGGGTCGTAGTGCGGCGTGATCTCGTCACCCTGTTCAACGCCGGTGTCGACCCGGACGTGGTCGGACTCGGGCGGCGGCAACAGGTGCACGAGCCGGCCGGTGGAGGGCAGGAAGCCGCGGTCAGGGTCTTCCGCGTAGATGCGCGCCTCGATCGCGTGACCGTTGATCTCGAGCTGCTCCTGCTTGAGCGGAAGGGGCTCACCGCTGGCCACCCGAAGCTGCCACTCGACCAGGTCCAGCCCGGTGATCATCTCGGTCACGGGATGCTCGACTTGCAGGCGTGTGTTCATCTCCATGAAGTAGAAACCACCGTCCTGGGTCGCGATGAACTCGACCGTGCCCGCGCCGACGTAGCCCACCGCCCTGGCGGCCTCGACCGCCGCCTGGCCCATTGCCGCGCGGCGCTCGGGCGTCATGCCTGGCGCTGGGGCTTCTTCGAGCACCTTCTGATGCCTGCGCTGAACCGAGCAGTCGCGCTCGAACAGGTAGACGCAGTTGCCATGCGTGTCACCGAAGACCTGGATCTCGATGTGACGGGGCTGGAGGATGTACTTCTCGACCAGCACGTCATCGTCGCCGAACGCATTGCGTGCCTCGCGCTTGCACGACTCGAGCGCCGCTGCGAACTCGGCAGCGGCGTCAACGCGGCGCATGCCTTTGCCACCACCGCCGGCGCTCGCCTTGATCAGCACCGGATACCCGATGGACTCGGCCTGACTGGCGAGGAACAACGGGTCCTGGTTCGCGCCGTGGTAGCCGGGCGTCAGCGGCACCTGGGCTTTTTCCATCAGGGCCTTCGACGCTGATTTCAGGCCCATCGCCCGGATGGCCGATGCGGGCGGGCCGATGAACACAATGCCGGCCTTCTCGCACGCCTCGGCAAACTCGTCGTTCTCGGACAGGAAGCCGTAGCCAGGGTGAATGGCTTCGGCTCCGGTGTTTCTGGCGACTTCGATGATGCGCTCACCGACGAGGTAGGACTCGCGCGCGGCTGCAGGGCCAATCAGCACCGCTTCGTCGGCCAGGCGCACGTGCCGCGCGTTGGCGTCGGCCTCGGAGTAGACCGCCACCGTGGCGATGCCCAGGCTCCGGGCTGTCTTGATGACGCGGCAGGCAATCTCGCCGCGGTTGGCGATCAGAATCTTCTTGAACATGCCGTGTCTCCTTCAAGCCTTCGCAGGCACCCAAGCCGCCGGACGCTTCTCGAGGAACGCGCTCAGTCCCTCCTTGGCCTCGGGCATGGCGCGCAGCATCGCGATGCGGCGTGCCGTGTCCTCGAGCACCGCGTCGTCGACCGCGCGATGTGCCACGGCGCGGATCAGGTCGGTGGCGGCGGCCTGGGCGGCTGGACCACCGGCGAGCAGTGCGCCAACGATCTCCATGACCTTGGCGTCCAGCGCGTCAGGCTCGGTCACCTCGTGCGCCAGGCCCATCTCGCGCGCCCGCTCGCCGCTGATGCGTTCCGCTGTCTGGAAGTAGCGATAGGCATGGCGCTCACCGATGGCGCGCACGACGTACGGGCCGATCGCCGCAGGGATGATGCCAAGGCGCACCTCGGAGGTTGCGAAGAGTGCCTGGGTCGATGCGATGCAGATGTCGCATGCCGCGGCGAGTCCCATGCCGCCGCCGAGGGCCGCTCCGTGCACGCGAGCGAGTGTGGGCGTGGCACACGTCGAGATCGTGCGGAACAAGCTGGCGAGTTTGCGTGCATCCGACAGGTTCTCGTCCTGCGGTGCGGCGCCCTGGCGCTTCATCCAGTTCAGGTCGGCACCGGCGGAGAAGCTCTTGCCTTCACCCGCCAGCACGATCGCGCGCACGGTGGGGTCGTGGTCCAGCACGGTGAACACCTCGGACAGCTCGGCGATCAGTGTTTCGTCGAACGCGTTGTGCACTTCCGGGCGTGCCATCCACACCCATGCCGCGTCTCCGCGACGTTCGATCTTCAGAGTGGTGTAGTTCATTCCTGGCTCACATCCGGAAGATGCCGAACTTCGTCGGCGGGATCGGCGCATTCAGCGCGGCGGCGAGCGAGAGCCCGAGCACGCGCCGGGCTTGCGCCGGATCGATCACGCCGTCGTCCCACAGGCGCGCCGTGGCGTAGTAAGGGTGACCTTGGGTCTCGTACTGCGCCCGGATCGGTGCCTTGAACGACTCCTCGTCCGCAGCACTCCACGCGTTGCCCTTGGCCTCGATGCCCTCCCGGCGCACCGTGGCAAGCACGCCTGCGGCCTGCTCGCCGCCCATCACGCTGATGCGCGAGTTGGGCCACATCCACAGGAACCGCGGGGAATAGGCGCGACCGCACATGCCGTAGTTGCCGGCGCCAAAGCTGCCGCCGATCAGCATGGTGACCTTCGGCACCTGGGTGGTGGCCACCGCGGTCACCATCTTGGCGCCGTGCTTGGCAATGCCCTCGTTCTCATACTTTCGGCCGACCATGAAACCGGTGATGTTCTGGAGGAACACGAGCGGAATACCGCGCTGCGAACACAGCTCGATGAAGTGGGCACCCTTCATGGCGGATTCGCCGAACAGGATGCCGTTGTTGGCGACGATGCCCACCGGCATGCCGAAGACGCGTGCGAAGCCGGTGACAAGCGTGGTGCCGTACCGCGCCTTGAATTCGTCGAAGCGCGACCCGTCCACAACGCGTGCGATGACCTCACGCACGTCGTAGGGCTTGCGCGTGTCCTTCGGGATCACGCCGTAGATCTCCTGCGGGTCGTACAGCGGCTCCTCGCTGGCCTCGAGGGTGACGGTCGCCGGCTTGCGGCGGTTGAAGTTGGCAACGATGCGCCGCGCGATGAACAGCGCATGCGCGTCGTTCTCTGCCAGGTGGTCCGCAACGCCGGAAATGCGCGTGTGGACGTCGCCGCCGCCCAGGTCCTCCGTGCTGACGATCTCGCCGGTCGCGGCCTTCACGAGCGGCGGTCCGCCCAGGAAGATCGTTCCCTGGTTGCGGACGATGACGGTCTCGTCGCTCATCGCCGGAACGTAGGCGCCGCCAGCGGTGCACGAGCCCATCACCACCGCCACCTGCGGAATGCCCTGGGCACTCAGGTTCGCCTGGTTGTAGAAGATGCGGCCGAAGTGGTCGCGGTCGGGGAAGACCTCGTCCTGCTTCGGCAGGAAGGCGCCCCCGGAGTCGACCAGGTAGATGCACGGCAGGTGGTTCTGCTCCGCGATTTCCTGGGCGCGCAGGTGCTTCTTGACCGTCATCGGGAAGTAGGTCCCGCCTTTGACGGTGGCATCGTTGGCCACCACCATGCAGTCGACACCCTGGATGCGGCCGATGCCGGCGATCACGCCGGCGCTGGGCGCTTCACCGTCGTACATCCCGTGTGCGGCAAGCTGGCCGATCTCCAGGAACGGCGTTCCCGGGTCGAGCAACTGCGTGACGCGGTCGCGGGGAAGCAGCTTTCCGCGCGACACGTGTTTGTCGCGCGCGGCGGGGCCGCCCCCCTGTTCCACTTGGCCAGCCTTCGTGCGCAAGTCCTCGACCAGCGTCCGCATCGCCTCTGCGTTGGCCCGGAACTCGTCTGAACGAACATTGACGGCCGTCTTCAGAATCTGCATGTCTCGCTCCTTGGCGCTCTGCTCAATTGATGGTCTCAAGGGACGCCCGATAGCGTTCGTCCCATGCCTGCCCGGCGCTGACGCTCACGCCCACCCGGTGCAGCAGGCCGTCGGACAGGCCGTAGACGAGGCCATGCACTTCGACGCGCTGGCCGCGGTACCAGGCGCGCCGCAGGGTCGTCGTGCGGCACACGTTCGCGACTTGCTCCACCACGTTCAACTCGACCAGCCGCTTGCCCCGGTCTGCGTCAGTGTGTCCGTCCAGCCTGGCCTCGTGCTTGTTCGCGATGTCTTCGATGTGGCGCAGCCAGTTGTCCGCGAGTCCCGTCGATCGATGCTCGGCCACGGCTTGCACGCCGCCGCAGCCGTAATGACCGACAACCATGATGTGCTCGACCTTCAGCGTCTCGACCGCGTACTGGATGACCGACAGGCAGTTGAGGTCCGAGTGCACGACGACGTTGGCGATGTTTCGATGCACGAACACTTCTCCCGGCGCCAGCCCGAGGATCTCGTTGGCCGGCACGCGGCTGTCGGAACATCCGATCCACAGGTAGTGCGGCGACTGCTGCGTTGCCAGCCGGGTGAAGAATTCCGGGTCCCCGGCGACCTGCCGGTCCGCCCAGGCCCGGTTGTTCGCGAACAGGGTGCCGAGAGTGCACATGGCGGCCTCACAGGGTCTCGCTGTAGAGTTCGCGCCCGATCAGCATGCGCCGGATCTCGCTGGTGCCGGCGCCGATCTCGTAGAGCTTGGCGTCGCGCCACAGCCGCGGCGTCGGGTACTCGTTGATGTAGCCATTGCCGCCCAGCACCTGGATCGCCTCGCCTGCCATCCAGGTGGCTTTTTCGGCGGCGTACAGGATCGCGCCAGCGGCGTCCTTGCGCAGGGAGCGTGCATGGTCCGAACGGTCGCATGCCTGTCCCACGGCATACACGTAGGCGCGGCAGGCCTGCCACGTGGTGTACAGGTCAGCGAGCTTGCCCTGCATGAGCTGGAATTCTCCGATGCTCTGGCCGAACTGTTTTCGGTCGTGCACGTAGGGCAGGACGACATCCATGCATGCGGCCATGATGCCAAGCGGTCCGCCGGACAGGACGGCCCGCTCGTAGTCGAGGCCGCTCATCAGCACCTTGACCCCATTGCCCACGCCGCCGAGCACGTTCTCTTCCGGCACCTCGCAGTCTTCGAGGAACACCGGGTAGGTGTTCGAACCGCGCATCCCGAGCTTGTCCAACTTCGTGCCGAACGTCAGGCCCTTGAAGCGCTTCTCCAGGATGAAGGCGGTGATGCCCTTGGCGCCTTTCTCGGGATCTGTCTTCGCGTAGACGACAAGCGTGTCCGCGTCACCGCCGTTGGTGATCCACATCTTCGAGCCGTTCAGCACATAGCGGTCGCCACGCTTGTCGGCACGGAGCTTCATGCTGACAACGTCCGAGCCCGCATTCGGCTCGCTCATCGCCAGTGCGCCCACGTGTTCGCCCGATACCAGCTTGGGCAGGTACCGCTGCTTCTGCGCCGGATCGCCGTTGCGATGGAGTTGGTTGATGCACAGGTTGGAGTGCGCCCCGTACGACAGTCCGACCGCCGCAGAGGCACGCGACACCTCCTCCATGACCACCAGGTGCGCGAGGTAGCCCAGCTGAGTGCCGCCGTATTCCTCGCTGACCGTCATGCCGTGCAGGCCCAGGTCGCCGAGCTTCTTCCACAGGTCGGCGGGGAACAGGTTGTCGTGGTCGATCTGGGCGGCCCGCGGCGCGATCTCGTTCGCGGCGAAGTCGCGTACCGTGTCGCGCAGCATCTCGATGGTTTCGCCCAGGTCGAAACGGAGGCTTGGCAGGTGTGTCATGCGAATTCCTTTGCGTTAGGTGAGTCCGTGCATCACTTCTTGACCAGCGGACAGGTCGATTGCGACAGGGGTTTGAACGCCTGGTCGCCGGGGATCACGTCCCTGACGTGGTAGTAGTCCCAGGGTGCTTTCGATTCGCCCGGCTTCTTCACCTGGAGCAGCAACATGTCGTGCACCAGCCGGCCGTCCTGGCGAATCTTGCCGTTGGGGATCACGACATCTTGAACAGGCGTTTCGCGCATCTTCTTCAAGACGGCATCCGTCGAATCGGTGCCCGCGGCCTTGACCGACTTAAAGTAGTGCGTCACGGCCGAGTACACGCCCGCTTGCGCCATCGTCGGCATCCGCTTGTGCTTCTCGAAGAAGCGCTTCGACCATGCACGCGTTTGCTCGTTCTGGTCCCAGTAAAAGCCTTCGGTCAGGAACAGGCCCTGTGAAGCAGGCAGGCCGAGGCTGTGGACATCGGAGATGAACAGCAGCAGCGGCGCCACGATCTGGTTTCGCGTCAACCCGAACTCGCTTGCCTGCTTGATGGCGTTGACGGCGTCGCCACCCGCGTTGGCAAGACCCACCACCTTGGCTTTCGAGCTCTGTGCCTGAAGCAGCACGGAAGAGAAGTCCTGCGTGTTGAGCGGGTGCCTGACCGCGTTGACGACCTTGCCGCCCGAGGCCACCACGACGTCGCTCACGTCCTTCTCGAGCGCCTTTCCGAAGGCGTAGTCCGCGGTGATGAAGAACCAGGTGTCGTTGCCTTTCCTGGCCAGCGCGCGCCCTACACCGATCGAGCTGGAGTAGGTGTCGTACATCCAGTGCATGCTGGTCGGCGTGCATTTTTCGTTGGTGATCGGTGTCGAGGCAGAGCCGACGACCACGGCGATCTTGTTCTTCTGCGCGGCAATGTCCATGACCGCCAGTGCGACGTTGGTGGGCACCAGGTCGAGGATCGCATCGACGTTGCCGGTGTCGAACCACTCGCGTGCCTTCGTGGACGCAATGTCGGCCTTGTTCTGACTGTCTGCAACGACCAGTTCGATGGGCTTGCCGAGCACCTTGCCGCCGAAATCCTCGACGGCCATGCGACCCGCGATGACCGATCCTGGTCCGGCCAGGTCGGAGTACGAACCGCTCATGTCGATCAGAAGGCCCACCTTCACGATGTCGGCGCTGACCTGTGCATGCGCAACCGATCCCAGGGACAGGGCAAGCGATGCCGCGACGCTGAGTGCTGAGAGTCTTGTGTTCATCGGTAGGTACCTGGGGAGGAGAATTCGGGGAAGGGGTCTGGATCGAATGGAAAGTCTCGTGGGTGCGCGTTGTTCATTCGCCCCCGGTTTCAGGCGCTGGCGTGGTGGACACGCCCTGCGCCTCTGCCGCAGTGCGCTGGGCCGCCATCGCGCGCCGATAGGCTGGCCTTTCATGCAGCCGTTCCCAGTACGAGAGCACGTTCGTGGGGAACTGCGCGTGAAGGGCGAGGTGTTCCGCCAGCATCAACGCGTAGCCCACGGAGACGTCCGCCGCGGTGAAGCGGCCGCCACACAGGAACTCGCCCTGGGCGAGCGCCGCCTCGATGGCCCGCAGGCGCGCCAGGAACCAGCGCGTGTAGTCTTCGACGACCTGTGGGTTGCGACGCGCAGCCGCCTCGAAGCGACCGTAGCGAAGCACAAGCGATTGCGGAAACGTCAACGTCGACTCGCCGAAGGACAGCCAGTTGAGGTAGGCCGGGAACGCCGGCTCATCTGCACCGACATCCAGCGGCGTCGGCCGTGATTGCGCGGCCAGGTACTGACAGATCGCCGCCGACTCGGTCATCCGGACATCGCCGTCGATGAACAGCGGCACGGTGCCAAGGGGGTTGAGCGCGAGGAAGCCGCGGGCGTGCGTGCGGGGAGGGAACGGCCAGATCTTCAACTGATACGGCAGGCCGAGTTCTTCGAGCATCCACAGCGGCCGGAAGGACCGGGCGCTGATGCAGTGATGAAGTTCGATCATGGATGCGCCGTGCTCAAGCGTTTTTTGCTGCCGCGAGCTTCAGCTCTTCCACCATCTGCTCGCGCATCACGAACTTCTGGACCTTGCCGGTGATCGTCATCGGCATGTCCGGCACGAAGCGGATGTAGCGGGGAACCTTGAAGTGCGCGATCTGCTCGCGGCAAAAGGTCCGGATGTCTTCTTCGGTCGCCTGTTCGCCTGGCTTGAGAACGATCCAGGCGCAGACCTCCTCCCCGTACTTCGGGTCGGGAACGCCGAACACCTGCGCCGACTGAACCTTCGGATGCCGGAACAGGAACTCCTCGATCTCGCGCGGGTAGATGTTCTCGCCGCCGCGGATGAGCATGTCCTTGAGGCGCCCGACGATGTTGCAATAGCCCTCGGCGTCGATCGTCGCGAGGTCGCCGGTTCGCATCCAGCCGTCGACGATGGCCTCGCGTGTCCGCTGCTCATCGCCCCAGTACCCTCGCATGACCGAATAGCCGCGCACCCACAACTCACCTGGTTGACCGATCGGCAGCACCGCGCCGCCGACGTCCACCACCTTCGCTTCGAGGTGCGGCTGGATTCGGCCCACCGTGGACACCCGGCGCTCGAGCGGATCGTGGGTGGCGCTCTGGAACGAGACCGGGCTCGTCTCGGTCATGCCGTACGCGATGGTCACCTCGCCCATGTGCATCTGCGAGACAACACGTTTCATGGTCTCGATCGGACACGGCGCGCCGGCCATGATGCCGGTGCGCAACGTCGTCAGGTCGAAGGCTGCGAAGTCGGTGTGATCGAGTTCCGCGATGAACATCGTTGGCACGCCGTGCAGGGCCGTGCAGCGCTCGGCCTGGACCGCAGCCAAGGTCGCGCCGGCATCGAACACTTCGCCCGGGAACACCATCTGCGAGCCGGTGGAGACGCAGGCCAGCACGGCCAGCACCATGCCGAAGCAGTGGTACAGCGGCACCGGAATGCAAAGCGAATCCTGCTCGCTCAACCGCATGGCCTGGGCGACAAAGCGGCCGTTGTTCACCACGTTGTGGTGGGTGAGCGTCGCGCCCTTCGGGTTGCCGGTGGTCCCGCTGGTGAACTGGATGTTGATGGCGTCGAAGCAGTCGAGTGCCTCGCTGATCTCGTCGAGTGCGGCCGTGTCGATCGCTCTCCCTGCGCCGTTCAGCACCGCGTCGTAGCCCAGCATGCCGGGTGTTCGCTCCTGCCCCAGCCGGATCACGAACTGCAGCAGGGGCAGCCGCTTCGACATGAGCTTGCCCGGCTCGCACGTGGCAAGCTCCGGCGCGAGTGTCTGCAGCATCTCGAGGTACATCGAGCTGCGCAGCCGCTCCGCCGCAATGATGGCGCGGCAGCCCGACGCGTTGAGTGCATATTCGAGTTCGGCGATCCGGTACGCAGGATTGATGTTGACCAGGATCACGCCGATGCGGGCCGTGGCGAACTGGGCGACCAGCCACTCCACGCGATTGGGCGACCAGATGCCGATCCGGTCGTCTCGCCGAAGTCCCAGCGCCAGAAGGCCGGCAGCGAAGCGATCCACCTCGGACTTGAACTGCGACCACGTCCAACGCACGTCCTGCTCGCGGAACACGACGGCGGGGCGGTCGGGCCACTGCGCCGCGGTGGCCGACAACAGACCGAAGATGGTCGACGTCGACAGCGCCGTTTCCGTCGAGCCGGACACCTGGGACATGCCGTCCGCCGGGGCGATGCCCTGATGTCGCCCTTGGTTGATGGATTCGCTCATCTCGTCTCCTGTGGGTCCACCCTGGTTTCACGATTCGTCTGGATCGCTGGTCTGACAAGAGTAGGTCGTCGGCGGCGTCACGTGCGCCAGATTGGTTGCAGATCGTGCCAATCAGGTGCAGACTTGCGGCATGGCCGAAACCCGCTCCGCCGCCACGCCGATGGCGTTCATTCGCGCCATGGTGCTGGCCTATGAGAAGTACGGCGCCAACCCGGCCGAAGCCCTTGAACGGGCACGAATCGCGCCGCTTTCGCTGCACCGAACCGATGCCTGCATCACTGCCGAGCAGATGATGGCGTTCTCCGAAGCGGCAATGCGCGAGCTGGACGACGAGGCACTCGGCTGGTTCGGCCGGCGGCTTCCCTGGGGCAGCTACGGCATGCTGTGTCGCGCCTCCCTCGGTTCGCCGAACCTGGGTGTCGCGCTGAAGCGATGGTGCCGGCACCATCGACTGCTGGTCGACGACGTGCTGCTGACCTTGCGATCCGCGGGCCAGCGGGCGGAACTGACGATCGAGGAGTGCCGCCCGGGCGACGCGCGGATGCGCGAGTTCTGCCTCCTGACGTTGCTGAGGTACGTCCATGGGTTCGCCTGCTGGGCAACCGACTCCCGCATTCCCTTGCTCGCCGTGTCGTTCGCCCACGCGCCCCCGATCCATCACGCCGCGTACGCGTTGATGTTCCCGGGGCCCGTTCGATTCGGCGCCGGCGTGACCGGCATCAGCTTCGACGAGCAATACCTCCGGTTGCCCATTCGGCGCGACGAAGCGGCGTTGCGCGCGATGTTGCGCCGGGCCTTGCCACTCACGGTGCTCCAGTACCGGCGCGACCGGCTGCTCGTCCAGCGCGTGCGCGAGCTGCTCTCCGTTCAGCAGACGGCCGACACCTTGGCCAGCGCCCTCAACATGTCGGTGCGGTCGCTGCACCGACAGCTCAAGGAGGAGGGCACCTCCCTGCAGGCGCTGAAGGACCAGGTGCGCCGCGACATGGCCATCGAGATGCTGACGCGAACCAGCCGGTCGGTGAAGCAGATCGCACTGGCCGTGGCGTTCCGCAACGAAAAGAGTTTCACCCGCGCCTTCGGCCAGTGGACGGGTGAGAGTCCGACGGAGTACCGCCGCAAGCTGTCGACGGTCGCCCGATCGGCCTGAGGGTTCCCGGCGGACACCTCGATTCGATGGGGCCGATCCCGCCCGCCCCACATGCCGCGGGCCCACTCAAGGCGTCGTGCACGTGTAGTTGGTTGCAAGCTTGGCGGCCGCGGCGTCGTTGACCGGGCCGGTATAACGCGGGTACTGCGGGTGCTGGCACAACGGCCGGGCGAAGGCCACCCCACCCGCCGCGTCAATCTTCTCCGCACGCAAGGTGGCGGGCGCAACGCTCGCGGTCACCCACTGGTCCAGCGCGGCCAGCAGGTCCGACGTGTCCGCGCCGGGGCCGCCCGCGCAGTGGTCGACCCCGGGCGCGATGTAGAAGCGGGTGGCGGCATCCGCGCTCGCAGCACCGACAGCGCTGCGCATGTTGGCGACGTACTCGGCGGTCGAATTCGAACTCAGTGCCGCGTCGTTTCCGCCGTGCCAGACAATCAGCTTGCCGCCGCTGTTGAGGAACGGGCGGATGTCGGTGTTCGTCGCGTCATTGAGCGCGGCCAGTGCATAGAGGGCATTCTGGTTCTGATCCCACGGCGCATAGGTCAAGGAGTTGGCCGCCGGATCACGCGCGAGGTAGTTCTTGACGGTGGTGTCCTGGAAGAGAAACTGCAGCGCGCCGGTGACGTTGCCGTTGCCGGTTTCCCACGCTCCCCAAGCTCCCGGGTCGTCTTCATTCCCCGTCAAGTTCCACCCCTTGTTGCGGAAGGTGCTGTTGCCGGCGAAGACGGCGTCGGTGGTCCACGAGGTGACCACGGCGAGTTGCGCGTCCGAAAGGCAGGTGTTTCCCGTATCGGTACCTCCGCCGCAACGCAGGGCGGCGATGTCGAGGACCGCAGGCGTGCAGGCCGCGGGGTTCGACACAACGCCGTCGACGATTCCGTCCAACGCATCACAGGTGTCGCGCACGTGCTTGGCCAGCAGGGCGGTTTTCTCTGCACTGAACGCCCCTCCCGGGGCGGCCAGCGCCTTGGCGGTGCGGTTGAACGCCCCCATGAAACCCACCCAGTTGTATGCGGGAGCTCGAGCGATCACGCCGTCGAATAGATTCGGATGGCGTTGCACCGTCATCAGCGCCTCCCGCCCGCCGTTGGAGCAGCCCTCGAAGTAGGACTTGGACGGTGGCACGCCGTAAGCCGCGGTCACCGATTCGAGCGCGGAGGACATCACCGTCGGTACCGAAAGGCTCCCGAACAGCTGGGCCGCGAAGGTGTCGGTCAGGGCGAAATCCGCGGACAGCCCACTTCCCTGGTGACCCGAATCGCTCGCGACCGAGGCATACCCCTGGGCAAGCGCCGGCAGCACCAGCGGTGGGATGGACCCGTTGTAGCCGCCACCGCCACCGTAGTACAGCTTGCCGTTCCAGGCGTCCGGCAGCCGCATCTCGAAGTTCAAGGCCGGGGCGATGGTGCCGTTGACCTTGCAATAGGTCGGCACGGACGCGCTCGCGGGCACCATGGCAGCGGTCAGCGCCGCGCCTCCGATGACCTTGCCAGACAGGGCGTTGCAGGCCTGCTGCGCGTTCACCACTTGTGCGGGTGCACTGCTGTCGCCGTCCGAGCCGCACGCGGCAAGCAGGAGCGAACACAGTGCCGCTGCAGCGAGCGCGGTCGATCGAATCCGGTGCGTCTTGCGATTCTCTGCGTACATGTCACGTCCTTCATGGTTGGCGCGTTGTCACGGGATCGGTGCGCACTGATTCTGGAATCGCCGGTGCCGATTGACTGTCGGCCGGCGTACATTTCCGTCGCGTCGACTTAGGGGAAGACCCCTGGACTGGATTGCCCTCATTGCCAAGCCAGGCTGTGCGGGTACTGTCAGAATTTGCTCCGCCGAGTTCCTTCGAGAAAGCCATGTCTCCCAGTTCCCTCGAGATGCGCGACCGCCTTCGGGAAGCCCCCTGGGCCAGGCACCTCACTGCCGAACAATGGGTGCGGGTGGACGCAGAGACGCAAGTGGTGCAGTACGCTGCTGGAACCGTCGTGAGCCGGGAGGGCGCGCGCGCGCAGCATTGGGTGGGCGTCCTGGACGGCATGGTGAAGGTCGACACCGTATCCGCCGACGGACGGGGCACCACGTTCATTGGCGTCTCTTCCGGAGGATGGCTGGGGGAAGGATCGATCCTCAAGCGCGAGCTCAGGCCCTATGAGGTGATCGCGCTGCGCGACAGCTGGATCGCGTTGATGCCGACGAGAACGTTTGACTGGTTGTTCGAAACGAGTTTGGCGTTCAACCACTTCCTCGTCCACCAGTTGAATGCTCGCCTCGGCCAGTTCGTGGCCGTCGTGGAAAGTTATCGCATGCAGTCGACCACGGCGCAGGTGGCCGTGTGCGTGGCTGAGTTGTTCAATCCAGCGCTTTGCTCGGTCACGTCGGATGCGTTGTCCCTGTCGCAAGAGGAGATTGCACGCTTGTGCGGCCTGTCTCGGCAAACCGCGAACCGTGCCTTGCATGAGCTTCAAGCGGCCGGGTTCGTGCGAATCCAGTACGGCACGATCCACGTCCTGGACGTGGAAGGCCTGCATGCTTTTGGAAGAGGCGTGTCGTCAAGGCAGGGCGTGTTGCAGCCCGCGACCGGTTTCATGCGCTCACGTTGACGGTCCGCCGGACCGCATCACCGCACCGAGGCGACTACTTCGCGCCGGCAAGCAGCCATTGCGCAATGGCTTGCAGATCGGCGTCGGGAACCTGAGCCTGCGGCGGCATGGGCATCGGCCCCCACTTGCCTGTGCTGCCGGCTTTGATGCTGGCAGCCAGTTGCGCGGCGGTCCCTTTCCCCTGGCCATACCTGGCGCCGATGTCTTTCCAGGATGGCCCCACCACTTTGACCGCGGGTTGGTGGCATGCGACACAGGTGTACTTCTGCGCCAGCGCCTGGCTGGCCACGGCCTGCGCGGGCAGCAGGGCACTCGCTGCCAACCCCACGAGAACCGGGGCTGCCAGCATGCGCCGGGCGGCGACAACAAGGCGGTCACCGCGATGCGGTTTCGGATCTTCGGTCATCTGAGTTCTTTCTTCATGTCACCGTGTTCGTGACGCTGTTGGCCAGTGGGAAAGTTGGGGCGGGACACACCAAGGCAGAGGCCGCGGCCGGATGCGGATCGCCAGGTGAGCCCGCCGCTTCCAATCGCCATTTCGCCTTGGCGACTCGCGCGGATTCGCTCATCGGGACCCCGTTTTTCGCCGCGACCACCTCGGCCATGATGGACAGGGCGATCTCGGCCGGCGTCTTGCTGCCGATGTAGAGGCCCGCTGGCCCGTGCAAGCGTTCGAGGGCGGCATCGGAAAGATCGAAGTGCACCTTCAATCGCTCCCGGCGCTGGGCGGTGTTCCGGCGCGAGCCGATGGCTCCGACATAGAAGGCGTTCGACTGCAACGCATCGATCAGCGCGAGGTCATCGATCTTCGGATCGTGCGTGAGCGCGACGACGGCGGTGCGGCCATCCGGCTGCAGCCGCTGCACGAGATCGTCAGGCATCTCCTGGGTCACGACCACGCCATCCAGGTGCCAGTCCGACAGACGAGTCTCACGCGGGTCGCAGACGATCACCTCGAAGCCGAGGCTCATGGCCATCTGGCACAGGTAGCGAGAGAGATCACCGGCGCCGATCACGATCAGGCGGGCCCGCGGACCCACGAAGGTGGTCAGCCGGGCGTCCTCGAGCAGCGGCACGCCATCGTGCCGGCCATCCCGAAGCACGACCTCGCCCGTCAGCAGGTCCAGCACGCGCTCGGTGGCGCGCCGTTGTTGGCAGGCCAACAACAGTTCGTTGATTCGGCTGAGCGCTGACACCGGCTCCAGCACGAGTTCGATCGTGCCGCCGCAGGGCAGGCCGAAGCGATGCGCCTCTTCGGCCGAGATGCCGTAGCGCAGGACGGTGGGCACCGCCGCGGCACACAGCGCCCGGACACCGCCGACCCGAACCTGTTCGATCAGGTCGTCCTCGATGCACCCGCCGGAAACCGAACCAACGGTTTCGCCCCGTTCGTTGATCGCCATCAGTGAGCCCGGAGGTCGTGGCGAGGAGCCCCAGGTTCGCGCGACGGTGACCAGGGCCACGGGCGAGCCCGACGATTGCCATCGTGCGACGGCGCGCAAGACCAGCGTGTCCAGGTCCTCCATGTCGCTCCTTACGCCAGATTGAACGGCAGCTCGCGCAGCGGCTTGCCAGTGAGGCGTGCGATCGCATTGGCGAAGGCTGGGGCCAGTGGGGGCAGGCCGGGCTCCCCCATGCCAGTGGGCGGCTCGGCGCTGGGCACGACGTGGACGGCGATCTGCGGCATGTCGGTAATGCGCGGCACGCCGAAGTCGCCGAAGTTGCTCTGCTGCACTTCGCCATCCTTCAATGTGATTGCGCCGCCACCCGGCAGGCACATCGACAGGCCCATGAGCGCCGCACCCTGCACCTGGGCCTCCACGCTGCGCGGGTTGACCACGAGGTTGCAATGCACGCCGGCGGTGACGCGGTCCAGCACGGGAAGTCCGTCTTTCACCGACGCCTCCACCACGTAGGCCACCACCGAACTGAAGCACTCGTGCACCGCCACGCCCCAGGCGCGGCCCGCGGGCAACCGGGTCTTGCCATAGCCGCTCTTGTCCACCGCCAGTTGCAGCGCGGCGCGGTGGCGCGGGCTTTGATCGCCGAACAGCTGCATCCGATAGGCCACCGGATCCTGCTTCGTGGCGCGCGCGATGTCATCGATCAAGGTCTCCATGACGAAGGCGGTGTGGGTCGAGCCCACGCTGCGCCACCACAGCACGGGCACGTTGACCTTCGGGTGGTGCACCGTCAGGCGCATCGGCAGCGGGTACGGCGCGCGCATGCCCTCGGTGGCCGTCGGGTCGATGCCGTTTTTCACCCGGCCGCCGAACATGGTGCCCGTGACGATGGACTGGCCGACCAGGACGTGGTCCCACGCGAGCACCTTGCCGCTGTCGTCGAATCCGATGCGTGCGCGGTGCAGGTGCATGGGGCGGTAGTAGCCGCCCTTGATGTCGTCCTCGCGGCTCCAGAGCGTGCGCACCGGGGCGTTCAGGCCTGCCGCGCGAGCAGCCTTCGCAACCTCGCATCCCAGGACAACGAAGTCACTGCTGCCTACGCCGCGCCGGCCAAAACCGCCACCGGCCGTCTGCACGTTGATCCGCACCTGCTCGGGTTTGAGGCTCAGCACGCGCGCAGCCGCCGCGCTGTCGGCGCCGGGGAACTGGGTGCCGACCCACAGCTCGGCACGTCCCTCGGACAGCTGGACGGTGCAGTTCAGCGGCTCCATGGGCGCGTGGGCAATGTACGGGAAGACGAACTCCGCTTCCAGTTGGTGAGGCGCCGTCGCCAGTGGCGCCATGTCGGCCTCGAAGTGGTGTGGGCCCGGGCGACCGGCCAACTCCCTGTACTGGGCCAGTTGCTTCTCGCTGTCCACTTTCTCGACCGCTGCCAGATCCCATTGCAGGTTCAGTGCGTCGCGGCCGAGTTTGGCCTGCCAGTAGCCATCGGCCACCACGGCCACGCCTTCTGCGCCGCCGTCCAGCGGCACACGCAGCACCGCCTTGACGCCCTTGACGGCGCGCGCCGCGGTGTCGTCCACGGTGGTGAGCTTGGCGCCGAACGCCGGCGGGCGGGCCACCACGGCGGTCAGTTGCCCCGGCAGGCGGACGTCGATGCCGAAATCCTGTCGGCCACTGCTCTTGGCTTTGGCATCGATCCGCGTCGTGGCGCGGCCGATGATCCGGAAGTCCTTGGGGTCCTTGAGCGTGACTTTTTCTGGAACGGGCAACGCCATGGCGGCCTCGGCCAGCTCGCCATAGCGTGCCCTGCGGCCTGCGGGACCGATCACAGTGCCGGCCTGTGTGCGCAGGCTCGCCGCGTCCACGTTCCAGCGGGCCGCGGCGGCACTGAGCAGCATGGCCCGGGCGCGGGCACCAAGCTCGCGGTACTGGGTGTAGCTGTTCTTGATGGAATTGGAGCCACCGGTGATGTGCATCCCGAAGCGGGGGTCCTGGTAGGCGATGTCGCTGGTGCCGTTGCGGCTGCGCACCAGGCGCCAGTCGGCATCCAGTTCCTCGGCCAGGATCATCGGCAGGCCCGTCTGCACGCCCTGGCCGAACTCGAGCCGGTTGATGGTCACGGTGACCTCGCCGTTGGGCGCGATCTGCACGAACGCGGACGGCTGTTCGGTGGGTTTCAGGCCGCCGGCCGCCGAGGCGGAGCCTTGTGCCGTGGCAAGGTGCGGAAAGGCGCCGAGCGCGAGACCACTGGCGCCGACCACTTTCAGGAAGCTGCGCCGTTGCAGCGTGGCAGGGGCGTCCGTCCGCTCACGTTCAAGCATGTGCTGCAGCGCGCGCGGCAGTTCAGCCGGGTAGGTGTCGTTCAACATGGCGGGCTCCAGTCAGGCGAGGGCTTTGGCGGCATCCACCACCGCGGCGCGGATGCGGGCGTAGGTGCCACAACGGCAGATGTTGCCGGCCATCGCGCCATCGATCTCGGCGGGGGTGGGCTGCTTGCCCTTGGGCAGCGACTTGAGGAATGCGGTCGCGCTCATGATCTGGCCGCTTTGGCAGTAGCCGCACTGGGCCACGTCGTGCTTGACCCAGGCGGCGTGCACGGCCGCCCCGACCCGGTCGCTGCCGTCGGTCATGGCTTCGATGGTGCGGATCTTCTTGCCTTCGGCGGCAGAGATCGGCGTGATGCAGGAGCGGATGGCCTGGCCGTCGAGGTGCACGGTGCACGCGCCGCAGAGCGCCGCGCCGCAACCGAACTTGGTGCCGGTCATGCCCAGGGTATCGCGCAGGGCCCAGAGGATGGGGGTGCCGGGGTCGGCATCGATCGTCTGGTTGCGGCCGTTGATGTTGAGTGTGCTCATGGTGCGCGTATTTCCGTTGGGGGAATCAAGAAAGCTCGACGCCGCTCACCGGTACGAGAGCCGCAGCATCGCTTCCCCCAAACGGGCACCGCGCGCCTCGATGGTGGACCCGATCGCCCCGATCCGAGACAGGTCGTCGGCGCTCAGCGTGATGCCTGCCGCGCCCAGGTTTTCCTCGATACGATCGAGCCGGCGCGTGCCGAAGATCGGGACGATCCAGGGCTTTTCCGCGAGCAGCCAGGCCAGCGCGACTTGAGCCGGCGTGGCACCCTTCTCAGCTGCGACACGCCGAAGCAGATCCACGATGGCGCTGTTCGCTTCACGGGCCTCGGATGTGAAACGCGGCGAGTTGGCGCGGAAGTCCTTGGGGTCGATGGGCGTGCTGGTGTCGATCTTGCCCGTCAGGAAGCCGGCGCCCAGCGGGCTCCAGGGCACAAACCCGATTCCGAGCTCTTCACACAGTGGCAGCACCTCGGGCTCGGGGTCGCGGGTCCACAGCGAGTATTCGCTTTGGATGGCCGAGACCGGCTGCACCGCGTGGGCGCGACGGATCGTATCGGTGCCGGCCTCGGACAGGCCGAAGTGCCTGACCTTGCCCTGGGCGATCAGGTCCTTGACCGCGCCTGCAACGTCTTCGATCGCCACATCGGGGTCGACCCGGTGCTGGTACAGCAGGTCGATGCAATCGATGTTCAGCCGCTTCAGCATGCCCTCGGTGGCGAGCTTGATGTGGTCCGGGCGGCTGTTCAGTCCGCCCCGTCGCTCGCCCGTCTCCAGATCGACGTCCCAGCCGAACTTGGTGGCGATCACGACCCGATCGCGGAAGGGGGCAACGGCTTCCCCGACGAGCCGCTCGTTGGTGAAGGGGCCGTAGACCTCGGCGGTGTCGAAGAATGTGACACCCAGGTCATGGGCCCCGCGAATGACCCGAATGGCTTCGTCGCGGTCCGGGGATGGGCCATAGGTCGACGCGAAGCTCATCGTGCCGAAGCCGATCTCCGAGACTTCGAGCTTGCCCAGTTTGCGTGTCTTCATTGTTTCTCCCTGGATTCCAAGCCGAAGCCTTGCAGGCTCGGCGCTCGCGGCCGGAGCCCTCCGTAGGCGAAACTCAGGCCCATGCAGCCGAGTCCGATGGCCGAGCCTTCCAGGCCGCCTGCTCCAAGTGTTCGTTCGATCATGCCCAGGTTCCTTGCTCGAAAACGTGCCGTTGTTCAACGCAGGAACTGTAGGCACCACGCGATCGATCGACTAGACCGCGGGACAGACATAGACTTATAAGACGGGCTACTCAATGACACGATTCGACGACCTGGCGGCCTTCGCGGCCGTTGTCCGCGAGGGCAGCTTCACCCGCGCTGCCGCGCAAATGGGCGTGACGCAGTCCGCGCTCAGCCAGACGATTCGGACGCTGGAGCGCAAGCTGGACCTGAAACTGCTGAACCGCACGACGCGAAGCGTGTCGACCACCGAAGCAGGGGAGCGGTTGTACCAGGCCGTGGGGCCGCGCTTCGCGGACATCGACGCAGAGCTGGCCGCGCTGAGCGAGTCGCGTGACACGCCGGCAGGCACGGTGCGCATCACGGCCACGGAAACGGCGGCGCGGATGCTGGTCTGGCCCAGGCTGCAGCCGTTGCTTTCCAGGTACCCCGACATCAAGATCGAGATCAGCAGCGAGAACCGCTTCATCGACATCGTGGCCGAGCGGTTCGACATTGGCGTTCGCCTGGGCGGTGACGTTGCCAAGGACATGATCGCGGTGCGCATGGCACCGGACATGCGCATGACGGTTGTCGGGAGCCCTGGCTACTTCGAGCGCCGCAGCCCGCCTCGCACGCTGCAAGATCTCGCCGAACACGACTGCATTTGTCTGCGCCTGCCTACCCACGGCGCGCTGCTGCACTGGGAGTTCAAGCGCCGCGGAAAAAACACCAATGTCCAGGTCACCGGGCGTCTCGTGTTCAACGCGACAGACTTGGTGGTTGCCGCGACGATGGCCGGGCACGGGCTGGCCTGGGTTCCCGCGCCCGCCATCAATGAGCATGTTGCAGCGGGGAGCCTGACGCCTGTGCTGGATGATTGGGCAATCACCTATCCTGGCCATCACCTGTACTACGCCAGCCGAAGTGCATCGCCCGCTCTGGCACTGGTCGTGGAGGCATTGCGCGTTCCGAAGAACAAGTGATGGGCACGCCTGCCGGTCTATGTCGGCTGTCACCGGCCAGGCGTGAGGGAGCCTCCACCCGTGCGAGTGCCGCTCCCATCACCCCAGGATCAACGCAGACGCGCCTTCAGTTCCTCGCTCGCCTGGTGCAGCGCCGCGCGGGTTGCGGGCAGGCCGCTCAGCACGTTGAGCAAGCCGAAGTCGTGGATCATGCCGTTGTAGCGCGTGGCCACCACGGTGACGCCAGCGGCGTCGAGCTTGCGGGCATAGGCCTCGCCTTCGTCACGCAGCACGTCTTTCTCGGCCGACTGCACCAAGGCGGGCGGCAACCCCTTCAGTTGGTCGGTGGTTGCCAGCAGCGGCGACGCGTAGATGTCCTGCCGTTGCTTCGGGTCCGTCGTGTAGGCGTCCCAGAACCACTTCATCATGTTCTTGGTCAGGAAGTGGTCGTTGGCGAATTCGTCGTATGAGGCGTTCTCGAAGCTGGCGTTGGTCACCGGCCAGAACAGCACTTGCGCCCGCAATGCCGGCGCGCCCTTGGCCTTGGCCATCAGCGCCACCACCGCCGCCATGTTGCCGCCCACGCTGTTGCCGGCCACCGCGAGGCGCTTGCCGTCGACATTGATCTGCGCGCCGTTGTCGGCCACCCACTTGGTGGCGGCGTAGGCCTCGTTGATGGCCACCGGGTAGCGCGATTCGGGCGATGGTGTGTAGTTCACGAACACCGCCGCGGCGCCGGAGTCGGCCACCAGGTCGCGCACGAAGCGCTCGTGTGTCGGGAAGTCGCCGAGGATCCAGCCGCCGCCGTGGAAGAACATGAACGCAGGCAGCACGCCCTTGGCACCAACCGGCCGCACGATGGTCAGCTTGATCGGCTTGCCGTCCACCGTGATGGTCTTCTCGCTCACGTCAGCCGGCGGCAGCTTGGCCCCGGCCTGTGCGCCAACCAGCACGGCGCGCGCGTCGGCGGGAGAGAGGGCCTCGAGCGGCTTGCCGCCGCCTTTGGCCAGCGCCTCGAGGAAGGCCTGCGTGTTGGTTTCGACGCCAGGGCTCCCGGCGGCCAGCGCGGCACCAGCGGCCAGCGAGAGAAGGGACGTGGCGAAGACCTTGCGGATGCGTTTCATATCGGTGCCTATTGAAGGTGGAGTGGAAGGACATCGCGTCTTGAACTGCGACCGGTGCGCGACGCCGGTCTGCTTTATCGTGCGAATAAATCGCGTGCGAACGAATTGGCTGGAAAGTGGGCGCACGTGGCGCCCGTCTTCATCGAACGTGTCAGGCGGCGTTCTTGTAGAGCTTCGACCTCATGTCCTTGAGCCGCGATCGAAGGGTGTCGATCTCGTCAGGAGCGCATTCCATCGCGGCGGCCACGCAGGTGGGGATGTCTTGCGCGCGTTGGCGCAGGCGTTGACCCGCCGCGGTCAGTGAGACGATGACCTGCCTTTCGTCGGCAGTCGATCGGTTTCGTGCAATGTGGCCTGCCACTTCCAGGCGCTTGAGCAACGGGGTGAGGGTGGGGGAGTCGAGGTACAGCCGCTCGCCGATCTCCGAGACCGTCATGTCATTGCGCTCCCACAGCACGAGCATCACCAGGTATTGCGGGTAGGTCAGCCCCAGGTCTTTCAGCAGGCCTCTGTACACCTTGTTGAGGCCCAGCATGGTGGAGTAGAGCGCGAAGCACAGTTGCTGATCCAGCGCGAGTGCGGGCGCTGGCAGTGATGCTGGCGATGGCTGTTGCTTCTTCATGGGAAGGCAGTATACATAGCGTGCTATCTATTTGCAAGCGATTCAGATTGCGCCAGGGAAGAGGTGTGGCGCATGGGTGCTGGAGCCCGACCGGCCGCCGGCCTGCGCCCCCTGCACGCCGTTGAGCGGCGTGCGCGACTTGGGCGTGGCACCCGTTGCCTCACCGGCATCGGGCCTCGAAACGGCATCGCATCAGGCTCCCACCAGCCCACCGACCGCGTCGTTCGTAACGAAACGTTGTTGGCTGTGCGGCGCGAACGACGCGCTCGCCGACCCGCCCGTGAGTTTGTCCTTGACAACCCCGCCCGCATGAGACGGCCGTTTCCGGCGGGTTGTGGGGACATTTCACGGCGTGACGCAGTTATCACGCACCCAAAGTTGTTTCAATCCCTATCTTGCAAAAGCTTACCCCCGCGTTCAAGGGGGCGCGGTCCAATTCGGGCTCTGAAATTGATCTGTGGGTGGGTTTGATGCAAGCGGTACATCGCAAAGAACTTCTGAGCCGTCTGGCCGTCATGAGCGCTGTGGTTGCGCTGACGGCCTGCGGTGGTGGCGGCTCGGACGTCGCTTCCGATACGCCGGCTACGTCGGTGACGGTCGACACGGCCGCACCGGCACCTGGCCCGGTCGACTCGCCGGCTCCGGCGCCGACGGCAACCGAAGGCACCGCCACGGCGCCCAAGATCCTCAGCGCATCGGCCGTGACCGACGCGCGCATCGACGTGACTTGGACCGCCGTGGGCGGTGCCGCCCGTTACGTGGTGTCGCGGTGCGACACGGACGGCTGCACGCCGTCCACCGGGATCGCCGAGGTCGACGGCACCAGCTTCTCCGACACCGGCTTGACCGCTGGCGTGTCGTACACGTACAGCGTCGCTGCCATCGCCGATGATGGCAAGGCCACGTCCTCGGGGCCGTACGTCGCAACGCGCGACATCGGTGACAGCGTGCTGGCGCTCGACACCCAGGCGCCCAGCACCCCGTCTGCACTGACCGTGAAGGTGCTGTCGCCCACCCAGGCGACGCTCGCCTGGACCGGCAGCACCGACAACGTCGGCGTCGAGAGCTACAAGATCGAACGCTGCGAGACCTCGGCCTGCACGAACTACATGCAGCTCAACCCGAACACGAGCACCAGCTACACGACGACCTCCCTTGTCGGCGGGCGCCTCTACAACTTCCGCGTGCGGGCGTACGACAAGGCCGGCAACGTGAGCTGGCCGTCGAACAGTGTGTCGGCGACGACGCCCACGACGGCCCCCGCACCGGCACCGGCACCAGCACCAGCTCCGGCTCCGGCTCCGGCTCCGGCTCCGGCTCCGGCTCCGGCTCCGGCTCCCGCGCCCGCGCCCGCGCCCGCGCCCGCCCCGGCGGTCGTGGTCCCGGCGAACGTCAGCGTGCCCGGCACGATCACGACGCCGTTCCCCACGATGCAGAACCTGACGGTCGAATGGGCCTTCTCCGGTGACGCCAATGCCAACGCGGTCGTCAACGTGCGCTACCGCGCGCAGGGCACCACTGCCTGGCGCAACGGCATGCCGCTGCGCCGCGTGCAGGCCGGCAGCACCACGGGCTTCTCGTGGACCACGCGCCACACGGGCAGCGTCTTCGACCTGCAACCCGCGACGACCTACGAGGTCGAGCTGTCGCTGGTGGACGCGGACGGTGGCAGCACCACCCGCACCGTCAGCGCGACCACGCGCGCCGTCCCCGCGCCGATGGCCAACGCCCCGGTCAAGGCCGCCACGCCGTCCACGCTGTCGAGCGTGCTCGCGTCGGCCGTGCCGGGCGACATCGTCCAGCTTGCCGCAGGCACCTACACCGGTTTCACGATGAGCAAGGACGGGTCGGCCGGCAAGCCGATCGTCATCCGCGGCGTGCCCGGCACGGTGTTCAACGGCGAGCTGTTCTTCAACGGCCGACAGCACGTGATCCTCGACGCCGTGCAGGTCAATGGCACCGTCCGCTTCGACAGCACCAAGCACTTCGCGCTGACACGCAGCACTATCAAGTCGGTGCCGACGGTGCGTGGCGGCAGCACCGTGGTGGCGTACATCCGCGCCGAGAACGCCTACATCGCGGACAACGTCGTGACCGGCACCACCGCGTGGGCCGAGGCCGCGCTCGGGGTCAACGGTGCCAACGTGGGCGAGGGCATCGAGTTCACCGGCCCGGGCCACGTGGTGATGAACAACAAGGTCAGCGGCTTCCGCGACAACATCTCGCTGCTCGAGCAGAGCGAGGCCGTGGACCAATACAGCATCGACATCCTCAACAACGACCTCTCGATCGCCGCCGACGACGGCGTGGAGGCCGACTTCTGCTTCCACAACTGCCGCGTGATGCGCAACCGCATCACCAACGCGTTCATCGGGCTGTCGTCGCAACCGGGTCTCGGTGGCCCGACCTACTTCGTGCGCAACGTGCTCTACAACATCGCGCACGTGTCCTTCAAGCTGTACCGTGGCAGCTATGGTGATGTGCTTCTGCACAACACCGTGGTCAAGGGCGGTGACGCGATTGGCATCTATGCCGGCGTTGCGATCAACAGCCTGTACAGCCGCAACAACCTGTTCATCGGCGGTCCGGGCGGCGCGTACGGCGGCTACGACAACGGCTCCGGCAAGGTGCTGCAGATCCCTGACCTCGTGTCGTCCAACGCGAACATGAACTACGACGCCATCGGTTCCACGACGGGCACGTTCAGCGGCCGCTTCGGCAGCACATCGTTCAGCGACCTCACGCAGCTGCGCAGCCTCACGACCGAGAAGAACGCGGTGCAGGTTTCGCTCGCGGTGTTCAACAGTGCCGTGGCATTGCCGACCAACGCGATGAGCACCTACGCGGCGCCGGACCTGCGCCTGAAGTCGGGCTCGGCGGCCGAAAACGCCGGCGTGGCGATCCCCGGCATCAACGACGGCTTTGCGGGCACCGCCCCCGACGCCGGTGCCTACGAAGTGGGTGCGCCGTTGCCAGTGGTGGGGCCGCGCTGACCGCAAGGCGCATTTCCTGGCGCGTGATCAAGGCCCGGGCATTGCCCGGGCCTTTTTTTGTGCGCCCGGCACGGGCGCACTCCTGGAGGTGCACGTCCTCCCGTAAGTGATCACAGCGAACGCGTCCTGTTGCATTTCCTCCCCATTCCAGGGGGGCACGCCAGGCCCGATCACGCGGCCTGCGCTGGCATCATGGCCGGGTTGTGACTCGGCCCACAGGGCCATCGTGGGAGCGTTGATGAGCAAACGACAGTTGGCCTCGGTGTGCATGCTCGCGGCCCTGGCCGCCGGATGCGGCGAGAAGAAGACGGAACTGGGCGAAGGCGGGTCGGTGGTGAGCGGCTCGGCAGGGCCGGCCGGGGCAAGCGGTGCCGCGCCCGAGCTGACCCATTGCGATGCGCCGGTGGCCACGCTCGCGCTTGCCGAGAACCCGCAGGGCTACACGATGCGCGACAACTACCAGCTGCCGGCGTCGCCGGTGCCGTTGATCAAGCTGATCGCCCAGCAAAGCGGCTGCTTCCGCGTGGTGGACCGCGCGGCCGGCCTGCGCAGCACCATCCAGGAACAGGAGCTCAAGGAGGCGGGGATCGTTCGCTCGAACTCCACCGTGGCCAAGGGCAAGGGCTATGAGGCGCAGTACACGCTGGTGCCGAGCCTGACCTTCAGCGAGCAGGACGCCGGGCGAGGCCTGGTCGGCATCATCGGCGCGATCCCGGTGCTGCGCGACATCGCCGGCCTGGTCGGTCTCGTCGAGCAGGTCAAGCTGAAGGAAGCCCAGGTGGCACTGCTGCTGACCGACAACGAGACCACCGAACAGCTGGCCGCGTCCACCGGCTCGGCACGTGCCACCGACCTGGGTGTGGGCGGGCTGCTCGCAGGCCGCCTCGGTGGCGGCGGCGGGCTCGGCTGGAGCAACACCAACGAAGGCAAGGTGATCGCTGCCGCGTTCTTCGACGCACACAACAAGCTGGTGGTGCAGGTGCGGGAGTTGAAGGCGAAGGAACTGCCGCCGGCGGTGCCGACCAAGGGGAAGACGGGCGGCTGACGCGATGCCCCCGGAGCCGGTGGCATCAGACGCCGGGGCCGATGAAAACCGCCGAAGGACCAACAGCCATGATCAGCCTGAGCGCCGTGCGCGCCGACATCACGACACGCCGTGTGGACGCCATCGTCAACGCGCCAACAGCTCGCTGCTGGGCGGCGGTGGCGTCGATGGTGCCATCCACCGGGCTGCGGGCCCCGACCTCCTCGCCGCCTGTCGGCGGTTGAATGGCTGCGCGACGGGCCAGGCGAAGATCACCCCGGGGTTCCGACTGCCGGCACGCTACGTCATCCACACGGTAGGGCCCGTGTGGCATGGCGGCGCACGTGGCGAGGCCGCGCTGCTGGCGTCGTGCTACCGGGAAAGCCTGGCGCTGGCAACCGCACACGGCCTCCACACATTGGCGTTCCCGAGCATCAGCACGGGCGTGTACGGTTATCCGATTGCGCTGGCGGCGGAAGTCGCCGTGTCGACGGTCCGCGGTTTCAGTCCGGATGCCGGGGACGCGCTGGACGTGACGTTCTGCTGCTTCTCGGAAGCCGATCTGGGGGTCTACACGGCGTTGCTGTGAAGGCCCGTCGCCGGCCAGATCGGCGCTGTGGCTTCATGTCCTCGCGCAGCGGGCCCATCCGATCAGAGCTGTGATACCACTTGGGTAGGCACGCCGTCTGAAATGGTATTCCCGATCACCCGGTTGTTCCCGAAAGACACGTAGGTGCCGCCGCCGGCCGGCGGAAAGAAGCCGTAGGCGTTGCTCGAAAGCAGCGTGTTGGCCAGCCAGACGATTGCGCCCGAACCTTTGGCGAGCACCCCGCCGTCGCGGTTGCCGGACGAGACCACGCGGTCCAGCATGATCGTGGAGGCGGCACCGGTCGAGGACGCGGCAGCACCCGAGGAGCCGTTGCCGGTCAGCAGGCTGTCGCTGACGCTGGCTGAGCAGTTGTCGTTGAGCCGGAGGCCGGTCAGGCCGTTGGCGGCCAACGTGGAATTGAACACCGCCACCCTGGCGGAGGCACCTGACGTCGGCGCCGCCCAGATGCCGTGCTGCACGTTCTCGCGGATCAGGCTGTTGGTCACGGTGACATTCGTGGCGGCCGACGACACCACGTCGATGCCGTTGCCGGTCTGCCCGCGAATGACGACCTGATCGATCTGGACGCTGGCCGCTGCCAGCACGCGAATGCCCGCGAAACCGGTGCCGGCGCCGTCGATGGAGATGTTGCGCAGGGTCACCTGTCCGACGCCGGCGTTGATGGTGATCCCGTTCGTGCCGGCATTCAGCACCCCCGCCAGGACACCCTTGCAGTCGATGATGATGGACTTCGTGATCGTGACGGCGCCAAAACCTCCGGCGTCGATGCAATTGATCTCGCCGTTGATGGCGGTCTTGCTGATCGCCCCCGCGAATGTCTTGCAGGGCGCTGTCCGGCTGCAGGGGTTGGCGTCGTCACCCACCCCGGAGACCCATGTGCGTGTGGCTTGAGCCGACGCGAGTTGCGGCGTGACCAACATCACGAGCGTCGCGAGGACGGCCGCTGACGAGGACGCAATAGCTCTGATGATTCCCATGGGGTGATCCGGTGGCGTGAGGATTGAGAAACAGGCGCTCGATGTCCCGCTGAAAGCAGAGGTCGATGTCACTTTCACCGCGTCGCGCGCCTGCGCGTGAAGGAGCGCACGATTGTCGTTTGACTCACCTGCTTCGCGATCATGTGATGACCCTGGCGCGCCTCGGGTGAATCACGACTTGGGGATACACATCGATCAGGTGGGCGCGCGCCGGAGAACCAGAACGTATTTGCCCTAGGCATCAGCGAACGCGGGCGAGCGTCTTGAAACCCTCGCGAAGCCTTGACCCGAGTCCCAGTGGGAGTGGCGGCCACAGATCCACCGAGCTGGACAACGTGACCTGGAGAAAGTTGCGCGGATGGTCCTGGCGAACGATGGGCGACACCGAATGCCAGGACGCGTTGTTGCACGGGAACATGACGAGTCGGTTCGCGCGCGGTGAGACGGTGGTCGTTCGGTCGCCAGGGCCATGGAGCGACAGGTCCCCGCCTTCCGTACCGGATGGGTCGGTGAAGTACAGCAGCATCGTCGCCGCCCTTCGGCGGTGATCAACATGGACCTTGCGCCTGTAGCCGACTCGCCCCTGCATGAGATCGAACCGGACCCACAAATCGTCAGGGGCATGCACTACCCGCAGTGGTAGCCGACTTTCCTTCTCCGCCCTCGACTCCACGTGCAACACATGGCGCGCGCGATCCAGGTTCACCGCGGCATCCGTCGCGAAACACGCCGCGAACTGTTGCAGCACGAAATTGGTGAAGGTCTGGTTGTTGCAGGCCATCCACAGGTCCCGCCACGCGCCTCCCTTGGCCATGAGGTGTTCGAACTCGGCATCGCCGGGGTGGATCGTGAATCCGGTCGGGCCCGTGGCAGGGGGGCACTCCGGAAAGGTCGACGCCAGTTCTTCGAACAGGTCTTGCGGCAGAAAGCCGTCGACGCACAGATGGTCGAACGGTTCCTTGCACAGCGGATACACGGGACGATTCCAAAGGTCGTTCATGAGTTGATCCTTTGCCGAAGCCGTGAGAGTTGTCGCTGGGTCCACAGTGTGGCAGCCGAAGGCAGTGAATCGAGGCGCGTCATGTCCTGCTCGCGGGCGAGGAATCGTCGCCGCCACTGGTCGGAGAGGGCATCGCGCTGGACTTCGAGTGTCACGTGCTGCGCCTGGACGGGATGAGCCCCCTCCAGGCCCACGAGGCGGGCGATGGCGTCGACGGTGCCTTGCGGGTCTGCGGCGACAGCTTCGTAGGTCAGGTGCAGGGGCACGATGCCGTTGCGCCCGAAGAACAGTGTCCAGCGTCCGTGGTCGCGGGCGGTACGCGCCAGCGAGTCGCGAATTGCGCCGTGCCCGAACTTCGGTTGTCCCTGCACGCGGGCCGTGGATCGATATTGCCGGGTCTGCTTCGAGCGCACGTCGGAGATGGCCTGGCCAAGCAGGTCCAGGCGCTCAAGATGGATCCAGCGCAGCTCCGGCAACGCGGAAGGCCAGTCCAGCCCTGCGATGCGGTCGAAGCCTTCGCAGAACATCTTCATGCCGTACACGCCATTGTCAGTGACACCCCGTGCCAGCACCTGCTGAAGTTGGACGTGAGGCTCCAGGGGATAGGCCGCGTCCTCGCGCGCCCGGATGCCCTTGCCGTTGAACCAGTCCTGGGGGCGGCCCAAGGTCCCCGTCGACGCCAGGAGCTGGCACAGGTAGTTGGAACCGCTGCGCGGGTAGGAACAAATCACGTAACCTCGGATCGTCATCGGGTGACTTCCGGGATGCGGGAGGGCACGGACTGGATGAAGTCCTGGCATCGCTCGGCAAGCTGCCGTGCCAGCGGCCGCCAAAGCTCCGGGTTCGGCGGGGGGGCATCGAAGTCGAAATCGAAACGCCCCGACAAGAAGGCGGATGGCTTCGCGATGTGCGCCAGCTCGAATGCCGGCTGCAGCCGCCTGCGATCGGGAGCGGTGGGCACGAACAGCACCGGCGTGCCGAACGCCAGGCAAGGCAGCGCGCAATGCAGTCGGGTCGTGACTACCGCGCGCGCGCGCGCGTAAAGATCGAGCAGGGCCTGTGCCTTTGCCATCCGCTGTGCGTGGCCGCTCGTCATCAGGTCGAGGTGCGTGACGGAGGTGACCGGGGAAGTCGTGCGGCGCTTCATCGCGGTGAGGTAGGGCTCAGGGAGATCGCAGGCCACCACGACGTCATCCCTCGCTGCGTTCGGCGTGGGGAGTGTCAAGGTGAGGCATCCGGAATACCAGCTCGGGATGCGGTGGCGCTGCAGCAGTTCGAGCGTGGCCGGGTCGCGCGCACCGACCGGGCCGTGCGCAATCAGCCATTCCCTGCCTTGCGGACTCAGCATCTGGGACGCTGGCGAAGGAATCCAGAATTGCCTGAGCATGCGCCGGGTGTCGAAGTGCATCGACACGAGCAGGGGACGGATGCGGGAATGCGGCGGCCAGTTCACGGGTCGTTCGAGATACCACCCGTTGAGGATGGCGTGAACCTGGCCCTCGCCACCCGGTTCCAGCTGGAGAGCGTCTCGCTGCAGGAGAACATCGACATGCGGCAGGAAGCGCTTCGCAGCGATGCTCTGGACGTGATCGCCCAGATTGATCGTTTCGTAGGTGAGCAATCCGAAACTCATGCGGAAGCCTCCATCACCCGCTCCGCCACGGTGCCCTGGCGAACGTCGAGAATCCGGGAACAGCCGCGAAGCGCCGCGTCGCGGTGAGTGACGATCAGGATGGTCATGGACTGCCCGAGTGCATCCAGGGTGTCCAGGATGCTGGCTTCCGTCGCGGCGTCGAGTTGGCTGGTCGCTTCATCGAGTACCAGCACCGGCGCCCGCCGGTACAGCGCTCGCGCGATGGCGATCCTCTGCCGTTGCCCGCCGGACAGGAGCACGCCACCGTCACCGATGCGGGTGTCCGCGCCCGACGGCAGCGACGCCAGGAACGGCCGGAGCCCGGCGCCGGACACGGCGCTGTCGAACTGCGCGATGTTGACGGGGCTGTTTCCTGCCGCGTTCATGATGACATCGCGAATTGGCGCGTCTCGCAGGTACACGTTCTGCGCGACGCACGCCACCTGACTCTGCCAGGCCCACAGCCGCTCATGCGAATCGAGTGGCATCCCGTCGACCAGCAGGCGCCCGGCCGTTGGCTCGACCAATCCAAGGAGGATGTCCAGCAGGCTGCTCTTGCCACTTCCGGATGGCCCCACGATGGCGACGCGTTCGCCTTTGCGGATGGTGACATTGACATCGCGCAGGATCACTTCACGGTCCTCGTAGCGCATTTCCACGTGTTCCAGGACCACCGCCCGTTCGAACGGCAAGACACCGGGTGGAAGATGCGGCATTGGCAGCGCTGGCCGTTGCATCAGGCCCAGCGTGTCTGCGAGGACATCGCTGTTGGTGCGAAAAAGGCGCCACCCCGCATGGCAACCGTTGATCAACGGCATCAGCCGTTGCATGCCGAGTGCGGCCACGCCGATGACCGGAATGCCGGACGTGATGCCGTCTGGCCGGCGCGACAACAACCAGACCAGGGCGATCGCCGCCAGCACGACGACCATTTCCACGACGTGACGCGGGCCCAACGCGGCGAAACGATCACGCGCCTGCCGTGTCCGGAAGTGCGCTTCCGTCTGCTGGAACTGCGCCGTGACCCGCATCTGCTCATGCGAAAGCACGAGGTCGCGATAGCCGCTCTGGGCTTCATGGGTCACCTTGAACCGCCGCAAGGCAAGCGATTGCAGTGTCTGCCCCCCGTGTTCGGAACGGCGCGTCGCCAGCAGGCCCACGGCCCAGCAGGTCAAGGCGAGCAAGCCCAGCACCGGCAGGACGATCAATGGCGCGATGACCACCAGATAGGCCAGTAGCGCAACGGCCAGCACGGCGCTGACCATGGCTTGCACCAGAGGCCCGAGGGCGCCGTTGACGAGGCGTTGCATGTTCTCGAGTGCTGCGAACAACTCCGCGGACTCGCGCTTCACATGTTGCAGGTAAGGCTGCCGAAGCGCGCGGGAGAAGATTTCCGAACTGGCGTCGGACGCGAAACCCAGCACGAGCCCATCCTGCAGTTTCAGGGTTGCCAGCCTCGCCAGGGCCACCGCAATGACAGAGAAGGCAAAGACGAGCAACGGGCCCACGGAGTGCCACTGGTCGACCGCGTGCATGACGGCGTGCAGGAACTGCTTCAAGGCGACCAGCGCCCCGAGTTCGGCAACGCCGGCAACGACCGTCACACCCACGGTGAGCGCCACCGCGTGTCGGCGGGGGCGCGACAGCACACGCCAGAGCGTCACCAGCAGCGTTCCGACCCGCGGACGCTCACCCGGCCCCAGGCGGTTCGGCTGACTCATTTGGCTATCGGCGGATCGATGCGCCCGAGGTTGATGGACGGACCATCAGGCACCCATCGAAAGAGATGCCCCGAGGGAACGCGCCGGCGTGCGCGCCAGTTCCGCCAGGACAGCCGTGCGCGGGTGGCCCGACGCGCCATCGACGGCGACAGGCTGCAAATCAGGGCCCAGGCAATCACGCGGACACTGGCGCTAAGAGGCAGAAGCCGCATGCGGGTGGCCATGTTTTTCAGGATTTCCGGCGGCAGGTTCGCCCACAGGCGGAGGCTTCCCAGCGTGCGGAAGACTTCCGGTTCGAGCTTGTCTGCGTCATCGTGCCTGGACTCGCGCAGCCGGAGCGTGGCGGGCATCGCGTTCAGAGCCTGTTCGACCACTGCCCGATCATCGGTCAGGCGAGCGCTTGTTCCAGCGAACCGGTACAGGAGCAAGTCGTCGGCAATGACCAGGATCTCGCCCACCTGGGCGAGCCGGCGGTACAGCTCGGAATCTTCGAAGTAGCTGGACTTCTGGCAGTACCCGCCGACCTGGTCGAATGCCCACTTGCGGTAGAGCACCGAGGAATGCGCGATCGGAGGGGTGGGCCTGCCGAGAAGCGTCGACCGGTCCACGCCGCGGATGGGGCGATCGGCGCCATCGATGAGGCTGTAGAGCGTGCCGACGAGCACGGCGGACCGATGTTCGGCAAGGGCCCGCACTTGAAGTTCAAGCCGGCGCGGGTGGCACAGGTCGTCGGCGTCCATGCGGGCGACCAGAGGCGCACGCGCCTCGTCCGCCACCCAGTTGGAACTGCCGGCCGGCCCCAGTCGGATGGCACTTCGAAGCACGCGAATGCGGGGATCGCGCTTGGCGAAGGCCTCGGCGCAAGCGGCGGACCCGTCTGTCGAGCAGTCATCTCCGATCACGAACTCGAAATCGCCGAAGCTCTGCTGCAGGATCGCTTCGATGGCTGCGCCAAGATACGGCATGGCGTTGTGAACCGGCATCACGACGCTCAATGTCGGAATGCCGGAATGCATCTTGCGCAGCGTGTCGCGCTCGGAGGCTTCGATGGCCTTCGCCAAGTCATCCTCGCTGCGCGACCAGCCGTACGATCAGATTGATCATGCAGTGATGGTGCCACATCCGGTGGCCCGATCGCTACAGGTCGACCGCAGAAAACCCCTTTGCCTAAAGGCGAAAATCGGCTTCCCAGCTTTCCAGACTCTGCATGGGCGCTGCAGTTGAAACGGATCGGGAGGGCTCGCGAGATGTTCCCGAATCCATGGGATCGGGTTCAAAAGATCGGCGTCGAGCGGGTCAAGCTCCCGCGCGATTCCGTGCGCCGGGAGACATGCGGTCAGGAGCCGATGACCGCACGCGACCCGAGCCGCTGTGCCACACGCCGGAGGTCGGCCTCGAAGCGCTCCAGCTCGGCAACCGATGCAGGGAAGCGCAGCACACAGGATTCCGCCGGCGCGTGGGGCTCGGACGGGTTGGCCCGGAGCGCCACCTCGACGAGGACGCTGTCCGCGAACTCCTTGCGGTTCAGGCTCAGGCGCACGGTGCCGTACCCGACGAAATCCTCCTGGCCCAGCAGGAACTCGCGCCGTCCGCCGCGGCCGCTGAGGAACGGGCGGAGGCGGTCGGCGATGTCGCGGAGCTCGTCGGGGCTCGCGTACAGGCCGACCTGTCCCGCGAAGCGGTCGCTTGCGGCCGATACCGTCAATTCCTGCAAGTCGTCGTCGGCCTGGACCACGGCGAAGTCGAGATAGGGGGCGCTGGATGTCATCGGGAGGTCGGCACGAGGCAGGGCGGTCGGTGCGGGTCACCGCTGGAGACGAACCGCGGTGTGTGCGGCGCAGTATGGCCCTGGGGGGCATGGCCGTGCCGAACGCCTGGGCGAGACCTGACGAAAGGTGTGATCGAGTTCTCGAACGGCGGCTTCACCGTGTCGGCGCCCCGCGTCGGCACACGGGCCCTTGCGCCGCTGCCGGCGCACCACCGGTCCCAGCCCGTCAAGCCGCTTGAGGCGCACGCCGGTACAGGCGCCAGACCGTACTCAAGTTGACGACGGCCACCACCAGCTCGAGCGCGGTGCCCCCGATCGACCCCGCGATCAGGTTGTTGGCGATCCACAGGCACGTGCCACACAGCATCACGAGCCGCATCGCGATGCCCTGCAACAGGAACAGCGCCAGCGTGCCGAGGCACGAGGCCGCCAGCGGAAGCCAGTCGGCCGGGGCCTTCGCGAGCGCGAGTCCCAGCGTGATGTCTGTTCCATGCCGCGCCACAGTGGCGGCACCTGTTCACACGTCACTTCACGCGCCGTCAGCGCTCGTAGTGGTGGCGATTGACGCCATCGAAAGCATCCGCTGCGGAGGCAGCAGTGCTTGAAACGACCTCGCTGAACCGCAAGGGCATGGATCGTTGCGGCCGAGTTTCTCGGTCAGTTCCTTGGTGCCGCCGACGATGCGGCGCCCGCGCTTGACCCCGGTTTCAGAGGGGAAGCCCTTGCGGCGCTTGCTCATCACTTCGAAAGCACGCGTCGTCTTGTTGGTTCGGTTTCATGGCGAATCTCCTGATGGTTGGATGGACGGTTTCTCCTGCGGCCGGCACACGCGCAGCCGCCGAACGACCTGAGCGCCGCCGCAGGGGGCACGAACCTGGCCTGCCCCATCAAAGGGTGGTGGTTGGTGACGAGGCCTGCGGACATCGCGATGAGGTGCCGTGCGAAACGTGTTGCCTGGATCAGCGGAGGATGCGCACTGTAAATAGTCTTTACTTGCGCGTCAACCCCGGGCAACAATGAAGCACACGGCCATCCCGGCCATGCGTTTCCTGGAGGCCCGATGGGCAATTCGATTCACGCTCACCATGTGCGGTGGATGAAGGCGTTCCCGCCTACGACGTGGTCCTCCGGCGCCACGTGGATGGCCGGCAGGCGGAACTGCTGCGCGCCCGCTACGGACAGGCCAGGGTGTATGCCGTGACCAAGCGCCAACTCGGCGGTCCGGTGCTTCGTGCGCATGGCCTGCGCTCCGACGCGGAGGTGGGCGGCGCGGGTGCGCCGCCCACGTGACGCCCCGGCGCAGCCGCGCTGCGTGGCGGCCGGCAAGGGCGCTGAGGCCCACCCGCGGGCGGGTGGGCCTCATGGAACGGCAAGTGCCGTTCAGGGCCGCCAGGTCAGCGCGGTCTTCTTGTTGACGTCGGTGTCCGAGCCCACGTTGGACGTCTGGTCCACGAACCCCGACCGGTTGCCCGCACCAAGGTTGAGGCCCGCGCCGCGGTACTCGACGTCGCCGTGCAGGTTCAACGTGCCCGATGCGCCCTGGTTCGGCTCGAAGAAGCCGAGCGGGTAGAACGTGGTGCGCACCTGCGCGGAGCCGGACACCGTGAAGGCGTTGTTGCCCCACGGGCTGCCCGTCACGCCGATGACACTGAGGCCGCCCACGGTGCCGCCGGTGACCGAGCCGTTGGCCACGATGGCCTGGTCTTCGATGCGCGCGGTGCCGGAGGCCCGGCCGCCCGGCAGAAACTGAACGTGGGTGGCGCCATGT
>NZ_LMDI01000028.1 GCF_001425785.1 Rhizobacter sp. Root1221 | reverse complement strand
TACCTTCGGCTTCGGGGCTGTGACTTACCCCGACGCGGACTTGCACCGCGCTGGTACGCGCCATCGTGGGCGCACTCACCCCGACGGACGTCGGGGCCCACTGCACGCGTGGGCCTGAGCGTGTGATGCAGAGCAGGTGTTTGCCTGCAGCGGCGAGCCCAAACGTTCCACGCTGTCGAGAGAAGCGTTGAGGCGGGGGGTATCAGGCCAGATGTGACCGGAACGTCACCGCGCCGGGACACAGTGGGTCCCGGCGTTCGCCGGGATGACCCGAGATTTTCCCCGGACAGCACTTACCGCTCAGCGCTCAAACTTTCCCCGGACAGCCGTGGGCGTTCGCCCGGGTGACAGCAGCGGCCGGGCGATCAACCGGCCTTGATCAACTGCTTCAAGTCCGAGGTCAACGCCTCGGCCCCGCCGCCATAGCGGGTGAACAACCGCACCTGCCCCTTCGTGTCGAACACGTAGGACCCGGCGGTGTGGTCCATCGAGTAGCTTCCCTCGCTCTTGCCCGGCACCTTCGCATAGTAGACCTTGAAGTCCTTCGCGATGGCCGCGGTCTGCTCGGGTGTGCCGCGCAGGGCCACGAAGCCCGGATCGAAGCTGGTGACGTAACCCTTGAGCACCTGGGGCGTGTCGCGCTCGGGGTCCACCGTGATGAACACGCCCTGCACCTTGTCGCCGTCCGGCCCCAGGGCCTTCTTGACCTGGGCCAGTTCGGCCAGCGTGCCGGGGCACACGTCGGGGCACTGGGTGTAGCCGAAGAACACGACCACGTACTTGCCATTGAAGTCGGCCAGCGAGCGCGTGCGGCCTTCGGCGTCGGGCAACGACAGCGTGCGGCCATAGCCGGCACCGGTGATGTCCACCGCGTTGTAGGCCACCTGCTTGCCGGGCAGCAGTTTGTCGCAGGCCGACACGGCGAGCAACGAGGCGAGGCCCAGGGCCAGCAGGGAACGGCGCGGGAAGGTCATGGCAGCGGCCTCGGTGGTCACAGCAACAGCAGGTAGTGGTCGACCAGCAGTGCGCCGAACAGCAGCGACAGGTGCCAGAGCGAGAAGCGGAAGGTCTTGCGGGCGAACGCATCGGAATACACGCGCCACAGCTTCCACGCGTGCCAGATGAATCCGCCGCCCAGCACCACGGCCGCGGCCAGGTACACGTACCCGCTCATGCCGAAGATGAACGGCAGCAGCGTGGAGGCGAACAGCACCAGCGTGTAGAGCAGCACGTGCAACCGGGTGAACTCGTTGCCGTGCGTGACCGGCAGCATGGGCAGGCCGGCCTTGGCGTAGTCGTCGGCGCGGTACAGCGCCAGGGCCCAGAAGTGCGGCGGCGTCCACAGGAAAATGATGAGGCACAGCATCATCGCCTCCGGGCCCACCTCGCCGCGCATCGCGGCCCAGCCCAGCACCGGCGGCATGGCGCCCGACGCGCCACCGATCACGATGTTCTGCGGCGTGCGCGGCTTCAGCAGCACGGTGTAGACGATGGCGTACCCCACGAACGTGGCGAACGTGAGCCACATCGTCAGCGGGTTCACGAACACGTAGAGGATGACGCTGCCGGCGGCACACAGCGCCCCCGAGAACAGGAGCGTCTGGGTGTTGGTGAGTTCACCCTTGGCGGTGGGACGCCACGCGGTGCGGGCCATCTTGGCGTCGATGTGCTGCTCGACCAGGCAGTTGAACGCGGCCGCGGCCGCGGCCACGAGCCAGATGCCCACGGCGCCCGGCACCGCGAGGCGCCAGTCGGGCATGCCGGGTTCGGCCAGCAGCATGCCGATCACTGCGCAGAAGACGATCAACTGCACGACACGCGGTTTCGTCAGCGCATGGAACTGGCGGAAGCGCGAGACGGCCGGCGCAACCAAGGGGGTGGACAGGGTATTGGACATGGTGCTGAAGGGAACCCCTGATTTTACCGGGCCGGGCGATCGGCCTGATGGGCACGCGTGATCATCGTGGACAGCAGCGTGAGCAACGCCGCGGCGCCACCGGTGTGGGCGAGCGCGGCCACCATGGGCCAGCCCAGCACGACGTTGCTGAGGCCGCTGGCCAATTGCCACAGCAGCGCGAGGCCCAGGGCCACTGACCAGCGAACGCCCGCCGGGTCGCGTGACACCCGCAGTTGCCACAGCAGCCATCCGAGTGCCAGCACCAGCACGACCGCGCCGAGGCGGTGGGTCATGTGGATGGCGGTCAGCGCGGCGAACGGCAGCAGGCTGCCGTCGCGCCCCTGCCCCAGCTCGCGGAACACGGCAAAGCCATGGTCGAAGTCCATCGGCGGCCACCACTGCCCCTGGCAGGTGGGCACGTCGGTACAGGCGAGCACTGCATAGTTGGTGCTGACCCAGCCGCCGAGCGTGACCTGCAGCACCGTCAGCCCCAGCACGGCCCACGCGAGCGTGCGCACGCCGGGTGACAGCGCGAGCGGCTTTCGCAGGTAGCCCTGCGCCTGCGCCGCCAGCAGCATCAGCAGGCCCAGCCCGCCCAACAGGTGCGCCGTGACGATGGCGGGGTACAGCTTCATCGTGACCGTGAGGGCGCCAAACGCCCCCTGCAGGCACACCCAGACCCACGTGGCGGTGGGCCACCAGGGTGAGATGACGCCGGTGCCGCGGCGCCGGTCGCGCCAGGCGAGCACGGTCAGCACGGTGATCAGGACGCCCACGCCCGTGGCGAGGTAGCGGTGGGTCATCTCGATCCAGGCCTTGCCGCGGGTGACCGGGCCCGTGGGAAGTGCCGTCTCGGCCGCGTGGATGTCGGCGTGCGCGCCGATGGGGCTCGCATTGCCGTAGCAGCCGGGCCAATCGGGGCAGCCGAGGCCCGAATCGGTGAGGCGCGTGAAGGCCCCGAACAGCACGAGGTCGAACGTCAGGAACAGCGTCAGCACGGTCAACGCCTTGCGGTGCGCCGACGCGCCGGCATGGCGGTTGCGGAACGTCACCCACGCCAGGGGCACGAGCGCCAGCAGCACGCCCACGAGCGCGAGCAAGGCCACGGGCGCCAGGTCGTAGGCCGGCGGGTTGGTGGGAATCATCGTGTCAGCGCCCCGGGTTGTCCCACGAGGACGACGCGCGCAGGAGCTTCTCGAGGTCGCGCTTGAGCTTGGCCGGCTGCGGGTCGGCGGGTGCCCGCATCATCCAGTTGCCCATGGGATCGACGATGTACAGGTGCTGGTCGAGCACGTGTCCGGCCGCCGGCGCCAGCCAGGCCGCGAGCGCCTCGCGGGGCACGCGCAACACGGTGGCTTCGGCGCCACGGGGGCTGATGGCCGCGAGCACCTCGGGGCGAACCGGCGCGTCATCGGCCACCAGCCACACCTTGTCGAGGCGGTCGCGCTCCTTGCCCAGGGTCTCGCGCAACTGGCGCTGCAGGTACAGCGTCTTTTCGCAGGCGGCGTCACACGCACCACCGGCCACGGACACCAGCAGCCACTGGCCCTTGAGACTGGAAGACTTCACGGGTGCCCCCGCAAGGTCGTGCCACACCTGCTCGGGCAGCGGGCGCTGCGGATCGATCAGGTCGCTGTAGTTGGTGCGGCCACCCGGTCGGACCACGTAGTACGTGAAGTACGACGCCACCACCGGCGCAGCGCACACGGCCAGCACGAGCAGCATCTGCAGCCGGCCGGACAGGCGGCGCCGCTGCGGGGCGAGCGCCGGCACGCTGTGCACCGTGAGGCTCAGTGCCTCAGGCGTCGGAGCGGGGGATTCGGGGGCGGACGAGTTGGAACCAGACATACAGACCTGCCATCAGCGCACAAAGCGCAAACCATTGAAATGCATAACCGTGGTGCTTCTGGATGTCGACCGCCGGGGCGGGCCAGTCGCGGCGCAGGCCGTCGCCCGCGGCGGCGGGTGAACCGTCCGTCTGCACGAGTGACAGAGGCCGCAACGGCAGGCCGAGTTCACTGGCCAGCGCCGGCACATCGAGATTTTGTCGAATGGGACCGGACGCAGCCGCACCGGCGAAGTCGAACAACCGCCCCGGCGGTGCCGCCACATGGCCCCACACCTCGACCGGTCCGGCCGGCGTGGGCACCGCCGGCACGATCAGGCGGTCGCGCAGGTCGCGTGGGGCCCAGCCCCGCTGCACCAGCACCGCGTCCGGCTGGCCGGCGAGCTTCAGCGGGGTCACCACGAAAAACCCCGGCTGGCCATGCATCTGCCGGTTCTCGAGGAACACGGTGGCCGAGGGCACCCACTCCCCCACGAGCCGGATGCGACGCTGGAACTGCGGTTCGGCGTCGACGGCCGAACGGGCGAGTGACGCGGCCGGCAGTTCGGGCATCGCGGTGCGGGTCTCGAGGGCGGTCTGCAACGCCTGCTTCTGCGCGGCCCGGTCCAGTTGCCACAGGCCGAGCCGGGCGGTGACGAGCACCCCCAGCACCGTGGCAGCGGCCACCACGGCCTGGCGCCAGCGCGCCGGGGTCATGGGCATGGCGAAAGCGCCGCAGCAGTGCCGCGTGGGGTGGAATAATCAGCCGCCATGAAGTATCTCGTTGGCATTGCCTTTGTATTGATCCTCGGCGCCCTCGCCGCGGCCGGTGTTTTCATGCTGCGCGGCAGCAAGACGGACGAGAAGAAGTCGCGGCACATGGCCCGAGCGCTCGCCGTGCGCGTGGCGCTGTCGGTGTCGCTGTTCCTGCTGATCCTGCTCAGCTGGCACATGGGCTGGATCCAGCCCACCGGCATGCCGCTGCACCGCTGACCCGCCCCACGTCCCAAGCAAAAAGGAGCGCCTCTCGGCGCTCCTTTCGTTTCGGGCGGAAGGCTCCGCGCCAGCCTCAGAGCCAGTAGACGATGATGTACAGGCCGAGCCACACCACGTCCACGAAGTGCCAGTACCACGCGGCACCTTCGAAACCGAAGTGGCGTTGCGGGGTGAAGTGGCCCTTGTGCAGGCGCAGCGTGATGAACAGCAGCATCAGCATGCCCACGAACACGTGGAAGCCGTGGAAGCCGGTCAGCAGGTAGAAGGTGGAGCCGTAGACACCCGACGTGAGCTTCAGGTTGAGTTCGCTGTAGGCATGGAAGTACTCGTAGCCCTGGAAGCACAGGAACACGATGCCCAGCAGCACGGTGAGCCACATCCAAACAAGCGTCTTGGCACGTTCGCCAGCGATCAGCGCGTGGTGGGCCAGCGTCAGCGTGACGCCCGAGGTCAGCAGCAGCGCGGTGTTGATGGTGGGAATGGGCCACGGGCCCATCGTGGTGAATGCTTCCACGGTACCGGCCGGTGCGCCGGTGTAGCCCGGCACCGAGCTGGGCCAGAAGGCCTTGAAGTCGGGCCACAGGATGGCGTTTTCCAGGCTGCCCAGGCTGGGCACCGACATCACGCGGGCCCAGTACAACGCGCCGAAGAAGGCCGCGAAGAACATGACTTCCGAGAAGATGAACCAGGCCATGCTCCAGCGGAACGACACGTCGATGCGGTCGCTGTAGAGGCCGCCTTCGCTTTCGCGGATGGCGTCACCGAACCACTGCTTGAGCACGATGGCCCACCACAGCAGGCCGAACGCCACGGAATAGGCACCCCACTGGTGACCGTTGACCCACTGGCCCGCACCCAGGATCACGAAAAACAGCCCGATGGCCGCCATGATCGGGTGGCGCGAGGGGCCGGGGACGAAGTAATAAGGCGCGTGGCCGTCGTGTGTCGCTGCCGACATGTTTTTCTCCTGCTTCTCAGACTCTGTTCTTTGAACCCTTGCGCGTCGGGGGTGGCCGTTCCTGCCGCCACCGGCGCCCCACTCATCTCTTCAGGCGAAGGGCCGGTTCATGCGGCCACGCCGCTTGAAATCACCCACCGCACCAGCAGCACGAGCACCGTCACGAACACCGCGGCGCCAATCAGGCCCGCAATGATCAGGTGCACCGGGTTCAGCTGGTTCACATCCTTTTCGTAGTCGGCCGACTTGCGCACACCGAAGAACGACCACGCCACGGCCCGCAGGGTCTGCCAGAACGACATCTTCCGCTGCACCGCGGATTTCAGGCCGTCGCTCACGATTTCGACCCCTTTGCGTCCACCACGGCGGCCACCTTGCCCGTGGGCGCGGCCGGTACCTTGCCGCCCACCTCGAAGAAGGTGTACGACAGCGTGATGGTGCGCACATCCTTCGGCAGCTTGCCGTCGACCACGAACACCACCGGCCACTGCTTCGACTCACCCGGCTTCAGGATGTACTCGTTGAAGCAGAAGCACTCGATCTTGTTGAAGTGCGCCATGGCCTGCTTGGGCGCATAGCTGGGGATGGCCTGCGCGGCCATCGTGCGGTCCTGCACGTTGCGGAACTCGTACATGACCGTGGCGAGTTCGCCCGGGTGCACGTCGAGCGACCGCACGGCCGGCTTGAATTCCCACGGGCCGCGCGCATTCGCATCGAACTCGACCGTGATGGTGCGGCTGGCATCGACCTGCGTGTTGATCTTCTGGCCGGTGTGGCCCGAGGTCAGCAGTTCGGAGCGTGCCAGGTTGTTGATGCCGAGCGCGCTGCAGATGGCGTTGTACATCGGCACCAGCGCGTAGGCGAACCCGAACATCAGCGTCACGATGACGGCGAGCTTGCCGAACATGCGCAGGTTGTCGCGCCCCAGCAGGACGGCGCGCGGAAGTCGGGGGTCGGACATCGGCGCGCTTTCAGTGGCCGAAGAACACCATGCGGCCCAGGAAACCCAGGAAAAAGACCAACGCCACCGACGCCAGGATCAGGCCCAGGCGGCGGTTGTTCTTCTTCTGTTCAGCAGTCTGGGACATGGTGTTGCGCGCGCGGGTCAGGCGACGATCTTGTTGGCGGCCTTGTTCAGCTTCGGCGGCGTCTCGAACGTGTGGAACGGGGCCGGCGAAGGCACTTCCCACTCGAGGCCTTCCGCGCCGTCCCACGGACGTTGCGGTGCCGGTTCACCCTTGCCGCGCATGCAAGGCAGCACGACGAACAGGAAGAAGTACACCTGCATCAGGCCGAACCCGAGGGCGCCGATGGAGGCCACCTGGTTGAAATCGGTGAACTGCATCGGGTAGTCGGCATAGCGGCGGGGCATGCCGGCCAGGCCCAGGAAGTGCATCGGGAAGAACGTGACGTTGAAGGTGATCAGCGAGCCCCAGAAGTGGAACTTGCCGCGGCCTTCGGCGTACATCACGCCGGTCCACTTCGGCAGCCAGTAGTACACGCCGGCGAACATCGCGTACAGCGAACCGGCCACGAGCACGTAGTGGAAGTGGGCCACGACGTAGTAGGTGTCCTGCAGCTGGATGTCGATGGGGGCCATCGACAGGATCAGGCCGGTGAAACCGCCCATCGTGAACACGAAGATGAAGCCCACGGCGAACAGCATGGGGGTCTCGAAGGTCATCGAGCCCTTCCACATCGTGGCGATCCAGTTGAACACCTTCACGCCGGTGGGCACCGAGATCAGCATCGTGGCGTACATGAAGAACAGCTGGCCGGTGACGGGCATGCCGGTGGCGTACATGTGGTGGGCCCACACGATGAACGACAGGATGGCGATGGACGCGGTGGCGTACACCATGGAGGTGTAGCCGAACAGGCGCTTGCGGGCGAAGGCCGGGATGATGTGGCTCACGATGCCGAACGCCGGCAAGATCATGATGTACACCTCGGGGTGGCCGAAGAACCAGAAGATGTGCTGGTACATGACCGGGTCACCGCCGCCGGCGGGGTTGAAGAAGCTGGTGCCGAAGTGGCGGTCGGTCAGCGTCATCGTGATGGCGCCGGCGAGCACCGGCATCACGGCGATCAGCAGGTAGGCGGTGATGAGCCAGGTCCAGCAGAACATCGGCATCTTCATCAGCGTCATGCCGGGGGCGCGCATGTTGAGGATGGTCACGATGATGTTGATCGAGCCCATGATGGAGCTGGCGCCGAGGATGTGCATCGCGAAGATGCCGGCATCCATGGACGGGCCCATCTGCAGCGTGAGCGGCGCGTAGAGCGTCCAGCCGGCCGCGGGCGCGCCACCGGGCATGAAGAACGACGCCACCAGCATGATGGCCGCCGGGATCATCAGCCAGAAGCTGAAGTTGTTCATGCGCGCGAAGGCCATGTCGCCGGCGCCGATCTGCAGCGGGATCATCCAGTTCGCAAAGCCCACGAAGGCCGGCATGATGGCGCCGAACACCATGATCAGGCCGTGCATGGTGGTGAGCTGGTTGAACAGCTGCGGGTTCACGATCTGCAGGCCCGGCTGGAACAGCTCGGCACGGATCAGCAGCGCGAGCACGCCACCGATCATCAGCATCGTGAACGAGAACAGCAGGTACAGCGTGCCGATGTCCTTGTGGTTCGTGGCGAACAGCCAGCGGCGCAGGCCGTGCGGGTGGTCGTGTGCGTGATCGTCGTGACCGTGGTCACCGGCAACGTGGCCGTGGGGGTTGAGTACTGCACTCATGTGTCTTCCTTTGGGGCGCTGTTCGGTGACGGATTACTTGCGGAGAGCCGCAACTTCCTTCGGCTGCACCAGTTGCCCGGTCTTGTTGGACCAGCTGTTCTTCGTGTAGGTGACCACGGCAGCGATGTCGGTGTCGCTCAGCTGTTTCCACGCCGGCATGCCCGGCGGAATGCCGTTCAGCACCGTGGTGATCTGCTTGGCATGGTCGGCGTCGAGCACGACCGGCGAGCCATCGAGTGCCTTGATGGGGCCAGCGCCCTTGCCGTTGGCCTGGTGGCAGGCCGCGCAGTTCGAATACACCTTCTCGCCACGGGCGATCAGGTCGGGCAGCGCCCACACCTTGTTCGGGTCGTCGGCCTTGGCGGCGAGTTCCTTCTTCTTGGCCAGCGTCCAGGCGGTGTAGTCGGCGGCCGACAGCACCTTCACGTGGATGGGCATGTACGCGTGTTCCTTGCCGCACAGCTCGGCGCACTGGCCGTAGAAGTCGCCGGTCTGGGTGGCGCGGAACCAGGTGTCGCGCACGAAGCCGGGGATCGCATCCTGCTTGATGCCGAAGGCCGGCACCATGAAGGCGTGGATCACGTCGTTGGCGGTGGTGATGATGCGGATCTTCTTGTCGACCGGCACCACGAGCGGGTTGTCGACCTTCAGCAGGTAGTCGTCCACCGGGGCGGGCTTGCCGCTGTCGGAGGCTTCGCGCTGGGCGGTGTCGAGCGTGGAGATGAAGCCGAGGCCTTCGCCTTCACCCTTCAGGTAGTCGTAGCCCCACTTCCACTGGTAGCCGGTGGCCTTGATGGTGAGGTCGGCCGCGCTCGTGTCCTTCATGGCCACCACGACCTTGGTGGCCGGCAGGGCCATCGCGATCACGATGAAGAAGGGCACGATGGTCCAGATGATCTCGACCGTGGTGCTTTCGTGGAAGTTGGCCGACTTCGCACCCTTGGAACGGCGGTGCTTGAAGATCGAATAGAACATGACCCCGAACACCGCGAGGAAGATCGCCAGGCACGTGAACATCATGCCGTAGTGAAGCGTGCGCTGGTCCATGGCGATCTGCGTCACTGGCGGGTGCAGATCGATCTGGTTCACCGCGGGGCCGCCCTTGAGGTCGTTCACCGCCATGGCCGCGGTGCTGCCGAGCGTGACACACAGAGCCAGACAAAGCTGGCCGGCCTTGTGCCACACGGGCCGCAGTGAGTTCATCGTCTTCATCATGGTCGTTCTAGTTTCCAAATTCACATCGATGCCGGCTCTCGCGTGCCCTGGTGCCAGCGGCGCAACGCCAAGCGCAACTCCTCGGCCAGCTGGCGGCGCTGTTCGGGGGCCACGAACCGCCCCACCGCAATCCGCCGCCCCTGGCCCGACAACTCGATCAGGGACCGGTCGCCGTGTTCGGGTTCCACCCGGACCCACGCCGGCTGGAACTCGACCCGCTCCACGTGCGACCCACACGCACGCTCGACCGTCAAGCGATCCCCTCGCAACACAATGCATTCCCGGTCGGATGCGTGACGGGCCAGGGCCCACACGGTTCCGCCGACCAGCATCAATTCCAACCAGGCCAACGGCATCACCACCTGCGCGCCATGCGCCCAGAACGTGGATGCCACCGCCAACGACACAGCACACAGCACCGCGTAGAACGGCACCATCTGGCGGGCACTCCAGGCGAGCGGACCGGTGCCCGCGCGTTCGAGCACCCAGTCCACCGACCAACCCGCCTCGCCCAGCGACCGCACGCCGGACCGTTCTTCATACGTCTCGCGGCCGAAGCGGAAACCCGACCGGTCTCCCCCCGAAGGCCAAACGATGGACGATGTGGAAACGGTCATGAAGCTACTGCAGTCGGGGCCGTCGATCGCCCATGCGCGCACGCGCGCCGAACGGACCTGTGTCATTCAAGCCCGCCAGTTTACCGCAGGCGGACCATGGGCTTTCAAGATCCACTGTCACGCTTGCGTACCAGACTGCGCATTTCTTCGAGCGAAACCGTCGTTTCCGTGCTGGCTGGACGGCGTGGCAGCGCCTTGAATGCGTGCCCGTAGGCCACCTCGAAACGCAGGTGCAGGCGGCCGTCGTTTCCACGCAACCGTTCCAGCGCCGCGACGAGGCGGGCCCGCCAGCGCGGGGTGCGCAGGCCGCGGAAACGATCGGGCGAGGCGTTGCCGCCCAGGCCTCGCAGCTCGGCGAGCAGTTCATCAGGACCGGCCCAGCTCAGGTGCAGCGTTTCCTGGTCCATCACCGGGTCCGCGAACCCGGCAAACACGAGCATGTCGCCCAGGTCGTGCATGTCGATGAACTCGGCCATCGGCGGGGGCCAGCCGAGGTCGGCGTACAGGTCGCGCAACTCGCGCAGGGTGTCGGGTCCGAGGCACGAGAACATGACGAACCCGTCCACCGCCAGCGCACGGTGCCAGCGCGACAGCACGGCAGGAGGATCGGCCACGCCATGCAGCATCATGTTCGCCCAGATGAGTTGGGCGCCTTCGGGCGCGAGGTCGTCGGCCGCCACCACCTCGGGCACGGCACGCCGCCACGGCCACCAGCCGCCGCGGTGCGCCTGGCGGCTGCGTTCGCGCAGGGCCTCGGTGGGTTCCACGATGACACGGCGGGCGTCCGGATACGCCTTGGCCAGCAGCTCGCCACCCATGCCGGCGTAACCCCACCAGTCCACGAGCACCGAAGGTTTCAGGCGGATGATGTCGAGGCGCTCGGCCATGCGGCGGGCCACTTCGCCGTGCAGCCATGGGGGAGACCCGGCCGCCGCCAGGCGGTTCAGGACCATCAGCACCCGCCCGAGGTCGAGGGGTCTTATCGCAGGGGAACTCGGGGGTGCACTCATCGGGCCGTCAGTATATTGACCGGGTGCCCTTCATGCGCTGCCTCGCCCGAATACCCAGCCTGTGCGCCATCTGCCGCGGCTGGGGCTCCACGCGCGTGTGCCTGCCCTGCATGCAACGCTTCGCGCCAGGCGAGCCGCGCTGCAGCCGCTGTGCGCTGCGGGTGCCCGCCGGCACGGCCACGTGCGGCCGCTGCCTGGTGTCGCCCCCGCCGTTCCAGCACGCAGTGGCCGCAGTCGACTACGGCTTCCCATGGGACCGCCTGGTGCTGGGCTTCAAGTTCCATGGCGCACTCGACCTCGCCGGCACACTGGCCGGCGGCCTGCGCGACGCCGTGGCCCGCGCCCGCCACCCGCCGCCCGACCTGCTGCTGCCGGTGCCGCTCAGCCCGGCCCGCCTGCGCGAGCGCGGGTTCAACCAGGCCTGGGAGCTGGCCCGCCGCCTGGGGCCCGCGGCCGACCCCACGCTGCTGCTGCGCGTGAAACACACCCCGCACCAGATCGCCCTGCCCGAAGCCCGGCGTGCCACCAATGTGCGCGGTGCGTTTGCCATCGAGCCTCGGCGGCGCGCGGCCGTGGCCGGCCGGCACGTGGCCGTGGTCGACGACGTGATGACCACCGGCGCCACCGCCCACGAGATCACCAAGGTGCTGCAGGCGGCGGGTGCCGCCTCGGTCCAGGTGTGGGTGGTGGCACGCACGCCGCGCCCGTCCGGTTGACACACGCGGGCGCGGGCACAATCCGCCCCATGTTCAACATCGTCCTAGTCCACCCGGAGATCCCGCCCAACACGGGGAACGTGATCCGCCTGGCTGCCAACACCGGTTGCGCGCTGCACCTGATCGAGCCGCTCGGTTTTTCGATGGACGACCGGCTGCTGCGCCGCGCGGGCCTCGATTACCACGAGTACGCGCCGGTGCAACGCCACGCCTCCTGGGCCGCGTTCCTCGCGCAGGCGCGCCCGGCCCCCGACCGCCTGTTCGCGTTCACCACGCGCGGCAGCCGGTCCATCGCCCACACCACGTGGTTGCCGGGCGACTGGTTCGTGTTCGGCTCGGAAACCGCGGGCCTGCCGGCCGACCTGCGCGACACCTTCCCCGAAACCCAGCGCGTGCGCCTGCCCATGCGCGCGGGGCAGCGCAGCCTGAACCTCAGCAATGCGGTGGCGGTGACGGTGTTCGACGCCTGGCGCCAGAACGGCTACGCCGGCGGCGGCTGACCCTGCGGCCCGGGGCTGCTACTCGGGCTGGACGCCCGCGGCCCGGATCACCTTCGCCCAGCGGTCGCGTTCGGTGACGATGAGCCCCTTGAGCGCGTCGGGCGTGGTGCCCGCGGCGGTGAAGTACTGCGCCAGCAGCTTCGTGCGGAAGTCGTTGCCCTTGATGATGCGGATCAGCTCGCGCGACATGCGATCGATCACGGGTGCCGGCGTGCCCGCCGGGGCCAGCACGGCCTGCCACGAGATGGCTTCGAAACCGGGATGCCCCAACTCGGTCAGCGCCGGCAGGTCGGGCAGCGAGGCCACGCGGCCGAGGCTCGTGACCCCGAGCGCCCGCAGCTTGCCGGCACGCACCTGCGCCATCGCGAGGCCCGGCACCATGAACCCGGCCTGCACCTGTCCGCCGAGGATGGCGTTGACCACCTGCGGGAAACCGGCATACGGCACGTGCACGAGGTCGATGCCGGTGCGCGTGCGGAACCATTCCATCGCGAGGTGCGACGCACTGCCGTTGCCGACACTGCCGTAGTTCCACGCGCCATGGTTCTGCTTGGCCAGGCGCACGAAGTCGGCCAGGTTGTCGACGCCGAGGTGCGGGTCGACGACCAGCACGTTGGGCGACGTGGCCACGAGGCACACGGGCGCCAGGTCGCGCACCGGGTCGTACGGCAGGCGCTTCGACAGCAGCGGCGCCGTGACGAGCGGCCCCTGGATGGTGAAGAGCCAGGTGTTGCCGTCGGGTGGGGATTTCGCGGCCACCGCGGTGCCGAGGTTGCCGCCGGCGCCGGGCTTGTTGTCCACCACCACCGGCTGGCCGAGCGCTGGCGCGAGGGACTCGGCCAGCAGCCGCGCGACGATGTCGGGCGAACTGCCCGCCGGGAACGGCACGATCAGCCGCAGCGGCTGCGAAGGCCACGCCGCGGCACGGGCGAACCAAGGCGAGGCCGCGAGCCCCGCGGCGATGATCAGGTCACGTCGTTGCATGTTCATGCTTCTCGCTGCGCCTCACGGCCCATCAGTGCCCGGATGGCCTGTTGTGGCGTGAGCCGCGCCTCCAGCACGTCGACGACGGCCTCGGTGATGGGCACCGTGACCTGGCATTCGCGGGCGCGTTTCAGCACCGTGGACGCACAGGCCACCCCTTCGGCCACGTGGCCGAGTTCCTGCAGGATCTGCGACAGCGGCAGCCCCTGCGCGAGCAGCAGCCCCACCTTGCGGTTGCGCGACAGGTCGCCGGTGGCGGTGAGCACCAGGTCGCCAAGGCCGCTCAACCCCATGAAGGTTTCAGCCCGGGCGCCCAGCGCGAGGCCGAGCCGGGTGATCTCGGCCAGCCCGCGCGTGATGAGCGCGGCGCGGGCGTTCAGCCCCAGCTGCATGCCGTCGGCAATGCCCGTGGCGATGGCCAGCACGTTTTTCACCGCCCCACCCACCTCGACGCCCACCGGGTCGTTCGACGCGTACACACGGAGGCGTTCGCTGTGCAACACGTCGATGGCGAGTTGCGTGAGGGAGTCGTCCGCGCTGGCTGCCACGAGGGCTGCCGGCTGGCCGCGGGCCACCTCGAGCGCAAAGCTCGGGCCCGAGACGATGCCGACGCGGGCGAGATCGGGCCGCACCGCCTGCGCCACCTCGTGGCCGAGGCGGCCGGTGCCTTCCTGGAAGCCCTTGCACAACCACAACACGCCCAGGCAGTCGGCCGGCAAGCGTTCGAGCGTGCCTTGCAGGCCGGCCATGGGGGTGCCGACGATGATCAGGCCGTCGCGTGCGTGGGCCACGGCGGCGTCGAAATCGGCCGTGACCTGCAGCGGTTCAGGCAAGGCGATGCCTGGCAGGTAGCGGCTGTTCTCGCGTGCCGCACCGATGGCCGCGGCCTGCGCGGCATCACGGGCCCACAGCACCGTGGCGTGGCGCGAGGCCACGCTCACGGCGAGGGCAGTGCCCCAGGCCCCTGCCCCGAGAACCGAAACGTTCATTGGCCGATCAGTTTGCGCCGTTGGGCGTTGCACCCTGCTGTTGCTGCTGGGCTTCGTACATGGCCTGGAAGTTCACTTCCGACAGGATCACCGGCGGGAAGCCAGCGCGCGTGCAGACGTCCGACACGACAGCGCGCAGGTACGGGTACACGATCTGCGGGCAGGCGATGCCGATGATGGGCTGCAGCTGGTCTTGCGGGATGTTGCGGATCTCGAAGATGCCGGCTTGCTTGGCTTCGACCAGGAACAGCGTCTTGTCGCCGACGGTGGTGGTCACGGTGGCGGTGACGGTCACCTCGTACATGCCTTCACCGACCGGTTCCGCGCCCAGGCCGAGGTTGATGTCCACGCTGGGCTGGGCCTGCTCGAGGAAGATCAGCGGCGAGTTGGGTTGCTCGAGGGACAGGTCCTTCAGGTACAGGCGCTGGATCTGGAACACGGGGGTCTGGTCGTTGTCTGCCATGGTCGTCTCTCAATCACAAGAAAAAGCCCGCAACCGGAGGCTGCGGGCTGTGCGGGTGGCCGCGATTATCCACGAGGCCCGATGACCGTCACGGGGAGTGACCCCAACACGGTCAGGCGTTCAGCAGGGGCAGCAGGCCGCCTTGCTGGTCGAGTGCGACGAGGTCGTCGCAACCGCCCACGTGAGTGTCGCCGATGAAGATCTGGGGCACGGTGCGCCGGCCGGTGATTTCCATCATCGTGGCGCGCTGGGATGGGTCCAGGTCGATGCGGACTTCATCGATGGCCTCGACCCCGCGCGCCTTCAGCAGGCTCTTGGCACGAATGCAGAAGGGGCAAACCTGCGTCGTGTACATCTTCACCGCTTGCATGGCTTCTCGTGGTCTCCGGGTCAGGCCGATTTTTCGACTGGCAGGTTGGCTTCACGCCAGGCGGCCAGGCCGCCGGTGAGCGTGCGTGCGTTTTCGTAACCGAGTTTGCGCAGCATAACGACGGCACGCGAGGCCTGCGCACCGCGGTTGCACACCACCACAATGGGCAAGGCCTTGTTTTTCGGCAGCGCCGTGCTCGACTCGATCGTGGCAAGCGGGATGTTTTTCGCATTGGCCACGTGGCCGGCGGCGTACTCGGTGGCATCGCGCACGTCCACCAGCACCGCCTTCTCGCGGTTGATCAGCAGGACGGCCTCCGCGGTGGAGACACCACCGGCCGGCGCACCGCGGCGCAGCGTGGGCCAGGCGAGCAAACCGCCCGACACCAGGGCCACGGCGAACAGGTACCACGTATCGAGAAAGAATTTCACTGGAAGGCCCACGGGTTGGAGATCAAACGCGAATTATAGAATTCGCCTTCCTCCGTCCAACCGATGACCCCTGCCATGTACAAACTCGTGCTCATTCGCCACGGCGAATCGACCTGGAACCTCGAAAACCGCTTCACCGGCTGGACCGACGTGGAACTCACCCCCACCGGCGTCGAGCAGGCGAAGGAAGCCGGGCGGCTGCTGAAGGCCGAGGGCTACGAGTTCGACGTGGCCTACACGTCGGTGCTCAAGCGCGCCATCTGGACGCTGTGGCACACGCTGGACCAGATGGACCGCACCTGGCTGCCCGTCGTGCACAGCTGGCGCCTCAACGAGCGCCACTACGGTGGCCTGCAGGGCCTCAACAAGGCCGAGACGGCGAAGCAGTATGGCGACGAGCAGGTGCTCGTCTGGCGCCGCAGCTACGACACCCCGCCGCCGTCCCTCGACGCCAACGACCCGCGCGGCCAGCGCCAGGACGTGCGCTACGCCAAGCTGAACCCGAATGACGTGCCCCTCACCGAATGCCTGAAGGACACCGTGGAGCGCGTGCTGCCGGTGTGGAACGACAGCATCGCCCCGGCCATCAAGGCCGGCAAGCGCATCGTGATCGCCGCCCACGGCAACAGCATCCGCGCGCTGGTGAAGTACCTCGACAACATCGCCGACGACGCGATCGTGGGCGTGAACATCCCGAACGGCATCCCGCTCGTCTACGAACTCGACGCCGACCTGAAGCCCATCAAGAGCTACTACCTGGGTGACGAGGAAGCGGCCAAGGCGGCCGCGGCCGCGGTGGCGAACCAGGGCAAGAAGGGCTGACCGGCCCCGCCCGCGGGCCCCTGGCCTTGGCGCCAGGGGGCCGCGCCTCACCTCACCACTGGTAGTCGAGCGTAGCGCTCACGCGGCGGGCATCGCCGTAGTAGCAGTAGCCCAGGCTCGCACACGACGCCACGTAGGTCTTGTCGGCCACGTTCTTCACGTTGAAGCGCAGGTTGGCGCCGCGCCAGTCGCGCCCGAACAGCGCGAGGTCGATGCGCACGGCCAGGTCGGCCAGCGTGTATGCGGGCACCTTGAGCGTGTTGTCGTTGTCCGCCCAGCTCGACCCCACGTGGCGCACGCCGGCGCCCACCGACACCCCGGCGAGCACGGTGTAGTCGGTCCACACCGAGGCCATCTGGCGAGGCACCTGGTACGGGGTCTTTCCCTGCTGCCCGTCCGCCGCGCGCACGTACTCGGCGTCGGTGAGCGTGTAGCTGCCCAGCAGCGCGAGGTTGCGGCCCAGCTGCAGGCGCGCCTCGGCCTCGAGGCCGCGCGAGCGCACCTTGCCCACCGGCTCGTAATTCGGCGTGCCCAGCACGCGGGTGGCCACGTGGTCCTGCACGAGGTCGTACAGGGCCACCGAGGCCATGCCGTACCCTCCCGCCGGCTCGTACTTCAGGCCCACCTCCACCTGGCGGCTTTCCGTGGGCTCGAGCACCTGGCCCGCCGTGTCGGTGAATCCGCTCGGGTTGAACGACTCGCTGTAGCTCGCATACGGCGCAAACCCGCTGTCGAACAGGTACACCGCGCCCGCCCGCGCGCTGAACTTGTTGCCGCTCCAGCGCAGGTAGTCGTCGGTGGCGCCGTATTTCAGGCTGTCCGTGCGGGACCAGTCCTGCCGTCCGCCCACCGTGAAGCGCCAGCGGTCCCAGGCGACCTGGTCCTGCGCGTACAGGCCGGTCTGCACCAACCGGCGGTCCACCTGCGCGGTGTAGAGGCTGCCCACGACCGGGTTGCCGTACACCGGCGCCAGCACGTCGATCGGCGTGGCGCTGCCCGAGTACCACGCCCCGGTCACGTTGCGGTGCTGGTAGTCCACGCCGGCCAGCAACGTGTGGCGCGCGGCGCCGGTCGAGAATTCGCGCTGGGCCTGGTTGTCGACGGTCCAGCCGCGGAGCGATTCGTCCGCGCCCGACACATACCGGTTCAGCGTGGTGGGCCCGGCCCATCCGTACGCGTATACCTGCTCGAGGTGCACCGACGATTCAAGGTAGCGGAAGTTCTGGCGCACCGTCCACTGGTTGTCGAAGGTGTGCTCGAACTGGTAGCCCACCATGCGCTGCTTGCGCTTGAAGGCGTTGTAGTCGGGATCGCCCTCGAAGAAGCTGCGTGGCACACGCTGGCCCGTGCGCGCCGTGGTCACCGTGACCTCGGCGGGCAGGCCGCCGTGGTAGCCGCCCTCGGGGTCATTCTGCCAGTAGGCCTGCAGCAGCAGGCGGGTCCGGCCGTCGGGTTCGTACTGCAACGACGGCGCGACGGCATAACGCGATTCCCTCACGTGGTCCACCAGGGTCTCGCCATCGCGGCCCATGCCGGTCAGCCGGTACGACCATGCGCCCCCCGCCTCCGCCACCGGGCCGGCGACGTCGAACCCTGCCTGCCGGCGCTGCTGGCTGCCGAGCGTGACCTCGACCTGGCGGTACGGCTCGGGGGTGGGCCGCTTGCTCGTCATGGCCACCAGGCCGCCTGGGGCGTTCCGCCCGAACAGCACCGACGACGGTCCGCGGTACACATCGATGCGTTCGACGAGGTACGGCTCCACCTGCATCGAGCTGTAGCTGCCCCCGTCGCTGAGGATCTTCAGCCCGTCCAGCACGGTGTTGTCGGTGCTGGTCTCGATGAAGCCGCGCAGCGGCACATAGTCGTACCGGTTGGTGGCGCCCACCTGGCCCGTGAACACGCCCGGCGCGTATTCCAGGGCCTCGGTCAGGCTCGCCGGGCGCTGGTCGTCGATCTGCTGCCGCGTCACGACGGACACGCTTTGCGGCACCTCGATGATGGGGGTGTCGGTCTTCGTCACGGAGGCGGTGCGCCGGGCGAAGTAACCGGCGACCGAGCTGGTCGCCGTCTCGGCCAGATGGGACGCGGTGACGGTCACCTTCGGCAGGGCCGCGCTGTCGGCCGGCGGCGAACCCGCCGGCCCCACCGTGTACCCACCACCGCCAAGCGGCCGCGCCACCAGGCCGGAGCCGGCCAGCAGGCGGTCGAGCGCCTGCTGCACGGTGAGCGTGCCGGTCAGCGCCTGGCCGTTGCGGGTTTCCGCCAGGTCGGTGGAAAACACGATGCGCACGCCGGACTGGCGGGCCAGGGCCCCGAGCGCCTTGTCAAGCGGCTGGGCGGCGATGTCGATGGCGACGGGGGTGGCCGACTGCGCGCAGGCGGCAGTGGCCACCAGCACGGCGGTGGCGACCTGGCCCAGGCGGGCGGTGAGTGAATGGGGCACGGTGACTTCTCTCCTGCAAGGGGCGCACTCGGGGCGGCGCCGGGTTCACACCCCGGACGGCGGGGCTCCTGCAGGGTTGGCGAATGGCAACGGCAAAAGGTGACGTCGCCCTACGATTTTTTTTCGGCCGCGGCCACGTGCACCGTGCCATCGGCCATGCGGCGCACCACCACGGGCAACACCTGCGGCAGCGCGTCGATCAGGGCCTCCAGCCCGGCAACGTCGTAGGCGCCGGACAAGCGCAGCTGCCCCGCACGCGGGTCGTCCAGCACCACCGGCGCCCGCCGGTAGCGGGCGATCTCGGACAGCACGGCCGCCAGCGGCGTGCCGTCGAACACGAGGCGTCCCTCGCGCCAGGCGCCGGCATCGGCCACGTCGACGGCGCGCAGCGGGTGCGGCGGCCCCGCATCGACGGCCCGCACGGCCTGCCCGGCGGCGAGCACGCGCGACCGCGGGCCGGGCTCGAGAACCTCCACCGCCCCATCGAGCACCGTCACGTCGGCGCCCCCGTCATGGCGCCGGACGGTGAAGGCCGTGCCGATGTCGCGCACCGACACCTCACCCGCCCGCACGACAAACGGCCGCCACCCGTGGGCAACCTGGAACGACACCTCGCCCGCCGCCAGCACGAACTGGCGTGAACGCACGCGGTGCTCGATGTGGAGCGTGCTGCCGGTGTTCAGCACCAGCACGCTGCCATCGGCGAGGGCCTGCCGACGCTGTTCACCCACCGCCGTGCGGATGTCCTCCGTGCGCCATACCGGGTCGACCCCCACGACACCGAGCAGCAGCGCCACCACGAGCGCTACGGCGGCGGCCGGCCGCTTGGCGCGGCGGCGTTCCGTCAGCGCGCGGGCCTCGGCCAGCACGTCCTCGCGCGACGGGAACCGCTGGCGCAGCCCCTCCTCGAAGGGCACCAGCGGATCTGCCGGCCGCGGACCGCGCCGCGACGCCCGGCCGTCCGTGCTCATCAGCGGGCGCCCCGGGCCGGCGCCCAATCGAGCGCGATGCGGTCCAGCGCACGGTTCACATGGTGCGTGACCATGCTGCGAGACACCCCGATGGCCTCGGCGATCTCTTCGTGCCGCATGCCGTGGATGCGGTGCAGCAGGAAACACTGGCGTGCGCGGGGCGGCAGGCCCTCGACGATCACCACGAGGGCATCCAGCTGCTGCTTGAAATCGAGTGCCTGGGCGCCATCGAGCGTGTGGGTGGCGATGTCGGGCGTGTCACCCACCGACACCATCACCTCGGCCCGCAGGTCATCCGCGCGCAGCCGGTCGATGGCCCGGTGGGTGGAGACACGCCTAAGGAACGCCAGCGGCGTGTGGATGGGGTCCGCGGGTGGCCGTTCCATCAGTTCTACGCACACGTCGTGCACCACGTCGCGCGCGAAACCCCGGTCCCGGAACCGGCGGCGCACATGCTCGACCAGTTGGTCGTAGTGCGCGGCCAATGCGGCAACGAGGACGGGCGACAAGGCGGTGGACTGCACGGGGGACACCGGCGTGGTTGGTAATGAGAATTATTCTCATACTATCACGCGCCACAGGCTGGTCGGGGTGGGCCACCGGATCGAACGACGACCCACCCAGTCAAGCACGTTGGCGCCATAGGGCAGGGCCCGGCCCGTGCCCCGTTCGGATCGTGCTGGTGTGGTCGGTGCTGCGCTTGCGGGATCCGCAGGTGCGGTATGGCCGCTACGGTGCCGCCACGCAGTTGCTGTTTTCCACGTGGATGGGTTGGGCGCAGGCGCCAGTGTTGTGGTTGGTTATGGTGCCGGAAGTGGCTTGGGGGTGGCGCAACTGTCCCCGGTGGCAGAACGAAGCGCTACCAGACGCCCCTCAGAACGGTTGGCGTCGATGCACATGCCCCTGATCGGTCGAAAACAGCGGAGCGCGGTCCATTCCAGAGCTGGCATCCAAGGCTGTTGGCCTCTCACGATTGCGGGGGCTCCTCCACCGCCCCTTCTTCAGGCGGGAGACTGAAACAGACGCCACAGGCGCCACAGCGTTTAGGAAGAAGAGCCACCGCAGACGCGTACTGTGGCCCCAACTCCGACTCCGTATCAGCGGCATCGACGTGCGGGACTTTCCCACAAACCGGACAACGAAACCTTGAGATGACCCATATCAAATATGAACATATCACAAATACGTTGATTATCCCCACGTACATCAACCACTTAGAAGGGAAAAAATGAGCAACTATCGCCATTCCAATGATGTACCCAAGAGTCAACAACACCCCGCGCAACAGGCGATGACGAGCCTTCCGAAATCGCCAGAATTGTTCAGGGGTCAGGTAATCAACCGTCAAGGCATTCAATTTTTGTAGGAAATATTGATAAGGTCGATTTTAACGGCGGCACCAACCGGCGCAGGAGGCACTGCCTTGAATTCAAGCGGCTTCAATTCGCCAAACCCTTGGTTGTTGGGTGTACCTGTGGGAGCGCCGGGCAAGCGACTCCGCATGCCCCCACGAGCTTCAGTCGCCACGCTACCACCAAACGCTGAAAATTCCGCACTTGCCTTCATGCCAACCGCGTAGGTCCCCGAGCCTTGCCCGCCCAGCTGTCCGATCACCTTCAACGGCACAGCGACGGTAGGCCCCACTTCCCTCAATGGCACCAATCGCAGCCCCCCATGACACCCCATCCCAGCCCAACGCCCAGTTCTGCTTCACTAAGGTCATACTGACTCTCAATAACATTGAATCTCAACACCCCCTCAAAACTCCCTCCTAGGCCAGAATAAGCAGCAAAACCACCTTTCACCTCATTATCCTGAGCAACTACAGTGGCAACCGCATTTGAAATATTTTTGACCGGCCCAACATAACCCGCCGCAATATCATCCGGAACTGAAGAATCCCCTCCCCAAAATGGTGGGGGGGCGCGAGCGGCCGCGACGCACTAGGGCGCGAACGGCCGGCCGAACAGAACGGGCCACAGCCCCAGCGTCAGATGCGTTCGCAACTCGAACGCCACCTCGATGTCCTGGGCCGGTGGCTTGCCGGCCAACGCCAGGTGCAGGCGCCACTCGCCACCGCGCCAGGTGCCGGCGTCGAGGCGGCGGCCCTCGGGGTCCGGGTCCACGAGGTAGACCTGGCTGGTGGCCTGGTTGGACCAGCCGGTGTGGTACCTGTTCCGCTCGGCGCGCAGCGGGTAGCGGGTGCCACGGAGCTCGGCCCACGACCGCGCGGTGTCGATCACCGGCTGGCGCGCCTCCACAGGTTGCGGTAGCCGCACGGTGACGTGCAGCATGTCGGGCTGCGGCGCGATGTGCACGCCGTCGCGTGGTTCCTTCCAGGTCAGGCCTTGGGCGGTGCACCCGCCCAGCAGTGCCAGCACCACCAACCCCACCCCACCGAAATACCCCGCACCCATGCGCTTTCCTGCTTGTTCCATCCCGCACTCTAGGCGGGCGCGCCATGCCGGACAAGCCGCCCTTCCGGGTGACTTTCATCCTCGGGAAAACGGCGTCTGACGCAGGTCAGCAGCGGGCCTGCTGCTTGCGCCACTGACCAGGCGACAGCCCCGTCCAGCGCTTGAACGCGTGCTGGAACGCCGACTGGTTCGCGAACCCCAGCGCCAGCGCGATCTCGGTGAGGTTGAGGTGCGGTTCGGCGAGGTACTGCTTGGCCTTGCGGTCGCGCACGCCGTCGAGCAGCGCGCGGAAGGTGAGCCCGCGCTCCTCCAGCCGCACTTGCAGCGTGCGCGGGGCCATGTCCAGGTCGGCGGCCAGGGCGTCGAGGGTCAGCGAACCACTGCCCAGGCGCTCGCGCAGACGGCGCCGCAGCACCACGAGCAGGCCCGCCGCATCGCCCTCGAGGCGCTCCATCTCCACCGCCGCCTGCGCACACAGCACCCCGTTGGCGCGGGGGTCATGCAGGCACACCCGCAGCGCCAGGTAGTGGGCCGGGCCCTGCATCGCGGTGACGGGCTGATCGAAGCGCACACACCCACCGAAACAGCGCTCGTAGGCCGCGGCGTCGGGCGGTGGCGGGCCTTCGAAGCTGGCGTCGAACCGCAGCGCCGCCTGCCCGGTCAACCAGCGCACACGCCACGCCCAGGCGCCCATCAGCATGCGCGCGAGCGCGGGCGACTGCACGCCGGCAGCCGCGGGCAGCAGGCGCAGTTCGAACCGGTGTTCGTCCTGGCTGGCCTGCACTTCGTAGACCGTGGTGAGCAACCGCTGGAAACGCACCAGCAGGTTGCCCACCTCCGAGATGGACGGGCTGGTCATGAGCGCAAAACCGAGCACCCCGGCGTCCCATGTCTGCGCGCACTCGGCGGCCTTCATCGGCAGGTCGGGGTCCCGGAGGTGGGCCTGGGCCGCGTCGATCACGGCGTGGAAATCGTGGAGAGGAAACGTGGTGCCGGTGTCGGCCTGTTCAACGCGCTGCAGCAGTTCGGCCGGGTACAGGCCGGCCGGGTTCACACCCTGCTGCCGCAGGTAGGCCAGCACGGCGCGGCTGTAGCCGATGTGCACGTTCAAGCGGGACGCGGACGAGCGTTCGGCAGGCGTGGGCAACCGCCACGCAGTCTGCCGCGCGGCTCGTTCAGCCGGGCGTCGGTTGGCGGGAAGCAGGAGATGCGTCACGGGCGCCGGATTCCTGGATGCGTTCGATCGTCTCGATGCGAAGCCGCTCGGTGGCCGAGAACGCCTCGCTGCGTAGTGCGTCGACCTTCTGGCGCCGCGTGCTGTCGGCGAGGGTGACGTCGCCGACGATCAACGCGCGCTGCTGCAGGTACACCGCCACGCGACTATTCCACGCCTCGGTCTGGCGGTCCAGCGTTTCCAGGCGTTGCGCAGCGTCCGCGCCCACGAGGGTTTCGCGCAATTGACGCAGCTCCTGCGGGGTGCCTGCGCGTTGCCGCCAGTCCGCGGTCAGCGTGTCGAGTGTGCCCACCACCTCCACCACGTCGCCCTGGCGGCGTTGGGCCTCGGGCAACGCGTCGCGTAAGGCCGCCACACGCCGGGCCTTCTCCTGCGGGCTCAGCGCCGGGTCGTTCAGGATCGCGAGCTTGTCGAGGCTGTAGCGGTCGTAGGCGTCCTCGTCGCCGAAAAAGGCCTGCACCACGTCGGGGCTGAAGCGGCGTGCACGGGCCGCCCGCAACGTGTCGACCCGCGCCTGCATGTCGGCCAGCGTGGTGGCCGGGGTGTGGCGCAGTGCGGCGTCGAGTTCGTCCTTGTAGGCAATGTAGGTGTCGAGCAGTGCCAAGGCCTGGGCGGCGGCGCGGGCACCGAGGTGCGCCTCGATGTAGGCCTTCAGGCGCGCGCGCTGCCGGGCCGGTGTTTCTTCGCCGGTGCCCGACAGGAAGTAGTCGAACACGCTGCGCACCCCACGGGTGACCTTCAGGTTGCCCTGCGCATCCTGCTCGAGTTCACCGCTCACGCCGGTGCCACGCAGCGACGCGGGCAGTTGCTCCAGCCCGGAGTGGAACACCACGCCGAGGTCACCTGCGGCAGCCGGCACAGCCGACGGCCCGGTGATCTGGCCACGGGATGGCTCACCCGGCGCCGCCGCAAGCACGACGGGCTCCCGCTGTGCCGAAGGCCACCCCACCACCGCGGCGGCCACGGCCGCCACCGCGAGCGCAAGCCCTGCGGCCCGCATCCCCCCAGGCACCTGCATGGCGGCCGCCCGGGTTTACAGGCCGGCCAGCTTCAGCCGGTTGGCGTGCTGCCGGTACAGGGCCACCGGGTCGACACGCCCCGTCACGCCGAAGAAGTGGTTGATGGTGTCGAGGTGGTTCAGCGCGTAGTCGCTGCGGATCACCTGGCCCAGGTGGCTGTCGCACTGGCCCACGAGGCCGTCATTCGGCGCACCCTTGAAGGCGAGCGCCGTGGCCGCCATGAAGTAGTCGCTGACGTCGAAGCCGCTCGTGATGAGGCCGGTGCCGCTCCACGAGTAGTAGCGCACGCCGTTGACCACGGCCGCGCCCTGGCCGCAACGCGTGGTGGGCACGCCTGCGGGGAAGTTGCGGTTGAAGTTCGCGGCGCCCGTGGTGGTGAGCGACGTCAGCACCGCGTTGCCGCTGGCCGGCAGGCCGGGGTTGCCCGAGAACAGGTCGATCAGCTTGCCGACGGCCGACACAACACCGTCGAGCAATGCGTTGCTGACGGAGCCTGCTGGCGCGACACCCGCGATCAGGTCGGCCACCGGCGACCCACCGGTGGTGCCGCTGACCGAGGTGACCGACGCCACCTGGTTCGGGATCACCGCGGCCGCGTACCGCACCGACTGGTTGCCCTGGCTGTGGCCGATCAGGTTCACCTTCGAGGCGCCGGTGATGGCGAGAATGGTCTGCACCTGCTGCACCAGCTGTTCGCCGCGCACCTCGGACGAGTTCACGGCCGACACCTTGGTGGTGTAGACCTTGGCCCCGTTCGACTGCAGGTCGCGGGTGATGCCGTACCAGTAGTCGATGCCGGCCGCCGTGTCCCAGCCCAGCAGGCCGTGGGCGAGCACGATGGGGTGCTGCGTGGCCGAGTAGGTGCCGGCATGGGCCGGCAGGGTCAGGCTGACGAAGGCGGCGGCGAGGAAACCGGCAAGGCGCTGTGTCATGGGGGTATCTCCTGGGTTTTTTGATGATGCCCCCAGGGATGGTTGCCATGAGGGAGGCCGATGGTGTCATCGCCTCCCCGGGCCCGTCTTGTCCAGACACGCGGATGTTGTGCTCGGACGCGTAGCCCTAGGGCAAATCCCGAGCCGCCGCGCGGCAGCCCGGGATGGCCGCCATGCCCCACAACAAGAGACCGCGCTCGATGCCTAGAACGGCACCTCAGCGGTCGGGTACCGCCAGAAATCCTTGAGCAAGTAGTTCATGGGGAGGTTCATCGACACGTTTTTCGGCGGGATCGGCCGCATGAACCACTTTTCGTAGAGCACATGCGCTTCGCGCGACGTGATCAGGCGTTTCATCTCCTCGTCCACGATCGCCTTGAACTCGGGGTCGTCCTTCGGAAGCATGATCGCGAGGGGTTCGATGGTCAGGAATTTCCCGACCACCTTGAGCGCTCCCGGGTCGCGCCGGCTGGCGATCAGCCCGTACAGGAGCACGTCGTCCATGACGAATCCGTCTGCGGTGCCACTCTCGACCATCTCCACCGCGGTGGCGTGATCGGACGCCTGCACGATGTTGATGCGCATGAGGCGTTCTTCGTTCGCTTTCTCGATCACCTTCAGCGGGGTGGTGCCTTGTGTCGAGACGAGCTTCTTGCCACCGAAGTCCGCGAGGGTGTCGGCGGTGCGGTCGGCGCGCACCATGATGCGCGCACCCGCGATGTAGTGCGGGACGGTGAAGGCCACTTTCGCGCGCCGTTCGGCGTTGTTCGTGGTGGAACCGCACTCCATGTCCGCCTTGCCCTCGGCCACCATCTGGACCCGATTGGAGGGGGTGACGGCCAGGTACTGCGGCACCAGGGCCGGGATGCCGGCCTTCTTGCGCACGGCCTCGACCACCTTCAGGCAGAGCTCCAAGGCATAGCCCACGGGCTGCTTGTCGGGCAATACGTAGGAAAACGGCACGGAGGACTCACGATGGGCCAGCGTGATGCTGCCCGTTCGCTTGATCCTGTCGAGGGTCGTGCCCCCGAACGCACCGGAGGCCGCCAACCAAAGTGCGGTCGGCACCGCCACACATGAAAACAAACGCTTTTTCAAGATGACCCTTTCGAACTCGAAACGCCCGGTCGGCCGGACCTCGAGCGATCGAGGGCCACGGCGCCAGGTCCTGACCTGCGGAACCGGCCTTCGGACAGAACGAGTTGTCGGGTGACACCCTGCCCGCTGAGCTGTGTTGTGCTCCCATGCAAGTGTCGCGCCGAAAGGGCTGGCCAAGGCAGGGAAAATCGCCCGCAGGCCCACCCACGTCCATTGCGTCACGGATCGCCCCGGTACCGCGACCGCCCGTCGCGTCCAAGGGAGGCTCTCGCGAGGCGTCTGGGAGACGTTCCGCGGCGGCCGGGGCCATCGCGAACGGCCGGAAGGCCTGGCGCATCCGCGCTGGTGCACCCGCCGGCTCGCGCTGCACCATCCACGCCCTCGCTGGCGCAGGTGGGTGGTCAGGTGCCCGGCGGCAGGCCCAACGCGGCAGCGATCTCGGCCCGCACGCGGTCGCTGATGGCACGCCGGTCGAGGCCCACGGTGGCCAGCGCAGGCAGGCGCTGCACACGCACCTGCAAGTCACGGGCACGCACGATCATCCACAGCGACTGCACGAGGTTCGTGTCGCCGATGTAAGCCGCGGCGGGGCTGACCGCCGACACCGCGTCGGAGAACCGCAGCGCGATGGGTTGCACCGGCACGTGGGTGGCCACGGCAGCCTGCAGCAGGTTGGCGTGGAACGGCAGCAGGCCCTCGCCGCCACTGGTGGTGCCTTCGGGGAACATGGCGATCACGTCGCCATGCTGCAGCGCTTCGGCCACCTGGTGCACCACGCGCATCGCGTCGCGCTTGCGCTCACGTTCGATGAACAGCGTGCCCCCGCAGGCCACCATCCAGCCGATCAGCGGCCAGCCGCGGATGTCGGCCTTCGACACGAACCGGGCGGGCTGCGCCGCGTCGATGGCGAGGATGTCGAGCCACGACACGTGGTTGGCCACCAGCAGCACCGGCCCCGGGTGGGCGGCACCTTCGGTCACGAGGCGCAAGCCCATCGCGGCCAGCATGTGCCTGCAGTACACCCCGACGTGCCACATGCGCTGCGCCGGCCCGATGAACGGAAACACGATGGCGCACGTGAGCAGGCCGCGCACCACCATCGCGATGCAGCAGCCGAGGCGCCACAGGGCGCGCAGCAGCCCCACCTGGGCGGGGACGGTCACTTCGCCTCGAACGCGACGTGCCCCGCCACGAGGGTGGTGTGCACGCGGCCAGGCAGTTCGAACCCGGCGAATGGCGAGTGTTTGCCCTGGCTGCGGAACGCGCGGGGCTCGACGGTCCAGCGGGCGGCGGGATCGAAGAGGCACAGGTCGGCCATGCCACCTTCCACCAGGCGGCCGGCGCTCGACGACAACGAACCGAGTGCGTCGCCCAGCACCCGCACCGGCGCGCAGGTGACGGTGGCGAGCGCCTTCGTGAGGCCCGCGCCGCTGTCTTCGCCCCATTTGAGCGCGAGGCTCAGCAGCAGCTCCAGGCCGGTGGCGCCGGGCTCGGCTTCGGCAAACGGCAGGTTCTTCGCGTCTTCGTCCACCGGGGTGTGGTCGCTCACCAGGGCATCGATGGTGCCGTCGGCCAGCGCGGCACGGATGGCGTCGCGGTCGCGCTGCTGGCGCAGCGGCGGTGTGAGGCGCATGGCGGCGTTGAAGTAGCCGATGTCCATGTCGGTCAGGTGCAGGTGGTTCACGCTGACGTCACACGTGACCGGCAGGCCTTCGGCCTTGGCGCGGCGCACGAGCTCGATGCCCGCCCCACTGCTGAGGCGGCACAGGTGCACGCGTGCCCCGGTGACCCGCATCAATTCGAAGATGGTGTGCAGCGCGATGGTCTCGGCCACCACCGGCACCCCCGACAGGCCCAGGCGCGTGGCGAGCGCGCCGCTGGCCGCCACGCCCTTGCCGAGGTGGGCGTCCTGCGGGCGCAGCCACACGGTGTAGCCGAACGTGGAGGCGTATTGCAGCGCACGCTGCAGCACCAGCGTGTCGGCCAGCGGGGCCTCGGCCTGGGAGAAGCCCACGCAACCGGCCTCGGTGAGTTCGGCCATCTCGGTGAGCACCTCACCGGCGAGGCCGCGCGTGAGCGTGCCGAGCGGGTACAGGTGCGCCTGGTTCAGGTTGCGGGCGCGGAATTTGAGCATCTCGACCAGGCCTGGCTCGTCGAGCGGCGGGTCGGTGTCGGGCGGGCAGACGAGGCTCGTCACGCCGCCGGCCACCGCGGCGGCCATCTCGGACTCGAGCATGCCTTCGTGCTCGTGGCCCGGCTCGCGCAGGCGCGCCGCGAGGTCCACGAGGCCCGGCCCCACCACGAGGCCCGTGGCGTCAATGGTGCGGTTGGGATGGAAGTCGGGGTTCACGGCACCGAGGGTCACCACCCGGCCGGCGGCGATGGCCACGTCGCCCGGCGCGTCTCGGCCGGTGGCGGGGTCGACGAGGCGGCCGTTCTTGATCAGGATCTTCATGGTCGTGTCACTCAGGCGTTGTTGCCGGCGATGGTGGACATCACCGCCATGCGCACCGCGATGCCGAAGGTGACCTGCGGCAGGATCACGCTCTGGTGGCCGTCGGCCACGGCCGAGTCGATCTCGACGCCCCGGTTGATGGGGCCGGGGTGCATCACGATGCAATCGGGCTTGGCCAGCGCGAGCTTCTCGGGCGTGAGGCCGTAGTTCTTGAAGAACTCCCCCGCGCTCGGCAGCATGGCGCCGCTCATGCGTTCGTTCTGCAGGCGCAGCATGATGATCACGTCGGCGCCACGGATGCCTTCGGCCATGTCGTGGCACACGCGCACGCCCATCTCCTTCAGGTCACCCGGCACCAGCGTCTTCGGGCCCACGGCACGGATCTCGGGTACCCCGAGCGTGGTGAGCGCATGGATGTCCGACCGGGCCACGCGCGAGTGCACGATGTCGCCCACGATGGCCACCGTGAGGTTCGTGAAGTCCTGCTTGTAGTGCCGGATGGTGTACATGTCGAGCAGCCCCTGCGTGGGATGCGCGTGGCGGCCGTCGCCGGCGTTGACCACGTGCACGTGCGGGGCGCAGTGCTTGGCGATCAGGTACGGCGCGCCGCTTTCGCTGTGGCGCACCACGAACATGTCGGCGTGCATGGCGGACAGGTTCGCGATGGTGTCGAGCAGGCTCTCGCCCTTCGCGGCCGAGGAGCGCGCGATGTCGAGGTTCACCACGTCGGCGCTCAGCCGCTTGGCCGCGATCTCGAACGTGGTGCGCGTGCGTGTGCTGTTCTCGAAGAACAGGTTGAAGACGCTTTTTCCCCGCAGCAGCGGCACCTTCTTGACCTCGCGGTCGTTCACGCTGAGGAAGGTGCCGGCGGTGTCGAGGATCTGGTGGATCACCGCGCGCGGCAGCCCCTCGATGGAGAGCAGGTGGATCAGCTCACCGTTCGAGTTCAGTTGCGGATTGCGTTGTTGCAACATCGTGATCAGTCGCCTTCCTTGATGTCGAAGCTGAAGCGGCCGGCGTCGCCGCGCGCGAGGCGCAGGCGGTCGTCGGGGGCCAGCGCGATGCGGGCGGCGGCGAAGGCCGCCTCGATGGGCAGCTCGCGGCCGCCGCGGTCGACCAGCACCGCGAGCGTGACGCTCGCCGGGCGGCCGAAGTCGAAGAGTTCGTTGATGACGGCGCGGGTGGTGCGGCCGGTATACAGCACGTCGTCGATCAGCAGGATGTGGCGCTCGTCCACCGAGAACGGCAGCCGGGTGGGGTCGGCGCTGCTCATGCCGCGCTGGGAGAAGTCGTCGCGGTGCAGGGCGCTCGAGATGACGCCGTGTTCGCCCTCCAGCCCGAGGTCACGTTGCAGGCGTTCGGCGAGCCAGGCGCCCCCGGACCACACGCCCACGAGGGCGGAGCCGGGCCGCACGAGGGGGCGCACCCCGGCCAGCAGTTGGGTGTACAGCGCTTCGGCGTCGAGTTGGTTCACGGTCATGGCGTGTCTCGCAGAAATTGCTCCAGGATGATCGCGGCGGACGCCGCGTCCACGTCGGACGCGCCCATCGCATGCGCCTCGGTGGTGGTGTAACGCTCGTCCACCTCATGCACCGGCAGCCCGAAGCGGCCGTGCAGCTGGCGGCCGAACCGCCGGGCCCGGGCGGTATTGTCGTGCGGCTGGCCGTCGGGGTGCACCGGCACGCCGATCACGAGCGCCGCCGGCTGCCATTCGGCGACCAGGGCGGCGATGGCCTGGAAGCGGGCGTCGCCCTCGGCCGCGATGGTGCGAAGCGGGGACGCACTGCGCGTCAGGGTGTTGCCGCTGGCCACACCCACCCGCTTGGTGCCGAAATCGAAGGCCAGGAACGAACGGTGCGCGATCGCTGGTGCCGGAGACCCGGAACCGCTCATGCGTGCCCCGCCTCCTGGCTCAGCATGCGCGGGTCGATGCCGAGCAGCGAGAGAGCCTTGTCGTAGCGCTGCTCCACCGGGGTCTCGAAGATGATGGCGGGCTCGGCGTCGACGTTGAGCCAGCCGTTGCGGCCGAGCTCTTCTTCGAGCTGGCCGGCGCTCCAGCCGCTGTAGCCGAGGGTCACGAGGATGCGCTTCGGGCCGGCGCCGTTGGACAGCGCCTCCAGCACGTCCTTGCTGGTGGTCATCTCGAGGCCGCCGGGGATCTGCAGCGACGAGTTGTAGTGGCCACCCTCGCCGTCACCGCCGTCAAGCCGGTCGTGCAGCACGAAGCCGCGTTCGGTCTGCACCGGGCCGCCGAAGTAGACGGGCGCTTCCGCCAGGTCCTCACGGTCGAGGGTGAGTTCCACCTTCTCGAACAGGTTCTTCAGCTTGATGTCGATCGGCTTGTTGATGACCAACCCCAGCGCGCCCTTTTCCGTGTGTTCACACAGGTAAATGACCGCGCCGGCGAAGGTTTCGTCCAGCATCCCGGGCATGGCGATGAGGAACTGGTTGGTCAGGTTGATGGCGGACATGGCGTGATTTTATGCCTCCCGCGCCGGCGGCTGCCCAGTGGCGCAAACTCCGCCCATGGAAAAGGCACTCCCTTCGGCCCTGGTCTGGTTCCGGCGCGACCTGCGGGCCGGCGACAACGCCGCGCTGTTCCATGCGCTGAAGGCCGCGCGCAAGGTCTGGTGCGTGTTCATCCTGGACCGCGATATCCTCGACCCGCTGCCCCGGGCCGACCGCCGCGTGGAGTTCATCGTCGACAGCCTGCACGCGCTCGACGCCCAGTTGCGGGCCCTGAACCCGCACGCACGGCTGATCGTGCGCCATGCCCGCGCCACCAGTGCCCTTCCCCGGCTGGCCGACGAGCTGCACGTGCAGGCGGTGTACGCCAACCACGACGACGAGCCGGCGGCCATCGCCCGCGACCACCGCGTGCGGGGTGAACTGGCCGAACGGGGCATTGCGCTGCACACCAGCAAGGACCACGTGGTGTTCGAACGCAACGAGGTGCTGACCGCCACCGGCCAGGCCTACACCGTCTTCACGCCGTACAAGAACGCGTGGCTGAAGAAGCTGGAACCGTTTTACCTGAAGGCCTACCCGATCACCCCGTACGCGGATGCGTTGGCTCCCCTGCCCGAAAGTGTGCCGGCACGCCTGCCCGGGCTCGCGGAGATCGGCTTCGACACCACCAACCTGCACGAACTGGCGCTCGGCGCCGGTGCTGAGGGTGCCCAGGCGCTGCTGCGCGACTTCCTGCCGCGGATGGCCCGGTACGGCGAGACGCGCGACTTCCCCGCCGTGAAAGGCCCGAGCTACCTGTCGATGCACCTGCGGTTCGGCACGGTGTCCATCCGCCAGTTGGCGCACGAGGCCCACGCCCAGCGCCATGCCGGCGCGCAAACGTGGTTGTCCGAACTGGTGTGGCGCGATTTCTACCACCAGGTGCTGTACCACCACCCGCAGGTGGTGGACGCCGCGTTCAAGCCGGCTTACGACGCCATCAAGTGGGAACACGGCAAACACGCCGACACGCTGTTTGCCGCGTGGTGCCACGGCCGCACCGGCTACCCGCTGGTGGACGCCGCGATGGCCCAGATCAACCAGACCGGCTACATGCACAACCGCCTGCGCATGGTGGTGGCGAGCTTCCTCGTGAAAGACCTGGGACTCGACTGGCGCCGGGGTGAACGCTACTTCGCCGAAAAGCTCAACGACTTCGACCTGGCCGCCAACAACGGCGGCTGGCAATGGGCCGCATCCACCGGCTGCGACGCCCAGCCCTGGTTCCGCATCTTCAACCCGGTGACCCAGAGCGAGCGGTTCGACCCCGACGGCAAGTTCATCCGCCGCTACCTGCCCGAACTCGCCGCACTCTCCAACAAGGCCATCCACGCCCCCTGGCTCGCCAGCCCCCTGGAACTGGCCGAAGGCAATGTGGTGCTCGGGCAGACGTACCCGAACCCCATCGTGATGCACGACGAGGCTCGCGAGAAGACCATGGCGCGGTATGCGGTGGTGAAGGCTTGGGACTGATCCCCCGTACCCCCATTGGCGAACACCGGCACCTTTGTATTCGCTGCGAGCTGTTGTTTTTCTCTGGCGAGGCCGCGCCGGGTCTCGGCCCGGCAGCCGAGTCCCTTCTTTTTCTGGTGAAAAAGAAGGAACCAAGAAAACACCTCAACGCCAGCTTCCCAGACCTTTGCTCGGGCGCTTCGAGTCGCCAATCCCCCGCGCGACCACTGTCTCCAGCGGCACCGTTACCTATCCCGCGCATCAAGGGTGCCGGCCCGCTTCGCCTCGCTGCGCATCGGCTGGTTCTGTGGTCACCCCGACGAAAGCCGGGGCCCGCCGGCCCAGTGGGTCCCGGCTTCCGCCGGAACGACAAGCATCGGGCGAGCCAGCGAAGCGAGCAAAGCCCCGCAGCGCGTGCGCCAGGGGAGCCAAGCGCAGCGAGCGACAGATCAAGCTACCACCGAGCCCGGGTCCCCCGGGCGACCGTGGGCTCCCCCTTGGGGGGACCGGCGCGAAGCGACGTCGGGGGCACTAGAACAATTCCACGTCGCCGATCTTTGAGCCGTCCTCGAGAAGGCCCTTGGCCACCAGCTCCGCATGGCTCTGCACCTGGTCGCGGCCATGGGCCTTGGCGAAGTACACCGCCTTGTCGGCCCGCTCGAACGCGGCGCTCGGGGTGTCACCAGGCTTGACCTCGGTGAACCCGATGCTGATGGTGATGCCGCCCACCTGCGGGAACGGGTAGGCTTTCGTGTTGCCACGCATGCGCTCCAGGGCCATGCACGCGTCTTCGGCGGTGGCGCAGCGCATCAGCACGACGAACTCCTCGCCACCGAAACGGTACAGGCGGTCGTGGAAGCGGAAGCTGCTGCGCATCAGGCGCGACAGCAGCAGCAGCACCTCATCACCGATCAGGTGGCCGTAGTTGTCGTTGACAGTCTTGAAGTGATCGATGTCGATCACGCCGAGCCAGTGGCGGTGCTTGGACGCCACATGGCGGCGGCCGTCAAACGCCGTGACCTCGGCCATGGCCGGGATCACGGGTGGTGCGTTGGTGGCCTTCAGGAAGCTTTCGTCGAAGGTCTTGCGGTTCAGCAAGCCGGTGAGCGTGTCGCGTTCGCTGTAGTCGAGCAGGCCCTGGAAATTGCGATAGATGCGCAGGATGCTGCCCACCATGCGCACGTCCTCGTCCTTCAACGGGTGACGGCTTTCCACCTCCATCACCCCCACGACTTCGCGGTCGGTGCGCACGGGGAAGATGCTGCGGCTCAGGTTGCCGGGCAGGGTGACCACGCTGGTCTCCCCGGCCATGGCCTGCATGCGCGCCGGGAACTGGTCGAGGCGGGGCAGCAGGTCGGTGTCGGCCCAGGCAGGGTCGGCCGTGGCCACCGCGTCACTCTCACCCAGGCGGGCCCGGGTGATCCAGCGTTCCTGTCCCCGCTCGCCCACCACCCGGTAGATGGCCACCGAGGTGGGGCGAAGCAGGTCGCGCAGTGCGTTGACCAGTGTGACGTCGAGGATGTCCCGGTCTCGAAAACCGGTCATCTCCGCCAGGTGGTCGACCAGTTGCGACATGAGGTACAGCGTGTCCCGAAGGAACGGTTGAATGGGTCAGGCAGGCGCCGCCGCGGTGGTGGTGGTGTACCGTGCGATCAATGCCAGCAAGTCTTCCTCGGAATACGGTTTGCCGAGGTAGTGGTCTACACCGAGTTGGGCCGCGTAATCCCGGTGCTTTTGCGCGATGCGCGACGTGATCATGATGATCGGCAAGTCGCTCAGGCGCGCATCGCCCCGGATGTTGCGGGCCAGGTCGAATCCGTCCATGCGTGGCATCTCGATGTCGCTGAGCACCACGTGCGGCCGGTCTTCGGCGAGGCGTTCAAGGGCTTCGATGCCGTCCTTCGCCAGCACGACACGGAAACCTTCCCGGGTCAGCAGGCGCTGCGTGACACGCCGCACCGTGAGCGAATCGTCCACCACCAGCACCATGGGCGCTGCCGACTTGGCCGGTTCGCTGGCGGCCGGCCTGGCCACCTGCAGTTCCGGCGACACGCGTGCGGACTGCGTCGCGGCACGGGCGGTATCGCCATACAGCGTGGCCAGCGCCACCGGGTTGTAGATCAGTGCCACCGACCCCGACGCCAACAGCGTCATGCCGGCCAGGCCCGGCAGGCGCGACAGTTGCGGCCCCAGGTTCTTCACGACCACTTCCTGCGTGCCCAGCACTTCGTCGACGTGGAGCGCGATGCGTTGTTGCGCACTTCGCACCACCACGACCGGCCGCGTGCGGCCCGTCTCCAAGCTGACCGGCGCCTGCTGGAGCAGCGCACCGAACCAGAAGAACAGCATGGAGCGGTCGGCGAGCGTGTAGCTGCCGGCCTGGTAGGCCTGCTCGATTTCTGGCGTGGACAGGCGGCGCACGATCTCGATGAGCGTGGCTGGCACGGCCACGACGCTGTCGCCGCAACGAAGCATCACGACCTGCGTCACCGCGGTGGTGAGCGGCAGCACGAGCGTGAAGCCGGTGCCCTGCCCTGCCGCCGTAGCGGTTTCGATGCGGCCACCCATGGCGTTCACTTCGGACCGGACCACGTCCATGCCCACGCCGCGGCCGGCCAGTTCGGTCACCGTCTCGGCGGTGGAGAAACCCGGCATGAAGATCAGGTTGGCCAGTTCGCCGTCGCTGTGTTCGCTGCCCGGGGCAATGAGGCCCATCTTCTCGGCCTTGGCACGGATGCGCTGCAGGTTCAGGCCGGCGCCGTCGTCACGGAACTCGACGCCCACTTCGTTGCCTTCCTGGCGCAGCACCACGACGATGCTGCCGGCGGCGTCCTTGCCCGCCGCGGTGCGCACCTCGGGGGCCTCGATACCGTGGGTCACGCAGTTGCGCAACAGGTGTTCGAAGGCCGGCGTCATCCGGTCGAGCACGCCGCGGTCGATTTCGATGGAGCCACCGATGATGTCGAGCCGCACCTGCTTGCCGGTTTCCTTGGCAGCCTGGCGCACGACCCGGTACAGGCGGTCGGACTGGCTTTCGAATTCGACCATCCGGGTACGGAGCAGGTCGTCCTGCAGGTCGCGGGTCAGGCGGGCCTGGGCAGCGAGTTCGTCTTCCGTGGTTTCCAGCGTGCGTTGCAGCGTGCGCTGCACCGTGGCCACGTCGTTCACCGACTCGGCCATCATGCGGGTGAGTTCCTGGAAGCGCGTGAAACGGTCGGACTCGAGCGGATCGAACGTTTCGTGCGCGGCCTTGGCGGCCTCCTGGCGCGAGATCATCTGCGTCTCGGCCTGGAATTCGATGTCGCGCAGCTGCTGGCGCAGGCGTTCCAGGTTGTCCGTCAGATCGCCGAGCGACCCGCGGATGTTGCCCACTTCGGCCTCGATCCGCGACCGGGTGATGCTGACCTCACCGGCCTGGTTCACCATGCGTTCGAGCAGCGGACCGCGCACACGCACGGCCGCGTTGGCAGCAGCCATGGGCTGGTGCGTGGTCGCGTCCGCGTCGGGGGTGCTTTGGGCAAAGCGCGACCAGTCGATCTCGGTGGACGACGCCGCGGCCGGTGCCGGTGCAGGCACGGGTGCCTCGACCGGCAGGTCGGCCGGCAGGGCGTAGTTGAGCACCGACGACGGTTCGATCACCGGCAGCGCCGGGATGTCTTCCAGCGCCAGGGCCGGTGCGACAGGCGCGGCCTCCACAGGCGCCACTGGTGCGACCGGAGCCAACGGGTCGAACGTCTCCACCGCTTCGGCATACGCCTCGGCGTCACGCGACTTCAGTGCGTCGAAGTTGGCGGTCAGGGCGTCGGCACGCGACTCGAGGCGCTCCACTTCCGCCGCAGAGGCGTGTTCGGCCTGCAGCAGGTGTTCGATGGCCGTTTCGAGGCGGTGCGCCAGCTCACCCAGGCGCATGGCACCCGCCAGGCGGGCACCGCCCTTGAGCGTGTGCAACGTGCGCATGCACGACGCGGCGTGGGCGTTGTTCTCGGGCTGGCGAGTCCAGTCGCGCAGCGCGGAAGACAGCTGCGGCAGCAGTTCTTCCGCTTCTTCCTCGAAGATCGGGAACAACTCGGCGTCGACCGCGTCGACGGCGTCGATGTCCTGGTCGTCTTCATCGGACGAGTCGGCACGGAACGGCGCGGAAGACGCCACCGGGGCACCCACCGGCAGCGGCGTGAACGCCTTGAACTCGGCCTGGCCCAGTTCGCCCGGTTCGGGCAAGGCACCGAACGAGGATTCGCGCGCCTCGGCGGTGGGCACGGGAGCGACCGGGGCCTGTGCCACGACCGGTTCCGGCGTGGGTGCCGGCACCTCGGGTTCGGGCTCGGGTGCCGATTCGGCGACGGCGTCGAGCGCGCCCGGGCGGGTGTCCATCACCGGCATGTCCGGGGCCGGCGGGGCCTCGTCGAGCAGCTCGGGTTCGGCAACGGCCAGCGGCAGGTCGTCTTCCACCGGCTGGCGGGCGTCCACCGCGGCATTCACTTCCTCGAGGCGACGGGCCGACGACAGCTCATGTTCGGCCAGGCGTGCCAGCAGTTCGGGCGCCGGGGCCTTCAGGAAACCGGCTGCGAACTGGTGCAACAACCGGCGAACTTCCTCGGCCGCGTCGACGAACAGGCGACCTTCTTCCGGCGTGCCCTGGCCAATGGCCTGCGAGCGCATCAGCGCGTGTTCCAGCGTGCGGGCGAGCTGCGACAGGTCGGCGAAACCGACCGTGGCCGAGCTGCCGGCCAGCGAATGCGCCTGCGCAATGGGCACCTCGCCCACGGGGCGGTGCAGTTCCATCGCCCATTCGGCCACTTCCGTGGTGAGCTTGCGCGAGAGCTCGTCGGCTTCGTTCAGGTAGATGTTGAACAGCGGGATGCTGATGCGCAGCGGACCGACGATGCGGACCTGGTCGTCGTCGTTGAACGGCGCCGGTTCTTCGGCGATCTCGGCCACCTCGGCGACGTCGGGCAGCACCGGTTCGTCGAACGAGAGATCGAGCGTCTCGGGAATGGCCGGCACCTCGGGTGCACGGGCGGTCTCGATGGCGCCGACCGCTTCCAGGGCCTGCGCCGGTGCCACCGGCTGGACCGGTTCGATGAGCGTGGGCAGTTCGGCCGTGGCCGAGGGGACGGGCGCCTGGACGTCGGCGAAGAAGCTGTCGTCGAGGTCGAGCTCGATCATCTCGACGGACTCGGCCGTGGGCAGCGCGTCGCCATCACCGGCCATGAGCGGGTCGAGGTGAGGCAGCACGGCCTCTTCCGCCGGCAGGCCGGCGGTGAGGTCGACGGCGGGCAGGTCCAGCGCATCGGCCGTGGGCACGGCGGCGGTGGCCGGCACGGCCTGTTCGTCGAAGGCACCCAGGTCGAGGTCGAAGGTGAGTTCGGGCAGGGCCGGGGAATCCGGCAGTTCGGCGTGCAGCTCGGCAACAGGCGCCACAACAGGTTCCGGCGTGGAAACCTGAGCCGGCGCCTCGGCCACGGGCGACTCGAACGCGAGGGTCATCAGCGGCACGTTGGCCGCTTCGGCCGGCGGCGCCGAGATGCTGCTCACCGCTTCACCGCGGCTGAACGCTTCAGCGGCCTGCACCAGCGGCGCGGCACGGTAACCGGCGGCCGCCTGGTTGGCGATGGCCTCGATCCAGTCGGCGAGGTAGTCCAGCGCCTTGTGGGAGAAGTCGAGCAACGCGGGCGAGGCCGGATCCTGGCCGGCGAGCCACGTGTTGTACAGCTGTTCGCAAGCCCACGAGGCGTCGCCGAATTCCTTCAGCCCCACCATGCGCGAGCTGCCCTTGAAGGTGTGGAACGCGCGGCGAACGGCGGTGAGCTGTTCGACGTCGGACGGCGACGCGGTCAGCTGGGCCAGCGAATCGCGGGCTTCGCCCACCTTCTCGCGCGCTTCCTCGAGGAAGATCTCGCGCATCTCGGGGTCGTCGGCCAGGTCGGCGCCCGCCGCGGGCGCGGGCGCGGGCGCCGGCACCGGCGCCGGCGCGGCAACGGGTGCCATCACCGGTGCCACCACGGGCGTGGGCAACGGGAGCGGGTCGAGGCCCACGGCGTCGCCGGCGGTGATGACGAATTCGTTGAGGGCTTCGGAAAGCTGCTCGCGCGCCTCGGTCACTTCGGCCAGGCCATGGGCATGTTCGATCTTGTGCTGGGCTTCCTCGATGGTGGCCACGAGGCCGGATTGGTCGGCGGCCTCGGCTTCGTGCTGCAGGCGTTCCAGGTCGCTCGACAGTTCGTCGAGCGGCTTGCGCTCGCTCACCGCGGCTTCGGCCAGGGCCTGGGCGTGTTCGATGACACGCGTCTCGACCGCGGGTGCCTTCGGCACCGCGAGATTCGTGGCGCTGCGCGCGGCAGCGCTGCGGCCCATCAGCGGGCTCAGCATGCCGGAGGCGGCATCGAACACGAACAGCGACTTGGCGACGTGCGGCTGCGCACCGAGCATGTCGATCAGGAAACCGAGGGCACCGAGGTTGCCGGCCAGGCGATCGAACGTGCCGGACTGGATGGACTGCTGCGGGTCGGCATCGCCGCTGATCAGGCCTTCGACGTCACCCCGCATGCGGATCAGCGCCTGCGTGGCCTGCTCCATGCCCAGCACGGACATCACGCCACGCATGGACGACAGCTGGCCCGGCACCGGCACGAGCGGCGCGCGGTCGTCGGGTTTGCGGAAGAAGGTGTCGATGTGCTTTTCGATCTCGGCAAGCGACGACCGCAGTTCCTGCACGACGCTGCCCATGGTCTGGCGGTCGGAAACACGGCGGTAGAGCTCTTCCATCCACGCCTCGAGCGGGTCGGGCGTCTGGCCCGCACGCACGTTGGCGATGCGCTGCGCGAGGCGGCGCACGCGCTGGGCCTGCTCGGGGTGGTCGAAATCGGTGTCTTCGAGCGACGACTCGAGGTACAGCACGCTCGTGGCCACTTCCATCGCGAGCGGGGTCGGCGGTGCGGCGCCGCTTTGTTGCGTGGCCACGATGGCCTGCTGCAGCTGGTCGGCGAGCACCTCGCCGCTCGGGTAGAGGCGGCGCAGCGAATCGCCCACGAGCGAGAACTGCTCGGACAGCCCACCGAGGCGGTGCATTTCACCACCGGCCACGCCGGACCAGGCATCCTTCGCGCTCGAGACGCGCTTTTTCGCCTGGGCGATCCAGGCGGGGTCGAAGCGGCCGAGGCGGCTCACTTCGTAGTCGACCGGCACGTAGTCGGTCAGTTCGTATGCATCACGGGCCAGCGTCACACGCAACGCGGTGCGGCCGTCGGTGGGCAAGGCGCACTGGGCGCAGAAGAACAGCAGGTCTTGTGCGAGGCGCTCGGACACTTCCGTTTCACCGCGCTCGAAGATGCGCAGCTGGGCGAGCAGGCGCGACGTCACGCGCTTGCCGAACACGTCGGCGTGGAGCAGGCCCATGGCCTGGCCCTGGAAAAATCCGGCCGCGAGTTTCCACAGCGTGGCCGCAGCCAGGTCGCCGGCACCGGCACCCAGGCCGGCACACAAGTCGCTCATGCGGGAGGCGGCGGTGGTCTGCTGGCCGCGCATCAGCAGCAGCATCTGCTGCTCCATCTCCGTGCGGGCGGCAGCATCGGCGGGACGCGGGGTGACCCCCGGCTCGCTCGGCACTTCACGCCAGCGCCAGTCGTAGCTCCATAGGTCGGCCGGGTGAACCCGGTCGGCTCCCGCGACGGCCTGCACATCGCGGTAACGCGGGAACAGCGCGAGCGCCGACATCGGCTTGCCCGCGAGCAGGCGCTGCAGGTAGTCGAGCAGCGCGAACGAGGTCTGCTCGATGACGTCGACATCGGCCGACGTCATTTTCTGGGGTTTCAGCACGAAGCGCTTGACCGCCGCTTCGCTGGCACGAAGCACGCTCGCGACGGCCGGCAGGCCCACGAGTTCGAGCGCGCCCACCCCTTGGTGGATCTGCTGGTGCGCGGTGCGCAACACGGCCGGGTCGACGGCGTCGACGTCGGAGCCGCTCACGGCCTCGGCATCCTTGACGAACCGGCGCAGGGCCTTGTGGGCAGCTTCCAGGGAGCGGCGCAGTTCTTCCTGCACCCACGCCAAGGCGCTCAGGTCGTCGGTGGTTTCGCTTTGGTTGTCGCTCATCGTGGCCTGCGTGCTGGGGCGTTCGATCCGGTGACGGGTGGCGTCGGGTCTGGGCCGCGGCCAGGGGCCGCGGCGTCATGACCGGTCAGTCGATCTTGAATCGGGCGACCGATTGCTTCAGTTCTTCGGCGGTACGGGACAGTTCTCGCACCATCTGGGCGGTGGACCGGGTACCTTCACCGGTCTGTTCCGTCACGGCAAAAATGTGCTGGATGTTGGCCGCCACCACGTTCGCCGATTCGGCTTCGCGGAGCGCCTGGTGGGAAATCTGTCCGATCAGGTCAGCAAGCTGGCGCGACACGCGGTCGATGTCACCCAGTGCGCTACCGGCCGCGTCAGACAGCCGGGTACCTTCGACCACCCCTTGCGTGGACCGTTCCATGGCGCCCACCGCATCCTGCGTGTCGGTCTGAATGGTCTTCACCAGGGCCGCGATCTGCCGCGTGGCGTCGCCGGAGCGTTCTGCGAGCCGCTGCACTTCTTCCGCAACCACCGAGAAGCCTCGGCCTGCTTCACCAGCCGAAGCGGCCTGGATGGCGGCGTTCAGTGCCAGCACGTTGGTCTGTTCGGTAATGTCCGAGATCAGCTCGGTGATTTCACCAATCTCCTGCGACGACTCACCCAGCCGCTTGATGCGCTTGGAGGTTTCCTGGATGTGGTCGCGGATGGAGTTCATACCGCCGATGGTGTTCTGCACCGCGGTCAGACCGGATTCGGCGGCCTGCAGCGATTGGCGGGCCACCTGGGCGGTCTGCTGGGCTTGTGCGGACACGTCGTTGATTCGGTTCGCCATCTGGAGCACCGACTCGCCGGTTTCGCGAATTTCGCGCAGCTGTTCGTCGGAGGCGGCGAGCAGTTCGGTCGAGGTGGCTTCCACCTGCTGCGTGGTTTCGGTCACCCGGCCTACCGTGCCTTGCACCTGCGACACCAGCGTGCGAAGTTCTTCCACGGTGTAGTTCACCGAGTCGGCGATGGCGCCCGTGATGTCTTCCGTCACCGTGGCCTGTTGGGTCAAGTCACCTTCAGCAACCGTCTGCAGTTCGTTCATCAAACGCAAAATGGCGGCCTGGTTGGCGTCGTTGACGCGCTTGGCTTCCTGTTCCTGGCGTTCGGCTTCGAGTCGTTGCGTTTCGGCAAGTGCCGCACGTTGGCGCTGGTCGCGCAGCGAGAGGGACACCAGGCCGTAGCCGCCGGCGCCAAGCACCAGGGCCGACAGGACCAGGAGCAGCAGCGAGACCGTGCTGAAGCCGGTGGCATCGCCAAGGCCCGCCTGGACCTTCTCGAGGCCGATTCGCAGCGGTTCGCTGTCCTTGATGATGGCGGCCTGCGCTTCACGGGCCGACACCAGGCCCTGCAGGTTGCCCAGAATGGAGCCGGCCTGGACGCGGGTCTCTTCGTACAGGGCGAGCAGCGCGGTCAGGCGTTCCTTGGTCTGCGGTTCCTTCGTGCCGGGCAGGCGGAGTTCCTGGTTGCCGGCCAGCAGGCCGTCGGCGATTTCCTTGAAGGAGTTCAAGTCCTTGCCGAGCAGGAACACGGCTTCCGGGCTCACGCCTTCCATGGTCAGGAATTCGTTGGCGGACTTGCCGATGCGCTGGGTCAGCATCACGAGCTGGCCCACGGCGGAGATTTCAGCGGACGAGGCGTCTTGCTGCAGCTTCAGCGACGACACCGTTTCGGCGATTTCCAGCAAGTCGGACGACTGGCGGTTGATGGCGCGGAGCGCCTGACCCACCTGCGTCAGGATCTGTTGCTGGCCCAGCACGGTCTTCGCGTTCTTTTCAGCGGCGTCGACCAGCGGCAGCAGCGGCGCCAGTTCGGTCTGCACCGAGCCCGGGGCGGCATTCAGGTCGCCGTCGCCGGTGGAGAGACCGCGCACGTTGTGCGCCAGCACTTCCGTACTTTCCTTCACTTCCGGGAAGGCGGCCGCGCTGCCGATCAGGGCCTGCGACACCGACTTCGCCAGCCGCTGCGACTGCATCAGCGCCTGACCGGAGGCACCCACCTGGGCGGCACCCTTGGTGGCCGAGTAGATGGCGGCACCGGCGGTGACCAGCAGGCCGGCGAGGCCCGCGAGCACCATGCCGACGAGCAGGCGCTGCTGCGTGCCGACGGGCCGGTCGCCGATGAGCGGCAGACCCGAGCCCGAGCCCGACTGGCCATCGGAGGGCGGCATGCGCGTGTCGGCGAAATCGGCGAGCTCCGACGGAGCCGCCTCGGTGATGATCGAGGAGTCCATGTGGGCCGTGGGCGCGTTGGCACGCGGGTCGGCCGCTGCAGGCATGGTTTCGTCATGGGCGGGCACGTCGAGCGCGATCACGTCGTTGAGTGGCAGGTCGGCGCCATCCTTGCCCTTGCCTTTGATTTTGTCCAGGAAGCTCATAAGTTCCTCGTTCCGTCTTATCTCGGTACCACTAACACAGTCGGATGGTCTGCGCGCTCTTGGCGCTCAGCCCGCGATTCTCAGAAATGCCGCTTCGTTGGCCAGCACGGCGAGGTTCAACTCGCGCCACAGCCGGTTGCCTTCGTCGCGGTAATGGCCGCCCACGAAGGCGGGCCGGGCCTCGCCGTCGTCGGCCTGCAACGTGAGCTGCTCGGCGCTGCGCAGGCCGGCGAGCCGGTCCACCAGCACCGCCGAATTGATGTTCAGCGTGGTGTTGAACGCCACGAACCAGGATTGGTCCCGGCCGGCGTCATTGCCACGGATGCCGAGGAAACCCGCCAGGTCGACCACCCCGTGCAGCCGCCCCCGCAGGTTGGCTACACCGAGGAACCACCGGTTCGTGTACGGCACCGGCACGGTGGGCCCGAACGGAAAGATTTCACCGGCTTCCTGCAGCGGAAACAGAAAACCGTGGCCACCGCTTTCGACGGCGAGCCACGATTTGCCACGCTCTTGCGTTCGAGCTGCCCGCAGCCGATCGGCCAGGCGGGTCTGCAGCTCGCGCAATGCTTCCTTATTGGCCATTCACACCTGCCTCTGGAACGAGAAGGGAGACATTCTCCGGGACCGGATCAGTCGAAGGCCTTGATCTTGGCCATCAATTCGTCGGCATCGACGGGCTTGACGATGTAGTCGCGCGCACCCTGGCGCATGCCCCACACGCGGTCGGTTTCCTGATTCTTGCTCGTGCACATGATCACGGGGACGTCGGTGAACCGGGCGTCGCGCGTGATGGCGCGGGTGAGCTGGAAGCCGTTCTGGCCAGGCATGACCACGTCCATCAGGATGAGGTCGGGCTTTTCCTCGGCGAGGCGGCGCATGGCGTCCTCGCCGTCTTCGGCGGTGCGCACGGAAAAACCGCGCTTGGTCAGCAGGTCGGACAGGAAGTGCAGTTCCGTCTTCGAATCGTCTACCAACAGGATCTTCTTGATCGGCATATCGTTCTCCATCTGGTGGTGTGATCGGATCACACCCTCGTGCGCGGCGGGCCGCTCGGCCCCGCCCTCGTGTTTCGTCAGGCCTTCACGCGGTACTGTTCGACCGCCTGAAGCAACTGGTCTTTCGTGAAGGGCTTGGTCAGGTACGCCTCGGCGCCCACCATGCGGCCACGGGCCTTGTCGAACAGCCCGTCCTTCGAGGACAGCATGATCACCGGCACACCCGCGAACGTCGGGTTGCGCTTGATGATCGCGCAAGTCTGGTACCCATCCAACCGCGGCATCAGGATGTCGCAGAAGATCAGGTCGGGATGCAGGTCATTGACCTTGGCGAGCGCGTCAAACCCATCCTCGGCCAGCAGGACGTTGTACCCACCCTGCTTCAGAAAGATGTCGGCGCTGCGCCGAATGGTGTTGCTGTCATCAATGACCAGCACCTTGATGCCTGCTGCGGCTTCATTGCTCACCGGATAATCTCCTCAGTGCCCGCCAGGGCAAGTCAGCCTTTTCGGGCCCGGTCCTCGCAGGGATCCGGGCACGGCTCAGATTTGCACCATTTCGAAGTCTTCCTTGCGCGCGCCACATTCCGGGCAGGTCCAGTTCATCGGAACCTTGTCCCATGGCGTACCGGGCGCAATGTCGTGTTCGGGGTCACCCGTGGCTTCGTCATAGATCCAGCCACAGATCAGGCACATCCAAGTCCGCATCGTGCTCGCGTCTTTACTCACGTTATTCTTTACCAAGCTCACTACAATGATGAAAGATTGTAGCCACGCAAAATGCCAAAAATGCGATGGTTTTTAGGTACATACGCCACTTTCCTCACATTTATCTAGAAGTTCCCGGCGAACCCGGTCACTCCTTCGCTCCCATCTGACGGATGCCCCTCATGACCGTTGACGCTACCTCACCCGATCCCACCATCGACCCTTCACAAGAAGGGGTGGGCCCGGCCTGCGTGATGACCTTCAATGCCACCGACCCGAGTGGTGCGGGTGGCCTGGCCGGCGACATCGCCACCATCGCCGCCATGGGTGCGCACGCGCTGCCCGTGGTGACCTCCATCGTGCTGCGCGACACCGCCGAGGTGTTCGACCACAGCACCATCGACGCCGACGTGGTGGTCGAGCAGGCCCGCAGCATCCTCGAGGATGTCACGATCGCCGCCTGGAAGGTGGGCTTCCTGGGCTCCGCCGAGGGTGTCAGCGCGGTCGCCGAAGTGCTGTCCGACTACCCGGACGTGCCGCTTGTCGCCTACATGCCCAACCTCTCGTGGGTCGAGGAAGACGAGCAACAGGCCTACCTCGACGCGTTCCGGGAACTCGTGCTGCCGCAGGCCGAGGTGCTGGTGGGCAGCCACCAGACGCTCACCGACTTCCTGCTCCCCGAGTGGAGCAACGAGCGGCCGGCGTCCCCGCGTGAGCTGGCCGTGGCCGCCGCCGAACATGGCACCCGCTTCGTGCTGGTGACGAGCGTGCCGCTGCCCGACCAGTTCCTCGACAACGTGCTCGCGTCGCCGCAGGGCGCCATCACCGGCGAGAAGTTCGAGCGCTTCGAGGTCAGCTTCGTGGGCGCGGGCGACACCCTGTCGGCCTCGCTGGCCGCGCTGCTCGCGTCGGGCGCCGAACTGCACGCGGCCGTGGGTGAGTCGCTCGCGTTCCTCGACCAGTCGCTCGACGCCGGCTTCCGCCCCGGCATGGGCAACGTGATCCCCGACCGCTTCTTCTGGGCCCTGCCCCCGGGCGAGGAAGAGGAAGACGGCGGCCCCGCCCTCGAGGCCACGCAGGCTGACGACGACAACCTGCCCAAGGATCCGCGGCATGTCCATTGAACCCCGGGCCCAAGCCACCAACGAGGCCCTGTTCGAACGTGCGCGCAAGGTGATCCCCGGCGGGGTCAATTCGCCGGTCCGCGCCTTCCGTGCGGTGGGCGGCACGCCGCGTTTCATCGCCAGCGCCCACGGCGCCTACATGACCGATGCCGAGGGCCGGCGTTACATCGACTACATCGGCTCGTGGGGTCCCATGATCCTCGGCCACGGGCACCCCGCCGTCGTCGAGGCGGTGCAGAAGGCCGTGCTCGAGGGTTTCTCGTACGGCGCCCCCACCGAACGCGAGATCGAACTCGCCGAGGAAATCCTCAAGCTCGTGCCCACGATGGACCAGGTGCGCCTGGTCAGCTCCGGCACCGAGGCGGCCATGAGCGCCCTGCGGCTGGCCCGCGGCGCCACCGGCCGCCCGAAGATCGTCAAGTTCGAAGGCTGCTACCACGGCCACGCCGACTCGCTGCTCGTGAAGGCGGGCTCGGGCCTCGCCACGTTCGGGCATCCCACCAGCGCGGGCGTCCCCCCCGAGGTGGTACAGCACACGCTGGTGCTCGAGTACAACCACATCGGCCAGCTCGAGGAAGCGTTCGCACGCGACGGCGCCCAGATCGCCTGTGTCGTGATCGAGCCCATCGCGGGCAACATGAATTTCGTGCGCGCGAGCGTGCCGTTCATGAAACGCCTGCGCGAGCTGTGCTCGCAACACGGCGCGCTGCTGGTGTTCGACGAGGTCATGACCGGCTTCCGCGTGGGCCTCGGCAGCGCCCAGGGCCTCTATGCCAAGGCGCTGCCCGGCTTCGAGCCCGACATCAGCGTGTTCGGCAAGGTGATCGGCGGCGGCATGCCGCTCGCCGCCTTCGGCGCACGCCGGGCCATCATGGAACAGCTGGCCCCGCTCGGGCCGGTGTACCAGGCCGGCACGCTGTCGGGCAACCCGGTGGCCACCGCCTGCGGCCTGGCCACGCTGAAGGAAATCCAGAAGCCCGGCTTTTTCGAGAGCCTGTCTGCCCGCACCCGCACGCTGCTCGACGGCCTGCTTGGCGCCGCGCGCGACGCCGGCGTGCCGATGGTGGGCGACTGCGAAGGCGGCATGTTCGGCTTCTTCTTCACGAAGGCCGGCGAAGGCCTGCCGCAGAACTACCCCACCGTGATGGCCACCGACAAGGAACGGTTCAACCAGTTCTTCCACGGCCTGCTCAACCAGGGCGTGTACCTGGCCCCGGCGTTGTACGAGGCCGGGTTCGTCAGCGCCGCGCACACCGCCCGGGACATCGACGACACCGTGGCCGCGGCCCGGAACGTGCTTCGCTAGGCGCGCCGTCGAACCCTTCGCGCCGCCTCCGTGCGGCGCCCAAAGATCCACCATGCACATTCACATCCTCGGCATCTGCGGCACCTTCATGGGCGGCCTCGCCGCACTCGCCCGCGAAGCAGGCCACCGCGTCACCGGCTGCGATGCCGGCGTCTACCCGCCCATGAGCGATCAGCTCCGCGCGCTCGACATCGACCTGATCGAGGGCTTCGGCGCCGACCAGGTGAAGCTCGCGCCCGACCTGTTCGTGATCGGCAACGTGGTGTCGCGCGGCAACCCGCTGATGGAAGCCATCCTCGACGCCAACCTGGCCTACACCAGCGGCCCGCAGTGGCTGGCCGACAACGTGCTGCGGGGCCGGCACGTGCTGGCCGTGGCCGGCACCCACGGCAAGACCACCACCACGTCCATGCTCGCGTGGATCCTCGACCAGGCCGGCCTCGACAACGGCTTCCTGGTGGGCGGTGTGCCCCAGAACTTCGGCGTGTCGGCCCGCCTCGGCAGCGGCAGCCCGTTTGTCATCGAGGCCGACGAGTACGACACCGCCTTCTTCGACAAACGCAGCAAGTTCGTCCACTACCGGCCGCGCACGGCCATCCTGAACAACCTCGAGTTCGACCACGCCGACATCTTCCCGGACCTGACCGCCATCGAGACCCAGTTCCACCACCTCGTGCGCACCGTTCCCGCGTCGGGCCGCCTCGTGGTCAATGCCCGCGAAGAGCCGCTGCAGCGTGTGTTAGAGCGTGGCAGCTGGAGCGAGGTGGTGCGGTTCGGCGTGCGCAAGGAAACGCCCGGCGCGCTGCGCGCCCGCGGTGAACCCCACGCGTTCGACGTGTTGCGCGGCAGCATGAAGGTGGCCCGCGTCGAGTGGGCGCTGCTCGGCGAACACAACCAGCTCAATGCGCTGGCGGCCATCGCCGCGGCCGAACACGTCGGCGTCGATCCCGAAGTTTCGGCCAAGGCGCTCGCCACGTTCCAGAACGTGCGCCGCCGCCTGGAGCTGAGCGGCGAGGCCGGTGGCGTGAAGGTCTACGACGACTTCGCCCACCACCCCACGGCCATCCGCACCACCGTCAACGGACTGCGCCGCAAGGTGGGCGGCCAGGCCCGCATCCTCGCCGTGTTCGAACCCCGCTCCAACACGATGAAACTGGGCACCATGAAGGCCCAGCTGCCGTGGGCCCTCGAAGAGGCCGACCAGTCGTTCTGCCACCAGGGCAACCTGGACTGGGACGCCCGCGAAGCCCTGTCACCCATGGGTGACAAGGCCGTCGTGGCCGACACCATCGACACGCTGGTCGAGGCCGTGCGCAAGGTGGCACGGCCGGGCGACAGCGTGCTGTGCATGAGCAACGGCGGTTTCGGTGGCATCCACGCGAAGCTGCTCGCCGCCCTGGCCGGCCAGGGGTAACTCACCAGGCGGGCTGGCGGCCGAGGCCGCCCCCGGGTTCAGCTGCGCAGCATCGTGGCGCGCAGCGCCTCGTCCAGCTGCGACAGGCAGCTCTGCAGGTGCGCGCGGCTTTCCACCGACCGGCCCGGCACGCCCGCGGCATGGCGCAACTGGCCCTGCAGACGCACCGCGTGGTAACGCACGAGGCTCAGCGCGTCGGCCGACAACCCGCCCGGACCACGCAGCAGCATCCCCTGCACACGCCGCAGGTGCTCTCGCTGCAGGTTGCGGCGCAGGCGGTCGATCTCCTGGCCGTTGCGCAGTTCGCTCCACACCGCGTCCTGCACCGTCCCGTAGACCTCGGCCAGCGTGAGGGCACCGCGGCGTTTCTCGGGCGGCAGGTACAGCGGCAGGTCGAGCAGCCGCGTGGCCACGCCCGGGCTCATCAGCCGGTCGAGCGCCGTGGTCTGCACGGCCAGCACGGCCGCGGGAATGCTGACCGGTCCGCGCTCCGACTCGTTGTAGTCGGGTGCCAAGCGTGCCAGGAACTGCGGCTCGAAGCGGAAGCTGTCGGTGCTGAAGAAGCCCTGCGTGAGGAAACGCAGCGCGTCGCGCTGCTTGGCCGGGTCGACCGGCACGAACGTGGGCCGTGCGCCCGGCGCCCCGGCCACGTCGCGGGTGGTGTGCATGCCACCCACGTACTTGCCCACCATCGACGCCGTGCCCGGCAGCGAAGCGAACCCGTTGATCAGCGCCCGGCGGTCGCGCACCGGGTCGTCGCCCGGTTGCGGCACCCGGGCCTGCACGCGCGCCCACAATTCGCGCGAGAGTTCGAGACGGCGCCGGTGGTACGCGAGCGGGTCGTCGCCCAGGTCGCCGCGGTTCACCAGCGGGTCCACGCTGTCTTCGCCGGCCTCGTAGTCGTCCGAGTACGCCAGCAGCGGATCGGTGCTGCGTGCGGCGATCTTCGCCAGCTCGGCGGCCTCCTCGGCCGGCGCCAGCGGCTTGTACGCATACTCGATGGCCCAGTAGTCGTAGGGCCCGAGCGTGGTGTTGTTCAGGGTGGTGGGGCGTTCGCCGGCCAGCGGCATGTTGAACGGGTTGTAGTCCATCACCGAACCGGACAGCGCATGGGTGGCGGTGAACCCGGCGTCTCGCAACTGCTCGCGAGAGATCACGGTGGACCCCTTGAAGTTGTGCTTGAGGCCGAGCGTGTGCCCCACCTCGTGCATGATCGTGTCCTTCACGACCGCCTGCACCACGGCCTCCGCCGCGGGGCCACCCACCGGCAGGTCACCGCGGGCCTCCAGCAGGTCCAGCGAGAAATCCATCTCGCGCAGCGCCTCGAACCCCACCTCGCACGCGGCCTCGGCACCGCCGTGGCGGTGCATGCCGGGCAGCGCCTGCGGCCGGCCCAGGTCTTCCGTGGCGATGCGCCGGGCATGGCGCGCGAACGCATCGCTCATCGCGATGTCGGCATCGAAGATCTCGCCGGTGCGCGGGTCGGCCTGGTGCGGGCCCACGGCCACTCCCACGTCGCGCCCGGTGAACCAGCGGATCGACGCGTGGCGGCTGTCCAGGGTGTCCCAGTCGTCGGTGTCGGCCTGCTGGCGCACCACGATGGCGTCCTTGAAGCCGATCTTCTCGAACGCCTTGTTCCACTCCAGCACCCCCGCCTGCACCGACGCCCGGAAGCTCAGCGGGATGTTCTTGTCCAACCAGAACACGATGGGCTGCTTCGGCGGCGACAGCGGCGCCGCGGGGTCCTGCTTCTCGAGCCGCCAGCGGGCGATGTGGTGCCGGCGCGGGTTGAACGTGGTGTCGCTGCTGTAGTCGGCCACCACGTGGGTGAAGTGGCCGAGGCGCGGGTCGGCGAGGCGCGGCCGCATGGGCTCGTCGGGCAGCTTCGTGAAGCTGTAGACCAGGCCCACGAACAGGCTGCGTGCGTCGGGCAGCGTGGCGGGCGGGGGCAACACCACCGCGGGCGGCGTGAGCGGCGGCGCCGGGTAGCGCGCCATGCCGAAGTGGAGCCGGGCGCCGATGGTGGCGAGGTCGTCGGTGGCTCGCGACTTCTCGAAGAACGAATTGCCACGGTCGAGCGCGAACGGCAACCGGTACACCGTCTCGATGGACGTGCCGTAACCCGGCAGGTCGGTGAGCAGGAAGCCGCCGTCGATGAGCACCGACTTGCGGGTGGGGTGCGGGGCGCTGACGATGGCAGTGGATGCGAGCAGGCTGTTCGAGAACGACTGCGACACCACCTCGCGCATCTGCGGCTGGGTGGCGGCGAAGTCGGTGTTCAACGCCACGAGCTGCATCTGCGTGGGGCTCGTGCGGCGGAAGTTGACGAGCCACCAGGCGCCCATCTGCCCGGCGTACAGCCAACGCTCCCCCACCGACTGCGACACGTTGGCCGACAGCAGGAACGGCTGGTCGAGCTGGTCGACCGGCACCTCGATCCACAGCTTGTCGTCCTTGCGCCACAGCGACAGGAACCCGGCTTGGCGCGTGGCGCCCTTGACCACGTCGTCGAACGGGCGCGGGGCGGCGGCGTCGGGGCGGGAAGCCGCGGCGGCTGGCGCGGAGGCGGCGGCGGCAAAGCGAGGCGCCACGGCCGGCGACGTGCCGGGCGCGGGCACGGCCGGCGCCTGCGCGCCGCCGGTTGGCGCGGTGGTGGCGCAGCCGGCCAGCGCGATCAGCGCGGCGGCCAACGCTGCGGGCAAGTGCAATGGCAAGGGGAGACGGGAGACAGCTGGGTTCACGGGGGCGATCCTGGATCCACGGAGAGGCGGTTTTCCGCGCAGTGTAGAGGCCGGAAACGCGTCGAAGTTCACCTAGACTTGGCGGCAATGACCACTCACCTGTTGTATCTGCACGGTTTCCGCTCGTCGCCCGAGTCCGCCAAGGCGAAGCAGATGGCCGCGTGGATGAAGCTGCATGCCCCGCGGGTCACCTGGTGGTGCCCGCAGCTGCCGCCGTCGCCGGCCGAGGCCCTGGCGCTGCTGGACCAAGGCGTGGCCGGCTGGCCCCGCCACAACATGGCCGTGGTGGGCAGTTCGCTGGGCGGGTTCTACGCCACCGTGCTGGGCGAACGCCTGGGCTGCCCCGCCGTGCTGCTGAACCCGGCAGTCGACCCTGCCCGCGACCTGGCCCGCCACATTGGCGAAACCACCCAGTGGCACAGCGACGCCCCCTTTTTCTTCCGCCCGGAGTTCGTCGATGAACTGCGGGACATGACCCCGGGTGAACTCGCCCGCCCGTCGCGCTACTTCGCCGTCATCGCCACCGGCGACGAAGTGCTCGACTGGCACGAGATGAGCCAACGCTACCGTGGCGCGCACCTGCGCATCGTCGAGGGCAGCGACCACGGCCTCACCGACTTCGAGCAGCACCTCCCCCACGTGCTGCACTTCCTTGACCTCGCGCCGCTGCCCTGACGGAAGGGCTCCGGCGTTCAGGCGACAATCCCCTCATGTATGCACTGTTCGATGACGCCGGCAAGTTCCTCGCCGGCCGCGTGATGTCCGAGACCGACACCTCCGCCCAGGTGGAGCTCGACTCCGGCAAACGCGTGAAGGTGAAGGCAGCCAACCTGCTGCTCAAATTCGAGAAACCCGCTCCGGCCGAGCTGATGGCGGAGGGCCAGCGCCTGGCCGCCGAGATCGACCTCGACCTGGCGTGGGAATTCGCGCCCGAGGAAGAATTCGGCTTCGCCGACCTGGCCCGCGACTACTTCGATGCCGCCGCCGGCCCGGCCCAGCAGGCCGCCGCGCTGTTCCGCCTGTTCGAGGCGCCGCATTACTTCCGGCGCGCCGGCAAGGGCCAGTTCAAGAAGGCCCCGGAAGACATCGTGAAGGCGGCGCTGCTGGGCATCGAGCGCAAGAAACAGCTCGCCGCCCAGATCGACGCCTGGGCCGACGAACTCATTGCCGGCCAATGCCCGCCCCCGGTGCGCGAGCAGCTCTACAAGATCCTGTTCAAGCCCGACAAGAACGCGTCCGAGTACAAGGCCGTGGTGGAAGCGTCGCGCCGCGCCCAGCGCGCACCGCTCGACCTGCTCACCACCGCCGGCGCCATCGACTCCCCGTACCAGTTCCACTGGCGCCGGTTCCTGTTCGAGAACTTCCCGAGGGGCACCGGCTTCCCCGCGCTCCAGGCGCCTGCCATCAAGGACACCCTGCCACTCGCGCCGGTGCAGGCGTTTTCCATCGACGATTCGGCCACCACCGAGATCGACGACGCGCTGTCGGTGCAGGGCCTCGGCAGCGGCACCGTCGTGTTCGGCGTGCACATCGCCGCCCCGGGCCTGGCCTTCGCACCCGACACCCCGCTCGACAAGCTGGCCCGCGACCGCCTGTCCACCGTCTACATGCCGGGCTACAAGCTGACCATGCTGCCCGACGACGTGGTGCAGACCTACACGCTGATGGAGGGCCGCAACTGCCCGGCCGTGTCGCTGTACGTCACGTTCGACGAGGCCACGCTGCAGGTCAAGGCCACCGAGACGAAGCTCGAGCAGGTGCCCATCGCGGCGAACCTGCGCCACGACACGCTCGACCAGGTCATCACCGAAGCCACCCTCACCGGCGCCGCGCCGGCCACCTACGGGTTCGCCGCCGACCTGGCGTTTGCCTTCCGCCTGGCCAACCACCTGAAGGCCGGCCGCGAAGTGGTGCGGGGCAAGCCCGAGAACTTCAACCGCCCTGACTACAACTTCCGCCTCGACGGCAACGCCGGGGCCGAACCCCAGGGCCACGAAACGGTGGCCATCAGCACCCGCACCCGGGGCTCGCCGCTCGACCTGATCGTGGCCGAGGCCATGATCCTCGCCAACAGCACCTGGGGCGGCTGGCTGAACGACCTGGGCGTGCCCGGCATCTACCGCAGCCAGGCCAGCATGGCGCCGGGCGTGAAGGTGCGCATGGGCACCAAGGCCGCGCCCCATGCCGGCATGGGCGTGGCGCAATACACCTGGGCCACGTCGCCGCTGCGCCGCTACGTCGACCTGGTCAACCAGTGGCAGATCATCGCGTGTGCGCGCCACGGCCGCACCGCGCTGCTGGCTGCACCATTCAAGCCGAAGGATGCCGCGCTCTTTTCCATCATCTCCGGCTTCGACGAGGCCTACACCGCGTACAACGGTTTCCAGAACGGCATCGAACGCTACTGGACCCTGAAGTACCTGGCCCAGAACGACCTCCACGAAATCGACGCCGCCGTCATGAAGGACGGCCTGGTGCGCGCCGACACCCTCCCGCTCGTGTTCAAGGCCATCGGCGCCGAACGGTTGCCGCGTGGCGCCCGGGTGCGCGTGCGGGTCACCGGCACCGACCTGCTCACGCTCGACGTGCAGGCGAGCGTGGTGTCCCGCCTCGACGACCCCGGCACCACCGCCGACGACGCTGTGGTGGACGAGGCCGACCTCGAGGACGTGGCGGCCGGCCCACTCACGCTGGCCATCGATGTCCAAGGCGACAATGCCGAGGAGTCTCCCGCGGCGGCGTCCGCATCCAGTGCATAAAACATGCTGAAAAAACTCTCGGCCCTGCAGGTGGCGATCGGCATCTCGGTGGCCGTGCACGCAGTGCTGCTCACCGTGCGCATCGTCGATCCCGAAGGGTTCAACCGGTTCTTCGAGGACACCCCGCTGGAGGTGATCCTCGTCAACGCCCGCTCGAGCGACGCCCCCACGAAGGCCCAGGCCATCGCGCAGGCCAACCTGGCCGGCGGCGGCGATTTCGCGGTGGGCCGGGCCACGTCGCCGCTGCCGTCGGAGGCGCTCACCGAACTGGGCGACGCCCACCAGGACAGCCACAAGGCCATCGACGAGCTGATGGAAGCGCAGCAGCAGCTGCTCGCCCAGCTGCGCCGGGACCTCGCGTCCATGCCCCCGCCCGACCCGAAGCGCGACCGCGGTGACCCGAAGGAACGCGCGAAGGAAGAACTGCGCCGCCAGCGGCTGCAGATGCTGGCCGAGATCGAAAAGCGCATCAACGAGGAAAACGCCCGGCCGAAGAAGCGGTTCATCAGCCCTGCCACGCGCGAGGAGGTGTACGCGCTCTACTACGACCAGCTGCGCCGCAAGATCGAGGAACGGGGCACCCGCAACTTCCCCGAACAGAACGGCCGCCGCCTGTACGGCGACCTGACGATGATGATCACGGTCGACTACCGGGGGCGGGTGGTGGAGACCGAGGTGGTGCGGCCATCCAAGTCCGCGTTGCTCGACAAGCGGGCGCTGGCCATCGTCCAGGCCGCCGCCCCGTTCGGCGACTTCACGCAGGCCATGCGCCGCGGCGCCGACCAGCTCGTGATCACCTCGCGTTTCCGCTTCAGCCGTGAAGACGGCCTGGAAACCACCCTCAGCGCCCCGAAGCAGTAACGCCTTTTCCCCGCTCGACACCATGCACCGCTACGTCATCGCCGGCAACCCGGTGGCACACAGCCAGTCGCCGTTCATCCAGGCGCGTTTTGCCGAACAGACGGGCCAGTCCCTCACGTACGACCGGCTGCTCTGCCCGCTCGACGCGTTCGCCGCCACGCTGCAGGCATTCGCCGAAGGCGGCGGCGCCGGTTGCAACGTCACCGTCCCCTTCAAATTCGAGGCCTTCGCGCTGGCCCCCCGGGCGAGCGAACGCGCCACGCTGGCCCAGGCAGCCAACGTGCTCCGGTTCGATGCCGGCGGCTGGTACGCCGACAACACCGACGGCATCGGCCTGGTGCGCGACATCGAACGCAACGCCGGCGTGCCGCTGGCCGGCACCCGGGTGCTGGTGATCGGCGCCGGTGGCGCCTCGGCCGGCGCGCTCGGCCCGCTGCTGAAGGCCCGGCCGGCCGAGCTGGTGGTGGCCAATCGCACCGTCGACAAGGCCCAGGTGCTGGTCGACCGGCACGCTGCCGTGGCCGCCGCCAGCGGCACCCGCCTGCTGGCGCGTGGCCTGGCCCACTGCGGCGAGGCGTTCGACGTGGTCATCAACGCCACGGCCACCAGCATGCAGGGCGCCGCCATCCCGGTGGCGCCCCACGTGCTTCGCCCGGGCAGCCTCGCCCTCGACATGATGTACGGCCCGGCCGCGCGCGGTTTCCTCGACTGGGCGGCCGCCGTTGGCGCCACCGGCCGGGATGGCCTGGGCATGCTGGTGGAACAGGCTGGCGAGGCCTTCCAGGTCTGGCGCGGTGTGGTGCCTGACACCGCGCCGGTGCTCACCGAGCTGAGGAACCGGCTGGCCGGGACGGCGAAGTGAAAGCCGTCGCGCGGCTCGTCGTGCTGCTGGTGGTGTCGCTGCTGGCGCTCGAGGTGTTTTTTGCCGCGCGCATCGGCACGATGGCGGTCATCGACCCGCAGTCCACCACCTTCCAGCGCTCCGAAGCCTGGCGGCTGCTCACCGAACGGGGCGAGGTGCCTTGGCGGCAGCAATGGGTGGACGGCGACCGCATCTCCCACCACCTGAAGCGGGCCGTCATCGCGTCGGAGGACGCCGGCTTCACCGAACACAGCGGCGTCGACTGGGATGCACTCGAGAAGGCGTGGGAGAAAAACCAGCGCGCCGAGGCCCGTGCCGACAAACTCAACCTGAAGCAGGAACAGCGCCGGGCCACCCGGCCTTCGCAGCAGCAGACGACCCCGAAACGGGCCGAACCCAAGGTGATCGGCGGCTCCACCATCACCCAGCAGCTCGCGAAAAACCTGTTCCTCACCGGCGAACGCAACCTCGCCCGCAAGGGCCAGGAAATCGTCGTCACGTTCATGCTCGAAGCGCTGCTGTCGAAGGAACGCATCCTCGACATCTACCTGAACAACGTCGAATGGGGCGAAGGGGTGTTCGGGGCCGAAGCCGCCGCGATGCACTACTTCCGCATCCCCGCCGCCTCGCTGGGCACCTACCAGGCCGCCCGGCTCGCGGTGATGCTGCCGGCGCCGAAGCGGTTCGAAAAGCGGCCGGCCTCGGGCTACGTGTTGTCTCGCGCATCGGTGATCCAGGCCCGCATGGGGGCGGTCGACCTGCCCTGAGCGGCCGTCACCTAAAATGTGGCATGGCATCGTCCCTGACCGCCGAACTGGCAAGTGCCGCCGCGCGGCTGATTGTTGAAGAAGGCATGGAGTACGGCCCGGCCAAGCGCCGCGCGGCCCGCGTGCTGGGCCGCGGCTCGGTGCGCTCCGCCGAACTCCCCGACAACGACACCGTCGAACAGGAGGTTCGGGCCTACCTCGCCCTGTTCTGCGCCGATACCCAGCCCGCCGAGTTGCGCGCGTTGCGCGACGTGGCGGCCACCTGGATGGAGCGGTTGCAGGCCTTCCGCCCCCACCTCACCGGTGCCGTCTGGCGCGGCACGGCCACCCGGCTCAACAGCGTGCACCTCCAATTGTTCTGCGACGACGCCAAGGAAGCCGAGATCGAATTGCTGAACCGCCGTGTCGATTTCGACGTGGGCAGCATCGATGGCCCCCGGCACCGCCCCATCGACGTGCTGAGTTTCATCACCCCGAGCGAGGCGCTTGGCGAGCCGGTGACCCTGCACCTGAGCATCCTCGACTTCGACGACCTGCGCGGTGCACTGAAGGCCGACACGCGGGGCCGCACGGAACGCGGTGACCTGCCGGCGCTGCGCCGGCTGCTGGCCGAGGAGCCGGCATGAACCGCCGCCACCTGATCATGGCCGGGGCTGCGGCGGCCGCCGCGGCGGCCGGGGGTGGCCTGTCCTGGTGGGAGCGGCGGCAGGCGCCGGCCGCCGTGCCCGAGCAACCGCTGTGGTCCCTGCAGTTCGACGCCCCCGCGGGCGGGGCCGTGCAGGTGGCCACGTTCCGCGGCAAGCCGCTGCTGTTGAACTTCTGGGCCACCTGGTGTGCCCCGTGCGTGAAAGAAATGCCGATGCTCGACGCGTTCCACCGCCAGCACCAGGCGGCCGGGTGGCAGGTGCTGGGCCTGGCGGTCGACGGCCCCACGCCGGTGAGAGAATTCCTGGCCGGCCGCCAGATCGGGTTCCCGATCGGACTTGCGGGGCTGGAGGGTGTCGAACTGTCGCGATCGTTGGGCAACAAGGACGGTGGACTGCCGTTCACCGTGGTGTTCGACCGCAGCGGTCAGCCGGTGACCCGCAAGCTCGGCGCACTCAACGAGGCCGACCTCGCCCAGTGGGTCGCCGCCCTGGGCCCGTGACCCTGGGCTGGACAAGAATTTGCAGAAATTTCGGCCTACTGGACCCAAACCGCGTAAAGTTCAGCCTTCGCTAAACTCCCAGGGGTGCCCAACAGCCCCGGCGCAACAGCATCCATGGCAATCCTTGTCCTTCACGGCCCCAACCTGAACCTGCTTGGCACCCGCGAGCCCACGGTGTATGGGTCGGTGACTTTGGAGCAGATCAACGCCGAACTGCTGAAGTTGGGCGCGGAAGCCGATGTGGACGTTCAAACCTTTCAGAGCAACCATGAAGGTGCCCTGGTAGACCGTGTGCAGGCTGCGCGGACCGACGGTACCACGTTCATCGTGATCAACCCGGCCGCCTTCACCCACACCAGCGTGGCCCTGCGCGATGCCCTCGCCGGCGTGGCCATCCCGTTCGTCGAAGTGCACCTGTCGAACGTGCACAAGCGCGAACCGTTTCGCCACCATTCCTATTTCTCGGACCTGGCCGACGGCATCATCGTCGGCCTCGGCCCCAAAGGCTATCGCCTGGCACTGACCCACGCCATCGAGCGTGAACGGTCGGCCCGCGCAGCCTGACCCGCATCCCCACCCCAAGAAGCCGTGCGGCACCTGGTGCCGCCACAGCCTGAACGAAGACAAGCCGTTGGAGAACACATGGACCTGCGCAAACTGAAGACCCTGATCGACCTCGTGTCGGAGTCGAACATCTCGGAACTCGAGATCACCGAAGCGGACGGCAAGGTCCGCATCGTGAAGTCGGACCCGAACGCGGTTGTCATGACGGCAGCGCCGGTGCTGCAGCAGGCCGCCCCGGCACCCGCCGCACCGGCCGCAGCGGCAGCCGCCCCGGTGGCCGCTGCCCCGGTCGAGCCGGTGGGCCACACGGTCAAGTCACCGATGGTCGGCACGTACTACGGCGCGGCCAGCCCGGGCGCCAAGGCGTTCGTGGAAGTGGGCACCGTGGTCAAGGAAGGCCAGGCGATCTGCATCATCGAGGCCATGAAGATCATGAACGAGATCGAAGCCGACAAATCGGGCACGGTCACGAAGATCCTGTGCGAGAACGGCCAGGCCGTCGAGTTCGGACAGCCGCTCTTCATCATCGAGTAAGGCGCGGCATGTTCAAGAAGATCCTGATCGCCAACCGGGGCGAGATTGCCCTGCGCATCCAGCGGGCCTGCCGCGAGATGGGCGTCAAGTCGGTCGTCGTGTATTCCGAAGCCGACCGCGACGCCAAGTACGTGAAGCTCGCCGACGAGGCCGTGTGCATCGGCCCGGCCGCCTCCGCGCAAAGCTACCTCAACATGCCGGCCATCATCTCGACGGCCGAAGTGACCGACGCCGAGGCCATCCACCCCGGCTACGGCTTCCTCTCGGAAAACGCCGACTTCGCTGAACGTGTCGAACAGAGCGGCTTCACGTTCATCGGCCCCACCCCCGAATCCATCCGCCTGATGGGTGACAAGGTCTCGGCCAAGCAGGCCATGATCAAGTCGGGCGTGCCGTGCGTGCCCGGCTCGGAAGGCGCGCTGCCCGACGACCCGAAGGAGATCATCCGCCAGGGCCGCGCCGTCGGCTACCCGGTGATCATCAAGGCCGCTGGCGGCGGCGGTGGCCGCGGCATGCGTGTCGTGCACACCGAAGCCGCGCTGCTCCATGCCGTGCAGACCACCCGTTCCGAGGCCGGTGCAGCGTTCGGCAATCCTGCGGTGTACATGGAGAAGTTCCTCGAGAACCCGCGCCACATCGAGATCCAGGTGATGGCCGACCAGCACAAGAACGCCGTCTGGCTGGGCGAGCGCGACTGCTCCATGCAGCGCCGCCACCAGAAGATCATCGAGGAGGCGCCGGCGCCGGGCATCCCGCGCCGCGTGATCGAGAAGATCGGTGACCGCTGTGCGGCCGCCTGCAAGCGCATCGGCTACCGGGGCGCCGGCACGTTCGAATTCCTGTACGAGAACGGCGAGTTCTACTTCATCGAGATGAACACCCGCGTGCAGGTGGAACACCCGGTGACGGAACTGGTGACCGGCATCGACATCGTGCAGATGCAGATCCGTGTGGCGGCCGGCGAGAAGCTGCCGTTCGCACAACGCCAGATCCAGATGCACGGCCACGCCATCGAGTGCCGCATCAACGCGGAAGACCCGTACAAGTTCACACCGTCCCCCGGCCGCATCACCGCCTGGCATGCGCCGGGCGGCCCCGGCGTGCGGGTGGACTCGCACGCGTACACCAACTACTTCGTGCCGCCGAACTACGACTCGATGATCGGCAAGATCATCACGCACGGCGACACACGCGACCAGGCCGTGGCCCGCATGCGCATCGCGCTGTCGGAAACGGTGGTCGAGGGCATCCTCACGAACATCCCGCTGCACCGCGAGTTGATGGTCGATGCCAAGTTCGTCGAAGGTGGCACCAGCATCCATTACCTGGAAGGCTGGATGAGCCAGCACAAGCGTTGAGCGCCCCGATGATCGAACTGCTGCTGCTCGTGCCGGAGGACCTCGTCGAACCGGTGTCCGACGCGCTGATGGACGAGCTCGACGCCCTGTCCGTCTCCGTGGAGGACGCCGACGCCGGCAGCGATGCCGAGCGTGCGCTGTTCGGCGAACCCGGCATGCCCCCGCCCAGCGCGGGCTGGCAGCGTTCGGTTGTCACGGCCCTCTTCGCCGACGAAGACAAGGCCACCGAGGCCGCCACCTTGCTGCTCGCGCAGGAGTGGGTGGCCGAGCAGGTGCACGTGCAGGCCATGCGGCCGGTGGTCGAACAGGACTGGGTGCGTGTCACGCAGTCGCAGTTCGCGCCGGTGGATGTGACGCCGTCGTTCTGGATCGTGCCCACATGGCACGAACCGCCCGCGGCAGCCAAGACGGTCATCCGCCTCGACCCGGGGCTCGCGTTCGGCACCGGCACGCACCCCACCACCCGCATGTGCCTGCGCTGGATCGCCAACCAGGCGCCCGCGTGGTCGGGGTCGTGGTCGCGCGTGCTCGACTACGGCTGCGGCTCGGGCATCCTCGCCATCGGTGCGGCGCTGCACGGCGCCCGCGAGATCGACGCGGTGGACATCGACATGGCCGCGGTGGAATCCACCCGCGCCAACGCGGCGGCCAATGGCGTGACACTGAACGCCGCGCTGCCCGACGGGGCATCGGGCGCCTATCCGCTCGTGCTGGCCAACATCCTGGCCACGCCGCTGAAGTTGCTGGCGCCGCTGCTGTGCGGGCACGTGGCCCCGGGTGGCCACCTGGTGCTCGCGGGCATCCTGGAACGCCAGGCCGACGAACTGAAGGAAGCCTACGCGCCGTGGTGCGCGCTCGAGGTCACCGACAGCGAAGACGGCTGGATCCTGATGACGGCCGCCCTGAAACCGTGACGGCTCGTGGCATGATTTCGCGATGAGCCTGGCCACCCGTTGCACCGCCTGCGGCACCGTATTCCGAGTCGTCCAAGACCAGCTCAAGGTCTCCGAGGGCTGGGTGCGCTGTGGCCGGTGTGACCAGGTTTTCAACGCCATCGAAGGGCTGTTCGATCTCGAACGCGACGCCCCGCCCGACTGGAACCCGCCGCCCTCCCCGCCCCAGCCGCCCGCCGCGGCCATCACCGCCCACTACCAGGCACCGGTCGAGGCGCCCGCGGACGACGACGACGTCTTCCACCTGAGCGACGAAGACCGCATCCACTCGCGCTTCTTCCAGCCCGAGCAGGAAGACGTGGACCAGACGCCCGCCCAGACGGTAGCCGAACGCGACCGCGTCGATTTCGCCGACGCCCAGTTCAACATGTCGATGCTGGCCGAGGTCGAGGGCGACAACCCGTCCACCGAACGGCCGCCGGTCGAAGCGCCAGAGCCCATCAGGAAGCACAGCGCCGCGAAGGCCGCCAAGGCGGCCAAGCGGCCGCCCGAGTTCCTGCGCGAGGCCAAGCGCAAGGCGCGCTGGCGCAGCCCGCAGGTGCGGATCGGCCTGTCGATGCTCGTGCTGCTGCTGGCCGGCTCGCTCGTGGGCCAGGCGGCCATGCATTTCCGCGACGTCGTTGCCGCCCGCTGGCCCCAGACCCGCCCGTGGCTCGTGGCCGCCTGCGAGCCGCTCGCCTGCACGGTGGGGTTGCCCCACCGCATCGACGAGTTGTCGGTCGAGAGCAGTGCGCTGTCACCCGCGGGCGGTGGCGCCTCGTACCGGTTGTCGGTGGTGTTGCGCAACCGGGGGTCGTTGCCGCTGGCGCTACCATCCGTCGACCTGTCGCTCACCGATCCCGATGGACAGCTGGTGTCGCGCCGGGCGCTGTCGCCGGCCGATTTCCGCGCCGACCCGGCCCGCATCGCTGCCGGCTCCGAAACCACGCTCCAGTTGCTGCTCGACGCCGACGGACCGCGCATCAGCGGCTACACCGTCGAGATCTTCTACCCCTGAAAACCCAACCGGCGCGGCGGCTTGCACCGCGCCTCCGAAGGAGACACCACCATGTCAGCCCTGATCTGCGGATCGCTCGCGTACGACACGATCACCACCTTCCCGGGCCGTTTCGCCCAGCAGATCCTGCCCGAGCAGCTGCACATCCTCAACGTGTCGTTCCTCGTGCCCACGCTGCGCCGCGAGTACGGCGGCTGCGCCGGCAACATCGCGTACACGCTGGGCAAGCTGGGCGGCGACCCGCTCGTGCTCGCGGCCGTGGGCCCCGACGCGCAGGACTACCTGGCCCGCTTCAAGTCGTGGGGCGCCAGCACCGACTTCATCCGCGTGGACGCCGACAGCTACACGGCCCAGGCGATCATCATCACCGACACCGACAACAACCAGATCACCGCGTTCCACCCCGGTGCGATGCAGCAGGCCCACTTGACGGCCGTGCCCACGGACCGCGATGTGCGCGTGGCCATCATCGCCCCCGACGGCCGCGACGCGATGCTGCAGCACGCCGCCCAATTGGCGGACGCCAGGATCCCCTTCGTCTTCGACCCGGGCCAGGGCCTGCCCATGTTCAACGGCGACGAACTGAACGCGTTCATCAAGCAGGCCACGTGGGTCACCGTGAACGACTACGAAGGCAAGATGCTGTGCGACCGCACCGGCCACACGCTCGAATCGCTCTCGCGTTCGCACCTCAAGGGTGTGATCGTCACGCTCGGTGGCCAGGGCTGCGAGCTGTGGGAGCAAGGCGTGCGCACGCACATCCCCGGCGTGAAGGCCGCCGAGGTGGTGGACCCCACCGGCTGCGGCGATGCCTTCCGTGGCGCACTGCTGTACGGCCTGGAACGCGGCTGGCCGCTCGCCAAGTGCATCGAACTCGGCAACCGCATCGGTGCCGCGAAGATCGCCCACCGGGGTGGCCAGAACCACCCGGTGTCGCTCTGAGCGCTTCGGTCACGCCAACGCGCTGACTTCGCCGTGTCGCTTCACCCTCCGGGTCGGACGACGCGGCGGCTGCTGTCCCATTGCACGGCCAGCACACTGCCCAACACCACCACCAGGCCAGCGAGCGCGGTGCCCGTGATGGATTGCCCGAGCCAGGCCCAGCCGAGCACCACCGCCATCAGCGGGCTCAGCAGGCCGAGCGACGAGACGGCCACCGGTGCCAGCCGTGCGATGCCGCGGAACCACAGCACGTAGGCGAGTAACGCACCTGCCAACGACAGGTAGGCATAACCGGTCACCTGCGCCACGTTCAGCACCGGCAGCGGCGGATCGAACGCCGCGGCGACCGGGGCCAGCATCAACCCGCCCAACAGCAGTTGCCAGCCGGTGAACGGCAGCACCGGCAGGCCTGACCGCCAGCGCCGGCTGAGGTAGGTGCCGGTGGCCATCGACGTGGCGCCCGCGAGCGCGGCGGCAACGCCCCAGCCATCCCACCGCGTGGCCGGCGACAGCAGCAACGCGGCCATGCCGAGCACCCCCACCACACCGGCTGCCCATGTGAAGAGGCCGGGTTGCCGGCGTTCAATGCCCCAGGCGAGCAGCATCACCAGCAGCGGCTGGATCGCCCCGAGCACCGCCGCCAGCCCACCGGGCAGCCGGTACGCGGCCACGAACAACAGGGCCTGGAACGCCCCGATGTTCAACGCCGACAACACTGCGAGGCGCCCCCATTCACCCCGTGCGGGCCACTGCCGGCCGTACAGCAGGAGCAACAGGCCCGCGGGCAGCACCCGCAGCAGTGCCGCGGTGAAGGGGCGGTCCGGCGGCAGCAGTTCGGTGGTCACGAGGTAGGTGGAGCCCCAGATCGCGGGCGCCAGTGCGGTGAGTGCGGTATCGGACCAGGTCGGCTGGATGGAAGCGGTCGGCATGATTTATCTCGGCATCAAGATAAAATCATTCTGAAGGCGATTTATCTCGACGTCAAGACAACTGGAGTTCACATGACCAAGGCTCGTCCGCTGGATGCCGTCGATCGCATCCTCGCGCAATGGCACCAGGAGCGCCCCGACCTCGACGTGTCACCCATGGGCCCCATCGGCCGCCTCAAGCGGTGTACCGCACTGATCCAGCGGCGCCTCGACGAGACCTTCGCGGAACACGGGCTCACGAGCTGGGAGTTCGACGTGCTGGCCACGCTGCGCCGCAGCGGCGCCCCGCACTGCCTCGCGCCCACGGCTCTCTTTGCCGCGTTGATGGTGACGTCGGGCACGATGACCAACCGCCTGCAGCGCCTGGAGGCCAGTGGCTGGGTGGAGAGGCTTGCGAACCCGAACGACGCCCGCAGCATGCTCGTCCAACTGACCAAGACCGGCCTCGCGCTGATCGACCGCGCCGTCCAGGCCCACGTCGACAACGAGCACCGAGTGCTCGAGGGCCTGAGCCCGGCCGATCTGCGCGCGCTGGACCAGCAACTCGCCCGGTTGCTTGCCGTGCTGGAGGCCTGATCAGGAAGAAGTGGAATCGCCCAGCAGCGAGGCGAGCCAGGCACCCACCCGCTCGGGCGGTGCGTCGATGACAAGCTGCTTGCGCTTCGACGTGTCGCCACGCGCCAGCACCACCGCCCCGCGCGCGACACCGAGTTCTGTGGCCACCCAGCGCAGCAGCGCATCATTCGCCGCCCCGTCGACTGGTGGCGCCGCCAGGCGAACGCGCAGCGCCCCATCGTGCAACCCCATGCACGCCGTGCGCTTCGCGTTTGGCGCGACCAGCACGTCGAGGAGCGAGGATCCGCCACGCGTTGCGTGGAGGCAGGGCAACGAAGGAATGCTCATGAGTAGAGGATGAGCGGCGCGCATGACACCGATGGGTCCCGGCCTTCGCCAATGGGATGGACGCCCCACCCCTAACGGCATCGATGTGCCAAAGTGGAAGTGTCTAAGCAACCACTGACGAAAGCGAGGCGTCCACCATG
>NZ_LMDI01000027.1 GCF_001425785.1 Rhizobacter sp. Root1221 | reverse complement strand
GACGAGCTCCATTGCGGCTCGGCATCGCCGGCCGGGCCGGACAGCGCCTTCAGGCGGTTGCGGGTCTTCGCGTCATACAGCTGCCACGAGCCGTTCAGTGCGTAGACGATGTACTTGGAGCTGTCCGAGTTGAACGCTTGGCGGCGTGCATAGTCGTTGCGGGTGAAGCCCGACACACCATCCGCCGTGTGGTCCGTGGAGCGCACGACGCAGGTCTTGTAGGTCGGGTCGGCGAACGACACGCCCTTGGCAGGCTTCGCAAGCGACGGCACCAGGTCGGTGGCCAGCGTGCTCAACAGCGAGAACGTGTTGGCGTAGAACGACGAGCAGGCCGGGCTCAAGGCCGATGCGGTGGCAGGCGCAGGCGCCGGTGCTTCCACGGCAGGTGCGGGCGCCGGGACCGGCGCTGGCGTGGGTGCAGGCGCCGGTGCGGGCGCAGGGGCCGGTGCGGGCGTTGGTGCGGGCGTCGGAGCCGGGGTCGGTGCGGGCGTGGGGGCCGGGGCCGGCGCCGTCGTGGACGACGTGGCGGTGATCGTGGTCTGGATGCGGGTCTTGTTGCCGGCGGCGTCGAATGCAGCGACGTAGATCAGGTTCGTGCCCAGGGCGACCGGGATGCGGTCGACGCTCCAGGACGCCACCGTGGTGATGCCGCTCAACGAAGCGTAGCCGATCTGGCCAGTGCGGGTGTTGTGCCACACGACACGCTTGATCGCGACGTTGTCGCTGGCCCAGCCGGTCAGCGAGCGGGTCTTGTTGGCAACGACCCAGTCGCCACCGCTGATGCGAATATTCGGGAACGTGGCGTCCGTGGAACGGGCCAGGATCTGCACCGACGGGCCATTGCCTTCGGCGGCTTCGGCGGCGTCGAACGCGGCCACGAGCGCCTTGTCGATCGCCTCTTCTTCAGCGGTAGCGGCGTCAGCGGGAGTGACCGCGGCCGTCGAACCCTGCGCGTCGGAAGAGGCGGCACCGCCGCCTCCGCAAGCAGTCAGCGCCACCAGCAGGACGCTTTCGAAGACTGCCGTCAGGGCGAACTTGGAATCCAGTTTCATTTCCACTCTCCGTCGATCTAACAATTAACAGGAGACCGTCCCCCACGGGGCGCAGGTCGAGCTGGCTGTGCTTACGGGGAACCGACGGGATCGGTGATACGCAGAGCGTGGGTCGCAAGGCACGGGCCGGTCGATGGTTGCCAGACGACGTCTGGGCGTTGCGGCATCTCCCGGCGGGTACTGCACGGGCCGAAGAATAGGGGCCCCTCGCGGGCAATCCGTAACGAGACCGGAGGAGCCTGTAACAGCGGCGGCGAGGATGCGTTGCAACGCCCTTGACGAGCAACCGCAAGAGTCTCTTGCCAGGCCACGCGTCGACCTTGTCGCCCGGTGCGCCTGTTTTTGAGGCGCGCCACGCGCAAAGCCCTGTCGCTACTGGGTTTTCCCGGGTGAACCGGAGAAGCTGACGTGCGCAGGATCACGGGCACTGCGTGTCCTTGTCAGCGAAGAGGCCGTCCCCCGGCCCACAGGGGTGCATGATTTGGGGGCCGGGCGTAAATTTCCGCCCCCAAAATTTCGATACATTGGCTTTACCTTTAAACACAATTCAGCGCGCAATTCGCCGCTTTGTGGATTGAGCCATCCGGCGGGCGTGCATCGCCCAGAAAAAAAGGCCCCGCGATGCGGGGCCTTTCAGCATCCAGACGGGTGGCTGCCACCCGTTGTGTCTCGACTGCCTACTTCACGGCGTCAGCCGGGATTTCGATCATGTAGGCATCGATGTCCGTGTCCGAGCTGCTGTTCCAGTTCGAGTTGAACAGCACCTTCGTGAAGTCGCGGTTCACCGAGGCGTGCGGTTCCGTCCAGTAGCCGTTCTCGACAGCGTGGTGGAAGGCCAGGTTGTAGATCTTCGGCGAAGCCTTCAGCTGCACCGCGAAGATCTTCTTGTGCAGCCACTGCGTGCCGCCGTAGTCACCGTAGGTCGACAGAACCACCCATCCCGGCTTGTTGAAGCCCTTGCCCGAGATGTGCAGCGCCGTGGCCGAGCCCGACACGTAGGTAGAGAACAGCGCGGTGCGCTCGCCGGTGCGCAGGTTCACCATGAACACGTCGCCCTTGTCCGACTGGTAGTCGACCGACACGTAGGCGTCGTCGCCGTTGGCGTCGATGGCCAGGTCCGAGTGCTCGGACTTCTGCAGCAGCTTGCGGCTGGAGCTGAAGTCACGGGCATACGCCACCGTGCCGGCTCATGCTCACGTGGTCAGGACGTTCGCCGTTCGTGTTCATCGAACCCAGGATCGTGTTCGTGTCGCGGTCCCAGGTGAACACACCCACGCTGCCCCACTCGGCGTTGTCGACCATGAAGCACCAGTAGCGACCGTCCTTCGACGGCGAACCCTCGGACTTCGTCCATGCCGCGTTGGCGGTGGGCCAGATCGCTTTCACGCGAGCCGAAAAATCACCCAGCGTGCGGGTGACACCCGTGGAGACCGTCAGCTCGTTGAGCTTCATGCCCACGCCGTTGGTCGGGATGTAGTACAGCACGTCCGGGTTGGACGAACTCCATTGCGGCTCGGCATCACCGGCCGGGCCGGCCAAGGCCTTGACCCGCGCGCGCGTGACCGCGTCGTAGAGGTGCCACGACCCGTCGAGCGCATACACGATGAACTTGGAGCTGTCCGAGTTGAACGCCTGGCGGCGTGCGTAGTCGTTGCGAGTGAAGCCCGACACACCGTCCGCGGTGTGGTTGGTGGACCGCACGACGCAGGTCTTGTAGGTGGGTTCCAGGAACGCCGTGCCCTTGGCCGGCTTGCCCAGCGAGGGCAACACGTCGAGCGACAGCAAGCTCGACAGCAGGAAATCCGCTGCGTAGAAACCGGTGGCACACGCCGACTTGGTCAATGCCAACGACGGGTTCGACGACGTGGCGGTGTCGCCACCTGCATTGGAGCCCCCGGACGCCGTGTCATCTTGCGACGAGGCGGCACTGCCGCCCCCGCCGCCGCAGCCGGAGAGACCCACAACCGCAGCAAAGACAGCGGCAAGCAAGTGCTTTTTCTGCATGTTGACTCAATTCGAAACGTGCGAGGAAAGAGAGGCCCGTCACAGCGCATCGGTAATGCGTGCACGAGGCATGGCCGCGGATTGTAAAAGGAGGGGCGCCTCGGGCGATGCGAAAGCGTGACAAACAGAACGCCAACAACCGCACGATGTGCCCGCGCCTGTGCAAGGCGGAGGTGTCTCAGGCGTACATGGACGGCCTGGCCCGCTTGCCGGCGGCCGGGGCGGCTTCTTTCACCGCCAGTTCCTTCTGCAGCGTGCCGTACCGGGCGACCAATGCGGCCAGGATCCAGAAGTTGCCCATCACATCCCCGTCGAAGAAGCGGCTGCCGTAGATGTTGCCCATCGCGACAGCCACGACCGACACGGTGAACCCCACGCCCAGCACCTTCGCTTCCACGGAACCGTTGATCCGTTCGGTGCGGCGGCCGAGGAAGAACATGCTGCCCAGCATGATGAGCAGCGCCACCGGTCCGAGCAACCCGGCCTCGGTGGTGATCAGCACGTAGTTGTTGTGCGCGTCCATGTTCTTGTAGCGCGGCGCGTACGTGCCGATTTCCCGTTTGAAGTGGTTCAGGCCGATGCCCCAGGGGCGCTCGCTGATCAACTCGCCGGCCGCCGCCCAGATGATGAAGCGGCTCTCGGTGCTCTCGTCGTACTTGCCCTCCCCCGCCCCCCCCTCGGCGGCGGCTGAGGCGGCGGGAGGCGCCTCCTTCTGCTCGGTGCTCATGATGCGTTCCACCACCGTGTCTGGCGCCCACGACTCGAAGTTCAGCAGCACGACCGCGATGATCACCGCGATGAACCAGTTCTTCTTCAAGGTCAGGAACATCGCGAGCGCTGCGAGGATGAAATAGGTCTGGCGCGAGTACGTGAAGAACACGACGAACACCCCGAGGGCCAGGCAGGCGTACGCCACCGCGCGCACCTTTCCGCTGTCGCGGTAGAAGAGGCCCACCGCGGCGAACAGCGGCAGGAAGATCGCGAAAAACACGGCGGCACGGTTGGCGTTGGACACCCCCCAGCCGAACGGCGCCGACACCCGGCGCGTCTCGTTGTACGAGGCGATGCCGTAGTCGAGTGCCTGCCTCAGGCCCTGGATGGACGCGACGAACGTCACGAACAGGATCACCGCGAACAGCAGGCGGATGGTCTTCACGTCCTGCACGGCCCGGTAGTACAGGAAATACAGCAGCATGAAGAAGATCATGTTCTTCAGGGCCGTGACATCCTCCATCAGCAACGAAGCGTCGTACATCTGCCCGATCAGGAACGAGAGCGCCAACACGAAGAAGGTGAAGTAGAACCCGCCCCTCAACGGCGCTGGCGTGGGCGTGTGGATCTGGCGCTTGGCCAGCAGGAACCACGTCCACAGGAACATCACGTTGACGATGTTCAACCCCTTGATCGAGAACTCGACGGGGAACTGGGTCTGGTTCGGGATGTAGACGATCATGCCGACCAGCAGCATCTGCAGCAGGTCGAAGCGCGATTTCCGCACGGGTGCGGGCCCGCGTGCGCCGGCACCCTGCAGGTCAACTCTTTCCATGCGTCCCGGTGCGTTGGATCACGGACACCAGGGCCCGCTTCAGGTCGGCCACCGAGGTGTCGGGCATGCCCACCCGCGCGAGGGTGAAGATGTCGCTGTTCGGGTGGTTGACGCCACTGATGGTGGACACCGCATAGTCGAAACCCGATTCGCGCGCCGCAGCCTCGGTGTCGGCATTCTTCCAGCCGGCCGGGTAGGCGAACCCCTTGATCGGGGCATCGCACAGGGTTTCGAGCACCTGCCGCGATGTCTGCATTTCCCGGCGCACCACCGCCGGCGTTTCCAGGTTCAGGTTCGAGTGCCGCACCGAATGGGCACCGATCTCGATGCCGGCCTGATGCATGGCGAGCACCTGCCTGGAATCCATGCGGCGGGCCACCGGGGCCACACGCCGCACGGCCGGCATGGCGCGCTCCATCCGCGCCAGCACCTCGAGCATGGTGTCGTGCGGCAGCGTCCACAGCGCATCGAGCACGCGCGTCACGGTCTCGGCCCGCTTCCAAGGACCCAGCGACAACGGCTCCCCGGACAGGGGAATGCCGAGTTCGGCCGGCAGCAACAGTTCCTCGCCGGTGGCATCGAGGGTGTGGATGACACGGTCCCACCACAGCGGGGTATCGTCGTCCAGGCCTCCGGTGGGCACGAACAGCGCAGCATCCATCTCGAACGACTTCAACACGGGCAACGCGACCGTGTAGTTGTCCAGGTAGCCATCGTCGAACGTGATCGAGAGCGCGCGGTCGGGCAACGGTTCGCCGCGCGCCAGCCGCCGAACGGCCTCGGACATGCCGATGGGCGAGAAGCGGCGCCGGAAATAGGCGAGCTGTTCGCGGAAGTGGCGGCGGGTCACGCACATGCCCAGCTCGAACGGGTCTGCCGCCGCGTCGTCGATGACCCGGTGGTACATCACGATCGTCCAACTGCTGGCGGGCATCTTGCGCAGTTGACGGTCGTAGATGCCCAGCCCGTCGAGGACAGGCGAAGCGAACTGCTTGAGCAGAGACTTCACTTGGCTGGCAAACACGGTCAATACCTTCACGCGGTCAGGAGAAGACCACCTGCTTGGTGGCGGCCGGCTGCAGAAAGCGCTTCGCCCACATCTCGTACGTCAGCAACAGCCAGAGCTGCTCGCTGTAGTCGTGGGTTCCCGCCAGGTGCGCGTCGACACACCGGCGCACACCCTGTTCGTTGAAAATGCCGCGTTCGCGGAAACTGCGGTCCGACAAGGTGTCGAACATCAACTCTTTCAGGTCGTGGCGCAACCACTTGGCCACGGGGATCGCGAACCCCTGCTTTCGCTTTTGCATCACCGACGCGGGCAGCAGCTGCTTCGCGGCCTGCTTCAGCAGGTACTTGCCGGTCTGGTCGCGCAGCTTGTATTCGAACGGAATGCGCGCCGAAAAGTCGATCAACTCGTGGTCCAGCAGCGGCGCGCGCGACTCGATGGACGTGGCCATCGTCATGCGGTCCACCTTGACCATGATGTCGTCGGTCAGGTACGTGGCCATGTCACCCGCCAGGATGCGCTCCATCTCGGACGCGATGTCGGGCCGGTCGAAGTGGTGGCGCACACGGGCGAACGGGTCCATGTCGCCCACCTCGGGCTTGAGGAGCATCGCCAGGTCGTCGCTGGTATTCAGTGCCACGCCCGACAGGTAGCGGTCCGGGAACGGCTGGCTCAGGCGCTGGCCCACGCGGCCCAGCCGGAAACCACGGTGACCCGGCACCAGGGCACCGGCCGCGCGCAGCAGCGGCCCGGCCAGGCCCAGTGAGCGGCGGCGCAGGCGCTCGAGCCGGTCGTACTTGCGGTAGCGTTCGTACCCCGCGAACAGCTCGTCGCCGCCGTCACCGGACAGCACCATCTTCACGTGGCCGGCCGCGAGCTTCGAGACCAGGTACGTGGGGATGGACGACGAATCGCCGAACGGTTCGTCGAAGTACCAGACCAGGTCCTTCAGCATCGTGACCGCATCGGCCTCGACGATGAGCTCGTGGTGTTCGGAGCCGATGTGATCCGCCACGGCCCGGGCGTCGGGCAGTTCGTTGAAAGCCGCTTCCTTGAAGCCGATGGTGAAGGTCTTCACCGGAGCGCTCAGGTTGCGCGCCATCAGCACCGCCACCACGCTGGAATCGATGCCGCCACTCAGGAACGCGCCGAACGGCACGTCGCTCACGAGGCGCACCTTGACGGCGTCTTCCAGCTTCTCGATCAGGCGTTGCGTGAGCGTGGCTTCGTCGAGATCCCACTTGGGCTCGAACACCGGGGTCCAGTAGCGGCGGAGGGACGTCTTGCCACCCTGCACCACCATGCAGTGGGCCGGCGGGAGCTTGAAGACATTCTCGTAGATGGTGGCCGGTTCGGGCACGTAGCCCATCGCGAAGTAGTCCTGCGTGGCCGTGTTGGACACGCGGGACTCGAACCCCGGCACCGCGAACAGGCACTTCAGCTCGGACGCGAACGCCAGCACGCCGTCGCGCGTGGTGGTGTAGTACAGCGGCTTCTTGCCCAGGCGGTCGCGGGCCAGCACCAGTTTGTCCTGGCGGAGGTCGAGGATGGCAATGCCGAACATGCCGCGGAACTTCGCGAAACACGCCTCGCCATACTCCTCGTAGGCGTGCACGATGCACTCGGTATCGGTGTGCGTGTAGAACGTGTGTCCAAGCGCTTCCAGTTCCTTGCGGAGTTCCCGGAAGTTGTAGATCTCGCCGTTGAACACCACCTGCACCGACCGGTCCTCGTTGTGGATGGGCTGGTGCCCGCCAGCGAGGTCGATGATGCTGAGCCGGCGCATGCCGATCTGCGCACGGTCGTTGCTGTAGGTGCCCTGGTCGTCGGGCCCGCGGTGCACGATGAGCTGACACATCGCGTCCACGATGCCGGGTGCCGGCAACCGCCGCCCTTCAAGGGAGTAGATCCCTGCTATGCCGCACACGGCGTTCCCCTGTTGTGGTTCATCTTGTTGTTCTTCACGTGGCGGGCGTCGTGCCGTAGATGTCGACGAGGCGTCCCACCACGGCCGGGATCGACGCATCGTTGATCACGAGCTTGCGCGCGTTCTGCCCGAGGTTCGCAAGCTGCGCCCCTTCGAGCGCCGCCGCCGATTCGAGGCATGCCGTGAACCGCGCCACGTCGCCCGCCGGGAACAGCCAGCCCGTCTTGCCCGTGACGACGAAATCTTCGGTGCCACTCACCTCGCTGCCGATGACAGGCAGGCCGCTCGCCATGTACTCGAGCAGGGTGTTCGACAGCCCTTCCGCACGCGACGTGAGCAGGCCCACGTCGGCGAGGGACAGGAACCGTTCGACGACCTTGCTGGCACCGGCGAACACGATCTGGTCGGCAATGCCGAGGTCCTTCGCCTGCTGCTCGAGCTGGGCCTTCAACGACCCTGCCCCCACCAGCACCAGCGCCACGGCAGCACTGCCGCGGAACGCCGCGGCCCAGCCGCGCAGCATCAGGTCGAGGTCCTTCTCGGCTTCCAGCCGGCCCACGAACACCCCCACCATGCGGCGGTCCCCGCACAACGCGCGCCGGTCGTCGTCGTTGCGCTGGAGCGCGGTGAAACGCTCGGTGTCCACGGCGTTGGGGATCAGGCGCACCTTCTTCTCGCTGAACCCGCTCTCGATGAGCATGCGGGCGATCTGCGAACTGGTGGCCTGGTAATACGTGGCCCAGCGCATCGCCTTCTTCTTGAGCCACGTGTGCAGCGAGGGCTCGGGATCGAGGATGCCGCCCACCATCTCGGTCATGCCGGTGAGCTTGATCAGTACGGGCTTCTTCAGCAGGTGACCCATCACGCTGCACACGGCGGCCATGTTGCCGGCGATGTGCGCGTGGATGAACGTGTACTCGCCGCGCTGGCGGTAGAGCCGCCACGCGAGCTTGCACAGCATGATCGCGGCGCCCACGAGCGGCCATTTCGGGTACGCGATGCGGCGGACCTCGATGCCGTCCACATGGTCGTCCTCGACCTGCGGTCCGTGCCGCACCATCGGAACGATCACCGACACCCCCACGTCTCGCGCCGGGAGGTGCAGGCCCAGCGTGCGGACCTGGCTCTCGGCGCCACCCCCACCCGGGGTGGGGAAGACGCTCTCCATGACCATCAGGACTCTTGTAGGCATATCAGGCAACGTGTGGGTCGATGTACTCACGATGCCAGAGTTCCAACATCAACAGCATGTAGATCTCCGATGCGTGGTCCCAGGCGCCGCGCTCATGGCGGTCGATGAGTCCCTTGACGAAACCCGGCTCGCAATAGCCCCGGCCAATGGCCTTGTCCGACAGCACCACGTCATGCACCATGTCGTGGAAGGCGCCACCCCGGCGCATCCACACGCTCACGGGCAGGCCGAAGCCCTGCTTCTTCTTCTTGCGGATCTCCTCGGGGAGGATCTCCTGCGTGGCCATCTTGAAGAGGAACCGCTTCTCGAGGCCGCGCACCTTGTCGCTCGCCGGCAGGCGGCCCGTGTAGTCGATCAGGTCACGGTCGAGGTACGGGAACACCACCTGCACCCCGGCGAGCTTCGCAGCCCGAACGACCTTGACCACGTCGTTGTCGGCAATGGTCATCTTCAGGTCGAGGTACATCAGGCGATGCAGGTCGGCGTCGGCGTCGGCTTCCTTGAAGATGGCGCGCTGCACGTCGAGCGAATCGTCGCGCTGCAGGCTCGCGCGGAAGCCTTCGCTGAGCAGGCCGTCGAAGTGGTCGGACGCGAACGAGTCATCGCTGTAGAAGCGGTCCGGGTTCGGCATGCTGCCGCGGTTCACGAAGTTCTTCACGCGGTTGGCGAAGCGCGAATCCACGCCCGAGAGGCTCTTGGCCGCGAGCGACCCGAGCCCGCGCACGAGGCCCGGCGCGCGGTAGTAACGTTCGAAGATCTGGTCCTTTCGGTAGCGTTCGTTGCCGCCGAAGATCTCGTCGCCGCCATCACCGCCCACCAGCACGTTGACGCCGTGCGACGCCGCCAGCTCCGCGCAGTAGAACGTGGGGATGGCCGACGAATTGCCGAATGGCTCGTCGTACGCCTGCACCAGGCGCGGGATGATGGCCACGGCGTCCTTCTCGCCCACGCGGCGCTCGTGCGCCTTCAGGCCGAACGCCTGGCTCGCGATGCGCGAGTACGGGAGTTCGTCGTACCCCTCTTCCTCGAACCCGATGGAGAAGCTGTTGACCGGCACGGTGCGGTTGCGCGACAGCATGCTCGCGATGCTGGAGCTGTCGGTGCCGCCGCTCAGGAACGTGCCCCACCCTTCGGTGGTGGCGCTGCCGTAGTGGCTCAGCGTGTCCACCATCTTGTCGCGCAGGCCTTCGGCCTTCTGGCTGTCGGTGCCCTCGATGTCGGACGGATAGCGGGCGTCCCAGTACTTGCGCAGGCTCACCTGGCCGCCCAGCGATTCGAGGCAGTGGCCCGGCGGCAGCTTGAGCGCCCCCTCGATGGCGCTGAACGGCGCCGGCACGTACGAGAAGTTCAGGTAGTGGTAGACGGCCTTCGCAGACACCTTCGGGGCCACGAGGCCGGCACGCACCAGCAGGCGCAGGTCGCTCGCGATGGCGAGGCCGGCCGGGGTGTGGGCGTAATAGAGGGTGCAGCTGCGGAACGCATCGGTGCAGGCCAGCAGGCGGCGGGCGCGTGCGTCCCAGAAGACGTACGAGAAGCGGCCGCGCAGGCGGTCGGCCGACCACTGCTGGTCGCGAAGCCAGGCTTGCAGCGTGGCGCTGCGCACGTCGGCGCCGGCCGGCTGGGTTCCGTTGGGCTCGATGGCCACCCCGAGCCCGCCCACCTCGCCCGACGCGGCCAGGCGCACGTCGCCGCGCAACCACACATGCACGCCGGGTGCGGGCACCTCGTGGCGCACTTCGGCAGACACACCGGGCCAAGGTGCCCAGGCTTTCGGATCGGCCAGGCGTTGCGCCACGGCCGCGCCGTCGGACTCGCCCATCAGTACAAGAAAATCACCCACGGTTCCGGACATGTCTTTTCCCTGTCTGTTCGATGCTCAACGTGGCGTGCCCGCCGAACGGGCCGCCTCGCCATAGTGTTTTTCGTAGGCCTGGACCATGGAGGGGATGCTGAACTCGGTCAACGCCCGTTGCCGTGCCCCCTCCCCCAGCCGCGCGCGGAGCGCGGTGTCCCGGGCCAGCCGTTCCAGTGCCGCGGCGAGTGCCTCGACATCGCCCACGTCGAACAGGAGGCCGCTCCGGTCGTGTTCGATCAGCTCGACGTTGCCTCCCGCGCGAGACGCCACCACCGGTTTGCCGCCCATCATTCCTTCGAGGATGACATTCGACAATCCCTCACGTAGGGAGGGCAGCACGATGGCGTCCGCCGACTCGATGAGGTCGGGCACGTCGTCTCGCTGCCCCAGCAGGTGTACCACCCCCTGCAAGCCCAGCGCCTCGACGTCCCGCGCGAGCGAGTCGCGCAGCGGACCGTCCCCGGCCAGCGCCACCCGCAGGCCAGGCAGGCGGGCATGCAGTGCGGCGGCGGCCTTCAGCAGCGTGGGGACGTCCTTGTGCACCACCAGGCGGCCCACGAACAGCACCAGCAGGCCACCAGCCGGCACCTCCAGTTCGGTGCGCAGGCTCGGCGTGCCCTGCACCGACTGCACGCCGTTGTAGCTGACGCGGATGGCGTCCGCCGGCAGGCCCATGCGCTCGCAGGCGTACTCTGCCCCCATGCGGGAATTGGCGATGACCCGCTCGGACTGGCCGGACACCCAGCGCTTGATGCGCCAATGCCACCCCGAGTACCACTCGTAGACACCCCGCACCGACGAGATCAGCGCCGGGCGGCGGGCCCGCGGCAGCAGGCGGCGGGCGACGGCCCCCCACAGCTCGCCCGAAAACGCGAAGCACTGCATGACGTCGTAGCGCTCGCGGCGCAGCGTCTGCACGAGGCGCCACACGAACCCGAGGTCGAGCCGGCCGTGTTTTTCCACCTGGATCACCCGCACGCCGGCCCGTTCGAGTTCGCCGACAAAAAACGACGGGTTGCGGAAGAACAGCACCGACGGCTCGAACCGCTCGCGGTCGAGGTGGCGCGCGATGTGCACGATCTGGCGCTGCGTGCCGCCAACTTCCATTTCGTCGGTCAGCAGCAGCACACGGGTCTTGCGGCCCACGGTCATGCCCTCGCCCCCTGGATGGCGCCGAGCAGCTTGCCGGCCTCGGTGGCGATGTCGAACTCACGCTCCACGGTGCGGCGGGCCGCGATGGCCATCTCGCGGGCCGCGGCCGGGTCGGCGATGAGTTGCTCCACGCAATGGGCGAGGCCGCTGGCGTCGCCGGGCTCGGCAAGCAGGCCCGAGCGGCCGTGGTCCACCAATTCGGGGATGCCCGAGACCCGGGTGGAAACCACCGGCAGGCCCACCGCCATGGCCTCCATCAGGGCCACCGGGATGCCATCGCGGTCGCCGCGGGATGTGACCACCGACGGCAGCACGAACATGCTGGCCCGGCCCAGGAACCCGCGCACCTCTTCCTGCTTGCGCGCGCCCAGCAGCGTCACACGGCCCGTGAGGCCGGCGGCGTCGATGCGGCCCTGCAGTTCGTCGCGCAGCGGCCCTTCGCCGATCACGTGGCACTGGAACGGCACCGACCGGCTGGCGAGCAGCTGGCACGCATCGACCAGGTGGCGAAAGCCCTTGATCTCGTCGAGGCGGCCCACGGCCAGGATCAGCCCCGGCTCGCGGCCATCGGGTTCGAACGCGAACCCGGCCGGGCGCACGCCGCAGTGCACGATGCGAAAGCACGCGAGGGCCGACGGCGACACCTTGTCGGCCAGGTAGCGACGGTTGAACTCGGAGATGGTCACGCCGAACGCGGCGGTGCGCATCTTGCCCGCCAGCAGGTGGTCTTCGAGGAAGATGTCGTGCGCGTGGGCGGTAAAGCTGTAGGGGGTTCCGAGCCGGCGCGAGGCCAGCATGGCCGACGTGGACGGGTACGTGGCCCAGTGGGCGTGCAGGTGGTCCGGCCTCAGGGCCCGCAGCGCGGGCAGCAGCGCCAGCGTGCGCCACCACACCACCACCGTCTTGCCGAGCGCCTCCGGATGCGCGCCCAGGCCCCGCACCATCGACCCGAGCGACAGCAGCTCACGCCACGGGTGCCGCAGACACTCGCCCAGCGCACCGAGCGCCGCCTTCCAGCCGGTGGCCGGGTACACGACGCGGTCCAGCAGCGCCTGGGCGTCGGACTGCACCAGCTTCTCCACCGGGTGCTTGAGCGACACGATGCGCACGTCCACGCCCAGGCGGATCAACTCGTCGATCTCGCGCACGATGAACGTCTCGGACCAGCAGGGGAACAGTGACGTGAAATAAATGACTCGCATCTTCGGGGCGCGCGATCAGGGTTGGCCCTTGCGGCTGTCGCCGGCAACGGGGGTGTGCGACTGCCACAGGTGGCCTTCGCGGTTGGAGAGGAATTGCACGAGGCCCAGCACCGCGTAGCCATTGAGCAGCACGAAGGCCGATGCGATCTTGGTAAGGCGCCACGCGGCCACGGCCGGCACCGCCCGGCCCGCGAGCGGCAGCGCATACCCGGCCAGCTGCGCCGCAAGGAACACCGCGTAGGCGCCGCCCCGCGCCGCGAGCACCAGGTTCGCCAGCAGCAGCGTGGCCATCGCAAACGGGGCCAAGAGGCGCAACACCTTGTGCGACACGAACTGCACGAAGATCGGGTTGGCGAACGGCACCAGCAGCCACGGCATCATGGCCATCAGCTGGTAGTTGCCGGCCAGCGTGCGCACCTTGCGCGTCTGCTCCTGGGCAGGCGACTTCGATGCCTGGTCGTATGCATGCGCCCGGCCGTCGAAGATGGCCCGGTAGCCCGCGCGCACGGCCTGCATGGGGATGGCCACGTCGTCGAGGATGGTGCGCTCGGAGATGGGCTGGAAACACACACGCCGGAGTGCGTAGAGCGCCCCGGTCACGCCAGGCGCCGAATGCACGAGGCCCTCGCGCTGGCGGATGAACTTCTCATAGCGCCAGTACGCGTCCACGCCCTCACCGAACGGTGTCATGTCGTCACGCACCAGCATCAACTCGCCGCTGACCGCGCCGATCGTGGGGTCGGCGAGGTTCTCGAGCAGGCAGCGCACGGCCTCCGGGTTGAGCATCTGCCGCGCGTCGGTCAGCACCACCACCTCCTCGGTGCAGGCGGCGATGGCGTCGTTCAGGCACGCGGCCTTGCCGCGGCGGCTGGCAAACGGCAGCACCGTGACGTTGCGGTGGCCAAGCGATTCGACCAACGCAACGGTGTTGTCGGTGGAACCGTCCGATGCGATCACGATCCGCAGCCGGTCGGCCGGATAGTCCTGCGCCAGGCAGGTGGCGATCTTGCGTTCGACACGACTGGCCTCGTTGTGCACCACCACCACGATGGCGACGGCCGGCTCGAACGGCGCCCGTTTCACCGGGCGGGGGAACACGCGCGCCCAGAGGGCCACCGCCACGGGGTAGCCCACGTACGTGTAGGCGAGCAGCGCCAGCGAGAACCAGAAGATGAAATGAACCACGCCGGGACCCCTCAGGCGGCGCTGCGCAGCAGGCGGCCGCGCAGGCGTTCGTAGGCCTGGTTGCCCAGCAGGCGCTTGGCCGACGTCAGCACGGCGTAGCGGGTACGGCGATTGGTGATCTCCCACCAGTCCTGCCGCAGCCAGCGGGCGAGTTGTTCGTCGGACGTGCCGTGAAGCACCGCCAGGCGGGGCACGTCCCACGCCCCGTCGGCGGTGTGCCAAAGACCCACCCGCGACGAACACACGGCGGTGTAGCCGGCGCGCGCAGCCACCTCGCGCAGGTTCGGCGCCACGCGGCCTCCGGGCGGCGCGAACAGCGTCACCGGCTGGCCCACGTTGTCCTCGATGGCCTTTTTCGAGTCGCGCACCTGGGCCTCCACTTCCTGCGGGCTGAGGTCGTCGAGGTAGTAGTGGTTGTAGCCGTGGGACTGGATCGACATGCCGGCGGCGGCCATGTCGCGCAACGCGCTCCACCCGAGGTAGTGGGCCGCGCCCACCTGCGACGGGTTGACAAAGAAGTCGGCGCTGCCACCGTCGCGGGCGATCAGCTCGGCGGCGGGCCCATTGCTCGCGTGGCCGTCGTCGAACGTGAACGCGACACCCCGCGCAGCGGTGGCGGGATCGCGGAGCAGGTCCGCAACGCTGCTGACCCGCAGGCCGGCCTGCTTCGCGAGCGCCAGGTGCGCGGCGAACTGCCGGCCCGAGACGGCGTAATGCGCATCCGCGCCTGCGCAGGCACCGCGTTCGTCGCCGACGCCGTGGTACATCAAGACCGTGACGGTGTGATTCATGGTGTCATGACCTCTTTTCTTCGCCGCTCACCAGCCCAGCTTGCCCCGCACGATCCCGACACCCTGGCGGGCATCGCGATCGAGGGCCAGGGTCAGGGCCGAATAGATGATGAGGCCCGCGACCATGCGTGCCAACATCGTGTTCAGGTTGTCGTGGAAATCGATGCGGATCACCGCGACGTACATCACGGCCGCGATCGCCCCGAACTTCAGTGCCGCCCATCCCGGCATCGGGAAGGGCAGGCTCCCGCGGCCCAGCGTGGCCCCGACCGCCATCAGCAGCAGGTAGCTGATGAACGTGGCCACGCCCGCGCCAATCAGGCCGAGCTTCGGGATCAGCAGGAAGTTCAGCCCGATGTTGAGCACCGCGCTCAGGAACACCAGCAGCATGATGGTCTTCGTGCGCTTCTGGATGTACAGGCCCGCGCCGGTGATGATGAGCACCGACTCGATGGCCATGCCGGCCATCACGTACGGAATCACGGCGGCGCCGCTGCGGTACTTCTCGGACGCGAGAAAGCTCAGCAATTCACCGCCGATGGCCGCAAGACCGGCAATCACGAGCATCGCGGCCATGATGTAGACGCGCATGAAGCGGCCCAGGAACTCGGAGGTGATCTGCGGGCCGTCCTGCTCCCAATACCGCATGTACATGGGCTGTGCGGCCGCCACCAGCGAACCGAACAACATCGACTTGATGTAGTCGCACATGTTGTAGGCCGCGGAATAGACTCCGAGCGACTCCGCGCCGAGCAGGCTCTGGATGATGTAGCGGTCACCCATCGACAGCACGATCGATGACAACTCGTACCCGATCATCGGGATGCCGAACGCCAGCATCGCGCGGAACAGCGATGGCGAAAACGCCTTCGGCCGAGGCGGGTCGCGGCGGAACATCCAGACGGCCATGGTCACGGTGGCGAGCACCTCGCCGGCGATCGTGGCCGCGTAGAAGCCCCACACGTTGCCTGCCACGTAGAACAGCACGGCGAGCAGCAAGGCAAGTCCCACGTAGCGCCGTGTCACGCTGTAGACCATCAGCGCGCCACTGCGCTCCTGCGCACGCAACTGGTTGACGAGCGCGCTGTCGAACACCCGCACCAGGATCAGCACGGCGGTGAAGAGCATCAGCGGATGCACACGCGGGTCGTCGTTCCACCAGCTGACGGGCACCATGCTGGCGAGGGCCGCCCACAGCAGCGTGGCAATGGCGCCAACGGCGGCCATGCCGTACACCACCGTGGACACGAACGCGTCGTTGCCGACCGCGCGTTTGCCGGCCTGGACCTCGCTGAAGAATCGCAGCGTGGCGTGCTGCATGCCGAGCTTGCCAATGCCCACCAGCAGCGACAGCGCGGTGGCGATCAAGCTCATGAGGCCGTATTCGTCGACGCTCAGGACGCGGGTCAGGATCGGGAACGACACCAAGCCGGCCAGGATCATCAGACCATTGCCGAGCGTGTAGTTCGAAGCGTGCTTCAGCAGGTGACGGAACATGGGGAAACAGGTTGACGGCACCGGCACACGGGATCGCTCCCCGCCGGCCACCGTCCGGGGCATCAGGGCGAGGCTTCTTTGAGGCGAGGACGCCCCACGGCTGCGGGTTCGGGAGACTGCTGCAACCCGGCTTCGACTTGCGAGAGCCAGCCGTCCAGGTGCAGCGCCATCGCCTCGGCGGCCGTGGACGTGGCCGCCGCGGGCGGGGGAGGATTGGTCGTGCTTGTCTCGATGCCCAGGTCCGCGGCCGACAGCGTGATCCACTTCGCATGGCGATCGGTGGACACCGGGGCATTCTCCTCTTCATCGATCAGCAGCATCGGCGTGCCCAGCGCCGTGCCCACCTCGATCAGGTCGTCGGCGGCGTCAGTCAGCAGGCATGACGCCCGCTGCAGGATGCTCAGGCGGGCCGAAAACACCGGCATCGAGGCGAGCGCGATGCCGGACCGCGACAGCACCGAACCGAGGCCCTGCGCGCGAAGGGCGGACTGGGTCTCGCCACACACGAGCCACAGCATGGGGCGGTCGCCGCGCACACGGCTCAGCATCAGCACGAGCTTGCTGAGCAACCGGACCTCGAGCCGCCCCTGGCCCACACGGGCGGTGACGAGCACGTAGCCGTGGCTCAGCCCGTGGTGCGAGATCAGCGCCGACGCCAGCGGACTGGCGGTATTGGCGGCGGCGGCACCGTCCTGGGTCAGGCTGCCGAGCACGTGCACCTGCTCGGCCGCGATGCCGTCCTGGCCGAGGGCCAGTGCTGCCAGGGCGTCGGGGGCATAGAGCACGGCGGCCATGCGGTCGAGCAGGCTCGCGTTCAGGCGCTGCGCCGGGAACATGCGAGACGGGCGTGCGCCGGCCCCCACACGCAGCAGCGGCACGCCGCTGCGCGAGGCCACCAGCGCACAACTCACCACCTCGTCGGACCCTCCGACCGGAACCACCAGGTCGGGCAGGAATTCATCGAGCATGGCTTCGCAGCACACCGAGGCCTCGGCCGCGCGATGGGCGATGCTGCCTTCGGCAATGCCGAAGTGGATCTCCACGGCGGGCAGGCCGGCGATCTCGGCGTAGTTCTCGACCGGCCCCAGCTGCCGGGCGTCAACGGTGGACACCACCACCACGCGCGAGGCCGTCTTGGTGCCCTCCACCGCCGCGGCGAAAAGCGCCGCGTTGAGGTAGCTGGCAGGCGAATCGACGAGGCACAGCACGGTGCGGCGGTAGGCCGCCGCGTCGCGGCGCACGATGCGGTGCAGCGGCGCGCGGCCCGAGGCAACGCTCGCGATGCGCGCCGGCGGGGCCATGGGCAGGCCCACGGCTGCCGTGTCCGGTGCATGCTCACGCTGGACCGGTTGCCGGGCTGCCGCGGCATCGCGCCGGAACGGCGCCTGCACCACGGTGCTTTCGCCCACTTCGGCACGCAACTCACGGTCGATGCGCAGCACATGCGCCTCGGTGATTCCGGTCAGGTCCTCGAGGAACGCCGACAGCAGCAGCCGGTTGCACAAGAGGTTGATGCGCCGCGGAATGCCGCTCGAGAACTGGTGGATCTTCTGGAACGCGCCGAGCTCGAAGCTCGGGTTGCCCTTCCAGCCCACGCGGTTCAGCCGGTGTTCGATGTAGCGGCGCGTTTCATCGGCGTCGAGCGGCCCGAGGTGGCACGACGCGATGACCCGTTGGCGCAGCTGCTCGAGCCGCTGCGATTCCAGCATGCCGCGCAGCTCGGGCTGGCCCACGAGGAAACTCTGCAGCAGCGCCTGTTTGCGCAACTGGAAGTTCGACAGCATGCGCAGTTCCTCGATGGCGTCCATGCTGAGGTTCTGCGCTTCGTCGACCACCAGCAGCGCCCGCTTGTTCTTGATCGCGAGCGTCATGAAAAACGCTTCGAGGGTCGAGATCAGGCTGGCCTTCGACAACGCGCCGGGCTGGTGGGGCACACCGAACGCGGTGAGCATCGCCTGCAGCAGGCCGGTGGCATCGAGCTGGGTGCTCGCGATCTGGGCGGCCTTCACCTGGGTGGAATCGAGGCCCTCGAGCAGCGTGCGCACGAGCGTGGTCTTGCCCGCGCCGATGTCGCCGGTGACCACGATGAACCCCTCGGCCTGGTGGACGCCGTATTGCAGGTACGCGAGCGCGTTGCTGTGCCCCTTGCTCCCGAAGTAGAACGTGGGATCCGGGTTGAGCTGGAACGGCGGGGCACTGAAGCCAAAGTGGGATTCGAACACCGGAGGACCTAGAAGCGGTAGTTGACGCCGAGCGTGGCGCTGTTGGCCGAGGCCGCCTGCGGCCGCGACGCTTCGGTGGTTTCCAGCCGATGGTGCTGCACCGACAGGTTCACGCGCGTCTTCGGCGACAGGGAATGGGTGGTACCCAGCGAGACGACCTGGTCACGCGAATTGCGGCCCAGGTCGACACCGAGGCCGCGGGAATCGTCGACACGGTACGACGCCTCGAAGCCCGACAGCGGCGTGAGCTGCAGGCTCCACGAGACGAGGCCACCCGCCTGGCGGATGTCGCCAGGGGCCAGCGCCAGCACGGGGTCGTCGGACCGCCGCAGCTGGGCCAGCTTGCGGTAGTAGGCCGACACGATGAGCACCGTGCGGCGGCCCATCACGCTCAGCAGCCCGTTGGCGGTGGTGGAGAGCTGCGGGCTGTTCACGCGCAGGCTCACCGGGTCGGTCAGGTTGGCTGGCAGGCCATACGAATTCAGCGCGGCGCGCACGAGGGCCTCGCGCTGGGACTCGGAGTAGCCGCGCGAGCGGTAGATGGCATCGAACTGCTGGGCGATGTTGCCGCTCAGCTGCACGTTGTCGGGTTCGGTCACCGGCTCGCGGCTGCCACCGAGGGTGAAGCCGAAGTTGCGGTGGCGGTGGTTCCACTGCACGTTGAACCCGGTGCCGAAGAAGCGCTTGCGCACCTCCGCCGTCATCACCGAGCGCTCGAGCGGCGCCCAGCGCACGCGGCCACCATAGTCGGCGTCGGTTTCGGTGATGCTGCCGAAGCGGCTGCGTTCGGCCCCGCCGAGCGCCCAGGCGGTGAACTGCGGTGTCACGGCCAGGCCCACCGACAAGCGTGCGCTGTCCAGGCGGATCACGTCTTCGTCGTCTTCCTCGTACCGCAGCGTCTGGTGGCTGCCTTCGATGCCGGCGCCGAGGCGCTCGGGCACCCGTTCGAACTTGGCCTGGGTGTTCTGCGAGTACGTGTTGCCGGAATCGCTGCCCACCTGCTGGCCGGAGCGGCGCGTCCACGTGTTGTCGCTGCGCACGAGCGTGTTCCAGCCGGACGGCCGGCGCTGTTCGATGCGCGGGCTCAGGCGCACGATGCCGGTCTTGACCTGCTCGTCCGACGGCACGTCGGCGGTCTGCACCGAGTACGGCGAGACGGACCGGCGGTCGACGCTGGCCGAGCCGTCGAAGAAGAGCAGGTTGTCCACCACGGTGGCCTGCAGGTCGGCGTTGACGAGCGGCTGGGTGTAGTCGGCGTCGGTGTGCTTGATGTAGCGCACGTGGTCGAGCCCGACCGTGGCGTTCAGGTTCACTTGCGCGCCGCGGCTGCGGAAGTTCAGGCGGGGGCTGACGCCGAGGATGATGTCCTTGCCGGACTCGCGGTCGAGGCGGCCCCGGTCGGTGCCGGTGCCGCGCACGTTGATCTCACCTTCGATGAAGGTGTTGCGCGCTACGGCGGGTGCCGCCAGCGACCTGGGGGCCAGCGGCTGCCCGGGCGGGCCTGCGGAAGGGCCCGGCCCATTGGGGCCGGGCGCGTCGAGCGGCATGTTCGGCTGGCCGGGAGCCGGTGGCGGCTGGGGGGCATCGGCAGGCAACACCGGGGCGGTGCCCGGTTGCCGCATCTCGCCGGCGCCGCGCACACCCTGCGCCTGCACCGAGCAGACGCCCGCGAGCAGCAGGGAGAGCAGCGAACCGCCACGCAAAGCCATACCCAGACGCCCGGCTCCGCCCTTCACGCAGCCCCCTGCATTTCGCTGTACATGGAGTCGCCGCCGTAGCCGTACACGACGCCGTGGTGGGATTCCTTGCTCTTGTTGAGCGCGATCATCACCACCGGGCAGGCCTCGATCTTCGTCATCGCCTGCGAGAACGCAGCCGCCGGTGTGCGGCCCGCCTCGGCGAGCACCACCACCTGGCCGGCCCGGCTGGCCAGCACCTGCGCCTCGCTGGTCATCAGCAGCGGCGGTGCATCGAACACGATGATGCGGTCGGCGTAGCGGGTGGCCAGTTCGTCGAGGAACTCGCCCATGCGGGTGCTGGCCAGCAGTTCCGTGGTGTGCACCATCTTGCTGCCGGCCGGCAGCAGGCTGAACTTGGGCACGTTGGTGCGCAACATCACGTCGGATGGGTCGATCTTTTCGTCCGTGAGCACGTCGAGCAGCCCGCGCCGCGGCGGCATGCCCAGGCGGCTCATCACGGCCGGCTTCAGGATGTCGGCCTCCACCAGCAGCGCCGACGCGTCGAGTTCCATCGCGATGCTGAGCGCGAGGTTCATCGAGAAGAAGGTCTTGCCCTCCCCCGGCAGCGCGCTGGTCACCACGATCAGGTTAGCGTGGTGCACCGGCGCCGCGCCCTTGCCCTGCGCGTTGCGGATCAGCGGGCGCTTGATGGCACGGAACTCCTCGCTGAGCTGGTTGTTCTCGTGCCCGGGCACGAGGTAACCTTGCTGCGCGAGGTTGACCAGGTCGAGGTTGACCAGTTCCGACTGGCGGCCGGTGGGCACACGCACACGCGGCGCCACCGGGGCCCGGGTGTCAGTGGCCACCGGCAGCACTGGCGCGGGAACACCGTCAGTCTGCGCGGCCGCGATGATCGCCTTGTCCTCGATGCTTTCGGTTTCCCAGGGAATGGCGACACCCGCGCGGCGCAGTTCCTCGAGGCGTTTGGCGGCTTGCTGGATGGTGCTCATCGCGTTCTCCTCAAACGACGTACTTGGCGATCATCACCACCCACACCACGTGGGCCACGACGAACACCCCCATCACGCTGGCAAAACGGTACACGTCACGCCGGCGCTGGGCTTGCTGTTCCGGCCCGCGCAGCAGCGACACCGAACCCAGCACGGGGCGCGACGACAGCTGGTGCATGGTGGTCAGCGAATCGACCGTGGGTTTCAGGCGGCCCAGGCCGAACACCGCGGCGCCGGCCATGCCGAGCGCAGCGAACATGGAGAGCACCCCGAGGATCTTGCGGCTCGGGAACACCGGCGACGGTGTCACGCGCGGCGGCTCCACGATCCGGAAGTCGGCCAGGTGGGACGACTCGTCGATCTTCACCCCGAGAGACGCGGCCTCGCGGCGCGACACCAGTTGGTCGTAGTTCTTGCGCACGATGTCGTAGTCGCGGTTCAGCTGCGACAGGTCGGCTTCGACCTGCGGCATGCGGTTGGCCAGCGCGCGCACCTGGTCGAGGCGACCCTGCTGCACCACCAGCTGCGAGCGCAGCGACGCGATGTTGGCCTCGGCCTCGGCCATCGACACCCGCAGGCGCTGGTAAACCGGGTTCGTGGCGGCCGAACCGCGCTTGGCCTTGCCACCGGGCGACTTGGCGTCGCCCTCTTCCTTGATCTGCTTTTCCATCGACGCGATCATGCGGCGCGCGCTGATGACGTCGGGGTGGTCTTCGGTGTAGCGGCGCAGCAACTCGTCGAGCGAGCGGTACTGCGCCTGCAAACGCTGCGCCAGCTCGGACGGGGCGCCCCCAGCGGTGCTGGGCATGGACTCGGGTGGCAGCTGCGGGTCTTCCGAGGCCAGCTCGCGCTTGAGCGCGTCACGCGATTGCTCGGCCGACGCCAGCTGCAGCTTGATCTTCGCCACCTCGTCGGACAGCGAAGCGAGCCGGCTGAAGTGGTCCTGGTTGTTGGCCACGCCGGTCACGCCGAAGTTCTGCAGCTTGAAGTCCTTCAGCCGGTTCTCGGCCTGCACGAGCTTCGCCTCGTAGTCCTTGATCTGTTCCTCGATGAAGCGGCTGGCTTCCGTGGAGTCGCGGCGCTTGGTTTCGGCGCTGGATTCCATGAAGAACGAGACCAGGGCCTCGACCAGGCGCTGCGCCCGGGCAGAATCGCTGTCGCGGTAGGTGATGGCGTACAGGTTGCCGGTCCCGCTGGGCGTCACCTTGATGCGGTCCTTGAGTTGTTCCACGGCGCGGTCGTACTTGGACGTCGGTGGCATGGTCAGCCCGATCTTCGGGTCCTGGTACAACCGCTCGACGTTAGGGCGGGAGATCAGCGTGCGGGCCAGCATGCGCACCTGCTGGTCGATGTCGGGCTGGAACGCGAGACCCGCCATCAGGGGTTTCAGCACGGTCTGGGTGTCCACGTAGATGCGTGCGGAAGCCTCGTACCGGTCCCGGGTGAGCATCAGCGCGCCGGCGAACACGATCGCGAGGCCCCAGGCGATGGACGCGACGATCCAGCGGCGGTCCCACATGCGCCTTGCGTCGTACCGCAACATCGTCAGAAATGCTTCCATGGCCCCTGTCTGGCTAACGTTCAAGAGAAATCAGAAAGCGCACCGCGCCGGAGAATGATGCTCCTGCACGATGACGCCTGCACGCGTCGCGGGACGCTCGCGTGGTGGGATGGCTACGATTTGGCGGTGAGGCCGACCCGCCGGACAGCCGGGGGGTTCCGCCGCCGGAGTTCCCGGCGCGGACAAGGGATCAGAACCAGCTTTGCGGCACGATCACGATGTCGCCCGGCAGCACCGCCACGTTGGCGGAAATGTCGCCACGCTTGAGCAGGTCCTTCAGCCGGACAGAGTACTGCTTGCCCTTCTCGGAACCACGCACCAGCACGGCACCGTTGCCGTCGGCGAAATCGGTCAGGCCACCTGCCTGGATCATGACGTCCAGGACGGTCATGTCCTGGCGATAGGCGACAGCTTGCGGTCGTGCGGCCTCGCCGACGATGCGGATCTGGTCGGAATAGTTGCCCTGGAAGCCGCTCACCACCACGGTGACCACCGGGTCGCGCACGTACTTGGCGAGTACGGTCTCGACTTCACGGGCGAGGTCGACCGGATTGCGGCCGGCAGCCACCAGGTCTTCGACCAGCGGCGTGGCGATGCGGCCATCGGGGCGCACCGTGACGGTGGACGACAGCTCGGGGTTGCGCCACACCACGATGTTCAGTGTGTCGAGCGGGCCGATCTTGTAGCGGTGGTCCACCGAGGCCGCGGACTGCGGTGCCGCGGGGTAACTGCTCAACGACCCGCAGGCCGACAGGACGGCTGCCGACAACAGCAGCCCACACCACACCATCACACGCTTCGCACTCATTCGAATTTCCCTTTGCAATCCAACGGATCTGAACCGCATGTCATTCAATGAGCACCTTCGCGGAAGAGCACCACACTCACGGTTTCGATCAGAACCAGGATGTCCAACAACAGCGAGTTGTTCTTGACGTAGTAGAGGTCGTACTGGTGCTTCTTGCGTGCGTCATCGACGGATGCGCCGTAACTGTAACGAACCTGCGCCCAGCCGGTCACACCCGGCTTGATGCTGTGGCGCACATCATAGAACGGGATCACTTGCTTGAGTTCGTTCACGAACGTGGGGCGTTCAGGGCGGGGACCCACCATGCTCATCTCCCCCCTGAGCACGCTGAAGAGCTGCGGCAGTTCGTCGATGCGGGTCTTGCGGATGAAGGCACCCACGCGGGTGACGCGCGAATCGTTTTTCGTGGCCCAGACGGCCTTGCCGTCCTTCTCGGCGTCGGTGCGCATGCTGCGGAACTTCAGGCACATGAACCCCTTGCCGCCAAGGCCCACGCGTTCCTGGCTGTAGAGCACCGGGCCGGCGCTGTCGAGCTTGATCAGCAGCATCGTGATCAGCATGATCGGCGAGGCCACCAGCAGCAGCAGCGACGAGCTGACGATGTCGAACGTGCGCTTGGCGAACTGGCGGGCGCGGCCCTGCACGAAACCATGGCCGTACACGAGCCAGCTGGCCTTGAGGCTGTCGATGGGCACTTCGGACTTGGCGCGCTCGTAGAAGCCGGCCAGGTCGAGGATGGGGATGCCGCGGATGCGGCAGGCGAGCAGCTGGTCCATGGGGACACCGCCGCCGCGCTGTTCACGCACGGCCACGATGATCTCGTCCACCTGGTGGGCGGCGACGATGTCTTCGATGGACTGGTCACCGGAGAACACCGGGTGGCCGCGCATGGTGCCGTTCTGGGCGCATTCCGGGTCGGTGGCGAAAAAACCCACCACATCGCGTGAAACACGCTTGAGGGTCATCAGATCGGTCGCGACGCTTTGGGCTTCCGGGCCGGTGCCGACGATCAGCACGCGGGGCGTGGTAGCCAGGCGGCGCGCAGCGAAGATGGCGCCACGCACCACCACCAGGCCCACCAGCAGGTACAGCGTGACCGACAGCATCAGCTGGCTGGCGTACCCGCCTTCGGAGATCTGCTTGAGCACCAGGTACGTCAGGTAGCCGCCTACCAGCAGCGCCACCAGCGTGCGGCGCAGCATGGCGCCGAACGCGATGGGCGTGGGGCGGTACAGGCCGACGAACGCGTACAGCAGCGACATCACCATCGCGAAGCCACTCGCGAACAGGAAGATGTGCGGCGCGGTCAGCGCGGACTGCGCGGCCGTGCCGGGAACGAGTTGCAGCGACGATGCCGCCAGCAGCACCGCGAAGAAGCACAGCAGCCCGTCGGCCACCATGCCGGCGAACGTGGCGATCGATACGTGGAGCTGGAACACTTTCAGCATTTGACTCATCCTTCCGGGTTTGCACCCGCGCCCTCTGCGAACCGGTGGATACCGATCTCCTTGGCGAGGCGCAATCACTGGTTGCAATTTTCGTTGCCGCCCCCAACCTCACCATCCTCCAATTGAGGGTTCCCCCCCGTGTTCCGGGGGGGCCGCGAGAGGGCTCCGCGCACCGGCGCACGCGCGGCTGCAACATGCGCGCCACATTGGGCGTTGCGAGGAATCTGCGGCGGCGGCACGCGCCTGTTTGCCGCCAGCGCGGGGTAACGAAGCGAAAGCGTGAACTGCGTCACGCTTTCCGGCACTCGCCCATCAGGAACCCGCGTGAAAGGGTGCGAAAGCACCACCTCGGGGGCACGTCAACCGTGCCGGTTGGCCGGCGGACGCGTAAAAATTCCAGCCCTCCCGGGCCGTTCGGGCGGGACCGGGGCCTGTCAACCCCGAACCCGCCGGCTCAGCACTTGATGCCAACGTGCAACGCCACCACCCCCGCGCTCAGGTTGTGCACGTCCACGTGCGAGAACCCGGCGGTTTTCATCAAGGCCTTCAGTTCCTGCTGGCCCGGGTGCATGCGGATGGATTCGGCGAGGTACCGGTAGCTCTCGGCGTCGCCGGCCACCACCTGCCCGATGCGGGGCAGCACCTTGAAGGAATAGAAGTCGTAGGCCTTCTCCAGCGGCTTGGCCACCTTCGAGAATTCCAGCACCAGCAGCTTGCCGCCCGGGCGGAGCACCCGGTTCATCTCGGCGAGCGCCTGGTCCTTGTGGGTCATGTTGCGCAGGCCGAAGGCCACGCTGACGAGGTCGAAGCTGGCGTCCGGGAACGGCAATTTCTCGGCGTCGCAAAGGGTCGTGGGCAGCACGAGCCCCTCGTCGAGCAGCCGGTTGCGCCCCTGGCGGAGCATGGCCTCGTTGATGTCGGTGTGCACCACCAGGCCCCGCGGGCCCACCTTCTTGGCAAACGCCCGGGCCAGGTCGCCCGTGCCGCCAGCGATGTCGAGCACCCGGTCGCCCGGACGCAGGCCGGCGATGGTGACGGTGTAGGCCTTCCAGAGCCGGTGCAGGCCCATCGACATCAGGTCGTTCATGACGTCGTAGCGCGACGCCACGGAATCGAACACACCGCGCACGCGGCCCGATTTTTCCTTTTCGTCGACCGTCTGGTAACCGAAGTGGGTGTTGCTCATGGGGAACCCTTCTGGGAAGTCGGTCAATGCGAGTGGCCGCAGCCCGGCGCGGCCGGGGGCGGCATCTCGGTGTCACGGCTGGCACCGGCGGCGGCCAGGCGGGCTTCGTACTGGCGCCACAGGTCGGACTCCTGCGACCCGAGGAAGTACAGGTATTCCCACGTGAAGATGCCGGATTGGTGGCCGTCGGTGAACGTGGGCTGCACGGCGTAGTGGCCCACCTGGGCCAGATCGACCAGGCCGACGCCGCGCTTGCCCGTCTGCAGCACCTCCTGGCCGGGGCCGTGGCCCTGCACCTCCGCCGACGGCGAGTACACCCGCATCAGCTCGAACGGGATGCGGAACGTGGCACCGTCGGAAAACCCCACCTCGAGCACCCGCGACTGCTGGTGCACGACGAGGGCCGTGGGCGTGGGGGAATCCTTTTTCAGGCCGGCCATGTCAGGCGCTTTCCTCGGCCGCCTGCACGGCGGACCGCACCGCGGCGTCGAGCACGTCGAGCGGCACGGCCAGGCGGCTGGCGGCCGGAGGCGCCACGTCGCGCTGGCGGGTGCCCCACACCGGCTGGGGGAAGTGGCTGTCCCAGTCGAAGCGGGCGATCACGTGCCAGTGCAGGTGCGGCACCATGTTGCCCAACGCCGCCAGGTTGATCTTGGTGGGCGACAGCCGCTCGCGCAGCACCGTCTCCACCCGGGCCACCACGTCCATGCAGGTGGCTCGCTCAGCCGGGGACAGGTCGGTGAACTCGGCCACGTGCGCCGTCCAGACCACGCGGTAGAACGCCGGGAAATCGGCGTCCGCCACCCGGATGACCCGCCACGCCAGGCCGGACGCCACGGGCACCCCGCCCGGCTGTTCGCAAAGCTCGCATCCTGCGGCCATCAGACGAGCACCCGCTCGATCCCGCCGTCGTTGGCGCGCTTGACGTAGTCGGGCATCCAGTCAGGGCCGAGAATCTTGTTCGCCATCTCGACCACGATGTAGTCGGCCTCGAGCAGCCCGTTGTTCAGGTCATTGCCGTAGCGGCTCAGGCCCTGCAGGCACGACGGGCAGCTGGTGAGGATCTTCAGGTCACCTTCGGCGCCGGTGGCGCGCAGCGCCGCCTCGTTCTTCTTCAGCTCCTCTTCCTTGCGGAAACGGATCTGCGTGGCCACGTCGGGGCGCGTCACGCCCAGCGTGCCGCTTTCGCCGCAGCATCGCTCGCTCTTGAGCACGTTGTCGCCCACGAGCGCCTTGACCGTCTTCATCGGGTCCTGGAGCTTCATGGGCGTGTGGCACGGATCGTGGTACAGGTACCCGCCCTGCCCCTGCAGCGTGATGCCCTTTTCCAGCAGGTACTCGTGGATGTCGATGATGCGGCAGCCCGGGAAGATCTTGTCGAACTGGTAGCCCTGGAGCTGGTCGTAGCAGGTGCCGCAGCTGACCACCACCGTCTTGATGTCCAGGTAGTTCAGCGTGTTGGCCACGCGGTGGAACAGCACCCGGTTGTCGGTGATGATCTTGTCGGCCTTGTCGAACTGGCCGCTGCCGCGCTGCGGGTAACCGCAGCACAGGTAACCCGGCGGCAGCACGGTCTGCACGCCGGCATGCCACAGCATGGCCTGCGTGGCCAGGCCCACCTGCGAGAACAACCGCTCGGATCCGCAGCCAGGGAAATAGAACACCGCCTCGGTCTCGGCCGTGGTGGCCTTCGGGTCGCGGATGATGGGGACGTAGTCCTTGTCCTCGATGTCGAGCAGCGCACGCGCCGTCTTTTTCGGCAGGCCGCCCGGCAGCTTCTTGTTGATGAAGTGGATCACCTGCTCCTTGATGGGCGCGGTGCCCACCGTGGAACGCGGGGCGGCGGTCTGCTTCTTCGCGAGGCCGCGCAGCAGGTTGTTCGCCAGGCGCTGCGCCTTGAAGCCCACGTCCACCATGCCCATGCGCAGCAGCTTGATGGTTTCCGGGTTGGTGGCGTTGAGCATCATCATGGCCATCTTGTTGCCCGGGCGGAAGCTCTTCTTCCCCATCTTGGTCAACAGGTTGCGCATGTTCATCGACACGTCGCCGAAGTCGATCTTGACCGGGCACGGCGTGAGGCACTTGTGGCAAACCGTGCAGTGGTCGGCCACGTCCTCGAACTCTTCCCAGTGCTTGATGCTGACACCGCGGCGCGTCTGTTCCTCGTAGAGGAAGGCCTCCACCAGCAACGACGTGGCGAGGATCTTGTTGCGCGGGCTGTACAGCAGGTTCGCGCGCGGCACGTGCGTGGCGCACACGGGCTTGCACTTGCCGCAGCGCAGGCAGTCCTTCATCGAGTTGGCGATGTCGCCGATGTCGCTCTGCTGCATAATGAGCGACTCATGCCCCATCAGCCCGAAGCTCGGGGTGTAGGCGTTGGTCAGGTCGGCCTTGAGGCCGGCACCGCGCAGCAGCTTGCCCTTGTTGAAGCGGCCTTCCGGGTCGATGCGCTGCTTGTAGTCGGTGAAGTCGCGCAGTTCGTCGTCGGTCAGGAACTCGAGCTTCGTGATGCCGATGCCGTGTTCGCCGGAGATCACCCCGTCGAGCGACCGCGCCAGCACCATGATGCGCGCCACGGCCTCATGGGCCGTCTGCAGCATCTCGTAGTTGTCGCTGTTGACCGGGATGTTCGTGTGCACGTTGCCGTCGCCGGCGTGCATGTGCAGCGCCACCCACACGCGGCCCCGCAGCACCTCCTTGTGGATGCGCACGCAGGCGTCCACGATGGGCGACAGTGCCGAACCCGCGAAGATGCGCTGCAACGGGCCGCGGATCTGCGTCTTCCACGAAGCGCGCAGCGTGTGGTCCTGCAGGTCGAAGAAGAACGTGCGGCCGTTGTCGGCCTGTTCCACGTCGAGCTGGTGCAGCCACTGCTGCCAGAGGCTGCGCACGTCGCGCAGCATGGCGAGGGCCTGCTGCACACGGTCTTCCAGCAACTCGGCGGACGCGATCTCGCCCGCGTCGTCGCTCTTGCCAAGGGGCAGGTTGCCCTTCAGGAAAAAGTCTTCCAGCGCGTCCACCAGCGCCAGCTTGTTGCGCAGGCTGAGCTCGATGTTGATGCGCTCGATGCCGTTCGTGTACTCGCCCATGCGCGGCAGCGGGATCACCACGTCCTCGTTCACCTTGAACGCGTTCGTGTGCTTGCTGATGGCGGCGGTGCGCTTGCGGTCGAGCCAGAACTTCTTGCGGGCATCGGCGCTCACGGCCACGAAACCCTCGCCCGCGCGGCCGTTGGCCAGGCGCACCACCTCGCTGGTGGCCCGGGCCACCACGTCGGCGTCGTCACCGGCGATGTCGCCCACGAGCACCATCTTCGGCAGGCCGCCGCGCTTGCTCTTGGTGGCGTAACCCACGGCCTTCAGGTAGCGGTCGTCCAGGTGCTCGAGGCCGGCCAGGATGGCGCCGCCGGCCTTGGCCTCGGCGAACATGAAGTCCTTGATCTCGACGATGGACGGCACCGCGTCCTTCGCGTTGCCGAAGAATTCCAGGCACACCGTGCGCGTGTGGGCGGGCATCTTGTGCACCACCCAGCGGCAGCTGGTGATCAGGCCGTCGCAGCCTTCCTTCTGGATGCCTGGCAGGCCGGCCAGGAACTTGTCGGTGACGTCCTTGCCGAGGCCTTCCTTGCGGAAGGTGCGGCCGGGCACTTCCAGGCGCTCCACGCGCTCCAGCGTCTTGCCCGACGCATCGAAGTATTTCAGCTCGAACGTGGCCACGGCCACGTCGTGGATCTTGCCGAGGTTGTGGTCCAGGCGCGTCACTTCGAGCCACTTGGCCTCGGGGGTGACCATGCGCCAGGACACCAGGTTGTCGAGCGCGGTGCCCCACAGCACGGCCTTCTTGCCACCGGCGTTCATGGCCACGTTGCCGCCCACGCACGAGGCCTCGGCCGAGGTGGGGTCCACGGCGAACACGAAACCCGCCCGTTCCGCGGCATCGGCCACCCGCTGGGTGACCACGCCGGCTTCGGTCCAGATGGTGGCCACGTCGCGGTCGAGGCCCGGCAGGCGGACGTGTTCCACCTCGGTCATCGCCTCGAGCTTCTCGGTGTTGATGACGGCGCTGTTCCACGTGAGCGGCACGGCGCCGCCGGTGTAGCCGGTGCCGCCCCCCCGCGGGATGATGGTGAGGCCGAGCTCGATGCAGTGCTTGACCAGCGCGGCCATCTCGGCCTCGGTGTCGGGGGTCAGCACCACGAACGGGTACTCGACGCGCCAGTCGGTGGCGTCGGTCACGTGGGCCACACGCGACAGTCCGTCGAACTTGATGTTGTCCTTCGCGGTATGGCGGCCCAGCACCTTCGTGGCGCGGCGGCGCAGCTCGGCCACCTGCTTGAACTGGTCGGCAAATGCCTTCACGGCCCGGCTGGCGGCGTCCAGGAGTTCGCCCACGGAGGCGTCGCGTTCCTGGTCGGCGGCCGGATCGCGGCGGTGCTGGACCTCGTTCAGGCGGTGGTTCAGCGCCTCGATGAGCTGGCCGCGGCGCTTGGGGTTGTCGAGCAGGTCGTCCTGGAGGTACGGGTTGCGCTGGACCACCCACACGTCGCCGATCACCTCGTACAGCATGCGGGCGGAGCGGCCGGTGCGGCGTTCCTCGCGCAGGCGGTTCAGCAGCTCCCACGCCCGGGGGCCGAGGATGCGGATGACGATCTCCCGGTCGGAGAACGAGGTGTAGTTGTACGGAATTTCGCGCAGGCGGGGCGCGTGGTGCGCCGCGTCGGCCGCGGCGGCAATGTGGTTGAGCGGAAGCGGCGCGTTCATGGACTCCAGGCGTCGACTGCACCTGTATGGCGTTGGAAACGAATGGTACCGCAGCCTGGGAACCAGGGCAGGCCGCTCCGCTGCCCCGGAAATCTCGAATATGTGGGTCCAGAGGGGTAATCCCGGATGCCCTTGACCGGTTCCGGAGGACATAAACCTGCGTGTCACATCCGTTTGGCCTACTCGACGGTTTTTCCCGCCGATCCTGGCGCCCTGGAGCCCCCAAAAATGAACACCAAGACCGCACTTGCCCTGGCCGCGGGCCTGCTCGCCCTGTCCGCCGCCCCGGCCCAAGCCCAGATCGAGATCCAGTGGTGGCACTCGATGACCGCCGTCAACGGCGAATGGGTCAACGACCTCGCCCGCGATTTCAACGCGAGCCAGAAGGAATACAAGGTGGTGCCCACGTTCAAGGGCAGCTACGACGAATCGATGCCTGGCGCCGTGGCCGCGTTCCGCGCCGGCAATGCCCCCCACATCCTGCAGGTGTACGAGGTAGGCACCGCCACGATGATGGCCAGCAAGGGCGTGGCCATCCCCGTGGGCCAGGTCATGAAGGACGCCGGCGCCGGCTTCGACCAGTCGGTGTACATCCCGGCCGTCGCCAGCTACTACACGGCCCCGAACGGCCAGATGATCAGCCTGCCGTTCAACAGCTCCACCACCGTCTTCTATTACAACAAGGACGCCTTCAAGGCGGCCGGCCTCGACCCGAACAAGGCGCCCGGCACCTGGCCCGAGGTGGCGCTGGCCGCCGCCAAGCTCAAGGCCTCCGGCCACAAATGCGCGTTCACCACCGCCTGGCAGGGCTGGACCCAGCTCGAGAGCTTCTCGGCCTGGCACAACGTGGAGTACGCCAGCAAGCGCAACGGCCTGGCCGGCATGGATGCCCGCCTGCAGGTGAACTCGCCGCTGCACCTGCGCCACATCGAGAACCTCGCCAACATGGCCAAGCAGGGCCTGTTCGTCTACAAGGGCCGCGGCAACGTGCCTGAGGCCTCGTTCGTGTCCGGTGAGTGCGCCATGATCACCACGTCGTCCGGGTTCCTGGGCAACGTGCGCAAGAACGCCAAGTTCGGGTACGCCGTGGCGCCGCTGCCCTTCTACCCCGACGTGCCGGGCGCCCCGCAGAACACCGTGATCGGCGGTGCGAGCCTGTGGGTCATCTCCGGCAAGAAGCCGGCCGAGTACAAGGGCGTGGCCGCGTTCTTCAAGTACATCTCCACCCCCGAGGTGCAGTCCGCCAGCCACAAGCGCACCGGCTACCTGCCGGTCACCACGGCCGCCTACGAACTCACCGACAAGTCGGGCTTCTACAAGGAGAACCCGGGCTCGGACGTGGCCGTCACGCAGATGGTGCGCAAGGTGACCGACAAGAGCCGCGGCATCCGCCTCGGCAACTACCCGCAGATCCGCACCATCGAGGACGAGGAACTCGAACAGGTGTGGGGCGGCAAGAAGACGGCCAAGGAGGCCCTCGAATCCATCGTGAAGCGCGGCAACGAACTTCTCGAGAAGTTCGAAAAGGCCAACAAGCGCTGAGTTCATGGAAAAACGCGTCGTCTTCCGGTCCCGCTGGCTGCCGTGGGTGCTCCTGGCACCCCAGATCGCCATCATCTCGGTGTTTTTCTTCTGGCCCGCGGCACAGGCACTGCTGCAGTCCCTGCAGCAGTCCGACGCGTTCGGCACGTCCGTGGAGTGGGTGGGCCTCGACAACTTCCGCGCCCTGCTGGCCGACGAGAGCTACCTCGCGTCGTTCAAGGTCACCGCGGTGTTCTCGGTGCTCGTGGCCGGGCTCGGCATCTCGGTATCGCTGATGCTGGCGGTGTTCGCGGACCGCATCGTCCGCGGCACCACCCTCTACCGCACGCTGCTGATCTGGCCGTACGCGGTGGCCCCGGCCGTGGCGGGGGTGCTGTGGCTGTTCCTGTTCGCCCCCAGCATCGGCATCGTGTCGTACGGCCTGCAGGCCATCGGTTTCGCCTGGAACCACCTGCTCGACAGCGACCATGCCATGGCCCTGATCGTGGTGGCCGCGGTGTGGAAGCAGATCTCCTACAACTTCCTGTTTTTCGTGGCCGGGCTGCAGAGCATCCCCAAGTCACTGATCGAGGCGGCCGCGATCGACGGGGCGCGGCCCTGGCGGCGATTCTGGACGATCCAGTTCCCCCTGTTGTCGCCCACCACGTTCTTCCTGCTGGTCATCAACGTGGTCTACGCGTTCTTCGAGACGTTCGCCATCGTCGACGCCTCCACGCAGGGCGGTCCCGGCCGCGACACCGCCATCCTCGTCTACAAGGTCTACTACGACGGGTTCAAGGCGATGGACCTGGGCGGCTCGGCAGCACAGTCTGTGGTGCTGATGTTCATCGTGGTGGCGCTCACGGTGGTCCAGTTCCGGTTCGTTGAAAAGAAGGTGAACTACTAGATGATGGCCCGCCCCTTGTCACCCCGGCGCACGCCGGGGCCCACCGCCACCATGGCCCCCGGCCTTCGCCGGGATGACGGATTCACATGGTAGAACGCCGCCCCACCCTCGGCATCCTCGCCCACATCGTGCTGATCCTCGGTGTGCTGATCGTCGCGTTCCCGCTGTACGTGACCTTCGTTGCGTCCACGCAGACCGCGCAGGACATCGTCAACGCCCCCATGTCGCTGCTGCCCGGTGACCACCTGGTGGAGAACTACACCGCGGCGCTCAAGGGCCGCAGCACCGGGGCCGGCTCCACGGCGCCGGTAGGCCGCATGATGTTCGTGAGCCTGGTCACCGCGTTGGTGATCGCCTTCGGCAAGATCTCCATCTCGCTGCTGTCGGCGTTCGCCATCGTCTACTTCCGGTTCCGATTCCGGCTGGTGGCCTTCTGGGCCATCTTCCTGACGCTGATGCTGCCGGTGGAGGTGCGCATCTCGCCCACCTACAAAGTGGTGGCCGACCTGGGCATGCTCAACACGTTCGCGGGCCTCACGGTGCCGCTGATCGCCTCCGCCACGGCCACGTTCCTCTTCCGCCAGTTTTTCCTGACGGTGCCCGACGAACTGCTGGAGGCCGCGCGCATCGACGGCGCCGGCCCCATGCGGTTCTTCAAGGACATGCTGCTCCCGCTGTCGCGCACCAGCATGGCGGCGCTGTTCGTGATCCAGTTCATCTACGGCTGGAACCAATACCTGTGGCCGCTGCTCGTGACCACCGACGAATCGATGTATCCGGTGGTGATCGGCATCAAGCGCATGATCGCCGGCGGCGAGGCCGCCAACGAATGGAACCTCGTGATGGCCACCGCGGTGCTGGCGATGATCCCACCCGCGCTCGTCGTGATGCTGATGCAGAAATGGTTCGTCAAGGGCCTCGTCGACACCGAAAAATAACCAGACAACAACAACACCATGGGTTCCATCTCGATCCGCAACGTTTCCAAGCAGTACGGCCTCGCCGGCAAGGGCCCGGCCGTCATCCACGGCATCGATGCCGAGATCGCCGACGGTGAGTTCATCGTCATCGTGGGCCCCTCCGGCTGCGGCAAGAGCACGCTGCTCCGCATGGTGGCCGGCCTGGAGGAAATCTCCAGCGGCCAGATCGCCATCGCCGACCGCGTGGTCAACGATGTCGAACCATCCGAACGCGACATCGCGATGGTGTTCCAGAACTACGCGCTGTACCCGCACATGAGCGTGTACGACAACATGGCCTACGGCCTGAAGATCGCGAACGTGCCGAAGGAAGAGATCCGGCGGCGTGTGGACAAGGCCGCGGGCATCCTGCAGCTCGGAGCGCTGCTCGAGCGGCGGCCGCGCGAACTCTCCGGCGGCCAGCGCCAGCGGGTGGCCATGGGCCGCGCCATCGTGCGCGAGCCCGAGGTGTTCCTGTTCGACGAACCCCTGTCGAACCTCGACGCCAAGCTGCGCGCGCAGACCCGCATCGAGATCCGCAAGCTGCATGCGGAACTCGGTGTCACGTCGCTGTTCGTCACCCACGACCAGGTCGAGGCCATGACCCTCGCCCAGCGCATGATCGTGATGAACGCAGGCCGCGTGGAGCAGATCGGAACCCCCGAGACGGTGTACGCCCGCCCGGCCACCACCTTCGTGGCCGGCTTCATCGGCTCGCCGCCCATGAACCTGCTGCGCGGCACGGCGCAGGGCAACACGTTCACGCTCGGCGGCCAGGCGCTCACCCTGCCCCAAACTGCGCCACGCGACGGCGACCTGGTGCTGGGCCTGCGCCCCGAACACGCCATCGTCGGCGCGAACGGCAACGGCTGGCCGCTGCAGGTGGACCTGCTCGAGATGCTGGGCGCCGAACGCCTCGTGCACGGCCACCTGGCGGGTGCGGATTTCACGCTGCGGCTGGATGGCACGCTGGTGCCGCCGGCCGAAGGCAGCACGGTGCCACTACAGTGGTCGGCCCATCACCTGCACTGGTTCGACGCCACCACCGGCGTGCGCATCGACACCTGACCCCGACACCATGACCCCTCCCGCCTGGCCCTACCCGCTCTGGATCGCCCACCGAGGCGCCGGCACCCTGGCCCCCGAGAACACCCTCGCGGCGTTCCGCGTGGGAGCGGGCCATGGCTACCGGGCCTTCGAGTGCGACGTGAAGCTGAGCGCCGACGGCGTGCCGTTCCTGATCCACGACGCCACGCTGCAACGCACCACCCCGGCCCACGGCCCGGCCACGGAACTCACATGGGCCGAACTGTCTCGGCTGGACGCTGGCGGCTGGCACAGCCGCCCCTGGGCCGGCGAACCCATCCCGTCGTTCGACGCCATCGCGCGCTACTGCATCCGCAACGGGTTCGCGCTGAACGTGGAGCTGAAGCCCCCCTCGCCCGAGGTGGAACACGAGACGGGCCGGGCCATCGCCGAACGCGCCGCGGCGCTGTGGGATGGCCAGGACGTCCCGCCGCTGTTCAGCTCGTTCAAGCCCGCAGCCCTCGCCGGGGCACGCGCCGCGGCCCCCACCCTGCCGCGCGCACTGCTGCTCGACACGCTGCGCGACGGTTGGCTGGAAGAAGCCCTGGAACTCGGCTGCGTGGCCGTGGTGTGCCACCACCCGCTGCTCGACCCCCAGGTGATCGGCCGCATCCACGCCGCCGGCCTGCGCGCCCTGTCATACACCGTCAACGCACCGGCCGAGGCGCGCCGCCTCGTGGCCGCCGGCATCGACGGGCTGATCACCGACGCGGTGGACAGGTTCTCGCCGGGCGCCGGCGTCAACGACTAATCGACCGGACCGCCGCAGAACGCGGCATCCTTGGGCAATTCCGTGTTGCCCGCAGCCACGCGGAACGGCGCCTGCGTGGCCACCTGCTTCGACTTCGGTTCATGCGCGGCCCAGTCGGTCTGGTGCCACACGAACGTCCAGCGCGCATCGGCCTCGCCGAACCGGATCGTCAGGTGACCGTTGCTTTCGTCGTGGCAATGGGGCGAACGCCGGTACTCGCGGTCGTAGAAGCACGCCCGGATCATCTGGTAGCAGGAGAACGGCACCGCGGCGTAGGCCGGTTTGCCCGGCGCCTCCAGCGGCACGAAGTCAGCCACCTGGAACGACGCGCCACCGCCCGAGTACATCGCGCGGCGCTCGCTCACCACCGCCACCGCCCAGCCGGCGGCCCCCACCGGGTACAGCGCGGGGTGGATCCGCAGCGGCTCGGGCGACCCGCCATCGGCCGAAGGCGGCGAGGAATGCATGTGGTCCTGGAAGTCCCACTGGCGAGCACGGTCCGCACGGGACGGCTCCACGGCGTCGAGTGCCACCAGCATCGGCCGGCTGGCATCGATCAGGTAGACAGGTCCGGCCGTGTCGCGCACGCCCACCCAGGCCGTCACGTCGGCCGGGTTGCACGGCACCGGCAGTTGCGGGCACACGGTGCGGAACAAGTCCGCGGCCACCCGCCCGGCGGGGGCGCTCTTGAACGGCATGGCCTGGCGCGGCGCCGCCGCGGCCAGGTTGGCGCCCACGAGCAGCGCCAGCACAACGAACGTTTTCATCGGATCCCGGTCCCGGTGTCGAGGACCGGCATTGTCCAACGGGTCAGCCGTCGATGTGCAACTGCAGGCCGGTGGCCGTGTAGACCGGCGTCACCTTGAAGCCTGTGGCGGTGACGGTGGTGAACTTGCCCGCGAGCCGGCCGCCCGTGATCACCTGGACCGTGGCACCCACGGCCGGCGCCTCGCCGGCCTTGAAGGACACCGCCAGCGTGCCGCCGGCCAGCGTGGCCGTGCCCGACACGTCGAGGCGCCCGGCACCATTGCTGCCCAGCACGAGTTCGAGCGTCGAGCCCGCGAGCTGGGTGTAGGCCCCCGTCACGTTCAACGCGGCCGATGCTTCGCACACGAGCCGCCCGCCGTCCACGTACACGTCGCCCTTGCCGAGCGCCGTCGCGGACGCTGCCTGCAGCGTGCCGGCCGACAGCCGGGTGCCGCCGGTGTAGACGTTCGTGCCGGTCAGGCGCAACGCACCGCTGCCGAGTTTCGTCAGCTTGCCTGCGCCGGCGATGTCGTTGTGCCAGCCATCCTGGGCGTTGAAGCCACCGAGGGCCGCGTCCATCGTCACGGCCACGTCACCGTCGAACCGGCCATAGCCGTCCGCGGCGTCGAACAGGTTCAGGCGGCCCCAGCCTTCGGCATCGTCCATCACGGGGTAGCCCGACGGCAGCGCCGTGGTCTTGAGCACGACCCGGCGCTGGTCCGCGGTGAGGTACGGCAGGCGGGTCTCGAGCAGCACCTCGGCAGCCTTCGGCACGGTGGCCGGCTTGCCAGTGGCGCCGATGACCGGCAGTCCGAACGTCATCAGGCGGCGGTGCGTGGCCTTGTTGGCCGCGTGCTCCGCGAAGGGGTCCTCGGCGGTCGTCTTCGAATGGGCAAACGCGTAGAGCGCGGCGGCGTCGGCGGCACCCACGGCCGTCATCAGCGTGGTGCGGGCCTGCTCGCGCGCGGCGGCGCGGCGGTCCTTGTTCGCGCCGGTGGAGAGGCTGGCGGCGGCCACGGCCAGGCCCTGGATGCGCCCACCCACCACGTCGAGCGGCGAGTGCATGCCGGCGAGGATGCGGTTTTCACCGAGCACCAGCGAACGCGTCAGCATCTCCTGGAACCGCTCGGGCACCACGTAGGCCATGGCCAGGCCCTTGCGCACGCCCTCGGCGGAGTGGCCGCTGACAAAACCACCGTCGGTGCCCGGGGTGGGGCTCTTGGCCGGCTCCAGCTGCGGCACGACCTTCACGCTGGCGCTCCAGCGCCAGGGCCGTGCGTATTTGTAGAAGCGTTTGGCCGGCTCGGTGGAACCGTTTTCGCCGATGTTGTTCAACAGGTCGATCGCGGTGCCGAAGTTCTGCGTGTTCGCAGTGCCCCCCACGCCGTTTTCGTTGCCCAGGTCGTCGTACTTGACCGTGGTCGCATCGGCGGCCATCTCGGTGATGGTGGTGGTCTGCTGGCTCGCGGTGCGCCAGGCGGCCGTCAGCGGCCCCATGCCATCGGCGATGCTGTAGGCCTTGCCACGGCGGTCGTCGAGGTAGGCGGCCAGCGTCTGCTCGACCGTGCGGTTGGCCGTGGCCTGCACCACGTAGGCAATGTTCGCGTCATGCACCGCGGTGTTCAGCACCTTGCCGTCGGTGGTGTCCCCGGGAATGCCGGCCCACGTGGATGCCACCACCGCGGGGAAGCCGTCGCGGGCGGCCGCGGCGGCACCGGCGTCCACGAGCAGCGTGCCCGGTTGCCACACGTCCAGGAAACCGGTCACCAGCCGCACACCGGCGTTCGTCTCCTTCGTCGCGTAGCGGGCGTCGCCGCGCTGGTTCGTGGCGCTGTAGTCCACGTACGGCAACACGATGGCCTCATCGGCCACCGGGGCGGTGTCGACCGTGCCCAGACCCTTCGGGGCCTCGGGGATCGTCAGCGCGGTGTCGGCCGGGGCCGCGGTGTCATCGCCGCCGCCGCAGGCGGTGAGCAGCAGCGCGGCGGTCAGCGCGACCGACAGGGGATGGCGGGCAAAGGAAAGGGACTGCATGGGCGGGGAGGAAGAGTTGCGACGTCGCGCCGGGGCCGGCCGCGAAGCCGCGAACTCTATCCACGCCACAAGTCACGTTCGTGACCGATCCAGGCGCTCAGTGCATGTGGGCAGGCGCTCACGCAATTGGTATACCTCTTGCTTAAATCGAATGTCGAGACCAAATACGACACTTTTTTCATTCAGCGACATACCGGAGAGAGACCCGATGAGCATCCAATTCCGCCGCTCTGGCACCGCCCTTGCCATCGCCACGGCACTGGCCCTGGCCACCAGCGCATACGCAGAAGGCGTTCGGCAGAGCCCGATCAACATCGACAAGAAAGATGTTGTTGTGACAAATCACGCTCCGCGGATCACGGCGACCTATCAATCCGACGCCACCTTGACCGTGGTCAACACGTACAACCCGAACCGTGTCCCCCTCGTCGACAAGGAGTGGGCCACCCTCCGGGCCACGCCTGCCGGGGCTTCGTACGTCATGGTCGGCAACCAGCAATACGACCTGCTGCAATTCCACTTCCACACGCCGTCGGAGCACACGATCAGCAACCGCGGCGCGCCGATGGAAGTTCACTTCGTGCATTTGAAGACGGGGGCCACGCCCTGCGACCCGGACGCCCTTCTCGTCATCGGCGCACTGATCAAGCCGGACGACTTCGCTCGCTCCGAACTCAGCAAGATCTTCAACAATCACAGCCTGCCGGAAGATTCCACGCAGGCGGCGGTAACCATCAACCACTTCGATCTCAACAAGGTCCTGCCCAAGCTGAACGATTCGTTGCGCTACGCGGGTTCGTTGACCGCGCCATCCACGTTCACGAACTGCACCGCGCAGGGCGGATCGATCGAAGATCAACTCAGCGCCGACGTCTTCCCCGAAAACGTGCAATGGGTCGTGTTGACGAAGCCGGTCGAGATTCCCAGGCGGAACATCAGGGCCTTCCGACATCTCTTTGAAGAAGGCAACTCGCGCGAAACGCAGCCGCTCAACGGGCGCAGCGTCTACCACGTTCACAGCCACAACTGATTCCCCCTTGCGCGCGCAGCCTTGACGCGTGAGCGGCAGGGTGCGCACCTTGGCGGCGGCCCTCTCGGGCTGTCGCCAAGGCCCCTCGGCAGCGCGCTGCGCGTGGGTCGTCAGCCCGCACACAGCATTGGCTCACAGCGATCTAACCGGGCCGCCACGGATCCAGATGCGTCATCACGTCGAGCACGCGGTGCCGCTGCATGACACGGTCGCGCGCCGCCACCGCGATGGCGTGTCCGGCCTCGACGGTGATCGACGCATCCACGTCGAGGTGGGCATCGACCACGATCAGGTCACCCATCTTGCGCGTGCGAACCGCGTGCACGCCCGCCACGCCAGGGGTGCCGGCCAGCGTGCTGCGGATGGCGGCCACCTCGTCCTCGTCGGCCGCGTGGTCCATCAGGTCGTGCAGCGCACGCCAGCCGAAGGTCCAGCCCGTGCGGGCCACCAGGAACCCGACGATGGCCGCGGCGATGGGGTCGAGGATCGGGTAGCCCGCGAGGTTGCCGGCGATGCCGAGGGCCACGACCAGCGACGACGCGGCATCCGATCGCGCGTGCCACGCGTTGGCGATCAGCATGCCCGAGCGCACGCGTTTGCCCACCGCCAGCATGTACCGGAACAGCAACTCCTTGGCCACGAGCGTGCCCCCCGCCACCCACAGGGCGGCCACGTGCACCGTGGGCACGGCCGCGGCCGGCCCGAGGTTGCTGGCGGCCGACCACAGCATGCCGGCGCCCACGATGAGGAGGAGCGAGCCCAGCACCAGCGACGCGGCGGTTTCGAACCGCTGGTGGCCATAGGGGTGTTCGGCGTCGGGGTCCTTCTGGCCGTGGTGGTTCGCAAGCAGCACGACGAAGTCGGCCACGATGTCGGACAGCGAATGCAGCCCATCGGCCACCAAGGCCTGGGAGTGTGTGCCCCACCCCACCACCACCTGCACGGTGGACAGCACGACGTTCACCGCCACGCTCGTCCAGGTGCTGCGCGCCGCGGCGGCGGCCCGTTCGGCAGGGCCGACGGCGGGCTCAGGCAGGGAACGGTCCGGTGGCGAGGTCATGGCCTGGCATTGTGCAGGCTCGCCGGTCGAGCCGGAAAAACCGGGGCGGCCATCGGAGTCGGAAAGTGAAGCGGCCCGCCTTGCTTGCGCAGGCGGGCCGCTTGTTCCTCAAACCCTGTCGTGGCGACAGGGGTGCGCCGTTCAGGCGGTGGCGGTCTTCGCGCGCTTGCGCAGCACCGAGCCCATCAGGCCGAGGCCCAGCAGCATCGACGCCCACACCTCGGGTTCCGGCACCGGTGCCGCCACGCTGACGTAGCTGCCGGCGGTCAACGAACCGCGCAGTTCGCTGTCGCCATTGTTGGTGATGGTCAGCGACAGCAGGCCATTGGGGCCCTGGCTGTAGCTGAAGATGTTGCCGAGGCCCGCTTGCATGTCGGAGATGGTGGCACCGATGCTGGTGCGCACGCGGCCCAGCACGTCGCCGAGCGTCAGCGACGCGAACGACGAACCGGCCCCCAGGTCGAACGTGGTGATGGCGTCGAGCGGGCCGGCGTCACCGCCGAGGCCCAGCGTGGCGATGCCCGAGAACGTGAACGACGAATGGGCATCGAGCGAGAACCCGCGCTGCCAGGTGGCGGCGGCGGTGGATTCCGACAGCAGCGTGTTCTGTTCGACCTGCGCGGTCAGCCGGTCGTAGTTGACGCCAGCGAAGGCGCTGGTCTGGCTGACCTGACCCGCGCCCGGCACGTGGGCGACCGACTGGCCCATCGACAACGGCGGCCCCGAGCTGCGGTTCTTGTTCGCCGAGTAGTTCGTGTTGCCCCAGTTCTGCACGACCGCGCCGGTGTCGGCATCGATCGACGTGGACAGCAAGTCGCGCGAGCGCACTTCGGCGTTCTGGGTGCCGATGGTGGTCCAGCGGCCGTCGAGCGAATCCGGGCCGTCGAAGTTGGGGTTGCCTGTCAGCAGGCGCGGGAGCCCGCCTTCGAGTGCGAAGTTGGCCGAGTACGCCGCGGTGGATGCCTGCGCGAGGCTGGCGGACCCGAATGCCAATGCGGCCAGGGCGACGTGTGCGAATGTTTTCAAGTAACCTCCTTAACGCCGTTCTGTGCGGCTTGCCATTGAGAAATGCGTGAAAGATTCATGATATCGGCGGGGTCTCGCATTGATCCCCCCCATTCACGGGAGCCATTCACATCGCGTTACTCAATGAGCGAAAGAGCGTTCGTCACTTGCGAGAAGCACACGGCACACGCTCCCGCGTGCGCGGCACTCACGGTGCCAGCACCACGCCTTGGCGCGCATAGCTCACCGTCAGCATTTCCCACTGGTGCCCTTCGGGCTCGTTCCAGTAGATGCCGCGGCCGCCCAGCAGCGTGCTCTCCGCGTGGTCCACCGGACCACGCACCGAGCTGCGGTAGTCGATGCCGGCCGCCACGAGGCGCGCGAGGATGGCATCGAACTCGGTGTCGTTCACACGGAAGCAGAAGTGATACACCGGGAACGCTTCGTCGGTGTCCTGGAAATCGAGCGTCAGCCCGTCGTTGACGAACACCGCGGAAAACGGTCCGATGGTGGTGGCGGACCAAGGCACTCCGAGCAGTTCCGCGAGCTGCCGGGCGGAGGCCTGCTGGTTCCGGGCAGGCACGATGGTGTGGTCGAGCTGGATTGCCATGGAGACTCTCCGATCAAGGCCGCGGATTCCCCACCGCGAGCACCCGGCGCCCATCTTCACTCAGGAAGCAGTTGAACACCTGCTCGCCGCCGTAGCCGCCATGGGCATTGCGAGGGTTGAGCCGCACCGCGAACTTCCGCGCGGCCGTGGGCTTGTCGGCGTACTGGATCACTTCGGTGCCGAGCTTCGTCACGCTGATGATGCGGGCGCCTTCGGGATCGGGCACGCCCATTCGCAACACCCCTTCCGTGGCACACAGCGCTTCGCCTTGCAGTCCGGCAGCGGCGTCGGGCGCCGCGGACGACGGCAGCTTCTTCGCCGTGGCGTCGGCCGCGCACGGCGTCTGGCTGTAGGTGTTGCCACACCGGTAGAGCTGTTCCGCGTGCGCCCAGCACGGCAGCAGCGCGAACACGAACACCAGGGGGAGTTTCATCGGGACGGCCAACGGAAGTGATGGGCCGGACCACTGTAGCAAACCGGGGCCCTCCCGGCCATCGGAACCTCGGCCCAGGCGCTGCAACGTCAGGAGAGGCCGGCCCTCGCCTCGTGCATCGGCGCCTGGGTCAGACCGCCCGCCGCTGCTCGGTGAACAGGCGCACCGCGAGTGCGCCGAGCACGAACCCCATCACATGGCGCTGGACCGACAGCCACGTGGGGCGGCCGGAAAACCAGCGGGCGATGCGGCCCGCGAACAGGACGACCAGGAGGTTCACGCCGGCCCCGATCAGCACCTGCGTGCCACCGAACAGCAAGCCCTGCCCCAGCACCGGGCCGTTCGCGGGCGACACGAACTGCGGCAGGATGGACAGGTAGAAGATGGCGACCTTCGGGTTGAGGATGCTGGTGAGCAGGCCCATCATGAACAGCTGGCGCGGTGATTCGTCGGGCAGGTCCCGCGCGTCGAATGGTGAACTGGCACCGGGCTTGACGGCCTGCCACGCCATCCACAGCAGGTACAGGGCGCCCGCCACCTTCAGCACCTCGTACCCGAGCGGCACCGCCATGAACAGCGCCGTCAGCCCCACGGCCGCACAGCACATGTGCACCGTGAACCCGAGCACCACGCCCACCCACGACGTGACACCGGCGCGCTGGCCCTGGCAGAGCGACCGCGAGATCAGGTAGATCATGTTCGGCCCCGGCGTCAGCGCCATCAGCAAGGCGGCGCCTGCAAAAACCAGCAGCGATTGGAACAGGCTCACACGCTCTCCTCTATGTTCAGCAACGGTAGCCCAGCATACCGGGCACGATCCGCCCCCGCCCTCACGGGGCGGGAAAGCCGATCGATCCAGTCGATCACCGCCCCGACAACTCGGCGGGCGGCCGCCGGCGTTTCACCTGGTAGCGCATCTTGCCGCCGCGCAGCCGCCCTGTCGTGGTCTCGATCCATGCGCCGTCGGCGGTGAGGGACTCCTCCCAGCTGGCCACCAGCGTCAGCTGCCCGCCCACGAAACGGTAGGTCTCCGAGAGGTGGCTGCAACAGCTGCCCCGGGACGACGACGTGATGCTGTGGTCCGGGTTGATCACCACCTGCGTCAGCGACGACAGCACCTCGTGGAACACGTACTGGCGCGTGCGCGGGTCGTAGAGGTAGAAATTGTCGGTGTTGTTCGGCCCGGCCCCGCCGTCCCCCGCCGCCACCGACAGGTCGGGATGACCATCGAAGTTCACGTCGACCACGTGAAGCAGGGTCTCGGCGGCGCGGTGCATGCCCATGCCGCCGATGCCGTCGATGTGCTGCACGACCACGCCGGTGGCTCGGTGCACCACCTCCACCTTGTCGGCGGCTGCAAGCGCGTCACGCGACACGAAGGTCCACACGCGAAAGCGATGGTCCGGGGTGCTCGCCTGCTGGACCACCCAGCGGCCCGCATCCGCCTCGTCCTGGGCGCAGGCTGGCGTGACCCAACCCGCCGCCAACGCGGCCATCGCGATGGCCACACGCACCGAAAGCATCAGGCGGGCCGCGACGCCGACCAGGCCGCGGGAACCCCGGCGTCCCCGTATGTGCGAATCACTTGCGAGATCACCACCTGGTACCCCGCCAGCCAGCGCTGCTGCGCGGCCTTGGCCTCCTGATGGCGCGGGTGCTGCACCAACTGCTGCAGGGCCTCCAGGGACGACCAGTAGTAGACGTTCGAGACCAGCCCCGTCGCGGGGTTCTCCCAGGTTTCCTCGCCCAGGTAGCCGGGGAGCGCCTTGGCCATCGCGGCGATCTCCTCGTCGAGGCGATGGAAGGCTTCGTCGAACTGCTTCTTGGCAAAGATGAAGGTGGAGGAATACATGAATGTGACTGTACGGCATGCAGGCGCTGACGGCCACGCGGCACCGTCCAGGTTGACCCGGGGCGAACTTCAGGCCTGACCGTCTTCCACCTTGTGGACGTCGCGAAACATCAGCATGTCTGCGACCCGGCCGGACTTGTCCCCATCGAACCCCAGGTGCACTGACCGCTCCCGCGGGTTCGTCCACGTGCCGAAGAGCAGGTCCCACACCGGCAGGCCGTAGTTCTGCGCGTGGTGCCCTTCGGCGTGGTGCACCGTGTGCATCTCGGGCCGTTGCACCAGGAACCCGAGCCACGTGGGCGTGCGGAGGTCACTGTGCAGGAAGAGGTCGAACGCCCCGGTCAGCAGCAAGGCCCAGGCGGCCGCCAGTGGCGAGGCGCCGAGCAACACGTAGCTCGAGACCCCGCTGATCAGGATCGCCGCCGCCGAGTCCATCGGGTGCGCATAGAACGCAGTGAGCGCCTCGACGCGCCGCGCGCTGTGGTGCAGTTGGTGGAACACCCGCCACAGCCAGTCGGACGCGTGGGTGGCCCGATGCCACCAGTAGAAGACGAAACTCGTGAGCACGAAGCTCACCGCACCGACCAGCACGTCGGGCAGGTGATCATCCGCATGGAACACGGCGTGCGCCCGGATCAACTCCGAGAACAGATATCCGCCGGCCAACGTGACGGCCACGGTGGCCACGCCGAGGCTCGACGCCAGCACGAGCCACCGCCGGTCGCACCGGTTTCGCGACGCGGGTGCGATCACCTCGCGGGTGAACAGCCCGACGAAGAGCAGTGCGAGGAACGGGAAGGCGTAGAGTTCCATCTCGACTCAAGGGATCCTGGGCAAGGACACGTTGCGGTGGATGGCAGCCGGGCGCCGGGCCTCCCAAGGCGCAATGCCGTGGCGCCGACAGTCCGGCATGACCATCAGCCCTTGGACTCGACCCATCCATGCCGCCTGTCGCAGACATCCACTGGATCCAGCATGTCCGCAGTCTCCTGATGGCCCGCGATGGCAGTCCGAAGTTTCCTGTACAACTCGCCTTCGCGCGACCGGCATGCAACGCCTGCAAATTTCCCAAGGTTGTGCATGCTGGAAGGGTACAGCCGCATCAGGTCCTGATATCCGGCCTTGAGTTTCCTCCACGACGGCGGCTGCGTCGGGCTGTTGGTGAAGGGCTGGCCCTGACGGGTGTCCACGATCCAGTAGAGGCGGGCGTACATCCCCATGCCCTCGAACCCCTTGGTCCGGGCCGCCACCCGATCGGCAAAAGCCTCGTATTGCGCCGCGCTCCCTCCCCATTTGGGTTCGTAGTGCTGCGCCATTGCAAAGTGGATACTGTGGTATTCGGGGAACTTGCTGGCGGCCTCTTCGTAGGCCTTCAGGAATTGGGCCTCCGTCGCACCTTGCCCTGTCAGGAGATTCAGCCGAAGCGCGTGTGGTGCAGCGCACTCCATCATCTTGGGGAACTTGGCCATCGCGGCATCGGCCTTGGCAAGTCGTTCACGAAAGAGTTCCCAGCCCTCCTTGGAAACCGACGACGCGTACCCTTCACCTCGCGCCTTCCATGCATAGGCGTGCCAATAGACTGCTTCGGCGAAGCGCGCCGCCGCCGACCTCGGGGCGGACTTCTGCCAGGCCGTGATCACCTCCAGGTCTTTCGCCCAGGCCCCCCAGGCATTGAAATTCCCGGACAACGCCGCCTCGTACTGGGAGAGCTTCCACCGCCCATCAGGGAAGCGATCCTTCCCGACACACCATCGGTCATAGAGCGCGTCGAGCTCCGCAAAATTCCGCGCATTGAGGGCGCTCTGGACGGGCGCTTGCCCTTCGTGGAAGAACAACTCGCTGTCAGGGCATGGCACTTGTTTTCGGGCGGCCATGTCCGTGCACGTCACGGACGCAGGGCGCAGCACGGGAGGGGAGGAAACGCCGATCTGCGCCTGCACTGACGAGCCCCACAGAAATGACAAGGTGATGAACGCCAGCCTGGTGAACATGATGTGTGGGATTCGAGGAAAGAGGGGGCCGATGATGGCGCGCAGCATACCCTTGAAGCGTGCGCACCGAGAGCAGGCCAGGCACCCAGGGGGCCGGGAGCGCCCTGCACCGCCATGGTCGCCCTCACCGCTTGCCGGCCAGCGGCAGCGGGAGCAGGAAGCCGGGCACAGCCGCACTTTCGGCAGCAGGCGCGTGCGACTCGTGCCTATCGGTTGAAGAACGCCGCTTGCTGGAACCGCATCCCGGCCAAGGCCTGCTCGACGCGCCGGATCGACAGCGCACCGATGTGTGCGCCGAGCTGCGCCCTGTCGATGGAAGAGATCTGCGATACCACGATGACACTCTGCTTCTCGAGGCGGCCCTCCCCCACGTCGAGCAGCACATTGCCCGGCTCGGTGGCTCGCCTCAGGTCGGACGTCAACGCACAGACGATGACCGTGGTGATCCGCGAGCGGTTGAACACGTCGTCCTGCACGACCACATGCGGGTGTGGCGAACCGGGCACCGAACTTCGCGTGTTGTCGGGCCCCACCCAGTACAAGTCGCCTTGCTCGACGCCCCCGCGGTGAGGGACCCGCCGTGGGTCACCGGCCTGGGTCATCCCTCGGCCCCCCGCACACGGAACGCCGACAGGTGGTTGGCAAGATGCATCGCGTGGGCTTGTTCGTACTCGCGCTTGTCCAGATCCCCGTACGCGAAGTGCGGCTGCAGCGCACCGGTCCACTGCCGGAACTGCTGCACCGACGCCCGCAGGCGCGCCAGCGCCTTGACCGCATCCGACTCGGGTTCGAGCAAGGGCGCCCCCGGGATCGGCTCGGCCAGGTCGTGTGTCATTCGGCCGCGCCACGCGAAAGTTTCGAACGCCAACGAGCCCACCGTCCGCTGGAAGAGCCTGGACTTCGGCTGCGGAAACCCGCTCATCGAGAACTCGATGCTCTGGGCACAGTGCGCCAGCGTTTGCGCCCAGCTCCAGGTGGTGCCGGAGTCCAGCGCCTTCGCCTGCATCAGCCGCGCGATTTCTTCTTCGGCCGCGGCAAGCGAAGCGAACGTCAGCTGCCGGTCCCCCGGATGGGCCTGGCAACCAGCTGTGCCGGCGGCGGCCACGGTGGACGCCACCACAAAGGCGCGACGAGATGGATTCATGTGCATCGGGACAACTTGAAAGTGATCAGGGGGGCCAACGGACTCAAGGCGACGTCGGCTGCGGGCCTTCGTATCCCTCGATGATCACGAGATCGCTCGTTGCCGCTGGAAGCCGCAACTTGATCGCCGCCTGGTACTCGGGCGAATGCCAGCAATCCAGCGCGGCCTGGTACGACGGGAACTCGATCACGACATTGCGCGAGCGGCTCGCCCCTTCCGGATTCTCGAAACGGCCGGCGCGCACCAGGAAGCGGGCCCCATGCTGCCGGAATGGCTCGGCGTTGGCCGCGATGTAGACCTTGTACTGCTCCAAGTCGGCAACATCGACGCGTGCGATCCAGTAACCTTTTGACATGGGACTTCTCCGATGAGGGCCTGCCGAAGAACCCGGCAGCGACCCGTGCATTGTCGATCACAGCAGCGAGGCAGGCCTCGGCCGGTTCATGGGCTGCCCGACGGATCGGTCGATGCTTGAGCGGAACCCGGGGCCCGCTTGCGGGTGAGCGTCAATGCAGGCGGCTGCGACAGCGTTTGGTACACCACGCAATACCTTTCCGTCAGCCGCAGGAGCGTGGCGAGTTGCTCCTCGGATGCGTCCGTGTCGAGCGTGAACTGCAGCCGAATGTGCTGAAATCCCACGGGAACCTCCTTCGACAGACCCAAGGTCCCCCGGAAATCGAGATCGCCCTCAGCCCGCAGCGATGCGTCTCGCAACACGATGCCAAGCGCCGTCGCCACGGCGTTCAGCGTAACGCCCGCGCACGCCACCAGCGCCTCGAGCAACATGTCACCAGAACAGGCGGCCTGCCCGCTTCCCCCCGTGGCCGGATGCAGTCCGGCAACCACCAGTGCCTTGCCCGTTTCGATCCTGCAACTGAGGCCTTCACCGACGCGTCCTTCCGCATGCAGCGTGATCAGCGCCGCCTCCGGGGTTTCACGGTAGCGCTCCTTCAGCGGAGCTTGCACAGACCGCAGATCGTCAGCATTCATGGTGGAAGCTCCTCGAGATCGCCGTATGCCGCCCGCTGCTTGAGCGGTCTGCCAGACACCGCACCATCGGCTTGCTTGCCTTGGCGAGCAACAGCATACCGCGCCCCGGGGACTGCTCGCCCCACGAAGACGCTCCTAGTTTGCTACTTCGACCTTGCGGCGCCGGTACTGCCAAGCGGCTGCGCCAACGGGCGCGACGACCAGGAACAGGCACAACGCATTGGAGGGCGAGACGTCCCCTTGAATTGCGTCCCGGGCCCAGATCACCGGGTGAGCTGGGAAGAAGGCGAGGATGACCAATGACGGAACATGTGCGTGCGGCGGCTGCAGGACAAGCGACAAAGCGGTTGCCAGAAGGCTGGCCAGCAAATACCAAAGTAGCAGCTTCAGGGCGACCTTCACGTGCGGCCTGACGTTTGACATGAACGGCTGCCCGAGGCGCGAAGTCGCCTTTGCAGCGTCCGCTCGATGGAAGGGTCAGGCACTTGATTCCGGGGCGCTGAACACGAGCGTACGGGTGTGGCGACGGTCGTTGCCGAGAGCCAGACCAAACCGCGAATAGAGCTCATTTGCCGCCGCATCATCTTGGCCAGCCTCGACGTGAAGCGCCAATACGCCGCGTTCGCGACACTCGGCGAGGACGCGCTGCAACGCTGCCGCACCTGCGCCCTGGCGCCGATAGCCTGGGCGAACAAAGAGATCGTCGATGAATGCATCCATGCCGCCGTACTCCATGCTGAAGCGTGTTGTCAGCACGGCGTGCCCCACAACGGCGTCGCCGTGCAAGACAAGCCACGCACTGCCTAGCGACGGATCTCCGATGAGCGTGTTGAAGCTACGCTCAGCCCACTTTCGATCGAGCGTGTAACCGGATTCGGCATAGAACGCCTCCATGAGACTCACGAGTTCTGCAACGTCGTCAGTCTGCGCTCGCCTCGCGGTGTACGGACCTGGTACTTCAGTGGCAGGGGACATGAAAGCGCCTAGCGTTCGACAGGAGCGTCGGCTGGAAGCGTGCACAGCTCGGTGAAACACGTGCGCTCGATGGCAGGGTCAGGCCGTTGCGTCATTCGAACACCGGGCGAAAGAAGGTGCGCTCGTAGCTGAGGAAGCACCGAGTCTCTTCTGCGTACTTGAACGCAGCCTGGCACCCAGGATCGTCGAAGGACTTCGTTCTGTACTCCTCGTAGGCCGCGAGTGACGGGAACGAGAACGACGCAAGCGCGATGTTGCTGGCCCCCTCCGAAGGAAGCATGTACCCGTGGTGTAGCCCGCCGAACTTCCTGACCAGTTGGATCCAGACCTTACCGTACTGCTCGAACTCCCTGATCTTGGTCGGGTCGAGGACATACCGAAGATGGCAAGTGATCATCTGACAGGACTCCTGGCTGGAGCGATGGATATTACCGGAGCACTGAGACAGTCCACGCTGTCATTACCAACCTAGCCGGAAGCCCAGCAAACTCGCAACGACACTCAACGCCATCCCCGCCACCCACGCAATGGGCAGCGATCCGACAGCCAGAGCCATCTCCGAAGCCTCATATCGGAAGGCGAGAGCCGAGGTGATCAGAATAACGATCAGGCCGAACAAAAAGATCTTCCACCAGGACTCCAGGGCAAACAGAGACAGCCCTGCGAGAAGCGCAAGGTTTACCAGTTGAATGAGTGTGATCTTTGCGAAGCGCATCTGATTGTTGCCCGATCTCTACTTTACGGCACCGGCCAAACACTCCCCGACCTGCTTGGCCGCACCAGCAGCCGCACATGCTACGAGCCACACCGGCCGGCCGCTGACCGCCGAAGGACGGGCAGCCCACGCCAATGCGCGCGCGGCCTGGTGCAAGCAGGTTCACAAGCAACCGCTGAACGAAGACCAGAACGCCAAACTTCATCCGGTGGGCAGATTTCAGAGCGCCATTCAAACGCTCCCACCCATACACCTTCACAACAAACCAAACTCTGCAGACGCGCGAGCGTTGGCATGAGTTTTCCCCGAAGGCTTGACGTTTGACCTGAGCGGCGGCACAAAGGCGAAGGCTGCCGGACGTCCGCTCGATGGATGGGCTGGGCTGACTTTCAAGCTGCAGCTGAACCTCGGCGCCGAGCTACATCTTCCGTTGGAGGACGCGATACACACCCTCCCGAAGTTCTCCCATGAAGATGGCCTCGTCCCTCCGAATTCCAAGAGCGCATCCGGTCTCGCAGTACTCACCATTCCGGCTTCGATGGAGTTCCTGGTGAACAACACTCGCATGGGTCCTCCCCGAAAGCCTAGCGTACGTTCGATGGATGAGTTAGGCGCGATCACGCGAGCACTCATGTGGCCCACAACTCGACAGAGAGGAGCAAGAGGATGCATAGGACCGCCGGCACCGAGAGCATCAGCGTTCGACGACGGTTCTTGGCGTGGAGGAGCGCCAAGCCAACCAGAGCGAATGCAATCAGCGAGAGGCCTAACCCAAAGATCATGGCCCCGATTCCCGCAGTCGTGCCCTCACTGAGGCCGGGGCCGATGTTAGGTCGCGGCGTTGTTGGAAGTTTCGCAGCATGCTGCATTCCGCTCACGAGCACCACGACAGCAAATGCACCGAACGCCGCACCTAGCCAACCAAGAACGTTCGAGAGCCAGTGAGACTTTCGGCGAATAGCGACCTCACGAAGCGCTGGAGCTTCAGAGGCCTTTCGTTCGTTGAATCGAGCGCGGTACATGAGCCCAAGCCCTAACGTTTGACATGGACGGTGGCGCCAAAGGGGCGAAGCCGCTTTGGTGAAATCCGCTCGATGGACGGGTTAGGCGTCACGCCCGTCCCGCAGGATCCCGACCCCAAGGACAGCTACGCCGACACCAATGGACAGTCCAATGAGACCACCGACGATCGCGCCAGCATTTGGACCAAAGACTTCAGCGACTAGCAGCGACAAGCCGCAAATCACTTTGCAGGACAAGCCGGCGGCCGACGCCGGGTCCCACAGGAGCGTGGCCAAGCCAGCCAAAATCGCGCCGAGTCCCAGCACAAGGGCAAACAGTCCCAAAAGCCGAGTTTCCCGTCGCATTCGCGTCCCTAGACAAGATGGCTTCGCGAACACGGTTGGCCCGATTCCCGCGATGCCGTAGGTTGCGAACCGGAGGGCCACCGAGCTACACCAAGGCACCCGGCAGACGGGCTGCCGGGGCGTTGCAATTTTGCGAGGAGACGGGCCATGAATGAATCTAGCATCTTGTTTGTCGGGCTGGACGTTCACAAGGACAGCATCGATATTGCCACCGCCGACGCCCCCCCAGGGAAGGGGAAGTGCGGCATGTAGGCACCACCGCAGGCGACCTCGCCTCGCTCGACAAGGCCTCGCGCCGCCTGGTCAGCCGGGGCCACCCGCTGCACATCGTCTACGAAGCCGGCCCCTGTGGCTTCGTCATCTGGCGCCACCTCACCGCACAGGGCCTGCACTGCGACGTCGTCGCGCCGTCCTCAATCGCCCGGCCCTCGGGTGACCGCATCAAGACGGATCGGCGTGACGCCATGCTGCTGGCCCGCCTGGCTGTTCCGGTGACCTCACCACCGTGCGGGTTCCCGACGGCGCCTGGGTTAGGCCACGCAGAAGGAGCAGGTGGCGTTACCAAACTTTCCACCATGGCCTTGGTGCCTCCTGAGCAATGCCCGGATAGACGACACGCTCGGACTGCGGATCGTAGAACGCAAGCCCATGCTTTGTCGCAAGACTGGAGACGAGGGAGCCGACGTAGTCAGCCTTCGACCATACGCAACACATGATGATGTGGCCATCCGACTGATCAAACGCGATGCTCCAGGGGCACAGTTCAGCATCGTCGACTTGATCTTCAGGTAAGTCATCGATCTCCGGATGCTTTGCAGTCAGCTCTGCGTAGAACGCGGCGATGCCCGGGTGTGCGGCAACACCGGACGTGTCGCCCTCGCAGAGGCGTGCGTGCAACCTGCCTGCTTCTACAGAAGTAAGGGGTGTGTTTGTGTGCCAGACGGAGTAGTCGCAACTCATGAGGGCTCTCTTGGCTAAGGTGGCCTAACGTTTGAGATGAGAGGCAAACAACGGCGGCTGTGCGTTGGCAAAATCAGTAAAGCTTGACCCGCCGTTGTTCGTCCTCTCGATTGAAAGGTTAGGCTGCTGCCTGAGTGGCCTCGGCATTTGTTTTTGCCTTCACCTGAACTTACTTGAGCTCATCGGGTTTGAGCTCAGGGTGAATCGAGTACAGCGGATTCATGACCTCCAAGAACATGGTTCCCATGAGCTGACCGACCACTCCTCTGTACTCATCGAACTCACTTGCTTCGCATGTATCTCGGGCCAGGACTACGGATTGATTGAGTTTGGAGCCGATCTCGAGCATGAGATCGCTGATCTGTTTCGCCGTTTCCTTGTTCTTAATCATTCAGTTGTGCCCGCGGTAGTGAGTTGATAAGAATTGCGAATTGCCTTCAAACTTCAGGATGTGCGGCGATGCGCATTTCAGTCGCCTAACGTTTGACATGAGCGACGCCCGCCGGAAGCTGTCCGCTCGATGGATGGGTTAGGCGGCGAGCAAAGGAACACTAACGATGCCTCAAAAGGGAGCAATGACTATGGCGCCAGTACTTGGCGTGACGGCCACAGAATACTTGCCATTCTGGAACACCCAGCTTGGACCAGGCAACTCTGACCATTGGGGTGCCGCCAGAACCGTGCGAATCTGCTCCACAGAAGCAACCGGTTTTCCGGGTTGCCCCACAAGCATGCCGCCACCTTTGCTTTGACCCACCCACTCAATTGGACAGTTGCTTAGGCTCGCGGCCTTGCAGATGCGGTTGGCTAAAGTGGAGACATTGACCTTTTCTTCAATAGAGAGTCTCGCCGTGGACTTTGATCGGATGACGAGGATTGCTGCGGCCACTACGAGCGCAAAGCCGAGTAGTACGAGAACAGATTGTGCTTTGGACGGGAGTGGGGATCTCATCTCGACGTCTAACGTTTGACTGAAGCGGACCGCCGTAGGCGGATCCGGTTGAAGGAAGGTTTAGGCGGCACCGTTGCCAGAAGCATGTCCGCTACCATCGCGAGCAGAGCGAGATTGCGGAAAGAAGTGAGGAACTTCATCGAGAGGTGATTCTGACGCCTAACGTTTGACATGAGCGGCGTCTTGACGACCGCGAAGCGGTTGGCAAGACGTCCGTTCGATGGAGCTCTCCTCTTGATTCACGCAAACTCAGCCTGATTGTTTCGGCCCAGCGAGGTTGGCCACAAAGCCCATCAACCAAAAAGCAGGAGTCGCAATCAAAGGAAAAGCGACACCCCAGATCGTCGTATCGGTCGTCTTCGCGCAAAGGCCGAGATACGTGCAGCCCACGTGAAGAAAACCCGCGCCGAAAGACAGCGAAATTGCAAGCGCGATGGCGACCACGGCTAGGACAACGAGATGCGCCAATCGGAACGGCTGTTGCATGCGCCACCCAAACAAGCCAGAAAGCACAAAACCAATCGCCGATGCTGCTACGCCGATGTCGTTCATGTCTACCATCGAGCGTGCGTCCTACCGGTTGACATGAGCGGCGCTGCCAAAGTGGCGAAACCACTCTGCCGATGACCGCTTGAGTACGCGTTAGGCATCATCGCTCTCCGCCTTACAGATCACGAGATGGGGTGATGAACCGTCGAACTCCTTCATACGATCTCCAAGGTGGACATGGTCGTATACATCACCCATGCGCTCCATCTCGTCAGCACAAACAGCAAAGAACTCGGCCATGCGCCTAAGCTCATGCGGTGTTGCGCACAACGTGATCTCTGCGAGGCCCTTCGACGAGACGGGCGCATCATCTGGTTCTTCCTTTCGATAGCCGTAGATCTTCATCGAGCGCCTAACGTTTGAGCTGAGCGGCCGGAACCGGTGTGGCGCTTGGGCCGCGAGGCGCAGCATAAGCCAACCCCGCTCGCGGCTCTACGACACAGGACCGACGTCCATGCCGTCATACGAGATCCCTTCGTGAACGGCCGCGAGCGCTTCAAGCTCCGAGTTTCGATCGAACAGCGACTGCGGAGTGTGATGTTCGATCAGTTCGACATGGAGAACGTACGAAAATTCGTCATCGGTAAGCTCCAGCCGCACAACGGTGTACCCCAACCGCTCAAGTTCCTCAGCCAGCAATTCAAGTGGCTCGCTGGTTTCACCGAAGAAGAAGTAGCCCCAAAGTAGACGAGCACTGACGTCCACCTGCGGAGCCGATCGCATGTTCTCGAACAGGTCGTGCAGCGATTGAAGGCTGATCATCGCGGACTGAAGCCTAACGTTTGACATGAGCGGCGGGACGCGGTGGGCGAAGCCCGCCGTGGCACGTCCGCTCGATGGATGGGTTAGAGCGCATTCTTGCCTCTGGCCAGCATGAGACCGATCAGCTTGATGAGCCACGCGACGGTGCCGACGAGCAAGCCAAGCACGAGGAGGCCAAGAATGAGAATCTCTTTGAACCAGAGAGCCACGAACCCCGACACATCAAGTGGCTTCGCAGTTGGATAGGAATAGGTGACCGAGTAGTACATGAGACCTACCATGAGAAGCAACGCGCCTATGCACAGTAGGAGCTTCACTTCAAGCGGTGGCTCCCTTTTCTTGTGTTCGCTCGACTTGCTCATGTATGGCGTCTCTCAGGTGTTTTGGCTGGATGGCGGGGTTGACTCACCAACGAACTCCATCTCGCGTGGCTCAATTGCGACTGAATGAGAACTGCATGTGCCTTCCGCTTCGTTTGGCCATGACTTTCGAACCCAGGGCTGGCCGTATTCGTCGATTTCCTCGACTACGAAGACTTCGCCAATCATCGACTGAACATTTTCCTTCTCGTCCACGGGCAGCGAATCGAACCATTCTCCCGAAAGACTTAAAACTCGAACACGAGAACCAACTCGGACGAGTGTTCCGTTCTTGTCTACAGGCCGGCGAGGTGGGCTATTCATGCGCTCTAACGTTTGACATGAGCGGCGGCACAAAGCCGAAGGCTTTGGGACGTCCGCTCGAGGGATGGGTTAGGCATTTCTACGCAGCCAGTTTTCTAGCGAACGAAACACCCTTCCTACAGCCGCACAAATTGCTCTCGCGTCAGAGGCAAATGACACACCAAAGACTGGCCTGCGTATAGCTTCAACAAGGAGATCCGGTGGAAGATCGTCACATTGGGCATGCTCCTTCGCAGCGACAAGGCGCATCAGGATTGGACGCTCACTTCCCTTGTACCGAATGCAGCCCATGTCAGCTACTCGGAAAGCAGCGAGCATCCGATCTAGGTCTTCTGGCGTACTGGGCTGCCTACAAACGATGCACTGCTCATTTCCATCGCTTGACCACGCAAACATGTCCGGGGCGACGGTGAACGGAACTGCACAGGTTAGGCAGCACCCATCTTCAACGTAGAAGTCACCCGGTGCATTCTCCTTGTGTGCCAAGAACGTTTTCATTTCTGCGACGGCCTAACGTTTGACATGGTCTGAGGGACGCAGCGGGCGAAGCCGGCTGTGGGATGTTCACTCGATGGATGGGTTAGGCCGGCGGCACGCACAAATGGCAGTTTGGCAATTTTCTTATGTCCGCAACGGGGCTGTCCACGGAAAGCCGCGAATGAATGAAGCTGGACACTCATGGATTGAGAAGCGCTTGGACCCAGTCATCCCACTCTGAAACGCCCAGATCGTCCTCGGCAACGCCGGGATGATTCGCCACCCACCAAGCCTTAATCTCAAGGTAGTCATGCTCAGTCACCGAGAAGGGTCGCCAACTTCCCATTCGGCCGTCTTGGTCGCATGGATCATTGCCACCTGCGAAGAATTCGTTGAGAAAAGTACGAGGAGGAAAGACCTTCGAGCCTCCGACGACGCCAAAGATGCCGTAGCGAACTTCTTCATTGGCAGCAAGGACTTCCTTTGCGGCTAACACCGTTTTCGACATGCTCTTCCTCACAGCCTAACGTTCTACATGAGCGGCGGGACGCAGCAAGCGAAGCTTGCTGTGGCACGTCCGCTCGATGGAAGGGTTAGGCATCGCTGGCCGACTGGAATGCCCGCTGATCGATCAAAGACAGATGGCTTTCCTTGAGAGCACGGATCTGAGGCATGTTGTCCAGGAGGGCGAAATCCTCGGCCAATGCCTTAAAGCGGCTGCCATGCTGGGACGCAATGCAGTTGTAGAACAGCAAGAGCGTCTCTTGGTCTGACAACTGAGCTCGAATAAGCCTGATGTAAGGTCCATCCACGAAGGGCGCCTCTTTGACGTACCGGACAATGTTGTACAGATACCGGAAGTAGTGGCCGAGTTCAACTTGATGGACTTTCCAGAAGATCTGATACGAACGTTTGAGTACTCTTTCATCGGTGTACTTGCCGTTTTCTTTGCTCGCCTGCTCTCGATAGATCTTGTTGAATCGAGTGTAGAAGACGCTGAAACAATCACGTCCTCTGGTTATTCGGTTGTGCTCATCCACCAAATCAATGGCATTTACCAGAGATGTGTGTACAGCAAGCATTTGGAAGAATGTTGCCTCAAAGTTCTGACGCTGCATGCTCTTGTTTTGTTCGTGCAGCGCATCGGCCGATCGCCTCATCTCGACACGAGACTCCCGTAGCTCAGTCTGCTGAAGAACGATGGTGATCAGCACGCCGGTAAAGGTGAGAAGCGTGAACAGGGGGTTCAGCACTCCGCCAAAAAAGTCACCCCACTCGCCGAAGGAACTCTTGCCGATAGCAAAGAGGTTAGCAACGAGCACGACTGCCAAGGTGGCGACAGCTACTTGAAAGAGCCGATAGAGCGACCGTATGGAATTTCGCCTGCGTGGCGCTACTAGGCTTCGGAAGGCACGGTATAGCTTTTGGCTTGGAGTCATGGTGACGGTGGTGGTGACCACTATGCCTAACGTTTGATATGAGCGGCGACTTGACGACCGCGAAGCGGTTGGCAAGACGTCAGCTCGATGGATGAGTTAGGCCGTGTTGCCACGCCGACCTGCCCTTCTTGCCTCTTCTGCTTTTACTGATCCACGCGTAGTGCTGACCATTGCGCCGAAGTCCTTTGAAGTCGCGATGTTCCTCGACACCACACGGGCCGTGGATGCATTCAGCAGAGAGTTGCGCCTCAGTGGCTCAGGGAAACTCCGAGCGTCAACCTTGATGTACGCGACCACCTGACCAAAGTAGAAGCGGTATGCATTGACACCATGCCACCGCTCTCTATGGGGATTAAGGAGTGGTGGCGTGACAAGCCCGATTCCCTCGTCGTCCCGCCATTTCGAAAGAATCGCATCAAAGACCCCGAATGACGAGGCCGCAACATCAAACGCAATCTGCTTGGCGGCATCTTCGTGAGGACCAAGTTTCACCCCGCCATAGAAGTCTTGCGACGACACGGAGGCGCGCCACAAGACGGCTATCAGGAACTGAAGTAAGCGATGATTGGCGATTTCAGTAGCTTCAAAGCCGACCGTTCTGCCAAGGCCGCTTTTGGGCAGAAATAGTTGCCCAAACCTCTTCAGTAGAACATCGATTCCATAGGAATCTGTCGCGCCTAATGCTTCCTCGCAACGTAGACAAAGAATTCCGGTGTCGTAGATCCCAATAGGCGATCTCTTGGGCGCCTCCCTTCCTGCCCCAGAGATGATCAGCGGCATGTCGCTACCATCCCTATGCTCCCGGAAGAACGCCTCTGGAATTACATGCGCCTTAACCAGCTTTTCGGCCGATCCGCAGCATCGACAGTGAAGCATATGACGAGGCCTAACGTTTGACATGAGCGGCGGCTTGACGACCGCGAAGCGGTTGGCAAGACGTCCGCTCGATGGAAGGGTTAGGCATTTTGACGGAGCGGAATTTCGAGGACGATTTCGTTGCCATCGACTTCGCCCGTATGCTGAAAACCGAGACCAAGGTAGAACGGCTCAGGGCACCCTGGGCCTGGAACGTACGACAGCTTGAGCCTCTTGAACAGGCCTTTGCTTCGCACATGCTCTATGACATGAAGCAATGCAACCTTCCCGATGCCTCGACCTTGGAACTTGGCGTCGATCATGAAGCGCCACACGCCCACTTTCGGAGTGTCGGGCTGCGGCGAGCGCAGCGATTCGTCCTCGAGCATGACGAAGCCGACTGGCTCTTCGCCGAGATAGATCGCGCGATACCAAGCCTCTGGCGAGAACAGCGCTTGAGACAGTGAGATCGCGTTCGGTGCAACGAAGCCCTTCTGGCTCTCGGAGACTGACAGACCTGTGATTGCACGCACAGTCTCGGCCGTGATTGGTCGAAGAGAGATGAGATTGGCGTCGATTGGCATGTGCGGCCTAACGTTTGACATGAGCGGCGGCACAAAGCCGAAGGCTTTGGGACGTCCGCTCGATGGATGGGTTAGGTCGCACTTTGTGACAGCCGAAGTTCCATGAACAAACTGTGCGGATCTTCTTTGTAGCTGGCGAACGGCCCTGACTCCTGGAAGCCTGCACTCCTGTACAACTGCTGCGCTGGCAAGAACGCGGGATGCGTTCCTGTTTCCAGGCTAAGCAATTTATAGCCGCGCTGTTTCGCGATTTCGATGATTCGATTGAGTACTGCACGGCCTGCTCCGCGGCCTCGAAGTTTCGCCGGCGTGCGCATGGATTTGATTTCACCGTGAGCACCGGTCAACTCCTTCAGTGCGCCACATGCGAGCAGCATGTCGTCGTCCCAGACCGTCCAGAAGGTGATGTCTGGAGACTTCAGTTTCGACAGATCAAGGGCGAACACTTGTTCTGGCGGGCTCAACTCGTACATGTTCGCAAGGTGCTCGCTCAGGAGGTCATGCACTGCTGAGCGCGAAAGATCGTCGACTTCGATTCGCATGATGCGGTGATGCGGTGATGCGGTGATGCGGTGATGCGGTGATGCGGTGATGCGGTGATGCGGTGATGATTTTGTGAGGCCTAACGTTTGACATGAGCGGCGGCACAAAGCCGTAGGCTTTGGGACGTCCGCTCGATGGATGGGTTAGGCCCAGCGCGAACGCCGCGAAGCATTGCTGTGAACACACTCATTGCATTATTCCAAGCAGAAGCAGCGTGAAGCAGCCGAGGCCCTCCGCTTTGCGAGGCTGCGCCACCTCATGCGGACTGAGTGCCAGAAGCGGCTGCACGTGCAGCCGGGCGAGCCACAGCGCCGATACCAGCGCAACGACTCCAGCAACAGGCAAAGCTGAACGCAAATGGATCCCAAGAAACCCAGCTGCGGTGAACAGCAGCGCTGCAATGACCAGTAGAGCCCCGCCTCGAGAACTCGGCGCATAGCTCAACCCGGCGCAATGCCGGCACTCCGTCGGAAGAATGCGCCAGGAGAGCCACTTCGACCTAAACGACACGATCTTCTGCTTGCAATGCGGACACTGGTACATAGGAGCCTAACGTTTGACATGAGCGGCGGCACAAAGCCGAAGGCTTTGGGACGTCCGCTCGATGGATGGGTTAGGCGGAGCGCTCAGAACGAGCGGAGCTTTAAGACATGTCGGAACACCGGATGAATCTCCCAAGAATAGCCTTGATCTAGATTAACTCGCGAGTCGAGAAGATCAGGCTGATCGGCATAGGTGGCATGCTCATAACTTCCGTCCGGCCTGTCAAGGCGTGCCGATAGGAATCCGATCTCGAATAGGAAATGGGCAACCTCCCTCGGTTGGACGGGATGCGTGTAGCCAGATATTTTCGGATGCACTTGCTGTAGCACGCTGTCCCGAAAGAGTTTTAGAAGTTCATCAGTAGTGTACCGCTCACGCTGATTGGCGAAAGCCGTCAATAACTCGGGAAGCTCAGCACAATGGGACTTGAACTCGACGATCGTATCGTCGTATCGATTCTTGCTGAAGCTAGCCAAGACATCTTTTATGTCGTCCCAGTTGATTTTAGAACCGCCGCGCTTGTTTGTGCGCTTGGCCGATTCCTTGATTAGCTCAATAAGCCAACGTGGGCGATGTCGAGAAAGCGTGTAAAGAACCACAGTTGCCGGCCGCCACGAGTCCCTCCCCCAAGGCATCGGTGTCTCGAAAAGGAGTTTGTTCAGCGCCTCGACCCTTCGTGCATCCATTGGAAGCGTCCGCGATATACGCGACCATTCCCCTGACCGGTGCAAATAACCTTCTACTCGCCGGGAAACCATCAGCTCACAATCTTGGAGCGTCCAACTCAGAGGCAGAACGCTTTCCCTGAAATGCGAAACGCCTTCGTAGTTCCGCCGGAGTATTTGCCAAACGTTCGGACGAATCGTGAATCGAATTCGCACTTCGGGCGTCTTCACCATCAAATCCTTCACCGCGGCGAGGAACGAAGAAAGCTTTACTCGATAGTGATCATTGTTTGCATAGTTGTGATCGATGTCATCGACCAAAAGCCACACCTTGTCGTTGGACGAAAGCCAACGTTGAAGTATTCTTTCCGCGCTGGCCAAGGCCGGCTTTTCTTGTAAGATAGGATTATCTTTGATTTTTATCCTATCCAACACATAGCCAAAAATCGAGCGCTGCCTAAATCCCTCGCGCTCCGCTTCTTCTACCAACGTGGTAGCGTCATCTGTCAGCGCAATCTTTATGGTTGCGCCGATTTCCCGCGCCAGAAGTGCGAATATTGATTGCTTCCAGGCCCTTATCCATTCGTCTTCGTTTAGCGAGGACAGCGGAGGAGCGATTGAGGATCCTGTAACACGAATCACAAGAGGCTGCGACGGACGATCTTTAAGTTTCTGTTCGGCGAGACGAAGCAGCGCAGATTTCCCTTCGCCCTTGTAAGCACTGACAATGCGAACGGCATGGCGGTCATCCAGAAACTCAACGACTTCTGGTCGCTGCATCGCGTAGCTGAAAAAGAGTGATGCATCTTCGAGGTCAGCAGCCTCACTCCCGAAGAGAGTTGGGTCATCGAACTTGAACATTGCCATGTATTGCGCCCCCATGAACGTGCGTCTGGTGCCTACTCTGCCCCTGCATCGCAATAGTGCCACGACACCTAACGTTTGACATGAGCGGCGGCTGTAGGCGGGCAAATCCCGCCGGAAGCTGTCCGCTCGATGGATGGGTTAGGCTGCATGACCGGGTGCCAAGTGTTCTAGCCAAATAAAGTTATGACCTCTGTATGACCCACACCAGGACCAGCCAGGGCGGCAGACCCAAGAGCAAGCCAGTGACAAGAAGCCATCTCTTTACTGGCCCCGACTTAGCTTGAGATATCCCGTGAGCGAACAGCCCAGTTGTCGCTAGCGAAATGCAACCAAGCACGCTGAAGAGAAGGCCTCGCAAGCCGACAGCCTCACCTGCGTTCACCAGCTCGAACAACTCATGGCCTGAGTGCAGGAGTCCACCGACAGATGCCAGCCCGCCTACGACACACCAGATGCTAAAGATGAATCGAGTCATCAGGATCTTTTGCATTTGATAACCGAACGACGGCTACACGCGTCGAAGCAGGTCTTAAGGCCTCGGCCTTTCCGGTCGATGGATAGGTTGGGCGGCTGGTCGGCTACGCAAGAGAACGGCATCGATGCCACCGCGCGCTGTTGCTCGCACGGCTCCGTTCGCCAATGACCTCTACGCCCACGACCTTCGACCACGCGACCTCCCCAGGTGCTGTTCACTCAAGGCTACCGAAGCGCCTCTGATGCGCGGGAAATACCACGGCCCTCTCGTTGCCTCCCGCCAGGCTCAGCGGCCAAGCAGAAAAAATGACGAGCCGACCCGCCCCTGCTGCTCTGGCCCTACTCTACGTCACTAACCGAACACACTCCGCAGTCCTGCTTCCAGTGAGCAGCCGCACGTGCTGCGAATCACCGCGGCCGACCGCTGACCGCCGGAGGACGGGCAGCCCACACGAGCTTGCCGACAACCAAACTACCGAGACGATCTCACGCAAGCGCACGAGCCTTCGCATGAAGTATTCGCGCAAGCCTAACGTTTGACATGAGCGGCGGCGCCAAAGTGGCGAAGCCGCTTTGGTGACGTCCGCTCGATGGATGGGTTAGGCCGCTCGAGAGAACACCCAGGCCTTGGCGAAAGCTGAAAATACATTTGGCCTTGAAGCGGAAGATTACGGCTCACGGTGGTGAAAGTCCAGGTACAGCTCCTTGATGGCGGAAGGAACCGCCTTCCAGTAGGGGGCGCATCTCTCGCTTGGAATCTGCCAAAACAGGTTCTCCACGAACGAGACATCGATGCATTGCTTCACGGCTGTTGAGCCGGCTGTGTACGCGCCAGCTATGTATTCAAACAGTGCCTTGTGAGTTTGGTAAGGAATCCCGCGCCGCATTTCATCGTTCAGCGCATCGGCAAGGGCTTCGAACCATGCGTACTCGGCTCCAATATCCAGCATGTCTTCCCATCTCGTCTTGTGGAAGGCATCTGCTCTCACTGAGAGCGCAGGGAATTTCTCCTTGACACTTTGATAGAGGGCGACGACTGGGTCCATTTCGTGCGGCCTAACGTTTGACATGAGCGGCGGCACAAAGCCGAAGGCTTTGGGACGTCCGCTCGATGGATGGGTTAGGCGTCATGTATGGCACCCACCATTTGGCGCTGCTGCGCACGGCTAGGCAAAACCCAAAGGCACCCGACAAGACTCACGAAGAGCACCGCAAAGCCGACAGCGCTGGCGAAGGAAAGTCTCAAGGCCATTTCATCAGAAGTAGCGAGTGCCGAGAACATCACGCCGAGTTCCGAGTGCTGCTGCTGAACAATCCGAAACATCCCGTCGGTCTCCCGCGTGTGTAGTTGATACGGCGCAGCCAAACGACTCACTTGTTCGGCACTTGAAGGTCGGAACGCATCACTTCCTGCAAGTGCATTGAGACTGTAGAACAGGAAAGCTGTCTCCGTGAGAAACAACATATTGATCAGCAATGCCGCCCGAAGGATCCAGCGAACAACGGTGACTCGGCGCGAGGCTTTCATGGCTTGAACATCTGAAGCTTTAAAGGAGAATCTGGCCGCGAGCGAAGCGACACCCCGCTCGCAAACATTCCGCTGACACTTGATTCAGCGCGCAGCCACATCTGCATCGCACCACCTTGGCCGCCCACTGATGGGCAGCCCACAGAGAATATTTCACGCAAGCGCACGAGCATCAGCATGAAGTATTCGCGCGAGCCTAACGTTTGACATGAGCGGCGGCTTGACGACCGCGAAGCGGTTGGCAAGACGTCCGCTCGATGGATGGGTTAGGCATAGCTTAGCCCACGACACGGCACTACCCACGGGGACGAACTCGCTGTTTCGCCGAGGGTGAACGTCCGAGAGCTTCGCGTGACTCGGCCTAGCATGCGATGAATGCGGGCCTCACTTTGCAATACCCAAAACACCGAGAGCCCCCCAACCGACCACAAACATCACAATGGCGCAGCAACCGTAGTACAGAACAAAGAGCACCACCCGCAGTGCGACTGTCGCAGCTCGCATCCGAATGATGGGCAGTCCGCCAACGAACGGCGCAATAGCACCCGGCGCAACAATCAGCTCGCCAGGTAGCTGAGACGAACTTGGAAACAAGCTGATGAAACCGAGGGCGAGAACTAATGCCCAAACCGGAAAGCTCAAGCAGAGTGCGTTCAACGGCGTTTGAAGACGACGGCTCATGATTTCACACTTCCAGATGCGACGAGCGGCGCCGATCCCGATGGAGGTGCCACAGCGCGGCACCGCTGGCCAAGCACCAACTGTTCGCCGCTGCATGTGCGAACAATCTTGAACCCGCGACCTCCACAGGTGCTGCCTCCTTCTTGCTCAGGGCCTACTCTAGGGCAGGGCTCGAACACATGCCTCAGCCATTCTTCCAGCGAGCATCCGCACTTACTTCGTGTCACTGCGGCCGGCCGCTGACCGCCGAAGGACGGGCGGCCCACACGAGCTTGCCAACGGACCAACCAACAAGACGCTCCTGGCCATACGCACGAGCGTTCGCATGAAGTATTCGCGCAAGCCTAACGTTTGACATGAGCGGCGGCGCCAAAGTGGCGAAGCCACTTTGGTGACGTCCGCTCGATGGATGGGTTAGGCGTCATTGGTGTTGACAGTGCCGGTGCTTGAGGGATTCGAGAAGCGCTTGGCCGGGTAGACAAAGTAGTAGAACGCCGCCGCGTTGCTTAGAAGTGTCAGAGGGCCAACTACTGCGGTCACTGAGCCAGGGAAGTCGATACAGAACACTGCCACCACCGAGACGGCCAACAGGATGGCAGCTGCGACACGAAGAACCGGCCGTCTCTGCCCGACTACAAGGTTTGGCAAGCCAACGAGTAGTAGGCCTCCGCCAAGGATGAGCCCAACAAGCAGTGGCAAAGCGAAGTAGCCAAAACTCTTTGGATCAGCGGACAGCGGCTCCCCTACGTAAGCTCCCCCAACCAGTAGACACCTGAATCTGGAGAATGCGGCCTCACAAGGAAGACGAGGACGCGATGAGAAAGAGCAAGTTCAGCGAGAGCCAG
>NZ_LMDI01000026.1 GCF_001425785.1 Rhizobacter sp. Root1221 | reverse complement strand
CCTTCGTGGCCGGTGGCTCGCGCACCGCCGAGATCTACGGCGACAAGAAGTCGGGCACGTCGATCGGCATCCAGGGCGAAACCTGGTGGTGACCTGACGCCCTATCGGCGGGTGACATCTCACCTGCCGGTGTTGCGCTCTCGAAGGCGGGGCCCGCAAGGGCCTCGCCTTTTTTCTTGTCAGCCCCCGTACACGTTGGCGGCCACGCGGCGCACGGCATCCAGCATCAGCGTGGCGGCCGGCGACATCGCGAGGTCAGTGCGCGTGATGACACCGAAGGCGTCCATGTTGCAGGGCAGCTCGATGGGCAACGGCTTCACGACCCCGAGTGCCTCGTAGTAGCGCGCCACGTCGGCCGCGAGCAGACAGATGGCGTCGCACTCGACGACCATCTTCGTGATGAACAGCACGGCCGTGGTCTCGATCAGGTTGGCCGGTGGCGCGATGCCCTGGCCATGGAACATCAGGTCGAAGCGGTGCCGCAGCACCGTGCCTTCCGGCGGCACGATCCACGGACGGTCCACCATGTCGCGCAGGCACAGACTGTCAGCCTCCAGCAACGGGTGGCCGGAGCGCACCACCGCCGCGGCGGGTTCGTCGGCCAACGCGCCGAACGTCAGCGCCGTCTTGTCGTGGGTGGCGAACAGCCGCGCGATGAGGAAGTCGTGGTTGCCCTGGCACAGGCCGCGGTGGAGCACATCGCTCGTGTCCACGTGCACCACGACGTGCAGGTTCGGGTGGGTGCGCTTCAGCTCCGCCACGGCCAGCGGCAGCACGGTGATGGCCGGCGTGGTGATGGCCCCCACGTTGACCGATCCGAACTGGCCGAGCTTCAGCGACTGCACCTCGTCGAACGCGAGATTCAGGCTCGCGAGCGCGACACGCGCGTGGCGAATCAGCGCCTCGCCGCTCCACGTGGGGATCATGCCCTTGGGTGACCGATCGAACAGAGACACCTCGAGCACGTCCTCGAGGTCCTTCAGCAACTTGGAGGCGGCCGGCTGCGTCATGTTCAGCACCTCGGCGGCCCGGTGGATGTTGCGCTCCTCGGCCAGCGCCACCACGAGCAGCAGTTGACGTGTCTTCAGCCGCGCACGGATGAACCAGTGGGTGTAGTGAGTCATGTGTCGCGCGCGTGGAGCAATGCCAGGGCACCCATTCTGTGGGGCCAGGCGGCCCGTGGCGATTGGGTCGAACACCAGTCCGTTGTCCCGGAGCAGCACGTGGCGCCAAGGGCGCGATCACTTCCTTTCATGGCCCCATATGCGAATCGACATCGGGTGTTTTCCCCGGCGCCGACGCGGCCACCCGTGCCAATCGTTTCGCCTCCACTGCCGTCGAGGAGGCGCGGCGGTGAATCGATGGCCTCCATCGTGTTGAACCGATTCCAGATCGCGTGACCGCGATGAATTCTGGCGCGGTCCTCCGCCCGCGCTGCAGCAGGATCGGCATTCCATCACGGGCACTCGCCAACGCGGTCCGCTCATACTGAAATCCGTATCGGCGCCCGGAGTTTCGCCATTGGACCTTCACGCCTTGCGTCTCGAACAATGCCCTGGTCGGCAACGATCAACCTTGGAGAGACCTCATGCGCAGTTTGTGGCCCGCAGTCTTCGGCCTTGTCTGGCAGTTCGCGCAAGCGCAGCCGGCCACCCCACCCAGCATCGTGTTCGGCCAGTCGGCCCCGCTCTCCGGCCCCGCGGGCCAGCTGGGCGTCGAGATGAACTTCGGCGCCAACGTCTACTTCCACGAAGTCAACCGCAAGGGCGGCATCAACGGCCGCCGGCTGGAGTTGAAGGTGCTCGACGACCGCAACGAGCCCAGGCGAACGGTCGACAACACCAAGCGCCTCATCACCGAGGACCGTGTCTTCGCGTTGCTGGGCTATGTGGGTGCCGCCACCACGCAGGCTGCAGTGCCCACGCTGAACCAGCACGGCGTGCCGCTCGTGGGGGTGTTCTCTGGCGCGGACAGCTTCCGCGCGCCGAACAACCCGAACATCTTCAACGTCCGCGCGGGGTACCTGGAGGAATCGCAGGCCATCGTGCGGCACCTGCTCACCGTGGGCCTCACGCGCATCGCCGTGTTCTACGAGAACGACGCCAACGGACAGTCCGGCCTGCTGGGTGTGGAAGGTGCCCTCAAGGAGCGGGGCCTGCGTTCGGTGGCCACCGGGTTCGTCGAGCCGAACGGCATCGACGTGGCGCAGGCGGTGAAGCAGATCGTGCCGGCCGAACCCCAGGCGGTGGTGATGATCAGCGCCTACGGCGGCAGCGTGTCGTTCATCCGCGAGATCCAGAAACTCGCGAAACCGCCGTCGCTGTGGAACGTGTCGTTCGTGGGCAGCCAGGTGCTGTCCCGCGAACTCGACGAACGCGGGCGCGGCATCCAGATCTCCCAGGTGGTGCCGTTCCCGTGGAACGCCAACGTGCCAGTGGTGCGCGAGTACCAGCAGGCCATGTCCCAGGTCAACGGCGAGCTGAGCTTCGGGTCGCTCGAGGGCTACATCACCGCGAAGATCGCCGTGGAAGGATTGCGCCGCGCCGGCAAGGCGCCCACCCGCGCGTCGTATGTGGCCGGGCTGGAGTCGATGACCAACTTCGACTTGGGCGGGTACCCGATCCGCTTCCAGCCGGGCAACCACAACGGGTCGTCGTTCGTCGACCTGACGATGATGACCTCCAACCAGCGTTTTGTCCGATGAGCACCGTCATGAAGTCCATCCAGCACCTCACCCGCGCGCTGGCCTGCGCCACCCTCGGCTTCCTGCTCCAGGCGCCCGCGCACGCGCGCGACCTGGTGCTGGGTTTTTCGCAGCTCGGCTCGGAGAGCCAGTGGCGCATCGCCAACACGAAATCCATCCAGGAGTCTGCCAAGGCGGCCGGCGTGCAGCTGCGCTTCGAGAACGCCGAGGGCAATCCGGCGGCGCAGGTCACCGCGATCCGCGCCTTCATCAGCCAGAAGGTCGACGTCATCGCGCTCGCACCTGGTGTCACCACGGGCTGGGACGACGTGCTGAAGGAAGCGCGCGAGGCGGGCATCCCGGTGATCATCACGGACCGCGGCATCGACACCCACGATGACGGCCTGTATGCCACGGTGCTCGGCTCCGACTTTGCCGAGGAAGGCCGGCGAGCCGCCCGCTGGCTCGTGCGGTCGGGGACGGCCAAGGCGCAGGTGCGCATCGTCGAGCTGCAGGGCACCAGCGGATCGGCGCCCGCCATCGAACGCAAGGCCGGGTTCGAGGAGGTGCTGCGCACCGACCCGCGATACAAGGTGGTGCGGTCCGAGGTGGCCAACTTCAGCAAGGACAAGGGCCGCGAGGTGATGGCGGCCATCCTGCAGTCCGAGAAGCAGGTGGATGTCGTCTACGCGCACAACGACGACATGGCGCTCGGGGCCATCGAGGCCCTCGAAGCCGCCGGCCGCAAGCCGGGCAAGGACGTGCTGCTCATCAGCGTCGACGCCACACGCGGCGCGTTCGAGGCCATGGTGCAGAACAAGCTCAACGTCACGGTCGAATGCAACCCCCTCATCGGCCCGCAGCTCATGGACCTGGTGAAGCTCGTGAAGGCCGGCAAGCCCGTTCCGAAGCGGGTGCAAAGCCGTGAAGGCGTGTTCGCGATGGACAAGGCGGCGTCGCTGATCGGAAGCCGCAAGTACTGAGGGAGGTGTGGCGCCGCGGGGAACGCCGGGGCCCACCGCGCGCCGAAGCCTGTCCGGGGAAATCTGTTGCGCCGACCGGTAAAACTCCCCGGGACTGCATTGAGAGAGGCGCTGACGCCACGGCGCCACGAGTCATCCCTCTTTGGTCCCGTCGGTGAATCGGCTGCACCTCCGATGCCTCCTGGCAACGCCGCCGTTGAGGTTGATTTTCCCCGGACAGCAATGGGCCTTCGCCGGGACGACAGGTTGTGTGGAAACGCCTTGGCGTTTGCGCAGAGTGGGTCTCTCAGGATCAGGCCCTCTGCCTGATTCGGCTTACGCTGCGCATGACAGCTTGTTTCTCGAACACTCGGACTCGTTCGGCGAGTTTCAGGCCAGATGTGACCACGACGTCGCGGCGCCTGGACGCAGTGGGTCCCGACGTTCGTCGGGCTGACCCCGAGATTTTCCCCGGCCTGCGCCGGGGTGACCTTTTTTGTTGCCGTGCCGTCGCGGGCTCTCAGTTCAACCGCTCGAACAACCACCGCTCCGGCGTCTGCCCATTCGCAGGCCACTGCTGCACCACCGCCCCATCCGCCGTGCTGCCGTTCTGGTTGTCGAGCATCAGGCCGCTGTGGCGGTTCTTCACCTCGAAGTGCTGCGTCGGGGTGGAAAGCAGTTGCCACTGCTGGTTGGCGCCACCCGTGGCGCTCCAAGTGACCAGGCCCGCGCCGGCCGCGGTGCTCCAGTTGAACACGTCGAGCACGTAGCCGTTGTAGTTGGACCGCAGCTGCGTGTAGCCGTTGGTGGTGGGTTCGATGGACCACTTCTGGTCGGTGTTGCCGAAGTCGGTCCACATCCAAACCGGTGCCCCGAGGGAGGTGGCCGACCGGTTCACGCTCAGCACCTTGCCCGACGCCTGGTTGCGCACGCGGTACAGGATGGTCGCGGTGCCCTCGCCCGACGGGCGTGTCACTGGCACACCAGGCGCCACCGGTGCACCGATGACAGGGGTGTCACCACTCCAGGTGACCTTCTGGATGCGCGTGGTGCGGCTGTTGCTGCAACCCTGCCCTGAGGCCGGGTTCGCGTGGTACACGACCCAGTCCTCGGTGCCGTCGGGTGATTTCACGAAGCTGTTGTGGCCCGGCCCGTAGGCGCCGGGCGCCTTCTGCAGGATGGGGGTCGCCGACTTGGTCCAGTTGGACGGCACCGTCAGGTCCGCGCCCACGTTGGCGGTCAGGATGCCCAGCTTGTAGTCGTCGGTCCAGCAGCCGCTGGCCGAGAAGCTCATGATGACCTTGCTGCCGTGCACGATGAAGTGCGGTCCCTCGTTGACGTAAGCGTCGGCGCCGGTGCCGTCCTTCTCGTGCTCCCATGCATACGTGGTCGGCGCGGTGATCACGGTGCCTCGGCCGACGATGCTGGTGGGGCTGCTCATCTTGGCGATGCGGATGTGCTGGCGCAGGCTCGCCTCGCTGATCTCCGACCACGCCATGTAGAGCTGCCCGTCGATGGTGGCGAGCGTCTGGTCGATGGCCCAGAGGTTGGCCGAGTCGCTCACCTTGACCGGCGCACTCCATGTGCCCTGGGTCGGATCGGCCGAAGTGTTGCGGATCACCCAGACGCGGTGCTGGTTGTCGTCGCCACCCGCGGCAAAGTACAGGTGCCACGCGCCCTGCAGGTGGTAGAGCTCCGGGGCCCAGATCCAGTGCGAATAGCAGTTGTTGCCCGTGCAAGGACCTGCCGGCGCCGTCCACACCTTGACCGGCGTGGCGGCACCCACGCCCGAGAGGCTGGACGACTTGGCGATCTCGAGCGAGGCCCAGTCTTCAGACGTGTGCACGAAGTAGTAATTGCCATCGGTGTGGCGCATCACGTGCGGATCGGCCGACGACTTCGTCGCGGGCCCCACCGGGTTGATGAACGTGGTGGAGGCGGCCGAGGCCAGCGTGCTGGCCACTGCCAGCGTGAGGAAAGCGAGGGTGTGTTTCATTGGGTGATCTCCATGGCCCACTTCTGGGCGTCCAATCCGTTGTCCGGCCATTGCCTGACGGTGGCGCCGTTCGCAGGCGAACCGTTGGCCAGGTCGAGTGCCTTGCCGCTGTGACGTGCGATGAGCCTGTAGGTGCCGATGCCGGCGTTGACGACGGCCCATTGCTGGCTGGTGGCCGCGCTGCAGGTTTCGATGTCGGCCACGGCGCCGTCGGCGGTGCTGCCGCCCGCGATGCCCAGGCATTTGCCACTCACAACGTTGACCAGGCGGTGGTAGCCACCACCCGCGTCCTGCAGGGTCCATCGCTGTGCAGTGTTGGACAGGTCGTCCCACTGCTGCACCTTGTTGCCGTCCGCCGTGCCGGCGTTGGCGTTGTCGAGCACCTTGCCGCTGCTGCGGTTCGTGAGGCGGTAGCGGCTGCCGTTCGCGAGCACCGGCAGCAGGTCCACGCGGTCGAGTTCCGCGTACCCCACGGCCTGTCCCACGCGGATGGTGTTCACGCCGGCATTGAGCGTGACGTTGATCGACGCGGTGCGGTAGCTCTGCCACGAATCGCCGGCGTACCAGGGATAGGCCAGCTGGCCGGCCGCGACCCCGTTCACGGTGACGCCGTGTGCGGATGCCGTGCCACTGCCGTTCGTGTAGCGCGCCGCCAGCATGTAGCTGCCTGCCGCCGGGACGCTCAGGCTGAAGGTCACCGCGCTGTTGCTGGCGTTCAGGTTGCCGACCTTCTGTCCACCCGATGCCGCCGTGTCGGCCATGACCACGGCGTTCGCGACGGCGCCCGCCTCGGCCTCGCGGCCGAGGGTGTCCACCTGCACGTAGTCCACCTCGGCGTAGGCGCTGTTGTAGGTGAGCGTGACACTGTTGGCGCCGGCATTCAAGGTCACCGGTACCACGAGCGTGGCGAACGTGCCCCAGCCGGCCGTGGCGGGGTAGCTCACGACCTGCGCCGTGCCACCGTTGACCGACAGCTTGTGTGTCGCCACCCCACCCGAGCCGTTGCCGTAGCGGATGCTCAACGCATAGGCGCCTGCCGCGGGCGCCTTGATGTTGTCGAAGCGGACACTGCTGGCGGCATCGTTGAGGTACCCCACGTCGCGCCCGTTCGAGGCCTGCGGATAGGACAACACGCGCGCCTGACCGCTGACCGTCGCGTACTCGGCCTCGAACCGGTTGTCACCCGACGGCACCGCCATCACGGTGCCGCTGGACACCGGCTTGCCCAGCGCGGGTGTGCCGTCGGCGTTCCAGCCGAAGCGCTGCATGCGCATGCTGCGCTGGTCGCCGAAACACGTGTTGACCGTGCCGTCGGAATACGCGTGGTAGATGATCCAGTCCTCGGTGCCATCGGGTGACGTGGTGAACGCGTTGTGTCCGGGCCCGTGGGCGTTGCCGTCCGGGTTGGACTGGAACACCGGCGACTGCGCCTTGGTCCACGAGGCTGCGGACAACAGGTCGCTGGTGTCGGATGCCGTCAGCATGCCCATCACGTAGCGCGGGTCACACGAACTGGCGGAATAGGCGATGAAGATCTTCCCGTTGCGGCGGATCACCTCCGGTGCTTCGTTGACCAGGTACCCCTGCTGCTCCCATGACAGGTTCGGCACCGAGATGCGCGTCTGCGTGCTGGTGTCCATGTGCAGCGCATCGGTCATGCGCGCGATGTAGAGGTTGGAGTTGCCGGCAATGCCGGGTTCGCTCTGCGCGAACACGAGGTACTGCGCACCGTTGTGCACGAAGCTGGTGGCGTCCAGCGTGAAGCTGTCCCAGGCCGTCTGGATGCGGCCCCGTTCGGTCCACGTGCCGGTGGTCGGGTCGGCCGCGGTGTTCTCCAGCGCGTACAGGCGAACGGCGAACGCGTTGTTCGACTCACCTGCCGTGAAGTAGATGATCCACCGCCCGCCGACGTAGTGGATCTCGGGGGCCCAGATGTTGGCCCCCATCACCCCGCTGGCATGTTTGGTCCAGACCACCACCGGCACAGCACTGCCGACGCCCGACAGCGTGCGCGACTTGCGCAGTTCGAGCCGGTCGAACTCCGGCACGGTGGCCATGAAGTAGTACCAGCCGTCGGTGTGCTTGTAGACCCATGGGTCGGCACGGTGCAGCAGGTTGGGGTTGCGTTGGGAAAGGCTGTTGGCCGGACCTTGGATCTCGGCCCAGGCCGGTGGAGCGAGCAGGCCGGAGAGGGTGACCCCGATGAACAGGCACCATCGGCCCAGGTCGGCAAGACGGTAGAAACGTCGCATGCGTGTCTCCATGGTTCGTGTTGTTGGCAGGCGGTCGGCATGCTAAGAAGCGAACAGCGAGGCCGTCCAATCGCACTTCTCGTTCGGGCGATATGCGTTTGGGTATTTGCTCGCTTGCCCTTAAGGGTTTTCCCAAAGCACTCGGCACCATGCGGATCACGCTCCGCGATTACCCCGATACACGAACGCGCATCGCGTCCGTGCCCGAATTCATCGCGGCCCCACGTCGCAACTCCTAGCATCTCGTCCTGACGAAGCAACGAAACGGAGACACCGTGGCAGGACTGACGAGAAGATGGATCAAGGCCGTGATGACGGCACTCGCGTGTGTGATCGCCCCGGCCAGCTTTGCCGCCGACCCCTATGTCGGCTACGTGATGGGCTACTTCACCGAGTCGCCAGGGTCCACGGCCAATGACTACGGCCTGCACCTCGCGTACAGCACCGACGGGTTGAACTGGACCCCGCTGAACAACAACAACGCGGTGGTGTACCCGAAGCTGGGCCAGCCCGGCCTGCGCGACCCGTTCATCCTGCGCAAGAACGACGGCACGTTCGTGGTGATGGCCACCAACATGACGGGCACGGACTTCGCGAACTCCAACAGCGAGTACATCCACGTGTGGGACTCGGTGGACCTGCGCACGTTCACGAACGAACGTCTCGCCCGCCTCAACACGAGTGGCATGCACACCTGGGCGCCCGAGGCCTTCTACGATGCGTCGCGTGGCCAGTACGGCGTGATCTGGTCGGGCAACGCCACGTCCACCTTCCACCAGATCTTCGTCAACTACACGAGCGACTTCGTCAACTTCGGGGCGTCGCAGGTGTATTTCTACCCGGGTTTCTCGCCGCTGGATGCGACGATGCACACCCACAACGGGGTGAACTACCTCTACTACAAGCGCGAGTCCGACAACAAGCTGATGGGCGCGCGGTCTTCCAACGTCAACCCGCGCACGTTCGACGGCACCACGTACAGCGGCCCCGTGGGCACCACCGTGATCGAAGCCCCCATCGTGGTGAAGAAGAACAACGAGAACCGCTGGTACCTCTACGGCGACTCGTACGTGCCTGTCAATGGCGAGTTCTACGTGTGGGAGTCCACCGACATCGCGTCGGGCACCTGGACCGCGGTGGACAAGAAGTTCTACACGCAGCCGCTGAACTCCAAGCACGCCACGGTGACGCCGGTCACGCAGGCCGAACTCGACAAGCTGGTCGCCGCCTGGGGGAACCCCACGTGGAACCGCATCAAGTCGTTCAACTTCGGCGACCACTACGTGCGGCACAGCGCGCTGCAGGGCCGCATCGACCCCTATCCGTTCGACCCGTACCGTGATTCGCAGTGGCGCGTCGTGCCCGGCCTCGCCGACAGCAGTGGCGTCTCGTTCGAGTCGGTGAACTTCCCCGGCCAGTACCTTCGCCACAGCAACTTCAACGTGGTGCTCAACCCGAACGACAACACCAGCACGTTCAAGGCCGATGCCACGTTCTACAAGGTGGCCGGCCTGGCCGATGCCACGTGGTCGTCGTTCCGTTCGTACAACTTCCCGTCGATGTACCTGCGCCACGCGAACTTCGTGCTGCGCATCGATCCCATCTCGACCGCCCTCGAGAAGCAGGACGCCACGTTCAACGTCGTTCGCTGACCAGAACCATCCCTTCGCGCACTGCGCGCACAGAGGAGACAAGCCTTGATCCAGAACCCATCGCGCCCGTGGGCGGGCGCACTCGCGTGCGCCGTCCTGGGCAGCACGCTGGCCAGCGGCCAGGCGTTCGCCGCGCCCACCAACTTCCTGAACAAGCCCCAGTTGGTGAGCGCGTATGCGCCCGACACGCCGTGGTACACGGCGAACATCCCGTTCCTGGAGATCTCGAACCCGCAGATCCAGCAGATCTACTACTACCGCTGGAGCCTGCTGAAATCGCACATCCGATCCCTCGGCAACCGCCGCGTGTTCACCGAGTTCCTGAACCCCATGGGCTGGGACCAGAAGCCCAGCAACACGATCCCCGACGCCGCAGGTTTCCACATCACCGAGGGCCGCTGGCTGAAGGACCGTGGGCCGGTGAACGAGTACGTCAGCCACTGGTACGGCTCGGCCGACCCGCGCCAGTACAGCGAGTGGATCGGTGACGCCGCCTACCAGAAGTACCTGGTCGACAGCGACCGGGCATTCCTCGTGGCGAAGCTTGGTGACATGAAGCGGGTGTACACCGCGTGGAACGACCACTTCGATCCGGCCCGCGGCCTGTACTGGCAGGTGCCGCTGAGTGACGCCACCGAGTACACCATCGCGTCCATCGATGCGAGCGGCGGCGCCGACGGTTTCGGCGGTGGCGATGGCTATCGCCCGTCCATCAACAGCTACATGCTGGCAAACGCCCGGGCCATCAGCCAGGCCGCGCTGCTGGCCGGCGACACCGCCACATCCACCGACTACGCCAACAAGGCCAACGCGCTGAAGGCCGCGATGCAGGCGTCGCTGTGGAACCCCACGCTGGGCCATTTCACCGACCGCTACCGCGTCAGCAACGCCTACGTGCAGAACTGGAACTTCGTGCGCGGACGGGAGCTGGTGGGCTTCGTGCCCTGGTACCACAACATCCCCGACAACAACACGACGTTGAACTCGGCGTGGCAACACGTGATGGACACGTCCAAGTTCTACGGCACGTTCGGCCTGCGCACCACGGAACCGTCCTACCAGTACTACATGCGGCAGTATCGCTACGACGCGGCCACCGGGCTCAGGGAGTGCCAATGGAACGGGCCCAGCTGGCCCTACCAGACCACCCAGGTGCTGGGGGGCATGGCGAACCTGCTGAACAACTACACGCAGGGCCACGTGACCAGCACGGACTACGTGAAGGTGCTGAACCAGTACACGCAGCAGCACTACAAGAACGGCGTCCCGTACCTTGTCGAGAACTACCACCCCGACCAGGGCGGCCCCATCGTCGACCTGCCCGAGCGCAGCCAGCACTACTTCCACTCGGCCTATGCGGACCTCGTGATCTCGGGGCTGGTGGGCCTGCGCCCGCGCGCCGACGACACGCTGGAGGTCAACCCGCTGATCCCGACGAACCCTGCCGACCCGAACTACATCAGCTACTTCGCGCTGGAAGACGTGTCGTACCACGGGCACTCGGTCACCATCCTGTGGGATGCCAACGGCAGCCGGTACAACCAGGGCGCGGGCCTGTCGATCTACGTCGACGGCATCCGCACCGCCGGGCCGTCGGCCCTCGGGCGCAAGACCGTGGCGCTCGGGGCGCCCATCGTCACCCCCACCCGGCCCGAGGCCACGAACCTGGCCGTGAACGTGTCGGGCCAGGGGTACCCCACCGCGTCCGCGTCGTACAGCTACAGCACCGACCCGGCGCGCCTGGCCATCGACGGGCGCACCTGGTACTACCGGGACACCAAGAACCGCTGGTCATCGTTCGGGTCCGGCAACACGTCGGACTGGTTCGCGGTCGATTTCGGTTCGGCCCGCACCGTGTCGTCGGCCAAGCTCCATTTCTTCGCCGATGACACCGGCCTCAAGGCACCTGCCAACTACGGCCTGCAGTCCTGGAACGGCACGGCGTGGGTCGACATCACCGGGCTGTCGAAATCGCCCGTGGCGGCGGCTGGCAATACGGTCAACACCGTGACGTTCCCCGCGGTCAACACCTCCCGCCTCCGCGTGGTGTTCACCCACGCCCCCGGTTTTTCCACCGGCCTCGCGGAGTTCGAGGTGTTCGGCAGCGGCGTGACCTCCGGGTCGCGGTACCACCTGGTGAACCTGAACAGCGCCAAGGTGCTGGGGGTCTCCGGCATGTCCACGGCCGATGGGGCAACGGCGGTGCAGTTCAGCGACAACGGCACGGCCGACCACAGCTGGGTGCTGGAGCTGCAGGCCAACGGGTACTACAAGATCCGCAACGGCCTGAGCAACAAGGTGCTGGGAGTGACGGGCATGTCCACGGGCAACGGCGCCCAGGTGGTGCAGTGGGCCGACACGGGCACCGCCGACCACGACTGGCGCGTGGAGCCGGCCGACGCCGACACCTACCGTGTCATCAACCGAAACAGCGGCAAGCTGCTGGCCATCGCCAACTCGGCCACGGCCGATGGGGCCGTGGCCCTGCAGTGGACCGACACCGGTTCTGCCGACCAGCGCTGGGCGCTCGCGCCCGAAAGCGGCCTCGTGACCAACCGCGTGTACCGCATCGTCAACCAGAACAGCGCGAAGGTGCTGGGGGTCACCGGCATGTCCACCGCGGAGGCTGCCGCGGTGGTCCAGTGGGCCGACAGCGGCACGGCCGACCACAACTGGCGCGCGCGGCTGCTGCGTGACGGCCGCTACGTGTTCACCAACGTCAACAGCGGCAAGGTGCTGGGCATCGAGCAGATGCTGGGTGGCGACGGCGCCCGCGCCGTGCAGGCCACCGACTCCGGCGCAACGGCCAACGCCTGGAAGGTGGTGGCAGGAACCGGTGGCGCCTTCAAGCTGGTCAACGGCAACAGCACCAAGGTGCTGGGCGTGGACCAGATGAAGACCACCGATGGCGCCAACGCCCTGCAGTGGAACGACAACGCCACCAACGACCAACTCTGGCGCTTCGTGCTCAACCCGTAAGACCCCCTCACCAAGGAGATTCCCGTGATCAACGTTCTGAAGAAGTCCATGGCAACGGCCGCCGCCTGCCTGCTCTTGTCGGGTGTGGCCAGCGTGCGTGCGGAGACGGCCTACGTCTTCGCCACGTTCAAGGGGGACGCCGCCGTGGACGAAAAGCTGTGGATCTACACGTCTGCCAACGGCACCAGCTTCGACCTGCTGTCGAACACGTTCTTCGCCGGGTCCACCGGGGTGCTGCGCGACCCGAGCATCATGAAACACACCGATGGCAAGTACTACATCGCCTACACGGTGCAATCGTGGACCACGTCGTCCACCTACTTCGCCATCGCGTCCAGCACCAACCTCATCAACTGGACCCAGGTGGCCACGGTCAACTCGGGCATCGCGAACACCAACTTCACGTGGGCGCCCGAGTGGTTCGTGGAAAACGGCACCGTGCGCCTGATCGTGTCGATCGCGCCGCAGGGGGCGGACTTCAAGCCCTACGTCTACACCGCCACCGACAGCAGCCTCACCAACTGGAGCAGCCCGGTGGACATGGGCATCGGCACCAACAAGATCGACACGTTCGTGGTGAAGACGGGTAGCGTGTACCACGCGTTCGTCAAGAACGAGACCACGAAGTACATCGAACACGCGACGGCCAGCAACCTGCTGGGCCCGTGGACGTGGGTGGGCGTGGGGAACTGGGCCAGCTGGGGTTCGGGCTACGAAGCACCGGCGCTGGCGCAGATGGAAAACGGACAGTGGCGCCTCTACATCGACAAGTATCCGTCGAGCGGCCTGTGGACCGCCACCAGCAGCGACCTCACCACGTGGACGGGCCTCACGCAAGTAGGTGCCTACCGGCACGGCACCGTGCTGCGCGACACGCAGTACACCGCCGGGCACCCGCCTTCCGTGGAATATGTCTCGAACCGCAACAGCGGCAAGGTGCTGGACGTGCAGAACCCCAACCAGTCCGACGGTGCCAACGTGGGCCAGTACACCCGCAACAACGGCCCGTGGCAGCAGTGGCGCTTCTACGACACCGGCACCGGCTACTTCACCGTGGTCAGCGCCAACAGCGGCAAGTGCCTGGACGTGAGCGGTGCCTCGACGGCAGACAACGCCGACATCGTCCAGTGGACCTGCAACGGCGGCACGAACCAGCAATGGCAATGGGTCGCCCATGGGAGCGATTTCCTGCTGAAGGCACGGCACAGCGGCAAGTGCGCGGCCGTGGTGAACAGCGCCACCACCGATGGCGCGGACGTGCGGCAGCAGACTTGCAACGCGGCCACGAGCCAGGACTGGGTTCGCCAGCCGTAAAAGGCGTCAAACCGGAGCCGAAGGTGACATTCCTGGTCTTGTAACGGGATGAGGATGACACTTTCGGTCCGATCCCCGCTGGTGGGGCACAACGGCGCTGAAACGGCGCACTGTTCCAATGGCAGCTTGGTGGGGCGGAGGTTCGCCCCCGCCCTTCATTCCTTGGAACAGCCATGAACGACCCGTTGCGATTTCCGCCTTTCTCGCGCCGCGCATTTCTCATCGGCCTCGGCGGGTTGGGCCTGACAGGGTGCAATTACGGTGACGATGACGACGCCGCGAACAGCGGCACCGGGGACGACGTCGCGACCGGCGGCACCGGGGACGGTTCGGGGGCGCCCACGGCCCAGCCCCGTGTGTTCACGCACCCAGGGCTGCTGCACACCGAGGCCGACTTCGCCCGCATGCGCGAGAAGGTCGCGGCACAAGCGCAACCGTGGCTGGATGGCTGGAACGCGCTCATCTCCAGCGGGCACGCTCAGCTCGGTGCCTCGCCGAGGGTGCTCGCGCAGGTGGTGCGCGGCGGAACGGGCACCAACGTCGGCCAGATGGTCATCGATATCCATCGCATCTACCGGCTGGCGCTGCGCTGGAAAATCTCCGGTGACACCCGCTACGCTGACAGTGCCGTGCAGTTCCTCAACGCGTGGTCCGGCACACTGACGTCGATCACCGGCAACGCAGACCGCTACCTCGCCGCGGGCCTGCAAGGCTACGAGTTCGCGAACGCGGCCGAGATCATGCGCACCTACGACGGGTGGGCGCCGGCGGACCTGAAACGCTTCCAGGACATGATGCTCGCGGTGTTCTACCCGCTGAGCAGCCGGTTCCTCAAGGAACACAACGGCGCGGTCATCACCAACTACTGGGCCAACTGGGACCTGGTCAACATCGCCTGCCTGCTGGCGGTGGGGGTGCTGTGCGACCGCCAGGACATCTACCAGGAAGCAGTCGATTACTACCACAAGGGCCAAGGCAACGGCGCCTCGCTCCAGGCGGTGTACCACGTGCACCCCGGATACCTGGGCCAATGGCAGGAGAGCGGCCGCGACCAGGGTCACTGCACGCTGGGCATCGGCGTGGCCGGGGCCCTCGCGGAGATGGCCTGGAACCAGGGCGAAGACTTCTACGGCCACGACAACAGCCGGTTCCTCGCCGGCGCCGAGTACGTGGCGAAGTCCAATGCCACGGATGCCAACGGCGCATTCTTCCAGGTGCCCTACCTGCCCTACAACAACAAGCAAGGCTACAGCGGCGGCCTGTCACCCGCGGCCCTGGGGCATCGGCGTCCCGTCTGGGAGTCGGTGTTGCATCACTACGAAGGCCGGCGAGGCATCGCTGCGCCCTACGTGAAGCGGCAGGCCGCGCTGCTTCGGCCCGAATCGGGTGCCCCGTCGGCCGATCAACTCTCGTTCGGCACGCTGACCTTCACGCGAGATCCCATTCTCAAGGCCGCACCCAGCGGTCTCACCGCACGCCTGAAGGGCACGCAGATCGAGCTCTCCTGGTGGGGCACCCCGGACGGTGTCACCTACAACGTGAAGCGTGCCACCCGGGCGGGTGGGCCGTACAGCAACGTCGCAAGCGGCATCAACGACCTGCTCACCTGGACCGACACCTCGGCTTCGGGAGCCGTGTGGTACGTCGTCACGGCCGTCAGCGCGTCGGGTGAAAGCGCGCCATCGAACGAAGTGACCGTCTCCACCGAACCGACGATGTTGCTGCACCTGGCGTTCGACGAAGGCAGCGGCGTGAGCGCCGCCGACACCACGGGCACCTGGCCCGCCAGCAAGATCATGCGGGCAAACGCCTGGACCGAGGGCCGCAAGCAGGATCACGCGGCCGCCTTCAACGGCACCTCCGACTTCGTGACATTGCCGGCCAACGTGACGCGGGGCCTCAGTGACTTCACCATCGCCAGCTGGGTCTACGCCGATGCCACCGATCGCTTCGCCCGCATCTTCGACATCGGCTCCGGCCCGCGCCGGAGCATGTTCCTCACCGTCCGCAACGGGACCGGGGTGGTGCAATTCACGCTGGACGTCGAACACGGCTACGTGGCCCAGGTGGTGACCGGCCAGTCGGCCTTCCCCACCGGCGCGTGGACCCACGTGGCCGTGACCCTCCGCGGCCCGCTGCTGACCCTGTACGTGAACGGCGTGGCCGTGGGCACCAAGACCGACACGGTCCTCGCGCCCTGCGACCTCGGCGAAGGGATGGTGGGCTGGATCGGCAAGTCGCAGTACGCCAACGATCCGCTGCTGAAGGGCAAGGTGCATGACTTCCGGATCTACTCGGGGGCACTGGATGCTTCCGGGATCGCGGCGTTGGCTGTGGCGTAGGCGGCGAATCGCGCCGGCGCGATCAAGTCGCGCCGTGGGCCTCCACGTACAGCGCGTAGACCGAGTGCGAGCTCGTCATGTAGAGGCGGTTGTTCTTCGGCCCCCCGAACGTGAGGTTCGCACAGCGCTCGGGCAAGCTGATGTGGGCGAGGGGTTTGCCCTGCGGGCTGAACACGCGAACGCCGTCGAGGTCTTCCGGCTTGCCCTTGAGCTGGTGGACCTTGCGGCCGTTGACATCGGTGGGCTCGCTGTTCAGCGCGCCGTTGCTGCCCCATCCGCACCAGAGGTTCCCGTCGCGGTCCACGCGGAAACCATCGAGCGCCCCCTGGTCGGCCGCATCGATCAGCTTCGTCTTGTTCGACAGCGACACCCCGTCCGCGCCCACGTCGAAGCTCCACACGCTGCGGTTCGGCGTGCCCTTCCACTCCACCACGTAGAGCTTCTTCTCGTCCGGCGAGAACGCCAGGCCGTTGGGATTCACGAGGTCGGTGATCACCGCGGTCAACTGCCCGTCCGGCCCGATGCGGAACACGTTCGTGCTGGCCTGCTCCGGCTTGGCCCGGAAACCTTCCCATTCCCCGTTGATGCCGAACAGCGGGTCGGTGAACCAGAGGGTGTCATCGGACTTCACGACGATGTCGTTCGGCGCGTTGAGCCGTTTGCCTTCGAAGCTGTCGGCCAGCACGGTGACCTTGCCGTTTTTCTCGGTGCGCGTGATGCGCCGCGTCGACGAGTGTTCGCAGGTGACCAGCCGGCCCTGGCGGTCGCGCGTGTTGCCGTTCGCGTAGTTGCTCGGCTGGCGGAACACCGAGACCGCCCCCGTCTTCTCGTCGTACTTCATGATCCGGTTGTTCGGAATGTCGCTGAACAGCAGGTACCCGCCGTCCGGAAAGTAGACCGGGCCCTCGCACCAGCGCATGCCGGTGGCGACCTGCTCCACCGTGCTGCTGTAGATGCGGTATTTCGCGAAGCCCGGATCGAGGATCTGGACGGCCGGGTCCGGATAGCGCTGGTTCGGCTTGAAGTCGAACGACTGCGCCACCGCCAGGCCACCGGCGGTGGCGAGGCCGGCACCGGCTGCGGTCTTCAGGAATTGGCGTCGGGCATTGCGAGGGGTGTGGGGCATGGCATCTCTCCGTGGGGTGAATCGAAGTCAAGGCGTGCGGCGGGGTTCATCACAGGGCGCGCGGCAGGCCAGCAGGCACCTCATCGCCGATCGCGCGCACTCGCCGTCGCGGCGCTCGATGGCCGCCACCACGCGGGCGTACCGCGTGTGCAGCTGGACCAGGTGACGCAGCCGCTCGGCGCGCCGCAGGCGTGTCAGGTGGAGGCGCCACCGCGGGGCCAGCCTGGCCACCACCTGCACCAGCAGTTCACGGATGTGTGCGCTCCCGCAGGCGCGCCCGAACTCCGCATGCAGCCGCTCTTCGGGCTCCGACGCGTCCGACCCCAGCTGGGCGGCCTGCTCGAACTCATTCAATGCCATGCGCATCGCCTGCAGGCTCTCCGGCGAGCGGCGAGCCGCCGCCATCGCGGCCACTTCCGATTCGATGCCCAGCTGAAGTTCGCGCAGGCACGCGATGTCGTCGCCATGTGGCGGCGCGCGCAGCGGGCCGATGCGGTCCGCGCATCCGGCAACGAACGTGCCGATGCCGTGACGCGTGACCACGAGCCCCCGGCCCTGCAGGTGGGAGAGGGCTTCGCGAACGCTGTTCCGGCTGACGCCGAACGCCTTCGCCAGGTCCGCCTGGGTCGGCAGCTGTTCGCCAGCGGCGATTCGCCCTTCCGAGATCCTGACCGACAGCAACGCCGCCAGCTTGACGGGTTGCGAGCGCGGCGGCGCGTCCGGAGGGACAACTCCGCCGACCTGTGCCCCGTCCCCCGTGTCGTTCCTCGCGGCCATCCGTGTCCTCGCGAAAGCGGCGGCGCACGCATCTCGGCAGGATGGCCTTGAACGCGCTCGCCGACGTCGGCATCAACGGGAGGTCAATCTACGGTTTCGGGGGAAAGAGTCATCCGCGGAAATACTGATATCGATAACAGATCGAAACGGCCGCGATGCGGTGGTGGTCCGGGTCCGAACCATCGCTCCAAAGAATGGGCAGCCTTAGCCGCGGCCGCCGATCTCGCCTCGCTTGCCGAACGCCTCTCGAAGAAGCGCCGGGCAGCCCAAAGTTCCTTGACCCCTACGGGGGGCAGGTTGGGCGCAGCCCGACCCTGGGGCCCTCAGAAGGCGATGTGCTCGATGTGGCAGTACCCGTTCTGCAGGGACGTGTGGACCGTGACTGGGTTGCGCATGGCCTTGGCCATCAGCAACGCGGCGACGAAGGTCTTGTAGTTGCTGTCGGTCTCGAGCAGGTACGCCCAGCCTAGCCCGTTGCTGCACAGCGCCGGTTCGCCGTCCAGCCACACGCGGTAGCCGAAGTTCTGACCCGCCGTGACCTCTGTCACCGCGATGGTGCCGTGGGAGCTCTTGTCCCAGGCGTGCGCGGGCGCCTGCAAGGCAGCCGCGAGGGCGATGCCGCACGCGATCCGCCGACCGAATGTCGTCTTCATTGGTTTATTCCCCTGCGTTCCCCGTGGCGGGGTCGCATGCTGTTTTCGTGAGGGCGAGAGGCTACCGCATCACGTCCGTGGACACAATCGTGACGTTGCGCACACTCGTTTGAAACGACGTCAGCGACCGATGTTCATTCGTCAAACGTCGTGGCAAACTCGGCGGCATCGAACAATCAACCGTCGAGGCCATTGGCATTCGACCGGCTCCCGGGAGGGCCCCATGTCCACACACACCAACGCGGCGCCAAGCCGCGCATGGCGCATCGGCTCAAGCCGAGGCACGTCGTCACGCACGTTCGTCACACGACACCGCGCCTAGCGCACGCCTCGCCGCTCGCGTCCACCACCACGCCCCCAATCGCACCGGTCCGCGGTCCTCCGCCGCGACTGAAATCACTTGTTCGTGGTTCCGACACCATCGCAGGGTCGGACCGACTGTACCCCGTCCATCCCCTTCAACGCACCGCCAGGACATCTTCGACCATGCGCCTCCCCAAATCCCTCGTTCTCCTCGCCGCGGGCCTGTTGCCGCTGCAAGCCTTTGCCGTTTTCGAATGCAACGTCAAGGTGAAGTCCGTGCTGGTCTACGCGACCGGCGAACTGAACGTCCTGCACACCGGCCGGAACGACTTCACCGTGTTGTGCAACATGAACCAGAACTACGGCGCGGCGACGCCGATGGTCTGCGCCAACTGGTTCGCGATGCTCGAGCACATCAAGAAGAAGGACGGCAACGCAAACATCTACTACAACGGCGAAGGCTCCTGTGCGACGCTGCCCACTTACGGCGCCGCGCCTGCCCCGGTCTACGTCGGTGACGTGACGCCCTGACGCGGCAGCGAGACATGATTTCCGTGGCAAACTCGTGCGGGCGAAGAACGCTGGGCATCGACCCACGCGCAAAGCCCACCACAGGGGAGAGTCCACACATGTCCACGCCCATTGGCGCCGCGCGCGGCGCCGGGTTGCCCGCGGCCAGCTGTCGCGATGCACGGTCCACCACTTGCCACCACCATCCATGCGCACGACGTGCCGTGTCGGGTGAAGCGTCGCGCGCCGCTGCCGCGTGCCTCGGCACCAACAGCGCTCACTGACCGTCCGTTCCGAATGTCCTCGTTGTGCAGCAAGCTGCATGTGAGCGCTCCCTCTTTACGCCAGATGCCCGTGACACTCTTCACCTCCAACGCGGCTCGCCGCCCGACATCCCGTGTGCTCACGTTCTCCGCCGGCGCGGGACTGATCGCATCGTTGCTTCTGCCGATGACGGCGCAGGCATTCAAGATCGACACCCACGCCTGGATCGCGCAACAGGTCATCAACGACCTGGAGGACGACGGCCGGATCACGATCAAGCTCAAGGGCAAGCCGGTCACGTTGCCGGTGCCGCCCACGGTCAGTGCCGCCATCCTGGCGAACCGCGACGCGTTCTACCTCGGAAACATCGGCCCCGACGCCTTCCCCGATGTCGTGGCCGGGCAGACGGTGGTCCATCCGGGTCTCGCCAATGGCTGGAAGACGAACGACTGGCTGAAGTTCGTGCTCACGAAGGCACAGGGCAACGCGGTCGGCACCGCCTTCGCCTACGGGTACCTCGGCCACGCGTCGGCCGACGTGTTCGCCCACACGTACGTCAACCAGTACTCGGGCGACATCTTCGAGCTGACGGACGAGACGCTGGTGGAGCAGCGCCATATCGCACTCGAATCATTCATCAGCCGCCGCGCGCCGCCGATGCGCAACAACGCGGGCCAGATCATCGCCTTCCCCACCGCCGGGGTGCGCGTTGCGAGCCCTGCGCTGGCGACGTTCATCCGCGACGCGCTCGTGATGAACGAGGACGTCGCGGCGCAGTATGCGAAGGGGGTCGGGACGAAATACCTGCCGGCCTACCTCGCGTACCGCGACGCGATCGACGATGCCGCCAACAGCGAACTCTGGCAGAAGATCGACCAGGCCGTGCTGCAGATCGTCGCCAGCTACAACGACATCGGCGTCACCGACCAGCAGGCCGGGCAACTGGTCGCTTTCATGAACGACACGGTGCTTCCCAAGGTGAACCGCCGGGAGGACCTGGACCAGGCGGCACTGAACAAGCTGGACACGTTCGCGAACAATTTCGAGGCGCAGCGCTTCTCGGAACTGAACAGCGCGTTGCGAAGCCTGAAAGATCTGGAGAGCCGGATCCTCTCCGAGTTGGCTGAGCAGAGCAGGCAACGTGGCCGGTTGTGTTCGACGGTCAGGAGGTCCCTGTGTCCCAAGTTGGACCCAGTCTGCAACAAGTTCGCGGAAGAGCTGGTGTGTCCGATCGACCAAGCCGCGCACGATCTGGCGGCCAAAGAGATCGACCGCATCAACGAGCTCGTGAACGGCACCAACGGCCTGCGCGCCCAGATGCAGCAGACCGCGACGCGCGTGCGTGACCAAGCGGTCAGCACCAAGGCCAGTTCGGTCGCACTGCTGAACGCCATCAAGGACATGCAGCAGGCCCAGACGTCGAACACGTCCCCGGTGAAGGCCTACCTGATGGCATGGCGCTCGAACCTCGACGTCGCAATGCGGGAGTACGTCGTGGCTGCCGGCAGTTCCATGGTGAACACCTTGCTGCCGTCCCCGAGCAGCCTCGGCCCCTTCGGCGCGTTCACGCCGATGAGCGACTGGTTCGACTGCTATCACCTGTCGATCGCCGGGACGCCCGTGACTTGCGCCTTCTATTCGAGCGCGACCCAGAACTGGGCTGACCTGCAGAAGCTCGCCACGGTGCTGCAGGATGCCACCTCCATCGGCACCTACGTCGGCCCCACGGTCGGCCTGCCCACGCCGCAACAGGTCCGCGAAGAGGTCGAGCGACTGAAGAGCCGCGCGACGAGCGAACTGACGGCCGCGGGCATCCGCGCCGTCGAAGACCTGCTGCCGGCGGAGATCCGGGACATCGTCGCGGTGATGGGCGTCAAGGTCGATGAAGCCGAACTGCGCGACTATTACACGCGGTCCGGCTCGTCGAAGAACCTGCTGATGATCCCGGACATCGACACGCGGGTGAAGGCCGAGATGAACCTGAACCTCGCCACCAACCAGTTCGACCCTGAGAAGTTTGCGGTGGTCTACAACGCCGTGACGCTGTCCAAGCTGGCCCTGCTCGACAGCGAAGGTCTCGCGCTGCTGGCGCAGGTCGCCGGGGTGGCCAACCGCAGCGACGGCCGCCCGCTGTTCACGGGGACGGACAACGCGGTCTCGAACGCCTTCGCCAGCATCGACGGCAACCACCAGTGGCTCACGGCGGCACCGCCCCGGCCCAACGCCGTCGGCGCGCCGTACCGTGCCGTCGACCTGCCAGGTTATCCGAACCCCGGTGGTTACGCCTCCGCCGAAGGTTTCGTCCCGTGGCGCCCGGAAGCGCGCGACGCGCTCTTCCGAGCGCTGTTCATCGGGCCGCTGTCGCCAGGGATCGAGTCGGCCACCGACGCGGGCCTGCCTTCGCTGCTGCGTGCCGACTATCCGTACCAGCCCTGCCGCGCGAGGCCGTTCCCGGATGGCGTGACCGACAGGACCTGCCTCGCGATGAAGCTGATGCCGGTGTTGTCCATGATCCTGGACTGAGTGAAGGCACCTCGGCAGCGAAGCATTCGCACGAGCGGCCACGGCATGACTGGACCCCTGCCTCACCGGTGTGTCGGCACCCTGCGCCGACACCTGCTGCGTCACGTACTAGCCGGCATCGCCGGCATGGCGGCCATGCTGTCCTCACACGCGGCAGACGTCTACGTATCCACGGCCGAGGACGGCAGCCTCCGCTACGCGAGCGAGCCGCTGGACGTGTCGTACCAGTTGCTGCTTCGGGACGGGCCATCATCCGTGGCCGCGGCGGACGCCGGGCCGCGCACCCTGTCCGGCACGGCGTCGTCGCCGGCCCGCGAAGCGCGGCGGCGTGCGCTCCAGCCGATCGTCGCGGCCGCCGCGAGCCGGCACGGCATGGCGGTCGAACTCGTGATGGCGGTCATCGAGACCGAATCGGACTTCGATCCGGCGGCCGTCTCTCCCGCCGGTGCACGCGGGGCCATGCAACTGATGCCCGCGACCGGCCTGCAGTACGGCCTGCGCTCCGTGAAGGATTTCCATGATCCGACGCTGAACATCGACGCCGGCGTACGCCACCTGCGCGATTTGCTGCGGGCCGCGGGCGACAATACGGCGCTCGCGCTGGCCATGTACAACGCGGGCCGCGGCAAGGTCGCACGGCACGGCGACCGCATCCCGCCGTTCAGGGAAACCATGCTCTACGTGCCCACCGTGCTCAGCCGCGCCACCAATCCCCACCCTCCCGCAAGAAGTCCACAGCCATGACGCGTCCGGTCACGCGGCGTTCGCCTGCCATCGCAGGGTCGAGCCGCACGCTCTCCTCCCGCCCTCTCCCAGGGGGCTTCACGCTGCTCGAACTGCTGGTGGTCATCGCGATCATCGGCTTGCTCGCGGCGTACGTCGGGCCGAAGTACTTCTCGCAGATCGGCAAGTCCGAGCAGGCCGTGGCGAAGTCGCAGATCGAGGCGTTCTCGCGGGCGCTCGGCACCTACCGGCTCGACGTGGGGTCGTTCCCGACCTCGGAGGAAGGCCTCGCCGTGCTCGTCACCAAACCAGCCACCGCGACGAAGTGGAATGGCCCGTACCTCGACAAGTCGGTGCCGAACGATCCGTGGGGCCGTGCGTACCTGTACGTGTCGCCAGGCAACGACAGCCGCGACTTCGACCTGTCCACGCTGGGCAAGGACGGTCAGCCCGGTGGCGCCGGTGACATGGCTGACATCACGAACCATTGAACGGGTGCTGGATTGAAGTACCGTGTCCGGGCGCTCGACGCACAGCAGCAGGTCGTCATGCTGGACATCGACGCGCTCGACGCGGACGATGTGCAACGCCAGCTGCAGCAGCGGGCCCTGGTGGGAATCACCGTCGATGCGCCCGGCGGGATGTTCAAGCCGAAGGCGCCGAAGTTCGCGCTGCTGCTGTTCGTCCACGAACTGCATGCACTCCTCGTGGCCGGCCTCAGCGTGATCGAAGCCATCGAGGTGCTGATCGACAAGGAAACGTCCAATGGCAGTCGCGCGGTGCTGGTCCGTTTGACCGGACACCTGCGCGAGGGACGCCCGTTGTCCGATGCGCTGCTGCAGCAACCGTCGGTGTTTCCGGAGCTGTTCCTCGGCATCGTGCAGGCGGCGGAGGGCACGAGCGACCTGCCCCGGTCGCTGGCGCGCTACATGAGCTATGAATCGCGCATCAACGCGATCAAACAGAAGCTGGTCAGCGCGGCCATCTATCCGTCCATCCTCCTCACGGTCGGCAGCGGTGTCGCGCTCTTCCTGCTCGGGTATGTGGTGCCGCGCTTCTCCACCGTGTACCGCAGCGGCGGCCGCGAACTTCCGTGGGCGTCGCGCCTGCTGCTCGAGTGGGGCGAATTCGCCGGGAAACACGGCGTGGAGCTGCTGGCCGTCGTGTCCGCGGTGCTCGTGATGGGGGCTTGGGCGGTACGGCGGCGCCTGCGCCAGGGCAACCTCGTGCAGTTCCTCGCGATGCTGCCGGGCATGCGGCTCCGATTGCAGATCCTCGAATTGTCCCGGCTCTACATGACGCTCGGCATGCTGCTGGAAGGCGGGCTGCCGCTCACCCGCGCCCTGAAGCTCGGCCGCACCGTGCTGAGCGCGGACCATCGGCCGTCCATGGACGAAGTGGTGCGACAGATCGGCCAGGGCGAAAGCATGACGTCGGCACTCGAGGCGGCCGGGCTCGTCACACCCGTGTCCCTGCGGCTGCTGCAGGTCGGCGAACGCTCGGGGCAACTGGGCCCCATGCTCAACCGTACTGCCGACTTCTACGAGGGCGACATCGCCCGCTGGATCGAGCGCTTCACGAAGGCCTTCGAACCCATCCTCATGGCCGGCATCGGCATCGTGATCGGGCTCGTCGTGATCCTGCTGTACCTGCCCATCTTCGAACTGGCGGGCTCGCTGTGAAACCCGACACCACCACCCTCCTCCCGGACATGGCCACCTTGGCGAACCTCGTCCGCGACGGCGCGCATCCGATCGACACACTGGCACGGCAACTGCGGCTGCCTGAGCGGGACGCCGCCCGATCGCTGGCCGCCCTGTTCGCGATGCCGTACTGGGACAGCGCCGACATCCAGCGAAGCGCGCCGGCCTTCGATCGTCTGCCGCTCGCCCGGGCCCAGCAGCGCGGCTTCATCCTGGTCGGCAGCGCACACGGCGGCTTCCACGCGATCATCAGCAATCCGTTCGACGTGGCCGGCGTGTCCCACCTCGAGGAACTCGCGGGTCAGCCCGTGACGTGCGCCCTGTCGACGGCCGCCGACATCCATGCGTACCTGAACCAGCAGGAGGCCCTGTCCCGTGCGATGGATGCCGTGGACCACGACAGCGAGGCGCGCCCGGCCGGCGGTCGCGGCCACCTCGAGGTCTTGTCGCTGGCCGCGCTCTCGGATGCGGGCAACCAGACGGTCAAGCTGGTGAACTCGACCCTTTATGACGCGTTGCGCTTCGGTGCGAGCGACGTCCACTTCGAGAGTTCGTCGGACGGGCTGCACATCAAGTACCGAATCGACGGCGTGCTCGATGCCATCACGCAGATCGGCAGCACCGTGATGGCCGAGCACGTGCTGTCCCGCCTGAAGGTGCTCGCCGAGCTCGACATCTCGGAACGTCGCGTGCCCCAGGACGGCAGCTTCCGTGTCTCGGCCCAGGGCCGGGACATCGATCTCCGCGTGTCCATCATGCCGAGCGTGCACGGCGAGGATGCGGTGGTCCGGATCCTCGACAAGCGGGCCGTGCTCGGCCCGACCGGCAAGCTGTCCATGGATTCGCTAGGCTTCGACCTCGGCTCGCTGGCCACGCTGCGCGAATTGATGGAGGCCCCGTACGGGATGGTGCTGGTCACGGGCCCCACCGGCTCCGGCAAGACGACGACGCTCTATGGCGCGCTGTCGGAGGTCCACACCGGGCGCGACAAGATCATCACGATCGAAGACCCGGTCGAGTACCAGCTCGCAGGCGTCCTGCAGATTCCGGTCAACGAGAAGAAGGGGCTGACCTTCGCGCGCGGCCTGCGGTCGATCCTGCGCCATGACCCGGACAAGATCATGATCGGCGAGATCCGCGATCGCGAGACCGCCGAGATCGCCGTGCAGTCGGCGCTGACGGGGCACCTCGTGCTCACCACGGTGCACGCGAACAACGTGTTCGATGTCTTCGGGCGATTCACGCACATGGGTCTCGACAGCTATGCCCTCGTGTCGGCCCTGAACGGCATCTGGGCACAACGGCTGCTGCGGCTCAACTGCCCGCACTGCAGCGCCGCGTACCAGCCGGACCCGCGCGAACTCGCCCGGCTCGGCCTGCACGAGGCCTGGCCGGCCGGCCAGGCCTTCATGAAGGGTACCGGCTGCGGCGATTGCCGCGGCACGGGCTACCGCGGCCGCCAGGCCATCGCGGAGATCCTGCGGCTGGACGACGAGATCCGCGAGCTGATCCTGCGCAAGGAACCGGTCCGAGTCATCAAGGAGGCAGCCCGGCGCAAGGGCACGCGCAGCCTCACGGAAGTCGCGCTGGACATGGTCGCGGCCGGCAAGACCACGGTGGAAGAGGTGAGACGTGTCACTGTGGCAGCGTGAAGCGACGGTCGTCGGCGTCGGTCTGTCGGGTGTGGCCTGGCAGCGCGGCGACGCGCCGGTCGTTCATCTGGATGCCCCCGTCGTCGGCGTCGCGGCAACGCTGCTGGCGCGGCCGAAGGACTTCCTCGAAGCCCTGTGCAGCCAGCTGCAGGAGACACTCCGCGCGATCGGACGCCCTCCGAAGCGTGTCATGCTCGCGGACGCCTTCGCGCGTTACTGGCTGATGTCGCCGCCCGCCGCCGTGGTGTCGCTCGGCGAGCTGCAGCACACCGCGGCCGCCCGCTGCTCGCAGTTGTTCGGCGGCAGCCCGGCTGAATGGCATGTCGCCGGCGACTGGCACGCGACCCGTCCGTTCCTCTGCACCGCGGTGCCGCGCTGGACCATCGACATGGTGCAGCAGGCGTTCGGCCGCGATCCGCGCATCGACCCGCTGCTGTCGGCCGTCATGTCGGCCCTCGCGCCCTCGTTGCCATCGGACGGCTGGTTCTGCCTCGGCACACCGCACTACGCGATGATGGCCAGCACGAAGGCAGGACACATCGCTTCGCTGCGGGTGATGCCGCTCGGCGCGGCCGCCTCCGCGGCGGAGCGGCTGAGCACCATCGGCGTCGAACTCGAACGCGAGGCCATGCGCCACCAGACTCCGCTCAGCGACGGCGCGGTATGGGCCAGCCTCGACGCCGACGACGTTCCCGAGCTGCTGGCGGGTGGTGTCACGTTCCGCCGCATCGACCATGTCGCCGCCGTACCGGCACCGCTGCGCGCCAGCGATGCGATGGTGGCCGCGTGGTCAGCAATGGCCCTCGTGCGCCGGAACAGGTGACCTTCGGCATGCGCACGCCAACTCTTTCGTTCCGCAACGGTCTCCGCGCCCGCCTGCTCGGTCGCGCCGGCTCGCCGCTCGTCGGCATGGCCGGACTGGGCGCGCTGGTGATCGCCGTTGCCACGTCCTGCATCGGCCTCGAACACTGGCTCGCGGCGCGGGAGCGGCTCGCCGTCACGGCGGCCGACATCGCCACCGAGCAGGCCCGCCTGTCCCGCGCGGTGCGCCCCGCGCAGCCGAAGGCCGCCGCACCACGCTACAGCGCCCGTCAGATCTCTCAATTCAATGCCGTGGTGCGTCAGCTCAACACCCCGTGGCCCACGGTCCTCGATGCGATCGAACACCACACCCCGCCGGGCGTCGCCCTCGTGTTGGTGGAACCGGACGTCGCCAAGGGAACGGTGCGCATCCAGGCCGAGGCGAAAGAACTCGACGCGTTGTTCGCGTACGTCGACCGCCTCGCCATCGACGATGCGTTCGACGGCGCCTTTCCGTACCAGCACGAGACCAACGAGCAGGACCCGAACCGCCCTGCGCGGCTCGGCTTCGACCTCCGCCTGAAACCGGGCCTACCCCGACCCGAGGGCAGGCCCCGGCCATGACGAACGCGAACACCGGCGCAGCAAGCGCTCATCCGGCGCGGCCGTGGCAACGTCAGGCCACCCGGCTTCGCCTGCAGGCAGAGATCCTCGCCTGGCGCCGCGGTTGGACGTGGCCCCTCGCCCTCGTGCTCCTCCTCGCGTCCGCAGGCATCTGGCAGGGCGTGCTGGTGCCGCAGCAGTCGGTCGAGGCAGCGCTGCGCTCGGACCTTCACCGGCTCCGCCACACGCCGAGCCCCTCCGTGGCCCCGGAGTCACCCACCGGCACGCGCGTCGCCACCGACGACGATGCCGCATCGGAGCTGCGAGCCGTCCTGGAACCGCGCGCAGAAATCGGGCGTCAGCTGCAGCGCCTGTTCGCCCTCGCCGCCGCCGAGCGTCTCGTGACGCCCCGTTCGGACTATCAACGTGCCGCGGCCGCCGCCGACGGCATCGAGAGGCTGCAGGTGAACCTCGCCTTCAAGGCCACCTATCCGCAGCTCCGGCGCTTCATGGAGAACACGCTGCGCGAGATGAACAGTGTGTCGATCGACCAGCTCAGCTTCAAGCGGAGCCAGGTGAGCCAGGCCGAGGTGGAGGTCAAGGTGCGCCTGTCCTTGTGGCTGGCGGCGCCGCCGTCGGCCGCGGCCGCGGCGGTGAGCCGCCCCGATCCGTCCGTGAGCCAGACCAGATGAGCCGCTCGAACCGGATCCGCTTGGGGGTGCTGCTGTGCGGACTCGCCGTCGCGGGCTATCTCGCGCTCTTCGGCGACAAGACACCGAACGGGGTCGCGCTGGCCCATGACGCACGTCCACGGCCGGCCGCTTCCGCCGCGTCGTCACCCGCGCCGCGTCCGAAGGCCCCGGGCACCGCTCGTGAAGCGCCGGCGGCATCGCCGACGATCGAGCGGCTGAAAGTCCGCTCCGAGATGATCGATGCCGGCCGGGTGGCGGCATCGGCGCCGGCGGACCTCTTCGCCTCGCGGAGCTGGACCCCGCCCCCTCCGCCCCCGCCGCCCGTGGTCGTCGCGCCTCCGCCGCGACCGACACCTCCGCCCGTCCCGTTCACCTACATGGGCAAGAAGCTCGAAGCCGGCACCTGGGAGGTGTACCTCGCGCGCGGCGAGCTGAGCTACATCGTGCGCGAGGGCACCCAGCTGGAAGGACAGTACCTGGTGCAGCAAGTTCGTCCGCCGATCATGACCTTGAAGTACCTGCCGTTGAACGAGTCGCAGATGGTGGCCATTGGAGAGAGTGAATGAATTCTGACCGACCGACGACCCGCGAGGGGTCCGGCTGGTGCCGCCGATTCGCCATCGCGGCGCTGTGCATCGCCCAGTTCGGGTGTGCCGCCCAGATGGCCTTCCGCGACGGCAAGTCCCTGATCGAAGCCGGCAAGACAAAGGAAGGCCTGGCGCGACTTGCCGAAGCCAGTCAACTCGCGCCCGGCTCGGCCGAGTACCGCATCGCCTACGTCCAGACGCGCGAGGGCTACGCGCAGTCGCTGCTCGAGCGTGCCGCCAAGGCCGTGCAATCGGGAGCGGACGACGAGGCCGAACGCCTGTACCAGGAGGCGCTACCCATCGCGATCAGCCAGGAACGTGCATTGGCCGGGCTTCGCCAGCTGGACGACAACAGGCGCTGGCGCGCCAGGGTGCAGGAGGCCACGACGGCCCTCGACAAGAAGAACTGGGCACTGGCCCGGCAACGCATCGACTTGATGGCATCGGAGCGGCCGCTGGACATGAACGTGACGGCGCTCGCCCAGCGCCTGCTGGACGAAGGCACGAAGGCCTCGCCCGGTACCGGCCTCGGGGCCGCCTATCGCAAGCCGATCACGCTGGAGTTCCGGGAGACACCGCTGCGGATGGTGTTCGAGGTGCTGTCGCGGACCTCGCGACTGAACTTCATCTTCGACAAGGACGTCAAGACTGACACGCGCACGACGATCTTCCTGCGCAACAGCACCATTGAGGCGGCCATCAACTGGCTCCTGCTGACGAACCAGCTCGAGCAGCGTGTGCTCGACGACAACTCGGTGCTGATCTATCCGTCCACCCAGGCGAAGCAGCGCGAGTATCAACCGCTCGTCGTGCGCAGCTTCTACCTCGCGAACGCGGAAGCGAAGAACGTCGCCGCTTCACTGAAGTCGATCCTGAAGAGCCGCGAGGTCGTCGTCGACGAGAAGCTGAACCTCGTCGTCGTGAAGGACACGCCCGACGCCATCCGCCTGGCCGACAAGCTCGTCGCAATGCACGATGTCGCCGAGCCCGAGGTGATGCTCGAAGTGGAGATCCTCGAGATCAAGCGCAGCCGCCAGCTCGACCTGGGCGTGCGCTGGCCCGAACAGGTGTCCCTGAGCCTGCTGCCGAAGGCCTCGGGCGGCAACCTCACGCTGGAAGACCTGCGCAACCCGACGCGGTCGATGGTCGGCGTCACAGTCGGGGCCACCAGCATCAGCGCCCAGCAGCAGGATGCCGACACGAACATCCTCGCCAATCCACGGATCCGTGTGCGCAACCGCGAGAAAGCCAAGATCCACATCGGCGACCGCGTGCCGAACATCACGACCAGCTCCACCGCCACCGGTTTCCTCGGCGAGTCCATCAACTACGTGGACGTCGGCCTGAAGCTCGAAGTGGAACCCACCATCTACCTCGACTCCGAGGTAGCGATCAAGATCGCGCTGGAGGTCAGCAGCATCACCAGCCAGCAACAGACCAAGTCGGGCTCAGTCGCCTATCAGCTGGGCACCCGGACGGCCCAGACGACGCTGAGGTTGAAGGACGGGGAGAACCAGGTGCTGGCGGGCCTGATCAACGACGAGGACCGCCGCACGGCCTACAAGATTCCCGGACTCGGCGAGTTGCCCGTCCTCGGCCGCCTGTTCGGCACCCAGGGCGACGGCTCGGTGAAGTCCGAGATCGTGTTGTCGATCACGCCGCGCGTCCTTCGCACCGTGAAGCGGCCGACGGAGCGCGAGTTCGAGGCCGGCACGGAGGCGAGCATGCGCATCTTCCCGTCGTCCGGCACCGCGGCGATGGACTCGTACGCGGCGGGTTCGCCGTCGGCGCGCATCCAGTCGACGGGAGACGGCGCGGCCCCGGTCCCGAGCGGCGGCCCCACCGTGCCCACGGGCGGCGGGCTGGCGACGCCCCAGGCCTCGGGCAGCACGTCCGGCATCGCCACGCCGGGCGCCGCCCCCTCGGGGACAACACCATCCGCCGGCGTGGTCGCCGCGTCCGGCAACAACGGGATCCAGCTCGGCTGGGAGGGCCCCAGGGCGGCCACGGCGGGCCAGACGTTCTCGCTTGCGCTGATGCTCCAGAGCGATCAGCCGCTGGCAAGCGTAACCGGGGCCCTCGGCTTCGACCCGAAGATCGTCCAGGTCACGGGGGTCTCTGAAGGCGGCTTCATGAAGCAGGCGGCCGGGCAGAGCGTGCTCGAGCACCGTGTCGATGCGGCAGGGCAGGTGGTGTTCACCGCGACCCGCACCGGCGCCAGCGGCGCCACGGGTGTCGGCGCACTGGCCACGGTGCAGTTCAAGGTGCTCGCCGCTGCCGCTGCCGGCAGCACCGACATCCGCGTGGTCACGGCCGCCCCGGTGGGTGTCGGCGGCGGGGCGATCGGGTTGACTCTGCCGGCCGCCCACGCCGTGAGCATCGCCCGTTGAGGCGCGGCCATGCGACTTGCGACGTGTCGTCCCACGCGGTGGTCGTGCCGCGGTTCGTGCGGCTTCACGCTGATCGAGCTGCTCGTCACGCTCGCGCTGCTGTCGGTGCTCGCGCTGATCGTCGTCCCGACCGCCCAGATCCATTCGCAGCGGCTCAAGGAGCGACAGTTGCGGGCGGCACTGGTGGAGATCCGCGGCGCGATCGATGCCTACAAGCGCGCGGTGGACGCCGGACGCATCCGGACCGATGCCGCCGGCTCGGGCTATCCACCCACGCTCGCCCTGCTCGTGGAAGGCGTCGAGGACCAAGCGGATCCGAAACACCGCAAGCTCTACTTCCTGCGCAGAGTGCCTCGTGATCCGTTCGAACGGGACGACACGCTGGCCGACGAGGACACATGGGGCCGGCGATCGTATGCGAGTGATGCCGACGACCCGCAGGACGGCGACGACGTGTACGACGTGTTCAGTCGATCCGGGGCCACCGGACTGAATGGCATTCCGCACCGCCGCTGGTAACCCTTTTTCGCCGACGCCCCGCACCATGCCCTTTCGCCGCCACGACGCTTCGTCGCCCGACCCTCTTCCGGGTCGACGCTCGGCCGGCTTCACGCTGATCGAATTGCTGGTGGTGCTCGCCATCGTCGCGGTCATGCTGACACTGGCGATCCCGCGCTACTACAGCCAGCTCGACGCCTCGAAGGAAAGCGTGCTGCGCGAGAACCTGCGGGTGACGCGTGACGTGATCGATCGGTTCTACGGCGACCTGGGCCGCTACCCCGAGAGCCTCGATGAACTGGTGCAGCGCTGGTACCTGCGGTCCGTGCCGGTGGACCCGATGACTGAGTCCACCGACACGTGGATCATCACGGCGCCGCCGGAGGGACATGACGGCGCAGTCGCCGACATCCGCAGCGGATCTTCGGCACAAACGAAGGACGGCAAGCCCTATGCGGAATGGTGACGCCACCGCAGCCCGCCAGCGTGGGGTGGCCTACCTGATGTTCCTGATTGCCCTGGCCGTCATCGGCGGGGTGTCGGCATCGACCGTCGGTGTCAGCGTGCAACGGACGCGCGCGGACGCTGAGGAAGCGCTGCTCCAGGCGGGCGAGGAATACGAGCAGGCGTTGACATCCTATCGCGGGAAGTCGGCCAACGCGGTGGTCGGCGGCGGGCCGAAGCGCCTGGACGACCTGCTGAAGGATCCCCGCAGCCCGTCGCCCCGGCGCCACCTCCGCGACCTGCGGCCGGACCCGCTGACGGGCAGCGACGAATGGGGCCTCGTTTACTACCCCGACGGCACCATCGCCGGTGTCTACAGCCTCGCGCCCGGCACCCCCATCAAGCAGACCGGCTTCCAGCCGCACCAGGCGGCCTTCGACAAGGCCCAGAGCTATTCGCACTGGGTGTTCTCGGCGAAGGCGGTGCAGCAGGCCGGGCGCTGAAGATCACGCACGAACCCAGGGACGGCTCAGCACGGGTAGCGGATCCATCCCTTCTTGCAGGTGTGCTTCTTCACGAGGTTCAAGAGCGGGTCGCGGCGCACGAGCGGGATGTCGATGCCCAAAAGCCTCACCGTGCTGGTCATGCCGGTCCAGTCGAGCTGGGTCGTGACCTCGATCTGGCCGTCGCCGACCTGCTGGCGTATCACGAAGCCACTGTTGAAGTCCACCCGCGCTGCAATCGACTGCCCGGAGAAGATGTCCGTCGCCTGCGCGCTGGCGAAGTCCTTGCGAATGGCGACCGAAGCAGCCGCGACCGTGCTCGCCACGGCCACGTCCAGGCCATCCGTCGAAACCAGATTGTCGAATGCGACCGAACCGATGGAACCGATGGCCAGGGCGCCCGACACGGTGCAAGAATTGCCGCTGCAGGTGCCGAAAAGATCGGACGACAGAGTGTCGCGGCTGATCGGGACCAAAACCTCGCCGCTATCGCCGTCCAGGTCGAAGGTGCCACCGGTGCCTTCCTGGCGATTGCGGAACTCTTTGAAGGCGTCGGAGAATCCGTTCGGCCCCTGCAGAGTTGCCCATTTGTCGGCATAGAGGAAATGGCTGTTCGTGACCGGATTGATGTCTGCGGCGAAACCACCCTTGCCGTAGTTGGTGTAGCCGGAGACCTCCCGATCGCTGTCCGTTCCGAGCCTGACACCGAAATTGATGCCGCCCGCCGTGGTATCGAGGAACGGCCGATTGTCGTACTTCAAGTAGCCATAGGTTTGCCCGGCTGCTGGGAGTTGCGTGGGGTAGATGTCGCCAAAGAGAGGCGCTGCGGTGGGTTCGATCATCCAGACGTGCAAGCTGCTGATCTTCTCGTGGCCAGCCAGTCGCTTGGAGAGCTCATGGCCGAAGATGCCACCGCGGCTGTGCCCCATGATGACCACATCCCACTTGTACTTCTTGGGCCCCAGGAATGCCTTCACCAGGTCAGCCAGGACACGGACCTGCGGTTGAATGGCCTCCGCGCTCCGCCACGACACCATGAAGTGCTTGTACTGGCTCCAGTAGATCGTCGGGGAAATCGTGTAGGAAACCTTCGTCTGCCAGGCATCGATCCCTGTCGCGTGCCGGTTGGTCAGACCAGGAAGGTTGGCTGCCGCCGGATTGAATCCGGGAATCGAGATGAACAGCGCGGGCCGCCGGTTCGGAAGCGCATCCACGTTGAACGCGAGGTTCTCCAATGGAACGACCACCGCGGAATCCATCTCGCCATCTGCAAAGACAAAGGCTCCCCTTTTCGGGTCCACGAGCGTGTATTCCGAGATGCCAACTGGAATCGGAATGGTCAGTTCGTCGTCGAACACGAGCGGCGCGAGCTTCGGCAACTTCCCGGTAAAGGTCCAACCTTCAGACGTCGTGCTCACCGTTCCCGGCGAGGCGCCCTGAGTTCCCGATGAAGCACTCTGAATCTGCACCGTCGGCGGCGCCCCTGCGGGAACTTGAACGGCGGATCGGATCGTGGCGTTCGTCGAACCCGACGCCGGAAAGGTGATCGTCGTCTCCAGCTGCTGCGCATGCGCAGCAGCCAAACCCGCCAGCCAGCCGATCGCGGTTGCCGAGACCCACTTGGCAACGATGTGTCTCGCGTCTGTGTCTCGAGATCGATTCATGGTTCCGGATGGGCGGCGCCCGTGCGGCGCAGTGGATGGGAAATGGCGCGTCGATCACCCTCGGGGCGGGTCACGCGGATCCGCTTGGCCGAGGAAATTCAGTCGAGCAACTGGTCCAGCAGCGTTGCCAACCACGGGTAGTACGGGGTCTTGCCGTCCGGGCTCACGTTGACGCGGAACGTGCTCCAGGAGGTGTCGAACGTCCGCCCCTGTGAATCGGCAACGAGCCGGACGCGGACCGTGTAGTCGCCGAACCGCGGGTACGCGTACGCGAGTTCACTGGCCTTGCCTCGCACGAGAGGGCCACCGGCACCGAAGTCCACTTCATAGATGGGCTCGCCGGTCAGCGGGTAGCACGATCGTGTCGCCAACTGCAGCGTGCCACCCTGCTTGATGACCTTCGGTGTCTTCAGGACCGGCTGGAACAGGGACGACCCTTCGGACAAGAGATCCTTGAAATACAGGTTCTTGACATAGAAGTTTTTCATGCGGGATTCGCCGTTCAAGTCGACCTGGCGCCACTCCTTGCGGTAGCCGATGGGCTCCAGGTCTAGCGTGATGTCGGCCGTGGCCCCTTTGCCCAGCAGTTCCCATTTGAAGTAGCCCGAGAACTGGACGGAGACGTCGAGGTAGGCGCCCTTGACCTGCTCGGACGTCCCATCGCCATCGGCATCCGAACACATATTTCCGATGTAGGCGAACCCGGTCACCGGCACTTCGGTCAAGACACCCACGCGAACGCCGACCAAGTCGAGCAACCCGTAGTACAGCGACAGGTTCGCACCCACGCTGCTGTCGATGAACGGGATGACGGAGAGGGCCGCCTTGGCCTGGTAGCTGTTCGTTTCCTTGAGCACCGGCTTGAGGTCCACCTCGCTCCGGGTCTTCACGCAATCGGAGGTCGTTCGGCACACCCAGGTGATGTTGGCCTTGCCTCCCAAGGTGTATCCGGCCCTGACTTCCGCTTCGGCAAGCATCGCCAGATCCACCCCCACGTCGAACTGCAGGTCGGCCTGCAGGCGGAACTCGAGGAAGTACACCCAGAAGTCGTACGAGCCGATGTCGTACGTGAAATTCTTCTTGAAGAGCCGTTCCTTGTGCTCGTAGCGGGTCTTCGCATCGAAGGCGATTTCACCGCCTAGTGTCGAGACGAGCTTGAACTCGACGTGGTCGTACTCCGCGCCGTAGGGAATGCCGCAGCGCTTCTTCATCACGTAGTGAACAGCCCCCGTCACCGTCCCGTCACCGCGCACAACCGTCTGGAAGGTCGTGGTCAGATCGCCCGTCTTCGTCTCGACCGGAGAGAACATGCTCTTGTTCAGCGAGAACGACTTCTCGTACATCTTGTTCTCGCGCTTTTTGGAACAGAGGCCAAGCGCTTGCATGCCGGCGATGCGCGGATAGCTGCTGCCTGCCGCCTGGACGCGGCCGTCGACCGACAGGATGGTGGCATTGGTGGAAGGAACGAATTGCTCGCTGACGGAGGGCAGCGCGTCCATGTCGATGGACAGCTTGGGAAGCTTGGCGTCCAGCTGTGCATCGGTCAGCTGATCGAAACCTGCGGTGTACCCGGCGTCCTCGAGGATTTCCTGCTTCAGCCAGTCCGGAAAGTTGGCGGCCAGTACGCCGCGGAGCGTGTCCACCACCACGATCTCACCGGTCAACTCCGCCGCGCTTTGTGCGGTTGCCTTGCGGCCTGGGTCCTGCAGACCCAGTCCTTGGGCCTGTTGCGTGCGGACGGCTTCCACAACCTCGCTCTGGAAGGACTGCCGGTATTCCGGATCGGTGGATCGCAGGCGCACATAACCGTTGCCCGATTGCAGAAGTTCAACGGTTGACGGCAATGCCGCAAACGCCGGGGTCACTGCGATCAGCAGCGATGCAAGAAGAACTCTCTTTGCCATGCACTTTCCAGGTCGTGTTTGAATCGTTAATCGAAGGGCCCGCGTGCGAGCCTTCATACCGGCAGGGCAGGTCCGCGCGCATGAGCACCGGTTCGCCGTGTCACATGCCACCAGCACCGGCAAGACTGTTGGGTGGACACCCGCCGAATGGCGCAGTCGAAGCCTCGCGCCAGAGGTGCGATGCCAACACGGGGGGTGGAAGCGTTGCGGTGAATCTCACCGCGACTGCGGAACTGCGCAGAAGCGCAGCGGCAGCGATTTGACTGGGCGATCGTCCGCGACACAGCGCGGCGCGCGCACAGGAACGCCGCCTGAATCAGACGAAAGTGATGTTCGCATGGAGTACTCCCCTCGTGCTCCTTGGACGAAGCACGCTTTGTCTATTTGTGATTTAGACGATACCCGAGCACTTCCCGTTCTGCAACCGTCGAATGTCTCGAGGACGTCATCCCACCCATCAGCGTCGATGCGCGTCAACGAACCTGCGCCGCTTTCGAGGACTTCTCACCATTTGCGAATGAGTTCGGTTGACACCAGAAGATGCAACCACTAAATTGCGCGCACAAAAGTCGGAGCCGCCAGGCATCCCACATGCGAACAGCGCAACACCTCAAAGGGGAGGAACAATGACACCCATCATTCCATAGGCGACGCCGCCCGGCGGCCGTCGCGCCACTCCCACCCAGTCTGCAGCCAGGGCCACATGCCGGCTCGGCGTAGCCATGCTCGCATAGACCCTTTCACGACGATCAAGGAATCTCACATGCCTTCACGCCAACTGCGCGGCCTCATCGGCGCCCTCACCCTTGCCGCCAGCGCCAGCGCCATGGCCGGGCCGAACTGGACCGCCGGAACCTTGGTCGACATGAGTGCCGTGCCCGAAGGACTGCTCATCCGCGTCGACACCTCGCGACCGGACAATTGTGCGGGGACGCCATTCGCGTGGATGCTCATTCCTGCAGAACGCAAGATCATCATCGCAGCCACGATGATGTTCTGGGCCACGGGCAAGCGGGCGGTGGACGTGTATACGGAACCTTCCGGCAGCTCCGGAGCCTTCTGCCTCGTGTCGCAGGTCGACACCCACGACGCCTGACCCGTCGGTTCAATGACCGCCCTCCGATCATCCAGTGTCCCCACCACACCATTGTGTCGGAGCGGAGAGTTTCCGCTTCAACCAACGATCGAATAGAAGAATGCAACTGGTGCGAACGATCTTCCTGCTCGTCGCGGGAATGTCGGTGGGAGCAATGAGCCCTGCACAGACATCCGGCTACCTCGGCCCTCGTACGGTTTCCGCATATTGGGTGGAATCGTCGGCCTTTCTGGCCGTGCGTCCGGCAACCCCATATGCCAATCCCACCGGCTGCTCGTCCAGCTCGCTGGCCATCATTCCGGCAGATCACCCCGCGTACAAGCAGTTGCTCGCAGTGGTCATGCTCGCGAAGGAAACCGGCAAGCCACTCCAGCTCTACGCACTCGGCTGCTACGCCGCATGGGGCGAAACGTTTCCGAGCTTTTATGCGGCGGGGTCGGACTGGTAGTTCATTGAAACAACACCACGACTGCCGGCGAACAAATTGCGCGATTCAAGCGCTGCACTCTCGGACTCTCACATGACCTCGACTCGGCTTGCTCTCATTTCTTTCTCCCTGGCCTTGCTGGCTCAATCGCCGCTGGCCATGGCCCACGGTTGGGTCTCCAAAACGACCGTCCAGCGAGTCACCACTCATGATTGGGGTGACTCTGTCTTCATTTATACGAGCACGCTGGCCAGCACCGAGGCGTGCGAAGGCAAGAATCCGCTGGTGCTGCTTCGGTCCAACCCTCAGTTCAAGGAAATCTACGCGCAAGCCCTGCTTGCCGTGACGACGGGCGCAACGATCGGCGGTTTTACCTATGGTTGCGACGCTCAGCACTACAACCTCCCGATTCTGCAGCGACTGGATCTGCTCGCGACACCCGACGCGCCGTATCCGTGAGAACGGCTGCTCGCCGCGCGACGCCATCGCAGTCCGATTGGCGGAGTGTTGTCGGCCCTGAACGCCCCGCTATCAGCCGCCGGGGTCGGGTTGCTGCGGAGGATCTGACGGCGCTTCCCACAACGGCTCAGCGACCCACCGTCTGACGCGTCGTCGCCACCTCACCACGGCCACCGCAATCGCGTACCAACACCCGTCCGGTCCGCACGCGCCACCACCGCGCTGGCAACGGTCAGGTCCTGGAACGCGATGCCCGTCATGTCGAACAGCGTGATCTCGTCGATGTGCCTGCGCGCCGACGCCCGGTCGAGTGCCGAGCCGATCATCTCGGCGGCTTGGTCCGGTGCCCATTGGAGTTCCCCGATGGCGCGCGACTGAGCCAGGTCGTCCACGAACACAGTGGCGCGGGCCAGCAACCCGGAAGGCAGTTCGCGTTTGCCCCGGGTGTCGGCACCCACTGCGTTGACGTGGGTGCCCGGCCGCACCGCCTGGGCGTCGAAGAGCGGCCCCGCGCCGCGAGTTGCGGTGATGACCAGGTCGGCGGCCGCAACCGCACGGTTCGCGTCGGTGGTGTGCACGACACGGCAGCGACCGGCGAAGCGGGCTTCGAAGCCGGGGCGGAACCGGTGGTCCGACGTCAGGTAGCGAACGGTTCGCAGCGACGGGCGAACTCGCAGCGCCCAGTCGACCTGGCTGACGGCCTGCACGCCGGTACCGAACACACAGGCCGATTCGGCATCGGCACGGGCCAGGAGGGCGATGCCAACACCCCCTGCGGCACCGGTGCGCGCCGTGGTGATCGCGTTGCCGTCGAGGATGCACAGCGGACGCCCGGTGTCGGGATCCATCAGGACGACGGTGGCCTGGTGGCGGTCGTGTCCGGTGGCGGCATTGCCGGGCCAGAAACCCGCGGCCTTGAACCCGAGCAGGCCCGCCGCGTCGATCGTCCCGCCCTTGATGCCGAACACCGCGCCGGAATGCAACCCCTCGCGCAGCACGGGGAACAGCGTTGCCGTCCCACTCGCGTGCCGTGCCAGCGCCTCCCGAACGGCGGCGAACACGTCGTCCGGATCCAGCAGGGCTGCAACCTGCTCGCCGTCCAGCAGCAACAAATCACCAGCCACGGAAGCGCTCCCAGGTGGCCACCGGGGCGGCAGAGGCGTCGATGACGGTGTACTGGCCGTGCTGCGCACCGGTGGCACAAGCGTGGTTCGGCAGCATCCGAAGCAGTGTCCCGACAGGGAACCTCGCCACCAAGTCGGTACCCGGGTCCCCCTGCCAGTGCAGGACACCGTGCTCCTGGTTCGCCTCGGCGAACGACAGGCCGGGAATGGGTGTGCCAGCGAGGTCGCAGACGAGGCCGTAGCCATGGTCCACGGCCTGGCGTTGCGTGCCGCGGTCCCGGCTCATCGCCATCCAGCCCGAGTCGGTCACCAGCCACCCGGTGTCGACACGGTGCCCGATCACGGTCGTCAACACGGACAACGCGATGTCATCGGTGCGGCACACCCCGGTGCCCGCCATGACCAGGTCGAAGAACACGTAGACCCCGGCGCGGACTTCAGTCACGCCATCGAGGTTCATCGCGGCCAGCGCCGTCGGGGTGGAGCCGACGCTGACCACGTCGCAGGTCAAACCACAGTCGCGCAGGCGCTGCGCGGCAGCGACACAGCCCGCGCGCTCCTGTTCGGCGAGGCGGATCAGGGCGTCCCGCTGGTCGAGGCCGTACGAACTGCCCGCGTGTGTCATGACGCCCTTCAGGCGTGCGCCGCCCCGTTCCACGACGGTCAGCGCGCGCGCCGTGGCCGGCAGCGCAGCGTCGTCGGGCTTCAGCCCCGCGCGATGCCCGTCGGTGTCGATCTCGATGACCACGTCGTGCACGTGACCCTGCGCCCTGCCATGCGCCGCCACCATCTCGGCAGCCTGGACCGATGCGACGACCAGGGTGAGCCGGCAGCCGCGGCGCGCCAGTTCGAGGGCCTCGTCGAGGCGCGCCGGCGCAATCGCGACGGCGTACAGGATGTCGTCGAAGCCCGCGGCGTGGAACACCCGGGCCTCCATCAACGTCGACACGGTGATGCCGCGGGCGCCCGCCGCGGCCTGGCGCCGGGCGATGTCGACGCACTTCGTGGTCTTGACGTGAGGCCTGAAGGCCACGCCCAGTTCATCGAGGCGGCGCTGCATGCGCTGGATGTTGTGGTCCATCCGCGCTTCATCCAGCAGCAGGCGCGGGGTGGTCAACGCGGCGAGGTCGGGGTGGTGGTTCGTGTTCATGACCGGCATGGTGGGCGCGCTCCCCGCCCGGCGAATGGGCCACTGCTACATTCATCCTTTAGCAGAACTTCATGGTGCCGCCGTGCTGACAGTCGAGGACCTCCGATTCATGGCCTGCCTGTCCCGCAGCGCGTCACTTGCGCAGGCCGCGCGCACGCTCGAGGTCACGCCGCCGTCGCTGTCGGTTCGCCTGAAGGCGCTGGAGACCAGGGCGGGAACGACGCTGGTGTTGCGCACCACGCGCCGGCTGTCCCTCACCGACGCGGGCGCGCAGCTGGCCGCCACGGCCGTGGACCTGCTCGAACGGCTCGACAACGCGGAGATGGCGCTGCGCGGGGGCCAATCGGGGTTCTCGGGCTCGCTGCGCATCGTGGCCCCGTTCGGGTTCGGCCGCGAGTTCGTCGCGCCGGCCATGGCCGGATTCGGCAGGTTGCACCCGGCATTGCGCTGCGAACTCGTCTTGAGTGAACGGCCCACACGCGACCAGGAAGGCGCCGCGGACGTGGTGGTGCATGTCGGTGAATTGCGGGATTCATCCGCCGTGGCCTACCCGCTCGCCCGGAATGCCCGATGGCTTTGCGCGAGCCCGGCCTACCTGCGCGAACACGCCGCGCCTCACGCCCCGTCGGACCTCGCCCGCCACCGCATCCTCGGCTTGCGCGAGAACGATGAAGACGCCACCCTGTGGCACCTTGAACGCGACGGCACGACGGAGACCGTGCGCCTGAAGGCGGCCATGGTGACCAACGATGGCGAGACCCTGGTGCGTTGGGCCGTGGCCGGCCACGGCATCGCCATGCGGTCAGCGTGGCATGTGGAACGCCTGGTCTCGGCCGAGGCGCTGGTGCGGTTGCTGCCCAGCTGGCAACTGCCGTCCGCGGATGCCGTCGCCCTCGTGCCCACCCGCCGCAACGCCGCGGCGAGTGTGCTCGGTTTCGTGCAGCACCTGAAGCGCCAGATCGCCGCGCACCCCTCGTCGATTCACTGGACCGACCGCGAGAGCGCGGCTGCGGCCGGGTAGCTGCTTCTGGCGAGACGCGACCCTCGACGCCCCATCTCTCGTTGGATCATTCGAGGCTGATGTGCTTACGCGCCACGAGCTCTCCATAAGTCTTCGCCTTGATCCCGGCCTGTCGTTCGATCTCCTGCGGTGACCAGCCGAGCGTTTCGAACGCGAAGGTGTCGAAGCGCGCCTGGATGTCGGTCTCGGCAATGACACCTCGCACGTCGGCGTTGATTCGGTCGCGCACGGCCGGCGGCAAGCCGCGCGGCGCGACCAGCACCACGAACGAATTGACCTCGAGTCCGGTCGGCCCGCCAGCTTCGGTCACCGTGGGGACATCGGGGAACTGCGGCAGCCGCTTGGTCGCAGCCACCGCCAGGTACCTGATCTTGCCGGCCTTGTACGACCCCTGGCTGGACGGGATGGTGCCGAACGCCCACGACACGTCGTCCGCCGCCACGGACATGTAGAGCTGGGACACCTCGCGAAACGGCACGTGCTGCATCGCGGTGCCAGTCAACATTTCCAGTTGCTCGGCACCCAGGTGGCCACGGCTCCCGACGCCCCACGAGCCGTAGGTGAGCGGCTTTGCCTTGGCGGCGGCGGCCAGGTCGGCCATGGACTTCCACCCGGAGGTGGCGGGCACTGCGATCAGGAACGGCGTGCGGAACAGGATCGCGACCGGTTCGAACGCCTTCAAGGTGTCGAAACCGCGCGACTTGTAGAGGAGCGGCAGCGCGGCGAGGTGTTCGCTGTCGAGCTGCAGCAGCGTGTAGCCATCGGCCGGAGCGCGCTTCGCGGCCTCGATCGCAATGAATCCACCGCCGCCAGGGCGGTTTTCCACCAGCACACGCTGGCTCCAACGCTTGCCGAGTTTGTCCGCGACAAGACGTAGCACAGCGTCAGGGCCACTGCCTGGCGCAAACGCCGTGAAGACCGTCACCGGGCGGGACGGGAACGCATCGGCGGCCATCGCACTGCCTGCGGTGCCGGCAAGCGCGCCGGCGATCACGCAGGCAAGGGTCCACCGCCGCCGGGGTGAGAAGTGGGTCGAGGTGCGCATGATGAAAGTCTCCTGGATCGTCCGGCACCGGCGGACACGGCCGGCCTTTTCGGCGCCGGAAGTTTTTGGGGAAATGGGGATTTCAGGGGGCGTCGGGCTGCAACGCGGGTGCGGCGCGTGCGAAGGCGTCGAGCCGTCCGCAGGTCGCATCGATCTCGGCAATGCGAGGCCAGCGGGTGATGTCCACCTTGAAGCGGCGTGCGCTCTCCACCTGCGGCACGAGGTACACGTCGGCCAGGGTCGGTGCATGGCCCCAACTGAAGCCGGCGCTGCGCTGCGGGTCAGCGGCCAGCAGCGTCTCGCAGGCGTCGAAACCTTCGACGATCCACGACTCGCACCAGCGAGTCACCGCGGCCTCGTCGCACGACAGTGAATGGCGCAGCGTCTCCAGCACCCGCCGGTTGTTCAGCGGATGGATGTCGCAGCCCACGATGGCGGCCAGCGCCCGCACGCGGGCCCGGGACAGCGGATCGGCCGGCAGCAGCGGTGGCGCCGGATGCGTCTCCTCGAGCCATTCGATGATCGCGGGGGACTGGATCAGCGCCGTGTCGCCGTCCACCAGCGCCGGCACGAGCCCCTGGGGCTGGATCGCCTTGTACGCGGCGGACTGGTGCTCGAGTTTCGGCAGGTTCACCGGCACGTAGTCGTACGGCAGGCCTTTGAGGTTCAGGGCGATGCGCAACCGGTGCGACGTCCCGCTGCGGAAGAAGTTGTGGAGCCGGAAAGCCATCGCGCGCCTCCGTTCACTCGGCCGCGCCAACCGTCAGGCGAATGTCCCCGACGCCGTCGATGTGGCCGTCGATGCGGTCGCCCGCCACGACCGGCCCCACGCCCTCGGGCGTGCCGGTGAAGATCAGGTCGCCCGGTTGCAGGTGGTAGAAGCGGGACAGGTCGGCGATCACCTCGCGGACGTTCCAGATCAGCATGCCGATGTCGGACTGCTGGCGAACCTGCTCGTTCACGCTCAACGTGATCGCACCGCGTTCAAGCACCCGGCCCGGCATCGGCACCACCTCGGACACCACTGAAGACTCCTCGACGTCCTTGCCGAGGTCCCACGGCCGGCCCTGCTCCCGGGCCACCAGTTGCAGGTCGCGGCGGGTCATGTCGAGGCCGCACGCGTAGCCGTAGACCAGTTCGTGTGCCTGGTCGGCCGGCACCCGGAAGCCCGGCTTGCCGATGGCAACCACCAGTTCCATCTCGTGGTGGAAGTTCGAGGTTCCAGGCGGGTAGGCCGTCGTGGCACCTGACTCGACGAGCGTCTGCGGCGCCTTCGTGAAGTAGAAAAGCTGGGCCGACGCCTTGTCGACGGGCTTGCCCATCTCCACCGCATGCGCGTGGTAGTTGCGGCCGACGAAGAACAGGCGGTTGATCGGCAGGCGGGCGGCCTCGCCACGCACGGGGAGCGAGCGCACGGCGGGCGGGTTCCAGAGGTAGGTGGTGCTCATCGAAGTCTCCTGGGGGAAAAAAAAGCAACGCGAGTCAGTCGCGGGTCTCATAGAGGCCGAGCTTGCGGTGCAGCGGCGATTCATCGGCCACGAAAAGGAAAGCCGGCGTGCGGTCGGAAGGGTTGCGCAGCGTGACCGTGCAGAAGCCCGGCACGGCGCAGGTGTCGGCCAGCTGCATCGCGTGCAGGTGGTCTCCGGCGCTCAGCTCCGCCGCACCCTCGATCACGTGGAAGACGGCAGCCGGCGACCGGCGCGGCAGCGTCAGCTGTTGGTTCGGGCGCAGCATCAGTGCGTGGTAGCCGAGGATGTTCTGCACGTCGGCGCCGGTCTCCGGGTTCACGTAGGTCACCTGCACCGCGCCGTCTGCGTGCTGCGCTGCGGCCAATGCCTCCAGCGCGGCGCGGGTGCGCGACCACGGGTAGCGCAGCACCGGGTACGGCCGGCCTGCGCCGTCGCGCTGGAACATCGGCGACGGCACGACGCCGGCGCCAGCGTAGCGTTCGTCGGTCCGGCCGGGACGCACCGCCTGGCGCGGACCATCGACGTGGTAGCTGGCCTCGAGGTAATGCACCAGCGGCAGGTCCAGCACGTCGAGCCACACCACCGGTTGGTCGCCGTCGTGCCCGTGTTCATGCCACAGCCCGGTGGGCGTGAGCACGAGGTCGCCGCGTTCCATGGGGCACTTCTCGCCGTCGACCGTCGTGTAGGCGCCATCGCCCTCCACGATCATCCGCACCGCGTTGGGCGTGTGACGGTGGGCCGGCGCCCATTCGCCCGGCAACAGCAGCTGCATGCCGAGGTAGATCGCAGCGCTCGCCTGCATGCGTTCGAGGCCGTGGCCGGGGTTGGCGAGCACGAGGACCCGGCGCTCCGCCTTCTCGATCGGGGTCAGGTCGCCTGCGCGCAGCAGCAGCGGGCGCAGGGTCTCGTAGGACCAGTGCGTCGCCCGCGTTGCGGGACGCGGCGCGTCGGGCGGCAGCAGCGAGCGCAGGCTGGGCCACAGCGGGACGAGGTTGTGGGCGGTGAGGGCCGCACGGTAGTCCGCGGGCAGGTCTTCCAATCGGCCGAGTTCCAGCATGGTGAAGCTCCTTCGTCGTTTTGGGGTTCAGGCGAGGCAGGTCTCGGCGGTCCAGCCGTAGAGCCATGCCATCGCGTCGTAGAAGCGATCGGCATCACGGCCCTGCCACAGGCTGTTGCGGACGAGCCGCTCGACGCCCTGGGCATGGAAGATCCGGCCCATCTCACGGGCAGACAGCACCACCCGCGCAGTTCGCGCGACGCGGGCTTGCTGGTAGCGCGCGAACGCGGCCACGAAGTCGTTGTCGCAGACGCGCAGCGCCTCGCCCAGCGTGACGGCGTCTTCGAGGGCCATGCAGGCGCCCTGCGCGAGGTACTGCAAGGTCGGATGCGCCGCGTCGCCCAACAGCGCGGCGCGGCCGAACGTCCACTCGCCGATGGGCTCGCGGTCGGCGGTGGCCCAGCGCTTCCAATCGTTCGGCAGCTCGATCAGCTGGCGTGCCTTCGGGCAGATGTCCTGGAAGTAGCTCTGCACTTCCTCGGCGCTCCCCTGCCGCACGCTCCAGGTTTCCTCGTCGCGGCTGTGGAACGTGACGACCACGTTGTATTGCTCGCCGCCGCGCAGCGGGTAGTGCACCAGGTGGCAGTTCGGGCCGACCCAGATGCTCGCGGCATTCCACTGCAGGTCAGGCGGGAAGCGCTCCCGGTCCACCACGGCGCGGTACACCACGTGGCCCGACACGCGCGGCGCGTCGCCGACGTACTGCTGGCGCACCGCCGACTTGATGCCGTCCGCCGCGATGAGTGCGACACCGCGGTGGACGTGCCCCGCACGGTCCCGCACCTCGACCACGCCATCACCCTGCTCGGTGCGATCGACCTGGAACGACGTGACCACCTCGATGCGATCGGTCGCCTGCGCCGCTTCGAGCAGCGACAGGTGGATGTCCGCGCGGTGGATCACCGCATACGGGTTGCCGAACCGCCGGCGGAACGCCTCGCCGGTGGGGATGCGGCCGACGAGGGATTCGTCGAGCGCATCGTGCATCACCATCTCGTCGGTGTAGACGGCGCGGCTGCGCAGCAGGTCACCGACGCCCAGGGCGTCGAAGGCGGCAAAGGCGTTCGGACCCAGCTGGATGCCGGCGCCGATCTCGCCCAGCTGGGCGGCCTGTTCCAGCACCTTGACCCGGAACCCCCGGCGCGTCAGCGCGAGCGCGGCTGCGATGCCGCCGATGCCACCTCCCGCGACCAGCACGGTTCCGGCTGCGCCTTGTGTCTTCTGATCGTCCATCTCTGTCTCCGCGACGGCGATCCATCCGGCCGTCTTGGGGGCGAGTTTGGGTCGATCAGGGCATCCGGAAAAGCCGACGACTCGTATACTTGCAATCCGATTTCTTGATAGAAGGGGCGTCATGGCGAAGCTCGACCTCGACTGGCTGCATGTCTTCATCGAGATCTACCGCACGGGAAACGTGTCGCGCGCAGCCGAGCGGCTGGGCATTGCACAGGCCAACGCCAGCACGGCGCTGAACAAGCTTCGCCTGCATTTCGGCGACCGCCTGTTCGTGCGCACGTCGCAGGGGATGGCACCCACGGTGCACGCGCAGGCGCTCTACCTCGAGTTGGTGGACACGGTGGAGCGCTTGTCGCGACTCGCCGGCGCGCGTCCCGGGTTCGACCCCGGAACCGCTACGCGGGAATTCCGCATCTGCATGACCGACATCAGCGAGATCGTCGTGCTGCCGGCCCTCGTGAATCACCTGCGGCGCATTGCGCCAGGTGTCGTGATCGAAGCCGAGCGAATCTCCGTCGACAGCCCCCGCCGGCTCGAGAGCGGCGAGATCGACCTCGCCGTGGGCTTCATGCCGCACCTCGAGGCCGGCTTCTACCAGCAGACACTCTTCAAGCAGGACTTCGTCTGCCTGGCCGCGGCCGACCACCCGCGCATCCAGGGGCCGCGTCTCACGCGCGCGAAGTTCCTCGCCGAGGGTCACCTTGTGGTCACCACCTCCGGTACTGGCCACGCGATCGTCGACAAGGTCATGGCCCAGCGCGGCTTCGAGCGGCGGGTCGCACTGAAGGTGCCCAGCTTCCTCGGTGTCGCGCGAATCGTCGCCCAGACGGAGCTGCTGGTCATCGCGCCGCGCCGCCTGGGCCTGGCTCTCGTGCAGCAGGAACGGGTGCAGTTGCTCGAACCGCCATTGCGCCTGCCGCCGTTTGCCGTGAAGCAGCATTGGCACGAGCGGTTTCATGCGGATGCGGCGAATGCCTGGTTGCGGCGGACCCTGGCTGAGTTGCTGGCAGAGGCGCTTTGAGAGGCGACGGTCTGGTTCGGCTGCGAACAGCAGGTTGCCTCGACCCTCAGCAGTCCTTCGTAAGCGGTTTAGGTAGGACGGGCCAAGTGGCGCGCAGCCGTAGACGCTCTTGCCCAGGACCAGCCGCTTTTGATCTGCATCGCGCAGGCAGAAGCGGCGGGCCCCGCGTCCAGCTCCAATCCAGGCATCGCATGGCAGCGCCAGTGCTCGTGAACGAGTGATCCGTCTCGTGTGCCGATTGACGACGATCGACGCATGGCAAGACTGTCACCGTCATCTCGACACACTTCAGAACCCCAGGCGGGCGTCGCGCCTGAGTGACTGAGGCGGCTTGCCGAAGCCCCGCATGAACGCCTCGCGAAGATGGCGCCGATCGCGAAAGCCCGTTTCGCGTGCAACCACCTCCAGCGGATGGCGGCTGCGCTCGATCATCAAGCGCGCTGCCTCCACACGCAGACGCTCTACCGCCTTGGCTGGCGACTGGCCGGTCTCGGCCGTGAACACACGGCTGAACTGGCGCGGGCTGAGGTTCGCGGCCGCAGCGAGTTCTTCCACGCTCAACGACTGCGCCAAGTGACGGCGGGCATGCTCCAGCGCCCGCGCGATGCGGTCCGAGCGCGGCGCGAGATTCAGGATCTCCGAATGCTGCGACTGGCCGCCCGAACGACGCTGATGCATGACCAGCCGGTGCGCTACCGATCGCGCCACGTCGTCGCCCAGGTCCTTCTCGACGAGGCCGAGCGCCAGATCCAGTTCCGCCGTCATGCCGGCCGAGGTCCAGATCGGGTCATCGGCGATGAAGATGCGGTCCGGCTCGACCTGGACATCGGGATGCCGCTGTTGCAGTGCGTCCGCATAGGCCCAGTGTGTCGTGGCGCGTCGCCTGGCCAGCAGGCCTGCCTCGGCCAGGACGAAGGCTCCGGTGCACAGCCCTATGGTCCGACGTGCCCGAGCGCTGCACTTTTGCAGCGCATGCAGCAATTGGGATGGTGAGGGTGTGGCCAACGGGTCGATCACGCCCACCACCATCCAGGTGTCTGCGGTGCTGCGTGCGGTGAAGGGACGCGTCTGCAGGGCCGTGCCTAGCGATGCCTTCACGCTGCCACCGGGCATCGAGTGGCAAGTCACCTCGTAGAAGGGCTCGCCCGCCACAAGGTTGGCGAACTCGAAGACCGCCTGCGTGGCCAGCGCCATCACCTGGAAGCCGGCCGGCAGGACGTAGCCGATCTTGTGCATTTTCTATCTCCGGAGAGCGGATGGCATAAAACGTGACTATACGCGTCATTTACGCCAGACGCCTGACGGCACAACATGCGCTTCATCGCAACCAGAAACGAAACACCACCATGACGCAGACGAACCCGGGCACCGCCCTCATCACCGGAGCCTCCTCCGGCATCGGCGCTCTCTACGCCGACCGCCTGGCGCAGCGGGGCTACGACCTCATCCTCGTCGCCCGCGGCCGCGAGCGTTTGAACCCGCTGGCTGGGGACATCAGCAGCCGCCATGGGCGCGCAGTGGAAGTCTTCCCCGCCGACCTGAACGACCCGGTGGCGCTGCGCAGCGTGGAGAACAAGCTCAAGCGCGATGCCAGCATCACCCTGCTGGTCAACAACGCCGGCATCGGCACGCACACGTCGCTTCTGGAGAGCGACGTGGACCAGATGGCGCGCATGATCGACCTCAACGTCACGGCGCTGACCCGGCTGAGCTACGCGGTGGTCCCCGGCTTCGTGGCACGCGGCAACGGTGCGCTGATCAACATCGCCTCCGTCGCGGCCGTCTCGCCGGAAACCTTGAATGGCGTGTATGGCGGCAGCAAGGCTTTCGTGTTGGCCTTCAGCCAATCGCTGCAGCACGAGCTGGCCGGCAAGGGCGTGCGGGTGCAAGCCGTGCTGCCGGGTGCGACGGCCACCGAGTTCTGGGCACGCGGCGGCCTTCCCGTGGAGCACTTGCCGGCGCAGATCGTGATGCGTGCCGAAGACCTGGTGGATGCCGCCTTGCGGGGCTTCGAGCGTGGCGAGTCGGTGACGCTTCCGTCGCTGCATGACGGCCGCCTCTGGGACGCCTACGAAGGCGCGCGCAAGGCGATGGCACCCCACCTCTCGAGCAACGAAGCGGCATCGCGCTACCAGCCCTTGCGCTGAGTGGCCGCATCCCATTCGGCCTGCGCCCCGCTCTGGAATCAGCATGAAGGCGCATTGAGTGCGCCAGTAAGCATGCATCCATCCATGGCCCCCGGGGCCACGACCCCCCTGAAAATTCAAGGAAGCCCACCGTGCCACTGACCAGCAATGACTCACTTTCCGCAATCAAGATTCCCGGGACCGCGGAACACTTTCTCGATCCGCTCGGATCAAACGAGGGAGGCGTGGGGCGATTGCGCTATCTCTCGGGCGGCATGGGGCCACCGTTGGTCCTGCTGCACACCGTACGCACCCAGGCCGAGCATTTCCGCCACCTCATCCCGCTCGTCCAGGAGCGGTACACGGTGTATGCGCTCGATCTCCCAGGAATGGGCTACTCGCAGATCGTGCCGGGCGCTTCTTATGACGAGCCCGCGATGCGCGCGGCGGTCAAGCGCCTCATCACCCACCTCGATCTGCGCGACGTGACGCTGCTCGGCGAGTCGATGGGCGCGACGCTCGCCCTCACCACCGCGGCTGATCTGAGCGAGCGGGTACGGCGTGTCGTCGCGATCAATGCTTATGACTATGCGGGCGGCATCGCGCGGTCCAGCCTGCTGGCCCGGTTTATCGTGACCGGCGCGCTGGCGCCGGGTGTCGGCCCGACTGTCGCCGGAGTCCAACCCAAGCCGATCGTGCGCGCCGTGCTGCGTGGGGGTCTCGGCAACACCGCCGCCCTGCACGATGACTACGTCGATGAATTGCTGAAGGTCGGACGTCGGCCGGGCTATCCGGTCGTCGCGCGCGCGGTGTACGGCAACCTGCCCAGCCTCATCGCGGCACGCGCCCGTTACCCAGAGGTCAGCGCACCCGTCCACCTCATCTACGGAGAAAAGGATTGGTCAAGACCCTCGGACCGACAAGCCAACAAGCAGCTCCTCCCCGCGGCCGAGTTCGTCCAGGTGCCTGGCGCCGGTCACTTCATCGTCCTCGAGCGGCCGGACGTGCCTGCCAAGGTGTTGAACGACGCGATGCAAATCGCGAGCGTTCCGAAAGCCGCGGCCTGATGCCGCTGAGGGGAAGGTGATCCACGTGGGATGCCAAGTGGCCGCCGCCGACGGTCGCGTTTTCGGACCCTGCGGCAGCTGCATTCGCACGCAACGACGTGCCTGATCTTTCGATTAATCCGCAACAACTGAGGTGCTCTCATGCCCACCCCTGACATCGTTCTCTGCGCACCGGTCCGAACACCGATCGGAAACTATGGCACCTAGCTCGCACCTCCATGGCAGCTTTTCTCATCCCCCGCGACCACGAGATCGAACAAACTGGTGGCCTCGAGATCCAGCACTTCAACGTCACGGTCGTTGTGCAACTGCCAACGCCAGCGCAGGATTCCCAGCACACCCCGGCTCGACCGACGCGCTTCGATCACGGTCGCACGAAGAACCAGCTCGTCCTCCGGCCTCACCGGGTGCGGCCAACGCACGTAGCCCAGTCCGGGCGATGCGTACGACTCGGAGTCACGCAGGGCCACCGCCACGATCATCCGCATCGCGATGCCACAGGTATGCCAACCACTGGCGATCAGCCCGCCGAACTTTCCCCGGGCCGCCAATGCGGCATCGGTGTGGAACCACTGCGGGTCGTAGTTCCCGGCGAACGCGCGGATCTCTTCTTCCGTGACCCGGTACGGCCCGGCCGTGATGACCTGCCCGGCGTGGAAGTCGGCGAACTTCATGTGTCGCTGCCGAAGCGGGGAGCCCGCTTTTCCTGGAGCGCCGCCAGTCCTTCGCGGGCATCGCGCCCCGCGAATCCGAGGATCTCGAGCGCCAACGAATGTTCGAACGCCGGCCATGCGGCCCGCAGCCAGTGGTTCAGGCTGCGCTTCGTGAACGCCAGCGCCGTGGGGCTGCCGGCGGCCAGCGTGGCTGCCACGCTGCGCGCCTTGGCCAGGAGCTCGTCATCGGGAACGCACAGGCTCACCAGCCCGATCCGCTCGGCCTCCTGGCCCGTCAATGGCTCGCAGGTCAGCAGGTAGTACTTCGCCTTGGCCATGCCGCACAGCAGCGGCCAGATGACGGCGGCGTGGTCGCCCGCGGCCACGCCCAGCCTGGTGTGGCCGTCGATGATCTTGGCCCGGTGCCCCGCAATGGAAACATCCGCGAGCAGCGCCACGGCAGCGCCCGCCCCCACGGCCGCGCCGTTGATCGCCGACACGATCGGCACGTCGCAGTCGAGCATGCCTTGGACCAGATCGCGGGCCTCGCGCATGACACGCAGCCTCGACGTCTCGCTCGCCAACATGTCTTCGACCAGCTCGATCCGGCCGCCGGCGCAGAAGCCCTTTCCCTCGCTGCGAACGAGGATGGCGCCAACACCCGGTTCGTTCGCCAGCCGCGACCACAAGAACGCGAGGTGGGCATGGCCAGCCGCATCCATCGCCGGCATGCCCCCTTCCGGCCCGAGGACGACCTCCGCGACCCCCTGGTCACCGAACTCCACCCGGATTTCCGGGCTCAAGGTCCACACGCGCAACTCACTCATGCTTCTCTCCACGTCCTCGCAGCCACGGGCTGACCCGATACCGCTCGCCCCGATAGGTTGCATCGAGGGCATCGATCACCCCGATCACGTCCTCGATCGACCCCCGTGCCAGCCACTCGAACGGGCCGGCAGGGTAGTTCACCCCGAGCGTCATCGCCGCGTCGGCCCCCTCGGGCGTGCAAACGCCTTGGAGGACGGCGTCCGCGGCCTCGTTGATCAACATCGACACGGTTCGCGCCACCACCAGCCCAGGCGCGTCGGCCATGAGGACCGGGGAGTACCCCAGCGCACGAAGCCATGCGGGCACTTCATCGCGCCACGCCTGGCTGGCCGACCGCGCCACCGCGTACGCGAGGTGGCCGGACGCAGCGAGAGGTTGGTCGAACACGGCGATGTCCTGGCTCGCGGCCGCCGCCAACTCGAATGCCGGCACACCATCGGTCAGCCGCAGCTGGGAGGTGGCCGTCGCCAGGCCCGTCCACCGTGTGGCCCCGTCACGCCGGGCTGCCGGCACGTGGCGCACGACCTGGTCGAACAGCATGTCGGCCACGCGCCCTTCCCCACACACCACGATGTCCGGTGGAAGGGCCGCAGGGCCGGCGTCGACGGCGGCCGGTGCCTCCGGCGCCGGGTATGAAAAGAACCCCCGCCCCGTCTTGCGGCCCAGCAGGCCACCATCAACCAGCTCGCGCTGGACAAGCGACGGAACGAAGCGCTTGTCTCCGAAGTTGGCTTCGTACACCGACATCGTCACCGCGAAGTTGGTGTCGTGGCCGATGAGGTCCATCAGCTCGCACGGGCCCATGCGGAACCCTGCAGCACGCAGGCAGGCGTCGACGTCACGCGGGGACAGCGCCTGCTCCTGCAGCAGCATCAGGGCCTCCGCATAGAACGGCCGGGCGATGCGGTTGACGATGAATCCCGGCGTGCTCCGGGCATGCACCGGCACCTTGCCCCAGGTGCGCGACAACGAGAACACGTCGTCCGCGACCGTCCGATCGGTGTGGAGGCCCGACACCACCTCCACCAGCTTCATCAGGGGGACCGGATTGAAGAAGTGCATGCCCACCACACGCTCGGGGTGTCGGAGTCCGTTGGCAAGCGCGGTGATGGAGATGGACGAGGTGTTGGTGGCGAGCACCGCGTCGTCGGCGAGTGCCGCCTCCAGGTCGCGCAACAGGCTCCGCTTGGCCTCCAGCTTTTCCACGATCGCCTCGACGGCGATGGCGGCGTCACGCGCATCCCCGAGCGACTTGGCCACGCTGATCCGCTGGAGCGTGGCCTGCGCGTCGGCGGCGGTCACCTTGCCTTTCGCGACGAGGCCTTCCAACGTGGACCGCAGCTTGTCCTTGGCCTGGCCGGCCGCGCCCTCGCGCAGGTCGTGGAGCCAGACCGGATGACCTGCCTGGGCAGCCACCTGCGCGATGCCCGCGCCCATGATGCCCGCCCCGACGACCAGCACCGGCCGGCCCTGCAGTCGGCCGCTCATCGTGCCGTCACCCAGGCGGCGGGCCGCTTGCCGAGGAACGCCGCGAAGCCCTCCTTCGCCTCGTCGGTGCCGCGCACCCGGGCGATGGTCTTTGCCGTCAACTCGCGTGTCGGCGGATCGACGGGCCCGAGGCTCAGTTTCGCGAACAGCATCTTGATCTCGGCCTGTGCCTGCGGTGCCGCGGCCAGCAGGTCGTCGACGACACGCTGAACCGCAGCGTCGAGACCGGTCGCCGGCGCAACGCACTGGACCAGCCCCATGGACAAGGCCTCGGACGCACCGATCCGCGATGCCGTCAACGCGAGCCGCTGCGCATGGCGTTTGCCGACCGCATTGACGACGTAGGGGCCGATGGCCGCGGGCAAGATGCCGAACCTGGCTTCGCTCACCGCGAACGATGCGTCCGCGGATGCCACGGCGATGTCGCATGCACAGGCCAAACCGACACCTCCGCCGAGCGCGGCGCCCTGCACGCGCGCCACCGTGGGTTTCGTGCACGAGGCCATGCGGGACAACATTCCGGCGAACCGCCGCGCGTCTTCCAGGTTCCACTCGAAGGTGGCGGTGCTGGCCCGCTGCATCCACTGCAGGTCGGCCCCGGCGCTGAAGTGTTTCCCCTCGCCCGCCAGCACGATGACACGCACCGCTGCGTCCCGTTCGAGTTCCTCGAAGGCCCGGTCCAGTTCCGCGATCATGGCCTCGTCGAACGCATTGAACACGTCCGGCCGGTTCATCGTGACGCGGGCGACTCCGCTGGCGTCGCGCTGCAATGCGATGGTGTCGTACGCCATCAGTAGGTCTCCAGGTGGAGTCGACCGTCCCGCTTCAGCGTGGCGCCGAGGGTGTCCCAGTCGAGACCGGCTTCGGTGGCCGCGTCGCGCAGCGCCAGCACCACGCCCTCTTCCATGGCCTTCAACCCGCAGACGTAGAAGTACGCGTTCGGATCGGACAGCAGCACCGCGAGGTCCGCCGAACGCTCGCGCATGAGGTCCTGCACGTAGCGCTTCGGCGCGCCAGCGGTTCTGCTGAACGCGAGGTTGATGTCGATGAAGTCCCTCGGCAGGTTCTGCAGGGGACCGAAGTACGGCAGTTCCTCCTGGGTCCGGGCCCCGAAGAACAGCAGCAGCTTGCCACCTTCGAACTTGCCGCTGGCGCGCAGGCGCCTGCGCCATTCGGTCATGGCGCGCATCGGCGCGCTGCCCGTGCCGGTGCAGATCATCACCAGGTGGCTGCGCGGATGGTTCGGCATCAGGAAGCTCGTGCCGAACGGACCGATGACCTGCACCGTGTCACCCACCTTCAGGTCGCACATGTAGTTGCTGGCGACGCCCCGGACCGGCTGGCCCAGGGGATCCTCCAGCACGCGCTTGATGGTCAGCGACAGGTTGTTGTATCCCGCACGTTCGCCATTGCGGGGGCTGGCGATCGAGTACTGCCGCGGGTGATGGGCCCGCCCATTGGCGTCCGCGCCCGGCGGAACCACGCCGATCGACTGCCCCTCCAGCACCGGGAACGGCGTGCTGCCGAAGTCGAGCACGATGTGGTGCGTGTCGTTGTCCTTTCCGACCTCGGTGACCCGCACGTTGCCGACCACCGTGGCGGTCAGGTGCTTGTGCGCCGCCTTGGGTCCGTACAGGTTGGCATACGGATGCGCGGCGGACCAGGGGGGGATCGTCGAGCCGTATTGGGCGCTGTTGAATGCCGTCTCTCCTCCCGCGGTGGTTTGCGGCGCCCCGGGCTCCGCAGGCGCTACTTCCGCCTGCTGCTCGGCCGGCACGCCCATGCGTTCCAGCTCCGAGGGGGTCAACTCGGGCGGAAGGTCGTCCCAGCCCAGCTGCTCCTCGACGCTGTAGGCACGGTGCACCGGCATCGAACGCCAGTTGTCGATGGAGCCCGTGGGGCACGGCGGCACGCAGGCCATGCACAGGTTGCACTTGTCCGCATTGACCACGTAGTTGTTCGAGTCGTGCGTGATCGCATCGACCGGGCACGTGGCCTCGCAGGTGTTGCAGCGGATGCAGATTTCGGGATCGATCAGATGCTGCTTGATGATCCGGACGTCGACGGCCATGTCCATGCGGGTCTCCTTCACCTCCGTGTGCGCGCGGTCTCGGCCTCTCAGCCGAAACGCACGTACTCGAACTCCACCGGCTGGCGGTTGATGCCCATCACCGGCGGCGCGATCCAGTTGGCGAACTTGCCCGGCTCGATCACACGCCCCATCAGGCTGGCCACGAAGGCGCGGTCCTCGGAGGTGGGCAACCATTCGCCGCGGCGGGCCTCCCATTCGGTCTCGCTGATCACGCGGCCGTCCGGAGACATCTTGACCCCGGCCAGCGCACCGATGTTGCGATGGAACGCCTTGTGCGGCACGGTCAGGCGGAACCCGATGCCGGCCTTCTCGATCACCTTGTTCCAGCGGCCCACGCCGGCCACCGAGTCCCGGATGAAGTCGTCGCGGAGCACCTCGTTCAGCGCGTTGAGCAACGGCACTTCCTTCTCGAGCAGCTGCCCGTTCTGGACTTCCAGCACCTTGTAGGTCTGGCCCTTCAGGATGTGGTCGTCCTCGCGCTTGCCTTCCTCGTAGCGGCCCTTGAGGCCCGAGCTGTAGAAGGTGGCGGCGTTGCTCGACTGGTCGGCACCGAACAGGTCGATCGTCACGCTGTAGTGGAAGTTGAGGTAACGCTGGACGGTGGGCAGGTCGATCACGCCCGCGGCGCGCAGCTTGCCCACGTCGTCGGTCTTCAGCTCGTTCATCACCTGGCAGGTGCGCTGCACGATGCGCGACACGCCGCTCTCGCCCACGAACATGTGGTGCGCCTCTTCCGTCAGCATGAACTTCGTGGTGCGGGCCAGCGGGTCGAACGCGCTTTCGGCCAGCGCCGACAGCTGGAACTTGCCGTCGCGGTCGGTGAAGTACGTGAACATGAAGAACGCCAGCCAGTCCGGCGTCTTCTCGTTGAACGCCTCGAGGATGCGCGGGTTGTTCTCGTCGCCGCTGCGGCGGTCGAGCAGCGCCTCGGCTTCCTCGCGGCCGTCACGCCCGAAGTGGCGGTGCAGCAGGTACACCATGGCCCAAAGGTGCCGGCCTTCTTCCACGTTGATCTGGAACAGGTTGCGCAGGTCGTACATGCTCGGTGCCGTCAGCCCGAGGTGGCGCTGCTGTTCCACCGACGCCGGCTCGGTGTCGCCCTGCGTCACGATGATGCGGCGCAGGTTCGCGCGGTGTTCGCCCGGCACGTCCGCCCACGCCTTCTCGCCCTTGTGGTCGCCGAAGTGGATCTCGCGGTTCGCGTCGCCCGGGTTCAGGAAGATGCCCCAGCGGTAGTCGCGCATCTTCACGTGGCCGAACTGGGCCCAGCCCTGGGGGTCGACGCTGACGGCCGTGCGCAGGTACACGTCATGGTTCGTGGAACCTTCGGGGCCCACGTCGTCCCACCAGTTGATGAAGTTGGGCTGCCATTGTTCGAGTGCGCGCTGCAGCGTGCGGTCCTCGGACAGGTTGACGTTGTTGGGGATCTTGTCGCTGTAGTTGATGGTGCTCACGGAAGGGCTCCTGGAGATGGTGTCAGGGAAGGCGAACGCTCAGACGCGGTTCCAGTCGAAGGCAACCTTGTCTCCCTTGCCGTAGACCTTCAGCGCCCCCTTCTCGCCCACGGCGTTCGGGCGCTGGAAGATCCAGTTCTGCCACGCGGTGAGGCGGCCGAACACGCGGGTGGCCATCGTCTCGACGCCGTTGAAGCGCAGGTTGGCTTCCATGCCCGTCAACGCGTCGGGCGACATCGCCACGCGTTCCTCGATGGCGATGCGCGTTTCGTCGGCCCAGTCGATGTCGTCCGGGTTCGAGGTCACGAGGCCGAGGGCGAAGGCGGCGTCGGCATCCAGCGGCTGCGCCACCTTCGCCTTCACGGCATCCAGCAGCTTCGCGTTGTCGTAGAAGCGGCGGCCGAGCCGGCTCTGCTCCGTGGCCATCGGGTAGGTGCCGAAGTTCAGCTCGCCCACGTGGATCTTCGGCGCCGCGGCCTCGTCGTCCGGCAGTGCCAGGTGGTAGATGCGGTCGCAGGCGAGCGCGAGTTCGAGCAGCGAGCCGGCGAAGCACGAGCCCTCTTCCACCAGTGCGAACAGGCTGCGCGACGACACGTCGAGGCGGCTGAACGTGCGGCGCAGCAGGCCCACGGTCTCGCGCACGAACCAGTTCGAGGCATTGGCCTGCAGCGTGGCGTCCATCGCCAGGACAGCCGCTGCATCCCCTTCGGTCTTGATCAGCCAGGTGCCGATCTCCGGTTCGCTCGTGCGCATCTCGAGGATGGCGTCCTCGAGTTCGCGGGCCATCTGCAGCGGGTACCAGCTGGCGCCCGCTGCCTCGATGGCGGCCGCGCCGGCCGGCTGCGTGCCCTTGGGCGCGCGCACGGTGAACGTGGCCACGCGACGGGCACGGTCGATCTCGACCGTCACATGTGGATAGCGAAGCGCATCCGCCTCGATCGTGCGTTCGAGGCGTGGCAGGGCAACGCCCTTGGCGTTCGCCGGCCGGTCGCTCTGGGCGGCCAGTTGTTGCGCGCGCTCCTGCACCTTGCTCGCGAATTCGGTCGGCTTGACGACCGCGTCGACCAGGCCCCACTCCCTGGCCTTCTGGCCGCGCACGCCTTCGTTGGTGGTGCAGAAGATGTCGGCGAGGTCGTGGCGCACGTGGCGCTTGTCGGTGACACGGGTGAGGCCACCGGTGCCGGGCAGCACGCCGAGCAGCGGCACTTCCGGCAGGCTCACGGCGCTCGAACGGTCGTCGACCAGGATGATCTCGTCACAGGCCAGTGCCAGCTCGTAGCCGCCGCCTGCGCAGGCGCCATTCACGGCCGCCAGGAACTTCAGGCCGCTGTGCTTCGACGAGTCCTCGAGCCCGTTGCGGGTCTCGTTCGTGAACTTGCAGAAGTTCACCTTCCAGCCATGCGTGCTGACGCCCAGCATGAAGATGTTCGCGCCGGAGCAGAACACCTTCTCCTTCGCGCTCGTGAGCACCACGGTGCGCACTTCCGGGTGCTCGAAACGGATGCGGTTGATCGCATCGTTCAGCTCGATGTCGACCCCGAGGTCATAGCTGTTCAGCTTGAGCTTGTAGCCCGGCCGCAGGCCGCCGTTCTCATCGAAGTCCGCCGCGAGCGTCGCGACGGAACCTTCGAACTTCAGCTTCCAGTGGCGGTACTGGGCGGGGGACGTCTGGTAGTCGACGCGTGCGGGTTGGGTCACGGTGAGGCTCCTCCAAAGAGCAGGCAATAAATTGCACGCCTGCAGCTGCGATAGGAGCATCATAGTGCATGATATTTCTAGCCGTCAACCTCTGATGCATTAAAAAGCATTGGCGTCATGCAGCCACCTGCAGCGATGAGCGAACCACTTGCCGCAGCGCATGGAACGTGGCGGCCAGATCGCCGGCGCTCGTGTCCAGCTGATGCTGGGCCTTTGAATAAAAGGCAGCCCGGCCAGCCAGGATGCCTTTCAGGTCGCCCATGGCCTCCTTGCTGTCGGCCATGGGGCGCATGTCGCCCTGGGCCACCACGCGCTTCATGTGGTCCTCGGGATCGGCCTTCAACCACACCGTGGTGCAGTGAGACAGCAGCAGGTTGAACGTTGCCGCATCCGACACCAGGCCACCCGGCGTGGCGATCACCGCCTCCGGGTAGATCTGGATCGCCTCCTCGAGCGCCCGGCGCTCATAGCGCCGGTAGGCGTTCTGCCCGTAGAGCCCCTGGATCTCGGAGATGCTGCACCCGGCGAATTTCTCGATCTCCCGGCTCAATTCCACGAATGGGAATCCCAGGTCTTCAGCCAGCATGCGGCCCAGCGTGGACTTGCCCGCGCCACGCAACCCGATGAGCGCGATGCGCGGGTTGAACCGCGCCGAGCTTCCGCCCGTTCCGAGCAGCTCACCGATGGACTCGCGCACGCGGCGAAGCGTGTCGTCGTCCCGGCCATGCAGGAGCTCGCGAATCAACAGCCACTCGGGCGACGTCGTCGTCACGTCGCCGATCAGTTCGGCCAGCGTGCACTGGAGCGCCTGCGCCACCTGCAACAGGACCAGGATGGACGCATTCCCCACGCCGTATTCGAGGTTGGCGAGGTGCCGCTCGGACACATCAGCGGCGGTGGCAAGCAGCTTGCGCGTCATGCCGCGACGCGCGCGGAGTGTCCTCACGCGCTCGCCGAGCGTGACGAGGAACGGGTTCTTTTCGCCTTCCTCCACGACACCTGCCGGTGCGGATTCCGTAGGTGCTAACCCGGGAGTAGGCATTATATTGCTTGACATGTAGTGACCCGACCCATAGAGTGCATTGGCACAATACTGCATCTTTTGGGTGCAGGCAAGGCTGATGAATCTCAAGGAGCCGGCATTGTCCCCTGAAGAATTTCGCACTCACCTGGCAGGGCTGACCGCCGAGTTGGCAGGGCGCCCACTCGACGCCACCCTCGATGCCTGGTTGAACCAGGCCCATGGCGCAGGCAGCGACACCTACGAACGCCTGGCGGACGGTTGCAAGCACGGTGTCGCCGCCGGCTGGCTGTGCGACCGCGAAGGCGGCGGCATCCGTTACGGGCGCATCTTCAAGCCGGCGGACGACCTGCACGGCTTCTCGGTCGACGTCGTGGACATGGCGGACATCGCCGGCCCGCACCACGTGCACCCCAACGGCGAGATCGACCTCGTGGTGCCGCTCACGCCGGATGCCCGCTTCGACGGCCGTCCCGCCGGGTGGCTCGTGTGCCCACCCGGCAGCGCCCACCGGCCCACCGTGTCACACGGCAGGGCCCTGGTGCTCTATCTGCTGCCCCAGGGCCGCATCGAATTTTCTCCGCAAGCTCGAGGTCCTGTTCATGAGTGAGTTGCTCGCCAATCACATTGCCGGCCGCTGGCAGACCGGTTCGGGGTCAGGAACAGCGTTGTTCGACCCGGTGCTCGGCACCGAGCTGGTCCGGGTCGACGCCGGTGGCATCGACCTGCCGGCTGCGTTCCAACGCATCCGCAGCGAAGGCGGTGCAGCGTTGCGCGCCCTGACGTATGCACAGCGTGCAGCCATGCTCGCCGCCGCGGTCAAGGTGCTCCAGGCCCACCGCGACACGTACTACGAGATCGCCACCGCCAACAGCGGCACCGTGAAGAACGACTCGGCCATCGACATCGACGGCGGCATCTACACCTTGTCGACCTACGCCAAGCTCGGTGAAGGCCTGGGTGCACAGCGCGCGCTGCTGGACGGTGAACCCTCGCGCCTGGGCAAGGACCCGTTGTTCCAGTCGCAGCATGTGCGGGTGCCCCGCCGCGGCCTGGCCCTCTTCATCAACGCGTTCAATTTTCCGGGCTGGGGCTTGTGGGAGAAGGCCGCACCGGCACTGCTGTCCGGGGTGCCCGTGATCGTGAAGCCCGGCACGCCCACCGCGTGGCTCACGCAGCGCATGGTGAAGGACATCATCGATGCCGGTGTGCTGCCCGCCTGCGCGCTCTCGGTGATCTGCGGCAGCTCCGCCGGCCTCCTCGACGCGCTCGAGCCCTTCGACGTGCTCTCGTTCACCGGCTCTGCCGACACCGCTGCCGTGATCCGGACGCACGCCGCCGTGGCGAAGCGCTCGGTGCGCGCGAACATCGAAGCCGACAGCCTGAACTCGGCCATCCTGCTGCCGGGTGAAGGCCCAGGGTCCGAGGCCTTCGACCTCTTCGTGAAGGAGGTGGCCCGCGAGATGACGCAGAAGTCCGGCCAGAAGTGCACGGCGGTGCGCCGCGTGCTGATCCCGGAGAACCAGTACGACGCGGTGGCCGAAGCACTGCGCGCCCGGCTCTCGAAGGTCACAGTCGGGAACCCGCGCAACGAATCCGTGCGCATGGGTTCGCTCGTGAGCCGTGCCCAGTTCGATTCGGTGCGCAGCGGATTGCAGGCCTTGGCCAGCCAGACGGAAACCCTTCACGACGGTGCCGCGCAGGCACTCGTCGACGCCGATCCGCAAGTGGCGTGCTGCATCGGCCCCACGCTGCTGGGCACCCGCCGTGCCGACGAAGCCCACCTGGTCCATGACACCGAGGTGTTCGGCCCGGTGGCCACGCTGGTGCCATACCGCAACAGTGCACACGCCATCGAACTGGCCCGACGCGGCCTGGGTTCGCTGGTGACGTCGATCTACGGCAGCGATCCTGCAGCGCTCGGCGCGGCCGCGCTGGAACTGGCGGACAGCCACGGCAGGGTGCACGTGGTGTCTCCGGACGTGGGTGCCAGCCACTCCGGCCACGGCAACGTGATGCCGCAGTCGGTGCACGGAGGCCCTGGGCGGGCCGGCGGCGGCGAGGAGTTGGGCGGCCTGCGGGCCCTGGACTTCTATCACCAGCGCACGGCCATCCAGGCCAGCACGTCCGTCCTGTCATCGTTCACTCTCTAGGAGCCGCCATGGACGTCACCACTGCCCCGGCCTCCCAGGCAACCGAGTCCTCTTCCGCGTTCCCCCCTGTCCGCGCGCCTGGCGAGGTCTTCAACTTCGCGCAGCACCTGCTGGCGGCGAACGAGGCACGCCCCGACAAGGCCGTCTTCGTCGATGACCACGGCGCGCTGACCTACGGCGCGTTCGCCGAACGTGTCCGCCGCGTGGCCGCTGCCCTGGTCGCCATGGACGTCAAGCGCGAGGAGCGCGTGCTGCTGCTGATGCAGGACACCTCGGACTGGCCCGCCTGTTTCCTGGGCGCGATGTACGCCGGCATCGTTCCCGTGCCGGTGAACACGCTGCTGACGGCCGACGACTACGCCTACATGCTGGCGCACTCCCGCGCGCAGGCCGTGTTCGTGTCCGGCGCCCTGCTGCCCACGCTGACCGCAGCGCTGTCGCAGTCGGGCGAGGACGTGCGCCGCGTCGTCGTGTCCCATCCGACCGGGCCACTGCACCCCGCCGAGATCGACCTCGCGGACCTGCTCCAGGCGCACAGCCCCCTGGCACGACCCGCCGCCACCGGCCCGGACGATCCGGGCTTCTGGCTCTACTCGTCGGGGTCGACCGGCCGGCCGAAGGGCACGGTCCACTCCCATGCCAATCCGTACTGGACGTCCGAGCTCTATGGCAAGCGGCTCCTGGAACTCCAGGAAGACGACGTCTGCTTCTCCGCCGCGAAGCTGTTCTTCGCCTACGGGCTGGGCAATGCCCTCACCTTTCCATTGAGCGTGGGCGCCACGGTCATCCTGATGGCGGACCGCCCGACGCCCGACGCCACCTTCAAGCGATTGCGCGGGGAGGCAGGCCATGTGCGTCCCACGGTGTTCTTCGGGGCGCCCACGGGGTTTGCCGGCATGCTCGCGTCGCCCAACCTCCCTGCCCGCGAAGACGTGGCCATCCGCCTCGTTTCCTCGGCTGGCGAGGCGCTGCCCGCGGAGATCGGTGAACGGTTCCACGCGCACTTCGGCGTCCACATCGTGGACGGCATCGGCTCCACCGAGATGCTGCACATCTACCTGTCGAACCGGCCCGGTGAGGTCCGCTATGGCACCACGGGATGGCCCGTCCCGGGCTACAGCGTCCAACTGCGCGGCGACGACGGCGGCCCCGTGCCGGACGGCCAACCGGGCGACCTCTACATCCAGGGGCCGTCGGCCGCGATGATGTACTGGGCCAACCGCGAGAAGACCCGCGACACGTTCCAGGGCGGATGGACCAAGAGCGGCGACAAGTACATCCGCAACGCCGACGGCACGTACACCTACGGTGGCCGCGGGGACGACATGCTGAAGGTGAGTGGCATCTACGTCTCCCCGTTCGAGATCGAGTCCACCCTCATCCAGCACCCTGCCGTCCTGGAGGCCGCCGTGATCGGCAAGCAGGACGCGGAAGGACTGACCAAGACCAAGGCGTTCATCGTGTTGAAGAAGGGCGCGACGCTGACGGAAGCCGAGATCAAGGCCTTCGTGAAGGACCGCCTGGCCGCCTACAAGTACCCGCGCTTCATCGAGTTCATCGAGGAGCTGCCGAAGACGGCCACTGGCAAGATCCAGCGCTTCCGCCTGCGCGAACGCGAGGCCGGCCAATGAAGCCGTCGTTCGTCACGGTCGACTGGGAGGGCCAGCCCGTGTCGATCGAGTACGCGTGGATCTCGCACCACCGCGAGCGCACGCCCCTGCTCGTGTTCCTGCACGAGGGCCTGGGTTCGCGCGCCATGTGGAAGGACTTCCCGCAGCAGCTGTGCGACGCAGCCGGCTGCCGCGGTCTCGTCTACTCCCGGCCGGGTTACGGCAAGTCCACCCCGCGTGCACCCGGTGACGCGTGGGGCCTCGACTTCATGCACCGCCAGGCGGAGGAGGTGCTGCCCGCCCTGCTCCGTGCGCTGGATGTCGACACGCAGGGCCGCCCTCCGTGGCTGTTCGGACACAGCGACGGTGCGTCCATCGCCTTGCTGCACGCAGTGAAGTTCCCGAACAACGTGGGCGGCGTGGTGGTGCTCGCACCGCACCTTTTCGTGGAGGACCTGACGGTCGAGAACATCGAGAAGGCCCGCACCGCCTACCAGACCACGGACCTGCGCCAGCGGCTCGCCAAGTACCACGACGACCCCGACTCGGCGTTCTGGGGCTGGAACGACATCTGGCTGCACCCGCCCTTCAAGGCGTGGTCCATCGAACACGAGATCGCCGCCATCCGCTGCCCCGTGCTCGCCGTCCAGGGCCTGGACGACGAGTACGGCACACTGGCCCAGATCCACCACATCGCCCGCGAGCTGCCCCGGACACAGCTGCTCGAACTCCCCCACTGCGGCCACTCGCCGCACCGGGATCAACCGAAGGCGTTGATCGACGCCACCGTGTCCTTTCTCCACCTCCACACGAACTGACGACAGCATGAACACCATCCGCACCCTCGCCCTGGCCAGCGCCGCGCTGTTCGCCACCTCCCTCGTCCACGCCCAGAACAAGTTGAAGGTCGGGCTGATGCTGCCGGCCACGGGCACGTTCGCGTCCCTCGGCACGGCCATCGAGAACGGTTTTCGCCTCTACGTCACCGAACAGGGTGGCAAGCTCAGCGGCCGAGAGATCGAATTCGTGAAGGTCGATGATGAAAGCGACCCCGCGAAGGCGACCGACAACGTCAACAAGCTGATCAAGCGCGACAACGTGGACGTGCTGGTGGGCACCGTGCACAGCGGCGTGGCCATGGCCATGGCCAAGGTGGCCAAGGAGACCGGCACGCCGTTCATCGTGGCGAATGCCGGGGCCGGCGCCATCACCGGGCCCATGTGCGCCCAGAACATCTTCCGCAGCAGCTTCAGCAACTGGCAGCCCGGGTACGCGATGGGCGACGTGGTCGCGAAGAAGGGCCACAAGAAGGTGGTCACCATCACGTGGAAGTACGCCGCCGGAGACGAGTCGGTGGCCGGGTTCAAGGAGTCCTTCGAGAAGGCCGGTGGGCAGGTCGTCAAGGAACTCAACGTGCCCTTCCCGAACGTCGAGTTCCAGGCCCTGTTGACCGAGATCGCCGCCACCAAGCCCGACGCCGTCTACACGTTCTTCGCCGGCGGGGGCGCCGTCAAGTTCGTCAAGGACTATGCCGCCGCGGGCCTGCGCAAGTCCATCCCGCTGTACGGCGCGGGCTTCCTGACCGACGGCACGCTCGAGGCCCAGGGTGCCGACGCCGACGGGATCCTCACCACCCTGCACTACAGCGACCAGCTCAACACGCCGCGCGACAGCGCCTTCCGGCTGGCGTACGCGAAGCAGTTCAAGCTGCAGCCTGACGTCTACGCGGTGCAGGGGTATGACGCGGCCCAGATGCTGGCCGCGGGCCTGTCCGCGGTGAAGGGCGATCTCTCCAGGAAGGCCGAGTTCGCCGCGGGCATCGAGAAGGCCCGGATCGACAGCCCCCGTGGTCCGTTCACGGTCTCCAGGTCGCACAACCCGGTGCAGGACATCTACCTGCGCCAGGTGACGGGCAAGGAGAACAAGCTCGTCGGCATTGCGAGCAAGTCGCTCGCCGATCCCGGCCGCGGATGCCGCCTGTAAAGCGGGCTGACAGGAGATCCGGCCATGGACCTCGCGACGTTTCTCATCCAGTGCCTGAACTCCTTGCAGTACGGCCTTCTCTTGTTCCTCGTGGCGTCCGGCCTCACGCTGATCTTCGGGATCATGGGCGTGATCAACCTGGCCCACGGGAGCTTCTACATGATCGGTGCGTACATGGCGTTCGCGCTCGCGCCCATCGTGTCCGCCACGTTCGGCGGCGGCTTCTTCTCGACGCTGTTCGTGGGCGTCGTGGTGGCCGTCGTGCTCGGCTACGTGCTGGAGTGGGTGTTCTTCAGCTTCCTCTACGAACGCGACCACCTGCAGCAGGTGCTCATGACCTACGGCCTGATCCTGGTCTTCGAGGAGGGCCGCAGCCTGCTGGTGGGTGACGACGTGCACGGCGTCGCCGTGCCCGAGCTGCTGGCCGGCAGCCTGCCCCTCGGCGACCTGATGACCTATCCCGTCTACCGCCTGTTCGTGAGCGCCGTGTGCCTGGCCCTCGCGCTCGGGATGTACCTCGTGTTCACCCGCACACGCCTAGGCATGATGATCCGCGCGGGCAGCACCAACCGCGAAATGATCCAGAGCCTCGGCATCGACATCAAGTTCCTCTACCGCATCGTGTTCGCCGCCGGCGTGGCCATCGCGGTGCTGGCCGGCATGGTGGCCGCGCCGGTGTCGTCGGTCTACCCGGGCATGGGCAACTCCGTGCTCATCGTGTGTTTCGTCGTCGTCGTGATCGGCGGCATCGGGTCGATCAAGGGTGCCATGGTGGCGGCCTTGATCATCGGTGTCGTCGACACGTTCGGGAAGGTGCTGCTGCCCCAGGCGGCAGGCGTGCTCGTGTACGTGCTGATGGCCATCATCCTGCTCTGGAAACCCGACGGCCTGTTCAAGACCGCCTGACCGCTGTACCGCCATGCACATCTCCAAGCACGTCTTCGTGGCCGGCGCCTTCGCGGCGCTGGCCGCATGGCCGGCCTTTGCCGGCGCCTACGGCGTCGACCTGGTCAACAAGATCATGGTCTACGCCATCCTCGCCCTGAGCCTCGAACTGCTCGTCGGCACCACCGGGCTCGTCTGCTTCGGGCAGGCCGCCTTCTTCGGGATTGGTGCCTATGCCGCCGTCCTGCTGTCGCCGGAGTCCGCACCGGCCTCGATCGCCTGGCTGTTGCCCGCCGCCATGCTCGCCGCCGGCGCGTTCGCGCTGGTCGTCGGCGCGCTCTCGCTGCGCACCAAGGGGGTCTACTTCATCATGGTCACCTTGGCCTTCGCCCAGATGGCGTACTACGTCGTGCACGACACGCCGCTCGGCGGCGGGTCCGACGGCATCTACCTCTACATCAAGCCGACCCTCGGCACAGCGATCGACCTCGACTCGCCGCTACAGCTCTATGCCTTCACGTGGTTTTGCCTCGCGGCGGTGTTCGCCTTGCTGGCGTTGACCCTTCGTTCGCCATTCGGCCGGGCCCTGGCGGGCATCAGGGTGAATGAGCAGCGCATGCGCGCCACCGGCTTCTCGACCTATCCGTACAAGCTCGCGGCCTTCACGCTGTCCGGGGTGATCGCCGGCCTCGCGGGCTTCCTCTTCGCGGTCAAGGACGGGTACGTCAACCCGGAGATGCTGAGCTGGCACCTGAGCGGCGCTGTCCTCATCATGATCATCTTCGGCGGGCTGGGTCACCTTCGCGGTGCGTTGATCGGGGCGTTCGCGTTCGCCCTCGTCCAGGAACTCTTCAAGTCCGAAGCGGTGTTCGGTGCGTTCGCCAAGCACTGGCACCTGGGCCTCGGGTTCACCATCATCCTCAGTGCGGCGCTGCTGCCCCGGGGCCTGGTGCACGTCCCCGCGCAGATTCGAGAGCGCCTCATCGGCCGCCGCGCGGTGTCGCGCGATCCGGTGGCCACCATTCGCAAGGGGGCCCGCCATGGCATCGTCTGAGGTTCTTCTCCGCGGCCATGAGATCACCCGCCGTTGGGGTGGGCTGCTGGCACTCGACAAGGTGTCGCTCGAGGTCGAACGCGGGTCGGTCCATGCGGTGATCGGCACGAACGGCGCGGGCAAGTCGACGCTGATCAACATCCTGTCCGGCGAGATCCCGCCCTCCAGCGGATCGGTGGAGATGCTCGGGAGCGACATCACCCACTGGCCCCAACCACGTCGCGCACGGGCCGGCCTCGGACGCAGCTACCAGCGCAACACGATCTATCCGACCTTCACGGTGCTGGAGAACTGCCGGCTCTCCGCGCAGGCCCGCCGGCCGGAACCGTTCGCCTGGTGGCGCAACGCCCAGAAACGCGGCCCCACGATGGACGCAGCGCTCGACGCGGCGAAACGTGCCGGGCTGGCATCGATGCTGGATCGCGACGCCGGCTCCCTGAGCCACGGCCAGAAGCGGCAACTGGAAGTGGCCATGTGCCTCGCAACCAGTCCGCAGGTTCTGCTGCTGGACGAACCCCTGGCCGGCATGGGTGCCGAGGAAACCGACCGCATGCTCCAGCTCCTCCAGGAACTCAAGCAGGGGCACGGCATGCTGCTGGTCGAACACGACATGGACGCCGTCTTCCGCATCGCCGACTGCATCACGGTGATGGTGAACGGCGCGGTGATCGCCACCGGCACGCCAGGCGCCATCCGAAACAATGAACAGGTCCGCACGGCCTACCTGGGAGAGCACTGACATGGCGGACATCCTCCTCCAGGCCGAGGGCGTGAACGCCTGGTACGGCAGCAGCCACGTGCTCCACGGCGTCGACATCACGATCCAGCGCGGCCAGACTTTCGGGCTGCTGGGACGCAACGGGATGGGCAAGAGCACGCTGATCCGGACGCTGCTCGGCCACGTCCCGCAGCGGGAGGGCCGCATCACCTTGCACGGCCGGGATGTCAGCCGGGCCAGGCCGCACGACATGTCGCGGGCCGGGGTGGCCTATGTGCCCGAGGGGCGCGGGGTGTTCACCAACCTCAGCGTGCGCGAGAACCTGGTCATGGCCGCGCGCAAGGGGCGGGACGGCCGCGCCGACTGGACGTTGGACCGGGTGCTTGCCACCTTCCCGCGGCTGCAGGAGCGGATGACCAACCTCGGCGGCCAACTGTCGGGCGGCGAGCAGCAGATGCTCTCCATCGGGCGGGCCCTGATGACCCACCCGGACCTGATCATTCTCGACGAGGCCACCGAGGGGTTGGCACCGTTGGTCGTGGCGGACATCTGGCGCGTGATCGACGAGATCCGAACCAGCGGCATCACCACGCTCATCGTCGACCGGGACTATCGGAAGGTCCTCTCCCGCAGCGACCGCGCCATCGTGCTGCAGAAGGGCCTCGCCGTACTCGAAGGCCCCGCGCCCGAAGTCGCCGCGTCGCCCCAGCTTTCGAACCTGCTGGGCGTCTGATCGGCTGGCTCCGGGGACCCACACTGCCGTCCCGCTATCGCCCTGGCGCAGGCCCACTGGGTACAGCCGATTCACCGATGGGTCGACTCCATCGCAGCGTTGTCATCCCGGCGAAAGCCCACTACTGTCCGGAATAATTTCCCCCTCAGTTGAACAGGGGCGGTTGGGCGGCGGCGAAGGCTTGCGCGGCTTGCCTT
>NZ_LMDI01000025.1 GCF_001425785.1 Rhizobacter sp. Root1221 | reverse complement strand
TTTCATTCTCTCTCCGCCCCCCACCTTGGAATGGAAATGACGAAGCGACAACTATCCTGACATGGAGGGCGCGCCCAGAAAGGTAACCCAAAGATGCGCCCAAACACCAGCTTCCCAGACCTTTGCCCAGGCGCTTCGGCTCAGCGGGACTCGCACGGTGTACGCCGAGGACTCAATCAAGCCAGGACGTCTCTCCACGCCCGGACTCCCGGGGTCTGCCTTCCCAGGCACCGCACCACCCGTGCCACTCGCGTCACCCTGGACGGGTCTCCTGCTTGGTCATCGATATAGCCGTCCCGTGCGCCCCCGGTTTCCCAGCGGTAAATTGCGGCAGCAGAACTTCTTGATGTTCAGGTTCTGCTTGATCCACTTGAAGAACAGCTCCACCGCCCAGCGGTTAGCGCGCAGCGATTTCTTCGTGCGGTGAGTGCAGATCGCTACTGGCGAACACCAGTGGGGGGCGCCTGAGCGATGTACGATGAACGATCCGAAAGTTCGCGAGGCGCACCGTGCGCAGCGCCTGACTGTATCGATGACCACGCCGGAGACCCGTCCAGGGTGACGCGAGTGGCTCGGGTGGTGCGGTGCCTGGGAAGGCAGACCCCGGACGTCAGGGCTTGGAGAGACGTCCTGGCATCATCAAGTCCTCGGCGTTCACCGTGCGAGTCCCGCTCAGCCGAAGCGCCTGGGCAAAGGTCTGGGAAGCTGGTGTTGAGGTGTTTTCTTGGTTCCTTCTTTTTCACCAGAACAAGAAGGGACTCGGCTGCCGGGTGTTGAGGTGTTTTCTTGGTTCCTTCTTTTTCACCAGAACAAGAAGGGACTCGGCTGCCGGGCCGAGACCCGGCGCGGCCTCGCGCAGCGAGAAAACGCAGCTCGCAGCGAAGCGTGGGCCCCGTCGTTCGACGGGGTGACGAGGGGCGGTGATGGGTGATGGGGATTTTCCCCGGACAGCAGTGCACTCCCGCGGGGTTGGCATCGCGGACCTGCCCGGCACTAGACTGCACCATGCACCTCGTCGAATCTCTCGCCATCGCCGCCTGCGTTGCCCTGGCCTCCCCCGCGCAGGCCAGAACGTCATGGACCGTATGCCAGTACGACGTGGAGGCGGTCCGGATCGAGCGGGCGCCCGCGCCGGCGTTGACCGTGCGCGTGCTGCGCCCTCGCGGGCCGCTCCCAGCCGATTGTCCGGCGGCGACCGGCGAGATGACTTTCCGGCCGGACAGCGAGGACTACCAGTCCGAACTGCCGCGGCGGCAGTGGCCCCGGCCGGGCCAGCGGGCCTTGCTGAAGTACCGTCACCTGGACGCCATCTGCAAGGAATCCGGCCCCTGCCGGATCAAGCGCTACTCGCTGCTGCCAGCGCGCACCGAACGCGCGGCGTTGCAGGCCCCATGAGCCGAACGGCATTCCGGTGGCACGCCCACGCCGTGGGTGCCGTGGCCTGCCTGCTGTCCGCCTGCGCGACCAGTGGCACGCTGCAACCGTTCTCCACCGACGGCTGCAGCATGTTCCCCGATCGCTCGGTCATCACCAGCGCCGACTGGTGCGGCTGCTGCGTGGCACACGACCTGGCCTACTGGCGCGGCGGCACCGCGGAGGCCCGGCGTGTCGCGGACCTCGAACTCGCGGCGTGCGTGAAACGGGTGTCGGGGAGCGAGGCGCTGGCCGACCTGATGCATGCGGGCGTGCGCGCCGGCGGCGGGTCGCAGCTGTACACCCCGTTCCGATGGGGCTACGGCTGGCCGTACGGCAGGACGGATGGGCCGCTCACGCCAGCTGAAGACGCACTGGCATCGCTGCTGGAGCGCCAGTACCGGGCGAAGAACCCGGCACTGGCGTGCCCCGTGCCAGCGCCAACCGCCGACTGAGCGCCCGGGATCAGCCGCTCAGGCCGGTACCGACGTGCGGATCAGGTGATCGAAGGCACCGAGCGCCGCCTTCGCCCCATCGCCGGCGGCGATGATGATCTGCTTGTATGGCACGGTGGTCACGTCACCGGCGGCAAACACGCCCGGCACCGACGTGGCACCCTTCGCATCCACCACGATCTCGCCGTGGCGCGACAACTCGACCGAGCCCTTGAGCCATTCGGTGTTGGGCACGAGGCCGATCTGCACGAACACGCCTTCCAGCTCGACGTGGTTCGACGCCCCGCTCGCGCGGTGGGTGTACGTGATGCCGTTGACCTTCGAGCCGTCGCCGGTGATCTCGGTGGTCTGGGCCTGCGTGTGGATGGTCACGTTGGGCAGGCTCTGCAGCTTCTTGACCAGCACCGCGTCGGCGCGCAGTTGTTCGGCGAACTCGAACAGCGTCACGTGGGCCACGAGGCCGGCCAGGTCGATGGCCGCTTCGACACCCGAGTTGCCGCCACCGATGACCGCGACGCGCTTGCCCTTGAACAGCGGCCCGTCGCAATGGGGGCAGTACGCCACGCCCTGGTTGCGGTACTTCTGTTCACCCGGCACGTTCACCTCGCGCCAGCGGGCACCGGTGGACAGGATCACCGACTTCGACTTCAGCGTGCCGCCGTTGGCCAGCTGCACCTCGATCAGGTCGCCGCCGGTCACGAGCTTGTCGGCCCGCTGCAGGTTCATGATGTCGACGTCGTAGTGTTTCGTGTGCTGCTCGAGGGCCGCTGCGAACTGCGGGCCTTCGGTGGCCAGCACCGAGACGAAGTTCTCGATGGCCAGGGTGTCGAGCACCTGGCCGCCGAAACGTTCGGCCACCACACCGGTGCGGATGCCCTTGCGCGCGGCATACACGGCCGCGGCGGCGCCGGCGGGACCACCGCCCACGATGAGCACGTCGTACGGGTCGCGGGCGCTGAGCTTTTCAGCATCGCGGACGCTGGCGTGGGTGTCGAGCTTGGCGACGATTTCCTCGACGCTCATGCGGCCCTGGCCGAAGTGTTCGCCGTTGAGGAACACCATCGGGACGGCCATGATCTGGCGGTCCTCGACTTCCTTCTGGAACAGGCCGCCGTCGATCACGACGGAGCGCACGTTCGGGTTCAGCACGGCCAGCAGGCTCAGTGCCTGGACCACGTCCGGGCAGTTGTGGCACGTGAGGGACATGTAGACCTCGAAGTCGTACGTGCCCGGCAGGTTCTTGATCTGTGCGATGGTGTCGGGCTCGACCTTCGGCGGGTGTCCACCCACCCACAGGAGCGCCAGCACCAGCGAGGTGAATTCATGGCCCAGCGGAATCGCGGCGAAGCGCAACTTCATGTCGGCGCCAATGCGGTTCAGGCTGAACGACGGGCGGCGCGCATCGGTGCCGTCAGTCTTGAGCGTGATGTGGGGCGAGAGGCCGGCGACCTGCTGGAGCAGCGCGAGCATGTCGCGCGACGAGTCGCCGTCGTCCAGCGAAGCCACGATCTCGAACGGCTGCGTCACGCGCTCGAGGTAGGCTTTCAATTGGGATTGCAGGGTGTCGTCCAACATCGCGGGGCTCCTTCTTTCTTCGATACTTCGGTGAAACCCCCGGCGCCTCGTGGGCACCGGGGGGTCGATCAGGTGATGTGGATCAGATCTTGCCGACGAGGTCGAGCGACGGGGTCAGCGTCTTCGCGCCTTCGGTCCACTTGGCCGGGCACACTTCGCCCGGGTGCGAGGCCACGTACTGGGCAGCCTTGACCTTGCGGAGCAGTTCGCTGGCGTCACGGCCGATGCCGTTGTCATGCACTTCGAACAGCTTGATCTGGCCTTCCGGGTTGATCAGGAACGTGCCGCGCAGCGCCAGGCCTTCTTCTTCGATCAGCACGTCGAAGTTGCGGGCGAGCGTGGCGGTCGGGTCACCGACGAGCGGGTAGGTGACCTTCTTGATGGCGTCCGACGTGTCGTGCCAGGCCTTGTGGGCGAAGTGGGTGTCGGTCGACACGCCATAGATCTCGACGCCGAGCTTCTGGAATTCGGCGTAGTGGTCGGCCAGGTCTTCCAGTTCGGTGGGGCACACGAAGGTGAAGTCGGCCGGGTAGAACACGATGACGGACCACTTGCCCTTCAGGGTGTCCTGGGTCACCGGGACGAACTTTTCCTTGTGGTACGCGACGGCGTTGAACGGCTTGATTTGCGAGTTGATCAGCGACATGGCTTTGCTTCCTCTGGGGTTGTATGAAGTACAGGACGGGTTGAATCTTAGGATCGCCCTCCGATATTGTGGGTGCATTAGGTCAATGTTGTTGATTGAAAACATCTATCACGCGATGGCAGCGGCGGACACGCTGCACCGCCTGTCGCCCAGGTGACGGTGACAGTTGCCGCAAGTCAACACTGGGCTAACAGGGGTTGCCTTCGGCACAAGAGCGTTGTTCCAATGGTCTTTCCGCGTGCCTCATCACGGCGCCGGCGTTCTGCAACCCTTGAGGAACAACCCATGATGACAAACAGACTCCTTGCCGTTTCCGCGCTCATCCTCAGCTCGTTTGTCGCTCAACCCCTGCTGGCCCAGACCGCGGCCTCGTCGCCCTCACGCGCCGACGTGAAGGCCGAGATCCCGGCCGACCGCACGAAGGACGCCCAGATCAGCGGCGAACGCATGCCGCCGAAGAAGCAATGGACCCCACCGGCCTCGGGCGACAACCAGCCCAAGACCCGCGCCCAGGTGAAGAAGGAAACCACCGACGCCATCGCCGCCGACAAGGCGCCCGTGACGAAGGGCGACACGGTGGCCCCGGCGTCCGAGACCAAGGCCAAGCCGCCGCGCAAGACGTTCAAGCAACGCCGCGCCGAAGCCGCCGCCGCCCGCGAAGCGCGCCGCCCCGAAGCCACCGAAGCCGCGAAGAACCAGGACCCGACCGGCGGCGTGTACGACCCGAACAAGAAGCCCGCGGCCAAGCCCTGATCGCTCACCGACCGTGACAACATCGCGCCGGCCGGGATGGCCGGCGCGGCTACCATCGCCTGAACAAGGAGATGGTCATGCCCGCCTGGCTCGAGCGATTGAATTCGCAGTTCCCCCTTCGCTACGCGGCCTGGCTGCTGTCGGCACTCGGGGCACTGCTCAGCCTGTTCACGTGGGTGGGGTTCGGTGTCGGCGGGTGGTTCGCGCTGGTGTGCGTGGCCCTCACCGCCCTCGGCGCGCGAGACGCCCGCCAGACGCGCCACTCCGTCCTGCGGAACTACCCGGTCATCGGCCACCTGCGGTTCCTGCTCGAGTTCGTGCGGCCCGAGATCCGGCAGTACTTCATCGAAGGCGACCACGATGCCGCCCCGTTCTCGCGCCACCAGCGCTCGCTCGTGTACCAGCGGGCCAAGGGCGATTCCGACAAGCGCCCGTTCGGCACCCAGATCGACGTGTCCCGGCAGGGGTACGAATGGATCAACCATTCGCTGACCCCCACCGAACTCGGCAGCCACGATTTCCGCATCACCATTGGTGAAGGCCGCCCGCAGCCGTATTCGGCAAGCATCTTCAACATCTCGGCGATGAGCTACGGCGCGCTGTCGGGCAACGCGATCCTCGCGTTGAACGCCGGCGCCAAACAGGGCGGGTTCGCGCACGACACTGGCGAGGGCTCGATCAGCAGCTTCCACCGCCAGCACGGCGGTGACCTGATCTGGGAGATCGGCTCCGGCTACTTCGGTTGCCGCAACGCCGAGGGCCGCTTCGACGCCGAACGTTTCAGTGCCAACGCGCGCGACCCGCAGGTGAAGATGATCGAGCTCAAGCTGAGCCAGGGCGCCAAGCCCGGACACGGTGGCCTGCTGCCCGGCGCCAAGGTCACCGCCGAGGTGGCGGCCGCACGCGGGGTGCCCATCGGGGTCGACTGCGTGTCGCCATCACGGCACAGCGCGTTCGACACGCCCATCGGCATGATGAAGTTCATCGACGAACTGCGCACGCTGTCGGGCGGCAAGCCCACTGGCTTCAAGCTGTGCATCGGTCACCCGTGGGAATGGTTCGCCATTGCAAAGGCCATGGTGGAGACCGGCATCACGCCCGACTTCATCGTGATCGACGGGGCCGAAGGCGGCACCGGTGCCGCGCCGCTGGAGTTCATCGACCACATGGGCGCCCCGCTGCAGGAGGGCCTGCTGCTCGTGCACAACACGCTCGTCGGCCTGAACCTGCGGTCGCGCATCAAGCTCGGCTGCGCCGGCAAGGTGGTCAGCGCGTTCGACATCGCGCGCATGATGGCGCTCGGTGCCGACTGGTGCAACGCAGCGCGCGGTTTCATGTTCGCGCTCGGTTGCATCCAGGCGCAGAACTGCCACACCGGCAACTGCCCCACCGGGGTGGCCACGCAAGACAAGCGGCGCGAGCGGGCCATCGTGGTGCCCACGAAGGCCGAGCGGGTGTACCGGTTCCATGAAAACACGCTGCTGGCGTTGCAGGAGTTGGTGCAGGCCGCCGGGCTCACCCACCCCGGGCAGATCACCGCCTCCCACATCGTGCGGCGAAGCAGCGACCACGAGGTCAAGCTGCTGGCCAACCTGCTGCCGTTCCTGAAGCCGGGCGTGTTGCTCGCGGGCGAACTGCCGCACCGGGTGTTCGAGGTGTACTGGCCCAAGGCACGGGCCGACAGTTTCGCGATGGCGCCGGAGGAAGCGCTGGCGGCGTTCTGAGCGGCCGGTGCGCATGGCAGCGGCAGAACGTCTTCCAGGGGTGGCGAGAAGGCCTCTTTCCAAAACGCCCCGGATCGCGGGGGTGCGCACTGTCGCGAAGTCGTTAAGAATTCGTCCAACATCCGCACCAATTCCGCCCGCCTTCCGCCCGCCGCTGCCATGCCGTCCATTGTCTTGTTGCAACGCGACCACGAAGCGAGCCCCCGCCTGCGTGCGTTGATCGACGGTTCCGGCCGGCTCGAGGTGGTGGGGCTCACCCACACGGTAGTCGAGGCGGAGTCGCTGCTTCGCGTCCACCGCCCCGACATCCTCGTGACCGACCTGCGCGTGCAGGACGGCGACGTGGCCCACCTGCTGCAGACGCTGCGGCGGCCCGACCGCCGGGCGCGGCCCCATGTGCTGGTCACCCTCGTGTCCCACGACGACGCCGTGCTGCTCGACGCGTTGCGCGCCGGGGCCGACGGGTACTGGGTGCACGCCCGGTCGCCCGACACCCTGATCGCCACGCTCGAACAACTGGCGCGAGGTGAATCGCCCATGTCGCCACTGATCGCCCGGCAACTGCTGGACCACTTCGACCAGTACCGCCCCCATACCGCCGACACCATGAGCGACGCGCTGAACCCGCTCGTGCTCACCGGCACCGAACGCGAGATCCTGCAATGGGTGGCGCGGGGCTACCTGATCGACGAGATCGCCCAGCAGTGGCACGCAAGCGTGCACACGTTGGCGTGTGGGATCCGGCGGGTGTATCACAAGCTGCAGTTCGACCTGCATGCCAATAGCTTGTCACTGGCCTGACCGTCGCCACGGGCCCTGTCATCCCAGCCAATCGCAGCGTTGTCATCCCGGCGAAAGCCGGGACCCACTGGACGGGTGGGCCCGAGCGTGCGATGCAGAACAGGTGTTGCCTGCAGCGGGCCCAAACGTTCTACGCTGTCGAGAGAAGCGTTGAGGCGGGGGGATCAGGCCAGATGTGACCGGAACGTCGCCGCGCCTGGACACAGTGGATCCCGGCGTTCGCCGGGATGACCCGAGACTTTCCCCCGACAGCAATGGCCCAAGCCAGGATGCCGTTCACACCGGCGGCGCAGTGTCGATGAAACTCTGCCGCAGTGCCAGCTTGGCGCTCAGCTTCGCCAGGTTGGGGTACTGGTCGCGCCAGGTGATTTCCGGGAACCGGAAGTCGAGGTAGCCCAGCGCGCAGCCCACGGCGATGTCGGCCAGGGAGAAATGAATGCCGGTGCACCAAGGCTTGTCGGCCAGGCCCTGGCTCATGGCCCCGAGCGACGCGTGCACCTTGACCATCTGGCGTTGTGCCCAGGCCTCGCTGCGCTGGCCCTCGGTGCGGCCGGCCCAGGTGTGTTCCAGGCGGGCGAGGATGGCGGCGTCGATGACGCCGTCGCCCAGCGCTTCCCACGTGCGCACCTCGGTGCGCTCGCGGCCGCGTTCGGGGATCAGGCGGCCCACCGGCGACAAGGTGTCCACGTACTCGACAATGACCCGCGAGTCGAAGACGGCTTCGGCGCCTTCCATCACCAGGCAAGGCACCTTGCCGAGCGGGTTGGACTTCAGGATCGCGTCGCTCGTCCAGACGTCCTCGAGCTCGAGTTGGTAGTCGAGCTTCTTTTCCGCCATCACGACGCGGACCTTGCGCACGTAGGGACTGGTAAGCGAACCGATGAGTTTCATGGTTGTGGTTTTCCCTGGAGTCGCTCGATTCTATCGAACGCAAAGCGTGACAAAGGGCACATTGCAGGTGATAGAGTTTTCAGCAGCAAGATCCATGCGGCCTTTGGCCGCGTGGAAGCCTTTCCATTTCCTGATCCCATGACCCTCGACCTGCCCATCGACTACCGCGAAGGCAAAGGCGCCAAGAGCCTGCCCGCCACGCTTCGCATGGGGCAGCAGCGCCTGCTGGTAGCCGGCCAGGGCCTCGCGCGCAGCCTGGCACTCGACGACCTGCTGGCCCCGGTGCGCACCACCGACGGCGGGCGCTCACTGCCGCTGCGCGATGGCGGGGCCCTGTACTGCCGTGACGGCGAGGCCTGGGACCGCTGGGCCGCCGCCACCGGTCACCGGCACCAGCTGGTGCCCCGCACCAACCCGGCCTGGCCGTGGTTCGCGGTGCTGCTGGCCACCGTGGCGGTGGCGCTCGCGGTGGGCGCCGCGCTGTACGTCTGGGCACTGCCCTGGGCCGCCCGCACACTGGTGGCCGCCGTGCCGCTGGAGGTGGACCGCGCCCTCGGTGACACCACGCTCAAGGCGGCGGAGGCCGACGCCCTCGCCCCCAGCGAGTTGCCCGAAGGGCGCCAGGCGCGCTTGCGGCTGGCCTTTGCCGGCATCGTGCGCAAGTCCCACGGCGACCGGGCGGTGCCGGCCCACCAGGTGATCTTCCGCAAGGCACGCGACAACACGATGGGCCCAAACGCCTTCGCGCTGCCGGGCGGCACCATCGTCGTGACCGACCAGTTGGTGGAGTTGCTGGCCGACAACGAGGACGCGGTGCTGGGGGTGCTCGCCCACGAGTTCGGCCACATCGAGGGCCGCCACGGCATGCGCCTGTTCGTGCAGGGCAGCCTGCTGGGGATGGCGCGGAGCTGGGTGTTCGACGACTTCACCCGGCTGCTCGGCGCCGCCCCCACGCTGCTGGGCCGCGCGGCCTACTCGCGCGAGGCCGAACGCGAGGCCGATGCCGCCGCCGTGCAGATCCTGAGGGCGAGCAACATCTCGCCGCTCGTGATGGTGGTCTTCTTCGAGAAACTCGCGGCGCGGCCCGAACGCCCCGCGGCCGACGGCCAGGTGCCCCGCTGGCTCGGGCTCACCATCGCGTCGCACCCCGACGACGCCGAGCGCATCCAGTTCTTCCGCGACGCAGCGCAGTCGCGTCCCTGATCGGTCAGCGGCGCCGTCGCACTGACGGATCAGCGCCGCAGCGTCCAATCCACGGCCGCCGGGCGGCCAGGCAGGTCCAGCGTGGCCACCGCCGGTGCCGTGCGGGCCACCACCCGGCCGTCGCGCACCACCAGCAGCCGCGTGGCACGCAGCCGGATGGCCTCGGCCGGGTCGCGCGCCTGCAGCAGCACCATGTCGGCATGGCACCCGGGCGCGAGGCCGTAGCCGTCGAGCCCCAGCACGGCCGCGTTGTTGCAGGTGACCGCGTCGAAGCACGCGCGCATCTGCGCCTGCGACGTCATCTGGGCCACGTGCAGGCCCATGTGGGCCACCTCGAGCATGTCGCCGGAGCCGAGCGAGTACCAGGGGTCCATGACACAGTCGTGGCCGAACCCCACGTTGACCCCGGCGGCCAGCAGTTCAGGCACACGTGTCATGCCACGCCGCTTCGGGTAGGTGTCGTGCCGGCCCTGCAGCGTGATGTTGATCAGCGGATTGGCCACCACATGCACCCGCGCCTCGGCGATCAGCGGGATCAGCTTGCTCGCGTAGTAGTTGTCCATCGAGTGCATGGACGTCAGGTGCGAGCCGGTGACCCGGCCCTGCAGCCCGAGCCGCACGGTCTCGGCCGCGAGCGTCTCGATGTGGCGCGACAGCGGGTCGTCGCTTTCGTCGCAATGCATGTCGACCGGCAGGCCGCGGTCGGCCGCCAGCTCGCACAGCACCCGCACGCTCTCGGCGCCCTGCGCCATCGACCGCTCGAAGTGGGGGATGCCCCCCACCACGTCGACCCCCAGGTCGAGCGCACGTTTCAGGTTGGCCAGCGCCGTGGGCGCGCGCAACACCCCGTCCTGCGGGAACGCGACGAGCTGCAGGTCGAGGTACGGCGCCACGGTGCGCTTCACGTGCAGCAGCGCTTCCACGGCGAGCAGCCGGTCGTCGCAGACGTCCACGTGGGTTCGGATGGCCAGCAGGCCCTTGGCCACCGCCCAGTCGCAATAGGCCAGCGCGCGGTCGACCAGCGCCTGCTGGGTCAGCAGCGGCTTCAGTTCGCCCCAGAGCGCAATGCCCTCGAGCAGCGTGCCGCTCGCGTTGACCCGCGGCAGGCCGTGGCTCAGCGTGGCGTCCATGTGGAAGTGGGCGTCCACGAACGGCGGAGACAACAGCCAGCCGCCGCCGTCGAGGGACGGCACGCCGTCGGGCACGGCAAGCCGCGGCCCCACCGCGGCGATGCGGCCGGCCTCGACGAACACGTCCTGGCCGGTGCGCCCGTCGGGCAGCACCACGTCGCGCAGGCAGAAGGTGCGGTCAGCGGCCATGAATGTCACTTCGTGCCGAAGATGCGGTCGCCGGCGTCCCCGAGGCCGGGCACGATGTAGCCGTGGTCGTTGAGCCCGCGGTCGATGGCCGCGGTGTAGACCGGCACGTCAGGGTGGGCGGCGACGAATTTCGCGAGCCCCTCGGGCGCGGCCAGCAGGCACACGAAGCGGATCGACTTCGGGTTGGTGGCCTTGAGCCGGGTGACCGCGGCGATGGCCGAGTTGCCGGTGGCGAGCATCGGGTCGAGCACGATGGCGTCGCGTTCGTTCATGCCCTGGGGCATCTTGAAGTAGTACTCGACGGCCTTCAGCGTCTCGGGGTCGCGGTAGAGGCCCACATGGCCCACCCGTGCGCCGGGCACGATGCTGAGCATGCCGTCGAGGAACCCGTCGCCGGCCCGCATGATGCTGACGAACACGGTCTTCTTGCCGTCGATCACCGGGCTTTTCATGGGTTCGAGCGGGGTCTCGATGTCGATCAGCTGGGTGGGCATCTCGCGGGTGACCTCGTAGGCCATCAGCATGCTGATCTCGCCGAGCAGGCGGCGAAAGCCGCTGGTGCTGCGGTCCTTCTGGCGCATCAGCGTCAGTTTGTGCTGGATCAACGGGTGGGTGATGTGGTGGACGGTGGTCATGGGGTCGGTCCTTGGAACATGCTGTCACTGTAGGGCAACGGGTACCGCACTGCACAAAAAGTGCCAGCCGGCGGGTGGGACAACCGGGCTCCCCTAAAATCAGGGACTGCCCGCCCGCGCGGGCCCCGTCGGAACCCTTCTTTACCCGCGGCCCATCCCCCGGCCGCCCCCGCCATGAACCTCTCCGCCCTCACCGCCCTGTCCCCCCTGGATGGCCGCTATGCCCCGAAGGTCGCCGCCCTGCGCCCGCTGCTGAGCGAGTTCGGCCTGATGCACCGCCGCGTGCAGGTCGAGATCGAATGGTTCATCGCGTTGTCGGACGCCGGCTTCACGGAATTCAAACCGCTGTCCGAAGCCGCCCGCGGCCTGCTGCGCGGCCTGGTGACCCGCTTCTCCGAAGCCGACGCCCAGGCCATCAAGGACATCGAAAAGACCACCAACCACGACGTGAAGGCCGTGGAGTACTGGCTGAAGGACCGCTTCGAGACCAACACCGAGCTGAAAAGCGCCGGCGAGTTCGTGCACTTCGCGTGCACCAGCGAGGACATCAACAACACCAGCCACGGGCTGATGCTGAAGGCGGCCCGCCAGGACGTGGTGCTGCCGGCCATCGACAAGATCATCGCGAAGCTGACCACGCTGGCCCACAACTTCGCCGCCGTGCCCATGTTGAGCCGCACGCACGGCCAGACGGCCAGCCCCACCACGGTGGGCAAGGAAATCGCCAACGTGGTGGCACGCCTCAAGAACGCCCGCGAGCGCATCGCCGGGGTCAAGCTGCTCGCGAAGATGAACGGCGCCGTGGGCAACTTCAACGCCCACCTGTCGGCCTTCCCCGACCACGACTGGGAAGCCTTCAGCCAGCGCGTGATCGAGAAGCAGCTCGGCCTGACGTTCAACCCGTACACCATCCAGATCGAGCCGCACGACTACATGGCCGAGCTGTTCGACGCGGTCACCCGCACGAACACGATCCTGATCGACTGGTCGCGTGACGTGTGGGGCTACATCAGCCTCGGCTTCTTCAAGCAGAAGACGAAGGAAGGTGAGGTGGGCTCGTCCACCATGCCGCACAAGGTCAACCCGATCGACTTCGAAAACGCCGAAGGCAACTTCGGCCTGGCCAACGCGCTGCTGACCCACCTGAGCCAGAAGCTCCCCATCAGCCGCTGGCAGCGCGACCTGACCGACAGCACCGTGTTGCGCAACATGGGCGTGGCCCTCGGCTACGCGCTGCTCGGCTACGACTCGCTGACCCGCGGCCTCGACAAGCTGCAGCTGAACGAGCTCGCGCTGTCGTCCGACCTCGACGGCGCGTGGGAAGTGCTGGCCGAACCCATCCAGACCGTGATGCGCCGCTTCGGCCTGCCCGAGCCGTACGAACAGCTCAAGAAGTTCACGCGCGGCCAGCCGATGACCCGCGAACTGATGCAGGGGTTCATCGCCGGCCTGGCATTGCCCGACGCGGAAAAGGCGCGCCTGCTCGCGCTGACCCCCGGGGCGTACACCGGCCTCGCCGCCACCCTCGCCCGCAAGATCTGACAAGGACAACCGATGGACTTCACCGCCCAGCTGCACCGCGCCGAACGCCAGAACCAGTCGATGCTGTGTGTCGGGCTGGATCCGGAGCCCTCGAAGTTCCCGGCCGGGATGCGCAACGACCCGTCGCGCATCTTCGACTTCTGCGCCCGCATCGTGGACGCCACGAAGGACCTCGTGATCGCGTTCAAGCCGCAGATCGCGTACTTCCATGCGCACCGTGCCGAGGCGCAGCTCGAACAGCTGATGGCCCACATCCGGCGCGTGGCCCCCGAGGTGCCGGTGATCCTCGACGCCAAGCGCGGTGACATCGGCTCCACCGCCGAGCAATATGCCCGCGAGGCATTTGAACGTTACCAGGCTGATGCGGTCACGCTGTCGCCGTTCATGGGCTTCGACTCGATCGAACCGTACCTGCGGTACCCCGGCAAGGGCGTGATCCTGCTGTGCCGCACGTCGAACCCCGGTGGCAGCGACTGGCAGTTCCAGCGCCTGGCCGACGTGCCGGGCCAGCCGCGCCTGTTCGAGCACCTCGCCCATCTGGCGCAGACCGACTGGAACCGCAACGGCCAGCTCGGCTTGGTGGTGGGCGCCACGTTCCCCGAGGAGATCGCCCGCGTGCGTGCCCTGGCCCCGAACCTGCCGCTGCTGATCCCGGGCGTGGGCGCCCAGGGGGGAGACGCGGTGGCCACCGTGAAGGCCGGCTGGCGCCCGGATGCCCCCATCGTCGTCAATTCGTCGCGTGCGGTGCTGTACGCGTCGGCGGACGACGACTTCGCATCCGCTGCCCGGCGCGTGGCGCTCGAGACGCGCGCGCTGCTGAATTCCGCACGAAGCACCGCCTGACCTGTCCCGGACAGGGGAAAACGAAGGGCTCTGCACGGCGGCCGCGATGACACACTGAGGTACGCCCGCCGCACCTGATGTGTCACATGCCGTCATCAGCCGCATGACCCCTTCGCCAGACCCCGCACCGCAAGCGCCTGTCCGCAAGGTGCGGCCCAGCGTCAGACCCCAGGTCGCACGGGTGTTCTTCGGTGCGGCCGCGGTGGTCTCCCTGGGCAACGCGGCCATGTATGCCCTGTTGCCACTGCAGATGCGGCCGCTCCCGCAGGCCCTGCTGGTGGCCGCGTGCGTGCTGCTGTGCGGGGTGTTCATCGGGGCCATGTGGCAGGTGCGCGTGTGGCCCGTCGGTGCCGTCATCAACGTGGCCGGGTGGTGTGCCTCCATCGTCGCGGTGCTGTCGGCCGTGGCCACCGGTGAAGGCGTGCACACGCCCAACCTCGCCTACGTGGGGCTGTTCGTGTGCCTCGTGGCGGTGCTGTCGGGCATCCGGGCCGCCGCGATGCTCGCGGTCGCGGGTGAACTGGCCATCGCTGGCCTCGCGGCCGCCCAGTCCTTCGGCCACCTGAACGGTCCGCCGAGCCCGCTGTACACCATCTCCCACGGCATGCTGCTGGCCTCGTCGCTGATCGCAGGTGCCATGATGACCCGCCTCGTGAACCTGGCCCTGAACCAGGCCGACGAACGGGAACAGCGGTTCCGCGGCCTGCTGACCATCGCGGCCGACATGTACTGGGAGGTGGATCAGAACCTTCGCCTGGTCGACGTCGCCGACGACCTCGCGAACGGTTTCTGGCGCCCCGCGCGCTCGCAGGCCGGCATGCTGCCGTGGGACCTCGACGTGGGCATGAGCGAACAGGACCGGTTGACCACCCGCGCCGCGATGCAGGCGCACCACCCGTTTTCCCAGGTGCGGCTGCAGCGCACTGACCGCCAGGGCCGGCTGCGGCAATTTGTCATCAGTGGCCGCCCGCGGTTCGACGAAGGCGGCCAGTTCCTCGGCTACTGGGGCGTGGGCAAGGAGATCACCGGCGAACTGATGGCCCAGCAGGCGGTGCGTGCCAGCGAGAGCCGCTACCAGGAACTCTTCACCCGCTCGCCCACCCCGCTGTTGCTGCACCGGCGCGGGTTCGTGCTGGACGCCAACGAGGCAGCGGCCTACATGTTCGGCCATGCGTCGCCGGCCGCGCTGGCGGGCACGAACCTGCTGCAGCGCTACGAGGCCGGCCCGTCGCGCAACCTGCAGACCCGCCGCCTGGCCGAGCTCGAGCACATGCCGGTGGGCAGTGCCCTCGAGATGATCGACTTCCAGCTGACGTCGGTGCAGGGCAAGCGCCTGACGGCGCAGGCCACCGACGTGCGGGTCAACGAGGTGGACGGCCCCGCCACGCTGTCGATCTTCTACGACATCACCGCGCGGGTGGCCGCCGAGAACGCGTTGCGCCGGTCCGAGGTGATGCTCACGCACATGTTCGCGACGAGCCCCGACTTCATCACGCTGGGCGAACTCGACACCGGCCGCTTCCTGATGGTCAACGAGAGCTTCTCGCGCATCTTCGGGTACACGGCCGAGGAGGTCGTGGGCAAGTCCGCGCTCGACCTGGGCATCTGGTACCACCCGGCGGAACGCGGCCCGCTCCTCGACGCCGTCGCGGCCCACGGCGAGATCCACGAGCTGCCCGTCACGTGCCTCAACAAGGCACGGCAACCCGTGTCGTTGCTGCTGTCGGCCGCGCGCTTCGAACTCGACGGCCGCGAGTACATGGTGGTCAACGGGCGCGACGTGACCGAGACGCAGCGGGTGCAGCACGAACACGAGGCCATGCTGCAGAACGCGCTCATCGGCATCGCGCTCACGCGCGAGGGCCGTTTCGTGCAGGTCAACGACCGCTTCGAGCGCATGTTCGGCTGGGCCCCGGGCGCCCTCGTGGGCCAGGACGAGCAGGTGGTGTGGCTGCACGGCGAAGACCGCGCCGACGACGACACCGGTGCCCCGCTCGAACTCGAACGCGTGATGCGCCGGCGCGACGGCAGCACGTTCATCGGCCGCGTGATGGCGCAGGCCGTGACGTCCCCGCACCCGAGCCTCGACGGCACCATCTGGATCGCCGAGGACATCACGGAACGGCACCAGATCGACCAGGCCCTGGCCGACGCACGCGACCGGGCCGAGGCCGCCAACCGCGCGAAAAGCGCGTTCCTCGCGAACATGAGCCACGAGATCCGCACGCCGCTCAACGGGCTGCTGGGGCTCGCCCGGCTCGCCATGCAGCTGGGCCTGGAGGAACGCCGCCGCCAGCAGTACCTCGCGCAGATCCACGACAGCGCCCAGAGCCTGGCCGGCATCATTTCGGACATCCTCGACCTCTCGAAGATCGAGGCGGGCAAGTTCAGCGTGGAATCGGTCCCGTTCGACCTGCGGGCGCTGCTGGGCGCCGTGCACCACGCGTACCAATCCCTCGCCCATGCGCATTCGCTCGCGCTGCACCTGCACATCGATGAAGCGCTGCCCGGCACCGTGCGCGGCGACCCGCTGCGCCTGCGCCAGATCCTGAGCAACTACATCACCAACGGCCTGAAGTTCACCGCGCGCGGCCATGTGCGCATCTCGGTGTCACCGGCCGGCGACGGGTTCATCCGCTTCAGCGTGCAGGACACCGGCCCGGGCATCGACGCCGACACCCAGATGCGGCTGTTCCAGCCGTTCACGCAGGCCGACGAATCCACGACCCGCCGCTTTGGCGGCACCGGCCTCGGGTTGTCCATCTGCAAGGAACTCGCCGTGCTGATGGGCGGACGTATCGGTGTGGAAAGCCGCGTCGGTGAAGGCAGCCGCTTCTGGGCGGAGTTGCCCATGCCGGAGGCGCAGGCCCCGGTGGCCGGTGTCGACGACGAAGCGCAGGACGTGGCCCGGCTGCAGGGTGTCCATGTGCTGCTCGTGGAGGACAACCCCGTCAACATGCTGATCGGTGTGTCGACGCTCGAGCAGTGGGGCGTGGACGTGGTGCAGGCGAGCGACGGCCGCGAGGCCATCGCGGCGGTGGAACGGGCCGTGGTGGCGCGCCGGCCGTTCGACGTGGTGCTGATGGACGTGCAGATGCCCCACCTGAGCGGCCACGAGGCCGCGCGCCGCCTGCGCGCCGAACACTCGGCCGAGGCGCTCCCCATCATCGCGCTGACGGCAGCGGCGCTGGTGTCCGAACGCGAGGAGGCCATGGCCGCCGGCATGAACGACTTCCTCACCAAACCGCTCGACGCCGTGAAGCTGCGGCAGGCGCTGGTGCGGGTGGTGGAAGGGCATTCGAACTTCGGGGCGTTGCTGCCGCTGGGGTGATGCCCTTGCCAGGGCGGGGCCTCACACGGGCTGCGTCACCCCTTCCCCGTCACCCCCTCGTCACCCCGTCGAACGACGGGGCCCACTCTTCGCTGCGAGCTGCGTTTTCTCGCTGCGCGAGGCCGCGCCGGGACTCGGCCCGGCAGCCGAGTCCCTTCTTTTTCTGGTGAAAAAGAAGGAACCAAGAAAACACCTCAACACCAGCTTCCCAGACCTTTGCCCAGGCGCTTCGCGCTTCGGCTGAGCGGGACTCGCTCGGTGTACGCCGAGGACTCGATCAAGCCAGGACGTCTCTCCACGCCCTGACTCCCGGGGTCTGCCTTCCCAGGCTCCGCACCACCCGTGCCACTCGCGTCACCCTGGACGGGTCTCCGGCTTGGTCATCGATACAGCCGGGCACTGCGCAGGCTTGGCCTCGTCGTTCGTCCGGCCGCAATCATCACAACATCAAAGGCAGTGCCCTCAGCCGCTCTCCTGTCAACGCAAACACCGCATTGGCGACCGCAGGCGCCACTGGTGGCACGCCGGGTTCACCCACGCCGCTGGGCGGGCGTTCGCTGGCGATGAGGTGGGTCTCGATGCGCGGGGTCTCGGCCAGCGTGAGCAACCGGTAGGTGTGGAAGTTGGACTGCTGGACCACGCCGTCGTGGATGTCGATGCGCTGGTGCAGCGCCGCGCACAGGCCGAACACGATGGCCCCTTCCATCTGCTGCGCCACGATGCCGGGATTGACGACGGTGCCCACATCAGCCGCGCACACGACCCGCACCACGCGCGGCTTGCCATCCACCAGCACCACCTCGGCGACGTGCGCGACGATGCTGCCGAAACTCTCGGCCAGCGCCACACCGCGCGCGCGCCCGGGCGGCAAGGGTGACGCCCAGCCGGACTTGTCGGCCACGAGCTTGAGCACCGCGGCGTGCCGCGGCTGGTTCGCGAGCAGGGCCAGGCGGAACGCCAGCGGATCCTGGTGCGCCTGGGCGGCCAGTTCGTCGATGAACCCTTCCGCAAAGAACGCGTTGTGCGAATGGCCCACCGAACGCCAGTAGCCCACCGGCACGCCGCTGTGGGTGGCCACGTGGGCCATGCGCTGGTGGGGGATGTCGTAGGGCTGGTCGAACAGGCCTTCGCTGTTGCTGCGGTCGGGCGTGTCCACGGCAGCCAGCAACGGCAGCGTGCGTTCGAGCCAGCGCGGGGTGATGGCATCCCCCGCGCTGGTGACGGACAACGCGCTGACGGCGCCGTCGGCGTCGAATGCCGCGCGCAAGACGGCCACCGCGGCCGGCCGGTAGAAGTCGTGGGTCAGGTCTTCCTCGCGAGGCCACACGAGCTGCACGGGCCGACCGCTGGTCTCGATGGCGATGCGCACGGCCTGGCCCACGAAGTCGACGTCGAGGCGGCGGCCGAACCCGCCTCCAAGGTACGTGACGTGCAGCGTGACGTCATCCGCGTCGACTCCCGCCACCTGGGCCGCGATGGCACGCGCGGCGGTGGGGAACTGCGTGGGCGCCCAAAGTTCCACCCGCCCGTCGGCCACCCGGGCGGTGCAGTTGATGGGCTCCATGGCCGCGTGCGCCAGGTAGGGCGCGCGGTACACGGCCTCGTGGCGGCTGCTGGCCGCCGCATGCGCCGCCAGGATGTCGCCGCGGTCATGGAACGCGAAACCGCCGCCGGCGTGGTCGGCCTCGCGCGCACGGCGTTCGAGGGTGTCGATCAGTTCGCGGGTGTCAGGGTGCCCGGCGGGCGGACCCCGCCATTCCACGTCGAGCGCCTGCACCCCGCGCCGCGCGTGCCACGTGGTGCGGCCCACCACCGCCACCGCCTCGTGCGAGCCGGCGTACCGGCCCAGGCGCACCACGCGCTCGACACCCGGCAGCGCCAGCGCCGCGGCGGTGTCGGCGCGGCCCGGCGAACCGAACAACATGGGCGCATGGGCCACCACCGCGTAGAGCTGGCCGGGCCGGCGCACATCGAGACCGAAGACCGCGGAGCCGTCTACCTTGGCCGGCAGGTCGGTGCGGGGCGCCGCGGTGCCGATCAGCGACCACGCCTTGCGGTCCTTCACGCGCACGCCGGTGGCCGGCGTGGCGGCGGCAGCGCGGGCAAACTCCCCGAAGTGGCCGCTCGGCCCCGACGGGTGGCTGATGATGCCGTTGTCGATGGCCAGGTCGGCCACGGGCAGCTTCCACTGCAACGAGGCCGCGCCGAGCAGCTGGGCACGCGCGGTGGCCGCGGCCAGGCGCAGCACGTCCCATGCGTCGCTCACGCTCGACGACCCGCCGGTGATGGACACGCCGAGCTCGGTGGCCACCTTGCCCACCAGCCAGCGGCTGCCCCGCACCACGGCGGCAGGCGATTCGGCATCGATGGCCGACGGATGGATGGGCAACGACGCCACGAACAGCGCCACGTTGCCGTGGATGCGGTCCGGGCCGGCCGGCACCAGGCGCACGGCCGCCAGCGGCACGTCGAGTTCCTCGGCCACCAGCATCGTCAGCGCCGTGTGCACCCCCTGCCCCATTTCGCTGCGTGGCATGGCCAGGTGCACGACCCCATCGGGCGTCACCTTGAGCCACCCGTTGAGCGCCACGACACCGCCGTCGGCCACCGCACGGGACGCACTGCCCAGGCGGCTGCGCGGCGGCAGCGCGCCCCACCCCACCAGCAGGGCCCCGGTGGCGGTGAGGCCGCCCAGCAGCAGGCTGCGCCGATTCATCGGGACACCCCGGTGCGCAACTGCCGCGCCGCCGCCTTGATGGCCTCGCGGATGCGCGGGTAGGTGCCACAGCGGCACAGGTTGGTGATGGCGGCGTCGATGTCGGCGTCGCTCGGGTCGCGGTTTTTCGCGAGCAGCGCCGCTGCCGCCATCAGCATGCCGCTCTGGCAATAGCCGCACTGGGGCACCTGGTGGGCAAGCCACGCCTGCTGCAACGGATGGGGCCGATCGGGCGCGCCCAGCGCCTCGATCGTATACACATTTTTTCCCTGAACCGCCGACAACGGCGTGACACACGACCGCGTGGCCTGCCCGTCGACGTGCACCGTGCAGGCGCCGCACGCTCCCACCCCACACCCGTATTTCGTGCCCGTGAGGTTCAGCACGTCACGCAGCACCCACAGCACGGGCATGTCGGCCGCGACGGCGTCGTCGGGCAGCGGGCGGGTGTGACCGTTGAGGAGGAGGTTCATGCGTCAAGCCGGTGCATCGCCGGGTGCGGAAGGCTGTTGGGGCATTCTGACGCCAAGCCGCCCCGGCCCCCTCGTGAACGGCGGCACGAAAACAACGAATGTGACAATCGGGTACGCCAATTGCATACAAGCCGTTCGCGACTTCCGCCACCTTCGACATACCCATCTGGAGTTCCCTCTCATGAGCCGTTCCCTCCGTGCCGTTGCCCTCGCTGCGGCGTCCGTGTGCGCCTGCGCGTCTGCTGCCGCGCAATCCACCGTCACCCTCTATGGCCTGATGGACGCCTCGGTGCGGTCGTACCAGACCGCCGGTTCGGTCAAGAACAAGGAAGTCTCGAGTGGCGACATGACCACGAGCTTCGTCGGCTTCAAGGGCGCCGAGGACCTGGGCGGCGGCATCAGCGCGGTCTTCATGATCGAGCACTTCCTGCGTCCCGACGAGGGTGCCGCCGGCCGCTTCAACGGCGACGCCTTCTGGGCCCGCAGCGCCTACGTGGGCCTGAAAGGGGCCTACGGCGCCACCACGCTTGGCCGCAACACCACGCCGTTCTTCGTGTCGACACTCGCGTTCAACCCGTTCGGCGATTCGTTCTCGTACTCACCCAGCATCCTGCACTACTTCCAGACCGGCGGCGCCTTGATCGGTGACTCGGGCTGGAACAACTCCATCGCGTACAGCAGCCCGAGCCTCAATGGCCTGAGCGTGAACCTGCTGGCCAACACCGATGAAAACGCCGTGGGGCAGAAGGGCAACAACTTCGGCGGCAACGTGCTGTACTTCAGCAGCGGCTTCTCGGGCACCGTGGCCTACCAGAAGGTCAAGAACGCGAACGGCGGCCTTGCAGCGGGCATCGACAACCAGGATTCGGTGCAGCTCGGCGTCACCTACGACTTCGGCGTGGTCAAGCTGTTCGGCCAGGCCGGCCAGGTCGAGAACGACGGCACCGCCGAACTCAAGACGAAGATCTACCAGCTCGGCGCCACCGTGCCCATCGGCAACGGCAAGGCCCAGTTCGCCTACGGCCAGTCGAAGGCGCAAGGCGCCAGCACCGACGTGACCCGCAAGACCACGACGGTGGGCTACGACTACAACCTGTCGAAGCGCACCGAGGTCTACGCCGTCTACATGAACGACAAGCAGACCGGCTTGAACAGCGGCAACAGCGTCGGCGCCGGCATCCGCCTCACGTACTGACCCCCGTTCGACCCTCCCGCCAGAGCGGCGCCTTCGGGCACCGTTTTGCATGGGGCGGCCGGGGCAGGCACACTGTCGCTTTGCGCCAATTCCCTGCCCCATGAGTGCCACCGTCGAGATCCTGCCCGCATCGGGCGCCCCGCAACTGCTGTTCGTGCTGTTCCACGGTGTGGGGCTGAACGCCGACGCGATGAAACCGCTGGCCGAGGCGCTGGCTGCCGAGTACCCGCAGGCCGCGGTGGTGTCGGTGAACGCCCCCAGGCCCTACGAGGGCCCCACGTCGGGCCGGCCGGGCTACCAGTGGTTCTCGCCGATGGGCCTCACCGAAGACCTGCGCCGGGAACGGGTGGCTGCCGCCCTGCCCGAGTTCACCAGCGTGGTGCGCTCGCTGGCCATGCGGTTCCAGCTGCCGTGGCAGCACACCGCGATCTTCGGGTTTTCGCAGGGCGCCATCCTGGCACTCGAAGCCGTGCAGGCCGAGCCCCACCTGGCGGGCCGCGTCATCGCGTTCTGCGGCCGCCATGCCACCCCGCCCGAACACGCACCGGAAGACACCACGGTGCACCTGCTGCACGGCCTGCTCGACCAGGTGGTACCTCCGGGCCCCGCCATCGACTCCGCCGAACGCCTGGTGGCCCTGGGCGGCGACGTGACGGCCGACGTGCTGCCCGGCGTCGCGCACGAGCTGCACCCGCAGCTGATCGCCAAGGCCATCGAGCAGTTGCGCACCTTCATCCCGAAGAAGGTGTGGCGCGAGGCCATGAGCGAGGCGCCGGTGCTGCCGCGCCAGGCGTCGAGCACCGAACTGGGCCGCGACGACGACTGAACGCGGCGCCCAGGCGGGCGGCGCCGGGCACGTCAGCCGCTCAGCGCCGGGCGCTGCCCAACATCGCCGCGACGGCGTCCTGCCGCACCCGCTGCAGTTCGCCGCTGGCCTGCATGCTGCGAAGGACCTGCTCGATGCGAGGCACCAGCGCGCGGTGCCGCTCGTGCAGGAAGTGGTGCAGCGGGATGTTCTGGAGCGGCGGATCGACCACCCGCACGACCCCGCCGAGGCCCAGGCGCTGGATGATCAGCAGGCCGCTGAAGCGGTCGTTGACCGCCACCTCGTAGCGGCCCGCGGCGAGCGCCTGCATCAGCTGATCCATCGTGCTGACCGCCTCGACACGCGACATTCCCCGGGTGCCGGCCTCCGACGAGCCGACGCCGCGGACGATGCCCACCGAGTGCGGCGCGAGCGAGGGCCAGCCCTCGGCGCGCAGCGCCACGTCCTTCACGAAGGCCGACGGCTCGATGTAGTTGAACGAAGGATGCAGCGGGATCAGCGTGGGGTACTGCGTCTGCACCGCGAGGATGCGCTGCACTTCGCCGTCGACGCGTCCCTCGCTCGACTCGAGCAGCGAGCGCTTGGCCGGCAGGTCGACGAACTCGACCGGGATCCCGAGCCGACCGTAGACCACCTTCAGGATCTCGGCGCCGAGCGCCTGGTCCGGCACGTTCTCCAGGCGCGCCAGCCGCAGTGCCGGCTGGGCACGCGCGATGCCGAACGGCGCCAACAGGCACGCGCCGCCGAGGGCCGCGAGGCGCCGTCGCGTCACGCCGGATCGCGAGGGCACGAGAGAGGATCGTTGATGCATGCGAACTCCTTCAGGTCATTCCCGCAGGCGAGGCCGCCTGCTGGCTGTGCCACGCTTCGAGGCCGTCCAGGATCGGCCGGATCGTGCCGGACACGTCGTCGAGCCGGGCGAGCACCCGGGGGTCGCTGCCGGCCGTGCAGGCTTCCTCCAGTGCGCGGGCGCGCTCCTGCAATCCATGCATGCCCAGCGTGCCGGCCACGGACTGCAGGTCGTGCGCCATGCGCCGTGCCCGATCCGCGTCGCCGGTGGCACAAGCGTCGGTGAACTGCGTGACGAAGTCGCGATAGGCGGCGAGGAAGCGCAGCAGCGTGCGCCTGAACACCGGCTCATCGCCGCCAAGCCGGTCGAGTGCGGCGTTCGCATCGATGCCCGGCAGCGCGTGGACGCCGGCGGCCGATGCGGCCGGCGCCTGCGGTGCCGGCGGCGAAGCGGCGGCGCGCATCGGTGCGATCCATCGAACCAGCGTCCCGAAGAGCTGCTCGATGTCGATCGGCTTGGCGATGTGGTCGTTCATCCCGCACGCGAGCACCTTCTCCTTGTCGCCGACCATCGCGTTGGCCGTCATCGCGATCACCGGCAGGTCACGCAGCTCGGCGCGCTCGCGCAACGCGCGGGTGGCGGCGTAGCCGTCCATCACCGGCATCTGGCAGTCCATCAGGACGGCGTCGAAGCGGCTCTCGCGCAAGGCCTCGAGCGCCTCGCGCCCGTCGCAAGCGACCTCCACCGTGATGCCTTCGCGGCGCAGCAGGTCGAGCGCGAGTTCGCGGTTGATCTCGTTGTCCTCGACGAGCAGCAGGCGCGCGCCCTTCAGCTGGGCCCGGTTCGCCGTCTGGACGCCCTTGCGCCGCACGGACCTCGGCGGGGCCGGCGACGCGAAGCCCAGCGCCCGGCAGCAGGCGTCGAGCAGCGTCGACGGCGTCACCGGCTTGTGCAGCATGCCGTCCACCCGGACGCCAGACTCGTCGATGCGCCGCACCACCTCCTCGCGCGAGAAGGCCGTGAGCATCAGCACGGTGGGCGGCCGCGCGCCGGGCGCAGCGGTCCCGGCGATGCGGCGGGCGCATTCGACGCCGTCCATGCCCGGCATCTTCCAGTCGAGCAGGATGAAGTCGTACGGTCGGCCGCGGCTCTGCTCGCGGGCCACCTTCGCGAGTGCCTCGCTGCCGTCCGCGGCGACGTCGGGCCGCAAGCCGAGCGAGGTGAGCATTTCGGCGAGCACTTCGCGCGCCGCCGCGTTGTCGTCGACGGCAAGTGCGCACCTGCCGCGCAGACCGTCCGCACGCAGCGGTGTCGCGGCCGCGGTTGCGGGCTGCAGTTCCATGCGGAGCGTGAAGAAGAAGCGGCTACCCCGGCCCGGCTCGCTCGCCATCTCGAGTTCGCCGCCCAGCAGGCGCACAAGCTGGCGGCAGATCGCCAGGCCAAGGCCGGTGCCGCCGTAGCGCCGGCTGGTCGATGCGTCGGCCTGCTCGAACGGCAGGAACAGCCGCTGCTGCTGGTCCGCATCGATGCCCACGCCGGTGTCGCGCACCTCGAAGCGCAGTGCGACCCAGCCGTCGCCGCGTTCGGCCACCGACAGCGCCAGGATCACCTCGCCCCGCTCGGTGAACTTGACCGCGTTGCTTCCCAGGTTCAGGAGCACCTGGCCGAGGCGCAGCGAATCCCCGATCAGCGCGGTCGGCAGGTCCGGCGGCTCGACGAACAGCAGCTCCAGCCCCTTCTCCTCGGCCTTCAGTCCGACGACATGGGCGAAGTTGTCGAGCACCGCGCCGAGGTCGAGGTCGGCACGTTCGATGTCCAGCTTGCCGGCCTCGATCTTCGAGAAGTCGAGGATGTCGTTGACGATGCCGAGCAGCGCCTCGGCCGAGGCGTTGATCTTGCGGACGTAGTTCTCCTGTCGCGCGCTGAGCCCGGTCTGCAGCGCCAGGTGCGACATGCCGAGGATGGCGTTCATCGGCGTGCGGACCTCGTGGCTCATGTTCGCGAGGAAATCGCTTTTCGCGCGGTTGGCGATCTCGGCGCGCTCCTTGGCGTCCTCGAGCTGCGCGGTGCGATCCTGGACCGCGTGCTCCAGCGTGTCCAGATGCTCGCGCAGCCGCAGCGTCGACCGGTCCAGCGCATCGGCCATCGTGTTGACCCGCTCCCCGAGCCGGCCGAACTCGTCGTGGCTTCGCACGTCGCAGCGGGCGGTCAGGTCACCCGACGAAATGCGGTCGATCGTGGCCTGCATCTGCACGATCGGCCGGGTCACCAGGCGGCGCAGCAGCCAGAAGGTGACGACGTAGACCACCAGCATCACGGTGACGATCAACGCGGCGATCGTGGTGCGAGCCTCCTCGAGCGCGCGCTCGGCGATGGCGCGTGTGAACGCGGCCTCCACTTCGCCGAGCGTCTGCGGCGGTCCGCCGGGCGGCGTGTAGACGATCGGGCGGCGGTGGATCACCGCGCGCGACAGATCCGCATCGGGCTGTCGCACGACCTCGGCGACGGTGCCGTGGTTGACCGCCGTCACGCGGATATGCACGACCTCCGGGTTGGAGGCGACCGCCTCGAGCTGGCCCTTGATGGAGCCCCAGTCGACCGTCCAGAGCGTGGACACGAGCGAGCGGCTGAAGAGGGCCGCGATCCGCTCGGCGCGCGCATCGAGCTCATGCATGCGCCGCTCACGCTCACGCCCGGTCAGCAGCGCGACCGAGACGACGGCCATCACGCAGACGACCACCGCGAGCGCAAGCATCAGCTTCGTGTGCAAACTGGCTGCGCGAAGACTGGTTGGCATGGCCCCTCGCCGGGCGGAGCCCGGGCGTCGTTTAGGTACTGATTTTCCCGGGTTTGTCAGCGCGACGTACCCGTGTTTTCTCTCCCCTGCACAGCGTGCGCCACGTCGAATCGAGATCGAAACCTTGGCGAACCTGTTGCGAACGCAGCTTCGACCCGCGACCGGGGGCGTGAGTTCGAAACATCCTGGCGTTCCTGGATCAGCGCGCTCCCGGCGCCATCGTCGGACCGGGGCTCAACGCCCCACCCCATCCACGAACACTTTCAGTTCCCCCGCGCGCATCTGCGTCCACGCCTCGTCCTGCGTGAGCGGTTCCGTGACCACGATGGCCACCCGGTCGTCCGGCGTGGTGACGTCGGAGAAGTCGACGCTCATGTCCTCGTCTTGCAGGCGGGCGCGGCCGAACGGGTGGCGGCGTTCGATGTAGTGGAGGTTCGTGGAGCAGTGGGCCCACAAGGCCTGGCCGTTGCTCAGCATGAAGTTGAACGTGCCATGGCGCGCGGCCTGCGGCGCGAGTTCGGCCAGCGTGGCGGTGAGCTCATCGATGGACGGGACGCTCGCGTGCGCCTTCGAGAGTTCCTGCATCAGCCAGCAGAAGGCGCGTTCGCTGTCGGTGGACCCCACCGGGCGGAACGCGGCGTGCAGGCGCGGGTGGAAGTCGACGAGGTTGCCGTTGTGGGCGAACACCCAGTAGCGCCCCCACAGCTCGCGCACGAACGGGTGGGTGTTCTCGAGCAGCACGGCCCCCTGCGTGGCCTTGCGGATGTGGGCAATGATGTGGCTGCTGCGGATGGGGTAGCTGCGCACCATCTGCGCAACCGGCGACGTGCTCGCGCTTTGTGCATCGACGAACAGGCGCACGCCCGCCCCTTCGAAGAACGCGATGCCGAAGCCGTCCTTGTGTTCCTCGGCGCGCCGCGCGAACCCGGTGAAGCTGAACACCAGGTCGGTGGCGGTATTGGCGTTCATGCCCAGCAGTTGGCACATGGTCGAGTCACCGGAGGAACAGTTTCGCCATGCCACGCAGGCTGACGAGGCTGCCGGGGTTGCTGGTTTCGTCGAGCACGCCGCTCATGCGCTCGACGAGCCGGGGGTTCTGGCGGGCCCGCCACACGAGCAGGTCCATCAGCCACGGGTGCGCGTTGACGTGGTTCGCGCGTTCGTACAGGTCGAACCGGGGCTTGAGGCGCTTCAGGCTGTTGTCGTAGTCGCTGCGGATCATCTCGTCGTCGCCCGAACCGAGGATGGCCTCGGCGCACAGCATGCCGGTCTCCAACGCCTTGCCGATGCCTTCGCCCGTGAACGAGTAGGTGCTGCCGGCCGCCTCGCCGGTGACGAGCAGGCCGTCACGCGACCACGCCGACCCTTCCAGCGTGAAACGCAGCGGCGCCCCCTTCAGCTCGCCCTCCAGCTGGCCGCCGGCCATCAGCTCGCGGGCCGGCGGGTAGATGGTGGTGAACGTGTCGAAGATCTCGCGCAGGTTGGCGTCGCCGCGCTTCCTGGCGCCCCCACCGGCGAGCGCGCGGTGGCTCTGGGCCACGCCCACGCCGATGTTGAAGAGGCCGTCGCCACACGGGAAGATCCAGCCGTAGCCGGGGCGCAGCGTGCGGTCCCAGACGATGTCGAGGGACTCGAGCTTGCCCTCCATCGCCGCGTTGCGCACGTAGCCGCGCAACGCGACGCCGCTCGGCAACTGCCGCTCGCACACGCCGGCCGCCATCAGGGCCTGCGGTACGGCGCCGGTGGCGAGCACCACCCAGCGGGCCCGCACGTCGCGCACGGTCTGGCCGCCACGCAGGCGCGCCCCCACCACACGGCCCGCCTCGACCAGCGGCTCGACGAACCGGGCCGGCGCCACCATGCGCGCCCCCGACAGCACGGCGGCGCGGCACAGCATGTCGTCGAGCACCCGGCGCGGCAGCACGGCCAGCGAGCCCGGCACGTCGACACGCCCGCCACGCGGCGCCACGCATCCCACGTGGGCCACGCGGCGCGCCTTGGCCATCACCGCGCGGAACATGCCCAGGCGCCGCAGCGCGGCTTGGGCGTCGGGGATCAGCGCGTCACCGCACACCTTGTCGCGCGGGAACGTGTGCTGGTCCACCAGCACCACGTCGAGCCCGCCATGGGCGAGCTGGATGGCCGCGGCGCTGCCGGCCGGGCCGGCGCCGACAACGAGGACATCACACGAAGGAGGCAGGTGCTCGGCAGACAGGTTCATGAACGCGACCCCGGTGCGGGATGGGCTTGGTAGATGGCAGGGTCGAATTGTCGCGTGCGGCGCCAGTATTTCCACGTGAAATCGGGCCACAGCGTGTCGATTCGGCCGTCGGCCGACTGGTACCAGCTGCGGCAGCCCCCGGACGCCCACACCGTGCCCTTCATGCGCCGCTGCACGCCGGCGTAGCTCGCGGCCGCCGCGTCCTCCCGCACCTCCACGGCGCCGGGCTGGGCGGCGAGGTGGCGCACGGCCCGCACGACATGGTTCATCTGGGCCTCGAGCATGAACACGATGGAGTTGGAGCCGAGGCCCGTGCCGGGCCCGAGCAGCGTGAACAGGTTCGGGAAGCCGGGGGTCGAGATGCCCAGCCACGTGGTCGCGGCGCGCATCCACTGCGCCGCCAGGTCCCGGCCGCCGCGGCCCCGGGTGTGGGTGAGCGCGGTGACGACAAACCCGGTGCCGAACACGATCGCATCGGCCGGGTGCAGCTGCCCGTCGCGCGTGACGATGCCCTCGGGCACGATGCGGTCGATGCCCTCGGTCACCAGCGACACATCGCGCCGCTGCAGCGTCGGGTACCAGGTGTCGCTCACGAGCACGCGTTTGCAACCGGTGGCATAGCCGGGCATGGCGCGGGCGATCAAGTCCGGGTCGCTCAGCTGGCGGTGCAGATGGCGCAGCGCCACGCGCCGCATCAGCCAAGCCATGCCGCGGTGGCCCAGGAACCCGGCCGTGACGACCTCGTTGAACGCCCAGATGCGCCACCGGTTGGCCCGCAGCAACCCCGGCACGCGGCGGTGCAACCAGCGCCGGAACGGGCCGTACGGGGTGTCCGGACGGGGCATGACCCACGGGGCGGTGCGCTGGAACACGGTCAGGTGCGCGGTGACCGGCGCCAGCGCCGGGGCGATCTGCACCGCGCTCGCGCCGGTGCCGATCAGGGCCACACGCCGGCCAGCGAGGTCCACGTCGTGGCGCCAACGGGCCGAATGGAACACCGGCCCGGTGAAGCTCGCGAGCCCCGGCAGGTCGGGCAGCTTCGGGTTCACGAGGGCCCCGATGCCGCTCACCAGCACATCGGCCTCCAGCACGTCACCGCCGGCGAGGTGAACCTGCCAGACCTGCCGCGTGTCGTCCCACACCGACCGTTCCACCTCCGTGTGCAGCCGCAGGTGCGGGCGCAGGCCGTGGGTGTCGGCGATGTGGTTCAGGTACGCGAGGATCTGCGGCTGCTGCGCATAGGGCCGGGACCAGTCGAACTGCGTGTCGAACGAAAACGAGTACAGGTGCGACGGCACGTCGCAGGCGCAGCCGGGGTACGTGTTGTCGCGCCAGGTGCCCCCCACTTCGGCGCCTCGGTCGACGATGGTGAGCCGCTGGAAGCCCTCCCGCTTGAGGCGCACTGCAGCCCCCAGTCCCGCGAACCCGGCGCCGAGGATCAGGATGCGCAGGTCACGCCGGGTCACGCGATGGCTCCGCGGCGAGTTTCATGCGACAGGAGCCACAGCGCGTTGGCGGAGAGCGCCGCCGGGTGAAAGCAAAATGTTGGCTCACGAAGTCATCGTACCCGCCCAGCGCCCAAGGTCGGGGCCGAGCCCCAATCGCCTGGTTCTTGTTCCTGCGCTTCTGCATTGGTTCGTTCGCGTTTCCGATACGGTGCTTCGGAAGAATTTCGGATCATCGAAACATTGCAAATCAGGCTGAAGCAGCATCATGGGCAACTGCATCGGGCGGGCAAACGCCACGTCGGGCGGCACATCCGGCACGAATCGGTCAGTTCGGCAACCCGACAGCTCCCACGTTGGCAGAACGCAGGATCGGCGTGACCAGGGCGGTCCGTTGGCCGGCCTGTCTTCGCGGAACCGGGCAACGACATCCCGAACGAATGAACAAGTGCAAGAACAAGCTGCCAATGTGATTGGTCGCCATGTGCGCGCGCACATCGCCAAGCCGGCCTATCAGGGAATGCGGGCGGGCATCGTATTTTCGGTAGCGCCGGGACTCTTGCGCAAGGCGGGCTTGCTGGGTCCCAAAGAAGCGCTGACCGTCGACAAGCTGTCTTCGATCAACATCTCTCGATTGCGAAAGCGCCTGGGAAAGCTGAACCAAGGTGAAGTCGACTTCTTCGATCGTTTCACGCGCCAGCAGTTCTTCGCCACCCATTTCACTGATGCGAAACTTGATCACCCTTCGTCCAGTGTCAGCACGATGTCGCTCTTTTCCCGGAGCAAACTCGATCAGCGCGGGATCAGCTTCAATCAGGACAACACAACCCATACGGACCGCCACATCAAAGGAGACCAAGACTTCGTCTTCTTTTCGCTTGAATGTGGCGAGGAACCGCAGAAATTGAGTAGCCGTTTCGGCAAGACGTTATACCGGGTACCCTTCGACGCCCCGGTATTCCGGCAAGTTGCGTGGGGCACCCTGGACGACATCATCGTTGACGTGGATGAACACAAGAACATCGACCGCTACATCCCGGGGCTCAACGACGCCGAACGCGACGTGATTCGCAAAGAGATCGGATACGGTCGCAACTGGCGAGACTACCTGAACGATCCGGAGGCCTTGAACGACATATTCAGCGGCGAGGACTTTATCGCTGGGACCGCCTTCTCTCTCATCAGCAAGCTGAGGACGGTCAACGAAAAGCTGTCATCTCTGCCATCGTCGAAGTCCGCGCCGACTGCCGCCCGCCCTTTGGCCGAATCGCTTCTTGATAGCGATTCGGCGCAAAGCATGAACGCGCTGTTGTCTGTATTCCACCGCCCGGAAATCCGGGTGCCGGTTCACTTCTTTTCTTCGAACTTCGAGAAGTTCACAGGTGATGAACTCGAACAGATGAAATGAGAACTTCGCAACGCCTGGTCTGATCGACGAGCCACATCGCAGCCGCAGATCAAACCACCCGCGAGCCCGGGTTCCGCCGGGCACCCCGGGTCGCCCGATCAGATTTCTTCGTAGAGGGGCAACGTCAGGAACTCCTCGAAGGCATCCTGCGTCGACATCGTCGTGAAGATCTCCGCCGCGCGGTCGAACTTGCCCTCGAACCCACCCGCCTTGATCTTGGCCAGTTCTTCCGGCACCAGCGCGCGCACGAGGTCGGCGGTGACCTTGCGGCCGTCATCGAGTACCCCCTTCGGCGAGCGGATCCACTGCCACACCTGCGAACGGCTGATCTCGGCGGTGGCTGCGTCTTCCATCAGGTTGTGGATGGGCACGCAGCCGTTGCCCGCGAGCCAGGCGCCGAGGTAGTGGATGCCGACGTTGATGTTCATGCGCAGGCCGAACTCGGTGATCGGGGCTTCCGGCTGGAAGTTCAGCAGGTCGGCGGCGGTCACCTGGACGTCCGGACGCTGCTTGTCGAACTGGTTCGGGCGGTCACCCAGCACCGCGACGAATTCCTTCATCGCCGGTTCCACGAGGCCCGGGTGGGCCACCCAGCCGCCGTCGTAGCCGTCGGTGGCGTCGCGCTTCTTGTCGCCGATGATGCCGGCCATCGCGACCGCGTTCTTTTCCGGGTCGTTCTTGATCGGGATCAGCGCGCTCATGCCGCCCATCGCGGGGGCGCCACGCTGGTGGCAGGTCTTGAGCAGCAGCAGCGCGTAGGCGCGCATGAACGGCGCGGTCATCGTGACCTTGGCGCGGTCGGCCAGGCAGAAGTCGCGGTCGACCTTGAACTTCTTGATGCAGCTGAAGATGTAGTCCCAGCGGCCGGCGTTCAGGCCGGCGCTGTGTTCGCGCAGCTCGTACAGGATCTCGTCCATCTCGAAGGCCGCGTTGATCGTCTCGATCAGCACGGTGGCCTTGATGGTGCCCTGGGGCAGGCCGATGGCGTTCTGCGCCGCCACGAACACGTCGTTCCACAGGCGCGCCTCGAGGTGGCTTTCCATCTTCGGCAGGTAGAAGAACGGGCCGTCGCCGCGGGCGATCTGCTCCTTGGCGTTGTGGAACAGGAATAGCGCGAAGTCGAAGATGCCGCCGCTGACACGCTGGCCATCGATGGTCACGTGCTTCTCGTCGAGGTGCCAGCCGCGCGGGCGCACCTGCAGCGTGGCGATCTTGTCGTTCAGCTTGTACGACTTGCCGTTCTGCTCCAGCGTCAGCGTGCGGCGGATGGCCTGGCCCAGGTTGATCTGGCCCTGGATCTGGTTGGACCACAGCGGGGAGTTGCTGTCCTCGAAGTCGGTCATGTAGCTGTCGGCGCCCGAGTTGAACGCGTTGATGACCATCTTCGCGTCGACGGGGCCGGTGATCTCCACGCGGCGGCAGTGCAGCGCCTTCGGGATCGGGGCCACCTTCCAGTCGCCTGCACGGATGTGGGCGGTCTCGGGCAGGAAGTCGAGCTTCGCACCGGCGTCCAGCTGCTTGACCCGTTCGACCCGCTTGGCCAGCAAGGCCTGGCGGGTGGGTTCGAACTGGCGGTGCAGCGCCGCGACGAGTTCCAGCGCGGGCAGCGTCAGGATGGACTCGAAGCCAGGCAGGATCGGCGCGTTGATCTGCATGCCTTGGGGCAGGGAGAGGCTCATGGTGCGGTCTTTCAGCGAGGAGTTGAAACGGGGGGCGCCCTGCGGCGCATCAGTCCTTCCACTCTATTCGAGACGCAGGCTTTCATTAAGAACCTGCAAAGTCGTTGATTTGTGACTTTTTTGAATATAGTTGTCGGCCATGGACAAGTTCAAGCAGCTGGAGTCGTTCGTGTCGGTGGCCGCCCGCGGCAGCCTGACCGCGGCCGCCCAGGCCGAGGGCGTGGCCCCCGCCGTGATGGGCCGCCGCATCGACGCGCTCGAGGAGCGCCTGGGCGTGAAGCTGTTCGTGCGCACCACCCGGCGCATCAGCCTGACCCATGAAGGCAGCGCCTTCCTGGAAAGCTGCCAGCGGCTGCTGAACGACCTGGCCAGCGCCGAGTCGGGGGTCAGCGCCGGCGGCGTGCGGGCCAGCGGCCACCTGCGGGTCACTGCCCCGGCCGGCTTCGGACGGCGCCACGTGGCGCCGCTGGTGCCGGGCTACCTCGCGGCCCACCCGGAGGTGAAGGTGTCGCTGAACCTGAGCGACCGCGTGGTCGACATCGTGCACGAAGGGGTGGACTGCGCCGTGCGGGTGGGCGACCTGCCCGACAGCAGCCTCGTCAGCGTGCGCCTGGCTGACAACCGCCGCCTGTGCGTGGCCGCCCCCGCGTACCTGGAACGGGCCGGCGCGCCGCAGCACCCGGACGAACTGCAGCGCCACGACTGCCTCACGCTGTCGAGCGACGCCAGCCAGACCCGCGGCTGGGCCTTCATCGTCGACGGGGCGGTGAGCCACCTCAGGCTGTCCGGCCGCCTCGATTGCAGCGACGGCCAGGTGCTGCACGACTGGTGCCTGGCCGGTCTCGGCATCGCGTGGCGTTCGACGTGGGAGGTGCAGGGCGACATCCGCGCCGGGCGCCTCGTCAGCGTGCTCGACACCTTCGCGGCGCCACCCAACGGCATCTATGCGGTGTTTCCGCACGCGAAACACATGCCGTTGCGCGTGCGGCTGTGGATCGACTTTCTCAAGCAGACCTACAGCGACGAGGCGTACTGGCGGCCGAAGGGCTGATCGCCACCCTCAGGTCGTCCCGGCGGAGGCCGGGGCCTCCGCCGGTTCGTCGTTCAAGCCGAGGCGTCAGCCACGCACTTCTTGACGAAACTGTTCTTCGCCGCTCCGGCAAGTTTCTTGTCCGCGGCCTGCGTGTCGCAGGTGGCCTTGGCCCCGGCAGCCTTGTCGTCCTTCTCGCACTTCTTGACGAAGCTGTTCTTGGCCGCGCCGGCCAGCTTCTTGGCGTCGGCCTTGGCGTCGCAGGTGGCGGCGCCCGCACCGGCGTCCTTCTCGCACTTCTTGACGAAGCTGGTCTTCGCGGCACCGGCGAGTTTCTTCTCGGCGGCCTGGGCTTCGCAGGCCGAATCGGCAGCGAAGGCAGAAGTGGAAAACATGGCCGCAACCACGGCCAGCACAGTCATGAGGCGTTTCATCGGTCGACTCCTTCGGAAGTAGGTGACGGGGCGGGTCGAGCCCCCGCGCGGGAAGTATGCGCCCGGGAGATCCCGCCTGGATGACCAACGCGCGGCACGCCGCTGCGGTGGACGCCTTGGCTAAAGAATGCGGCGCGGATGGGCCAGCGCCTCGTGCGCGGCGTGCAGCCGGCGCACGAGCACGCGGATGAAGGCTTCGTCGAACAGGTGCCGGCAGTTGGGGCTGACCTGCGCCAGCGTGTCGGGCGTGAAGCTGATGGTGGTGGTGGACTCGGTGACGATGACGTCGGTGCTGTGGCGCCTCAGTTCGTCGCTGGGGGCCAGGTAGGCCATCTCGCCCACCGACGTACCGGCGCCCAGCTGGGCCACGCGCTGCCCGTCGCGGAACACCTCCACCTCGCCCTGCGCGAGGATGTGGAAACTGGCCCCCTCCTCGCCCTTGCGGTACAGCGCGTGCCCGAAGGCGAACCGCTGCCAGCGGGCGCGGTGCACCACCTCCCACAACTCGACGTCACCGAAGTTGGAGAAGAAATCGAGCGAACGCAGCAGGTTGAAACGCTCGGAGTCGAGCACCCCCTGCAGCTGGCCGCGAGGCACCTGCTGGGTGGTGATGAGGCTGGAGAGCGCCTGGGCGAACTCGTCCCAGCTGCCGTAGCGGTCTTCCGGGCGCTTGGCCACGGCGCTCAGGATCACGCCGTCCACGCCCGGGCCCACGCCCGAGCGCAACTGGCTCAGCAGCACCGGCTCGGCCGTGTAGATCTGGTTCATCATGGCCGACTGCGAGTTCGCGTCGAACAGCGGGCGCCCTGCGATGAGGTGGTACAGCACGGCGCCCAGCGAGTAGATGTCGGCCCGGCAGTCGAGGGTGTTGCCGTCGAGTTGCTCGGGCGACATGTAGGCGAGCGACCCCACCCGGTACACCTGCGTGGTTTCGGACGCCAGGTTCAGCACGCTGCCGAAGTCGCTCACCTTGACGTCGGTGATGTTGCCGTTGGTGATGACGGCCAGCAGGTTGGCCGGCTTCACGTCGCGGTGGATCAGGCCCTGGCGGTACACGTAGCCAAGCGCCATGGCGCACTTGAACCCGATCTCGACGATGAGTTCGAGCGGCAGCAGCTGGTCGGCCCGGCAGTGGCGGCGCAGCGTGCTGCCGGCCACGTACTCCATGACGAGGTAGGGTTCGTGCGGGTCGGCCACCGCGTCGTAGATCTGCACCACGTTGGGGTGGTTGAGGCGGCCCACGAGCGCGGCCTCGGCGGCGAAGAAGCGCTCGAAGTAGCGGCCGTCGCTCGGGTCGTTGACGGCGCCGGAGCGCACGCGCTTGATGGCGACGTCGCGCTGGTGGAATTCGTCGCGGGCGAGGAACACCTCGCTGGTGGCCCCGTCGCCGAGCCGGCCCAGGATCGGGTACTTGCCGATCTGCGCGGGCAGCGGCAAGTTGCTCTGGGGCGGGTTGTAATCGGCGGCGTTGGGAATGGACATCGGTGAATGGGCCGGGACCGGGTGTGCATCTTGTCACCGACCGAAAGTCCCCGCATGCCAAATTACACACGTTTCAACCGCCAGTTCCCGCGCTCAACAGGGGGCGGGTCGGGCGCAGCCCCGCCCTGGGGGCTCTCTGCGGCCGCCACTTAGAATCCCGGCCATGATCCAAGCCAAACAGGAATTGCTGCTCGCGCTCGCCGCGGCCACCGCGGAAGTCAGCCCCGGCAGCGCGGTGCGCGCCGCATTCGAGCTGCCCAAGCAGGCGGCCCATGGTGATTTCGCCATCACTTCGGCCATGCAGCTGGCCAAGCCGCTCAAGAAGAACCCCCGAGAAGTGGCCCAGGCGCTCGTGGACGCGCTGGGCCGCCAGCCCGCCGTCGCACGCTGGGTCGAGAGCCTCGAGATCGCAGGCCCCGGCTTCATCAACCTGCGCCTGAAGGCCGCCGCCAAGCAGGCGGTGGTGGGTGAAGTGTTGTCCGCCGCCGACACCTTCGGCCGCCAGCCGGCGCAAGACCAGCGCGTGGTCGTCGAGTTCGTCTCGGCCAACCCCACCGGCCCGCTGCACGTGGGCCACGCCCGCCAAGGCGCGCTGGGTGACGCCATCTGCAACCTGTTCGAGAGCCAGGGCTGGACGGTCAACCGCGAGTTCTACTACAACGACGCCGGCGTCCAGATCGGCACGCTGGCCGCCTCCACCCACGCGCGCATCAAGGGCCTGAAGCCCGGCGACACGGGCTGGCCCGAGTCGGCCTACAACGGCGACTACATCGCCGACATCGCCGCCGACTTCATGGCGAAGAAGACCGTCAAGGCCGACGACCGCGAGTTCACCGCGTCGGGCAACGCCGACGACCTCGACGGCATCCGCCAGTTCGCGGTCGCCTACCTGCGCCACGAGCAGGACCTGGACCTGCAGGCCTTCGCGGTGCGCTTCGACCACTACTTCCTCGAGTCGAGCCTGTACACCACCGGCGCGGTCGAATCCACCGTCGCCGGGCTCGTGGCCGCCGGCAAGACGTTCGAACAGGACGGCGCGCTCTGGCTGCGCACCACCGACTACGGCGACGACAAGGACCGCGTGATGCGCAAGTCCGACGGCACGTACACCTACTTCGTGCCCGACGTGGCGTACCACCTGAACAAGTTCGCCCGCGGCTACACGAAGGCCATCAACCTGCAGGGCACCGACCACCACGGCACCATCGCCCGCGTGCGCGCCGGCCTGCAGGCGTCGAACGCCGGCGTGCCGCAGGGCTACCCCGACTACGTGCTCAACACGATGGTGCGGGTGGTTCGTGACGGCGCCGAGGTGAAGATCTCGAAGCGCGCCGGCAGCTACATCACGCTGCGCGACCTGATCGACTGGACCAGCAAGGATGCCGTCCGCTTCTTCCTGATCAGCCGCAAGGCCGACACCGAGTTCACGTTCGACATCGACCTCGCGCTGAAGACCAACGACGAGAACCCGGTGTTCTACGTGCAGTACGCGCACGCCCGCCTGAGCAAGGTGCTGCGCGACTGGGTGGCCGACCACGGCGGCGACCTGGCGTCGCTGAAGGACGCCAACACCGCGCTGCTGGCCGCGCCCAGCGAGGCCAGCCTGTTGCTCAAGCTGGCCGAATACCCGGACATGCTCGCCAACGCGGCCACCACGCTGGCCCCGCACGACGTTGCCTTTTACCTGCGAGAGGTAGCCAGCACGTTCCACAGCTACTATGCCGCCGAACGAATTCTGAAAGGCGTGGACGACCCTGAGCTCGTTCGCGCGCGCATCGCCCTGGTGGCGGCCACGCGCCAAGTATTGCGCAACGCGCTCGCGCTCATCGGCGTGAGCGCCCCTGACTCGATGTGATGGAGAAAGAATGAAGAAGAACCAACGTGGCGGCTTTTTCCTGGGCATGATCGTCGGCCTGCTGATCGGGCTGTCGCTTTCCCTGGGCGTGGCGCTGTACATCGCCAAGGTGCCGGTGCCGTTTGTCAACAAGGTGCCACAACGCAGCGCCGAGCAGGACGCGGCCGAAGCCGAGAAGAACAAGAACTGGGACCCGAACAGCGGGCTGGCCGGCAAGAACCCCTCGCGCCCGGCGTCGTCGTCCAGCGGTGTCGTGCCGCCGCTGCCGGCGGCGTCCGCCCCGGCCGTGCCCCCGCCGGCCACCAGCGCCGCGGTGCCCGCCCGCGACCCGGCCGCCATCCTGGCCGACAAGCCTTCTTCGCCGGCCTCGTCCACCAAACCGGGCGCTGATCCGTTGATCAGCTACTTCGTCCAGGCCGGTGCGTTCGGCCGGGCGGAGGATGCCGAAGCGCAGCGGGGCAAACTCGCGATGCTCGGCATGACAGCGCGTGTCACGGAACGCGAACAATCGGGCCGTACCGTCTTCAGGGTGCGCCTCGGCCCGTTCGACAAGAAGGACGAAGCGCTGTCGACGAAAGAACGGCTCGACAGCGCCGGCGTGGACACGTCGCTGATCCAGGTTCAAAAGTGACGGCTCCGGCCTGAACTTTTGCGGCCTGTCCCCACTCCACACACCGTCATCAGCATGGACCCGAACATGAAACGTCGCGATTTTTCCGCCCGCCTGGCCGGCCTCGGCCTTGGTGCATCCACCCTGGCCACCCCCTTGCTGGCACAGGCCCAGGCCAAGGCGCTCTCCGAGTCGGACTACGTGCGCCTGAGCCAACCGCTGTCGGTGGAAAAGGGCAAGGTCGAGGTGGTCGAGTTCTTCTGGTACGGCTGCCCGCACTGCTTCGCGTTCGAGCCGGCGCTCGACGCCTGGCAGAAGAAGCTCCCGGCCGACGTGGCGTTCCGCCGCGTGCCGGTGGCGTTCCGCGAGAGCTACACCATCCACCAGCGCCTGTTCTACGCCATCGAGGCCATGGGCAAGGTCGAGGAACTGCACCGCAAGGTGTTCCAGGCCATCCACGGCGAGCGCAAGCGCTTCGAGAAGGAAGACGAGATCCTCGAGTTCGTGGGCAAGAACGGCGTCGACACGGCCAAGTTCAAGGAGCTGCTGTCGTCGTTCACCGTGTCCACGAAGGCCAAGCAGGCCAGCCGCCTGGCCGAGGCCTACAAGATCGACGGCGTGCCGGCGCTAGGCATCGGCGGGAAGTACTACACCTCGGGCCAACAGGCCGGCTCGCCCGACCGCTCGCTGGTCGTGGCCGACGCCCTGATCGACCGGGTGCGCAAAGGCGGCTGACCCCCCGGAACCGGCGGCCCGCCGGTGGTGCATCCCTCCCCCCGGATGCACTTAAACTTCAGAGCGGCATGCAACTTGTGGCTAAAATGGTCTGCAAGTTTCATGCCGCTATGACTTCATCCTCTTACAAACTCCTGCTGGGTTCCCTCACCGCGCTGTCCCTGCTGGCCGCGGTGCCGGCCTCTGCCGAGCGGGCCGACCGCTTCGCCAAGATGCAGGTCGAGGCCGACCAGCCGAGCAAGGTGGACATCCAGAAGCGCATCGTCACCTTCAACGGCAACGTCGTGGTCACGAAGGGCACCATGTCCATCCACGCCGCCCGCATCGAGGTGCGCGAGAACGCCGAGGGGTACCAGACCGCGGTCGCCACCGGCAGCCCCGCCCGGTTCCGCCAGAAGCGCGACGGCGTGAACGAATGGATCGAGGGCGAGGCCCTCACGCTCACGTACGACAGCAAGACCGACACCCTCAGGCTCACCGACCAGGCGAAGGTGCGCCGGCTTCGCGGCACCGAACTGGCCGACCAGGCCATCGGCGCGGTCATCGTGTACGACAACGGCGCCGAGGTGTTCACCGTGTCCGGCGGGGCCAAATCGGCCACACCCGAGAACCCCACCGGCCGCGTGATCGTGGAACTTGCGCCCCGCAGCGGCACCCCCGCCGCGGCCGAAGCCGCGTCCCAGGCCGCATCGGCCTCCGGGAGCACCCGATGACCGCCGCCACCCACAGCCTGGTGGCCCACGGCCTCCAGAAGACCTACGGCGCCCGCAAGGTCGTCAAGGACGTGCGCCTGTCGGTGCAGGGCGGCGAGGTGGTGGGCCTGCTGGGCCCCAACGGGGCCGGCAAGACCACCAGCTTCTACATGATCGTGGGCCTCGTGCGGGCCGATGCCGGGCAGATCACGCTGGCCGGCCAGCGGGTCGAGCGCCTGCCCATCCACCAGCGCTCGCGCCTCGGGCTCAGCTACCTGCCGCAGGAAGCGTCGATCTTCCGCAAGCTGACGGTCGAGGAAAACATCCGCGCCGTGCTCGAACTGCAGCACGACGCCAACGGCAAGCCGCTGGCCAAGGCCACCATCGACCAGTTGCTCGACGGCCTGCTGAACGACCTGAGCATCGAGAAGCTGCGCGACAGCCCCGCCCCGGCGCTGTCGGGCGGTGAGCGCCGCCGGGTCGAGATCGCCCGGGCACTGGCCACGCAGCCCCGGTTCATCCTGCTCGACGAACCGTTTGCCGGCGTGGACCCCATCGCGGTGATCGAGATCCAGCGCATCATCAGCTTCCTCAAGAGCCGCGGCATCGGTGTGCTGATCACCGACCACAACGTGCGCGAGACGCTGGGCATCTGCGACCGCGCCTACATCATCAGCGAAGGCCGTGTGCTGGCCGAAGGCACCCCGGGTGAGATTGTCGAGAACGCCGACGTCCGAAAGGTCTACCTCGGCGAACACTTCCGGATGTGAGCGCGGCATGAGCACAGCAGTCACCTTCCGCCCGGCCGGCGCGACACCCTCCCGTTCGATCCCGCGGAGGGTGGCATGAAACCGTCGTTGCAGGTCCGCCTCTCGCAGCACCTGGCGCTGACGCCCCAGCTGCAGCAGTCGATCCGCCTGCTCCAGCTGTCCACGCTCGAACTCCACCAGGAAGTGGAGCAGATGCTGGAGCAGAACCCGTTCCTCGACGTGGAGGAGGACACGACCACGCCATTCGAGCCGCTCGCCGAACGGCTGTCGCCCACCGAACGCACGGCCGAACGCGAGGTCGACCGCGCCGCCGAATCACCCACCGCGGACGCCGCGGAAGACACCGCCGGGGTCGACAGCGCCGAATTCGGCGCCACCGAACGCGATGACTGGGAAAACGGCACCGAACGCGACGACTTCGACGGCATCCGCGAAACGCCCGGGACCAGCAGCAGCTCGTCGCAGAACGACAACGACGACTTCGAGCCGCAAGACCGCAACCCCGTGGGCCCGAGCCTGCAGGACCACCTGCGCGACCAGTTGCTGGGGATGCGCCTGAGCGCCGAGGATGCGGCGGCAGTGCACGTGCTGATCGAATCGCTCAACGACGACGGGTACCTCGACGACCCGCTCGAGGAAATCGCCGGCCAGCTCGCGGACGACGAGGAAGAGCGTGAGCTGTTTCTCGAGCGCCTGCACGTGGCGCTGAAGTGGCTCCAGAACATGGAGCCGCTCGGCGTGGGCGCGAGCAACCTGGGCGAATGCCTGGCGCTGCAACTGCGCGCGCAGGAGCGCTGCGAGGCCCAGACCATCGCCATCATCATCTGCAAGCAGCACCTCGAGCTGCTGGCGCGGCGCGACATGAAAAAGCTCATGGCCGCCACCGGCGCCGACGAGGAGCTGATCAAGGAAGCGCAGACGCTGATCGTCGCGCTCGAACCCAAACCGGGGCGCCGCTTCTCGCGGGCCGAGGCGAACGTGATCGTGCCCGACGTGATCGTGCAGAAGTCCGGCCGCAACTGGAAGGTGGTGCTGAACCCCGACGTGATGCCCAAGCTGCGCATCAACGACCTGTATGCGCAGGCCATCCGCCAGAGCCGCGGGTCGGCCAGCAGCGGGGCTGGCGCGGCACTCAGCTCGCGCCTGCAGGAGGCGCGCTGGTTCATGAAAAACATCCAGCAGCGGTTCGACACCATCCAGCGTGTGTCGCAGGCCATCGTCGAGCGGCAGAAGAGCTTCTTCACGCACGGCGAGATCGCGATGAAACCGCTCGTGCTGCGAGAGATCGCCGACGAGCTGGGCCTGCACGAATCCACCATCTCGCGCGTGACCACCGCCAAGTACATGGCCACCATGTTCGGCACGTTCGAGCTGAAGTACTTCTTCGGGTCGTCGCTGAACACCGAGGCGGGCGGCAACGCATCGAGCACCGCGGTGCGGGCGCTGATCAAGCAGCTCGTCGCGGCCGAGGACCCCAACAAGCCGCTGTCGGACAGCCAGCTGAGCCGCATGCTCGAGGAGCAGGGCATCCAGGTGGCGCGCCGCACGGTCGCGAAGTACCGCGAGGCCCTGCGCATCGCACCGGCCAACCTGCGCCGCGAGATGTAGGGCATGGCGGACGCAGGCCAGTCCGCGCAGGTGGTCGCCACGGTGCGGCACCGCCTGAAGACCGTCGTCGTGCGCGACGACATGATCGGCTGGGTGCAGGCCGGCACCAAGACGCTCCAGTTCCCCGGTGGCACCCGCACATGGCACCGCGGGGAGCTGTTCCTGCTGCAACGGGGCACGCAATGGGACGTCGAAAACGACCCCGCCCCCGACGGCCACTACCGCGCCCTGGTGCTCGCACCCGGCCGTGACCTCCTCCGCGCCATCCCGGCCGACGCCGCCCGCCCGGTGGCCGGCTGCGCATCGCTGCCCGCCGACACCGACCTGGCCGACACGCTGCAGCGCGCGGCACGCGCGCTCGACCCGGGTGCAGCGGTATCCCCCGCCGTGCGGCAGCACCGGCTGCAGGAGGTGCTGATGCTGCTGGCCGAGCGCGGCTGGCGCTTCGACCCGGGCCTCGACCTCACATGGGCCGAGCGCGTGCGCCAGCGCATCGCCCGCCACCCGCACGAAAGCTGGCATGTCACGGCGCTGGCCGATGCCTTCCTCGTGAGCCCGAGCACCCTGCAGCGGCGGCTCGCGGCCGATGGCACGTCCGCCAGCGACCTGGTGCGCGAGGTGCGGCTGGAGACCGCACTCGGCCTGCTGCATGGCACCGACCTGCCGGTGGGCGAGATCGCCACCCGCTGCGGCTACGAGTCGCACAGCCGGTTTTCCGCGGCGTTCCGAACGCGGTTCGGGCTGCCGCCGTCCGACCTGCGGCCGGTGACGCCGCTCGCACAGCGGATGACACGCCCGGGCTGACACGAACGGCCGCGGCCGGGAACCATGGAGGCCTCTCCACTTCCGGTCCGCACCATGCGACTCGCCGCCTTCCTCGTCCCCCTCGCCTTCGCCTGCGGGGCCCGCGCCGCCGACTTCACCGTCACCAGCCCCCAGGTCCCGGCCGGCGGCACGCTCGGGTCTGCCCAGGTATTCGACGGGTTCGGCTGCCAGGGCGGCAACCAGTCGCCCGCGCTCGTGTGGTCGGGCGCACCGGCCGGCACCCGCAGCTTCGCCGTGACCGTGTACGACCCGGATGCGCCCACCGGCTCGGGCTGGTGGCACTGGGTCGTCTACGACCTGCCCGCCACCACCACCCGCCTGCCTGCCAACGCCGGCACGGCCGACGGCCGGGCGTTGCCCGCCCCGGCCGCCCAGGGCCGAACCGACTACGGCAGCGCGGGCTTTGGAGGTGCCTGCCCGCCGGTGGGCGACAAGCCCCACCGGTACGTGTTCACCGTGCACGCGCTGAAGGTGGACCGGCTCGAGGTGCCCGCCGGTGCGTCGGCCGCGATGGTGGGCTATTTCCTGGGCATGAATCGCCTCGGGCAAGCCACGCTGGAAGCCCGATACGGCCGCTGAGCGGGCCGGAACGGCGACAATGGGGGCTCGCCTCCCCCGTTTGTCCCGTCCCACCCACTGCCCGCCCCATGGCCCTGCCCCTGTTCCTCCCTTGCGCCGCCGGCGTCGAAGCCCTGCTCGAAGAGGAGGTCCAGCGCATCCTGCCCAGCAAGATCCTGTACCCCACGCGCGGGGGCGTGGGACTCGACGGCGGCCCGCAGGAGGTCATGAAGCTCAACCTGCACAGCCGCCTCGCGATGCGGGTGCTGGCCGAGGTGGCCGAAGGCCCGTACCGCGACGAGGCCGATCTGTACGCCCTGGCCCGGTCGGTGGACTGGCAACAATGGATCACACCGCAGCACACGCTGCGCGTGGACACCACCGCCACCCGCAGCCCGCTGCGCAGCCTGAACTTCGCCGCACTGCGCATCAAGGACGGGGTGTGCGACGTGCTGCGCGAGGCCACCGGTGAACGCCCGAGCGTCGACACCCGCCACCCAGACCTGCAGCTGCAGTTGCACCTGGGACCCGAGCGCGCCTCGTTGTACGTGGACACCTCCGGCGAGTCGCTGTTCAAGCGCGGCTGGCGCGAGGACAAGGGCGACGCCCCGCTGAAGGAAACGCTGGCTGCGGCCATGCTGGCCGCGGCCGGCTGGCGTGGCACACCCGACGCGGGCGGCGCCCTGCACGATCCGTGCTGCGGGTCCGGCACCATTGCCATCGAGGCCGCCCAGATCGCCTGCGGCATCGCCGCGGGCCTCCAGCGCCGCTTCGCATTCGAGCGCCTGCTGCCATTCTCCGACGCCGATTCACGCGGCGAATGGCAACGCCAGAAGAGCCACGCGCAGAGCCACATCCACAAGAGCGAAGTGCCCATCTTCGCAAGCGACGTGTCATTCCGCATGGTCGACTTCGCCCGCCGCAACGCCGAACGGGCCGGGGTGCTCGACGCCATCCAGTTCAACGGCGGCGATGCCCTGGAGCGCCCCGCACCCGACCTGCCCGGCGGCCTGCACGGCACGCTGATGATCAACCCGCCCTACGGCGAGCGCATCGAGGTGGCGGGCAAGGCCGCACGCCCGTCGGCCGAAGACCGCGACACACCGGACGACTTCTTCCCGCGCCTGTCGGCGCACTGGAAACGCGCGTACACGAAACACGATGCCGGTTGGACCGCCTGGGTGCTGAGCCCCGACATGAAACTGCCCACCGCGATGCGGCTGAAAGAAGCACGCCGCGTACCGATGTGGAACGGCCCCATCGAATGCCGGCTCTTCCGGTTTGACCTGGTGGCCGGGTCGATGCGCCAAGCCGACGGCGTGGCAGCCCCTGGAAGTCCGGGGGCGGCGGCGTAGGGGCACCGCGCGTTGTGAGGCAGGGGCGTCACTGCCCCCAGAAAGCGTCTTCTTGCGCTTGGTCGCCGGAGAACAGCCGCACTTCGACAATCTTGCCGCCCTCGATGCGGATGAGGTCCACGCCTGGTTGCTTGAGCCTGATGCCGTTGGCCTCGCCAGCGAACTCCAGCGTGATGGCCACCCAATCGCCACTGGCCATGTAGTGGTCAGCACGGGTGATCGCGAACGTCCCCTTGGAGACCTCCATCATCTTGCCCAGCATCGGGCCGACATTGGCCATGCCCCGATGCGTGCCGGAAAACTGGTTGTTGCCCGGTTGGTGCCAGGTCACGTCGGGCGAAATGATGCTGCCGAGCGTGGCTTGGTCGCCGGTCTGCACGGCCTTGATGTACGTCTTCGCGATGTCGATGCTGTTGTTCATGGTGCGCTCCTGTCCTGGTGCGGTTGTGAAAGATGGCTGTGCCAGTGCCGGCGTGTAGCCCCCGGCTGCCTTCATCGTTTAACCTTCCAAAGGCAATTCCGATATGATTATTATTGGACATCATCGACGGGTTTAAACGATAATTCCCGGACAACGAATGATACTTTCAGGACATCCTTGAAGGATAGGCCCCGTGCAAGACGGCCACGACGGGGCGATCTGCGTCAGGAAACACGAACGTGAGCACGGATATTCAGCGCCTGGACTATCGGCCGCGAGCACCCTACCAGCTCGATTTCGAAGCCTTTACCGTGGCCGACCTGAGGCAGCGGGGCAGCAAAGAGAAGGTGCGGACAACACATCGGTACGAATTCCACATGTTGGTGTGCGTCACGCAGGGCGCAGGCACTCAAACAGTCGATTTCAAGCCGATCCCGTCTGCACCGGGATCGTTGCTCGTCTTGCGACCGGGGCAAGCTCACAACTTCGGCCACGACGAGGATTGGGATGGTTGGGTCGTTCTGTTTCGCCCGGAATTCGTCCTGCCCGTTTCAACCACGGCCCGCAACCTGAAGTTCGCAGTCGATCTGGAAAGACTGCCGGAGCACATCGTGATGGGCGACGACCTGCTGCGGATCGTGACGGGCTCGATCGAGCAGATGCGCGAGGACACGCAGCTCGACGCCCCGCTTGACGATGTGCATGCACTGCTGCGCCATCAGCTTCATGCACTGCTGACACGGCTGAGCATCCTGCAAGGCCGGGAGCAGGCCCAAGAGCCGGTGACCTCCCCGGCATTGCAGCGCTTCAGGCGGTTCCAGCAGCTTGTGGAGGAACGCTTCGCAGAGTGGCATCAGGTGGCCGACTATGCCCGCCAACTCGGCTACACGGAGAAGAGTGTGGCGCGCGCCGTGACGGCATCCATGGGCATGACGGCCAAAGCCTTCATCGCGGCGCGGATCGTTCTGGAAGCGAAGCGCCTGCTGGTGCATACGGACTCGTCCCTCGTCACCATCGCCGAGAAACTGGGCTTCGACGAGCCCACCAACTTCAGCAAGTTCTTCAAGCGCGAGGCTGAGTGCACGCCGATGGAATTTCGCCGTCGGCAAAAAACTTCAGAGATGCGCGCGTAGAAGGCAGCCCTCCCCCCCGGGAACAGGCGCTGCCTATGCCATCAAGCCCCAAACGGCGAGCGCCGCGAGCGGCGCCGTGTCGGCACGCAACACCCGGGGGCCAAGGCTCGCCGGCTGGAAACCGGCGCCACGCGCGGCCTGCTCTTCGGCCGGAGAGAACCCGCCCTCCGGGCCGCTCAGCGAGATCACCGCGCCCCGGGCCGCCGGCAGCGGCGGCGAGTCGGACGTGCTCAGCAGCACCTTCGCCGCATCACCCGCCGGCAGGTCCCGCAGCCAGGCGGCCAGCGTGCGCACCGGCTCGATGACCGGCACGCGCGTGCGGCCGCTCTGCTCACAGGCCGAGATGGCCACGGCTTGCCAGTGGTCGCGTTTGCGCTCGGCACGTTCGCCGGACAGCCGCAGCACCGACCGTTCGCACATCAGCGGCTGGATGCGGGCCACGCCGAGTTCGGTGGCCTTTTCCACGAGGTCGTCCATGCGTTCGTTGGCCGGCATGCCCACGGCCAGCGTCACCGACAAGGCCAGCTCGGGGTCGGCGGCGTGGTGGGCGCCGACCGTGACCGACACGTCCTTGCGGCCCATCTGCGCGATGTCGGCCTGCCATTCACCGCCGCGGCCGTCGAACAGCGTGACGGGGTCACCCGGTTGCAGGCGCAGCACCTGCGCGTGGCGCGAGGCCCCGGCAGGCAACGTGAGCGAGGCGCCGGCGGCAAGCGGCAGGTCGACGTAAAAACGAGGCGGCATGGCAACAGCAGAACACGGGGAACGGGCCGACAGTGTGCCTCAGGTCTCTCAGGCGTCGCCCCGCCTGCGAAAGCGGCGCCACCGGAGCCGCAGGGCCCGGGCGGCACGCCACGGCGCCGAACGCCGCACGGCCTCACCCACCCGGGCCTTCGTGGCGCGCCACCAGGTCCAGGCCCGGACGAACCAGGGGAACGTCATCAGCTGCGCCTCGGTGAGCAGGAACAGCCGGCCGACGAACGCGGTGCCCAGCAGCTTGGCCAGCACGATCACCGTCACCCCGAGCGTCGTCTGGCCCACGTGGATGAGCCACAGTGCCACGAGCTTGATGGGGAACAACGCCGCCGCCGGCACGATGAACAGCACCAGGGCCACACCGGGGCGAACCTGGCGGATCAGCGCTTCGAGGCGCGCGAGCGGTGGCCAGCGGCCAAGGCGTGCGGCCAAGGCCGTGAGCGGCCGCCAGCCCCATTCCTCGATGAACAGCACCACGGCGGCCAGCGCCAGCAGCACCGCCCGAACACCACGCAGGAGATGACGCAAAAACGAGCGCAGGAAACGCTCCCGCGGTTCAGGCGCCGTAGAGCTTGCGGCGGGCCTTGTCGGCCGCGTCGTCACCCTTGCGGTCCTGGATCTGCTTGAGCACCCGCTCGGCCACGTCACGCAATTCGGTGTTGGTGCTGGCCTTTTCGACGGCGAGTGTCAGCGTGAACCCCCGCAACCCGAGCTCCGACGAGATCAGCTGCGTGAGCGTCTGCGTGAAGACGGCGTAGTCGCCCGGCTCGGCGGGTGCGGCCGGCGACACCGTGGTGGCGCCCGCGGCCGCCTTCGACGTGCTGGCCGATGACGACGGCGCGGCCCCGCCCGTCTGCATGATGAGCCCGAGGGCCAGCAGGGCGTCGAAGTCGGCCTTCGTCACGCCGGCAATGCTGCCGAGCAGCATGTCCTGCGACTTCACGCCGTCGATCAGCAGCAGCAGGTTGCGCTGCGTGCGTTCTTTCACCAAGGTGCGGGACTGCATTTCCACGCGGCCCGCATCGGTCTTCGACCAGATCATCCGTACCTCTCCCTTCGAGCGCGACACCCGCCCGGCACCGATAGGCGCCAGGCAAAGCGATGGTGATCATGGCCTGGGGTACAGGCCGCATTCCGCGTCGGGCCTTGCAGCTACGACCCGCGGAACGGGGCCGCCCGCCATGTCTCGGTACTGCAGTGACGTTATTGTGGCTTGGACCCTGCGACTCAGACTTTGTCGCGCAGTTCCCGGCGCAAGATCTTGCCGACCGGGGTTTTCGGCAAGTCCGTGCGGAATTCAACCACCTTGGGCCGTTTATAGCCAGTCATGTTTGTCTCACAGTAGGCACGAACGTCGGCTTCGGTGACCGCCGGGTTGCTGCGCACGATGACCAGCTTGACCGCTTCACCCGCCTTGGCATCGGGCACCCCCACCGCGGCACACTCCAGGACGCCCGGCATCTGCGTGACCACGTCCTCGACCTCGTTCGGGTACACGTTGAAGCCGCTCACCAGGATCATGTCCTTCTTGCGGTCGACGATCTTGAAGTGGCCCTGGGCGTCCACGGTGCCCACGTCGCCCGTGCGGAAGAAGCCGTCGGCGGTCATGACCTTCGCGGTTTCGTCAGGGCGTTGCCAGTAGCCAGCCATGACCTGCGGGCCACGCACGGCGATCTCGCCCGGCGTGCCCTGAGGCACTTCGTTGCCGTCGTCGTCGAGCAGCGCGATGTCGGTGTCGGGCAGCGGGAAACCGATGTCACCGCTGTAGGCGGTGCTGTCGACCGCATTGCAGCTCACCGTGGGCGACGTTTCCGAGAGCCCGTAGCCTTCGACGATGGGGCAGCCGGTCTTCTCGAGCCACAGCTTCGCGGTGGCGCTCTGCACCGCCATGCCGCCGCCGACCGAGATCACGAGGTTGCTCCAGTCCACCGTGTTGAACTGCGGGTGGTTGGCCATGGCACCGAACAGCGTGTTCACGGCCGGGAAGCTGTGGAACTTGATGCCCTTGAGTTCCTTGAACAGCGCGGGCAGGTCACGCGGGTTGGGGATCAGCACGTTGCAACCGCCGGTGCGCATGCCCAGCATGATGTTCGCGGTGAAACCGAAGATGTGATAGATCGGCAATGCGCAGACGGTGACCACCTGCTCGCCCGCCGGCACCTTGCGCAGCGCGGGCTGGTACCAGGCCTCGGACTGCAGCGTGTTGGCCACCAGGTTGCGGTGCAGCAGCACGGCGCCCTTGCTGACGCCGGTGGTGCCGCCGGTGTACTGCAGCACGGCGATGTCGTCCGGGCCCACGGCCGGCGCACGCAGCGTGCCGTTGCGGCCCTGTGCCAGCGCGTCGTTGAACTTGACGGCGCCGGGCAGCTCGTAGGCCGGCACCATCTTCTTCACGTTGCGAACGACATAGTTGACGATGAACGACATCGGGAACCCGAGCAGGTCACCCAACGAGGCCAGGATCACCTTCTTGGTGGGCACGTTGGCCGCCACCTGCTGCAGCGTGGCCGCGAAGTTCTCGAGGATCACGATGCCCTTTGCGCCCGAATCCTTCAGCTGGTGTTCGAGTTCGCGCGGGGTGTAGAGCGGGTTCACGTTCACCAGCACGCAGCCGGCACGCAGGATGCCGGCGAGCGCCACCGGGTACTGGGGCACGTTGGGCATCATCACCGCCACGCGGTCGCCCTTCACGAAACCCTGCGCCTGCAGGTACGCGGCAAACGCACGCGACTGGTCATCGATCTGGGCGAAGCTGACCGACTTGCGCATGAAGCGGTAGGCGGGGCGGTCGCGGTGCTTCTTGAAGCTCTCGTCCAGCAACGCCACCAGCGAGCTGTATTGCCCGGCATCGATGTGCTGCACCACCCCGCTCGGATAGTGCTTCAACCAGGTCTTTTCCATTGGTTCACCCCTCTGCTTGCATTCACGATTCTGGTCAGAAAACCGCGCCACCGTTCCCCGGGTTTTCATCCCGGCGGACAGGGCGCCCTCCCCGGCTATTGGATCTACTCGATGGCCTTGACCATGTCTTCGACGACCTTCTTGGCGTCGCCGAACACCATCATCGTCTTGTCCATGTAGAACAGCTCGTTGTCGAGGCCGGCATAACCGGCGGCCATCGACCGCTTGTTGACGATGACGGTCTTGGCCTTGTAGGCCTCCAGAATGGGCATGCCGTAGATGGGGCTGCCCTTGGTGAGCGCGGCGGGGTTCACCACGTCGTTGGCTCCGAGAATGATGGCGACATCGGCCTGGCCGAATTCGCCGTTGATGTCTTCCATCTCGAACACCTGGTCGTAAGGCACCTCGGCCTCCGCGAGCAGCACGTTCATGTGACCCGGCATGCGGCCGGCCACCGGGTGGATGGCGTACTTGACGGTCACGCCGTGCTCCACGAGCTTGGCGGCGAGCTCCTTCACGGCGTGCTGCGCGCGCGCCACGGCCAGGCCGTAGCCCGGCACGATCACCACCGTCTCGGCATTGCCGAGCACGAAGGCGGCGTCGTCGGCGCTGCCGCTCTTGACCGCCCGCTGCACCGCGCCACCCACCGCGGCGGTGGTGGCTTCACCGCCGAACCCGCCGAGGATCACGTTGAAGAACGAGCGGTTCATCGCCTTGCACATGATGTAGCTCAGGATCGCGCCGGACGAGCCGACCAGCGAACCCGCGATGATCAACATGCTGTTGTTCAGCGAGAAGCCGATGCCGGCCGCGGCCCAGCCGGAGTAGCTGTTGAGCATGGACACCACCACCGGCATGTCGGCCCCGCCGATGGGGATGATGATCAGCACGCCCAGCACGAACGCGATGGCGAGCAGGCCCACGAAGTCGATGTTGGCCTGGCTCACGGTGTAGCCCACCACGAAGAACACGAGGCCGAGGCCCAGCGCCAGGTTCAGCAGGTGCTGGCCCTTGAAGGACACCGGGGCGCCCTGGAACAGCCGGAACTTGTACTTGCCCGACAGCTTGCCGAACGCGATCACCGAGCCGCTGAACGTGATGGCACCGATGGCCGCGCCCAGCGCCAGTTCGAGCCGGTTGCCGAGCGGGATCGGGTCGCCCTTGCCTGCGATGTGGAAGGCCCAGGGCTCCACCGCCGCGGCCACCGCGATGAACACGGCCGCCAGGCCGATCATGCTGTGCATGAAGGCCACGAGTTCCGGCATCTTGGTCATCTCGACGCGCCTGGCCATCACCGTGCCCAGCGTGCCGCCGGCCAGCAGGCCCAGCAGCACCCAGGCGAGGCCGGCCACCGGCGAGTTGCCCAGGTCGCCCGCGATCTTCCAGATCAGCGCCCCGGTGGTCACCACCGCGATGGCCATGCCGAGCATGCCGAACAGGTTGCCGCGGATCGACGTGGTGGGGTGGCTCAGGCCTTTCAGCGCCTGGATGAAGAAGACGCTGGCAATCAGGTAAAGCAGCGTGACGAGGTTCATGCTCATTTCGCTTCGCCTTCCTTGGCCGGGGCCTTCTTTTCCTTTTTCCTGAACATCTCCAGCATGCGCCGGGTGACCAGGAACCCGCCGAACACGTTGACCGCGGCCAAGGCCACGGCGAGCACGCCCATCGACTTGCCGAGGTAGGTCTCGGTCAGTGCCGCCGCGAGCATCGCGCCGACGATCACGATCGCCGAGATGGCGTTCGTGACCGCCATCAGCGGTGTGTGCAGCGCGGGTGTCACCGTCCACACCACGTGGTAACCCACGTAGATGGCCAGAACGAAGATGATGAGGTTGATGATGGTCGGCGAGATGGTGTCCATCCGACGTGCTCCTGGTTGAAGATCAGAACTTGCGGATTTCCTTGATGACGTTCTGCTCGTCGAGCAGGATCACCTTCGGCTTGTAGGTCGCGGCCACGTCTTCGGACATCGTGGCGTAGGTGCAGATGATCAGCAGGTCGCCCACCTGGGCGCGGCGCGCGGCGGCACCATTCAACGAGATGACGCCGGAACCCGGCGGCGCCTTGATGATGTAGGTGGAGAACCGTTCCCCGTTGTTGATGTTGTAGAGCTCGATGCGCTCGAACTCCTTCATGTCGGCCGCCTCCAGCAGCGTGCTGTCGATGCCGCAGGACCCCTCGTAATGCAGGTCGGCTTCGGTGACGGTGGCGCGGTGCAGCTTGGCCCGCAACATGACTCGGTTACTCATGACACTCTCGATGGACTGACAGACAAGACAACAACGGGATTCGGGAACTCAGGCGCGCTTGACCTCGCCGCCATGCGTCATCAGGCAGGCGGCCACGATGTCATCGTCGAGCGGCACGTTGAACGTCCCTTCCTTCGTGAAGACGAGCTTCAGGAAGTCGAGCACATTGCGCGCGTACAGCGCGCTGGCATCGGCCGCCACGAGTGCAGGCAGGTTCGTCTCGCCCACGAGCGTGACACCGTGCCTGATGACGGTGCGGTTGGCTTCGGTCAGCGGACAGTTGCCGCCCTGTGCCGCGGCGAGGTCCACGATCACCGAACCCGGCTTCATCGCACGCACCATCTCTTCCGTCACGAGCACCGGCGCCGCACGGCCCGGGATCAGCGCGGTGGTGATGACGATGTCGGCAGCGGCCACGCGCTTGGCGACCTCGGCCTTCTGGCGGTCGAGCCAGCTCTGCGGCATGGGCTTCGCGTAACCGCCCACGCCTTCCGCGGCTTCCTTCTCTTCCGGCGTGTCGTACGACACGTCGATGAACTTCGCGCCGAGCGATTCGACCTGTTCCTTCACCGACGGCCGCACGTCGCTCGCCTCGATGACGGCGCCCAGGCGCTTGGCGGTGGCGATGGCCTGCAGGCCCGCCACCCCCACGCCGAGGATCACGACCCGCGCGGCCTTCACGGTGCCTGCCGCGGTCATCAGCATCGGGAAGAAGCGCTGGTACTTGTCGGCGGCGATCATCACGGCCTTGTAGCCGGCGATGTTGGCCTGCGAGCTGAGCACGTCCATGCTTTGCGCACGGGTGGTGCGCGGCGCGGCTTCGAGCGCGAAGCTCGTGATGCCGGCGCCGGCCATGCGCGAGAGGTTGTCGCGGTCGAACGGGTTCAGCATGCCGACGAGGTTGGCACCCCGTTCCATCAGGCTCAGTTCGGAGTCGAGCGGGGCACGCACCTTCAACACCAGCTCGGCCCCGAAGGCGCCGGCCTGGTCGGTGATCTCGGCACCCGCGGCCACGTACGCTTCGTCCGGAACACTGGCGGCAACCCCTGCGCCGGACTGCACCTTGATCGTGTGCCCTTGGGCCTTCAGCTTCTTTGCAGTTTCGGGCGTGACGGCGACACGCGCTTCCCCAGCCGCCGTTTCGAGCGGAACCCCAATCAACATGAAAGCCTCCTCAGGCACAGGTGAACCGGAACTTTCACCCAACTTACAAAGACGAACGGGCCGCAAGCGTAACCCATCGGAGTGACCAAGGGTTAACCCGAGGAGCCGTTCCCCCTAGGATGCGGTCCATGAATGAACGATGGAAACCGAGCGTCACGGTCGCCGCCGTGATCGAGCGCGATGGCCGATTCCTGCTGGTCGAAGAGCACACACCCGAGGGCCTTCGCCTCAACAATCCCGCGGGTCATCTCGAGCCCGGCGAGTCGCCTGAACAAGGGGTCATCCGCGAGGCCCTCGAAGAAACTGCACGCACGTTCGTGCCGGACCGTTTGCTGGGGCTGTACCTGTCGCGGTTCCAGCGGCTGGCCACCGGCGAGGACGTGACCTACCTGCGCATCGCGTACGGCGGCACGGCCGGTGAGACCGATTCCACGCGCTCGCTCGACGACGGCATCGAACGCACGGTGTGGATGACCCTCGACGAGGTGCGTGCGAGCCGCGATCGCCACCGCAGCGGGCTCGTGCTGCGGTGCATCGAGGATTTCGCGGCGGGGCGGCGGTTCCCGCTCGACACGGTGTTTGCCGATCAGAGTCTCTTCGATCCCGAGCTCAAGTAGCCCCTCGCCCGCGGGCCCGGGCCGGGTTGCCTAAAATCGCGGCATGGCAAAACAACGTGTGGTCGTGGGATTGAGCGGGGGCGTGGATTCGGCCGTCAGTGCGCACCTGCTGAAAGAGCAGGGCCACGAGGTCGTCGGCATCTTCATGAAAAACTGGGAGGACGACGACGACAGCGAGTACTGCTCGTCGCGCCAGGATTTCCTCGACGCCGCGAGCGTCGCCGATGTGCTGGGCATCGAGATCGAACACGTCAACTTCGCCGCCGACTACAAGGACCGGGTGTTCGCCGACTTCCTGCGCGAGTACCAGGCCGGCCGCACGCCGAACCCCGACGTGTTGTGCAACGCCGAGATCAAGTTCAAGGCCTTCCTCGACCACGCGATGCGCCTCGGTGCCGGCAAGATCGCCACCGGGCACTACGCCCGCGTGCGCGAGGTGGACGGGCAGTTCCAGCTGCTCAAGGGCCTCGACCCGCTGAAGGACCAGAGCTACTTCCTGCACCGCCTGAACCAGGCCCAGCTGTCGAAGACGCTGTTCCCGGTGGGCGAACTGCCAAAGACCGAGGTGCGGCGCATCGCCGCCGAGATCGGCCTGCCCAATGCCAAGAAGAAGGATTCCACCGGCATCTGCTTCATCGGTGAGCGGCCCTTCCGCGAGTTCCTGAACCGCTACCTCGCGAACCAGCCCGGGCCCATCAAGGACGACCACGGCCGCACCATCGGCGAACACGTGGGCCTGAGCTTCTACACGCTGGGCCAGCGCAAGGGCATCGGCATCGGCGGCCTGAAGGAACGCGAGGCCGCGCCGTGGTTCGTGGCCCGCAAGGACATGGCCGCCAACACGCTGTACGCGGTGCAAGGGCACGACCACCCGTGGCTGCTGTCACACCGGCTGTCGGCCGACGACACGAGCTGGGTGGCCGGCCACGCGCCGCGCAGCGCCACGCTGGCCGCGAAGACGCGGTACCGCCAGGCCGATTCGGCGTGTGCGCTGACCGAACCCGACGGCGCATCGTTCGCGCTGCAGTTCGACGAGGCCCAGTGGGCGGTCACGCCCGGGCAATCCGCCGTGGTGTACGACGGCGAGGTGTGCCTGGGGGGTGGGGTGATCGCGAGCGCTCCGGCGACGTAGGCTGCGCTTCACGGCTGGTCGTCGCGGCGGGGGCCGGGATCTCCGGCATCTCGCTGAACCACGGCTGTTCCCGGCCACCGGTCGAGATCCCGGCCTGCGCCGGGATGACCGTTTTCAGCGGGGTTTCGCCAGGTCCATCGTCCAGTACGTGCGGTACGTGGCCGTCGCCGAGCCCTTCGAGCAGCTCAGCCCGATGTGCGTGTACGACTTGTTCATCAGGTTCGCGCAGTGCCCGGCGCTTTTCTGCCAGCCGGACATCACCGAGGCCATCGTGGTGGGGCCCGCCGCGATGTTTTCGCCCGCGGCACTCCAGGTGTAGCCGGCGTTGGTGATGCGCTGGGCGAACGTGCGGCCGTCCTTGCTCGTGTGCGAGAAGTAGTTGTTCGTGGCCATGTCGAGCGAATGGCCATAGGCCGCCTGCGCGAGCTTGTCGTTCCACACGAGCGCCGGCGCGGCCGGGTAGGTGGTGGTGCCGCAGGTGCGGGCCTGCGCCCGGAACGCGTTGACCAGCGCCAGCGTGTCGGGCACGAAGTTGGTGACGCTGCAGTTGCCGGTGTAAGCCGAGGTGACGGCGAGCACCTCGTTGGTGGGCGCCTCGGTGGCAGTGCCGGTGCCGGTGTCGGGGTTGTCGGCCGCGGCCGGGGTGGCCGCGGCGCTGGCCACGTCGTTGTCGGGGGTGTCGTCGCCACCGCCGCCACAGGCGGCAAGGGTGGCACAGACGGCGAGGAGGGCCGCGAGGCGGCGGGGGGCGATCGGGTATTGCATCCGGTCAGGCTACAGGCGCACGGCGTCCAAAGGGGTTTCGGGATGTCACATGGCGTGAGCGGGTGTGGCGGCAACCGTGATGTCCGTCACACGACCGTGCGGCATCGTTCAAGCCCCGCCGTTCCCGGGCCGATACCCTGCTGAGCGGGCCACGAGCCTGTGCCCGGCGCCCACGCGCCTCGTTCCCGGGTTCTTCCGATGGTTGCGACTCCTTCCAATTCATGCCGCTTGATGTGCCTGGCCCTGCTGGTGCCGGGCGCCGCGTGGGCTGCCGACCTGCCGGATTCCGTGCGCATCGCTGCCACGGCCGCACCATGAACCGGCTCACCACCGCCCTCGCCCTGCTGAAGTGCTGGTCACGCCGCTCGCTCGGCGTGCGCATCGTGCTGCTCTTCCTCGGGCTGCTGCTTGGGGTGCAGGCGTTGAGTTTCTTCGCGATCCGCGCGACGATCGACCGCAACGCCCGCGCCTCGATCGCCGAGTCGCTGGAGTCCGGCGACCACCTGCTGCAGCGGCTCCTCGAACAGAACGCGCAGAAGCTGACCCAGGGCGCGAGCCTCCTGGCGGCTGACTACGGCTTCCGATCGGCCCTCGACGGCAACGACACCGAAACCATCGCGTCGGTGCTGGCGAACCATGGCGACCGCATCGGTGCCACCGTCTCGGCGCTGCTCGACACCCGCTTCGCGCTGCGTGCCGCGGCCCAGCCGGGCCTGGAGGAACTCCAGCCCGCGTTCTACCGGCTTGCCGACCGGGCCTCGTCCGCCAAGACGGCCAGCGAGATCGTCATGCTGGGCCGGCGCCCGTTCCAGCTGGTGCTCGTGCCGATGCGTGCGCCGGTGGTGGTGGGCTGGGTGCTGATGGGGTTCCCGATCGACCGCCCGCTGGTCGACGACATGCGCGACCTGTCGTCGCTGCACGTGAGCCTTCAGGTGCGCGACGGGGCCGCCGCCCGCTGGGTCACCGCCGTTTCGACGCTGCCCGCCTCGTCCCTGCCATTGCTGGAGAGCCGGGATACCCCCGCCTCGCTGGAACTCGCCGACGGCGAGTACAGCACCCGCCGCGTGCCACTCGCCGTGGAACATGCGAACGAGGTCTCGGCCTTGCTGATGCGATCGGTGGACGAGGCCGTGGCCCCGTACCGCCAGCTGCAGCTGGGCCTGGCCGCGCTGACACTGCTCGGGGTCGTGGTGTTCGGTGTCAGCAGCGTGCTGACCGCCCGGCGCGTGACGAACCCCATCCGGCGGTTGGCCGCGGCCGCCGAGCGGTTGGGCGCCGGCGACTACACCACCCCGCTCAGCGGCCAGCACCGGGCCGACGAGATCGGTGAACTGGCGCAGTCGTTCGAGCGCATGCGCATCAGCATCGCCGACCAGCAGCAGGAGATCCTCAAGCTCGCCTACTGGGACACGCTGACCGGCCTGCCCAACCGCGTGCAGTTCCGCAACGCCGTGACGGCGGCCACCGAGGCGGCGCGTCTCGTGAACCGCTCGGTGGCCGTGGTGATGCTGGACCTCGACCGGTTCAAGCACGTCAACGACGTGCTCGGCTACGAAGTGGGTGACCTGATGCTCAAGGCCGTCGCCGACCGCCTCAGCCAGCAGGCCGTGCGCGGCGGCGACCTCGTGGCGCGCCTCGACGGCGACGAGTTCGCCGTGCTGCTGGCCGACCTCGACCCCGCCAGCGACGAGGCCCTCGCGAAGGCCGTGGCGCAGCGCATCAACCACGCGTTCGACCGCAGCCTGATGCTGTCGGACCAGGCCGTCGACATCAACGCCAGCATCGGCATCGCGCTGTGGCCCCACCATGCCGACGACACCGACACGCTGTTGAGCCGCGCCGAGGTGGCGATGTACACCAGCAAGCGCCGCCACGACGGCCCGAACGTCTACGACGCGAAGCTCGACGCGGCCAGCAGCCAGACGCTGTCGCTGCTGACCGAGCTGCGCCACGCCGTGGACCACGGTGAACTGCGCCTGTACCTGCAGCCCAAGCTCGGCCTCGAGACCGCCCGCGTCGTGGGTGCCGAAGCGCTGATGCGCTGGCAACACCCGCAGCGTGGCCTCTTGCCGCCGATGGAGTTCATCCCGTTCGCGGAACAGACCGGGTTCGTGCGGGTGCTGACGATGTGGATCTTCGAGGAGGCGGCGCGCCAGTGGAAGGTCCTGCAGGAAAGCGGACTGCAACTGACCTTGTCGGTGAACCTGTCCACGCGCGACCTGCTCGACCAGGAGCTGCCGCAGAAGTTCGATGCGCTGCTGATGCGCCACCAGGTGCCGGCCGAAGCCTTCTGCCTCGAGATCACCGAAAGCGCGATCATGGACGACCCCGAACGCGCGCTCGGCACGCTCGAACGCCTCCACGCGCTCGGGTTCCGCCTGTCGATCGACGACTTCGGCACCGGGTATTCGTCGCTCGCGTACCTGAAGCGGCTGCCGGTCGACGAACTGAAGATCGACAAGTCGTTCGTGCTCAGCATGGAACGCGACCTCGACGATGCCCGCATCGTGCGGTCCACCATCGACCTCGCCCACGGGCTCGGCCTGTCCGTGGTGGCCGAGGGCGTGGAAAACGCGCAGTCGTGGGAGCTGCTGCGGGCGCTGCGGTGCGACGAGGCCCAGGGTTTCCACATGAGCCGCCCGCTGCCGGCCGACGAGTTCCTGCGTTGGTCCATGCTCTGGACGGCCCGGCATGCGCAACCGGCCCTGCCCAGCGGCATCGGCGGCGCACGGTCCATCACGTTGCACTGAGGACCCACGCGGCGCCCACAACTGCTACGCTGTGCGGATGCCGCTCCGCCCGCCGCTGTCGCCACTGTTGCCGCTGCTGTCCGCCCTGGCGCTCGGGGGGCTTGCCGCCCCCGGAGCCGCCGCCGCGCCCAAGTTCGAGGATTCCATCGCCCAGCGGGTGATGGCGTGCTCCGGTTGCCACGGCGCGCAAGGCCGCGCAGGCCCCGACGGTTTCTACCCGCGCATTGCCGGCAAGCCGGCCGGCTACCTCTACAACCAGCTGCTGAACTTCCGCGACGGGCGCCGCCAGTACCCCCTGATGACCCACCTCGTGGCGCCGCTCACCGACGCCTACCTGCTCGAGATGGCCAACCACTTCTCGGCGCTCGAACTGCCCTACCCCGCCCCGTCCGCCAACCCACCGCCCGACCTGGCCGCGCGGGGCGAGGTGCTCGTGCACAAGGGCGACCCGGCCCGTGGTGTGCCCGCCTGTGTCAGCTGCCACGGCACGCAGATGACCGGCGTGGCTCCCGCCATCCCGGGGCTGCTGGGCCTGCCGCGTGACTACCTCAACGGCCAGTTTGGCGCCTGGCGCACCGGCAAGCGCCGCGCGCACCAGCCCGATTGCATGCGCGAGGTGGCCGTGCGGCTCGACCTCGCCGACATCAACGCCGTGTCCACGTGGCTCGCCGCGCAACCGGTGCCGGTGCCCGCGAAGGCCGCCAGCGCGCTTCCCGGCCCGTTGCCGATGCCGTGCGGCGGGGTCACCGAAGGAGTGACGCGATGATGCGGCACGTGGGCCGTGTGCTGGCCGCGCTGGGCCTCCTGGCGGTGGCCGCGCTGGTGGTGCTCGACTTCCGCAGCAACGAGGCCATCCCCGCCGACGCGGTGCCCACCGACGGCACGGCCGAGCAGGTCAAGCGCGGCCTGTACCTCGCCACCGTGGGCAACTGCCTGGGCTGCCACACCGCCCCGGGCGGTGTGCCCTATGCGGGCGGGCGGGCCATCGACACCCCGTTCGGCGCCATCTACACATCGAACCTGACCCCCGACGACACCACCGGCATCGGCACCTGGTCGTCCGCCCACCTGTGGCGTGCGCTGCACCATGGCCGCTCGAAGGACGGCCGACGGCTGTTCCCGGCGTTCCCGTACCCGAACTACACGCACGTGACCCGCGAGGACTCGGACGCCATCTACGCCTACCTGCGGTCGCTGCCGCCGGTGCGCCAGCCCAACGCGGCGCACACGGTGGGGTTCCCGTACGACACGCAGGTGGCGCTGGCCGTCTGGCGGGCGCTGTTCTTCTCGCCGGGGGGCGACGTGGCCAACCCGTCGCAGAGCGCCGAATGGAACCGGGGCGCCTACCTCGTGCAGGGCCTCGGGCACTGCAACGCGTGCCACTCCGCGCGCAACCTGCTGGGGGGCTCCAGCGGCGTGCTCGACCTGAGCGGCGGCCTGATCCCGATGCAGAACTGGTATGCCCCATCGCTCACGTCACCCGACGAAGCCGGCGTGGCCACCTGGGACACCCGCGACGTGGTGGCGCTGCTGCGCGACGGGGTGTCGACCCACGCGTCGGTGCTGGGCCCCATGGCCGAGGTGGTGCAGAGCAGCACGCAGCACCTGAACGCGGCCGACCTGCAGGCCATGGCCGTCTACCTGAAGGCGCTGCCGCAGCAGGCCGCACGCGAGATCGACCCCGCGGCCTCGCAACCGCCGCGCGGCGAAACCCTGGGCTCGCGCCTGTACGGCCAGCACTGCGCGCAGTGCCATGGTGACAAGGGTGAAGGCGTGCCGGGGGCCTACCCGGCACTCGCGGGCAACCGCGCCGTCACCATGGACCCACCCGCCAACCTCGTGCGCGTGGTGCTGCTGGGCGGCTTCGCCCCGTCCACCGCCGGCAACCCGCGCCCGTTCGGCATGCCGCCGTTTGCCACCACGCTGAGCGAGGAAGACGTCGCCGCGGTACTGACCCACCTCCGCAAGAGCTGGGGCAACCAGGGCAGCGTGGTGTCGGCGCTCGAGGTGCATCGGTACCGCACGCAGGACTAGGGCTGCCCCAGGTAGAGGTAGACCGATTGGCGGCCGTCGCCGGTATGGCCGAGGCCCGCGTAGACCGGGCCGAGCGGCGTGTCGAGCGACAGGTACAGCGAGTAGCCCTGGCGCGTCACCGCACCACTGTTGCGCGACACCCGGTCGCCGATGCGGCCGGCTTCCGCCGACGCCCCGAAAAACGCACCATCGAGCAGGCCGGGGACCGAGAGCCGGTAGTTGTAGATCAGCCGGCCGAACGCCAGCTCGCGGCCCAGGAACTCGCCGGTCTTGTAGCCGGACAGGCGCAGGAATCCACCAAGGCTGTACAGCTCATGCACCGGCAGGTCGCCGTCGGACACCGACTTCGCGCCGCGCAGGCCCGCCTGCATCGAATGGCGGCCCCAGGCACGGGCCCCGTTGAGCGTGCCCGACAGCTTCGTGTACGTGTCGTCGGCACCCAGCTCGGGCCGCGAGGCGAACACCCGGAACTCACCGGCGTAGCCGCGGGTCGGGAACCGCAGGTTGTCGAGGGTGTCGTAGCGCAGCCGGGTCAGGACACCGCCGGTCTGCGCATTCGGCTGGATCAGCGAGCCGGCCACCGCGCTGGTGTCCGTCAACATGCGCACGCGGCCCCGCACGAGGCCCACGCGCAGCTCGCCTCCCCGGCCGATGGGGGTGCCGACGTCGAGGCCCGCGCCCAGGTAGCCGCGCCGGAACCGCGCGATGCGGTCGCCTTCCTCGTACACGTCGAACGGTTCGCGCATCCCCTCGACACGCGCCGCGACAAAGAGGCGCTGGGCCGGGGTCAGCGGCTGGTACCACTCGGACGCGATGCTGTCGGTGTGGCCGATCTGCACGTCGTTGCGCCACTCGCCCCCGAGCTGGTTGAGCCATGTGGCCCGGTGGGTGGCGGCGAGGTTGAAGACGGCGCTGCCTTCGAGGTCGGTCGACAGGCCGAGACCGAACCGCAGGTAATTCGGGCCCCAGGACTTCTCGGACACCTCGGCCGTCATCACGCGGCCCACGGTTGGCTCCTCGGTGATGGTGTACGCGACCCGTTCGAAGTCGCCCCGCGCGTAGATGCGCTTGATGTCGCCATCGGCCCGCACGGTGTCGAACGGCTCGCCCACCTTCGACTTCATCGCCGCCATCACCACCTCGGGGTTCACCCGCTCGGTGCCCTTGACCCGGATGGCGTCGATGGGCCGCCTCGAGGTGTCCTCGGCCACCACCGTGCCGGCGCGCCATGCCGCATAGCGGTCGGGGGCGACGGCGTAGCGCGAGAGGGCACCCGCGGCCTCGCGCGCCGCCTTTTCGCCGGCCAGGGCGGCCTCGCCGAGCCGGTCGAAGTCGCCGGTGGTGACGGTGCCGAGGTCGGGCGTGAGCAACACGTCGCCGGGGCGCATTTCCCGGATGGACGCGGCAACGTTGGAGTTCGTCAGGATGCGTGTCATCTGGTCCGACACGGAGAGCAGTGAACGGATCTCCTCCCGCTTGAGCAGCGGTGTGCCGATGTTGACCGCGATGATCACGTCGGCCCCGAGCGCGCGGGCCACGTCCACGGGGAGGTTGCGGCTCGGGCCGCCGTCCACGAGCAAGCGGCCGTCGAGCTCGACCGGGTCCACCACCGCGGGAATGGCCATGCTGGCGCGGACCGCGATGGCCAGGTTGCCGTGGCCCAGCACCACCATCTCCGACGTGGTGAGGTCGGTGGCCACCGCACGGAACGGGATGGGCAGGCGGTCGAAGTCCTCGACACGCTGGCGGTGCGTGAGGCGGCGCAGCACGGCTTCCATCGACACCCCGGCCACGGCCCCCTTGGGCAGCGCGATGCCGCGGGCCTGGATGCCCATCTCCGGGCCGATGTAGTTGATGTTGTCGTGGATCTTGGTGCGAAGGGGCACCTCGGCGCGTTCGATGTCGCGGAACAGCATCGCGGTGTTGAGCCCGCCCATCTCACGCTCGATCTCGGTGAGCGACATGCCGGTGGCATACGCCGCACCCACGATGGACCCCGCGCTGGTGCCCACGATCACGTCGACCGGCACGTGCAGTTCCTCGAGCGCCTTGAGCACACCGATGTGGGCCCCGCCCCGGGCGCCACCGCCGGACAAGACGAGGCCGACCTTGGGGCGGACGTCCTGGGCCATTGCAGGCGCAACAAGCCACACGGCGCATGCCACGGCGGCCGCGCGGATCGACAACCCCATCTCGAATCTCCCTGTCTTGCTCTTGTTATCCGGGCAAGGCCGGCACCGCGCCTTTCCCCGCGCCCTTCCCTGCCACTTTCTCCGCGTCGTTGCCCGGCGCATCCCTCGCGCCGTCCTGGCACACCCAATCGCACTGCGCTGCACTGAGCCGCGTGCACAACTGCATGCCTGCGTGGTGCTCGAAGATTTCAGCGACCCACTCGACGAACACCCGCACCTTCGGCGACAGGTGGCGGTTCGAAGGGTAAACCACGTGGAAGGGCGTGGGGTCGGAGAGCCATTCGCCGAGCACCAGTTCGAGCGCACCACACTCGAGGTACTGGTTGAAGATGTAGGTGGGCAGGCGCCCCACGCCAAGGCCGGCCAGGCAGGCGTCGACGTACGCGTTGGTGTCGTTCAAGGTCAGCGGGCTGCCCACCGGCAGCGACACCCGCTGGCCGTCGCGGGAGAAGTCCCAGTCGTACAGGTGGCCGTTTCGCTGCGAGAAGTAGTTCAGGCAGACGTGGCTCTTCAGGTCGTGCGGGTGCCTGGGGCGGCCGTGTTTCGCCAGGTACGACGTGGTGGCGCACGTGACGATGTGCATCGTGCCCACGCGCCGGGCGATCATCGACTGGTCCTCGATCTCGCCACCGCGCAGCGCGCAATCGACCCCGTCGCTCAGCAGGTTCAGCGGGCCGTCGCTGCAGCCCAGTTCGAGCTGGATGTCGGGGTAGCGCTCGAAAAACGTGTGCAACGACGGGATCAGCAGCCGGCTCGCCACCGCGGAGGCCACGTCCACCCGCAGCCGCCCGCGCGGGTTGGCCTGGCGCGACGAGAAGGATTCCTCGGCGTCGCGCAGGTCTTCCAGGATGCGCACGCAGCGCTCGTAGTACGCGGCGCCGTCTGCGGTGACCGAGACACGGCGGGTGGTTCGGTGCAGCAGCCGCACCTTCAGGTGCGCCTCCAGCTCGGCCACGCTGGCGGACAGGGTGGCCTTGGGCGTGCCCAGCAGTTCGGCCGCCCGGGTGAACCCACCGGTGTCGACCACGCCCACAAAGGCACGCATGGCCTTGATCGTGTCCATTGTCTTGAATCCTGAACAGTCATTCCGAGATTTCGTAGTTTATCTCGTGTTCAACGACAAATACAGTTCGTGCTGCGCTGCACAAGGTCGCGGCGCATCGATTTTGCCCAGATTCACCCGGTGCTTACCAGCAGTTTCATGAACAGCCCTTCACATCCCGAGGCCGTACCGGACGACACGTTCGAATGGCCAGGCGCCAGCGGCATGCTGACGCTGCGCCTCTACACGGCGGGTCCTCGCAAGTCCGAGGCCTTGCTCGTCTTTTTCCCGCCGGGCGGCTTTGTCATGGCGGACCTGGACGCGGCCGACAGCTGCCTGAAGTCGCTCGCCCAGGAGTGCCAGGTGACGATCCTTGCGCCCAGCTACGCGGTGGCACCCGAGCACCCGTTCCCGGCTGCCATCGAGGACACCCACGCGGTGCTGAAGATGGCCGCCGCCCGCGGCAGCCGCCTGCGCGGCTGGACCGGACGGCACCTGATCGTCGCGGGCATCGAGGCCGGTGGCAACCTGGCGGCGGTGTCGACGCTGATGTCGCGCGACCGGCTGGGCCCGAAGGTGGCCGGCCAGGTGCTGCTGATGCCGATGCTCGACCCGAGCATGCGCGAGTCGCGGTCGTCGCCGTTCGAGCCCGTGGTGCGCGCCCGGGAGGCCCAGGCCTTCAGCGACGCTTTCCGCGACTACCTGCCCCGGGCGGCCGACCGGGTGCACCCGTACGCCTGCCCTCTTGAATCGAGCCGCATGGCCGGCCTGCCGCCGGCCCTGATCGTCTACGCGGAGGGTGACGCGCTGACCGCGGGCGCCCGCACCTATGCCGACAAGCTCGAGCGCGCCGGCGTGCCGGTGCAGCGCACCGCATTGCCCGCCAGCGAACTGGCCGGCGTCGACGAACGCTGCGAAGCCGCCGGCAGCGACGCCTGCCGCGACGCCATCAAGGCGTTCCTCGCCCCTTTCGTTCAACCCGCCAAACCCCACCCATCGAAGTCCGTTGCATCCGTCCTTCTTTCAAAAGACCCCGAGGTTCCCCATGACTGACCGCCCGCTTTCCCTTACCCTGACCACCACCACCCTCGCCCTCGCATCGGCCGGCCTGCTCGCACTCTCGGGGTGCTCGAAGGGGATCGACGCGCAGGCGCAAGGCGCGGCACCACCGCCGCCCCCTGTCAGCGTTGCCGCCGTGGTGACGAAACAGGTGACGGAACACAACGAGTTTTCCGGCCGCATCGAGGCGGTGGAATCGGCCGAGATCCGCGCCCGCGTGCGGGGCACGGTCGAGGCCATCCACTTCAAACCCGGCTCGATGGTGAAAAAGGGCGACCTGCTCTTCACGATCGACCCGCGTGCCTACCAAGCCGAAATGCTGCGCGGTGAAGCCGCCGCCGCCGGCTCGGCTGCACGGGCCGAACTGGCCCGCACGGAACTCGAACGGTCCAAGCGCCTGCTGGCCGACAACGCCATCGCCCAGCGCGACTTCGACGAACGCGCCGCCAACGCGCGCCAGCTCGACGCCGCCGCCCGGGCCGATCTGGCTGCCGTGTCCAGCGCCAAGCTCAACGTCGAGTACTCGGCGGTGCGGGCGCCGTTCAGCGGCCGCATCGGCAAGGCCGAAGTCACCATCGGCAACCTGGTCGACGGCAACGTCGTGCTGACGTCGGTGGTGTCGGTGGACCCCGTGTACGTGAGCTTCGACGGTGACGAAACCACGTACCTCGCGCTGGGCCCCGCCGCGCGCGGTGGTGCGTCGGCCGTCAAGGTGCACCTGGGCCTTGCGAACGAGACCGGCTTCCCGCGCGAAGGCCGCCTCGACTTCGTCGACAACCGCATCGACCCCACGTCGAGCAGCGTGCGCATGCGCGCCATCGTCGACAACAAGAACGGCACGCTGACGCCGGGCCTCTTCGCCCGCGTGCAGATCGGCGCCGAGGCCAACAGCACGTCGTCGGTCCTGATCCAGGACGCCGCCGTGGGCACCGACCAGAACCGCAAGTACGTCTACGTGCTCGGCGAAGGCAACAAGGCCGAGTACCGCGTGGTGGAGCTGGGCCAGTCGATCGACGGCCTGCGCGTGGCCCGTTCCGGCCTGAAACCCGGCGAGCGCATCGTCGTCAACGGCCTGCAGCGCGTGCGCCCCGGCGCCCCGGTGACCCCGCAGGACGTGCCGATGGCGGCCACCGCGGCGTCCGGCGTGGCCGTGGCATCCGCGAAGTAAAGAACAGAAAGAAGACCCTCCATGAACGTCTCACGCTTTTTCGTGGACAGGCCGATCTTCGCGGCCGTGCTGTCCATCGTCATCTTCCTCGGCGGGCTGCTCGCCATCTTCAAGCTGCCGATCTCGGAGTACCCCGAGGTGGTGCCCCCGTCCGTGGTGGTGAGCACCCGGTTCCCGGGCGCGAACCCCACGGTGATCGCCCAGACGGTGGCCGCGCCACTCGAGGAAGCCATCAACGGTGTCGAGGACATGCTCTACATGTCCTCGCAGGCCACCGGCGACGGCGGCATGAACCTGACCGTCACGTTCAAGGTCGGCACCAACGTCGAGCAGGCTGAAACGCAGGTGCAGAACCGCGTGCAGCGTGCGCTGCCGCGCCTGCCGGAAGAAGTGCGCCAGGTCGGTGTCACCACCGTCAAGAGCTCGCCGAACATCACGATGGTGGTCCACCTGCTGTCGCCCAACTCCACGTACGACGAGGTGTACCTCCGCAACTACGTGGTGCTCAACATCCGTGACCGCATGACCCGCGTCCAGGGCATGGGCCAGGTGCAGATCTTCGGTGCCGGCGACTACTCGATGCGCGTGTGGCTCGACCCGCAGAAGGTCGCCGCACGCGGCCTGACCGCCCCCGACGTGGTGGCTGCCATCCGCGAGCAGAACGTGCAGGTGGCCGCCGGTGTGGTGGGCGCCGCGCCCGCGAAGGACGCGCCATTCCAGCTGTCCGTGAACGCCCAAGGCCGCCTCAGCACCGAACAGGAGTTCGGCGACATCATCATCAAGTCCGGTGGCGAGACCGGCGCCGTGGTGCGCCTGCGCGACGTGGCCCGCATCGAACTGGGCGCGCAGGTCTACTCGCTGCGCTCGCTGCTCGACAACAAGCCCGCCGTCGCGATGGGCCTGTTCCAGGCACCGCAGTCGAACGCGCTGCAGCTGTCCACCGACGTGCGCACGCTGATGGACGAGCTCAAGAAGGACTTCCCGAAGGACGTCGACTACGCCATCGTCTACGACCCCACGCAGTTCGTGCGTGACTCCATCAAGGCCGTCGTGATGACGCTGCTCGAAGCCGTGGCGCTGGTGGTGATCGTCGTGATCGTGTTCCTGCAGACCTGGCGCGCCTCCATCATTCCGCTGCTGGCCGTGCCGGTGTCGGTGGTGGGCACGTTCGGGCTGATGCTCGCGTTCGGTTTCTCGATCAACACGCTCTCGCTGTTCGGGCTGGTGCTCGCCATCGGCATCGTGGTGGACGACGCGATCGTGGTGGTGGAAAACGTCGAACGGAACATCGCGAACGGGCTGAGTCCGCGTGACGCCACCGTGCAGGCGATGAAGGAAGTGTCCGGCCCCATCATCGCCATCGCGCTCGTGCTGTGCGCCGTGTTCGTGCCCATCGCGTTCGTGTCCGGCCTGACGGGCCAGTTCTACCGCCAGTTCGCGCTGACCATCGCCATCTCCACGGTGATCTCGGCGTTCAACTCGCTGACGCTGTCGCCGGCCCTGGCTGCCGCGCTGCTCAAGCCCCACGGTGCCCCGAAGGACCGCCTGTCGCGTGCGATGGACTGGGCGTTCGGTGGTTTCTTCAAGCGCTTCAACCGCTTCTTCGACCGTTCGTCGAACAGCTACCAGCGTGGCGTGGGCAAGGTGCTCACGCACAAGACGGCCACGATCGGCGTGTACCTCGTGCTGGTGGTGCTCGCGGCGGTGATGTTCCGCATCGTGCCGTCGGGCTTCGTGCCGGCGCAGGACAAGCAGTACCTCGTGGGATTCGCCCAGCTGCCCGATGCCGCGTCGCTCGACCGCACGGAAAGCGTGATCCGCCGCATGACGGACGTGGCCCAGTCGGTGCCCGGCGTGAAGAGCGCGGTGGCGTTCCCGGGTCTGTCGATCCACGGCTTCATGAACGCGCCGAACTCCGGCATCGTGTTCTACACCCTCGACGATTTCTCCAAGCGCAAGGGCCCCGGCCTGAGCAGCGGCGAGATCGCGGGTGAGGTGAACAAGCGCCTCGGCGCCATCCAGGACGCGTTCATCATGGTGTTCCCGCCGCCGCCGGTGGACGGGCTCGGCACCATCGGCGGGTTCAAGATGTACATCGAGGACCGCGGCAACCTGGGCCAGGACGAACTGTTCAAGGCAGTGCAGGCGCTGCAGATGAAGGCCTGGCAGACGCCGCAGCTCGCGGGCGTGTTCTCGGGCTACCAGATCAACGTGCCGCAACTCGACGCCAAGGTCGACCGCACGAAGGCCAAGCAGCTCGGCGTGCCGCTGTCGGACATCTTCGACACGATGCAGATCAACCTCGGTTCGCTGTACGTGAACGACTTCAACAAGTTCGGCCGCACCTACCAGGTGATCACGCAGGCCGACGCTGCGTTCCGTTCCGACGCCTCGTCGATCGGCCAGTTCAAGGTGCGCACGGCCAGCAACGAGATGGTGCCGCTGGGCAGCCTGATGAACATCACCAGCAGCTACGGCCCTGACCGCGTGGAGCGCTACAACTCGTTCATGGCGGCCGACTTCAACGGCGGCGCTGCCCCGGGCGTGTCGTCGGGCCAGGCCCAGGCCATCATGGAACAGCTCGCCCGTGACACGCTGCCGCGTGGCATCAACTTCGAGTGGACCGACCTGACGTACCAGGAGATCCTGGCCGGCAACACCATGGTGCTCGTGTTCCCGCTGTGCGTGCTGCTCGTGTTCCTGGTGCTCGCCGCCCAGTACGAAAGCTGGACGCTGCCGCTCGCGGTGATCCTGATCGTGCCGGCATCCATCCTGTTCGCCTTGCTCGGTGTGTACCTGACGAAGGGAGACAACAACATCTTCACGCAGATCGCGCTGTTCGTGCTGGTGGGGCTGTCCGCGAAAAACGCGATCCTGATCGTGGAGTTCGCCCGTGACCTGGAACACCAGGGCAAGGGCATCGTCGAAGCCGCGCTCGAGGCCTGCCACCTGCGCCTGCGCCCCATCCTGATGACGTCGTTCGCGTTCATCATGGGTGTGCTGCCGCTGGTGTTCTCGTCGGGTGCCGGTTCGGAGATGCGCCATGCCATGGGCGTGGCCGTGTTCGCCGGGATGCTCGGTGTGACGCTGTTCGGTCTGTTCCTGACCCCGGTGTTCTATGTGCTGCTGCGCAAGCTGGCGGTGCGCCTCGACCGCGGCCGTGCGCCGGCTGGTTCGGGCGCATCCCACGTGATCGAGGCCTGAGGAGCCTGATGATGACCCTGAAACTTTCTGCCCTTGCCGCCGCCCTCGTGCTGGCTGGCTGCTCGCTCGCCCCGTCGGTGCCCGCGCCCGACATGGGCATCACCCCGGCCTTCAAGGAGAACCAGATCCCCGAGCTGCCCGGCACGCAGGGCACGTGGAAGCCGGCCGTGCCGTCGGAAGCCGTGGCCCGAGGGGCCTGGTGGACGAGCTTTGGCGACACGCAACTCGATGAACTCGAGGAACGTGCCGCCCAGGCCAACCCCACGCTCGCGTCGGCCGCGGCCCGCGTGAAGGCCGCGCGCAGCACGCTGCGCAGCGCACAGGCCGACCGCCTGCCGCAGGTGACTGCCTCGGCGGGTGGCTCCCGTTCGCGCCAGGCGCCGGCCGAAGCCGGCTTCGCCGACGGCACGCCCATGTCCGCCGGCAACCTGGCCCGTGCGGGCCTGGGCGCCACCTACGAGGTGGACCTGTTCCGCCGTGTCGGCAACACCGTGACCGCCGCCCGCGCCGACGCAGGGCGTGTCGAGGCCGACTACCGTTCCGTGCTGCTCGCACTGCAGGGTGACGTGGCCCAGACCTACTTTGCCATCCGCACGGCCGACGCCGAACTCGCGCAGATCGACTCCACGGTCAAGCTGCGCGACGAAAACGCGCGCCTGATCGACAAACGCTTCCAGGCCGGTGACGTGGCCGAGATCGACGTGGCCCGTTCACGCACCGAACTCGCCACGGTGCAGGCCGAGGCCGCCGCGCTGCGCGGCGATCGCGCCAGGCTCGAACACGCACTCGCGCTGCTGCTCGGCGAAGCCCCGGCGAACTTCCGGTTCGAGGTGGCGCCGCTCACCGACACGGTGCAGGTGCCGGTGGTGCCGCCCGGTTTGCCGTCGGCCTTGCTCGAGCGGCGCCCGGACGTGGCCGCGGCGCAGCTGTCCATGCAGGCGGCCACCGCCCGCGTGGGCGCCACGAAGGCGGCCATCTTCCCGGCCCTCGCGCTGACGGCCAACGCCGGCTACGCGTCGGCCGAGCTGGAGAACCTCTTCAAGTGGGATGCCCGCAGCTGGCTGGTGAGCGCCGTGTTCTCGCTGCCCATCATCGACGGCGGCCGCAACAAGGCCGCGGTGAGCCGCGCCGAGGCCCAGCTCGAAGGGGCCGTGGCCGACTACCGGCAATCGGTGCTGCAGGCGTTTGCCGACGTCGAGGGCAGCCTCTCCGGGCTGCGCAGCGTGCGCGAACGTGTGGCCTACACCGACACCGCCGTGGGGTCGGCCCGCCGCGCCGCGGCGCTGGCCGACAAGCGCTACCGCGCTGGCGAGGACAGCTACTTCCAGCTGATGGACGCGCAGCGCAACCTGCTCACGATCGAGCGGCAGGCCGTTCAGTTGCGGGGCTTGTGGGCCACCAACACGGTGGGGCTCATCCGGTCGCTGGGGGGCGGCTGGCAGGCGCCGTGAACCCTGATAGGGGTAGGGAATGGCATCAGCCATCCCCTCCCTCCGAACTGTACGTGCGGTTCTCCCGCATACAGCTCTCCAGTCGGTGGTTACTTCATCGAGA
>NZ_LMDI01000024.1 GCF_001425785.1 Rhizobacter sp. Root1221 | reverse complement strand
GCAAGCAGCTTGACGGCGGATGCGACAACTACCTTGACACACACCGCGCGACCAGAAAGGTAACTCGGCTGCCGGGCCGAGACCCGGCGCGGCCTCGCCAGAGAGAAAACGCCACCCACAGCGAAGAGTGGGCCCCGACGTCCGTCGGGGTGACGGGGTGACGGGGCGACGGGGATTCACCCCGGGACAGCAGTGCGCGAGCGCCGCGGTTCCGCGCCGCGCGCGCAAGGGATCACCACCACGCTTCGGTCTGCACCCCCACGCTCGTGCCGGAACGCTTGTCGCCATAGACCTGCTGCAGGCGTTCGCCGCTTCCCCAGGTCTGGTTCAGCACCTGGCGCGCGGCGTCGTTCCACACGGCATGGGTGACAAAGAGGCGGATGGTGGGGCGCGACCACGCATCCGCACCGGCCGAGATGGCGCCGGCCAGCGTGAACTTGGTCATCGAACGGGCCGCGGCCCCGTCGGGTTTCACGCGGTCGGAGCCCAGCTCGGCCAGCACGCGGAAGGGGCCGGTGATGTGGGTGTCGGTGCGGCCGCCGAGGGCGGTCCAGGTGCTGTCCTGGCCGGCGGCGTTCGTGGCCACGCGGTATTCGCCGAGCAGGTCGAAGCGGGTCGACTTGGTGATCGAACCGCTTTGTTGCGCGACCACCCGGCTGTTGCGCACTTCACCCTGGCGGTCGTACTTGACCCCCAGCAGCGTCTCGCCGCCGAGCGTGCCGCCGATCGTCTGGTAGATGCCCAGCGCCATGCCGTCGGACTCGTCGGCGGCCAGCGCCTGCGTCACGCGGTTGCGCGACTTCACCTGCGTGGATGCGGTGGCGTACACCGACAGTTCGCCATTGGGCAACGTCTTGACGTTCGTGAGCCGCAGCGGGATCGACAGGCGGTTGTTCGTGGCCGCGTTCTGCGGGTTGAGCATGACAGCTGCGCTGACCTTGCCGAAGCCGACGTTGATGTCCTCGAGCCCGGCGCCGTCACCGTCGTTCTTTTCGAGGAACTGGTCGTTGATGCCGGTCTGCAGGCGGTTGTAGAAGCGGCGGCCTGCCCACGCCTTGCCACCACCCAGCGCGGCGATGCGGTTGCCGTAGGTGTAGACCTGGCCGAAGCGGGCGATCAGTTCGCTCGTGCCCAGTTCCGAACTGTCACCCCATGCGCGGTAGATCCCCGGCATCACGAGCACGTTCCAGTCGGATCCTTCGAACGATCCGAGCTTGGCGTTGAAGGTGGGCTCGATGGTGTAGTCGCATTCGTTGCCCAGGCGCCATTTGGTGTCGGCGCCCGGCAGGCCGTAGCAGACCTGCGTGCCGCCCCGCGCGTTGATGCCGATGCCGGCCCGCATGTAGCCGGAGTACTCGAGGGTGGCGGCGGTGGCGCCGGTGCCTGCGACCAGGAGGGCCGCGGCGAGGGAGAGGGAGGTGGGTTTCAAGGGGAAATCCTGTAGGACGGGGAAAGCGACAGGCGAACAAGGGCCTCCGGGCCGGCTCGCCTGATGCCGGTCCGGTTGGAAAGAAGCGGGAGGGGTCAGCGCGGGAGCGAGATCGCTCCGACCTGGAAGTCGACGTCGCGGCGTTGCGCGGCCACCGTGGGATCGGCCACCTCGATGGCCACTACTGCCGGCAGCGTGGCCGCGGTGGTGCGGGCGTTGCTGCCGCAGTGGCCTTCGGGCGCAAAGGCCGCCATCGGGATGTCGTAGTCACGCAGCTGCGGTGTCACGGCCTGCATGAACACCGGGTAGCAGCCGCTGGCCAACGTGGCGGCGTCGGTGCCCACGAGACGGACACGCAGGGTCTTGGCCGACGCGGATGCGAGCGAGACCCGCACGGCCGTGTATCGGCTGAGGTCCTGGGCGCCTGACGGTGCGCCTTGCACCGTCAGGCCGATGCCGGCCCACGTGCTGCCCTTGGCCGTGCCGATGAAGCCGGTGACCCGCACCGCGCCAGCGGCCGGGGTGACGGCAAGCAGGCCGGCGTCCCCTGCCTTTTCGGCGTAGTCGAATCCGTCGAACGTCCCACCCTGGACGGTGGTGGCCGCGTTGGTGAACGTGGCGAATGGCTTGGCCGCGGGCGCCGACGGAGCAGGTGCGGGCGTGGCAGCCGCAGGCGTTGGTGCCACGGCCGTCGGGGCCAGCGCGCAGGCACCCAGGCACATGGCAACGGCCCCGGGCAGGGCGAGGAGTCGCATCGGGCGAAGAAGGTGGTTCATGGGAAGACTTCGGTCGAGGGGGAGGGGCACCGGTCCGCTCAACGCGGGCTGGCGATGGAAAGCAGTGCGGCGCCGTTGCCGCGGATGTAGTCGCCGCGCAGGCCCTTGGCCATCGCCGCCCAGGCGGCCTCGCTCGAGGTGATGGCCCAGCTCGTTTCCTTCATCAGGTCGAACCAGGTGAAGGCGCGCACCTGGGGCAGCGTGGCCAGGTCGGCAAACATCTGCGTGATCCACGCGGCCTTGTCCCCGCCGTTCTCCGACGACGCCATCTCGGCGAGGATCACGGGTTTCCTGGGCGCGATGTCGGCAGCGGCGGCCAGCGCATTCCCGAACACATCGCGGAACGGGGTCCACCGCGACCACGACTGGCTCGTGCCGAAGTTGTAGCCGTCGATGCCCACCCAGTCGACCACGTCGTCGCCCGGCCAGGCGAGCTTCGGGGCGTTCCAGGCGCCGGCAGGAGTGCTCTCATTGTTGAAACACCAGACCCACTGCACCTTCCTGGCGCCGGCCGCGCGCATCCGTTCCACCACACGCCGGTAGGCCTTCACGTACAGGTCGGTGGACTGGCCCTGGCGCACGGTGCACCACGGGTACCAGTCGCCGTTGAACTCATGGCCCCAGCGCAGCATGAACGGCAGGTCGAGCGCTGCCGCGGCGGCACCGTACTCGGCGAGGTAGGCGTCCCACTTGCCGGCCACGATGTCTGCCAACGGGATGGCCTCGTTGCGCTCGGCCCAGGGTTCCCACGTGACCTGCGCGGCGATGCCCTGTTGTGCCAGGTAGCGGATCGCGGACTCGGGGAAGGGCGAACCGAAGCGCGTGAACCACATCGCCGAGGCGGGCTTGATGCGGTAGTCGTTCTGGCAGTCGGCCACCACCTCGGTCAGCGCCGCTTCCTTGAACAGGCCGAAGAACACGCCTTGCTGGGCGCTGGTGTTCGTGTCGACGCGAACGGGCAGGGACAAGACGTCCTCGGCATTCGGGGCGCCCGAGCCGCCGCCGGCACAGGCGCCGAGCGGAAGGGCCAGGGCCAGTGCGGTGGCGGCACCGCCGGCGAGCAGCTGGCGGCGGGTGGGATCGCTGGGGAGGTTCGGGGTCATGGAGCAAGTTCCAACGAGATGAAGGCCATGGCGCGAGCCGGCAGGGTCAGCAGGGATCCGGGCGCGAGTTCGGCGACGGGGTCTTCCGCCTCGGCGATGGCCTCGTTGAACCAGCGCACCTGGGTGACGCGGGCAGCGCCAGCGTCGAGTCGCACCGCGCGGGGTTCGGCATGGGTGTTGATGAGGATCACGCCCAGGCGGCCGCCATCACGCGCCGCATGCGCCCACACCAGGGGGTCGTCGGAGCGGGCCGGCACGAAGCGCCCGCTCAGGTCGCCGAGCAGGCGGAAGGCGTAGTGGGTCGGGCGGGGCACACCGCCGGCATCGAGCAGCCCGTGGTACCCGGTGCCCTGGTAGGCGAAGTAGTGCGCCAACGTGATGCCACCCTGCGCCATGCGCAGCGCTGCTTCCACCGACCACAGCGCGTTGGTCTGGTCGGCGAGGAAACGCGGCCGGTCGGTGCGCCATGACAGACCGTATTCGGTCACGCCATACCGCATGGGCCGCTGGTAGCCGAGCGGGTTCGTCGCCGGGCTCTTCCACAGCGCGGTGTAGTCGCGCAGCAGCGTGTCCACCTGCGACACCGACGCGAGCGCATCGGCCTCGGTGCCGTCGCCGCCGGTCGGGTACACGTGCCAGGTGAGCAGGTCCACCACGTCGCCGCAGCGTTTGACGAATGCCTTCACGAAGGCGGTGGCGCCAGGTTCGGCGGCCGACGTGCCGGGTCCGGCCACGAGGGCCTTGGGGTCCTCGCGGCGGATGGCCGCCGCCTGCGCGCGGAAGACGTCGCAGTAGCGGTCGGCGTTCCAGCGCGGGTCACCGCGCACGGTGGCGTACAGGTCGGGCTCGTTGCCGATCTCCCAGTAGGGCACCACCAGGCCCCGCTCACGGGCGAGGCGCACCGCACGGGCGGCATCTTCCGGCTGGTTGGCGGCGGGCCGGTCCACACGGCCTTCGAACACCCGCGTCTGGATCATCAGTTCAGGCTTGCCACGCACCAGCGTCAGCAGGCTTGCGAACGTGTCGAGCGTGGCTTCGTCCATGTCCTGGTCGTCGCCCACGTTGCCGCCGGGGAAGCGCAACGCCCCGGCCGGCACTTCGGCCAGCGCGGCCTCGTGGTCGGCCACGGCCATCCAGTTGCCAAAGTTGAAGCCGCGCAACACCGCCCGCGGCAACGGGGCGCCGACGGCGGCGGGGTCGACCCGGACCGTGACGTCCGCCTGCGCCGGCAGCGCCGCCGCGAGCAGCGCCGCGGCCCACATCACCAGGGATGTCTTCATGTCAGGCCTCGCAGCCGCCATCGGCGATCAGGCGCTGCAACCAGCGGAAGCTGTCCTTCGGCGTGCGTGCGAGCGTCGTGAAATCGACGTGCACGAGGCCGAACCGCTTGCCGTAGCCGAAGGCCCATTCGAAGTTGTCGATCAGCGACCATGCGGTGTACCCGCGCAGGTCGCAGCCCGAACGCAGAGCCCGGTTCAGCGCGATCACGTGCCGATGGTAGTACGCCACGCGCACCGCGTCATGCACCTGGCCATCGTCGGACGGGCCGGTGTTGTCACATGCGCCGTTTTCGGTGATGAACACCGGCGGGTTGCCGTATTCGTCGCGCAGCCACAGCAGCACCTTGTAGAAGGCCTCGGGGAAGATGTCCCAGCCGATGTCGGTCTTGGCGAACCCGGGCACGTTGACCGTGGCGAGGTCCAGCACCGCGTCGATCTTGGCCATTGCGTCGGGCTGCTCGGGGAGCGCGACCGGTGTGTGCCGGGCCATGGCGTAGCTGCCCGTGTAGAAGTTGATGCCCAGCATGTCGGTGGGCATCGAGATGAGTGCCATGTCACCGTCCTGCACCGGCACGTGGGCGCCCAGGCGCGCGTAGTGCGCCTGCAGCGCTTCCGGGTAGCGGCCGTGGTACAGCGGGTCGAGGAACCAGCGGTTGAACCAGTCGAGCCCGCGTTCGCTGGCTGCCACGTCGTCCGGGTGCTGGGAGAACGGCTCGCGCCAGTCGACGTTCGGGGCGATGCCGATCTTGCCGCCCAGCTGGCGCTGGCGGAACGCCTTGACCGCGAGGCCGTGGGCGAGCAGCGTGTGGTGTGCCACGGTGAGGGCCTGCTGCAGGTCGCGTGCGCCGGGGGCGTGGTGGCCCATGGCGTGCGACAGGAACGACACACACCACGGTTCGTTGATGGTGAACCAGTAGGGCACGGTCTCGCCGAACACCTCGAACATCCGGTTGGCGTAGGCGGCGAAGTCGTGGGCGGTCTGCCGGTTGAGCCAGCCGCCCTCGTCGTGCAGGCACTGCGGCAGGTCCCAGTGGTACAGCGTCACCATCGGCGCGATGCCGGCCTCGTGCAGCAGCGCGATCAACCGGCGGTAGTAGGCGATGCCGGCGGGGTTCGTGGCGCCCCGCCCTTCGGGCATCACGCGCGACCACGAGATCGAGAACCGGTACACGCGTGCGCCCATCTGCTTGAGCAGGGCCACGTCCTCCTCGACGCGGTGGTACGAGTCGCAGGCGACGTCGCCGGTGTCGCCGCCTTCCACGCAGCCCGGCGTCCTGGCGAACGTGTCCCAGATGCTGGGGGTGCGGCCGTCGGTGGCCGCGGCGCCCTCGATCTGGTAGGCGGACGTGGCGGATCCCCAGAGGAAATCGGCGGGGAATCGGATGGGCAAGGAACTCATGATGACGGGCTGCGATCTGGAAGGAATGGCGTCACCTTATCGGGCTGTGCAAGCGCTTGCAAGGAGGCTGCCTAGCCGAACTTGCGGATCCCGCCTCAACCGAGGGTTATCGAGGAGCGGCGTGTGGGGCTGGCGCCGCGTTCTTCCGGCGGGGCGATGACAGGCGCTATCATCTGGCGCTTCCCTTTTCCCATCCTCACCGCCCATGGCCTCCAACGTCACCCTGGAAGCGGTCGCGCGCCTGGCCGGCGTGTCGACCAGCACGGTTTCCCGCTACCTCAGCGGCACGCACCCGGTGTCGCCCGACAAGAAGGCGGCCATCGACAGCAGCATCGATCAGCTGAACTACCGCCCGAACCTGGTGGCCCGGGGGCTGGCCAAGGGCCGCACCATGACCGTCGGTGTCATGACGCAGGAAATCCTCAGCTCGTTCTTCAACGAGGCCATGCGCGGCGTGGAGGACGGGCTCATCGGCCACAACTACGAAGCCATCTTCGTGAGCGGCCACTGGGATCCGGCCGACGAGGCCCGCCGCCTGACGTCACTGATGGGGCGCGGTGTCGACGGGGTCGTGCTGATCATGGGCGGCCTCGAAGACAGCGTGATGGCACGCCACGCCAATGGCGTGCCGATGGTGCTGATGGGCCGCCACAGCGCGCTGGAGCAGGTGCACTCGCTCGGCTTCGACCACTACGACGGCGCCTGCCGTGCGGTGCGCCACCTGGTCGAGCTCGGCCACAAGCGCATCGCGTTCATCAGTGGCCCGCCCAGCCGGCTCGACGCCGACGAACGCCTGCGCGGCTACTGCGACACCCTCGCGCAGGCCGGCATCCCGTTCGACGACCAGCTGGTCGCGTCCGGCAACTACGTCGAGCCGGGCGGGGTGACCGCGATGAACATCCTGCTCGATCGCGGGCGTCCGTTCACCGGGGTGTTCGCGGCCAACGACGACTCGGCCTACGGCGCGATGCTCGCCATGCACCGGCGCGGCATCGTCATTCCGCGCGACATCTCGCTGGTGGGCTACGACGACCTGCCGCACTCGTCGTACTGCATCCCGCCGCTCACGTCGGTGCGCCAGCCGCTGCGCGAACTCGGCCGGGAGGCCGCGAACGCCGTCGTCGCGCTGATCGAGGGGCGCCAGCCGCCGCGGTCCGCACTGGCCCGGCTGGAGCTGATCGTGCGGGAATCCACACGCGCGCTGCCGGCCTGACGCCGGTCTAGGGTTCCTACTCACACACCCCCGCGAACGCCCCGATTAGACTTTGCTGCAAGCGCTTGCATGAACTCTGTCATGCGAGGCAGTGTTCAGTCCTTTCAAGGAGCAAGACGTGGGTTTCATCTCGAAAGTGGGTTTCGCGGGTCTGTTGGCATCAGCGGCGGTGGGCGCGCAGGCCGAAACCACGGTGTTGACCGTGGCGTCGTTCAAGGACCTCGACCGGTCCGTGCTGGCGGCCATTCCGCTCTACAAGAAGGTGCGGCCCGACGTGGAGATCAAGCTCGTGTCGCTCGGCTACGGTGACCACCACAACGCGATGACGACGGCCCTGGCCACCGGCGCGAACCTGCCCGACGTGATGGGCATCGAGATCGGCTTCGTGGCGAAGATGGCCGAGGGTGGTGGCGTCGAGGACCTGTCGAAGCCGCCGTACGACGCGGGGGCGCTCAGGCCGAAGTTCTTCCCGTTCGCAAGCGCCCAGGCCACGAGCCGCGGCGGCATCTTCGCCGCCGTACCGGCCGACATCGGCCCCGGCGCCCTGTTCTACCGCAAGGACCTGATGGACAAGGCCGGCATCACCGAAGCCCAGCTGACCAAGTCGTGGGACTCGTACATCGACGCCGGCAAGACGCTGAAGGCCAAGACCGGGGCGTACCTGGTACCGAACGCCGCCACCATCAAGGACATCATCCTGCGCTCCGGCCTCAAGAACGGCGAGGGCATCTACTTCGACGACAAGGGCAAGGTGCTCGTCGATTCACCGCGGTTCGTGCGCGCGTTCGAAACCGCCAAGCTCGCCCGCGCCGCCGGCATCGACGCCAAGGTCGGTGCATGGAGCAACGAATGGAGCGAAGGGTTCAAGCGCGGCACCGTCGCCTCCGAGATGATGGGCGCCTGGCTCGCCGGCCACCTGAAGAACTGGATCGCGCCCGAGACCGCGGGCCAGTGGCGCGCGGCCGGCCTGCCGGGCGGGGTCAGCGCCTCGTGGGGCGGTTCGTTCTACGCGATCCCGAAGGGCGCGAAGAACAAGCCCGCCGCGTGGGACTTCATCAAGTTCATGACCACGAACAAGGAAGTGCAACTGGCCGCGTTCCGTGAACTCGACGCCTTCCCGGCGTTGATCGACGCCACCAACGATGCGTTCGTCGACCAACCGATGCCGTTCCTCGGCGGGCAGGCCGCGCGCAAGCAGTGGAAGGTCGCCGCTTCGGCGATTCCCGCCACCGCGGTGGACCGCTACGACCCCATCGCCGCCGAGGTCGTGGCCGCCGAGTTCGACAAGGTGCTCGAACAGGACAAGGCCGTGCCGCAGGCGCTGGCTGATGCGAAGAAAGCCATCGAGCGCCGCGTGCGCCGCTAAAGACCTGCCGTTCGTTCCCCGATGCCCCGTTCTCCCATGCCCGCTCTTTCCTCTCCTGCGGCGCGGCGGCGCCGCGGCCTGAAGCCATGGCACTACATGCCTTATGTCTTCGTGGCGCCGTTCTTCGTGCTCTTCGTGTCGTTCGGCTTGTTCCCGCTGCTGTTCTCCGCCTACGCGTCCTTCTTCCGCTGGGAGTTGTCGGCGGGTGTCGCGGGCATGAAGTGGGAGGGGTTGGGCAACTACGCGTTCGTGCTGCAGCTCGATGCGCTGCCGTGGCCGCAGTTCTTCAGCGGGGCATTCTGGGCGGAGCTGCACGGCCTCGACTTCTGGCGTGCGCTCTACAACACGTTCTGGCTCGGGGTGGTGTCGGGGTTGCCGCAGCACCTGATCGCGATCCCGCTTGCGTACTTCATCCACATGAAGTTCCGCCGGGCGCGCAACCCGGCCATCGCGATGTACTTCCTGCCCTACATCACCAACACGGTGGCCATCACGCTCGTGTTCTCGTCGCTGTTCTCGCGTGACTTCGGCGTGGTCAACCAGGTGCTCACCGGCCTGGCCCATGCCGAGGTGGGCGGCGTGAAGCTGCTCGCCTGGCTGTTCCCGGCGGAGAACATCGACTGGGGCCGCCCGGAGTACACCCGGCCCATCGTGGCCTTCATCATCTGGTGGCGCTTCGTGGGCTGGAACACGGTGCTGTACCTCTCCGCGCTGCAGACCATCCCGAAGGACCTGTACGAAGCCGCCACCATCGACGGTGCCGGGCTGTGGCAGCAGTTCCGCTACATCACGCTGCCCATGTTGCGCCCGATGATCCTGTTCGCGGTGACGCTCACCATCATCGGCAACCTGCAGCTGTTCGAGGAGCCGTTCATCCTCACCGGCGGGTCCGGTGGCGTGGGCCAGGTGGCCGAGACCGTGGCCATGCAGATGTACAAGGTCGGCCTCACCGACGGTGACTTCGGCACCGCCTCGGCCGTGGCCTGGCTCATGTTCATGGTGATCGCCGCGCTGACGTGGCTCAACAACCGCTACCTCGGCAAGAAGGACTGAACCATGCTCTCGTCATCCCCCTCGATGGCGTCGACCGCCATCGCCTTGCCGACGCCCTTCCAGCGCCGTGCGGCCAAGGTGCTGCGCCGGCCGGTGGCCTGGGTGCCCTACGCCTTGGTGCTGTTCGGCGCCGTGATCATGCTGGTGCCGTTCTACTTCATGTTCGTGTTCGCCACGCACACGAACACCGACATCCTCTCGGTGCCACCACCGCTGTGGTTCGGCGACGCCTTCCTCGACAACCTGAAGGCGCTGGTCGCCGAGCGGCCGCATTTCTGGCGCAGCCTGATGCTGTCGTTGTGGATCGCCGGGGCGGCCACGGCACTCAACCTGTTCTTCTGCTCGCTGGGCGGCTACGGGTTCGCGATGTACGAGTTCCCGGGCAAGCAGATGCTGTTCGGCGGCTTGATGGCCACGATGCTGCTGCCCGCATTCGTCGGGATGATCCCGTTCGTGCTGCTGATGAAGGAACTCGACTGGCTCAACACCACGCGCGCGCTGATCGTGCCGGGGGCCTGTTCCGCGTTTGGCGTGTTCCTCATGCGGCAGTACATCGGCTCGGCCGTGCCGCGCGAACTGGTGGAGTCCGCGCGCATGGACGGGTGCGGCGAGTTCGGCATCTACTGGCGCGTGGTGCTGCCGCTGATCGGGCCGGCGATGGGCACGCTCGGGCTCGTCACGTTCATCGGCGCGTACAACAACTTCGTGGGCGCGCTGCTGGTGATGAGCGACGTCGACATGTTCACCGCACCGCTCGTGCTGCGTTCGCTGCAGGGCACCGGCCAAACGCCATGGGGCGCCATCAGCGCGGGCTCGGCCATCACGGTGCTGCCGCTGCTCGTGCTGTTCATCCTCTATTCGCGGCGCCTCATCGAAGGCCTCACCGCCGGCGCAGTCAAGGGCTGAGAGCCTTCTCCCGCTTCACGGAATCCAAAATCCACCATGACCGATGTTTCACTCCAGCACGTTGTCAAGCAGTATGGCAACGGACCCACCGTGCTCCACGGGATCGACCTCGAGGTCGAGTCCGGCGAGTTCATGGTGTTCGTGGGCCCGTCCGGCTGCGGCAAGACGACCCTCCTGCGGGCCATCGCCGGCCTCGAGGACCTCACCGACGGCCGCATCGTCATCGGCGGCCAGGAAGCGCAAGACCTGCCGCCGGTGCAGCGCGGCGTGGCCATGGTGTTCCAGAGCTACGCGCTGTACCCGCACATGACGGTGGCCGAGAACATGGGCTTCGCGCTCAAGTTCAGCAAGCTCGCCAAGCCGCAGATCGAGGCCGCGGTGATGAGGGCCGCCGAGGTGCTGCAGATCGTGCCGCTGCTGCAGCGCAAGCCCAAGGAGCTGTCCGGCGGCCAGCGGCAGCGCGTGGCCATCGGCCGCGCCATCGTGCGCCAGCCCAAGGTGTTCCTCTTCGACGAACCGCTGTCGAACCTCGACGCGTCGTTGCGGGTGCAGATGCGCATGGAGCTCGCCAAGCTGCACCGCGAGCTGGGCACCACGATGATCTACGTCACCCACGACCAGGTCGAGGCCATGACACTCGGCACCCGCATCGCCGTGTTCAACGCCGGCCGCATCGAGCAGGTGGGGCGTCCCATCGACCTGTACCGTTCCCCGGACAGCCGTTTTGTCGCGGGGTTCCTGGGCTCGCCGAAGATGAGCTTCCTGAAGGCGCAGGCTCGCGCAGACAGCGACGGTGTGGTGCTGAACTTTGGCGACGCGGGCTACGTGCGCGTGGCGGGCAGCGGCCTGCCGCACGGCGAGCTGACGCTCGGGGTGCGGCCGGAACACTTCTCCCTGGGCGAACACGGCAACGGGATCCGTGCCACGGTGGACCAGGTGGAACACCTGGGCGATTGCGACGTTGCGTACGCGCGGGTCGCAGGGCACGCCGAACCCGCTGCCATCAAGCTCGCGAGTGGCGGCCGGCCCCTGGCGGCAGGTGACACCGTGTGGCTGAGGCCCGAGGCAGACAACTGCCACCTGTTCGACGGCGAGGGCCGCGCGGTCAACACACGCTGAGGCCCTGGCGGGCCCGTCACCGAGGACATCCATGAATCCCATTGCCGTACCGGTTGGGGCCCCTCACGCGGCGCTCGCCGTACCTTGCCTGGCCACGCTGGTCGGCGCGGACATGCCCATCGGACCTCCGGCACGCCGTGCTGACGGCCCGGTGCTGCATGCCCACCACATCCGCCGAATGGAGCAGGTGCTCGACTTCGTCGACCTGAACCTGGCGGGTGACCTGAGCCTCGACTGCCTGGCCGGACGCGCTGCGATCTCGCCGTTTCATTTCCATCGCCTGTTCCATGCGTGGACTGGCGAAACCGTCAAGGAGTTCGTGCGGCGGCGGCGGCTGGAAACGGCCGCGGGCCGGTTGCGCCACTGCCGCGACGAGCGGGTGACCGACGTGTCGCTCGGCTGCGGCTTCGCGTCGTCGGAGGCGTTCGCCCGGGCGTTCCGCGATCACTTCGGCATGACACCCACGCAATGGCGCCATGGGGGCTGGGTGAACTGGCGGGTGTCCGCCAACGATGGCTGGGCCGGCGCGCCGTTCCGCATCGACGTCAAGCGCCACGAGGCGATCGAGGTGCTGTACCTGCGGGAGCGGGGCGACTACGCGGTGTCGGCCAAGCCGCTGTGGACCCGGTTCCTGGCGTGGGCCGAGGCGCTGGACGTCACCGGCCAACCGCTGTTGTCGATGGGGGTCGACGACCCCGCCATCACGGCGCCGGCGCACTGCCGGCTCGACGCCTGCGTCCAGGTGCCTCCGGGTTGGGTCGACCCGGGCCTGCGACCGCTGCGCCGCACCGTGCCGGCAGGCCTGTATGCCTCGTTGCACTACACCGGGCCTGCGCGCCACATCGGGCGCGGGTGGGATGCACTGCTCAACGGGTGGTTGCCTCAGTCACCCTACGCGCTCGGCGAGGGCCAGTTCTTCGAGCGGTACGACCGCCAGGTCTCGACCCCGGGCGATGACTGGGTCGACTGCGCGTTGCGCATGCCGGTCCGTGTGCGACCCGGTTGACGGAACGGCCCGCCACGGCGGGCGGTCAGCGACGCTTCGCAAGACCGGTCAGGACACGGCGCGATGGGGTGGGTACAAACGGCGTCCATGTCCCACTGCCGAGCGACCCCATGCCCTTGTTGTTCCGCGCGCTGCGCGTTGCCGGGGCCTCGTGCCTCGTGACCCTGTCGGCCTCCTTCGCGTTCGGCGCCGACCTCCGCTGGGCCGACTTCGTGGCCCCTGCCACCACGTCGGCTGGGGCGCCGGTGAACCCGATCGCGATGTCCGAGAAACCCGGCGACGCGCGGTTCGAATCGCTGTCCGTGTCGGACGGCCTGCTGCAGGTCACGGGCCGGCTCGGTGACGCGTCAGGAAGCCGCTGGCTCACGCTGGGCATGGACGTGGCCGCCAACCCGTTGGCACACCCGGTGGATGCCTCCGCGGCGCGCCAGATGCGCATCCGGCTGGCCGCGGCCACGCCACAGGTGCTGCGCATCCGCCTGAAGGGCCCCGACCGCCGCATCCAGGCCGCGGGTTGTTACCCGGTGATGATGCAGCGCGTGACGGCCGAGCCGCAGGACTACGTGATCCCGCTCGATGCGTTTTCGCCGGAGACCTACTGCGGCGAGCAGGGTGCCTCCGTCGTGCAGACGCTGGCGGCGCTGACCCACGTCGAAGTGACCGTCAACGAACCGTCGGCTCGTCCGTACGTGTTGCGCGTGGGCCGCATCGAGCTGGTGGCGCAGCGGACGACTTCCGCGCCTGTCGGCGAGGCGGTGCAAGCCGCGTCGGCCCCCGTCCGGCAGCGCCCCGCGAAGGCCCCGGAGGCACCCAGGAAGGCGGTTGAGTCGCCCAAGCCCGTGGCCGCGGCAGCGCCGGGGCGCCACGTCGTGTGCGAGCGCAACCGGCTCGGCCTGATGATGTGCTACTGATCGCAAGATCCGCTAGCCGGAAAGCAAGCCGGCCACTGCGGGGCGGGTGAGGCATCGCCACTATGAGACACCCTCACTCGCACCGGAGTTCCCGTGAAACACCCGATCCACAAGGCCACCCAGGCCGGCCTGCTGGCCCTGTTCGCTGCCGTCGCGTTGACGGCCTGCGGCAGCGGCGACGACGAAACCACCCCCACGGCCACGCCGCCGGTGTCCGCACCGCCCGCCGGCACGCCACCGGCTCCGGCTCCGGCACCCGCGACCAGCACACCGTTCGCCACGCCGATGAACAGTACCGACACGAGCGAAGTCGGCAAGGTCGAAACGTATGCGTTCGCCGAGAAATCGAACGAGCAGACGCTGGGGGCGGTGTCGTTCGCGGCCGGCGCCGTCACGTTCGCGACGTCGCTGACCGGTGCGCAGGCCTTTGCCGGCGCGGCCCTGCGCCTGTATGCGCCTAACAACACCGGCACGGCACCGATCACGCCGTTCAATGCCTCCTCGTTCGGCAAGCTGCGCATCGAGCTCAAGTCGAGCACCGACGCCACGCTGACGATCAAGCTGCAGCCGAACCCGGTGGCGGCCGACGGCTGCACGGCCACCGCGCAGGCGCTGGTGAACTCCACGCAATCCGAAGTGGTCATCGACCTCGACAGCACGAGCTTCCCGTTGCCCGAGTACTGCAACGGCGCCGGCAGTGCGGTCGCTGCCGTCAAGGCAGGTGTGTTCTCGGTCGACGTGATCAACAGCGCCGTGTCGGCAGGCGCCCACGACCTGAGCGTCGGCCGCGTCTCGTTCAGCAACTGATCATCCGCGGGGAGGGCTGGCGAAAGGGCGGACACAGCCCTCGTCTCCACGCGGCCGCACGGTGCGGCCGTGTGTTCGCACCACCACATGAGGAAAGACACACGATGAACAAGCTCATCCTGGGCGCCGTCGCGGCGCTTGCCACGGTCTGCGGCGCGGCCGCCCACGCCGCCAATTTCTTCGAGGGATTCGACGGCACCGGCGGGCCCGGCGGCAGTTGGGAGACGGCCAACTGGGCCAACGGCGACATTTTCGGATGCACCTTCGCGTACAGCGAGGTGTGGCGCACCGGCTGGGGTGGCCTGCAGCTGAACGTGAACAGTTCGAACCGGTCCAACGTGAAGTGCGGCGAAGTACGCACGTGGCAGAGCTTCCAGTACGGCAAGTTCGTGACGCGCCTGCAACCCGGCACCATCGAAGGGGGCAACAGCTCCTTTTTCCTCTACACCGGCACGGCGGGCACCGGCAACCACTTCGAGATCGACCTCGAGTTCATCCGCGGCGGCCGCACCTTGCACACCAACGTGTGGACCGGCGGGCGGCAGAACCTCCAGCAGTTCTCCATCGCCACAGGCTGGCGCACCATCGGCTTCGAATGGCGGCCCACGTTCGTGCGCTTCTTCCACGTGAACGATGCCGGGCAGGAGCAGGAGTTCCGGCGCGTGAACACGTCCATCTCCGCCCCGATGCGGCTGATGCTCAACCACTGGGTGGGCAACAACACGCCGAACGCGGTGGGGTTCGTCGGCACGTACAACGGCGGCAGTGGCCCGGCCTATTACGACTGGGTGAGGGTGACCGACTGACGGGTCAGTGGGCCTGCGGCGTGGAGGGGGTCATGACGGGCCATGGGCCTGTCGGTGACCTCTCATGCGGCCAGGGCTGATGCGCCCTGGAGCCGCCTGTCCTCGGACAGCACCCGTGTGCAGTCGGCCACCGGCAGCGGTTTCGAGAAGAAGTAGCCCTGCATCTGGTCGCAGTCGTGCGACCGCAGGAACTGCAGCTGGTCGGCCGTCTCCACGCCCTCGGCCACCACGTCGAGCCGCAGGCTGTGCGCCAGGCGGATGATGGCGAGCGCGATGGACGCGTCGTTGTGGTCGGTGGTCACGTCGCGCATGAAACTGCGGTCGATCTTCAACGCGTCGAGCGGGAAACGCTTCAGGTACGACAGGCTCGAGTAACCGGTGCCGAAGTCGTCCACCGACAGGCGGATGCCGTAGGTCTTCAGCGCCGACAGCGTGCGCGCGGCGGCGTCCGCGTCGGCCATCAGCATCGACTCGGTCAGCTCGAACTCGAGCATCGACGGGTCGCCGCCTTCTTCGGCCACGATGGTGCGCACCACCTCGTCGAGCCCCTTGTCCTGGAACTGGCGGGCCGACAGGTTGATGGCCACCGGTTTCAACGCCAGGCCGTCGGCCTTCCAGCGGGCGAGTTGCCGGCACACGGTGCGCAGCACCCATTCGCCCACCGGCACGATCATGCCGGTGTCCTCGAGGGTCGCGATGAACTCGAGCGGCGGCACCATGCCCCGTTCCGGGTGCTGCCAGCGCAGCAGCGCCTCGAAACCGGTGATCTCGCCGCTCGCGACGTTGACCTTGGGCTGGTAGTGCAGCAGGAACTCGTTGCGTTCGAGCGCGTACCGCAGCTGGTTTTCCAGGCGCAGCCGTTCGCCCGCCTGGTCGTTCATCTGCGGCAGGTAGAAGACGTGGTGGTTGCGGCCACGCTGCTTCGCCTGGTTCATCGCGGTGCCGGCATTCTTGAGCAGCGTGTCGGCGTCATGCCCGTCGTTCGGGAACACGCCAATGCCGATGCTCGCCGACACATGCACGGCTTGGCCGGCGAGCTCGAACGGCTCGGCCAGGGCGGCCATCACCCGCTTGGCGACGGTCGCGGCGTCGTCGGGCTTGGGCAGCACGATGGCGAACTCGTCACCGCCCAGGCGGCCTACCGTGTCGCTCGCGCGGGCGCACGCCTTGAGGCGTTGCGCGGCCTGCGCGAGCAGCGCGTCACCCATCGCGTGCCCGAGCGTGTCGTTGACCATCTTGAACCGGTCGAGGTTCAGGAACATCACGTCCACCCGCCAGTCGTGCCGCTGCGCGTGGGCAAGCGCCTGCGACAGGCGGTCGAGCACGAGGCCGCGGTTCGGCAGGCCGGTCAACATGTCGAACTGGGAGAGCTGGACCAGCCGGCTCTCGGCCTCGATGCGGTCGATCGCGGTGGCCAGCGTGTTGGCCACGCTCTCCAGGAAGTGCACGCTGTCGCCGTTGAACCGCCAGGCCCGCGGCGAGTACACACCGAGCACACCGCGTGGCCCCAACGGGCCCGGGATGGGCACCCCCATGCCGCTGCGCACGTGGTGGCGCTGCAGCAGCGCACACGCACCGGGCAGTTCACCGGGATGATCCGTCACCACCACCGGGGCGTTGGCACGCATCACCTGGGCGCTCTGCGTGAGCCGGCCTTCACCGGCCATCGGGTGGCCCACGTACCCGTCGTCGAACCCGGCACTGGCCGCCAGCACCAGCGCGCCGCCGTCCGGCAGGCGCTGGCTCACCTCGGCGAACTCGATGTGCAGCCCTTCGGCGGCCACGGCGGCGGCACGCTGGAACAGCGTGTCGATGCGGGGCGTGGCCAGGGCCGTCTGCCCGAAGCCCGCGATGAGGCCCTGCTGGCGTGCGGCCCGGCGCACGCCGTTTTCAGCGTTCTTGCGCGCGGTGATGTCGCGCGAGATGGTCACGATCACCCAGCCGTCTGTCGTGCGCAATGCGCGGCGGCGGATCTCGGCGTAGACGCGTTCGCCATCGTCGCGGCCGTGGGTCCATTCGACGGGTTCCACCGCTTCGCCCGCGGCGATCACACCGTCGTAGACCGCTTCGAGGCCGCTGCGGTCGGTCAGCAGCGCGCGGGCGGGGCCCATGGCCATCAGCTCCGCACGCGTGCACTGGCGCAGGCGGCAGGCGGCGTCGTTGACGTCGATGAACCGCATGGTGGCGCGGTCCACCAGGTAGATGGCGTCGGACGTGGTTTCCATCGCGGCACGGAACCGCGCGAGGGCCTCGTCGCCGGTGTCGAGCGCGTCCACGTCGTCGAGGATCAGCAGCACCCCGTCGATGTCCCCGTGGCGGAAGCGGCTGGCGCGCGCCATGACACGCACACCCGGCATCGGGCTGATGCACGTGGACACGTTGCCCTGCGGCGCCAGCATCAGCGCCTGCAGGCGCGCGGCGAGGGCAGGGTCCGGGCAGTGGTCGGCGAAGCGGCTGCCCTCCACGCCCCACGACACCCCGGCGGCCGCGCGCCAGGCCCGGTTCGTGTGGCGCAGCAATCCGTCGCCATCGATCAGGCACACCCGGCCGGGCAGCGCGTCGAGCATCGCGCCGGCCACGGACGGGTCGGGTGGGGTCGGGGGGGAGAGGGAAAAAAGGGGGGGCTGGGGCACCGCAGGATTCTCCCGGCTGGCAGGGAGCCCGGGCGCGCGGGCATTGCCCACAACGTCACAAATGTTGCGCGCGGGTTGACGGACGGGCCCGATGGCCGCCAGGCGGGTTCACTCCTCGTCGGCCACGACCCGCAGGGACAGCCGGCGTGCGCCGTGGACCTCGGTGGTCACCGTGATGCGCAGCGGCTCCCCGAGCGGCACCTTGCAGCGCACGCGGTAGTCGAGCGAATCGGGGCCTTCGGGGTGGGTGGGCACGCGGCGCACCCACTGCTGCGCACCGTTGAGCAACAGGCGCATCTCGTGCCAGGGGGCGTCGTGGCCGGGCACGGCGCGCACCGCGCAGTCGGCCCACACCTCGAACGTGCGGTCGCGTTGGGCGTGAGGCGGGATGTCGAGGTGGGCCACACCGGTGTCGCCGGCGTCGGCTTCCCAGTGTTCGAGGCGTTGGGTGCTGCTGTTCACGTGAGCGCGGAGGAATGCGATGGGCGGCCATGATAGGCACGACGATTGTCCCGCGCCGCCGCGAGGACATCGGCGAGAATGACGGCTCGATGCGCACCCTCCACGCCACCCGCTACGTCACGCCGCTGCGCGAGGGCGGTTCGTTGCCCGCCATCGTCGAAGCCGACGACGATGGCCTCTATGTGCTCAAGTTCCGCGGCGCGGGGCAGGGCCCCAAGGCGTTGATCGCCGAGCTGCTGGCCGGCGAGATCGGCCGGGCGCTGGGCCTGCCGGTGCCCGAGATCGTGTTCATGGAACTCGATGCCGAACTGGCCCGCACCGAACCCGACCCCGAGATCCAGGAACTCATCCGCGCGAGCGGCGGACTGAACCTGGCGCTCGACTACCTGCCCGGCTCGGTCACGTTCGACCCGCTGTCCGACCGGCCCGATGCCGACCTGGCCTCGCGCATCGTCTGGTTCGACGGGTTCGTGACCAACCTCGACCGCACGCCGCGCAACGCCAACCTGCTGATGTGGCACCGCCGGCTGTGGCTGATCGACCACGGCGCGTCGCTGTACTTCCAGCACCAGTGGGGCGACCCGCTTCAGATGGCCGCGAAACCCTTCGCCCTCATCAAGGACCACGTGCTGCTGCCCTTTGCCGCGCGCCTGTCCGACGTGGACGCCCAGGCGCCGGCGCTGCTCACCACGGCCACGCTGGAGGCCATCGTCGACACCATCCCCGACACCTGGTTGCACCACGATTCGCCGTTCCCCGATCCGGCGGCCCACCGCCGGGCCTTCGTCCAGTATTTCCAGCGCCGGCTTGCCGCGCCGCGCGCCTTTGCCGAGGAGGCCCTCCGTGCCCACGCCGCTGCACACGTATGACTACGCCATCGTGCGGGTCGTGCCACGGGTCGAGCGCGGCGAGTTCATCAACGCCGGTGTGATCGTGTCGTGCAAGACGGCGGGTTACCTGCAGGCCCGCGTCGAGTTCGACGCCGCGCGGTTTGCCGCGCTGGCGCCCGGCGTCGATCCGCACGACATCCGCGCCGCCCTCGAGAGCATCCCTGCCATCTGCGCAGGGGGCGATGGCGCGGGCCCGTTGCGGCACCTGTCGCCGCGCGAGCGGTTCGACTGGCTCGTGGCCCCGCGCAGCAGCAGCCTGCAGGTGTCGCCGGTGCACACGGGCCGGTGCCCTGACCTGGCCCTGGCGCTCGACAAGCTGTTCGACCGCATGGTGCGCGTGGCCGGGTGAGCGCCTCGCCATGGCCATCGCGGCGCGACTGAGACGCTGGGCGAAGGCGCTCAAGGCCGACGCGGTGACGTTGTGGTTCGCCGCCCGCCACCCGGACACCCCCTGGTACACCAAGGCCCTCGCGGTGCTGGTGGTGGCCTACGCCTTGAGCCCCATCGACCTGATCCCGGATTTCATCCCGGTGCTCGGGTACCTCGACGACGTGATCCTGCTGCCGGCCCTGATCTGGCTGGCCATCCGCTGGTTGCCCGAGTCCGTGCGCGTGGATTGCCGCGCCCGTGCGGCGGCCTGGATGGCCGCGCGCGGGGCCCGGCCCACGAGCCGCGTGGGCATGGTGCTGGTCGTGGCGCTGTGGTTGGCCGCAGGCGTGGGCCTGTGGTGGGTCATCCGGCCGTGGTTCGGCTGACGGCCGTGGCCTCGATCTCGATGGCCATGCCGTCAAGCGCCAGCCGCGGCACAGGGATCAGCGTGCACGCGGGCGCCGGCCGGCCTTCGAACCGCTCGCGCAGGGCGCGGCTCAGCACCGCGAGCCGGTCTTCGGTGTGGTCCACCACGAGCACGGTGAACTTGATCACGTCGTGCAACGTGGCACCCGCCGCGGCCAGGGCCGTGACGAGGTTGTCGAGCGCCTGGTCCACCTGGTCGGCGAACTCGGCGGGCAGCGACCCGTCGGCGAGTTCGCCGCCCTGGCCCGCGATGAACACCCACCGTGGGGAACCTTGCACCACGGCCACGTGCGAGTAGCCGTTGGCGGTGGGGTTGTAGAGGCCGGGCGGGTTGATGAAGGTGAGGTGAGACATGGGGTGGTTGGCAGTGGAGACGAGCCCACTGTGCGACCTCAAGCCCGGTTGAGGTCAACCGGTTCGCGCAGATTCCCCCACGGCCACCGGGGCCGTCGAGCGGGTGCGCCGCACCGCCAGCGCGGCCATGCCGGCCAGCATCAGCGCCCATGACGCCGGTTCGTCCACCGGGGGCGCCACGGCCCCGAACTGGAATGACAGCACGTCGATCGATGCGGCCAGCGCCGCAGGCGACGAGGCAAACGACGCGCTCATCCACGACACCGTGCGACCGTCGATCGCGAGGGTGCTGAAGTCCGACGGGTCGAACAGCCGGTGGTCGAGGGAACCGAAGGTCAGGATGGCCCCATCGAAGCGGGGCTGGTAGCTCGTGAGGAACGACACCGATTGCAGCGGGTCGTCGGCGATGGACACGACACCGGGCGCATCCACCTGGTCGGGGCCGGCCAGGAACGAGAACCGCTCGCCGCCGAGGTCGAACACGATGCGGGCGGACGGGGGCGCCACGCCCGACCCCTCGCCCCAGGGCGCGGTGGGGATCTCCAGCGCGAAGGTGCCTGTCACCGGCACATCACCGCCGGCGCTGCGCCCCATGGCCTGGGGCGACACATGGGCCACCCCGGTGAAGGCGCCGTGGACGGCGATGGCGGCCGCCGGCATGGCGGGCACGCTGGCGAGCAAGGCGATGGCGAGGCAACGGCGTGTCATGGGGGGTCCTGTCGATGCAATCGGGGTCACGGTCGGGCAAACAGCCCCGGGCGCGCAGGCCGCGCGCCGCTCCGGCATGATGCTGGCCGCCCGTCCTGAATGCCACCCCCATGATCTCTCCCTTCCTGCGCCTGGCGCTGGTGCTCGGCCTGCTGTCGGCCATCGGTCCGTTCGCCATCGACATGTACCTGCCGGCGCTGCCCGCCATCGGCAACAGCCTCGGCGCCGACGTCGGCGCCGTGCAGCTGAGCCTCACCGCGTTTTTTGCTGCCGTGTCGGTGAGCCAGCTGGCGTACGGCCCCGCCTCCGACCTGTTCGGCCGCAAGGCCCCGCTTCTTTTCGGGCTCGTGCTGTTCACGCTCGCCAGCGTCGGCTGTGCGCTGGCGCCCAACATCCACACGCTCGTGGTGTTTCGTTTCGTGCAGGGTCTCGGTGCCGGCGCCGCCATGACCATCCCGCGTGCCGTGGTGCGCGACGTGCACACCGGCAACGATGCGGCACGCCTGATGTCACTGCTGATGCTCGTGTTCAGCGTGTCGCCCATCCTCGCCCCGCTGGTGGGCAGCTTGGTGGTGGACGCGGCCGGCTGGCGCGGCATCTTCTGGTTGGTCACCGGCGCGGGGGTTGCCGGGCTCGCGCTGCTGGTGTTCGTGCTCGATGAAACCCGCCCGGCTGCCGACCGCGCGGCCAGCACGTGGCGCGGTTCGGTGAGCGCCTACGGCCGCCTGATGCGCGACCGCCACTTCCTCGGCCTCACGTTCATCGGGGCCTTCGGCATGGCGAGCTTCTTCGTGTTCCTCGCGAACTCGTCGTTCGTGATGATCAACCACTACGGGCTGTCGCCGCGCCAGTACAGCGTCGCCTTCTCGATCAACGCGGTGTCGTTCATCGGGGCGTCGCAGCTCACCGGCTGGTTCGCGCAGCGGTTCGGCCTGCACCGCACCGTGCGGGGCGCGGTGGTGGGGTTCACGGCCACGATGGTGTTGCTGCTCGTGGTGTTCACCGCGGGCGTGGATCGCCTCGACGTGCTCGCCGCGCTGCTCTTCGCCGGGTTCGGCTTCCTCGGCCTCGTGATCCCCGCCACGTCGGTGCTGGCGCTCGAGGACCACGGCGAAATCGCCGGTGTGGCGTCGGCGCTGATGGGCACGCTGCAACTCGTGACGGGCGCCATCGTGATGGGCTTCACCGGCCTGTTCCTCGACGGCACCGCGTTCCCGATGGTGGCGGGCATCACGTTCTGCGCGATGGTCGCGATGGGCTTCACGCAGCTGACCCTCGCGGGCTTTCGCAGCCCGGTGCCGCAGGTCAGTGGCTGATCATCCACGGGCGCCTGGCCGGGAACGCCTGCCAGTCAATACACGCCGAAGCGGGGCGGTGTTTGCCCGGATGTAAGGTCTGACAGTGCCGGCATCGGCGCCGGACAACGACACTGGCGTCGCTGAAAACGCTTTCAAAAGCAAAGCGGTGTCACCGACACACCAGGAGACGCGACATGAGAACGACCCCGGTTTCCGTTCGCCGAATCGCCCACCCGCTGCCTGCGGCCATGAATGCCGAAGGGCGGCGCACCGCAAGTCCTCGGCATCGTGTCTTGCCCTGTTGTGAAAACGTTTTCAGTTTCGAGCCGGCCACGTCGGCGCAGCCGCCCGGCTGATCGCACCGCGGGCCCACCGGGCCCGCCCTGATGCCGCGCGGACCGCGGCCGGCTTCACCGACCCGATCCGCACGCCTCGTGGACTCGACGGGCTTCCACCGCCCGACTCCGGGACCACGCCCCACTGCCGTTGCCGCATCCCCGCGGGGCTCGATCCCCGCGAGGTGCGGCCGACGGCGCCTGAAGCGTTGCCGGACCCGGTGAGCGCTTCTTCCGCGACCCTACCGAGGAGACATCGACATGACATCCTTCCCGACCCCCTCCCTGCGGCGTCTGCCGCGCCGCGCCCGCCGATGGGCGGCCCGCACCGTGCGCCGGCTGCTGGCGCTGTCGGCCATCGGCGCCGCGGTGGCCTTGACCGGCGCCCCGGCGGCGGCGGCCGATGCGGTCTACACGCAGCGGTTCCTCACCCAGTACAACAAGATCAAGGACCCGGCCAACGGCTACTTCAGCGCCGAAGGGGTGCCGTATCACTCCGTCGAGACGCTGATGGTCGAGGCGCCTGACTACGGGCACGAGACCACGTCGGAGGCGTACAGCTTCTGGATCTGGCTCGAAGCGCAGTACGGGCGGGTCACCGGGGATTGGGCGCCGCTCAACGCCGCGTGGGCCAACATGGAGAAGTACATCATCCCGGGCACCACCGACCAGACGACCAACAGCTTCTACAACGCCGCCAAACCCGCCACCTACGCCGGCGAGGCGCCGCTGCCGCAGAACTACCCGCAACGCATCGACAGCGGCGTGCCCGTGGGGCAGGACCCGATCGCCGGCGAACTGTTCGCGGCCTACGGCACCCGCGACATCTACGGCATGCACTGGCTGATCGACGTGGACAACTGGTACGGCTACGGCAAGTGCGGTGACGGCACCACGCGGCCCGCGTACATCAACACCTTCCAGCGTGGCCCGCAGGAATCGGTGTGGGAGACGGTGCCGCACCCGTCGTGCGAAACCTTCAAGTGGGGCCGCACCGGTGGCACGCAGGGGTTCCTGAGCCTGTTCATCAACGACGGCAGCTATGCCCGCCAGTGGCGCTACACGAACGCGCCCGATGCCGATGCCCGCGCCGTGCAGGCGATCTACTGGGCCTCCGTGTGGGCCAAGGCGCAGGGCAAGGGCGCAGAGGTCGCGGGCCTCGTGACCAAGGCCGCGAAGATGGGCGACTACCTGCGGTACGCCATGTTCGACAAGTACTTCAAGAAGGTGGGCAATTGCGTGGGCCTCTCCGCGTGTCCCGGCGGATCGGGCACGCCGGATGCGAACGGCTACCGCGACAACCAGCACTACCTGATGAGCTGGTACTACGCGTGGGGTGGGGCCACCGACGCGAGCGCGGGCTGGGCCTGGCGCATCGGTTCCAGCCACAACCACTTCGGCTACCAGAACCCGATGGCGGCGTGGACCTTGTCCACCCAGGCCGAGTTCAAGCCGGGCTCGCCTACCGCCGCCGGCGACTGGGACAAGAGCCTCACGCGCCAGCTGGAGTTCTACCGCTGGCTGCAATCGAGCGAAGGCGCCATTGCCGGCGGTGCCACGAACAGCTGGGGCGGGAGCTACGGCACACCGCCGGCCGGCACGTCCACGTTCTACGGCATGTTCTTCGAGACCAACCCGGTCTACCACGACCCTGGGTCGGCCGAGTGGTTCGGCATGCAGGTGTGGTCGATGCACCGTGTGGCCGAGTACTACTACGCGAGCGGGGACGCCCGGGCCAAGGCGGTGCTCGACAAGTGGGTGGCATGGGCCTCGGCCAACACCACGCTGAAGGCCGACGGCACGTATGCGATCCCGAGCACGCTGAAGTGGAGCGGCCAGCCCGACACGTGGAACGCCGCGTCACCCGGCGCCAACACGGGCCTGCACGTCACCGTGGTGGACTCGACGACCGACGTGGGCACCACCGCCGCGTTCGCCCGCACGCTGATCCACTACGCCGCGAAGTCGAACAACGCGGCCGCGAAGACGTTGGCGAAGGAGCTGCTCGATCGCCTGTGGGCGAACTTCCAGACCCCGAAGGGGGTGGCCATCGCCGAGAAGCGCGCCGACTACCTGCGGTTCGACGACGCCTTCGATCCGGCCACCGGCTCCGGCGTGTACGTGCCACCGGGCTGGACGGGCGTCAACGCACAAGGTGCCACCATCGACGCCAACACCACCTTCCTGAGCCAGCGGCCCAAGTACCAGCAAGACCCGCAGTGGCCGAAGCTGCAAGCCTACCTGGTGGGTGGGGCGTCGCCGGACTGGGTGTACCACCGCTTCTGGGCGCAGGCCGACGTCGCGATGGCCCTCAACGACTACGCGAACCTGCTCGGCGACACGGGCCCGGTGACGCCGGCCATCGTGGTGAGCGCGCCGGCGGTCAGCGTGCCGGAAGGCGGTTCGGCCAGCGTGCAGGTGACGCTGTCGAGCGCCCCCACGGCCAACGTCGCGGTCACCGTCGCCCGGGCCGCGGGGGCCGACACGAGCCTGACCGCAGGGGCCACCACGCTGACGTTCACGCCATCCAACCACAACGTGCCGCAGGCGCTGACCTTCGCGGCAGCCGAGGACGCCGACCAGGTCAATGGCAGCGCCGCGTTCGCGTTGACGGGCACGGGGCTTGTCACCGCGAACGTGACGGCCACCGAGGTCGACAACGACGTGGTCGTGCCCGTCACGCTCGTGGTCACCGGCTCGCCGCTCGCGGTGCCCGAGGGCGGTACACGCAGCTTCCAGGTGAGGCTGGGTGCGGCGCCCACGGCGAACGTCACGGTCACGGTGGCCCGCACGTCGGGTGACACCGACCTGGCCGTCAGTGCCGGTGCGACGCTGACCTTCACGCCAGCGAACTGGAACACCACGCAGGCGGTGACGGTGGGCGCGGCCGAGGACGCCGACAGCACCAACGGCGCGGCGACGTTCACGGTGTCGGCCGCGACGGCCACCGCCGTCACCGTGGCGGCCACCGAGCAGGACAACGACGTGGTCACCACGGGCTGCACGGTGGACTTCGACACCACCAACGACTGGGGCGCGGGCCAGGTGCCGCGGATCGTGTTGCAGAACACGAGCGCGACCGCCATCAACGGCTGGCGCCTCACGTGGACCGCGTCGAACGACGTGACGATGTCGAACTCGTGGGGCGCGACGGTGGCCGCCACCGGCCGGAACTTCGTCGCCACGCCGGCCGCGTGGAATGCCACGGTGCCGCCCAACAGCAGCATCGACTTCGGCATGCAGCTCGGCTACAGCGGCGCGAAACCGCTCCCCGTGAACCTCACGTGGGAAGGCCTCAACTGCACGGTGGTCGTCAAGTGACATGGCGGGCGGTCCGGGCTCCCTGGCCCGGGCCGCCCGCGATGGAGCGGGAATGGAAGGAGACATGGCATGAGCCTCATCACCACAAGAACGGCCCGGCCCGCGCGCTACATCGCCCTCGCGGCGATGCTGGCCGCGGCGCTGGCCACCCCCGGTTGCGGCTACCGCGACCTTGGCCAGCAACGCACCGAAAGTGCCGCCGCATGGGGCGAGATCGCCCAGTTGTACCGCGCCCGGTCCGGGCCTGCGGGCGGTGCGATCGCCGCGGCGCGTGCCTCGCCCGGGGTCGACCCGCAGGTCGTCGAGGACGCGCGCGGGGCCCTGGCCCGCGCCGACACGCTGGCCGCGGTACCCGAACTGATCGGCGACCCGCGTGCCGTCGATGCGTTCAGACAAGCGCAAGGTGAACTCACCGGGGCATTGTTCCGGCTGGTCGTGGCCGCGCAGGCCGTGCCCGGGCTGCGGGACGACGCCGCGGTGGGCGCGCTGCGCCAATCGTTGACGCAGGCGGAGGAGCGGTTGGCCGCGGCCCGCGCGCGTTACCAGCGTGCGGCGGCCGCATACAACGCGACCGCCGCCGCGTTCCCGAGCGCCGTCACGGCGCGCCTGCTGGGTTTCGGTCCCGTGCCGTCCCAGCTCTGAACGGATGCTTCAAGGAGCTGTCGATGAAACCGATTCGAACCTCATGGTGGGCCGCCTGCGTGGTGGCGTTGGTCACCGCGTGCGGCGGGGGCGACTCGCCACCGGCCGACACCGCCGCGGCACCCGCCCGCGTGGCCCTCGCCGCCGTGTTGGCACCCAAGTACAACTACGCGGAAGCGTTGCAGAAGTCGATCTTCTTCTACGAGGCGCAGCAGTCGGGGCCGTTGCCCAGCTGGAACCGTGTCAGCTGGCGCGGCGACTCGCGGCTCACCGACGGCGCCGACGTGGGCCACGACCTCACCGGCGGCTGGTACGACGCGGGTGACCACGTGAAGTTCGGCTTCCCGATGGCGTTCACCGCCACCCAGCTGGCGTGGGGCGCGCTGAAGTTCGAGGCCGGCTACAAGGCCGCGGGCCAGCACGCCGCGCTGTTGAACAACCTGCGGTTCGTCAACGACTACTTCCTGCGGGCGCACACCGCACCGAACGAGCTGTACGTGCAGGTGGGCAACGGCGGCACCGATCACAGCTGGTGGGGCCCCGTCGAGGTGTACCCGCTGGCCGCCCCCAGCTACAAGATCAGCGCCACCTGCGGCGGCTCCGAGGTGGCGGCTGAAACGGCGGCCGCGATGGCCGCGGCGTCGATGGTGTTCAAACCCACCGACCCCGCCTACGCGGCCACGCTGCTGGCCCATGCGAAGCAGCTGTACACGTTTGCCGACACCGTGCGCGGCAAGTACTCCGACTGCGTGACCGACGCGGCGGCGTACTACAACTCGTGGTCCGGCTACGTCGACGAGCTGGCCTGGGGTGCCGCTTGGCTGCACCGGGCCACCGGCGACGCGGCCTACCTGCAGAAGGCCGAATCCTTCGTCAACACCACCAGCGGCTTCGGCGCGGAAGGCCAGACGGGCCTGCTGCCGTACAAGTGGACGCACGACTGGGACAGCAAGCACTACGGCGTCTACGTGATGCTGGCGGAGGCCACCGGCAAGGCGCAGTACGTGCAGGCCATCGAGCGCAACCTCGACTACTGGACCACCGGCACCACCAATGGCGAACGGGTGACCTACACACCGGGCGGCCTCGCGTGGCTGCAGCAGTGGGGCGCCTTGCGTTACGCCATGAACGAATCCTTCCTCGCGCTCGTGTACGCCGACATCGTCACCGACCCCGCGAAACAGCAGCGCTACCGCGACTTCGCCACGCGCCAGTTGCACTACGCGCTCGGCGACAACCCGCGCAACAGCAGCTACCTGATCGGCTTTGGCACGAACCCGCCGAAACACCCGCACCACCGCACGTCACACGGCTCGTGGCTCGACAGCCAGGCCACGCCGGTGGAACACCGCCACACGCTGTTCGGCGCGCTGGTGGGTGGGCCGGGCTCGAACGACGCGTACGAGGATGACATCGGCAATTTCACGACCAACGAGGTGGCCACCGACTACAACGCCTCGATCACCGGTGTGCTCGCGAAGATGAACGAGCTGTACCCGGGCGGTGTGCCACTCGACGGGTTCCCGGTGAAGGAGGTGCCCACCGAGGACGAGATCTTCGTCGAGGCCGGGGTCAACAGCGCGGGACCGAACTACACCGAAATCAAGGCGTGGCTGAACAACCGCTCGGGCTGGCCCGCGCGCCATGGCGACAAGCTGTCGTTCCGCTACTACGTGGACCTGACCGAGGTGATCGCCGCGGGCCAGCCCGCGTCGGCCATCACGTTGAGCACGAACTTCAGCCAGGGCGGCCAGGCCACCGGGCCGTTCCGCTGCGGCACCACGAACATCTACTACGCGATCGCCGATTTCACCGGCACCGACATCTACCCCGGCGGCCAGTCGGCCCACCACAAGGAGATCCAGTTCCGGTTCTCGGCGCCGTCGGGCACCGCGTACTGGTCCCCCGCGAACGACCCGTCGTACGCGGGCCTGTCGGCGTCGGGCACGGTCAAGACGCTGGCGATCCCGGTCTACAGCAACGGCCAGAAAGTGTTCGGCAACGAACCCGCGGCCTGCGGCGGCACGCCGGTGGAACCGCCCGCCGCACCGCAGGGCCTCACCGCCACCGGCGGCACGTCGAGCGTGAGCCTGTCGTGGACCGCGGTGGCCAACGCCACGGGGTACGTGGTCAAGCGCTCCGCCACGGGCGCGGCCGGCAGCTTCACCGCGGTGGCGAACCCGTCGTCGAACACGTACACCGACACGGGCCTCGCGGCCAACACGACGTACCACTACGTCGTCGTGGCCACGAACGCTGGCGGGGAGGGCGCCGCGAGCAGCGCGGTGTCGGCCAAGACCGGCGCGGCCCTGCCGGCCACGCCGGTGCCCGTGGCCACGGGGGGCAACGCGGCGGTCACGCTGAGCTGGCCGGCCGCGGCCAATGCGACGGCGTACGACGTGGCGCGCGCGGCCACCAGCAACGGGCCGTACGCCACGGCTGCCCCCGGTTTGACCACCACGGGGTTCACCGACACGGGCCTCGTGAACGGCACCACGTACTGGTACCAGGTCACCGCGCGCAACAGCATCGGCAGCGCGGTGTCGTTGCCCGTGTCGGCCACGCCGCAAGCGGTGACCCCCACGGCCTGCGCACTGACCATCGACGCCACCAACGACTGGGGCGCGGGCCAGGTGCTGGCGGTGCGCCTGGCGAACACCGGCACGCAGCCGCTCTCGGATTGGCAGATCACGTGGACCGCGTCGAACGACTTCACGCTGCAGAACAGCTGGAGCAGCACGGTCACCGCGTCGGGCCGGGTCGTGACGGTGCGGCCGGCTGGGTGGAACGCCACGATCGCGCCGAACGGGTCCACAGACCTCGGGATGCAGATCGCCTACAGCGGCGCCCGTCCGCTGCCCACCAACGCCGTGGTGGCCGGCCAGGCGTGTGCCGTCACGGTGGTGACGGCGAAATGAACGGCCCTCCCCGCCGCATCGCGGCGGGGAGGGTGCCGATCAGTGCCAGGGCACGCCGTAGTAGTCGTACACCTTGCGGCCGTAGTCGTCCGTGTACTCGGGGGTGTCTTCGCTCTCATAGTGCGGCGCCTGTTCGAGCCGCGCCTTGTCGAGCGGCACCACGTAGCCGTCGAGCCGGGTGTCGTACGTGAGCATGTCCCACGGCAGCGGGTACCGGTCGGTGCCCATGCCGAGGAAGCCGCCGAACTCCAACGCAGCGTAGCGGACGTGGCCCGACTGCTTGTCGATCACGAGGTCGTCGATCGAGCCGAGCTTGTCGCCGTCCGGGTTGTAGACGGGCGTGCCTTCGACCTTGTTCGAAGAGATGCAGGGATTGCCGGTCATGGAAGTCTCCTTCACGGAATGCGGGCCGGCGACATGCCGGTCCGTCGTTTTTCAGTTATCGGACCTCGGCGCCATGTGTGCCATCGGAATGGCCCGGTCCTCGGCGTAGGACGATCGGCGGCGCTGTAATGCGGCGTTCATCAGTGTTAATCCCAAGTTAAGAAATCACGGTCAGGCGTAGAGTCGCGGCTCGTTGAAACCGGTTCCAACGTGACCTGTATGGCACTTCTGCGGCGCGGAGGCAGTTGCTCGAGCGCGCGTCGCCGTTCCTTTTTCCCTCAAGGAGTCGACCGTGAAAACAAAGCATCGGATCCCGCGCATGGCCGCGGGACTGTTCGCCCTGGGCGTTGGTGTGGCGGCCTGCGGAGGCGGTGGCGACGACGTTGCCACCCCGGGCCCCGCCCGTGCCGATTGGCCCAAGGTGGCGAGCGCCATCGCGCAGGACGCCGGGCAGGAAGCGCAGGTCAAGGCCCTCGTGGCCGGCCTGACCCTCGCGCAGAAGGTGGGGCAGATGACCCAGCCCGACATCCGCAGCATCACGCCCGCGGAGGTCACGCAGTACTACATCGGCTCGGTGCTCAACGGCGGCGGCGCCTGGCCCGGCAACAACAAGCGCGCAGCGGTGGCCGACTGGATCACGCTGGCCGACGCCTACTGGCAGGCGTCGATGGACACCGACCTGGCCGTCAAGATCCCGGTGATCTGGGGCACGGACGCGGTGCACGGCCATGGCAACGTGTACGGCGCCACGCTGTTCCCGCACAACATCGGCCTCGGTGCCGCCAACGACCCCGAGTTGATCGAACGCATCGGCAAGGCCGTGGCCGCGCAGGTGCACGCCACCGGCATCGACTGGACGTTCGCGCCCACGCTGGCCGTCGTGCGTGACGACCGCTGGGGCCGCACGTACGAAGGCTTCTCCGAGGAGCCGTCGATCGTCGCCGCCTACGGTGGGCGCTACACCACGGGCCTGCAGGGCACGTTCGCCACGTCCGGCCGGCCCACCGTGGTGGCCACCGCCAAGCACTTCATGGGCGACGGCGGCACCGACCAGGGCAAGGACCAGGGCGAGACGAAGGCGAGCATCGACGAGATGATCGCGATCCATGGCGCGGGCTACTACCCCGCGCTGGCCGCCGGTGCGCAGACCGTGATGGCGTCGTTCAACAGCTGGACGTTCAAGGGCACGGCCCCGGACGGCACGGCGCTGGACTTCAACAACGTCAAGATGCACGGCAACAAGTACCTGATGACCGACGTGTTGAAGGGCAAGATGGGCTTCGACGGCCTGATCGTGTCCGACTGGGACGGCATCGCGCAGGTGCAGTACACCGACGCGGGCGGCGCCACGAAGACCTGCACGAAGACGTCGTGTCCGCCGGCCATCAACGCCGGCATCGACCTCGTGATGGTGCCCAACGACTGGAAGCAGTTCATCGCCGACACGATCGCCGCGGTGCAGGCGGGTGACATCCCGATGGCCCGCATCGACGACGCCGTGACCCGCATCCTCCGCGTGAAGTTGCGTTCGGGCCTGATGAAGATCGAGAACGGCCAGACCGTGGCGGTGAAACCGTCGGCCCGGCCGGGGGTAGGCGACCTCGCCGCCCTCGTGCACCGCGACCTGGCCCGCGAGGCCGTGCGCAAGTCGCTCGTGCTGCTGAAGAACGACACGGGCGTGCTGCCTCTCGCGCGCGGCGAGAAAGTGCTCGTCGTGGGCCGCAACGCCGACAACCTGGGCAACCAGACCGGTGGCTGGTCGCTCACGTGGCAGGGCACCACCAACGTCAACGCCGACTTCCCCGTGGCCGACACGATCCTCGCCGGCATCCGCGAGGCCGCGGGCAGCGACAACGTGACGTTCTCGGCCGATGGCGCCGGCATCGACGTGACGCAATTCAAGGCCGTGATCGCCGTGATCGGCGAGACCCCGTACGCGGAAGGCGCCGGTGACATCGGCCGCGCCGGCACGCTGGAACACGCCAAGCGGTTCCCCGGCGACCTGGCCGTGCTCGACCTCGTGGCGGGCAAGGGCGTGCCGGTCGTGACCGTGCTGCTGTCGGGCCGTCCGCTGTGGGTCAACAAGGAACTCAACCGCAGCGATGCGTTCGTGGCCGCGTTCCTCCCCGGCACCGAAGGCAAGGGGGTGGCCGACGTGCTGTTCCGCAAGGCCGACGGCGCCGTGAACGTCGACTTCCAGGGCAAGCTGTCGTTCTCGTGGCCGAAGACCGGCTGCCAGACCACCGTCAACCGCGGTGACACCGGCTACGCGCCGCTGTTTGCGTTCGGTGCGGGCAAGTCGTACGCTGCCGCCGGCGCTGCCGTGGGCAACACCCTCGACGAGACCTCGCCGGCCCTCGGCTGCGGCCAGACCGCCAACACAGGCCCGGCAGCCACCGAACCGATCGAGATCTTCAACCCGGGCCAACACCCGCAGTTCAAGCTCGAGATCGGCTCCGGCCCGAACTGGCACGTGCAGCTCGGCGACGACCTGAACGCCAGGATCGTGACGAGTGACGGTTTCCTGAGCGCCGAGACGTCGCAACTCAACGTGCAGCAGGACGCCAAGAAGCTGGTGTGGGCGGGTGGTGACGCCGAGTTCAAGGCGCAAGTGGGCACGGGCAGCAACCCGGCCGGCCCGGCTGACCTGGAGAGCTACGTGCACCCCGATGCCAAGGCCGTGCTTGCCTTCGACATCGCGGTGCACCAGGCGCCGGTGGGCACGACCGTGGTGCGGGTGGACTGCGTGTACCCGTGCCGCGGCGAGGCCGACGTGACCGCGCTGCTGCGCAGCCTGCCGCTCGACACGAAAAAGACGGTGAAGATCCCGCTGGCCTGTTTCATGGCCGCGGGCGCCGACTTCACCACCATCGACACGCCGTTCCTGCTGAAGACCGCCTCGGCGTTCTCGGCCACCGTGGCGCGGGTGCGCTGGGCGGTGGGCCAGGCCGCGGACGCCGACACGCTGGCGTGTGCCGACGTGGCCCCGCCGCCGCCTGCGGCCGTGGAACCGCTGCCGGGTCCGTCGGTGACGCTGCTCGACGCGGCCGGCGCCTACGGCGACCTGAAGACCGACATGTACATCTCGAACGGCACCCACGTGGTGGCCACGGCGGTGACCGGCGGGTACAACGTCAACTTCCTCGCCGACGGTGGCAACGGCACCTTCACGCTGAAGGGCTCCGCACTGAACCTGGCGAACTTCGCGTCAGGCAAGCTGGCGTTCGACCTGAAGGTGATCAGCTACGGCGCCAACACGAAGGGCCTGGCCATCAAGGTGGAGAGCCCGGGCGACGGCTGCCGCAACGTCGACTACATCCTCCCCGACGCAGTGAAGCCGCCGGCCGACGGCCAGGTGCACCACATCGTGCTGAACCTGGCCGACGTGGTGTCCACCGAAAACGCGCCGTGTTTCACGCTCGAGAACGTGGTGGTGCCGTTCGGCATCTTCCCGGTGTGGGACGACCAGCAGGGGGTGCAGTTCGAGGTGACGAACGTGACGCTGGCGCAGTAGGTCAATCGAGCGTCTGCCGGTAGCGCCGCAACGCGACGGTGCCGGCCACCGCGAGAAACGCCAGCATGGGCCAGAGTTCCGGAAGGACCTGGCCCATGTCGTTTCCCTTGAGCATGATGCCGCGCACGATGCGCAGGAAATGCGTGAGTGGCAGCACCTCGCCGAGCCACTGGGCCCACACGGGCATGCCGCGGAACGGGAACATGAAGCCCGACAGCAGCATCGACGGCAGGAAAAAGAAGAACGTCATCTGCATGGCCTGCAGCTGGTTCGCGGCCAGCGTCGAGAATGTGAACCCCACGCCGAGGTTCGCGAGCATGAACACCCCGATCATCGCCATCAGCAGCGGGACACTGCCGGCCATCGGCACGTCGAACAGCAGGAACGCTGCGGCCAGGATCACGCCGAGCTGCAGGTAGCCGATCACCACGTACGGCAGGATCTTGCCCACCATCACCTCCATGGGCCGAACCGGCGTGGCGAGCAGGTTTTCCATCGTGCCGCGTTCGCGCTCGCGGGTCATCGCAAGGCTCGTCAGCATCACCATGGTCATCGTCAGGATGGTGCCGATCAGCCCGGGCACGATGTTGTAGCGCGACAGGCCCTCGGGGTTGTAGCGGCGGTGCACGCGCACCTCGTACGGCGGCATGCCGGATTGCAGCGGCTGCAGCGGGCCGGTGAGGTCGTGCCGCAGCGCCTGGCCGCCGAGCTGCGCGAGCGCGGCCATGGCGTTGCCCGACGCCGATGGGTCGGTGGCATCCACCGCCACCAGCAGCGCGGGCCGTTCGCCGCGCACGAGCCGCCGCGAGAAGTCGGGCGGGATCACCACCATGAACTGCGCCTCGCCCGTCTCCAGCAAGGCCTCGGCCGCGTGTTCACTGGGGCTCTGCACCACGATGCGGAAGTAGCCGGTGTTCTGCAGCGCCGCCGTCAGCGTGCGGGCCATGGGCCCGCTGTCATACGACACGAGGGCCGTGGGCAGCCCTTTCGGATCGGTGTTGATCGCGTAGCCGAACAGCACGAGTTGCAGGATCGGCACGCCGATGGCCATCGCGAACGTGAGCCGGTCGCGCAACATCTGCTGGAACTCCTTGATGAAGATGGCCAGCGTGCGGGCGGCGGAGAAGCGGCGGCTCATGGCGTGGCCGCCTTCGGGCCGAAGTTGTCGTCGGCGCGGGCGATCAGGCTGATGAACACGTCCTCGAGGTTCGCCTCCGCGCGCGACCACGACAGGCCGCCCTGTGACCGGTACGGTGCAATGGCCGCGGACAGCGCCGCGTCGTCCTGCCCGGCCACGTGGATCGTGTTGCCGAACGCGGCCACGCTCAGCACCCCCTCCGCCACCTTCAGCGGTTCGACCAGGGCCGCGGCGCCGTCGCCTGCCACGGACCACACCGACAGCTTCGCGTCGCGGACGATCTCGTCGGCGGTGCCTCGGGCGAGCGCCTTGCCGTACGCGATGTAGGCGAGCTCGTGGCAGCGTTCGGCCTCGTCCATGTAGTGCGTGGACACCAGCACCGTGATGCCATCGGCCGCGAGCCGGTGGATCTCGTCCCAGAAGTCGCGCCGGGCCTTCGGGTCGACCCCGGCCGTGGGTTCGTCGAGCAGCAGCAGGCGCGGTTCGTGGAGCAGGCACGCGGCCAGCGCGAGGCGCTGCTTCCATCCGCCCGACAGCGACCCGGCGAGCTGGTCGCGCCGGGCCGCGAGGCCCAGGCGTTCGAGCGCCGCATCCACCGCCTCGCGCCGCCGTGGCAGCTCGAAGAGCCTGCCCACGAAATCGAGGTTCTGGCGGATCGACAGGTCGTCGTAGAGGCCGAACTTCTGCGTCATGTAGCCCACCTGCCGGCGGATGTCGTGCGCCTGCCGCACCAGGTCGAGCCCGAGGCAGGTGCCTTCGCCCGCGTCGGGGGTCAGCAGCCCGCACAGCATGCGGATCGTGGTGGTCTTGCCGCTGCCGTTCGGGCCGAGGAAGCCGCAGATGCGGCCGGTGCGCACCTGCAGGTCCACGTGGTCGACCACCGTGCGCGGGCCGTAGCGCTTCGTGAGGCCGCGCACGTCGATGGCCAGGCCGGTCATGGCGTGGTGCGGCGAACGTCGAGCGGCTGCCCGGGTTTCAGTCCGGCGCGCACGGGGTCGTCGGGGCGGGCTTCGACGAGGAACACGAGGCGCGAGCGCTGGGCGTTGGAATAGATGACCGGCGGGGTGTACTCGGCCTCCGTGGCGATGCGGTCGACCCGGGCGGCAATGGGCGTGGCGCAGCCGTCGCAATGCAGTGTCACCGCATCCCCCACGGCCAGCGACGCGAGTTCCCCTTCGGGCACGTAGAACCGTGCCTTGATGTTGGCGGGGGGCAGCAACGACACCACGGGCTGGCCGGGTTGCACCCACTCGCCCACGCGGAAGAACGTGTCAGCGACACGCGCCTTCACCGGGGCCACCACTCGCCGCTGGCCTTCGCGCCACTGCGCCTGCGCGAGCGACGCCTCGGCCGCGCGGGCCGTGGCGGCCGCGGCGGCGCGCTCGTCGTCGCGGGCGGGGGTCTGCGCCACCTTCAGCGTGGCCGTGAGTTCGGCCACCTTCTGGCGGCCTTGTTCGACCGCGGTGCGGGCGTCGTCCAGCCGCGATTGCGAGATGAACCCCTTTTCCACCAGCGCCTGCTGGCGGGCCAGCTCGCGCGTGGCGAGCGTGGCCTGGGCCCGGGCCTGGGCGAGTTGCGCGCGCAGCGCGCTGGTGTCTTCGAACCGCCGGCCGAGCGTGGTGTTGCGGGCCTGGGCGCGGGCCGTGTCGGCGCGTGCGGCGGCTTCGTCGCGGGCGGCCCGTTCGGCCGTGTCTTCCAGCGCAAAGAGCGGGGTGCCGGCATCGACCGTGTCGCCCCGCCGGGTGGTGAGGGCCTGCAACGTGCCGCCGGCCGTGGCCGCGACGTACACGTACTCGCCCTCGGCATACCCCGACCATGCCGGGTCGGGCCGCGGCGAACAGGCGGCCAGCGCGCAGGCCAGCAGGAGCAGGGCGCGGGGCATGCTGCATTGTTGGGCACGCGGGTGGGCGGGGCAAGTGTCCATCGGTATACTGGACACACAGCGCTGATTTGTTCCGGCTTGCGGGCGCTTTAAAAATTCCGCTAAAGACGTGGCCCCGATCCGGTGTCCCGCTTTTGGCGGCGCCGGATTGTCTCAACTGGGTGATCCATGGGATCTGTCGGCCACGTCCAACCGCAATCGATGCACTTTGCCGAGCCGCTGCCGCTCAAGAGCGGCGCCGTCTTGCGCGACTACACCCTCGTCTACGAAACCTACGGCACGCTGAACGCCGCGTGCGACAACGCCGTGCTCGTGTGCCACGCGCTGAATGCGTCGCACCACGTGGCCGGCACCTACGAAGGCCAGCCGAAGAGCGAAGGCTGGTGGGACAACCTGGTGGGCCCGGGCAAACCGCTCGACACCAACCGCTTCTTCGTGATCGGGATCAACAACCCCGGCTCGTGTTTCGGCTCCACCGGGCCCATGCAGATCGACCCGGCCACCGACCAACCTTACGGCGCTCACTTCCCCGTGATCACGGTGGAAGACTGGGTGGATGCGCAGGCCCGCCTGTTCGATCGCCTGGGCATCCGGCAGCTGGCCGCGGTGCTCGGCGGCAGCCTCGGCGGCATGCAGGCGCTGAGCTGGTCGCTGCGGTACCCGGACCGGTTGCGTCACTGCATCGCGGTGGCCACCGCGCCCAACCTGTCGGCCCAGAACATCGCGTTCAACGAGGTGGCCCGCCGCGCCATCGTCACCGACCCCGAGTTCCACGGCGGCCACTTCTACGCCTACGGCACGGTGCCCAAGCGGGGCTTGCGGGTGGCCCGCATGATCGGGCACATCACGTACCTGAGCGATGACTCGATGGAGGCCAAGTTCGGCCGCACCATGAAGGGCGCTGCACTCGGCTACAGCACGCAGGACATCGAGTTCGAGATCGAGAGTTACCTGCGCTACCAGGGCGACAAGTTCAGCGAGTACTTCGACGCGAACACCTACCTGCTCATCACACGCGCCCTCGACTACTTCGACCCGGCGCGCGAGCACGCCGGCAGCCTGACGGCCGCGTTCGCCCACGCGCGCTGCAAGTTCCAGCTGGTGAGCTTCAGCACCGACTGGCGCTTCTCGCCGGCCCGCTCGCGCGAGATCGTCAAGGCGCTGCTCGACAACCGCTTGTCCGTCAGCTACGCCGAGATCGACGCCCCTCACGGCCACGACGCCTTCCTGCTCGACGACAGCCGCTACCACGGTGTGCTGCGCCAGCGTTTCGCCAACATCGCCGACGAGGTCCGCGCATGAGCGACCGCAAGGACATGGAATTGATCGCCGAGCTGGTGCCTCCGGGCTCGCGCGTGCTCGACCTCGGGTGTGGCAACGGCGAACTGCTGGCGCACCTGCGCGACCACCGCCAGTGCAGCGGCTACGGCATCGAGATCGACGACAGCAACGTGCTGGCCTGCACGCAGCGTGGCGTGGACGTCATCCAGCTGAACCTGGAAGACGGCCTGGCCATCTTCGACGATCAGAGCTTCGACGTGGTGCTGCAGCTCGACACCCTGCAGCACTTGCGCCACACCGAGCGCATGTTGCGTGAAACGGCGCGGGTGGGCCGCGTGGGCATCGTCAGTTTCCCCAACTTCGCACACTGGCCCAACCGGCTGCAGATCGCCGCCGGCCGCATGCCGGTGACCCGCGTGTTGCCCTACCAGTGGTACGACACCCCGAACATCCGCGTGGGCACGTTCGCCGATTTCGAGGTGCTGGCCCGCAAGAACGGGCTCAACGTGCGCGAGTCGTTCGGCATCCAGGACGGCCGCACCGTGCGCCGGTTTCCCAACCTGCGCGCCAGCGTGGCGGTGTTCAAGTTCGATCGCGGCTGAACGTCACTCGCGGCCGAGCAGCGACTCCTTCAGCAGCGAATCGGCGGGCGCCTGGCCCACCCAGATCTTCAGCACCATCTGGAAGAACTCGGCGTCACCCACCGGTTCCCCCTGCGGCTTGCCGAGGATGTAGAACAGCGTGCCCTTGCCGGGGATGAACTCCATGGCGAACGACTCGCCGGGCGCCACCTTGGGCCGGCCCGAGAAGATCTCGATCAGGCGCAGGCTGGAGAGGCTGTGCTTCTGGGTCAGTTCCTTCGGCGAGTTTTCACCCATGCCCTTGATGAACAGGCGGCCCAGTTCGGTGCCCGGCAGGTCGCGCAGCGCCACGAATTGGAGCTTCTTCGGGCCCGGCAGCACGAGCAGTTCCTCGGCCGTGGTGACCTTGCGCGTGGTGTACAGCGCCATGTCGTAGCCGTTGAAGATGCCGCGGCGGCGGGTGCCGGCGCCATTCATCTGCAGCTTGGTTCCCAGCACCTCGGCCGTGGGTTCGAACTTCGTGGTGGTGGGCGAGGCATGGGCCGCGGCCACCCAGAGGCCGGCGGCCAGCGCCATCGCGGCGGCGGCGTGGCGGGCGAGCTGGCGGGGCAGGCGGGCTGGGGATGTCGAGGGCATGGCCTCCTCCGGGAACTGTTGTGGTCTGCGGCGATCGTACCGTGAGCAGAAGTGTCGGCCAGGGTTTGTGCGGATCGCAACCGGAAAAGCCCTGCGGACACGGGCATATTCACTGTCTACACTTCGTCCACCATGCTGAACACCCTCGAGACGGCCGATGGCCTGAAGCTCCACGTCCACCACAGCCCCGCGGCGGGTGAGGGGCGCGGCACCGTCGTGCTCGTGCACGGCCTGGGCGAACACTGTGGCCGGTACGCGCATGTGGTGCAGGCGCTCAATGGCTGGGGTTGGCACGCCGTGGCCTACGACCACCGCGGACACGGCCGCAGCGAAGGGCCGCGCGGTGCGTTGAACGACCCCGATGCGCTGCTCGACGACCTTTCCCGCGTGGTGTCTGCCGCCCGTTCTGCGCACTCGGGTCCCATCGTGCTGTTCGGCCACAGCATGGGCGGCCTGGTCGTGGCGCGGTATGGGGCGGAAGGCACCCTGGACGATCCGGAGCGCTGGTTCCACGCGGTCGACGCGATGGTGCTGTCATCGCCCGCCCTCGACGCCGACCTGACCATCGGCCAGCGTTTCCAGTTGCGCCTCATGCGCTGGCTCGTGCCCAACCTCGCGGTGGGCAACGGCCTCAAGCCCGAGTGGGTGTCGCGCGACCCGAAAGTCGTGGCCGCCTACGTGGCCGACCCGCTCGTGCACGACCGCATCACGCCGAAGCTCGTGTCGTTCATCCTGAATGGCGGCGAGTTCGCCCGCACCCAGGCCTCCGCCTGGAACCTCCCCACGCTGCTGGTGTACGCCGGCGCCGACCGCTGCGTGGCCCCCCGCGGCAGCCGGGCGTTCGCGTCGTCGGCGCCGTCGCACCTCGTCACGTCGCAGGAGTTCCCCGCGCTGTACCACGAGATCTTCAACGAGCCGGAACAGCAACAGGTGCTGCAGGTGATGGGCGATTGGCTGGCGAGCCGCTGAGGCGCCGTCCCGTCGAACGACGAGGCCAAGCCTGCGCAGTGCCCGGCTGTATCGATGACCAAGCCGGAGACCCGTCCAGGGTGACGCGAGTGGCACGGGTGGTGCGGTGCCTGGGAAGGCAGACCCCGGGAGTCAGGGCGTGGAGAGACGTCCTGGCNGGCCACTGGTTGATGTCGCGTTCCATCGCCTCCGTGCGCAGCGCCTGGGCGTCCCGATGATCAAGCCGGAGACCCGTCCAGGGTGACGCGAGTGGCACGGGTGGTGCGGTGCCTGGGAAGGCAGACCCCGGGAGTCAGGGCGTGGAGAGACGTCCTGGCATCATCGAGTCCTCGGCGTACACCGAGCGAGTCCCGCTCAGCCGAAGCGCCTGGGCAAAGGTCTGGGAAGCTGGTGTTGAGGTGTTTTCTTGGTTCCTTCTTTTTCACCAGAAAAAGAAGGGACTCGGCTGCCGGGCCGAGACCCGGCGCGGCCTCGCGCAGCGAGAAAACGCAGCTCGCAGCGAAGAGTGGGCCCCGTCGTTCGACGGGGTGACGAGGGGCGGTGACGGGTGACGGAGTGACGGGGATTTTCCACCGGAGCCCCGGGGCACAAGGGGGCAACAGCCTCAGCGCCTCAGATCCACCCGAATCACCGGCACCTCAGGCGTCACGAACCGCTGCTTCACCCGCTCCATCCACCCCGCCTTCGAAGAAGTGTCATGCACCGGCTCGAACGCGGCGATGGCGCGGCGCACGTCGGCGTTGGCGTCGCCACGCACGTCCAGCACGGTGAGCGACACCCCCGGCGGCAGCAGCGGTTCAAGCGCCCGGGCCACGGCGGCCTGGTGCCACTCGGCCCGCGGGGCGTCGAGCATGACGGTGGCCTGGTTGCTGGCCGCCGACTGGATGGCCGCCAGCCAGGCCCGCCGCACCGACGGTTCGGCGGCACAGTGGCCCAGCAGGGCCGGCACCAGGCGTGACAGGTCGGGCACCGGCGTGGGCTCGACCACGTGGCCCTCGGCGAGGCGGCGCAGCACCATCAGGGCCCGCAGGCTCAGGAGGTCGTCGCACGTGAGCAGGCAGCGTTCGCCGTCCCGGTCGAGCACGGCGTTGAACCGCTGGTTCATCGCGAACGACAGCAGCGCCGCCGCTGTCTGGTGCAGCGTGGGGGCGGTGACCGGCGGCACCTGGGTGGCCGGGTCGGTGAGCCACACGGCCAGGGTGGGGAGTTCTCCCGGTTCACCGGGGAACAGGTGCAGGCGCTGCACGGCGTGGCCGGTGGCGGTGGCCGCCGGCTGGCGGGCACCCGGGAACCAGATGGGTGTGGCCAGGAAGTCCGGGAGCAGGACGTCCGTCGCGCCGGGCGACAACTCGCCTTCGGTCCAGGCTTGAACGCGCCGCAACAGGTCGATCGTCATGGGGTCATTCTTCCATGCCCCGTGGCACCCTGGTGACAGGTTGAAAGTGCACCGGCGTCGGACGTGCCGGTTCGCGGCCCCGGGGTCCACCCCATCCAGCGCACTTGAACTCTGCGGTCTAATGCGAAGGGGCCCCACCGGCCTGTGGGCCCTTTTTTCCATTGCACGACGTTCATGAAGCTGATTCCCTTTGCGGCCGAGCACCTGCAGGTCGGGGCCTCGTTGCCCTTCGACCTGTTCGACGGCGCAGGCCGACTGATGATGCCGCGCGACGCGGTCATCCAGGACGGCACCCAACTCGACCGCCTCACGGCCCACGACCTGATGGCCGACGAGGACCAGAGCGCCGAATGGCGCGAGACCCATCGGCGCGAGCGCGAGCTGGCCGACGCGTTCGACGATGCCTTCGGTGGAACGAGGCCCGTGGTGGTAGACGAAGCCGCACCGCCACGCCTCGAACTGATCGCCGAGCTGGGCCTGGTGCAGAACCAGCTCAACGTGCTGTTGCTCGACACCGCACCGGATGACAAATGGTTGCCGCGGGTGCTGGCCGTCGAAGGCCGCCTGCGTGACCTGATGGACGAACACGCGGACGCGCTGCTGTTCCTGATGCTGCAGCGGGCGGTGCGCCGTTACGAGCACTACAGCAGCCGCCACGCCCTGCTGTGTGCGATGGCCTCGTCGCTATGTGCCAGGCAGCTGGGCCTCACGGCGGCGGAGATCCGCTCGCTGGTGCTGGCCGCGCTGACCATGAACTGGAGCATGACGGCCATGCAGGACGAGCTGGCGCTGCGCGAGCGCACGCCGTCGCTCGACCAGCGCATCCGCATCGACCGGCACCCCGAGTTGAGTGCGCAGCAGCTGAAGGCCGCCGGGGTCACCGACCCGCTGTGCATCGAGGTGGTGGCCCGCCACCATCGGGACGGCGCGGGTGACCAGCCGCTCGCCTTCCTGGGCGCGCCCGACCGCCTGGCCCGCGTGCTGCGGCGACTCGACGTTTTCTTCGCGAAGATCAGCCCGCGGCTCAGCCGCCCCGGCATGCCGGCCACGCTGGCCGCCCGCGCCGCCTGTCTCGGCGCCAATGGCGAGCCCGACGAAGTGGGGTCGGCCATCATCAAGGTGCTGGGCATCTACCCGCCCGGCACCTGCGTAAGCCTGGCCAGCGGCGAGCTGGCAATGGTGCTGCGCCGCGGCGTGCATGCGAGCCAGCCGCAGGCCGTGAGCCTCGTGGCCGCCGGGGCGGAGCTGAAGATCCCGAAGCTGCGCGACACCTCGGAGGCGGCCCATCGCATCACCGGCACCGTCAAGCCGACCGACGTGCGCAGCTCGGTCAACGTGGCCGATCTCCTCGCGATGATGTGACGGCTGCCCGCACACCGTCCAAAGTCCACGCGGGAGGATGCGGCCCCGATGCGGTTCTACACTTCGCGCAGGTGACAAGGAGAGCCCCATGAACGCACGCGACCCCCTCGCTCCGCGAACCCCCGACCTGCCCGGTGCCATCGCCGCATTCACCGACCGGATGTGGGACGACGAGATCGTCCCGGCGCTGACCAACTACATTGCCATCCCCGCGAAAAGCCCCATGTTCGATGCCGACTGGCAGAAAAACGGCTTCATCGACAAGGTGGTGCGCGACGCCGCCACCTGGGTCGAGGGCAAGAAGGTGGCCGGCCTGAAGCTCGAGGTGGTGCGCATCGAGGGCCGCACGCCGGTGATCTTCTTCGAGGTGCCGGCCACGAAAGCGGGCAGCACCGACACCGTGCTGCTGTACGGCCACCTCGACAAGCAGCCCGAGTTCAACGGTTGGCGCAACGACCTCGGCCCCTGGACGCCCAAGTACGAGAACGGCCTGCTGTACGGCCGCGGGGGGGCCGACGACGGCTATGCGGTGTACGCATCCATCGCTGCCATCCTCGCGCTCGACGCGCAGGGGGTGCCCCGGCCGCGTTGCGTGGGCCTCATCGAAGCCTGCGAGGAAAGTGGCTCGTTCGACCTGCCCGTGTACGTGGACGCACTGAAGGAACGCCTGGGCGACGTGAGCCTCGTGGTGTGCCTGGACAGCGGTGCCGGCAACTACGACCAGCTGTGGCTCACCACCAGCCTGCGGGGCATGGTGAGTGGCACGCTGAAGGTGGAGATCCTGAGCGAAGGGGTGCACTCGGGCGATTCGAGCGGCCTCGTGCCGTCGAGCTTTCGCATCCTGCGCCACGTGCTGGACCGGCTGGAAGACTCGAAGACGGGGCAGCTGCTGCCCGAGAGTTTCCACTGCACCATCCCCGCCGACCGCATCGAACAGGCCCGCGCCACGGCGCAGATCCTGGGTGACGAGGTGTGGAAGCGTTTCCCGTGGGCCTGCGGCGCCGACGGCGGCCCGACGCTGCCCACCACCACCGACCCGCTCGAAGCGCTGCTCAACCGAACGTGGCGTCCCACGCTGAGCGTGACCGGCGCCGACGGTTTCCCCGCGATGAAGGACGCCGGCAACGTGTTGCGCCCCTTCACCGCCTTCAAGCTCAGCCTGCGCTTGCCGCCGCTGATCGACGGCAACGTGGCAGCCGCGCAGTTGAAGACCCTGCTGGAGGACAACGCCCCGTACAACGCCCGGGTTACCTTCGCCGCCGATGGCCGCGTGGGGGCCGTGGGCGCCACCGGCTGGAACGCACCGAGCCTGTCGCCGTGGCTCGAGACCGCGTTGAACCGGGCCTCGATGGACCAGTTCGGTGCGCCGTGCGGGTACATCGGGCAGGGCGGCACCATCCCGCTGATGAGCCTGCTGCAGCAGTGTTTCCCGTCGGCGCAGATGATGGTGTGCGGCGTGCTCGGCCCCAAGAGCAATGCCCACGGGCCGAACGAGTTCCTGCATGTGCCCTATGGCAAGCGCCTCACCGCCGCCGTCGCGCAGGTGATTGGCCGCGTGTAGCGCACCCCCTCCCGCCACCCCGGGCCGCGATGACATGGCGGCTCGCAAGGTTTTAATGTGACGATTACAGTCACAGAATGTCGCAAGCCAACGTCCAGTTCTCTGTCGCCGCGCACGTGATGGCGGCACTGGGTGCGCGTGGCGAGCCGGTGCACTCGGCCGAGCTGGCGGCCAGCGTCAACGCGGACGCGAGTTTCGTGCGCCGCGTGCTGTCGAAGCTGGCCAAGGCCGGTCTCGTGCACACCACGCGGGGCAAGACGGGGGCTTGCACGCTGGCGAAGGCCCCCGAGGGCATCACGCTGCTCGACATCTACCGGGCCAGTGCGGCACCGGCCACGTGTGCCATGCACGGGTACCCGGTGGCCGAGGAATGCAAGGTCAGCCGCAACATGAAACGTTGCATGGACGACGTCTTGCGCGAGGCCCAGCACGGCTTCGAGCAGGGCCTCGCCCGGCAGACGCTGGCCGATGTGCTGGCCAGCATGCAGGCTGGCTCCTGACTTCTCCGCGCTTTTTTACGTTCGAAATTGTTATATCAAACGTCACATTTTTGTCGTACCGACCCACACACAGACACCAGGGAGTCCCCATGAACCAACACACCCACACGCGCTCGTTCACCGGAGCCACGGCATGGTGAGCGCCGACACCACGGCCGACCGGGCCGGCCTCGCCGGCACCGCCCCCGCCCACACCAGCCCCGCCGTCCGTGCGTCCGCATGGCTCGCGGTGGCGTCCATCGCCGTGGGGTCGTTCTCCACGGTGACCACCGAATTCCTGCCCATCGGGCTGCTGCCCACCATCGCCGACGGGCTTGGGGTGTCGCAGGGCTTGGCGGGCCTGATGGTCACGATGCCCGGCGTGGTGGCCGCGCTGGCCGGACCGGCGCTGATCGTGGCATCGGGCCGGCTCGACAGGCGATCGGTGCTGATTGCGCTCACCGTGATGCTGCTGGTCTCCAACGTGCTGGCGGCGCTGGCGCCGAACTTCGCGACGATGCTCGTGGCACGCGTGTTCCTGGGCCTGTCCGTCGGGGGCTTCTGGACGTTCGCGCCGGGCGCCACCGCGTTCCTGGTGCCGCCGGCCCAACAGGCCCGCGCCATCTCGTACGTGCTGGCCGGGGTGTCCGTGGCCACCGTGGCCGGTGTCCCGGCGGGGTCGTTGCTGGGCAACCTGGCGGGCTGGCGCGCGGTGTTCGGCGTGGCCGCCGTCTTGTCTGCGGTGGTCCTGGCCGTGCAGGTGTGGCTGTTGCCGCCGATGCCACCGGCCCGTGCCACGCAGGCCCGTGACCTGCTGAAGCCGTTTGCCAGCCGCGGGGCCCGCAACGCCCTGCTGGTGACACTCTTCATGATCGCCGGCCACTTCGCCGCCTACACCTACCTCACGCCGCTGCTTGGCCAGACGTTCGGGCTGTCCGCGGAGGTCGTCACCGGCCTGTTGCTGGTGTATGGCGCATCCGGTTTCCTCGGCACCTTCGTGGGCGGCCGGGTGGCCACGCGCAGTGCCCAGGGTGCGGCGCTGCTGGCCGCGGTGCTGATCGCCGCCGTGCTGTTGTTCGCGGCGTTGACCAGCGGCGGCCTGGTGGCCGGTGTGGTCGTGGCCTTCGTCTGGGGCAGTGCGTTCGGCATCATCCCCGTGGCGCTGACCACCTGGATGCAGACGTCGCTGCCCGAGGCGCCGGAGGCCGGCCAGGCCCTGCTGGTCACCGGCTTCCAGGTGGCGATCGCTTCGGGCGCGCTGTTCGGCGGTCGCCTGGTGGACGGGCTGGGCATCCCGAGCGCCATGGTGCTGGGCAGCGTGCTCGCGGTGGTGGCCGCCGCCGTGATCGCCGCGGCCCTGCGGCGCTGACCGTCACCCGGGCTGCGGCACGCCCAGCAGATGGGCGCCCAGCGCTTCGGCCACCTCGATGCCATCCACGCCGGCGGACATGATGCCGCCCGCGTACCCCGCGCCTTCTCCGGCGGGGTACAGGCCCCGCACGTTCAGGCTCTGCTTGTCCTTGCCGCGGGTGATGCGCAGCGGGGAGGACGTGCGGGTCTCGACCCCGGTCAGCACCGCGTCCGGCATCGAGAAGCCCTTGATCTGCCGCTCGAACGCCGGCAGCGCCTCGCGGATGGCCGCGATGGCGTACTCGGGCAGGCTGCTGCGGCCGGGCTGGCCCAGGTCGGTGAGGAACACGCCGGGCTTGTACGACGGTTGCACCGACCCGAGGGCCTTCGACGCGCGGCCCTTGATGAAGTCACCGACGAGCTGCCCCGGCGCCTGGTAGCCGCCACCGCCCAGTTCGAAGGCGCGCGACTCCAGCACCCGCTGGAAGGCCATGCCGTCGAGCGGGTTCACCGGGCCGTCGGCCAGGCCGTCCTGGCGGTAATCCTGCGGTGAGATGCCCACCACGATGCCGGCGTTGGCGTTGCGCTCGTTGCGGGAGTACTGGCTCATGCCGTTCGTGACCACGCGGCCTTCTTCCGACGTGGCGGCCACCACCGTGCCCCCCGGGCACATGCAGAAGCTGTAGACCGAGCGGCCGTTTTTTGCGTGGTGCACGAGCTTGTAGTCGGCCGCGCCGAGGATCTCGTTGCCCGCGTTGGGGCCGAACCGTGCGCGGTCGATCAAACCCTGCGGGTGTTCGATGCGAAAGCCCACCGAGAACGGCTTGGCCTCCAGGTACACCCCGCGCGCGTGCAACATCGCGAACGTGTCGCGCGCGCTGTGGCCCAGTGCGAGCACCACGTGGTCCGACCGCAGCTGCTCGCCCGACGCCAGGGTCACGCCACGCACCTGGCCCGCATCGACGTGCAGGTCGGTCACCCGCTGTTCGAAGCGGACCTCGCCGCCCAGCGCCTCGATGTCCGCGCGCATCTTCTCCACCATGCTGACCAGGCGGAACGTGCCGATGTGCGGCTTGCTGACAAAGAGGATCTCCTCCGGCGCGCCGGCCTTCACGAACTCGGTCAGCACCTTGCGGGTGAGGTGGCGCGGGTCGCTGATCTGGCTCCACAGCTTGCCGTCCGAGAACGTGCCGGCGCCGCCTTCACCGAACTGCACGTTCGACTCGGGGTTCAGCACCCCCTGGCGCCACAGGCCCCAGGTGTCCTTCGTGCGTTGGCGCACTTCCTTGCCGCGTTCGAGCACGATGGGGCGCAGCCCCATCTGCGCGAGGATCAGCGCCGCGAAGATGCCACACGGGCCGAAACCGATCACGAGCGGGCGGGGGCGTTCCCCCGCGAAGAAGTGGGCCGGCGCGTGGCCGGCGAAGCGGTAGCGCGTGTCGGGCGTGGTGCGCACCTGCGGGTCGCCCTCGTGGGCCAGCAGCACGCCGGCCTCGTCGGTGAGTTCGCAGTCGACCGTGTAGGTGAGCACGATCGCGCTTTTCTTGCGCGCGTCGTACGCCCGCTTGAAGACGGTGAAGGCGGTCAGGCCGGCGTCGGCAATGCCCAGCCGTTCGACGATGGCCGGGCGCAGGGCGTCGTCGGCGTGGTCGAGGGGCAGGCGCAGTTCGGTGATTCTCAGCATGGGACTCGGTCAGGCCTTCGGCCTCGGGGATTCATCGTTGGTGCTCGGTTCGGGCTGTTCCTCGGCGCGCATCTCGTCGCACGGGGTGTCGTCGGTCAGCACCGGGTCGTCGGAGGTGATCTCCTGCGGCAGGAAACCGCCCGACTGGTGCTTCCACAACAGCGCGTAGTGTCCCCCGCGCGCGAGGAGTTCGTCGTGGGAACCCTGTTCGACGATGCGGCCCTGGTCCAGCACGACCAGGCGGTCCATGCGCGCGATGGTGGAGAGGCGGTGTGCGATCGCGATCACCGTCTTGCCCTCCATCAGGTCGAGCAACTGGTTCTGGATGGCGAGTTCCACCTCGCTGTCGAGCGCCGACGTGGCCTCGTCCAGCACCAGGATGGGCGCATCCTTCAGCACCACGCGGGCGATGGCGATGCGCTGGCGCTGGCCGCCGCTCAGCTTCACGCCGCGTTCGCCCACGTGGGCGTCGTAGCCTGTGCGGTCCTTCCAGTCCTGCAGGTCGAGGATGAATTCGTGCGCCTGCGCGCGGCGTGCGGCGGCCTCGATCTCGGCCGCGGTGGCACCGGGTCGGCCGTAGCCGATGTTCGCGGCGATGGAACGGTGCAGCAGCGAGGTGTCCTGCGTCACGAGGCCGATGGCGCCGCGCAGGCTCTCCTGCGTCACGTCCGCGATGTTCTGGCCGTCGATGCGGATGCAGCCGTGCTCCACCTCGTGGAACCTCAGCAGCAGGTTGACGATGGTGGACTTGCCCGCGCCCGACCGGCCCACGAGCCCCACCCGTTCGCCGGGCCGCACGGTGAGGTCGAAGTCGTCGAGCACCTTCTTGCCGTCGGTGCGCCCGTAGGTGAAGGTCAGGTGTTCGAAGCGGATCTCACCCTTCGGCACGGCCAGTTCCGGCGAGCCGGGGGCGTCGGTCAGCGTGTGGGGCACGGCGATGGTTTCCATGCCTTCCTGCACCACGCCGATGTTCTCGAAGATGCCGGTCACTTCCCAGCTCACCCAGCCCGCCACGTTGGCGATCTGCCACGCGAGCGGCAGTGCCGTGGCCACGATGCCGGCCGACACTTCGCCCCGCGCCCACAGGCTGATGCCGATGGCCGCGGTGCTCACGAGCAGCAGGGCGTTCATCGCGGCCAGCGTGGCCATGAACCGGGTGATGAGCCGCATGTGGGCCGCGATGGCGCCGGTGTGCTCGTCGATCATCTCGCGCACGTAGGCGTCCTCGTCGCGCACGCGGGCGAAGAGTTTCACCGTCAGGATGTTCGTGTAGCTGTCGACCACCCGGCCCATCACGGCCGAGCGGACCTCCGAACTGACCTTGGCGAGGTCGCGCATGCGCGGCACGAAATGGCGCAGGAACACCATGTAGCCGGCGAACCACAGCAGCGTGGGGATCGCGAGGCGCCAGTCCGCCAGGGACATCAGCACGAGCGAGCTGATCCCGTAGACGGCGATGTACCAGATGGCCCGGATGCTGGCGACCACGCATTCGCGCAACGCGTTGCTGGTCTGCATTACGCGGTTGGCGATGCGGCCCGCGAAGTCGTTCTGGAAAAACGGCCAGCTCTGGCGCACGACGTGCCAGTGGCTTTGCCAGCGCACGAGGCTCGTCACGCCGGGCACCACCGCGTTGTTGCGCACCAGGCTGTCGGCGATCAGTGTCACGGGCCGGCCCACGACCACCAGCGTGGCCATGCCGAGCAGCGCCGGCAGCGCTTCCGCGAACGCGGCGGCCCGGTCGGTGGCCTGCATCAGCGTGACCAGCCGCCCGATGAAGACCGGGATCAGCATGTCGATCATCGCCACCGCGAGGCCGGTGACGAACATCGCCGCGTAGAGGCTGCGCGTCTGGCGGATGAAATGCCAATAGAACGCGATCAGCCCCGCGGGCGGTGGCCCGGGCGGCATCGCGGTGGGCTGGATGCGGGATTCGAAGAAGCTGAACATGGACGCCATCGGGGTCGGTCAGGAGGATGGGATTGTCGTCCCTGCCTGTCACCGGCGTCGCGCGCGCAGCAAAAAGCCGCCCGTAGGCGGCTTCTTTGTGCGGCGGGAAGCGCGGTTCAGGAACCGGCCTTGGCGTTGCGCACGCCCGACTCATTGGCGCGCAGCGCCAGGCGGGTCTCTTCACGCACTTGTTCGCGGGTCAGCGACGACTGGCGGGTGGGGGCCTGGGCGTAGGCGAGGCCGGTGTCGAAGCTGACCAGTTCGCCTTCGTTGCGTGCACGCAGGAACTCGGCGCGGACTTCAGCGCGGGTCAGGCCGGCATTGGCGGAGGCCTTCGGGGCCTGGGCGTAGGCGGTGCCGGCGTCGAAACGCTCGACGGCGGCGCGGTCGGCCTGCGTCACCGCCACACGGGGGGTGGACTTGACCGGGGCCGGGCCGAAGCCGGTCAGGGGGTCGAACTCGCCGCCAGCGAACGCGGACGAAGCGAGGAGGGCGAGGGCGGCGGCGGTGAAGGCTTGGCGGGTGTTCATGGTGATGGCTTCCGTATCAGAGGTTTGACTGGGTCGGGGCATGGCGGCTTCGCCGTCCTGTCCTGCCTCGGTGAGTCGCCTGGTGTGTGGCTCATCGATGGGCTCAACTTTAGGGATTACCCGGGGCCGGAAAAAGTAGCCTGGCTTCAATTGCGCATTGCTGATTCCGAAACAATCACGCCACAGGGACCCTGGTGGTTCGCCTGCGCGCAAAAAAAGAACCACCCGAAGGTGGTTCAAGAGGAGTCAAGCGCAGGAGGAAATGGGTGGTGCGGGCTTGGGCCCGGGGGGCCTCAGGACCCTTCGGCCTGGTTGCCGGCGCGGCGGGCGCGCAGCGCGGCCTGGGTTTCTTCACGCACCTGCTGGCGGGTCAGCGTGGACGTGGCCACCGGGGTGTGGGTGTACTGCCGGTTGTGATCGAAGTCGGCGATCGAACCATCGGCTACGGCCGCGGCAAATTCAGCCTTCACCTGGTCGCGAGTGAGCGTGGACTTCACGTCACGGAACGGGAGCACGCGGTCGTCGCGGTCGCTGCGCAGTTCGCCTGCGGCGCGGGCGGCGGCCAGTTCGGCCTTGACCTGGGCGCGGGTCACCGTCGACTTGGCAGCGGGTTCGGCGGATTGACCCAGCGGGTCGTATTCACCGCCGGCAAGCGCGGACGAACCGGCAACGGCGAGGAGGACAGCGGCGAGGAGGTGCTTGCGGTTCATGGTGTCGTGTCTTTCAGGAAAGTGGTGTGTCGATGGGGTGAACTCTAGGGTTCGACCTGATCCTGAAAAAGATGGCTGGGGCCAATGGCCTGTTCCCTGGCACGCAACAATCCCGCCGAACATTGTTCTGTCCTGAACCGGAAAACGGCACCCGCTGCCGTTCAGGCGGGCGGGTTCGGCGCACGTGTGTGCCCGCCAGTGCCTAAGCTGCTGCATCGTCCTGCTCATTGGAGTCCCATGGCGTTGCAGCATTTCGGCCGAATGGCCGCCGACACGATCGACGACCTGCTGCCCGAGTTGGTCGCGCTGCGGCGCGACCTGCACGCGCATCCCGAGCTGGCGTTCGAGGAGAAGCGCACGGCCGGCATCGTCGCCGCCGCGCTGCGCCTGCTCGGGCTCGAGGTGCACGAAGGCTTGGCCGGCACCGGCGTGGTCGGCACGCTGCGTCACGGCGGCGGCACGCGCACCGTGGGCCTGCGCGCCGACATGGATGCCTTGCCGATCGCCGAGCAATCGCGCCTGGGCCATGCGAGCCGCCATGCCGGCGTGCATCACGGCTGCGGGCACGACGGCCACACCGCGATGCTGCTCGGCGCGGCGCGGCAACTCGCGCGCACGCGCCAATTCGACGGCACGGTCCACTTCATCTTCCAGCCCGCCGAAGAAGGCCGCGGCGGCGCGCGTGTGATGGTCGAGGAAGGCCTGTTCGAGCGCTTCCCGTGCGACGCCGTCTATGCGCTGCACAATTGGCCCGACCTGCCGCTCGGCCATGCGCAGACGCGCCCCGGGCCCGTCATGGCAGCGGCCGACCGCTTCGACATCGTGCTGCGCGGCCGCGGCGGCCACGCGGCGCAGCCGCACCGCACGCCCGACGTGCTGCTGGCCGCGAGCCAGCTCGTCGTGCTGTTGAACACGATCGTCTCGCGCCGCATCGATCCGGCCGAGTCGGCGGTGCTGTCGGTCACGCGCGTCTCGGGCGGCAGCAGCCACAACGTGCTGCCGGCCGAAGCAACACTGACCGGCACGGTGCGCAGCTTCGACGCCGGCGTGCAGGACCGGATCGAGGCCGCGCTGCGCGACGCCGCGGCCGGCGTGGCGCTGGCGCATGGTGTCGAAGCGGACGTGACCTATCACCGCTACTACCCGGCGACGGTGAACAGCGAAGCCGAAGCGCAACTCGCGCTCGAAGCCGCCGCAACCGCGGGGCTGCAGGCAAGCGTTGCGCCGCGGCCGGCGTTCACCTCGGAGGACTTCGCGTTCCTGTTGCGCGAGCGGCCGGGCGCCTACCTTTGGCTTGGCCAGGGCCGCACCGCCCCGGGCGAGGACGGCGGGCGCCCGCTGCACCACCCCTGCTACGACTTCAACGACGACGCGCTGCCCTACGGCGTGCGCTGGTTCTGCGCGGTCGCGCAGCGCGCGCTGGGTTCCGCACCCATGTGAGGGGGCGGGGTGGGGGCGGGTTCATTCTCGCCCCCTGCGGCGCTCACTCGGCGCGCTCCGGGAACAGCCGCTCGATCGAACAGTGCGTCTTGATGAACGGCGATTTGATGACGATGTAGCTGAAGTACTTCTCGATGCCGATGTTGCGGTCGAGCAGGCCTTCGATCACCTGCTGATAGTGGTTCACGCCCCGTGTCAGGAAACGAAGCAGGTAGTCGTAACCGCCGCTGACGAGGTGGCATTCCAGGATCTCGTCGACCTCGCGGATCGCGGTTTCGAAGCGGAGGAAGTCCTCGCGATGATGGTCCGCCAGCGTCACCTCGGTGAACACGGTCAGCGTGTCGCCCAGCTTCTCCAGCCGCAGGTGCGCGCCATAGCCCGAGATGTAGCCGGCCTGCTCGAGCCGCTTGACCCGGATCAGGCATGGGCTCGGCGACAGCCCTACGGCGTCGGCCAGGTCGACGTTGGTGACGCGGCCGTTCTTCTGCAGTTGCGCGAGGATGCGCAAGTCGAGCCGGTCGAGCTTGAATGCCTCAGACATGGTGATGGTGGGCGGTCGCGATGAACCCCATTTTGCACCTCAGGCCAGCGCGGCGCGCACGTCGGGGGCCGACAGCACGTCGTCGAGCGTGCGGCGCAGGCGCACGAAGAGCTGCTCGAACTCGGATTCCGTGAACGTGAGCGCCGGCGCGAAGCCGAGCACCGCGTCGCCGAAACAGCGGAAGATCACGCCGTTGCGGTAGGCGGCCGCGAACAGCCGGTCGGGCAGTGCGAGCGCCGCGTCGAAGCCGCGCTTGCTCGCCTTGCCGCTGACAAGCTCCAGCGCTCCGAGCAGCCCGCGGTGGCGGGCGTCGCCCACCAGCGGATGCTCGCGCAAGGCGTCGAGCCCTGCCGCGAAGTGGGGTGCCACGCGCAGGCCGTTCTCGATGATGCCGCCTTCGTCGTACAGCCGCAGCACTTCCAGCGCAACGGCCGCGGCCACCGGGTGGCCCGAGTAGGTGGCGCCGTGGCCGATGGGCGCGCCGGCCGGCGCCGCATCGGCGATCGCGGCATAGACCGGCTCCGACAGCATCAAGGCGCCCATCGGCACGTAGCCGGCGGTGAGGCCCTTGGCCATCGTCATCAGGTCGGGCTCCACGCCTTCGGCTGCGCACGCGAACATCGGGCCCGTGCGCCCGAAGCCGGTGATGACCTCGTCGACGACGAACAGGATGTCGAGCTCGCGAGCGGCTTCGCGCATGGCCTTCAGCCAGCCCACCGGCGGCACGATCACGCCACCCGATCCCTGGATCGGCTCGCAGAAGAACGCGGCCACGTTCCCGGCGCCGACCTCAGTGACCTTCGCGCGCAGCGCAGCCACCGAAGCGGCGATCAGGGCCTGCGCATCACCGCCCTGCGGGTGGCGATAGGGGTTTGGCGACGGGATGTAGTGCTGCGTGGGCAGCGGCAGGTCGAAGCCGCGGTGGAAAACAGGCAGCGCGGTCAGGCCGGCGCCGGTCGACGACGAGCCGTGGTAGCCGCGTTCGAGCGAGATGAAGTGCTTCTTCGCGGGCCGGCCGCGTGCGTTCCAGTACTGCACGATGAAGCGCACCGCGGCATCCACGGCCTCGGAGCCGCCGAGGGTGAGGTACGCGCGCGTCAGTGACCGCGGCGTGATGTCCACGAGCTTGGCGGCCAGGCGGATCGCCGGCTCGCTGGCAAAGCCGAAGTAGCCGGTGGCGTAGGGCAGGGTGCGCAGTTGTTCGGCCGCGGCTTGCACGACGCTTTCCTGGCCATAGCCGATGTTCACGCACCACAGGCCGGCGAAAGCGTCCAGCAGCTCGTGGCCGCGGGCGTCGGTGAGCCAGGCGCCACGGCCGGACGCGAGCACGAGTGGGCCGCGCTCTTCGTGCTGGCGCCAGGCGGCGACTGGGTGGACAAGGTGCGCACGGTCGAGCGCAGCAAGGGCATCGGGGGCGTGGCGGTCGGAGCTCATCGACATCGGCTTCTATAGGAATGAGGTGAAGCAGAGCTTAGGACCGAGCTCGCACGGCGGGGTGCTGCTTTGCCGCCCTCGTGCCGCGCTTGATGTCGTTGTGCTGGCCGCTTCGGCAGATGATGCTGCGGGACATCGGTCAGTAGCCGCGCCGGCGATCGACGAGGCCGACCAGCGGCTCGCCGCGCGCGAAGCGGCGCAGGTTGTCGATGGCCACGCGCGCCGCCGTGTGCGGCTGCGTCATGCTGGCGATGTGCGGCGTGACGCGCACGCGCGGATGCGACCACAGGGCATGGTCACGAGGCAGCGGCTCGGGATCGGTCACGTCGAGCACGGCCTCGGCGAGGTGGCCCTCGTCCAGCGCCCGCAGCAGCTCGGCCGCAACGAGTTGCGGCCCGCGTCCCACGTGCACGAGGCTCGCGCCCTTGGGCAGCTTCGCGAACAGCGCCGAGTTCAGCAGCCCGCGCGTCTCATCGGTCAACGGCAGCAGGCAGACCAGGATCTCGCTTCGCGCGAGAAAGCCTTCGAGCTCGTCGGCCCCCGCATGGCACACCACGCCTGGCACCTCGTGCCGCGAGCGGCTCCACCCCGCGCAATCGAAACCGAACGAGACGAGCTTGTCGAGCACCGCCTGACCGAGCGAGCCGAGACCCAGCACGCCGATCCGTCGCTCCGAGGCCGGCCGCACCTGGATGACCTGCCATTCCCGCTGCTGCTGCGCGCGCCGGTACGCCGGCATGTCGCGATGCAGGTCGAGCACGGCATGCGTGACGTACTCGACCATGCCGCACACGATGCCGGGTTCGACCATGCGCACCACCGGCAGGCCGGGCGGCAGCGCGGTCAAATCGAACTGGTCGACGCCGGCGCCGGTGGACAGCAGGAGCCGAAGGTTCGGGAGCCGCGTGGCCAGGTCCGCCGGTGGTTCCCATGCGGCGAGGTAGTGGACGTCGGCGCCATCGCCGACATCCGGCCACAGGCGAAACTCGATCTCCGGGGCCTCGTCGCGAAAGATCTCGGCCCACTGCCGCCCGCGCTGCGGATCCGCCTTGTAGACGAGCACCTGCCGCATCAGCCGAACGCCTGTGTGACGATGCCGAACAGCCGCGGCCCGCCGCCGGGCTGGGCCAATGGCGCGCCACGCAGCATCGTGGTCGGCGCGTCGACGCGCAGCAGGCCGAGGGTTTCGAGCCACTCGGCCAGGCCGCTGTCGAAGTCGATGTCGATGCGCGTGAAGCGGCCCGCGTTCAGGCCTGACAAATGGGCGATCAGCGCCTTCGCACCTTGGGCGTCGGGTGCGACCACCGGGCCGATCACGTGACCGCGGCCGAAGCGGCGCAGCATCGCGAAACCGCAGGCGTGGTCGTCATGGTCGAGCACCACGGCCGCCTCGGCGTCGCGGAACAGCTCGTCGATCAGCGTGTCGCGCGGCATGCCGCGCGCGTCGGCATCGAGTGCGCGCAGCGTGGGCAAGCTGGTTTCTGTTGCGGGACGCAGGCGCCAGCCGGCATCGAGCGCGATGGGGGGCGTCGGCTGCGCGATGCCCTGGTGCTGCCGCACTTCGCCGATGCGCACGAAGCCCAGGCGCTCGTAGAGGCCGCGGCCGTCGGCCGTCGCGTGCAGCAGCACTGTGTGCTGGTCGAGCCCTTCGAGCAGTGCCGTCATCAGGCGGTGGCCGATGCGCCGCCCCCGGCAGGCCGGGGCCACGACGACGAGCCCGATCGTCGCGTGCTGCGGCCCCCAGCGCCAGCGCAGTCCCGTGCCGACGATCTGCCCGTCACGCTCGGCGACCAGGCCTTCGCCGTGGCGGAACGCCTGTTCCCAGTCGGTGGGCCGGTACGACCAGCGCAACTCGCCGGTCAGCTCATGCGCGGCCGCGAGGTCGGTTGCGGTCATCTCGCGCAGCGTGATGCCGTCGAAAACCGGTGCTTGGATTGCACCCATCGTGTGATTCTCCGGGTCCATGTATGGGCGCTCATCTTGGGTGTAATCGCGCCGCGGCGCCAGCCGCAATTCGGGTTTCCGAGCAATTCGACAGCATGCGCTGCGGCGGGTGGTCGCTTTGCCATAACGCTGCGGCGCCGGGCGTCCGGACGAACACATCTGCCGCGCCCCCACGCGCAGTGTTGTGTTTCACGCGATGCGGTAGGGATGGGGGCGAACCCGCGGCAGCAGCGTGTGCTGACCGATTTCGGGGCGCCATGCGGTGCATCGCGCACACCTGCGGGGCGTACGGCACGGCATGCCGCGACAGGCCCGCCAAACGGCAGCTTCGATCCGGTGAGGGGCGAAATTCACGATCTGCGCGCGGTGGCTCCGTGATGCAATGAATCCGTCACACCACATCAATCTTCCACCACACTGCGAGACACCGATGAGCTTCCGCCCCAAGTACATCACCTTCGACTGCTACGGCACGCTGACGCGCTTTCGCATGGGCGACATGGCGCGCGAGATGTTCGCCGACCGCGTTGCGCACGAGCAGATGGACCAGTTCGTGGCCGACTTCGCCGCCTACCGCTTCGACGAGGTGCTCGGCGCCTGGCAGCCCTACGAGGTGGTGCTGAAGAACGCCGNGGCTTCGTCGCTGCCTTGCACGGCCGGACGCTCCTTGCCGAAGCTGACGGCTTCGACCTGCGATTCCGCGGCCTTCGACACCGAAGCCAAACGCATCTCCATGTTCGCCGACCGCGTTGCGCGCGAGCAGATGGACCAGTTCGTGGCCGACTTCGCCGCCTACCGCTTCGACGAGGTGCTCGGCGCCTGGCAGCCCTACGAGGTGGTGCTGAAGAACGCCGTGCGCCGCCTTTGCCGCAAATGGAAGCTGCAGTACATCGACGCCGAGGCGCAGCAGTACTACGACGCGGTGCCCACCTGGGTCCCGCATGCGGACGTGCCGGCCGGCCTGGCCAAGATTGCCCACGAGATCCCGCTGGTGATCCTGTCGAATGCGTCGGACGACCAGATCCACAGCAACGTGGCCAAGCTGGGMGCGCCCTTCCACCGCGTGTACACCGCGCAGATGGCGCAGGCCTACAAGCCGCGCCTGCAGGCGTTCGAATACATGCTCGACTCGCTGGGCTGCAATCCGGAAGACGTGCTGCACGTGTCTTCCAGCATGCGCTACGACCTGATGTCGGCCGACGACCTGGGCATCGTCAACAAGGTGTTCGTCAACCGCGGNCAATCCGGAAGACGTGCTGCACGTGTCTTCCAGCATGCGCTACGACCTGATGTCGGCCGACGACCTGGGCATCGTCAACAAGGTGTTCGTCAACCGCGGYCACGGCCCCGGCAACCCGGCATACCGCTACACCGAGATCGCCGACATCGGCGGCCTGCCCGGCGTGGTCGGTCTTTGAACGTTCCCACACCATGAAGCTCGAGTCGTACTGGACATCTTCCGCGCCGGCCTTCGTGCCGCGCGGGGCGGAGCTGCCGTCGCAGTGCGACGTCGCGATCGTCGGCGGCGGCTTCACCGGGCTGTCGGCGGCGCTGGCGCTGGCACGGAAGGGCGCGAAGGTCGTCGTGCTGGAAGCCGGGGAGCGTGTCGCTGCCGAGGCCTCGGGGCGCAATGGCGGCCACGTCAACAACGGGCTCGCGGTCGACTATGCCGATGTGGCCGCGAAGGTGGGCACCGAACGGGCACGAGCCTGGTACCACGCCTACGACGAAGCGGTCGACACGGTGGCGCGCATCGTGCGCGACGAAGCGATCGACTGCGACTTCGTTCGCCGCGGCAAGCTGAAGCTGGCGACGAAGCCCGCCCAGCTGGAAGTGCTGTCGCGCAGTGCGGAGCGGCTGGTGCGCGACGGCGTCGACACCGACGTCGAGATCCTCGATGCGGCGCGCGTGCGGGCCGAGGTCGAGAGTGACCGCTTTGCGGGCGGCCTGCTGTACAAGCGCAGCGGCCAGATGCACATGGGCCGCTTCGCTGGCGGGCTCGCACAGGCAGCCGAGCGTCACGGCGCGTTGATCAGCACCGGCACTTGCGTGCAGCGCCTCGAGCGGCTCGGCGGTGGCCAGGCGCACCGCGTGCACACCAGCCGCGGCAGCCTGCAGGCGCAGCAGGTGCTGCTCGCCAACGGCGCGGCACGGCACGGCAGCTATGCGAGCTTCGGCTGGCTGCGCCGGCGCATCGTGCCGATCGGCAGCTTCATCGTCGTCACCGAACCGCTCGGGGCGGAGCGCGCACGTGCGCTGCTGCGCGAGGGCCGCACCTACGTCACGGTTGCGAACATCCACCACTACTTCCGCCTGACACCCGATCACCGGCTGGTGCTCGGCGGCCGGGCACGGTTCGGCGTCAGCAATCCCGCGTCGGACGCGAAGAGCGGCGAGATCCTGCGGGCTGGCATGGTGGAAATCTTCCCGTCGCTTGCAGGCGTCGGCATCGACTACTGCTGGGGCGGCCTGGTCGACATGACGCAGGACCGCCTGCCGCATGCCGGCGAGCGCGACGGCCTTTTCTATTCAACCGGCTACAGCGGCCACGGCACGCAGATGTCGGTGCTGATGGGCGAACGCATGGCCGCGGTGATGGCGGGCGACGCATCGGCCAATCCGTGGCGCGGCCGCGAGTGGCGGGCGATCCCGGGGCATCTCGGCCCGCCTTGGTTCCTGCCCGCGGTGGGCCTGTATTTCCGCATGAAGGATCGCCTCGCCTGAAGGCGCCTTCTACCTTCGTCGTCGATTGCACGATAACCCTTGGACCAGAAGCGAGAAACCATGACAGACCGCAAGTCACTCGACACCCTCGTCGGCCCCGAAGAAAGTCGGCGCCTGTTCGGTGCACTGCAGGGCGGCGCGACACGTCGTGACGTCCTCGCGATGCTGATGGCCGGCGGCATGCAGGCCACCCTGGCCGGCGGCCTCGCGGCGTCGGCGCAGTCTGTGCACGCGCAGACGCCCCGGCGCGGCGGCAAGATCCGCGTTGCCGGCATCACGGCGGCCGCCACCGATACGCTGGATCCGGCGAAACAGTCGAACCAGACGGACTACTCGCGCTGCAACATGATCTACAACGGGCTGACGTCGCTGGATGGCAGCCTGACGCCGCAGCCGGCGCTGGCCGAGTCGTTCACGACGAACGACGCCAAGACGTGGGTCTTCGCGCTTCGCAAGGGCGTGACCTTCCACGACGGCAAGGCGCTGACGCCGGCCGACGTCGTCTACTCGATCTCGCGCCACAAGGATCCGGCCACCGCGTCCAAGGCCAAGGTGTTCGCCGACCAGATCGAAAGCGTGAAGGCCACCGGCCCGAACGAGGTGACGATCGTGCTGACGTCGCCGAACGCGGACCTGCCCGTCGTCATCGGCACCTTCCACTTCCACATCGTCAAGGACGGCACCACCGATTTTGCCGCCGGCATCGGCACCGGGCCGTACAAGCTCAAGGAGTTCAAGCCCGGGGTGCGCTCGGTTGTCGTGCGCAACGACAACTACTGGAAGCCCGGCAAGCCCTACCTGGACGAGATCGAGTTCATCGGCATCGGCGACGAAGGCGCGCGCGTCAACGCGTTGCTGTCCGGCGGTATCGACCTGGTCGGCTCGGTGAACCCGCGTTCGATGGCACGCATCACCGGCACGCCCGGCTTCGCGGTGTTCAAGACACAGTCGGGCCAGTATTCGGACCTCATCATGCGCAAGGATGTCGGGCCGGGCGCGAATCCCGACTTCGTGCTGGCGATGAAGCACCTGTTCGATCGCGAGCAGATGAAGAAGACGATCGCGCTGGGCCAGGCCGTCGTCGCGAACGACCAGCCGGTCGACCCGACCAACCGTTTCCACTTCGCCGGCCTGCCGCAGCGGCCGTTCGATCCGGAGAAGGCGAAGTTCCACCTGAAGAAGGCCGGCGTCAGCGGTGCCGTTTCGATCGTGGCATCGCCGGCGGCGCTGTATTCCGTCGAGATGGCGCTCGTGATGCAGCAGACCGCCAAGGGCGTCGGCCTGGACCTCGACGTCAAGCGCATGCCAGCCGACGGCTATTGGAGCAACCACTGGCTGAACAGCCAGGTCGGATTCGGCAACGTCAATCCGCGGCCGAGCGCCGACATCCTGCTGACGCAGTTCTTCAAGTCCGACGCGCCGTGGAACGAGTCGCGCTGGAAGAGCGAGAAGTTCGACCAGGTGCTGGTGGCCGCTCGCGCCGAGACCGACGTGGCCCGGCGCAAGCAGATGTATGCCGACCTGCAGACGATGATCCACGAGCAGGCCGGCATCGGCATTCCACTGTTCCTGACGAGCCTCGACGGCCACAGCACGAAGCTGAAGGGCTTGTCCCCGATCCCGGTGGGGGGCCTGATGGGCTTCAACTTCGCCGAGAGCGTGTGGCTCGATACGGCAGCCTGACCCGGAGGCCCCAGCGATGAACGCCCTCGTCCTCAAGCTGCTGGCCCAGCGCATCGCGTTGGCGCTGCTCTCGCTGCTGGCGGTGTCGGTGATCGTGTTCGCGATCACCGCCGTGCTGCCGGGCGACGCGGCGCAGGAACAGCTCGGGCAGGATGCGACGCCCGAGGCGCTGGCCGCGCTGCGCGCGCAGATGGGCCTGGATGTGCCGGCGCCGCAGCGTTACCTGCGCTGGATCGGCGGCCTGCCGCGCGGCGACCTCGGCATGTCGTCCACCACGCAATTGCCGGTGGCCGAGCTGATCGGCAGCCGGCTGCCGAACTCGCTGCTGCTCGCCGCGGTGACCGCGCTGTTCTCGGTGCCGATCGCGCTTTCGCTCGGCATCGCGGCAGCGGTGTGGCGCGGCTCGTGGTTCGACCGGGCCGCGTCCGCCGGCGCGGTCGCGGTGGTCTCCGTGCCCGAGTTCCTGGTCGCGACCCTGGCGGTGCTGGTGTTCGCGGTGCAGTTGCGCTGGCTGCCGGCCTTGTCCTATGTCAGCGACATCGAGTCGCTCGGCCAGCTGCTGCGCGCGTTCGCGATGCCGGTGCTGACCCTGTGCTGTGTCATCGTCGCGCAGATGATGCGCATGACGCGGGCCGCGGTGATCGACCAGCTCGAGGCACCGTACATCGAGATGGTCCGGCTCAAAGGCGCGTCGCCGTTGCGCATCGTGCTCGCGCATGCGCTGCCCAATGCCGTCGGCCCGATCGCGAACGCCGTCGCGCTGAGCCTGTCGTACCTGCTCGGCGGCGTGATCATCGTCGAGACGATCTTCAACTACCCCGGCATCGCCAAGCTGATGGTCGACGGCGTCTCGCAACGCGACATGCCGCTGGTGCAGGCCTGCGCGATGCTGTTCTGCGCCGGCTATCTGTTCCTGGTGACGACGGCCGACCTCTTCGGCATCCTCGCCAACCCGAGGCTGAGAAAATGAACCACCCCCTACGGCATTCGACCGCCCCCATCGAGGTGGCAACTCCAGCGGACCGGCTGAGCCGGATCCGCGGAGGCCGCTTGATTTCTTCGCTGGCCGGGTTCCGCATCTCCGGCTGGATCGGCCTCGCGATCGTCGTGTTCTGGGCGCTGGCAGCGCTCCTCGGCCCGGCGCTGCTCTCGCGCACCGGCGCGGCTGGCGGCGACGCGGTGTTCGCGCCGATCAGCGCGGCGCACTGGCTGGGCACCGACTACCTCGGGCGCGACATGCTGGCGCGCGTGATCGAAGGGGCCCGCTACACGGTCGGTGTCGCCTTCGTCGCGACGGTGCTGGCCAGCGGCACGGGCACGCTGCTGGCGCTGCTGGCGGCAGCGAACGGCCGCTGGACCGACACCGTCCTGAGCCGGGGCCTGGACACGATGACCGCGATCCCGAGCAAGATGTTCGCATTGCTGCTGGTGGCCGGCTTCGGCTCGTCGGTGCCCATGCTCGTTGTCACCGCAGCCGTCATCTACGTGCCGGGCGCCTACCGCATCGGGCGCTCGCTGGCCGTGAACATCAATGCGCTCGACTACGTCAGGGTCGCGCGCGCGCGCGGCGAGGGCACTGGCTACGTGATGCTGCGCGAGATCCTGCCCAACATCGCCGGGCCGATGCTCGCGGACCTGGGGTTGCGCTTCGTCTACGTCGTGCTGCTGCTCGCGAGCCTGAGCTTTCTCGGGTTGGGCGTGCAGCCGCCGGACGCCGACTGGGGTTCGCTGGTGCGCGAGAACATCGGGTCGCTCGCCGAAGGCGGCGTGTCGGTGATCGCGCCGTCGCTTGCGATCGCCAGCCTGACGATTGCCGTGAACCTCGTGATCGACAACCTGCCGGGCCGGGCGGCCCGCGAACGTGGAGCACGCTGATGGGAAGCCCCGTTTTTGTCAAAGATCTCACCGTCAGTGTTGGCGGCGTGACGCTCGTCGATGCATTGAGCTTCACGATCCAGCCGGGTGAGGTGCTCGCCCTGATCGGCGAATCCGGTTCCGGCAAGACCACCACCGCACTGGCCTTGATGGGCTACGCGCGCCGTGGCTGCCGCATCAGCGGGGGCAGCGTGCGCATCGGCGACGTCGACGTGCTCGCGCTCGGCGCGCGCCAGCTGCGCGCGCTGCGCGGCCGCACGGTTGCCTACATTGCGCAGAGCGCGGCGGCGTCGTTCGACCCGTCGCGAACCATCCTCGACCAGGTCGTCGAGCCGGCCTGCCTGCATGGCACGATGCGCCGCGCCCAGGCCGAACTGAAGGCGATCGCGCTGTTCCGTGAGCTCGCGCTACCGGAGCCCGAGACGATCGGGCAGCGTTATCCGCACCAGGTGTCCGGCGGGCAGCTGCAGCGGTTGATGGCCGCGATGGCGCTGATCACCGACCCGGAGGTCGTGATCCTCGACGAGCCGACCACGGCGCTCGACGTGACGACCCAGGTCGAGGTGCTGCGCGCCTTCCGCCGGGTCGTGCGCGAGCGGCAGGTCACGGCCGTCTACGTCAGCCACGACCTCGCCGTCGTCGCGCAGATGGCCGACCACATCCTCGTGCTGCGCGATGGCCAGATGCGCGAGCTTGGTGCGACCGAGCGCCTGCTCTCGGCGCCGCAGAACGAGTACACGAAGTGCCTGCTGGCCGCTGCACACCCCGCGCCCCGCGCGTCGGTCGCGAAGACCGGGGATGCCGAGGTGCTGCTGCGCGTGAAGGGCCTGTCGGCCGGCTACGGCGGCCGCAACCGCGAAGGGCGGCCGGCCACGATGATCCTCGAGGGCATCGACCTCGAACTCAGGCGCGGCCAGGCCATCGGCGTCATCGGCGAGTCGGGCTCGGGCAAGACCACCCTGGCACACGCGGTCGCCGGATTGCTGGCGCCGTGCGCCGGCACGATGGAGTTCATGGGCCGCGAGCTCAAACCCGCGCTCGCGCAGCGCTCAATCGACGAGCTGCGGCGCATCCAGATCGTGTTCCAGTCGGCCGATACGGCGCTGAACCCGTCGCACACGATCGAGCGCATCCTGGCGAGGCCGCTCCAGTTCTACAAGGGCATGAAGGGCCCGGCGTTGCGCCGGCGCATCGACGAGCTGCTCGACCTGGTGAAGCTGCCGCGCACACTGGCAGGGCGCCTGCCCGGCGGGCTCTCGGGCGGGCAGAAGCAGCGCGTGAACCTCGCGCGCGCGCTTGCTGCCGAGCCCGACCTGATCCTGTGCGACGAGGTGACCTCGGCGCTCGACACCGTCGTCGGCGCCGCCGTGCTCGACCTCATCGCCGAACTGCGGCGCGAGCTCGGCGTGTCCTACCTGTTCATCAGCCATGACCTGCACACCGTGCGTTCGGTCTGCGACGAGATCATCGTCATGCAGCACGGCCGCAAGCTGACGCAGGTGGCGCGTGCCGACTACGGCCGCGGACCGCACCATCCGTACTACGAACAGCTGGCGCGCGCGGTACCCGAACTGCGGCGTGGCTGGCTGGACGAACTCGACCGACAGCGCCCGGCGCTGGTTGCCTGAAGGAGTGAAAGACATGACAACACAAACGTTCCGCATCGCCGCGATTCCCGGAGACGGCATCGGCAAGGAAGTGATGCCCGAGGGCCTGCGCGTGCTGGCAGCGGCCGCCAGCCGTTTTGGCCTCGCGCTGGAAATCCGGGAGATCGAGTGGGCGAGTTGCGACTGGTACCAACGTCACGGCCAGATGATGCCGGACGACTGGAAACAGCAGCTCGAGGGTGTCGATGCCGTGTACTTCGGTGCCGTCGGCTGGCCGGCCTCGGTGGCCGACAACGTCTCGCTGTGGGGCTCGCTGCTCAAGTTCCGCCGCGAGTTCGACCAGTACATCAACCTGCGGCCCGTGCGGCTGTTCGACGGCGTGCCGTGCCCGCTGGCCGGCCGCAAGCCGGGCGACATCGACTACATCGTGGTGCGCGAGAACACCGAAGGCGAGTACACCAACCTCGGCGGCGTGATGTATGCCGGCACCGAGCGCGAGATCGTGATCCAGGAGTCGGTGTTCTCGCGCTTCGGCACCGACCGCGTGCTGAAGTACGCGTTCGAGCTCGCACAGTCACGTGCGCGCAAGCAGCTGACGGTGGCCACCAAGAGCAACGGCATCGCGATCAGCATGCCGTGGTGGGATGCGCGTGCCGACGAAGTCGGCAAGGCGTACCCCGGCGTCGCGGTGGACAAGCAGCACATCGACATCCTGAGCGCCCGCTTCGTGCTGCAGCCGCAGCGCTTCGACGTCGTGGTCGCGAGCAACCTGTTCGGCGACATCCTGTCCGACCTCGGCCCGGCGACGACCGGCACGATCGGCCTGGCGCCGAGCGCGAACCTCAACCCCGAGCGCACGTTTCCGTCGCTGTTCGAGCCGGTCCACGGCTCGGCGCCTGACATCTATGGCAAGCGCATCGCCAACCCGATCGCGATGATCTGGTCGGGTGCGCTGATGCTGGACTTCCTGACGCAGGGGCAGGGCGCCGGCCGCGCGGCGCATGACACCATCGTGAAGGCCATCGAGGCCGTGCTGGTCAACGGACCGCGCACGCCCGATCTCGGCGGCCAGGCCCATACCGAAGACGTCGGCCGCGCCATCGCCGATCAAGTGAAGGAACTCTGACATGCCACTTTCCATCCATCGCGACGACCTGCTCCCGGGGCGCAACTTCATCGGCCGCTGGTGCGAGGCACAGCAAGGCCGCCGGTTCGACGTGATCGACCCGGCCACCGACACCGTGTTCGCCAGCGTGCCCGACAGCGGCGCAGACGATGCACGCGCCGCACTCGACGCCGCGCATGCGGCCTTCCCCGCGTGGCGCGCCGTGCCCGCGAAGCAACGCGCGCAGATCCTCAAGCGCTGGAACGACCTCATCATGGCGCACCGGGAGGACCTGGGCCGGCTGATCTCGCGCGAGCAGGGCAAGCCGCTCGCCGAAGGGCGTGGCGAAGTGGTGTATGCCGCCAGCTACGTGGAGTGGTTCGCCGAGGAAGCGACACGTGCGAACGGCGACGTGATCCCCGCGCCGGTCACCGGCCGGCGCATGTTCGCGCTCAAGGAGCCGGTGGGCGTGGTCGCCGCGATAACGCCATGGAACTTCCCGGCCGCGATGATCGCCCGCAAGATCGCGCCCGCGCTGGCCGCCGGTTGCACGGTGGTGTGCAAGCCGGCCGAGGACACGCCGCTCACCTCGCTCGCGCTCGTCAAGCTGGCCGGCGAAGCCGGTGTGCCGCCCGGCGTGCTGAACATCGTCACGGCATCGCGCGAGCGCGCCGCCGAGGTGGTCGACGTGTGGCTCGACGACGCGCGCGTGCGCAAGATCAGCTTCACCGGCTCGACACCGGTGGGCAAGCAGCTCGCGCGCCGCAGCGCCGACACGCTGAAGAAGCTCTCGCTCGAGCTGGGTGGCAACGCGCCGTTCATCGTCTTCGACGATGCCGACCTCGACGCCGCGGTCGATGGGCTGATGGTGGCGAAGTTCCGCAACGGCGGCCAGACTTGCGTGAGCCCGAACCGCGTGTTCGTGCACACGAGCGTGCATGACGTGTTCGTCGACAAGCTGGCGGCGCGGGTCGGTGCGCTGAAGGTCGGGCCGGCCACCGAGCCGGAATCGCAGATCGGACCCATGATCAACGCACGCGCGGTCGACAAGATCGAGCGCCACGTGATCGATGCGCTGGAGCGCGGCGCACGCATTGCCGTCGGCGGCACGCGCCTCGTGTCGTTGGGCACCAACTACTACGCGCCCACGGTGCTGGCCGGCACCGACGCGACGATGGCCTGCACCTGCGAGGAGACCTTCGGGCCGGTCGTGCCGGTGACGCGCTTCGACACCGAGGCGGAGGTCGTGGCCGCCGCCAATGCCACGCCGTTCGGCCTGGCCGCGTACTTCTACTCGCGTGACGTCAAGCGCATCTGGCGCGTCGCCGACGCGCTCGAGGCCGGCCTCGTGGGCATCAACGAAGGCGCGCTGGCGGCCGAGGCCGCGCCGTTCGGCGGCGTCAAGGAATCGGGCTATGGCCGCGAAGGCTCGGTGCATGGCCTCGACGAGTACATGCAGATGAAGTACCTGTGCCAGGGGCAGCTCTAGACGTTCCCTCTGCGTTGCCGGCGGGGAACAGATCGAGTTCCCCGCCGGCTGTTTCCGGTGCAGGCCCGCGGCGCATGGTGCGCCGACAGGGCGCGTCAGAAGGCGTGGGTCAGGCCCGCGCCGTACACGGTCTTCGTGCCAATGGTGGGGAAGCGCTTGGAGGCGAGGTCCACGTACGTCGCGGTGCGCTTCGACAGGGCGTAGCTGGCGCCCCCCGACACGATTCGCTCCCGCTTGACGCCGTCGACGTCGGCCTGGCCCCAGCCGGCCTTCAGGGTCGTCGCACCCAGGCCGTACGTGGCGCCGAGCGTGATGACCTTGGCCTTGGAATCGGCCACCGTTTCGCTGACGTTGTACAGGCCCATCACCGACAGGGTGCCGTAGTTGCCGCGCAGCCCGAACGAGGTTTCGGTGGCGCCCGCGCTGTTCTTCCCGCTGCCCAGCAGCGCACGCACCGTGCCGTCGTTGTAGAGCAGCGTGCCCGCGCGCGTCTTCGCCACTGCGCCGGCGGGTGACTCTGGCGATCCGCTGACGTGCAGCGAGAAGTTCGCCCACTTCGGCGAGTCGTAGAAGATCGCGTTGGCCACGCGGCCCGAGCCGCCGCCCACCGGGTCGGCCGAGTAGTTCCAGTGCCACAGGTCCCATGCCGGCGATGCGATGCGGTCGTTGTTCTCCCACGCGTCGAAAGCCCAGTCCTGGCCCTGGATCGCATCCAACGCACGGCCCAGGCGCAGCGCGCCGAAGCCGCCTTTCAGGCCGACGGTGGATTCGCCGTGCCAGAACGGCTTGGCACCGGCGCCCTCGGGCGTACCGGTGTCCAGGTCCAGGCGGTGGCGCAACCGGAAGGTGGCGGCCAGGCCGCCACCCAGGTCCTCGCTGCCCGAGAACTGCAGGTGGCTGCGCTGGATCGTGCCGATGTTCTTGCCCCCGGCGGTGTCACGGAAGGCGCCGATGTCCAGGTTGCCGCTGACCGCGACGCTGGACTGCGCGGCGGCCGTGCCGGCGAGCGCCGTGCATGCAGTGAAGAGGAGTCGATGGTGGAAGGCGAAAGTCATGGGTCCCTCGGAATGTGAGGTGTCGTGGGAGGTCCGGACGGGGTCTTTTGCCCGGACCGTGCTGCACCATGGGTGCCAGCACATTCGAGCATCTCCATTGAATGGACATATTGCGTATTGCCCCGTCGCGACGGGGCAAGCTGCCGTTGTGATCGCCATCGACGGCAAGCTCTGCGCCGATGCGGCGACGAGGGCTTGTGGCGGCATATCGTGCGGTGGCGCTGGCGCCACGCAGGCATCCATGTCTCGATGCCGGCCCTCGGTGCACTTGCGCAAGACCGTGCCGCTGCGCACCCCTACAACGGCAACAAGCGCCGCGCACCTGCACGTATTCTTTCGTACGTCACCACGAGAGGCAGCAATGACATTGGAGAAGAACACATGAGAGTCGTGGTTCTCGGCGCCGGGGTGATCGGCGTGTCCACCGCCTGGCACCTCGCGCGTGCCGGTGCCGAGGTGGTCGTCCTGGAACGGCGGGACGGCCCGGCCTTGGAAACGAGCTTCGCCAATGCGGGGCAGGTGTCGCCCGGCTACTCGACACCGTGGGCCGCACCCGGCATTCCGCTGAAGGCCTTGAAGTGGCTGTTCCAGCGCCATGCGCCGCTGGCGATTCGCCCCGACGGCTCGCTTGCCCAGTGGACGTGGCTTGCGCGCATGCTGAGCCAATGCACCGCGCAGCGATACGCCGTCAACAAGGGCCGCATGATGCGCCTGGCTGAATACAGCCGCGACGTCCTGCGCGAGCTGCGCGCCGCGGCGCAGTTGTCTTACGAGCAGCGCAGCCTCGGGACGCTGCAGTTGTTCCGCAACGCGGCCCAGCTTGAAGCGGTGGGCCGCGATGTCGACGTGCTGCGCGGCTTCGGCGTGCCGTTCGAGCTGCTCGGCCGCGACGAACTCGCGCGCGCGGAGCCGGCGCTTGCGCGCGTGGCGCACCGCTTGAGCGGCGGGCTGCGGCTGCCCAACGACGAAACCGGCGACTGCCATCTGTTCACGCGCCAGCTCGCCGACCGCGCCGCGGCGCTCGGCGTGCGCTTCCAGTTTGGCTCGGCCGTGAGCGGGCTCGAGGTCGAAGGCGGCCGCGTCGTCGCGGTGCGCCTGGGCGGGGCGCGCGTGGCCGTCGACGCTTGCGTCGTCGCGCTCGGCAGCCACACGCCCGCGTTGCTTGCGCCGCTCGGCATCGGCGTGCCGGTCTATCCCGTGAAGGGCTACTCGCTCACCGTTCCGGTGCGCGACGAGTCGTCGGCGCCGGTGTCGACGGTGCTCGACGAGACCTACAAGGTGGCCGTCACGCGCTTCGACCGCCGCATCCGCATCGGTGGCATGGCCGAGCTCGCGGGCCATGACCTCACGCTGCGGCCGCGACGCCGGGCGACGCTCGAGAAGGTAGTGCAGGACCTGTTCCCCGGCGCCGGCGACCTCGCCGCCGGTGAGTTCTGGACCGGCCTGCGCCCGATGACACCCGACAGCACGCCCATCATTGGCGCCACGCCGGTGGGCGGCCTCTTCCTCAACACCGGCCACGGCACGCTGGGATGGACGATGGCAGCGGGCTCCGGCCGCCTGGTCGCCGACCTGGTGCTCGGCCGGGTGCCGGACATCGACCCCGACGGGCTCGGGATCGACCGCTATCGCCCGGCCGCGCCGGTGCGGCGGGTGGCGCGCCTCGCGACATGAGCCGCCCCGCCCGCATCACCATCGACCTGGATGCCCTGCGCCACAACCATCGCGTGCTTCGCCGCCTGCACGGCGGGCGCCTGCTTGCCGTGCTGAAGGCCGACGCGTACGGCCACGGTGCCGAGGCGTGCGCCCGGGCCCTCGCGGAGGCCGATGGTTTTGCCGTGGCCTTCGGCGACGAGGCGATGGCGCTGCGCGCCGCCGGGGTTCGTGCGCCGCTGCTCGTGCTTGAAGGCGTGTTCTCGGTCGCGGAGCTGCACGCCGCGGTGCGCGAGTCCTGGTCCATCGTCGTCCATCACGAGGCACAGCTCACGATGATCGAGGGCTGCGCGCTGCCGTCCGGCGGTCTGGACGTTTGGCTGAAGCTTGACAGCGGCATGCACCGCTGCGGCTTCGGGCCCGATGCGTTCCGTGCCGCCCATGCGCGCTTGATGGCGACCGGCAAGGTGTCGTCGATCACGCTGATGAGCCACTTCGCACGCGCCGACGAGAGCGACAGCGCATTCACCGCGCAGCAGATCTCCCGCTTCGACAGTGCAGCCGCTGGCCTGCCCGGCCCGCGCAGCCTGGCCAACTCGGCCGGTGTGCTGTCCTGGCCGGCCGCGCGGCGTGATTGGGCGCGTTGTGGCATCGCGCTGTATGGTGCCGGCGCCGAGCCGCAGGCCGGCCTTCGTCCGGTGATGCGTGTGTGCAGCGAGGTCATCGCGATTCGGGAGATCGCCGCCGGTGAGCCGCTCGGCTACGGCGGCCGGTTCGTCGCGGCGCGGCCCACGCGTGTCGGCCTGGTGGCGTTCGGCTACGCCGATGGCTACCCGCGCAGCGCGCCTGACGGCACGCCGGTCGCGGTCGACGGACACCGGGTACCGCTGGCCGGCCGCGTGTCGATGGACATGCTGACGGTGGACCTGACGGCGCTGCCGTCGGCGCGCGAGGGCAGCGAGGTGGAGCTCTGGGGGCGTGACGTGCCGGTGGGCGATGTGGCGGCGCGTGCCGGCACGATCGCCTACGAGCTGCTGTGCAATGCCAAGCGGGCGCCGAAGCGACACGTCGGCTGGTAGCGGCGAGGGCGGCAGCCCTCGCCGTGCGTCTACCTCCTGTCAGGTCCCATTGACGGCCGCGGGCGAGAAGCCCAGGACTGATTTGATCTCAAGGTACTCTGAAAGCCCGTGGGCACCGTACTCGCGCCCGTTGCCAGATCGCTTGTAGCCGCCAAACGGGGCAAACGGATCCCACGCGGGATGGTTGATGTGCACCTGGCCGGCCCTGATCTGGCGCGCCACCGTCTGCGCGAGATGAAGATCGTTGCTCTGCACGTGCGCGCCGAGCCCGTACACCGTCGCGTTGGCAAGGCGTACCGCTTCTTCGACGGTGTCGTAGGGGATCAGGCACAGCACGGGCCCGAAGATTTCCTCCTGGGCAATGCGCATCTCGTTTCGCACGTCCGAGAAGATCGTCGGGCGGACATAGAAGCCGCGCTCGAAACCCTCGGGGCGGCCCATCCCTCCGCAGACGAGGCGCGCGCCCTCCGCAAGGCCTTGCTGGATCATCGTCTGTACCCGGTCGAACTGCGCTCGGTTGGCGATCGGCCCGAGGTGCGTGGCCGGATCGGCGGGCGGGCCCACCACAAGCCGTTCCGCCGTGTGTCGTGCCAGCGCTTCGATCTCCGCCAGCTGCGAGCGGGGAACGAGCATGCGCGTGGGTGCGCTGCAGGACTGCCCCACGTTGCGGAACGCCGAGGTGACCCCCAGCGGCACCACGCGCCTCAGGTCGGCGTCGGGCAGCAGCACGTTCGGGGATTTGCCTCCCAGTTCCTGGGTCACCCGCTTCACCGTGGACGCGGCGGCCTGCGCCACCAGTGCGCCGGCACGGTTCGAGCCGGTGATGGAAATCATGTCGATGTCGGGATGCGCGGCCATCGCGGCGCCCACGTCCGGGCCCGATCCGTTGACGAGATTGAACACACCGGCAGGAGCGCCGGCATCCTGCACGAGCTGCGCAAAAAACAGCGCGCTGAGCGGAGACAGCTCGCTGGGCTTGAGCACGATCGTGCAACCCGCCGCCAGCGCCGGGGCCACTTTCGCGGTGATCTGGTAAAGCGGCCAGTTCCAGGGCGTGATCAGGCCGCACACGCCAATGGGTTCACTGAGAATGGCTGTCTCGCCACGCAGCTGTTCGAACGGATAGGCCTCGGCAGCCTCACGGGCGGCCCTCACGTGTTCGGCCGCGAGCGGTATGTGCGCCGCGCGCGCAAAGCCGGCTGCAACGCCCATCTCCTGTGTCAACAGCTGCGCGAACGGTTCGGCACGCTCGAGGATCAGGACCTGAATCCGCGCCAGCAGGGCGCAGCGCTCCGCCAGCGGCGTCGCGGCAAACGCCGGAAATGCGCGCCGCGCCGCTGCCACGGCCCGGTCCACGTCTTCCGCGCTGCCCGCGGCAATTTCTGCGCAGACGGCCTCCGTGACGGGGTCCACGAGCGCAATGCGTTCCTTCCCGACGGGCTCGACCCAGCCGCCGTCGATGAAGAAGCGGCCACAGGTCTCGCCGAGGAGGTCGAGAACCGAATCAGCGGGCGTCGCGGCGATCATTGCGAATGGCCCATCGGCCGGTAGAAGGGCTTGCACTTGTGCGCTACCTGGAAGTTCATGGGTGTCTTTCTGTTGTGGAGGGACATGGATGCGATGGCGCGACCGCTGCAGGTGGCGGCCACGGTCCTGATCACTTCAGGTCGCCAGCCTTGTCAACTCGGGTGCGAAACGGGCCATGGAAAAGCTGTCGATCGGCGTGGACGTCCTGCCGGTGGCGATCAACTCGGCCATCGTTTCGCCCACACCCGGGCTGATCGCGAAGCCCTCGCCGCTGAAGCCGAAGGCGTAGTGAAGCCCCGGCACGCGTGCGCTGGGGCCCATCACCGGTTGCCGGTCGCCGGTGTAGCCCTCGATGCCGCTCCACACGCGGATCAGCTGCACATGCGCGAAGGCCGGCACCAGGCGGCGCAGCTCGCGCAGCTGGCGAAGCACGTTGTCGGGCTTCACGTACGCGCGGATCGTGTCCGCATCGGCCGTCCCCCTGAGCCCGCCGCCAAAGACGACATTGCCGCGCGAGATCTGGCGGAAATACATGATCTCGTGATCGGTGGGCGACGACACGCCGATCGCGGGCCGGATGGCATAGGGCAGCGGCTCCGTCACGCCCATCTGCGGCCCGCGCACTTCCATCGGCACGGCCTCGCCGAACTGTTCGGCCATGCGATTCGACCATGCACCACAGGCCACCAGCAGTTGCTGCGCACGAAAGCGCCGGCCGTCCGCCGTGTGTGCGACGAAGCCTCCGCCGTCGCGCTCGACCTTCAGCACCTCGGCATGCTCGACGATGTTCGCGCCTGCGCGCCGCGCTGCGCGCGCGAAGGCCGGACCCGCCAGGCGCGGATTGGCATGGCCGTCGTTTGGAGAAAACGTGCCGGCCACGACCTCGGGCGAGAAGATGCCCCAGCGCCGGCGCAGCTGCTGGGCACTGAACAACTCGAGGTCCAGCCCCAGCGGCTTGACGTCCCTCGCGTATTGTTCCAGCACCGCGCCCTGCTTCTCGGTGTAGCAGACGCGCAGGTGGCCATACGGCGCGAATTCCAGGTCCTCGCCCAGCAGTTCCTTCACACGTCCCCAGACCGCTAGAGCCCGGTTGGCCAGCGGCATCTGCGCCAGCGCACGGCCCTGGCGGCGCACATTGCCGAAGTTGGTGCCGCTGGCCTGGCGCCCCACCAGCTCGCGCTCGAGCAGCGTGACCGACCGGCCGTGATCGCGGCGCAGGAAGAAGGCCGCGGTGGTTCCCATCAGGCCACCGCCCAGAACCAGCACGTCAGTGTCGAGGGGTTCGCCGCTCATGGCGATACCTCGCGTGTGTTCATCATCAGTGGCTTGACCGGGGCCTGCGTGCGCAGCCGCCCCACCTGTTCGACAGGGATGCCACAGGTGTGCGCTACGATTTCGGCCGCGGCATGGCCGCAGAAGCGGCCCTGGCAGCGGCCCATGCCGATGCGGCTGAAGGCCTTGGCGCGGTTGACTTCGCGGCTGTCCATGTCGGTCACGCAGCGGCGCAACTCGCCGGCGGTCACGGCTTCGCAGCGGCAAACCACCGCGTCATCGGGCAAGGCCGCAGCCTGCGGGTGCGGCCACGGGAAGGCGCATGCCAGGCCTTTGCGGAAGCGATCCATCTTTGCCAGTGTGTGCCGAAGCGCAGCCGATTCGGCGCCATACAGCGTGTTGCCCGGCGCATGGCCCAGGTCGGCGAGCGCCGCCAACGCGGCCAGCCGGCCGGCCGCTTCGGCGCCGTCGGCCCCGAGGATGCGCGCGCCGTCGCCTGCCAGGTACACGCCGCGCGTGCTGCTGCGGCCGTCGACATCGATGCGCGGCAGCCACTGCCGGCTCACCGGTTCGAAATCGAACTCGCAGCGCGCCAGGTCGGCCAGCTGCGTCTCGGCACGCAGGTGCCAGCCGAGGCCCACCGCGTTGCAATCGAAGCGCAGCTGCCGGCCCGCGGAGTCGCGCACCGCGACAGCCTGCACACCCAGCGTGTCGTCACCATCGATGGCGAGCGGCGTCACGCCCTGAAGCACCGGCACGCCGGCGCGGCGCAGGCCGCGAATCAACCCGAGTCCGCGACATGCGAGGAGCGGCCGCGCGAGCAGTCCGCGCAGCGCGCCCCACGACTTGACGGCAGGCGCCGTGTCGAGCACCGCTGCCACCTGCGCGCCGGCCTGCACGTACTGCGATGCGACCAGGTACAGCAGCGGCCCGCTGCCGAGGAAGACGACGCGGCTGCCGATCGCGCAGGCTTGCGCCTTCAGCGCAATCTGCGCGGCGCCGAGGCTGTAGCAGCCGGCGCGCTGCCAGCCGGGCACGGGCATCAGGCGATCGGTGGCGCCTGAGCAGATGAGCAAGGCGTCGAAAGGCAAGTTCTGCGGTTCCCCCGCGTTCACGACGTGCAGCGTGCCTTCGCTCAGGTTCCAGGCCAGCGTCTCGCTACGGTAGTCGATGCGGTCCCGCAGCGCGTCGAAGTCGCTGTGCAAGGCCTGCGCCTTCGCCGCCTCGGTGCCATACAGCTTGGCATAGGGGCGCTTGAAGCCCTCGGGCTGGCGGCGGTAGATCTGGCCGCCGTCGCGCCGGCCTTCGTCCACGACGACGGGCCGCAGCCCTGCCTGCACCAGTGCCTGCGCAGCACGCACGCCGGCGGGCCCGGTGCCGACCACGACAACACGCGGTGCGCTGGCTGGTGCGCCGTTCACGCTGAGATCTCCCCGGCGCTGCGTGCGATGGACTGCTGGAGGTCGGGTGTCGCAGGCCAGTGCTGCGCGGGCGGCCGCGTGCAGATCGACATGCCTGCTTCCACCACCGTCGAGCACGCGCGCAAGCGCTCGCCCGCTGATGTCCAGACCCAGCAGTCCTGGCAGGCGCCCATCAGGCAGAAGCCGGCGCGCGGACCATCGCCGAATTCGCTGTCGCGCACACGCCGCCCATGGTTGAGCAGTGCCACCAGCAGTGTGTCGCCAACCAGCGCGGTGGCGGGCCGGCCGTCGATCTGCAGCGTCAGCGCGGGTCTGTCGGTTTCGGCCAGCCGAACGAAGCGGGCGGGCGATCCAGAGCGAGGTGGGAGGCTTGGCATGGCGTGAGCCGATTGGGCGCGGAGCCTAGCCGACGGCCTGCGTGACGGTCGCGAACAGCGTCGATGCGCCGGGTGGCGTCTCGAGCGGCGCGCCGCGCACCATCGTGGTTGGCGCGTCCACGCGCAGCAGGCCGATGCGCTCGAGCCATTCGGCCAGCCCGGTCGCGAAATCGATGTCGATGCGTGTGAAGTGCCCGGCGTTGATGCCGGCAAGGTGCGCAATCAGTGCCTTGGCGCCTTCAGCGTCGGGCGCCACCACGGGCCCGATCAAGTGGCCCCGGCCAAACCGGCGCAGCATCGCGAAGCCACGCGGCTCGGTGTTTTGGTCCAGCACGACGCAGGCGTCGGCGCTGTCGAGCAGGTCGGCGATCAACGCATCGCGTGGCATGCCGCGCGCCGCAGCGTCGAGTGCCTGCAGCGCAGGCGCGTCGTGCAGGTCCGCGGGCCGCACCCGCCAGCCCGATGGCAGCGCGACCGGGGGCACCGACTGCGCCGTGCCCTGGTGCTGGCGCAGCTCCCCGGTGCGCACGAAGCCCAGCCGCTCATACAGGCCTTGCCCTTCGGCGGTCGCGTGCAGCAACACCGTGTGCGCGTCCAGGCCTTCGAGCAGCGTGCTCATCAGCCTGTGTCCGATGCGCCGGCCCTGGCATGCGGGCGTCACCACCACCAGGCCGATGGTGGCGTGACGCTCGCCCCAGCGCCAGCGCAGCGCGGTGGCAACGAGCTCGCCGGCGCGCTCGGCGACGATGCCCTCCGCGTGCGCGAACACCTGCTCCCAGTCCGCCAGCCGGTGCGGCCAGCGCAACTCGGCAGTCAGCCCATGCGCGAGCGGCAGGTCTGCGGCGGTCATCGGTCTCAGCACCACGTCGTCGACAGCGGGTGCAACCAAGGTGCTTTCAGGCATCGGAGAGCCTCTGTGGGCATTGAACACGCACCCATCTTGGACGAGTTCGACACGATTCGCCAGACCGAATTCGCACATTGCCGCAACTCGCAAGCATCGGCTGCCGCGGCCGCCTGTTTCGCTATTCAATGCCGCAACGCGCGCGCTGGCGCACACAAATGCCATGACAGGTTGCAGGCATCGCGTGCTGTTCGGGGTCCTGAATCTCGATCGCGGATTCCCATCGATGAATTCCCCCGCAGGGTGGACCGCATCGCATGCTGCCGCGGCCCTTCGAACCGCAGATTCCGCGCGTCAGCCGCCGCATTTCCGTACAGCCCGATCGCTGCTGCGTGCTGAAATCACCCAGGTCGAGTTCACCGCAATCGCATCTGTCACACCTGTCACTCAAGGAGTAGAGACCATGAGCTTTCGTCCCAAGTACATCACCTTCGACTGCTACGGCACGCTGACGCGCTTTCGCATGGGCGACATGGCGCGCGAGATGTTCGCCGACCGCGTTGCGCGCGAGCAGATGGACCAGTTCGTGGCCGACTTCGCCGCCTACCGCTTCGACGAGGTGCTCGGCGCCTGGCAGCCCTACGAGGTGGTGCTGAAGAACGCCGTGCGCCGCCTTTGCCGCAAATGGAAGCTGTCGCTTCGCGTCGCTTGCCCTCTGCCTTCTCNCATCCTGTCCGACCTCGGCCCGGCGACGCCAGGCGTTCGAATACATGCTCGACTCGCTGGGCTGCAATCCGGAAGACGTGCTGCACGTGTCTTCCAGCATGCGCTACGACCTGATGTCGGCCGACGACCTGGGCATCGTCAACAAGGTGTTCGTCAACCGCGGTCACGGCCCCGGCAACCCGGCATACCGCTACACCGAGATCGCCGACATCGGCGGCCTGCCCGGCGTGGTCGGCCTCTGACGTTCCCCAGGCGTTCGCACGTCGTGGCGCTCGACGGGCGCTTCCTGCTGCTGCACGAGGAGGCGCCTGACAAAGCGCTGTGAAGGGCATCCCATGTCGGAAGCAAGGTAGCATCTTGAAATGATCCGCCGCCCCGCCCTGGTCGGACCATCGATAGCGCCGCGACAACCAAGGGTGTTACCGCGAATGGAGCATCCGCATGTGGAGCATATTGGGCGATCTCGTCATCGGGTTCTTCGATTTCGTTGCCGATGTCTTGTTGTTCAGGGCGCTGCGCCGCAAGCACGGTCGCCGTGACCGCAGTGTTGCCGAGGACACGTTCGAGGTCGCACGCTTCGATTTCGTCACGATGGTTCTTGTCGCGCTGGTCTGCGCCGGGTTGATGCTTTTGCTGACATTCGGCTTGGGCCTTCCGGCGGGCTGGAGCGTCGGGATCGGCGTCACCGTCGGAGTTATCTGGGGAGTCTGGCGATACGCTCAATTGGTTCGTGAGCGATGAGCGCGGCGCGGCCCGTGGCTATCCCCCTCCCCGAACCACGCACATGAGCCTTGCCACGCAAAAAAGCCGCCCGAAGGCGGCTTTGTTTTGCGCGGCAAGGCGCCAGGTTCAGGACCCGCTGCCCACACGCCCGGCGCGCAGCGCCAACCGCGTGTCTTCACGCACCTGCTCGCGGGTGAGCGTCGATGGCACCTTCGGGGCCTGTGCGTAGTGCAGGCCGGTGTCGAAGTCGGCGATCGAGCCGTCGGCGCGGGCCTGGGCCAGTTCGGCCTTCACCTGCGCGCGGGTCAGGCCCGACGGGGACGCCGGGGCCTGGGCGTACGCAGTGCCGGCGTCGAAACGCTCGACCGAAGCCCGGTCAGCCTGCGTCACGGCCACGCGCTGGGTGGACCGGGCCGGCGCCGGGCCGAAGCCGGTCAGCGGGTCGAACTCGCCACCGGCGAAGGCGGACGTGGTGCCCAGAACGGCGAGGGCGGCGGCGGCGAAGAGTTGCTTGCGGTTCATGATCGAAATCCTTGGGTCACGGAGGTTTGGAGGTGCCGGGCACGGCGGCCTCGTTGCCGTCTTGTCCTGCTTCGGTGAGGTGTTCGTCTCATCGATGGCTCTACTGTAGGCATTGCGACTCGATCAATAAACGGGCAAAGCGTAAACTACGTGTTGCTGCAAATGAAATGATTGGAGCGAGCGCATGGACAGACTTCATTCGATGCGGGTGTTCGCGCGGGTCATCGACGAGGGCAGTTTTGCCCGGGCCGCGCGCGAGATGAACCTCTCGGCGGCAGTGGTGACCCGGCTGGTCGCCGACCTCGAGGAGCACCTCGGCGCACGCCTCATCAACCGCACCACGCGCCGCCTCGCGCTCACCGACACGGGCGAGCTGTACCTGGAGCGTGTGCGCCAGATCCTGTCGGAGGTGGACGAGGCCGAGGCCCAGGCCAGCGCCGCCACGTCCGAGCCGCGCGGCCACCTGCGCGTGCTCGTGCCACCCGCGTTCGCGGTGCACCAGCTGGCCAAGCACCTGCCGCGTTTCCGCGAGGCCTACCCGCTGGTCACGCTCGAGCTGTCGGTGCCGGGGGTGGTGGAAACGGTGGACGAGAACCACGACGTGACCATCATCACGTCCACCCGCCAGGTGCTCGACGGCGACTTCATCGCCCGCCGCCTGGCCAAGTCCGAGGTGGTGATGTGCGCGGCGCCTGCGTACCTCGATGCGAAGGGCCGCCCGCAGCACCCGAACGAGCTGCTGGGCCACGAGGCCATGATCCCGACGTTCGCGCGCGAGGCCACGTTCCACCGGTACTTCCCGTCATCCACCCCGGACGACGACGACGTGACGATCATCCTGCACCGGCCCGCGCTGGGAACCATCCACATCGACACCATGTACGCCGGTGCGTTGGCGGGGCTCGGCCTGGCGCCGTTGCCGTCCTACGTGGTGGAGGATGCGTTGCTCGAAAACGCGCTGGAGCGGGTGCTGCCCGAGTGGTACCTGATGACCACCACGATCTACGCGGCCATGCCCACGCGCAAGTACGTGCCGGCACGCACGCGCGCGTTCATCGATTTCCTCGTCGCCACGTTCGGCGGCGAGGAAAAGGACCCGTGGCTGGGCGCCGCGGGCTGTGGCGTGCGTCAGTAGAAGCCTTCGATGCGGGCGGTGCCGGCCAGGCGCTCCAGCAGGTGGGCGAGGGGGCCGAGGCCGTTGTAGCGCGAGGCCACGCGGTGGGCGTAGCGCCACACGAGCGGCAGGTCGTCGAGGTAGGTGTCCTTGCCGTCGCGGTGTGACAGCCGAGCGAAGATGCCGAGCACCTTCAGGTGGCGCTGCAGGCCCATCCATTCGAAGTTGCGCCAGAACGCTCCGAAGTCTTCACCCACCGGCAGGCCCGCCTTGCGCGCGCGCTCCCAGTACCGCACGGCGTAGTCGATCTGCACTTCCTCGTCCAGTTCGACATAGGCGTCGCGCAGCACGCTCGCGACGTCGTACGTGATGGGCCCCCACACCGCGTCCTGGAAGTCGAGGATGCCGGGGTTGGCCGCGCTGCCGGGCTCCCCGCTGAGCATCAGGTTGCGTGAGTGGTAGTCGCGGTGCACCAGCACCGAGGGCTGCGCGAGGTTGTTCTCGAGGATGAGCCCCACGCAGGCCGCGAGTTTGGCGGCCTCGTCGTCGGACAGCTCGGTGCCGATGTGCCGCGCCACGTACCAGTCGGGGAACAACTGCATTTCCCTCGCGAGCAGCGCGCGGTCGTAGGCCGGCACCAGGCCCTCGGCGGCGATGCCCTGCAGGCGCACCAGCGCGGCCAGTGCATCACCGTAGAGTGCGCGGGCATTGCCGTCGTCGAGGGCGGACAGGTAGGTGCGGTCGCCGAGGTCGGACAGCAGCATGAAGCCGCGGGCCTCGTCCCATGCGATCACCTCGGGCGCGTTGAGCCCGGCGCCGCGCAGCAGGCCGGCCATGTGCACGAACGGGCTGCAGTCTTCCTGCGCGGGCGGGGCGTCCATCACGATGCGCGGGCCATCGGCCGTGTCCACCCGGAAGTAGCGGCGGAAGCTCGCGTCGGCGCTGGCGCTGCGAACGGTCGCCGGGTCGATGCCGTGTGCCGGTGCCAGGCCCCCGAGCCACTGCTCGAAAGCGGCTTGGCGTTGCGGGTCCGTCCAGGCGATGGGGGGGGAAGTCGGGGAGGTGGATGACGACATGGCGCAGGATGGGCAGGGTTGAGGGTGCCGAGGACCGGACCCTCGTGGATAATCCCGATTCTACAAACCGCTGCCCCCGCGCCCTGCAGTTCCTGAGGCGTCCGGCAATCCCCCGGGTCAACCGGCACGTCTCGCCTCCGAACCTCTTGCTTCGCCCGCCTTCGTCCCCCTTGCCCGTGCCCTCTGCCGCCGCCCGACGCCTGTGCGCCGGTGCGATGCTCGTGGCTGCGGCATGGTCGCCGTTCGCTGCGGCAGAGACCGGCCCGCTGGCCGACCGTGACCAACCCATCCTCGTCGATGCCGACAACATCGAGGGCAAACCCGATGGCGCCGTGGTGGCCACCGGGGAAGTCTCGTTGCGCCAGGGCCCCCTGCGCATCGAGGCCGACCGGCTGAGCTACGACCAGGCCACCGACATCGCGCGCGGTTCCGGCAACGTGCGCCTCACGAGCGACGAGGGCTGGTTCAGCGGTCCCGAGGTCGAATTGGCGGTGAAGAAGTTCGCCGGCTACTTCACGCACCCCACCTACTACATCGCCCGCACGAAGGCCGGCGGCAACGCGTCGCGCTGGGATTTCATCGACCGCGAACACGCCGTCGCCCACGACGCCACCTACACCAGCTGCCTGCCCGACGGTTCCGGCGCCCCGGCCTGGCTGTTGTCAGCCGACCGCGTGCAACTCGACTTCGACAAGAACGAGGGCATCGCCGATGGTGCGGTGCTGCGCTTCTACGGGGTGCCCATCCTCGCCGCCCCGAGTTTCACGTTCCCGCTGTCCGACGACCGAAAGTCCGGCTGGCTGCCACCCAACCCCACGCTCGACAGCAAGGGCGGGTTCCAGTTCTCCATCCCCTACTACTGGAACATGGCGCCCAACCGCGACATGACGCTGACCCCGTCGATCAGCGCGCGGCGCGGCCTGGGCCTCGACACCGAGTTCCGCTACCTGCAGCCCGCCCACGAAGGCATCGTGCGCTGGCACACGCTGCCGCGCGACGAACTGGCCGGCGGCAGCCGCGGCGCGCTGCGGCTGCTCCTCGAAGGGGCTTTGCCGGGCGACACGCTGTACCAGGTCGACAGCGTGCGCGTCTCCGACAACGACTACTGGAAAGACTTCGCGCGCAACGTCAACAGCGCCTCGGTCACGCCGCGCCTTCTGGGGGCCGATCTGAAGGTGTCCCGCCACTTCGACCGATGGACCCCCTATGCCCGCGTGAAACGCTGGCAGGTGCTGCAGGACAACGACCTGAGCGAACCGTTGCTCGAAGCGCCGTACGACCGCCTGCCGCAGGTGGGCGTGCGCGCCTCGCAGCCGCTGCCGGGCGGGCTCCAGCTGGGTTTCGAGACCGAATACAACCGGTTCGTGAACCCGCACCAGTACACGGATGACCCGCGCGTGCCGCTCACCTCCGCCGGCACCACGCGGATCACCGGGTCGCGAGCGCACGCATTGGGTGCGCTCAGCCTCCCGTACATCACGCCGGGCTGGTCCATCGTGCCCAAGGTCAGCATGAACGCGGCGTCGTATGCGCTCGATACCCCGGTGACCTCCGGCGTGTACCAGGGCCAGAAGCACGTGAGCCGCGTGATCCCGTCGTTCAGCGTCGACACCCAGATGACGTTCGAGCGCGACGCAGACTGGTTCGGCCGCGCGGTGCGCCAGACGCTCGAGCCGCGCCTCCTGTACGTGAAGACGTCCTACCGCGAGCAGGCCGGGCTGCCCAACTTCGATTCGGCCGAGCGCGACTTCAACGTCGACTCCATCTACACCGAAAACGCGTTCTCGGGTGTGGACCGGGTGTCCGACGCCAACCAGCTCACCACCGGTGTGACCACCCGCGTGCTCGACCCGGTCACTGGCTCCGAAACCGTGCGGCTGGGCATCGCCCAGCGCATCCTGTTCGCCGACCAGCGGGTGTCGCCCGACGACGGCGAACCGGTCACGCAGAGCTTCTCCGACGTGCTGCTGTTCGGCTCGTCGAACTTGTCGCGCCGCTGGTACCTCGACGCCGCCATCCAGTACAACCACGACCAGAAGCGCACCATGCGTTCCGTGGTGGGCGCCCGTTACACCACCGATGGCTACCGCACCGTCGGGCTCGCCTACCGCTACAAGGTCGGGGAGTCGGAGCAGGTCGACCTGTCCTGGCAATGGCCGTTGTACGGCCCGGCCCGCAAGGGTGGCGGTGGTTCGGGGTCGTGCAGCAACGGCAGCTGGTTCACGGCGGGCCGCGTGAACTACAGCCTGTTCGAGCGCCGTGTCACCGACTCGGTGGGCGCCGTCGAGTACGACTCCGGCTGCTGGATCGGCCGTGTCCTGGCCCGGCGCCAGTCCACCAGCACCAGCCAGGCCACCACGCAGATGGGCCTGGAAATCGAGTTCGTCGGCCTGTCGCGCCTGGGCACGAACAACCCCACGCGGGTCCTGAAGGACAATATCCCGGGCTACCGCCCACTGCGCAACGAATCCGACGCGCCCGCTGCACCCTGAAGCACCCCCATGATGTCACTGCCCCGATTTTCCCGCGCCCTGCTGACGCCGCTGCTGATCTCGGTCTTGATCGGCCTCGGTTCGCCGCTCTCGCAGGCCCAGACGCGCCGGCCGGTGCCCCGCACCGCCGACTACATCCTGGCCGTCGTGAACCAGGAGCTGGTGACCGCCAACGAACTGGAGCTGCGCCTGGTCCAGGTGCGCGAGGAAGCCCGCCGCACCGGCAACCGGCTGCCGCCCGACGACGAACTGCGCAAGCAGCTGCTCGACGCCTTGATCGACGAGCGGGTGCAGATCACCTACGCCCGAGAAACCGGCATCCGCGTCGATGACGCCGAACTCGAGCGGGCCGTGGGCAACGTGGCCGCGCAGAACCAGCTGACCGCCACGCAACTGCGTGACCGGCTGCGCGCCGAGGGCATCGACTACACGCGCTTTCGCAACAACGTCCGTGACCAGATCATGATGGAGCGGAGCCGCGAGCGCGAGGTGCAGGCCCGCATCAAGATCACCGACGGCGAGATCGACGACTACCTCGCCAAGCAGCGGGGCGATGCGGCCAACACGCAGTTCAACATCGCCCAGGTGCTCGTGGTGGTGCCCGAGGGGGCCTCCGATGCCGTCGTGGCCGAGCGCGAGGCAGTGGCCCAGGCGGCCCTCGCCCGCATCCAGGCGGGCGGTTCGTTCGAGGCCGAGGCCAAGGCGCTGTCCGGCGACGCCAACAAGGACAAGGGCGGCGAAATCGGCCTGCGGCCGGCGGCTCGCCTGCCCGAGATCTTCGTGAACGTCGTGCGCAACCTCACCCCCGGCCAGGTGTCGCCCACGCTGCTGCGCAGCGGCGCGGGTTTCCACATCCTGAAGGTGATCGAACGCCGCGATGCCGGTGACCTCACCGTCACGCAGACGCGCGCCCGCCACATCCTGATCCGCCCCACGCAGCAGGTCACCCAGCAGGCCGCCAGCCGCCGCCTGCTCGAGTTCAAGCGCCAGATCGAAAGCGGCGCCAAGTCGTTCGAGTCCCTGGCCCGCGAACACTCGGAAGACGGCAGCGGCCCGCAGGGTGGTGACCTGGGCTGGGTGGCGCCGGGTGCATTCGTGCCCGAGTTCGAGGAAGCCATGAACGGCCTCAAGATCAACGGCATCTCCGAGCCCGTGGTGTCGCGCTTCGGGGTGCACCTGATCCAGGTCGTGGGCCGCCGCGAGGTGCAGGTCGACGTGAAGCAGCAGCGCGAGCAGGCCCGTGCCGCCTTGCGCGAGCAGAAATACGAGGAAGTGCACACCGACTGGCTCCGCGAGCTGCGCGCGCGTGCCTACATCGAGATGCGCGAGCCGCCGCAGTGACAATCGCCCGAACCGGAACGCGCGCGTGAGCCACATCCCCCGAAAGCGATTCGGCCAGCACTTCCTGTCCGACAGGGCGATGGTCGAGGCCATCGTCGACACGATCGACCCGTTGCCTGGCCAGGCGCTGGTGGAGATCGGGCCGGGCCTGGGCGCCATGACCAACCCGCTGGTGGAACGGTGCAAGCACCTGACCGTCATCGAACTCGACCGCGACCTGGCCGCGCGCCTGCGCAAGCGCCCCGAACTCGAGGTGATCGAGTCCGACGTGCTGAAGGTCGATTTCACCGCGCTGGCTGCCGCCCACACGCAGCCGCTGCGGGTGGTGGGCAACCTGCCGTACAACATCTCCACGCCCATCCTGTTCCACCTGCTCGACGTGGTGGACCTCGTGGCCGACCAGCACTTCATGCTGCAGAAGGAGGTGGTGGACCGCATGGCCGCCGCACCGGGCAGCAAGGACTACGGCCGCCTGAGCGTGATGCTGCAGTGGCGCTACCGCATCGAATCGGTGCTGGATGTGCCGCCCGAGTGTTTCGACCCGCCACCGCGCGTGGACTCGGCCATCGTGCGCATGAACCCGCTGCCGGCACCCGCGGGCGTGGACGCCGCGCTGCTGGGGGAACTGGTGACCACCGCGTTCTCGCAACGCCGCAAGGTGTTGCGCAACACGCTGGGCAAGTGGCTCGACGCCCGGGGCTTTTCGGGCGAGGTGGACCTGAGCCGCCGCGCCGAGGAGGTGCCGGTGGCCGAGTACCTGGCGCTGGCCGCGGCCGTGGCGGCGCTGCCTGGCCGGCCCTGAACACAGGCCGCAGCCGCCATGAAAAAAGCCCGCTGACGCGGGCTTCATTCATCGAGGCGGTGTGAGGATGCCGTCAGGCAGCACTCAGCCACATCGACGTGTCGAACGCGCTGCTCATCATCGGCATGTTCATGCCGAAGTTCGCGTTGGCGGCGTTCTTCGAGGCGGGTTTCGCCGGTTTTTCAGCAGCAATCGGGGCCGTATCGTTAGCCCGCTCCCATGACCCTTGTTCTTGGGAGCGGGCTACTGAAAAGAATAGAAACAGCGGAAGGGGATCTTTCGCTCGGCCCAGAAATCCGCCGCGTCGCGGAACACATCGAGCAGTTGCTCGCGGGCCTCGCGGTCGAAACGGGGGTTGTCGGGCAACTGTTCGAGCACCACCACGAAGCCGGGCTGGGTGCCTGACTTGTGAACGAGGTCCGTCATGCAGTCGTACAGCGCGTCGAGGTTCTTGCCGAAGTGTGCCGGGAACAAGAAGGACTCGGCAATGGCCTCCATCACGTCCTGCTTGCTTTGCGCAGCAGTCAGGTTGGCGTAGAGGAAGTGCTGGCCGACGCTTTGGGCGGCGTCCTGCAGGTCTTCCACGCGGTAGGCGCGTATCGACTGAACAATGTTTGGACGGACTGTCTGCAACAGCATGGTCGCGTTCCTCCTTAGGTCTAGATGAATGACTTCGGCACCGGCGGTCACTTCACGATGCGGCGAAAGCTCGCGTAGTGGTCGTCGGTGTAGTAACAGGTGTCGGGGACCGTCACCTCGCGGCCCCCGCACACGATCCGCCGGGCCCCCCGGTCGCGCGTGCCCACCGTCTTCACGGTGTATTCGCGGTAATAACCCCGAGGGCTGTTCGGCAGGAGACGCTCCCGGTTGCCGAACACCGCTCCGTCCTTCGAATAGGGGAAAGGTCCGCCCTGCTGGATGAGTTGCAGGGTGTTCACCGCTTGTGCCGGGAGTTCGACGGCCTGGACCGACGCCGTCAGGCTGCCTTGGGTTGGCCCCTTGGCCCAAGCCTCGGGCACCACTGCACCGATGATGAGCGCGGAGGTGGCCAGGACAAGGCTGGGAGCGAACTGACGACAGACTTGCCGAATGGCCGACCCAGCGGTGAAGGACACGGGTTTTCCCTAGAACGACAAACCGTCATGTTACCGAATCGGGCGAAAAAGCTCAAGCCGCTGCCTCAAAAGAAGGCAGCGGCCGAGGGCCGATAGTGCGTGCTCACAAGACTTTTTCGCCTTGCTTTCACTGACGATTTACGCGGGAAACGTGCGTTCGCAGGGTTTGAAAAGAGATGTGAAGCCAGGCGGCGACACGGGGTGCGAGTTCCGCCTGGTGGAAGGGTCAGCGAATGGCGTTGGCGTCGGCGACGGTCAGCGCGGTCATGTTGACGATGCGGCGCACCGTGGCCGAGGGGGTCAGCACGTGCACCGGCTTGGCCGCGCCCAGCAGCACCGGGCCGATGGCGATGCCGCCGCCGGCAGCCGTCTTCAGCAGGTTGTAGCTGATGTTGGCGGCGTCGATGTTGGGCATCACGAGCAGGTTGGCTTCACCGGTCAGCGAGCTGAACGGCATGATCTGTTCGCGGGCCTTGGCGTCGAGCGCCACGTCGCCGTGCATTTCGCCGTCCACCTCGAGCCATGGGGCGGTTTCCTGCAGCAGCTTCAGCGTGTCGCGCATCTTCACGGCCGACGGCTGGGGGCTCGAGCCGAAGTTGCTGTGCGACAGCAGCGCGGCGCGCGGGTTCAGGCCGAAGCGTTTCATCTCCTCGGCGGCCATCACGGTGATCTCGGCGAGCTGTTCTGCCGTGGGGTCGTAGTTCACGTGGGTGTCGACCACCCAGAACATGCGGTTCGGCAGGATCAGCCCGTTCATCGCCGCGTAGGTCTTGGCACCCTTGCGCTTGCCGATCACCTGGTCGATGTAGTTCAGGTGCATCGACGTGGTGCCCCAGGTACCGCACAGCAAGCCGTCGACCTCGCCCTTGTGCAGGAGCATGGCGCCGATCAGCGTGAGGCGGCGGCGCATCTCGATCTTGGCGAGCTGCTGCGTGACCCCCTTGCGGGCGGTCAGCTGGTGGTAGGTCTGCCAGTAGTCGCGGTAGCGGTCGTCCTGCTCCACGTTGACGACGTCGTAGTCGCGCCCGGCCTGCAGGCGCAGGCCGAACTTCTCGCAGCGCTGCTCGATGATGGCCGGGCGGCCGATCAGCGTGGGGCGGGCGAGGCCTTCGTCGACGACGATCTGCACCGCGCGCAGCACACGCTCTTCCTCACCCTCGGCGTAGGCCACGCGGCGGTTCTTCGCGCCCTTGGCGAGCGAGAAGATGGGCTTCATCGTGGTGCCGGAGGCGTACACGAACGTGTTGAGCTTCTCGCGGTACGCGTCCATGTCCGCGATGGGGCGGGTGGCCACGCCGGAGTCGACGGCGGCCTTGGCCACGGCCGGCGCGATCTTCATCATCAGGCGCGGGTCGAACGGCTTCGGAATCAGGTACTCGGGACCGAAGCTCAGGTTCACGCCGGCATAGGCGGCAGCCACCACCTCGCTCTGCTCGGCCTGGGCCAGGTCGGCGATGGCATGCACCGCGGCAATCTCCATCTCGATGGTGATCGTGGTGGCACCCGAGTCGAGTGCGCCGCGGAAGATGTACGGGAAACACAGGACGTTGTTGACCTGGTTCGGGTAATCCGTGCGGCCGGTGGCGATGATCGCGTCGGAGCGAACTTCCTTGACCTCTTCCGGCAGGATTTCCGGCGTGGGGTTGGCCAGTGCCAGGATGATGGGCTGCGCCGCCATCTTCGCGACCATGTCCTTCTTCAGCACGCCACCGGCGCTCAGGCCGAGGAAGATGTCGGCGTCGGCCATCACCTCGCCCAGCGTGCGCAGCGGCGTCTTCTGGGCGAAGGTGATCTTGTCCTCGTCCATCAGCTCGGTGCGGCCTTCGTACACGACACCGGCCAGATCGGTCACCCAGATGTTCTCGCGCGGCACGCCCAGCTTCACGAGCAGCCCGAGGCACGCGAGCGCCGCGGCGCCGGCGCCCGAGGCCACGAGCTTGACCTTCTTGATGTCCTTGCCGGTGACCTTCAGCGCGTTGAGCACCGCGGCGCCCACCACGATGGCCGTGCCGTGCTGGTCGTCGTGGAAGACCGGGATGTTCATGCGCTCGCGCAGCTTGCGTTCGACGTAGAAGCAGTCGGGGGCCTTGATGTCCTCGAGGTTGATGCCGCCGAACGTGGGTTCGAGCGCGGCGATCAGGTCGACGAGCTTGTCGAGGTTGCGTTCGTTCACCTCGATGTCGAACACGTCGATGCCGGCGAACTTCTTGAAGAGCACGCCCTTGCCCTCCATCACGGGCTTGGCGGCCAGCGGGCCGATGTCACCCAGGCCCAGCACTGCCGTGCCGTTCGTGATCACCGCGACGAGGTTGCCGCGCGAGGTGTAGCGGAATGCGTTCGCCGGGTCGGCGACGATTTCCTCGCAGGCCGCGGCCACGCCGGGCGAGTAGGCCAGCGCGAGGTCGCGCTGGTTCACGAGCTGCTTGGTGGCGGCAATGGCCACCTTGCCGGGGGTGGGGAACTCGTGGTACTCGAGGGCGGCACGCCGGAGTTCGGCGCGTTTTTCTTCTGCGTTGGCCATGACGGTGATTCTCGCGGTGGTCTTGGAGACGGGGCGTGGGTCGGCGATTGTAGGAGCGTTGTTCGGCACACCCGTGCTGGAACGCGATTGCACTCCGCCCGGCGGCCGGGCACATGCGCGAAACTGCGTAGAGGAGGCCCTCGCACGTCGGCAATACTCGCCGGATGAGTGCGCCGCCTCCCATGCCTTCTTCCGCCGAGCTGATCCGGCCGCGCCGCTGGCGGCGGGCGCTGCTGTGGGCGATGCTCGTGTCGCTGCTGCTCGTGGCGCAGTCGCTGCTCGTGTGGCTCACGCTCAATTTCGAGAGCAACCGTGCGCAGGAGGTCGTCGAAGGGGTGGCGGCCGCGGTGGTGGTCGACCTGAAGCAGGCGCTGCGCCGCGACCAGCAGAACCTGCAGGCACTGCTGTGGAACAACCCGTCGTCCGACGAGTGGCGCCAGGATGCCGCCACGCTGCTGCGCACGCGCCGGGAACTGCTGCGCGTCGAGCGCCGCGGCGAAGACATGACCGTCACCGGGTCGGTCGACTCGCCGTTCCAGCAACCGGTGTTCAGCCAGATCCCCCGCGACGACCTCGACCTCGAGGCCGACCTCGCCTGCGCCGCGGCGAAGCGCCAGGCCGGCCCGGCGTACTCGCGCACCTACTTCGTGCCCATGTCGGGGGCCATGGGCCAGGAGGTCGTCGACCTCTGCATGCCGGTCGTCAACGAGGGGCGGGCGGAGGGGTTCATGGTCAGCACCCTGTCGCTGCCCCGCCTGCTCGACGAGGTGGTGCCCAACGAGGTGATGCGCGGGCACGAGATCCTGTTCGTCGAAGGCGACGGCACCCGCCTCGCGCGGGCCGGGGTGCCGCGGGGGGCGGGCGTGTTCAAGTCAGAGCGCCTCGTGGACCTGCCGGGCCTGACCTTGCAGCTGCGGGTGGACAGCAGCGGCGGGCGGCCACAGCTGATCCCGAACCTCACCACCGCGCTGGTGCTGGGCCTGTCGCTCGCCCTCGGTGCGGTTGTGGCACTGCTGGCGCGCGACGTGCGCAAGCGGGCGAATGCCGAATCCGCGCTGGCCGAGTCACTCGCCTTCCGCAAGGCCATGGAGGACTCGCTCGTCACCGGCCTGCGCGCGCGCGACCTGCAGGGCCGCATCACCTATGTGAACCCGGCGTTCTGCAACATGGTGGGCTTCCCGGCGGCGGAACTGATCGGGCAGATGGTGCCGTCGTACTGGCCGCCCGAGAAGGTGACCGAGTACCTCGAGCGGCAGGCCGTGCGCCTGTCGGGCACCACGGCGCCACCGCGGGAGGGGTTCGAGACGGTGTTCATGCACCGTGACGGTGCGCGCTTCCCGGTCATGATCTACGAGGCGCCGCTGGTGGACGGCACCGGCACCCACACCGGCTGGATGAGCGCCACGCTCGACCTGAGCGCGCAGCGCAAGGTGGAGGAGATGTCTCGCCAGCAGCAGGAGCGGCTGCAGGCCACCGCACGGCTGGCCACGGTGGGCGAGATGGCGTCGTTGCTGAGCCACGAGCTGAACCAGCCGCTCGCGGCCATCGCCAGCTATGCCGCCGGTTCGCTGAACCTGATGAACGACCCGGCGGAGGACACCCCGGTGCTGCTGCGCCAGGCTGCGCAGCGCATCGCCGAGCAGGCCGAACGCGCCGGCCGTGTCATCAAGAGCGTGCACGACTTCGTGCGGCGGCGCGAGCAGGCCCACGAACCGGTGCGTGCCGACCAGCTGATCGACTCGGTGCTGCCGCTCGTGCGGCTGCAGGCGCGAAAGAGTGGCGCCCGCATCGAGATCGACCTGCCCAGCCCGGTGCCGAGGGTGGTGTGCGACCGCACGATGCTCGAGCAGGTGATGCTGAACCTGACCCGCAACGGCATCCAGGCGATGGAGTCCGACACCCCGCTCGAGCGGCGCGAGCTGCGCATCCGGGTGCGCCAGTCGCACCCGCGGTGGGTCACGTTCAGCATCATCGACCACGGCCCCGGCGTGAACCCCGACGTGGCGTCGCGCCTGTTCACCCCGTTTTTCACCACCCGAACCGAAGGCATGGGCCTGGGGCTGAGCTTGTGCCGCACGGTGATCGAGCAGCACGGCGGGGTGCTGGACTTCCAGAACCTGCAGGGTCAAGATGGGAAACCTGGCGGGGCAGAATTCAGGTTCACGCTGGTTGCGGAGGCGCCTCACGGGCCTTCGCACGCGGCGCGCGCGCGCGCCTCCGACTCCTCGACCCGATAGGTTCACCGCGTTCCATGACCCTCCACACCACGCCCCCGCTCGGTCTGCCGATGGTCTACCTCGTGGACGACGAGGACGTGATACGCGACGCGCTGGCGTGGCTGCTGCGGTCGCGCCGGCTGCTGTCCGAGGGCTTCGCCAGCGCCGAGGCGTTCGAGACCATGCTCGACACCCACCCGCTGCCGGGCCGCACCGACCCCACCAAGGCCGCGTGGCCGTCGGCCCCCAGCTGCCTGCTGCTCGACGTGCGCATGCCCGGCATGAGCGGCCTGGTGCTGTTCGACAACCTGATCGAACGCGGCCTGCTGCCGCTGATGCCCGTCATCTTCCTGACCGGCCATGGTGACGTGCCCACCGCGGTGGCCGCGGTCAAGCGCGGTGCGTTCGACTTCGTCGAAAAACCGTTCTCCGACAACGCCCTGGTCGACCGCGTGGAGCGGGCCCTGGCCGCCAGCGGCGAGGCCATCAGCCGCCAGCGCGCCCGCCAGGCCGTGCAACGGCGCCTGGCCGACCTCACCGAGCGCGAGCGCGAGGTGATGCACTGCGTCATCGACGGCCGCCCCAACAAGCTGATCGCCGACGTGCTCAACATCAGCGTGCGCACCGTCGAGGTCCACCGGGCCCGGGTGTTCGAGAAGATGGACGTCAAGTCGGCGGTGGAGTTGGCGAACGTGTTGCGGGACCACGGCAACGCGGGGGGCTGATTTCCAGTGTCACCCCGGCGCACGTCGGGGCCCGCCGTGTGCAAACGCGCTGACTGGTTGAATTCACCCCCGGCCTTCGCCGGGAAGACAGGGCGGGCTCCGGCGACAATCCCCTCCATGAGCTCTCTGGGTGAATTCGACCTGATCGCCGCGTACTTCACCCGCCCCGTGATCCGGGCGGCACTGGGTGTCGGCGACGACTGCGCGCTGCTGGTGCCCACGCCGGGCATGCAGCTGGCCACGTCCAGCGACATGCTGGTCGAGGGCCGCCACTTCCTGTCCACCGTGCCCCCCGACCGCCTGGGCCACAAGGCCCTCGCGGTGAACCTCAGCGACCTCGCCGCCTGTGGCGCGCGGCCGCTCGGGTTCACGCTGGCGTTGGCGCTGCCGCGGGTGGACGAAACCTTCCTCGCCGGCTTCTCGCGCGGCCTGCTGGCGCTGGCCGACACCCACGGCTGCGAGCTGGTGGGCGGCGACACCACGCAAGGGCCGCTCAACATCTGCATCACCGTGTTCGGTGAGGTGCCGCCCGGCCAGGCGCTGCTGCGCTCGGGCGCCCGCGCGGGCGACGACCTGTACGTGAGCGGCACCGTCGGCGACGCCCGCCTGGCGCTCGAAGCCTTCCGCGGCACCACGCCGCTCACGGGTGGCATCTTCGAGCGGGTGCGCCTTGCCATGGAGCAGCCGGCGCCGCGCGTGGGGTTGGGCCTGGCGCTGCGTGGCGTGGCCTCGAGCGCCATCGACGTGTCCGACGGCCTGCTCGGCGACCTGGGCCACATCCTGCGCCGCTCGGGCGTGGGCGCGGTGGTCGACGCCGATGCCCTGCCACGCAGTGCAGACCTGGCCGCCCAGCCCATCGACGTGCAGCGCGAATGCGGCCTCGCCGGCGGTGATGACTACGAGTTGCTGTTCACCGCGCCGCCCGGCCAGGCCGGCGCGGTCACCCTGGCCGCCCGCGAGAGTGGCGTGCCCGTCACCCGCATCGGCCGCATCGAAGCCACCCCCGGCCTGCGGCTCGTCGACGGCCGCGGCGCGGCCTTGCCCCACACCTTCGGCTCCTTCGATCACTTCAAGTCATGACCGACGACCCCGGCCAACCGCCGCTGCAACCCCTCCAACCCGCTCCCATCCGCCGGCCCTCGTTGCGCTTCATGTTCCGCCACCCGGCGCACGTGATCGCGCTCGGGTTCGGCAGCGGCCTGTCGCCGGTGGCGCCGGGCACGGTGGGCACGCTGTGGGCGTGGCTCGCATTCATCGTGATGCGCCCGGTGCTGACCGACCTGCACTGGGCCCTGCTCCTGTCGCTGGGCACCCTCGTCGGCTGGTGGGCCTGCACCGTCACCGCGCGCCACATGGCCGTGGCCGACCCGGGCGCCATCGTGTGGGACGAGGTGATCGCGTTCTGGCTGGTGCTGTGGCTCGTCACCCCCACCGGTCTCTGGGGCCAGCTGGCCGCGTTTGCGCTGTTCCGCTTTTTCGACGCCGTCAAACCTGGCCCGGTGGCCTGGGCCGACGGCCTGTTCAAGGGCCGCACCGGCCAGCCCGTGGGGTGGGCGCAGGGGTTCGGCATCCTGTTCGATGACCTGGTGGCGGCGTTGTGCACGCTGATGGTCCTGGCGCTGTGGCGCTGGTGGCAATGAACACGAACCCGATCGATGCGGCCGAACCGGCCGTTCGGGCCCTGGCGGCCGCCCTGGCCGCCCGCGGGCTGACGCTGGCCACCGCCGAGTCGTGTACCGGCGGGTTGATCGCCGCGGCCTGCACGGCCATTGCGGGTTCGAGCGACTGGTTCGAGCGCGGCGTGGTCACCTACAGCAACGAGGCCAAGACCGAACTGCTCGGCGTGCCGGCCGCCACCATCGCCCGGTTCGGCGCGGTCAGTGCCGAGGTGGCGCTGGCCATGGCCGAAGGCGTGCTGGCCCGCACGCCGGCCGCGCTGGCGCTGGCCGTGACGGGCGTTGCCGGCCCGGGTGGCGGTTCCCCGGCCAAGCCGGTGGGCACGGTGTGGCTCGCCTGGGGCGTGCGGGGTGGGGTGTGTGACACCCGCCTGCTGCAACTCGGCGGCGATCGCGCCGCCATCCGGCTGCAAACGGTGCTGCTGGCGCTGGAGGCCGGCCTCGCCGCGCTGTGAGCGTCAGCGTTCGCCGGTCCAGATGCCCTCGATGCCGCGCGACCGGTGCAGGTCGCCGCGGCCCCAGCGGCCGTTGAAGCGGCGGTCGTCTTCTGAAAACACCGCGTAGAAGTAGCCGCGGCCGTAGGCGTCGATCCATTCGCAGCGGAGCGTGTTGCCCGGCTGGCGCTGGCAAGGGCCCAGCGTGCCGGCCACCTTGCGGTTGCCGGGCTCGACGAACACGTAGCGGCCCACCGTCTGGTCCTGCGCGTCCTGCCAGAGCACGGTGGTGACGGGCAGCAACCCGCTGCCGCTGAACAGCTTGCCGGTGTAGCTGATCTCCTTGGGCGCCGACGCGCAGCCGTGCAGCAGCGCCACCACGGTGGACACGGCGAGGAAACGCAGGAGTGTCATGACTGCGATGCTGCCACTGCGCGCGGCGGGCAGCAAGCGCCGCGGGTAGGGGGTAGGGCGTGGATCAGGACTTGGCGCGCAGGTCGACGCTGCGCGCCTTCGCCAGCTTCACCATCTCCTCGCCAGCGGCCAGGAACTCGACCTGGCCTTCGCGCATCTGTTGCCGCGCCTTGTCCATGTCGGCCTGCACGGCCGATTCGAACGCATCGGCCGCGGCCTTGGTGCCCACGCTGAGCTTGCCGAACCCGGTGACCATGCGGCCCTGGATGTCGCGCACCTCGTCCGACTTCATCGTCACCTTCTGCAGGTCCACCTGGGCCCGGCCGATGGCCAACGACGATTCGCGCAGGATGGCCGCCTTTTCCTCGGGTGTCTTCGCGGCCTGCACCTTGGACATCGCCTGCTGCACGTTCGCCGACGCCATGGCGGCCTGGCCCGCGCTGTTCAGCGCCACCAGGTCGGTGCCGATGGGGTCGATGCGGTTGCACGCAGACAAGGCCACGAGCGAAGTGACGGCAAGGGCGGCAAGAAGGCGGCGCATGGAACGGTTCCAGGAAGTCAGGAGGAGGTGAGGGCCAGGCGCAGCCCGCTGCCGGCCGGGCGGCGCGAGGGCGCCGCGGCCAGGCGTTCGCACAACATCAGCACGAGGCGGCGCAGGCCATCCCACGCGTCGGTGGGCCAGCCGGGGTGGCGCAGGCCCTTGGCCAGGCCGTCGCACACCTGGGCGGCGTCCACCAGTTCGGCCAGCGCCGCGTCGGTGAGCACCGGGGCGGCACGTTCGAACAGGCGTTCCTTCGCACCCCACACGCGGGCTTCGCGCAATGCCATGGGCAACGGCTTGCCCTGGTTCATCGCATCGCGCACCCGCTTGAGCGCCAGGATGTCGTTGGCAAGCGTCCAGTGCACCAGCACCGCGGCCTCGCCCTCGGCCTGCAGGCCGTCGAGCATGCGCAGCGACCGTCCCACCTGGCCTGCCAGCACGGCTTCGCCGAGCTTGAAGACGTCGTAGCGGGCCACGTTGAGCACGGCGCTTTCGATCTGCTCGAACGTGAGCTCACCCGCCGGGTACAGCAGCCCCAGTTTCTGCACCTCCTGGTGCGCGGCCATCAGGTTGCCCTCCACCCGGTCGGCGAAAAACGCCAGCGTGTGCTGCCCGTCCTCGCCGGCCACCACCCGCTGCCCTTGCGCCGACAGGCGCTGGGCGATCCAGGTGGGCAGGGCCTTGCGGTCGATGGCGTCCACGCGCACCGTGGCCCCGGCGCCGTCGAGCGCCACGAACCACGCGCCGCTCTGCTGCGTGCGGTCGAGCTTGGGCAGTTGCACGATGGTGACCACGTCGTCCGACAGCGTTTCGCAGTAGCGCTGCAGGGCCTCGGAGCCGTCCTTGCCCGGTTTGCCGGACGGGATGCGGATCTCGACGATCTGCTTGTCGGCAAAGAGGCTCATCGCCTGCGACGCACCCAGCAGGCTGCTCCAGTCGAAGTGGGCGCCTGCCACGGTGTGCACCTGGCGTTCGGTATGGCCGACAGCCCGCGCCGCGGCGCGGATGGCATCGACGGCCTCCTGCGCGAGCAGCGGTTCGTCACCGTACACGGTGTAGATGGGCCGCAGGCCCTTGTCGGCCGCCTGCTTCAGGTGCCCGGCGAGTTGGTCGGCGCGCAGTTGCATCGGTGGGGGGCGTTCAGGGTTTGATGGCGGCCAGGCGGCGCACCACCTGCAGCGCGATGTCGTCCTGCATGGCGCGGAACAGCAGCTGCTCTTCCTGTTCCTTCGCCAGCGCGTCGCGTTCCTTGTAGCTCATGTCGCGGCTCTGGACGATCTCGGTGCGGCCGATCAGCTCGCGGCCCGAGGCGGATTGCAGCTGGAACACGAGGCGCGAGCGCAGCTGCAGTTCACGAACCTGGGCCGACGAGGTGTACGCCACCACGCTCTTTTCGTCCGCATCGCCGAGCACCTCGAAGATGGCCTCCGCCTGGGCGCGGCCCTCGACGAGCCGGGTGGTCGGGGCACCGGCGAGCGCCCGGCGCAGCGCCACGCCCATCGGCGACGTGGGCTTGAACCCCGACAGGTGCAGCGTCTTGAACGGCAGCTCCGGCGCACGCCGCAGCTGGAAGCCACAACCGGCGAGCGCCGAGGCGCCCGCCAGCGCCACGAGCCAGGCGCGCCGCTGCATCAGACCACCACGTTGACGAGCCGGCCCGGCACGACAACGATCTTCTTGGGCGCCTTGCCTTCGGCGAACCGGATGCACTCCGGGTTCGCGAGGGCCATGGCCTCGATGGTGGCCTTGTCGGCCGAGGCCGGCACGCGGATGGACCCGCGGAGCTTGCCGTTGACCTGCAGCATCAGCTCGATCTCGTCCTGCACCAGCGCCGCGGGGTCGACCTCGGGCCAGGCGGCGTCCAGCAGGTCGCCCGCCACGGCCGCGTGGCCGAGCTGCTCCCACAGGTGCCACGTGACGTGCGGGCAGGCCGGGTACAGCGCGCGCAGCAGGATGCCGAAGGCCTCGCGGATCACTTCGGGCGCATCGCCCTTGAACCCTTCCAGCGCGTTCAGCAGTTTCATGCCACCCGAGACGACGGTGTTGTACTGCATGCGCTCGTAGTCGTACGAGATCTGCTCGAGCACCTTGTGCACCTCGCGGCGCAGCGCCTTGGCGTCTTCCGGCAGGTTGGCCGGCACGGCGCCCGCGCCCTTCGCGGCCTCGGCCTGCTTGACACCGAAGTTCCACAGGCGGCGCAGGAAGCGGTGTGCGCCCTCGACGCCGGCGTCGTTCCATTCGAGCGTCTGCTCCGGCGGGGACGCGAACATCACGAACAGCCGGGCCGTGTCGGCCCCGTAGCGGTCGATCAGGTCCTGCGGATCGACGCCGTTGTTCTTGCTCTTGCTCATCGTGCCGACGCCTTCGTAGTCGACGGCCGAACCATCGCTCTTGAGCTTGGCACCGATGATCTTGCCGCCGTCGTCGAAGACGTTGTCCACGTCGTGCGGCCAGAAGTACTCGATGCCACCCTTGTCGGTGCGCCGCGAGTAGATGTGGTTCAGCACCATGCCCTGCGTCAGCAGCTTCGTGAACGGTTCGTCGATCTTCACGAGGCCCAGGTCGCGCATGACCTTGGTCCAGAAGCGCGCGTACAGCAGGTGCAGGATGGCGTGTTCGATGCCACCGATGTACTGGTCCATCGGCATCCAGTACTGCGTGCCGCCACCCACCATGGCCTTGTCGTTCGAGGCGTCGCAGTACCGCATGAAGTACCACGAGCTGTCGACGAACGTGTCCATCGTGTCGGCTTCCCGGCGCGACGCCTTGCCGCAGGTGGGGCAGGGCACGTTCAGGAAGGCGGCATGCTTGTTCAGCGGGTTGCCGCTGCCGTCGGGCACCACGTCTTCCGGCAGCACCACCGGCAGGTCCTTCGCGGGCACCGGCACCGGGCCGTGGTCGGGGCAGTGGATGATGGGGATCGGGGTGCCCCAGTAGCGCTGGCGGCTGATGCCCCAGTCGCGCAGGCGCCAAGTGGTCTTCTTGGTGCCCAGGCCCTTGTGTTCCAGCGCCTTCGCGACGGCATCCACCGCCGCGCCGTACGGCAGGCCGCTGAAGTAGTCGGAGTTGATCGTGACACCGCGCTGCTTGTCGCCGTACCACTCCTGCCAGTGGTCGTAGCTGAAGTGTTCACCGTCGATGGTGACCACCTGCAGGATGTCGATGCCGTACTTCTTCGCGAACGCGAAGTCGCGTTCGTCGTGGGCCGGCACGCCCATCACCGCGCCGTCGCCGTAGCTCATCAGCACGTAGTTGCCCACCCACACCGGCACCGGTTCGTGCGTGAGCGGGTGCGTGACCACGAGCCCCGTGGGCACGCCCTTCTTTTCCTGCGTGGCCAGCTCGGCCTCGGTGGTGCCGCCCGACTTGCACGCTTCGATGAACGCGGCCACGGCCGGGTTCGACGCCGCTGCGTGGGCGGCCAGCGGGTGTTCCGGCGCCACGGCACAGAACGTCACGCCCATCACCGTGTCGGCGCGGGTGGTGAACACGTACAGGCGGCCGTCCTGGATCAGGTGGCCGTCGGCACCGGTGATCTCGTGCGGGAACGCGAAGCGCACACCCTCGCTCTTGCCGATCCAGTTCTCCTGCATCAGCTTCACGCGTTCAGGCCATCCCGGGAGGCCGTGCCGCACGTGGTCGAGAAGTTCGTCGGCGTACTTCGTGATGTTCAGGTAGTAGCCGGGGATCTCGCGCTTCTCGACCGGCGCACCCGAGCGCCAGCCGCGGCCGTCGATCACCTGTTCGTTGGCGAGCACGGTTTGGTCCACCGGGTCCCAGTTGACGACCTGGGTGCGGCGTTCGCAGATGCCGGCTTCCAGCATCTTCAGGAACAGCCACTGGTTCCAGCGGTAGTACTGCGGGGAGCAGGTGGCGATTTCCCGCGACCAGTCGATGGCCAGACCCATCGCCTGCATCTGCTTCTTCATGTAGGCGATGTTGTCGTAGGTCCACTTCGCCGGCGGCACCTTGTTCTTGATGGCCGCGTTTTCGGCCGGCAGGCCGAAGGCGTCCCAGCCCATCGGCATCAGCACGTTGTGGCCCTTCATGCGCAGCTGCCGCGTGAGCATGTCGTTGATCGTGTAGTTGCGCACGTGGCCCATGTGCAGCTTGCCGCTGGGGTAGGGCAGCATCGAGCACGCGTAGAACTTCGGACGACTGGTGTCCTCGGTGACGCGGTAGGCGTCGGCGGCAGTCCACGCGGCCTGGGCAGCGCGTTCGATCTCGGTCGGTTTGAAGTCGGGGCTCATGGGGGGGCGCAGGAGGGCGCTCGAAGGGATCCGGCGATTATAGAAAGCGCATGGCCCCCTCCGGGGGGCCAACCTCATGGCGCTTCGGCCTGGCGCCGCTTAAAAAGGCGCCGGGCCCCGCCCGAACGGCCGGGAAGTCGTGCCGAAAACCACAACCGGACACAAAACCACGTTCAAACCCACCTGGTGCCCCGCCTTGGCGGCCGGGGCGGCGTCAGGTGCCGGTGCGCGTGTACGTCGCCATCATGAACGGCGTCCAGTTGCCATCGGGTCCCTGCATGTGCGACGTCAGCGTGCGCAGGTCGTTGCCCTTGAGTTCGATCACGTCGCGGTACAGCGCCGTGCCGTCGCCGCTCATGTTCGGCCCTTCCACGGCCATCGTCAGCACGTTCCCCGAGGCCTCCCGCGTGATGTCGTACACCCAGAGCTCGGTCATCATCGAGCCCATCCATGTGCCCACGAAACGTTTCGTGCGCACGTTGTAGCCGAGGGTCAGCACCATCGTGGCCTCGCCGCCGCCCGGCATCTCACCGGTGCCGAGGCACTGCACCCAATACGGACCCACGGCCTTCACGGTTTCGCGGCCCTGGAACACTTCGTCCTTGCCATCGGGGCCCGGCATGCGGCTCTCCGTGATCCAGTCGCCCACGAACTTTTGCAGCCACCGGTGTTCTTCGGTCGGTTCGATCATCTCCATGGGTCACCTCCGTGGGCAGGTCAATGAATCAATCGGTTAAGTATGAGCCCATCGAACGCCGTGTCAACCCGGCCTTGCTGGCATCAAGGCCTTGTGATTAGAATCCGCCTGCTTGTCGGGGTGCCGGGGGTCGATACGACCTGAGGCTGAGATGGCGCAATGCGCCAAACCCGTTGAACCTGATTGGGATAACCCCCGCGTAGGAAACAATGCACTCGGCCCTGGCGCACCCCGTTGCGCTCGGTCTCCAGGCAGGCACCCCACCACTGGAGTCACGATGGCCAAGTCCCCCTCCCACGTCGATACCGACGACCTCTCGCGCCGCATCACCCGCAACGCCTTCCCCGGTTCGAGCAAGGTGTACCTGCCCGGTTCGCGCCCCGACGTGCGCGTGCCCTTCCGGCAGATCGAGCTCAACGACACGCTGGTCCATGAGGGCGCCGGCGAACCGCGCCGCGAACCCAACCCGCCGCTGCGCGTGTACGACGCGTCGGGCCCCTACACCGACCCGGCCGCCACCATCGACATCGCCCGTGGCCTGCCGGGCCTGCGCACCGCGTGGATCGAAGAACGTGGTGACACCGAGGCCCTGCCGGGCCTGTCGAGCGCCTTCGGCCGCGAGCGGCTGGCCGACCCCAGGCTTGCTGCGCTGCGCATGACGGCCGCGCCGGTGCCCCGCCGTGCCAAGGCGGGTGCCAACGTCTCGCAGATGCACTACGCCCGGCGCGGCATCATCACGCCCGAGATGGAGTTCGTTGCCGTCCGCGAGAACCTCGTGCGCGCCCAACTGCGCGAACGCCTGGCCACCGAACGCATGCCGCAGCCAGGTCACTCGTTCGGCGCCGGGCTGGTGGCCGACATCACGCCGCAGTTCGTGCGCGACGAGGTGGCGCGCGGCCGCGCCGTGATCCCGTGCAACATCAACCACCCCGAGAGCGAGCCGATGGCCATCGGCCGCAACTTCCTCGTGAAGGTCAACGCCAACATCGGCAACTCGGCCGTCACGTCGGGCATCGAGGAAGAGGTGGACAAGCTCGTGTGGGCCATCCGATGGGGCGCCGACACGGTGATGGACCTCTCCACCGGCGACAACATCCACGAGACCCGCGAGTGGATCCTGCGCAATTCGCCCGTGCCCATCGGCACCGTGCCCCTGTACCAGGCGCTCGAGAAGGTGCACGGCAAGGCCGAAGAGCTGAGCTGGCCCTTGTTCCGCGACACGCTGATCGAGCAGGCGGAGCAGGGGGTGGACTACTTCACCATCCACGCCGGTGTGCGCCTGGCCTACGTGCCGCTCACCGCTAACCGCCTCACCGGCATCGTCTCGCGGGGCGGCTCCATCATGGCCAAGTGGTGCCTCTCGCACCACCGCGAGAGCTTCCTGTACGAACACTTCGGCGAGATCTGCGAGATCATGAAGGCGTACGACGTCTGCTACTCGCTGGGTGACGGCCTGCGCCCCGGCTCCATCGCCGATGCCAACGACGAGGCCCAGTTCGCCGAACTGCACACCCTGGGTGAACTCACGAAAGTGGCCTGGGAGCACGACGTGCAGGTGATGATCGAGGGCCCCGGCCACGTGCCGCTGCAGCTCGTCAAGGAAAACGTCGAGAAGCAGCTCGAAGCCTGCTTCGAGGCGCCGTTCTACACGCTCGGGCCCCTGATCACCGACATCTCGCCGGGCTACGACCACATCTCGTCCGCCATGGGCGCGGCCAACATCGGCTGGTATGGCACCGCCATGCTCTGCTACGTCACGCCGAAGGAACACCTGGGGCTGCCCAACCGCGACGACGTGAAGCAGGGCCTCATCGCCTACAAGATCGCCGCGCACGCGGCCGACCTGGCCAAGGGGTTCGCCGGCGCGCAGATGTGGGACAACGCGGTGTCGAAGGCCCGTTTCGAATTCCGCTGGGAAGACCAGTTCCGCCTCGCCATCGACCCCGACACCGCGATGGCGTACCACGACGAGACGCTGCCGAAGGAAAACGCGAAGGTGGCGCACTTCTGCTCGATGTGCGGCCCGAAGTTCTGCTCGATGAAGATTTCGCAGGAGGTGCGCGAGTTCGCCCGCATGAACCCCACCGTGCGGCCGGCCGTGCCCATCGTGGAGGTGCGCCAGTCGCTCGACGACAAGGCCGCCGAGTTCCGCGAACGCGGCAGCGAAATCTACCTCTGACCGGGAGCCCGCCATGCCCCATGTGGCCATTGCCGGCGCCGGCCTCGCCGGCCGCCTGATCGCCTGGCGGCTTGCACGCGCCGGATGGCGTGTGAGCCTCTTCGACCGCGGCGCGCGCGACGACCGCCGCTCCGCCTCGCACGTGGCCGCGGCCATGCTGTCGCCGCTCGCGGAGCGGGTGTCGTCCGACGGCGTGGTGTTCGACCTCGCGCAGCGGGCGATGGCGCTGTGGTCCACGTGGGTCCCCGAGCTGCAGCAAGACAGCGGGCACGAGGTGTACCACCGCCGCGAGGGCACCCTGGTGGTGGCCCACCCCGCCGACCGCGGCACGCTCGAACACTTCGCGCAGGTGCTGCGCCAGAAGCTCGAACCGCCGCAGCAGGACCTCGTGCGCACCGTGGACCGCCCGGGCGTCGCAGCCCTCGAGCCGTCGCTGGCCGGGCGCTTCGAGCAGGGGCTGCACCTCGTGGGTGACGGCCAGCTGGCGAACGACGAACTGCTCGCCGCCCTCACCGTGGCACTCGACCGCTTCCGCAGCGAGTGGCACGACGGCTGCGAGGTCACGTCACTGACGCCGGGGGCGTTGCACACGGCCGAAGGCCGCTGCGATGCCGACGTCGTGGTGGACACGCGGGGCATCGGCGCGAAGGCTGCGTTGCCGGGCCTGCGCGGCGTGCGCGGAGAGGTGTTGACGGTGGAGTGCCCGGGCGTGGATCTGCGGCGGCCCGTGCGGCTGATGCACCCGAGGTACCAGATGTACATCGCACCCCGGCCCCGGCACCGCTTTGTCGTGGGGGCCACCGAACTCGAAAGCGAGGACCGCGGCCCCACCACCGTGCGCTCCGTGCTCGAACTGGGCAGCGCGTTGTACAGCCTGCACCCCGCGTTCGGCGAGGCCCGCATCGTGCACATGGCCGCCAGCCTGCGGCCGGCGTTCGATGACCACCGGCCCGTGCTGCGGTCCACTCGCGGCGTGTGGGAACTCAATGGCCTGTACCGCCACGGCTACCTGTGTGCGCCGGCGCTGGTGGACGACCTCGTGCGGACGCTCTCGTGATGAGCCGCCGCGTCTTTTTCAACGGCTGCGCGGTCGACACCGGCGCGGCCACGCTGGGCGAACTGCTCGTGGCCCAGGGCCACGACCTGGCCACCGCGATGGCGTGTGCCATCAACCGCGATTTCGTGCCGCGTGCGCAATGGGCCACGCGTGTGCTGGCCGAGGGCGATTGCGTGGACGTGATCGTGCCTGTCACTGGAGGTTGAACCCATGAACACCACCCCCTGGACCGTGGGCGGTCACCCGCTTCAGAGCCGCCTGCTGCTCGGCACCGCGCGGTACCCCTCGCTGCAAGTGCTGTCCGACGCCGTGGCCGCGTGTGGCACGCAGGTGCTCACCGTGGGCCTGCGCCGGCTGCAACCCGAGCTGGGCGGCGGCAACGCGTTCTGGCAACGTGTGCGCGACCTCGGCTGCCACGTGTTGCCCAACACCGCCGGATGCCACTCGGCGCAGGAAGCCGTCACGCTGGCCGAGATGGCCCGCGAGATCTTCGGCACCGCGTGGATCAAGCTCGAGGTGGTGGGCGACGACTACACCTTGCAACCCGACCCGTTCGGCACCGTCGAGGCCGCCACGCTGCTCGTCAAGTCCGGCTTCCATGTGTTCGCGTACACGACCGACGACCTTGTCGTGGCCCGCCGCCTGCAGGACGCCGGCGTGGCCGCCATCATGCCGTGGGCTGCCCCCATCGGCACCGGCCGCGGGCCGCTGAACCCCTACGCACTCGAAACCCTGCGGGCCCGCATGCCCGACGCCGTGCTGGTGGTCGACGCCGGCCTTGGCCGGCCATCACACGCCGCCTCCGTCATGGAGATGGGCTTCGACGCGGTGCTGCTGAACACCGCGGTGGCCGAGGCCGGAGACCCCGTGCGCATGGCCCGCGCGTTTGCCGACGCCACCCATGCCGGCCGCCTCGCGTTCGAAGCCACCCCGATGGCCACGCGCCAGACCGCGCAGGCCTCCACCCCCACCGTGGGCCAGCCGTTCTGGCACACCACCTGACACCCCCATGGGCTATTTGTTGACGATTGCCGGGCATGACCCGGTGCACGGCGCCGGTGTCACGGCCGACCTCGCGGCCTGGGCCGCGATGGGCCTCGACGGCGCCAGCGTGGTCACCGCGCTCACGGTCCAGAACTCCTCCGGCCTGCGCCGCGTCGAGCCCGTGTCGGCCATGCTGGTGCGCGACGCGCTGCAGGCCGTGTTGCTGGACGGCGAACCGATGGCCATCAAGGTGGGCATGACCGGTTCGGCCGCGGTGTTGCGGGAGGTGACGGACTTCGTGGCCACACGCCGTTGCCCTGTCGTGGTGGACCCGGTGCTTGCCGCGTCCAACGGCCAAGCCGCGCATGGCGGTGATGCGGCAGCGTTCCTCGCGGCGTTGCGCGGGCTGCTGCGGCACGCCGACGTGGTCACGCCCAACCTGCCCGAGGCGCTGGTGCTGCTCGATGATGCGCCGGTGACGCTGCCCGCGTTGCGTGCGCTGTGCCGCGGGGCCGTGGTGCTCAAGGGCGGGCATGGCGGCGGAAGCCGCAGTGTCGACTGGGTGGCCGACGGCCAGCGCACGGCCCGGTTGTCGTCGCCACGTTGGCCCGAGCCGGCCCACGGCACCGGCTGTGTGTTCTCCGCCGCGCTGGCCGGCATGCTGGCCCGCGGCTGGGACGTGTTCGACGCCGCGGCCGAGGCGAAGGTGCGTGTCACGGCCGGCATCGCGCGCGCGCGCCGGCAGGGGCCGGGCCGCCCACACACCCATGCGGCCGCGCAGGCGGACGCCACGCACCTGCCCACGCTGCACTGGGCGGTCGAGGGGGCCACGGCCGAGCCGCCGTCCGCGGCCGCGTTCGCGCCCATGGCGGGCCCGATGGGCTTCTACCCGGTGGTGCCCGATGCGGCCTGGGTCGAGCGGCTGCTGGGGTGGGGCGTACGCACGGTGCAGCTGCGCGTCAAGGCCGGCACGCTCGGCGACGAGGCCTTGCGCGCAGAGATCGATCGGGCCGTGGCGGCAGGCCGTGCCGTGCCCGGCGCCCAGGTGATCGTCAACGACCACTGGCGCCTGGCCATCGCGGCCGGCGCCTTCGGTGTGCACCTGGGGCAGGAGGACCTGGAGACGGCCGACCTCGGTGCCCTGCGGCACGCCGGACTCCGGCTCGGGGTCAGTTCGCACACGCCGTCCGAGATGGCGCGGGCGCACGCGGTGGCCCCGTCGTACGTGGCCATCGGCCCGGTGTACCCCACCACGCTGAAGGCGATGCGGTACGAGCCGGTGGGGCTCACGCAGCTGGCGGAATGGACCCGCCGCTACCAGCCGGCCTACCCGGTGGTGGCCATCGGCGGCATCGACCTCGCGCGCGCGCCCGGGGTGTGGGCGTGCGGGGTGGATTCCGTGGCGGTGGTGAGCGCGGTCACGCAGGCCGCCGACCCGGAGGCGGTGGTGCGGGCGTTCCTGGCACAACGTCATCCCGACGCAGGCCCACTGCTATCCGGCGAAAGTTTGAGCGCTGAGCGGTAAGTGTGTTCCCACACAACCCTGTCGTCCCGGCGAAGGCCCACTACTGTCCGGAATAAATTGGACCGAGGTCACGTAAGTTGTTGCGAGCACTCGCTGTTTGGGATAAATCCCAGAGCGCCAACTCAAAACAACC
>NZ_LMDI01000023.1 GCF_001425785.1 Rhizobacter sp. Root1221 | reverse complement strand
GCCCACTACTGTCCGGAATAATTTCCCCCTCAGTTGAACAGGGGCGGTTGGGCGGCGGCGAAGGCTTGCGCGGCTTGCCTTCGTCGTCGATACAACTGGTTTTGTGTGTCCGGGCGCATGAACAGCTTTGAGCTGACCTCACACAGCAACTCCCATAGTGTTTTGGGCGACCCGGTCGCCTTCTTGTGCAGCACCAGCAGCAGGTAGGCGATCATGGCAATGAGGATCTGCGTTCGCACCGCTCGTTCGCTGCGCCCCAAGAACCGCTTTATGTTCAGGTGCTGCTTGATCCACTTGAAGAACAGCTCGATGTCCCAGCGATCCTGGTACGCCTGAGCGATGCTCAGTGCCGACGAGCTCAGATCGTTGGTCGCAAGGATCAACGCGGCCTTGCCCTCACGGGCCACTTCGATGCGCCGCAGTACCCGCTCGTACCGATTGCGTCGTCCGCCACCCGGATTGCGATTGGCTAGCCTGACCAATTGATCGCTCAGGATCTTGTCCCCTGCGTCCTCGGGAACTTCCCTGTTTTCCTCGATAGCAAGCGATGCGTTCTTCTTGAACCGGGTCACGAACTGCGCGCCCTGCTGCTCGATGGAGTACCACCAGTTGTAGTCGCAGTAGCCCTTGTCGAACACGTACGTCACGCCCTGTTGGATCGGCACTTTCACGCCTTCATCCCGGTCGTTGACGTTCGGAGCGGTGATGCTGTGCCAGATCGGCGCCCGTGTCTTTGCATCGAACACCAAGTGCAGCTTCACACCTTGCGTATGCCGGGTTCGGTTGTGCAACGTCCAATGGTCGAACTCGCGACCTTTCAACGTGATCGAAGTCGAATCCAGCAGATGAAGTACCTTGCTGCAGCCGCTGCGTGCCTCGCCCTGAACTGCGCTCATGAGGGATCGCACGACATCGGCAAACACCTCGGGTGAACGCTTGGCGTTGGCGTCGGCCAGCGTGGACTTGCGCACCTCGTCCGTGCCCAAGTGGTGGTGGACGTTTTTGTGGGTGTTGAAGTGCTCGACTGTGTGCCGAAGCCCCTTGCAATCACTCCACTGCCCGCACAGCATCACCAGCAGCTGGTCGCGGGCACCGAAGCCCTTGCAGTGGCGATCCGCTCGATGCCTTTCCACGAGCGAGTCGAAACGACCCCGTGGTATCGGCTTCAGCAACTCTTCGAACTGGCTTATCCTGAACATGTTGCGAGCTCCTCGGTTGTTTTGAGTTGGCGCTCTGGGATTTATCCCAAACAGCGAGTGCTCGCAACAACTTACGTGACCTCGGTCCAATTTATTCCGGACAGTAGTGGGCGTTGAGTTGGCGCTCTGGGATTTATCCCAAACAGCGAGTGCTCGCAACAACTTACGTGACCTCGGTCCAATTTATTCCGGACAGTAGTGGGCGAACGCCGGGATCTCCAGCGGTGGACGGGAACGCTGCTGTTGAGCGAGAAGGTGGAGACCCCGGCCTTCGCCGGGGCGACAGCCTGTTTTTTCCCCGGACAGCAGGGGGCCTTCGCCGGCATCACAGGATAGGCAGCAACGGCTCGAGCCGCCTCAGACGTTGAACAGGAAGTTCAACACATCCCCATCCTTGACCACGTATTCCTTGCCTTCCGCACGCATCTTCCCGGCGTCCTTCGCCCCTTGCTCACCCTTGAACGCCACGAAGTCGGCGTAGGCGATGGTCTGGGCGCGGATGAACCCGCGTTCGAAGTCGGTGTGGATCACGCCGGCGGCCTGCGGGGCGGTGTCGCCGATGTGGATGGTCCAGGCGCGCACTTCCTTCACACCCGCGGTGAAGTAGGTCTGCAGGCCCAGCAGCGAGAAGCCGGCGCGGATCAGGCGGTTCAGGCCCGGTTCGGTCTGGCCCATCTCCTGCAGGAACATCAGGCGGTCCTCGTCTTCCATCTCGGACAGCTCGGCCTCGGTCTTCGCGCAGATGGCCACCACCGGGGCCTTCTGGCTGTTGGCGTACTCGCGCAGGCGGTCGAGGTACGGGTTGTTCTCGAACCCGCTTTCGTCGACGTTGCCCACGAACATGGCCGGCTTGGCGGTGATCAGGCACAGCGGCTTGATCAAGGCCTGGTCGTCCTTGCTGAGGCCCAGCGAACGCACGGGCATGGCCTCGTCGAGCGCGGCCTGCACTTTCACGAGCACTTCGACGAGCTTGAGCGCGTCCTTGTCACCCGCACGGCCGAGCTTCTGCGCCCGGTGGACGGCTTTCTCGACGGTGCCGAGGTCGGCCAGGCACAGCTCGGTCTGGATGACCTCGATGTCGGAGATGGGGTCCACCTTGCCGGCCACGTGGATGACGTTTTCGTCGTCGAAGCAGCGCACCACGTTGACGATGGCGTCGGTTTCGCGGATGTGGGCGAGGAATTGGTTCCCCAGGCCTTCACCCTTCGACGCGCCGGCCACCAGGCCCGCGATGTCCACGAATTCCACGATGGCGGGCACGATGCGCTCGGGCTGGACGATGGTGGCCAGGTCCTGGAGGCGGGGATCGGGCAGCTCGACGATGCCGACGTTGGGCTCGATCGTGCAGAACGGGTAGTTTTCGGCCGCGATGCCTGCCTTGGTGAGGGCGTTGAAGAGGGTGGACTTGCCGACGTTCGGCAGGCCCACGATGCCGCATTTGAGGCTCATGGTGTGATGGCGCGGACGCGCGGTGGGTGGCGCAACCGCCGTGACGGACGGTGCAAAAGGCGTATTTTACGGGCGGTCGCGCACTTCCACCGTCCGCTTGATGGCGCGCAGCAGCTGAGCCCGGGAGACAGGCTTCACCAGCACCTCGTCCATGCCGGCCTGAAGGCAGGCGGCCCGGTCCTCGGCGAAGGCGTGGGCGGTCATGCCGATCACGGGCATGGCCTGGGCGGCCCCACCTGCGGAACCGGCCCGCATGCGGCGCGTGGTCTCGAGCCCGTCCATGCCCGGCATCAGCCAATCCATCAGCACCAGGTCGTAGCCGCCCTGGGCCAGGGCCTCCAGGGCCGCCATGCCCGAGTGCACGGTGCGGACATGGACGGCAGCACCGCGGAGCATCTGCTCGGCGATCATCGTGTTGATGGGGTCGTCGTCCACCAGCAGCACCCGCACGCCGGCCAACCCCGCCTCGAAGGACGCCGTGCTGCTCATCGGGTCGCGCCCGGGCGCATCGCTGACGGGCAGCGGCAGTTGCAGCTGCACCCGCGTGCCCACGCCCGGCTGGCTGTCGAGCATGATGCGCCCGCCCATGAGCGTGACGAGCTGCCGGGTGATCGCCAGGCCGAGACCGGTGCCGGCAAACCGGCGCGTGCTGCCGCTGTCGGCCTGGTGGAAGGCGTCGAACACCCGGGCCAGTTCGTTCGGGGCAATGCCGATGCCGGTGTCCTGGATGCGCAGCAGCAGTTCGCTGCGGGCGCGGTCGTAGTCGACTTCGAGGCTCACGTGGCCCTGGTCGGTGAACTTCAGCGCGTTGCCGAGCAGGTTGATCAGCACCTGCTTGAGCCGGAATTCATCGCCGTGCACACACGCTGGCAACTTCGGTGCGGTGCGGTACATGAGCTTGAGCGACTTGGCCAGGGCCTGCGGCTGCATCGTGTCGCGCACGTGGGCGAGGCAGGTGTGCAGGTCGAACCCTTCGTTGAAGATCTCGACACGGCCCGCCTCGATGCGGGAGAGGTCCAGCACGTCGTTGATCAGGTGCAGCAGGTGGGTACCCCCCCGGCGCACGGTCTCGATCAGCTCGGCCCGTTGCTGGGGTGAGGTGGACTGGTCACGCAGCAGGTCGGCCGCGCCCAGCACCCCGTGCAGCGGGGTGCGCAGCTCGTGGCTCATCGTGGCGAGGAAACTCGATTTCGCCTCGGATGCCTGTTCCGCCGCGTCGCGGGCCAGTTCCAGGTCGCGCATGCGGTGGGCGATGAACTCGTTGACGGTGAAGGGTTCGCGGTCGGGCTGGACGGGGGTGAGCTGGACCAGCTGGCTCATCTGCCGCGCGATGCCATACAGGACGATGCCCAGCAGCACCTGTGCGAAACAGCCGTTCAGGTAGAACGGCCACAGCACGTCGCGCCAGCCCGGTATGGCGGTGCCGCGCCATTGCACCACCACCGCGGGCAGCGTGGACAGCACGGTGATCCCGACACTCAGCGCCCAGGCCCTGGCCGCCGGCCAGGTGAAAAACAGCATCAGGTGCGCACCCATCACCCAATACGACATCGACGTGGCGGCGTACAGGCCGATGTGCTGTTCCACGAGCAGCGCATAGCCGACGGTGCCCACCAGGTAGGCGGCAAGCCCCAGGGTCACCAGGCCCTGGGTGAGCAGCAACTGCGACGGCTTGCGCCACACCAGCAGGGCGAGCGCGATGAACCATCCCATCATCAGCGGGAAGCCGACATGGTCGGACGGCGACAGCAGGCCGGCGGCCGACTCGGCGCCCCACAGCACCGCGATGCACCCGGCGATCAGCAGGAACAGCCAGAGGGCCGTGCGCCGGGCGACCAGCGTCAGCCTGGGCGCCGAGTGGGCCGCCGGGGACCGCTGGGCGAGAGGCATTTGCGTGGAAGGCATAGGGAAGGGATTCTCCGGGTAGCCACGCGCCGCGCGGCGCAGTCCAGGTGTGGCCCAGGGGCACTTTTCGTGACGGATTGCGCGCGGCCGGAGGCCTTTCTCAGCCGCAAGGCCTGGCTACTTGAAGAGACCCCGCAGCTTGCGCTTCAGCTCGTCCTCCGGACGCGAGGCGCCCCCTTCCGGTGCACTGGCGCTGCGCGGCGGCAGGCCGAGGCGTTCGCTCAGCTTGTCCTTGAGCCGCTCCTCCACCTTTTTCCCCACCTGGCTCTTCAGCACGTCGGCCGCCACCGCCGACCAGCGGATGCGCCAGGCCACGGCATCGAGCGGCCCGGTCAACTGCACGGGGATGGTGACCCCGCGCAACTCGGCCAGTTCGGCACCCCCCTGGCCCTTCGAGGTTTCGGCCACCGTGGCCCGCACGGTGTAGTCGATGCGGCTTTTCGGGATGTCGACCAGGCCCTCGCCGCCCAGGCGCAGGAACGGGCTCTTGACACTCAGGTCGCTGCTGCGGGCGATGCCGTCGGTGATGGCGAACGATGCGCTCAGTTCCGAGAAGTCGGTCTTTTCGGTGGCGGTGGCCCGGGTGTCGGCATCAGCCTTCATCGACAGCGCCGCGCGCGCCTGGCGCAGCTGTTTCGCGAGGTTGATGCCCTTGATGGCCCCGTCCTGCAACTGCAGGCCTGCCTGGCCGTGCAGCCGGGCCTTCATCTGGCCCACGGTGCGGCCCGCGGTGTCGAGGTCGAACGACACGCGGCCCCGGCCCTCCAGCAGGTCCTTGTCTGCCACGTCCTTCAGCAGCGCGGCCACGTCGATGCCCGTGGCCGCGCCTTTCGCGGCCACCCGGTTCGCGCCGGCGTCGGCGGTCACCGCCATGTCGAGCCGGCCCTTCCACAGGTCGGCCGCGAACGGGCTCGCGCGTAACACCCCGCCCGACAGCGTGGCGTCCAGTGCCAGGTTGGCCGCCCGGTACTGCCGGAACGCGAATGTGCCGGCGCGCAGGCTGAGCCGGCCCTGCATCGACTTGAGTGCGGACAGATCGACCGGTGCCGCGTCACCCGCACCGCCGCCGGCCGGTGCGGAGGCCGCTGGTGCGGTGGTGGCCGAGGCGGCCGGCAGCAGGCGGTTCAGGTCGAGCGCCTTGAAATTCGCCGATGCGGTGATGGCCATCGGCTTGTCGGCCAGGCGCACCTGTCCGTCGGTGTCGAACGGGTTCGTGTTGATGTCACCCGACAGCTTCCACGAGGCCGCGTCGGCGGACGCCGTGGCGCGACCGTTCACGTTGAGCGCCAGCGGCTGCAGTGAGGGTTCCTCGATGCGCAGCCGCGCCACGAGTGCTTCCACCGACAGCACGCGCCCGGCCACGTCGAGCCGCAGGTCGGACCGCACGGTGCCGCCCAGCCGGCGGGGCCCGCTGCTGCCCTTCAGCGTGGTCTCGAACGCCGGCACCTCGATGCGCTCGAAATTGCCCTTCGGCGCGGCCGACTTGAAGGTGGCGTCGATGGCCGTGGGCCCTTGGAGCGACAGCGCGCCGGTCACCGGCCCGCCACTGAGCGTGTTGCCCTTCACCGCGAGCGTGGGCCAGTCGAGGTCGAGCTTGAGTGGGTGGCCGTCCTGCTTGCCGGCGATGCGCACCTTCAACTGGTCGAGCGAAAGTTGCTGTTTGGCCGGGTCGTAGCCGAACGCCTTGAGCGCCACCTGCGAACCGTCCAGGCGCAACGCGCCCAGCACCGCACCGATGCGGGCGTCGAGGTTGTCGGCCGACAGCGTGCCGGCGGCGCCGTCGTAGGCAAGGGCGCCGGTGACCCTGGTGTCGAGCGCCTTGATGCCGAACGCATCCCCGGCCCAGGCGAGCTGCATGTCGCGCAGCGCTACCGAACTGGTCTTCAGGTCGAGCTTGAGCAGGGTCTTGCCACTCAGCCGGCCGGCCAACGCGGGTTGGGTGAGTGCCAGCTGTGCATCCAGTTCGATGGGCGATTCGCGCTGGTCGGCCAATCGGCCGGTGCTGAACGTGGTGATGGCCAGGTCGCCGTCGATCTTGGCGAGTGCGTCGTGCACCGTGAGCCGCAGGTCGTCGAACCGGATCGATTGCACGTCGAACGCGAGCGCTTCACCCTTCGGGCCGCCTTCGGCCACGGGGTCGGGCTTCTGCTTGTCCAGCAGGTCGTCGATGTTGGTGGTGCCGTCGGCGGCGCGGCGGTAGGTGGCCCGCAGGCCGCGTGCGGCGATGCGGTCCACCTCCAGGCGCTTGCGCAGCAGCGGCATCACCGCCACCGACAGCGACACGTCGTCGAGGTGGGCGAAGGTGTCGGGTTTGTCGCGTTCACTCAGGGTCACCGCCGACAGCTGCACCGTGAGCCGCGGAAACACCGAGAGCTTGATGGGCCCGTCGATCACCAGCGTGCGGTGGCGTTCGGTTTTCATCCAGTCGATGGCCAGGCCCTTGTAGGCGTTGGGATCGAAACTGGCCACGAGCCACACGAGGGCGACCACGGCGAGCAGCACCAGCCCACCGAACACGAACGAGATCTTGCGGAGCCGGGAAGTCGCCATGGATGACCGAAGGTCCGGCACCGGGCCGGCGTGGTGGAAACCCGGGCATTGTGCCCAGGGTCAGAGGCCCTCCGTGCGTCTCTACAATGGGACGGATGAAACGTCATGACGTGTGTGTGCGCGGCGCGGGCATCGTGGGCCGAAGCCTGGCGCTGTCGCTTGCCCGGCTGGGGCTGCGCGTGGCCCTCGTGGCCGACGCCGCTGCACCGGCCCGCGCCGACGTGCGCGCCTACGCCCTCAACGCCGCTTCCGTGGCGCTGCTGCGCGAACTCAAGGTGTGGGACGCCTTGCCGGCCCATGCCGCCACCGCCGTCCACGGCATGCATGTGGAAGGTGACACCTCCGGCGTGCTGGAGTTCTCGGCCTGGCAGCAGCAGGTGGCCGAACTGGCCTGGATCACCGACGCCGCCCTGCTGGAGCAGGCGCTGGATTCTGCCGTTCGGTACGCGCCGCACGTGTCGGTGGTGCCAGCGCCGGTGGACGCCACGCTGACCGCCGTGTGCGAAGGCAAGGCCTCGGCCGGCCGCGAAGGCCTGGGCGTGGTGTTCGAACGCCACGACTACGGCCACCGGGCCATCGCCGCGCGGCTGACCACGCCGGTGTCCCACCGCAACGTGGCGCGCCAGTGGTTCCGCTCACCCGACGTGCTGGCGCTGCTCCCGTTCGACGCGCCGGTGCCCGACCACGGTTACGCGCTCGTCTGGTCGTTGCCCGAAGCCCGCGCGCAGGAACTGCTGGCGCTCGACGTGCCGGCGTTCGAGGCCGCGCTGAACGAGGCCACTCGTGGCGACGCTGGCGCGCTGGCGCTGGCCGGCGAACGCGCCTCGTGGCCGCTGATGCAGGCCCGTGCGCACGCCTGGAGCGGCCCCGGCTGGGTGTTGCTGGGCGATGCGGCGCACGTCGTGCACCCGCTGGCCGGGCAGGGCCTCAATCTCGGGCTGGCCGACGTCGTCGCGCTGACCCAGGTGATTTCTTCTCGTGAAACGTGGCGGCCGGTGGGTGACCCCCGGTTGCTGCGGCGGTACGAACGGGTGCGCGACCTGCCCACCCGGGCGATGGGCCAACTGACCGACGGCTTGTTGCATTTGTTCGCAGGATCCCAGGCCCCGTTGCGGGAACTTCGCAACCGCGGCATGGGTCTCGTCAATCAACTGCCCCCGTTGAAACGCTGGCTCACGGCGCGTGCACTCGATTTCTGAAAGCAGACCATGAAACATCCCGTCACCCGCACCCTGCTGGCGTTGGCCGCCGGCGTCCTCGCCAGTTCGTTCGCCTTCGCCGACGAGGCGGCCATCCGCAAGAACCTGCCCGAGCGGGTGCCTGACCTGCCCCCCATCGACGAAGTCACCAAGACCGAGATCCCCGGCCTCTACGAAGTGCGCCTGGGCGGCTCCGAGATCGTGTACTCGGACGAAACGGCCAGCTACATCATCGAGGGCAGCCTCATCGATGCCCGCGCCCGCAAGGACCTCACCAAGGCCCGCCAGGAGAAACTCTCGGGCTTCGTGTTCGACAAGCTGCCCATGAAGGACGCCATCGTCTGGAAAAACGGCACCGGCGCCCGCAAGCTCGTGGTCTTCTCGGACCCCAACTGCGGCTACTGCAAGCGCCTCGAGGTCGACCTGCAGAAGCTGAAGGACGTCACCGTCTACACCTTCCTGATCCCGGTGCTGGGCCCCGACTCGGGCGAAAAGTCGAAGAACATCTGGTGCTCGAAAGACCAGGCCAAGGCCTGGCTCGGCTGGATGCTGGAGGGCAAGCAGCCGGTGCGCAACATGGGCAGCTGCGACACCCCGATCGACCGCAACCTGGCGCTGAGCCGCAAGCACCGTGTCAACGGCACGCCGGCCCTCGTCTTCAGCGACAACACCCGCGTGCCGGGTGCCATCGGCCTGGACGAAATCGAGAAACGCCTGGCTGCCGCGTCGAAGTCCTGACGGCGGGTCGTGTGGCGGCGGGTGACAATGCCCGCAACGCCGCCACACGGAGCCCTTCGCCGATGATCTCGTACCGCGTCACCCTTGCCGATGTCCACGCGCACCTGTACCAGGTGACCCTGTCGGTGCCCGATCCGGCCGCCGACCAGACCCTGAGCCTGCCGGTGTGGATCCCCGGCAGCTACCTGGTGCGGGAATTCGCCCGGCACCTGTCCGGCGTCTCGGCGCGTCAGGGCAGCCGCGAGGTGGTGCTGCAGCAGGCCGACAAGGCCACGTGGATCGCGCGCTGCGAAGGCCGCGGCGCACTGGTCGTCACCTACACGGTCTACGCGTTCGACACCTCGGTGCGGGCCGCTTTCCTCGATGCGGAGCGCGGCTTCTTCAACGGCACCGGCGTGTGCCTGCGGGTGCACGGCCGCGAGGACGAACCTCACCGCCTCGAACTCGCCCGCCTGCCCAAGGGCTGGGACGTGGCCACCTCGATGACGCCCGCCGACGGGCGCGGGGCCTTCCAGGCCACCGGGTACGACGAGCTGGTGGACCACCCGGTGGAACTGGGCCGCTTCTGGCGGGGCACGTTCAAGGCGGCCGGGGTGCCGCACGAGTTCGTGGTGGCCGGGGCGCTGCCCGATTTCGACGGTGACCGCCTGCTGGCCGACACCCGCCGCATCTGCGAGTCGCAGATCACGTTCTGGCACGGCAAGAAAAAGCCGCACTTCAAGCGCTACGTGTTCCTGCTCAACGCGGTGGACGACGGGTACGGCGGCCTGGAACACCGCGCCAGCACGGCGCTGATCGCCGCCCGGCGCGACCTGCCGCAGCGCGGGAAGACCGAACTCTCCGACGGGTACGTCACGCTGCTCGGGCTCATCAGCCACGAGTACTTCCACACCTGGAACGTCAAGCGCCTGCGGCCGGCCGAGTTCGCGCGCTACGACTACACGCAGGAGAACTACACCCAGCTGCTGTGGTTCTTCGAGGGGTTCACGTCCTACTACGACGACCAGTTCCTGCTGCGCACCGGCCTGATCGACCCGGCGCGATACCTCAAGCTCGTGGCCAAGACGGTCACGGGCGTGCTCGGCATGCCGGGCCGCAAGGTGCAGAGCGTGGCGCAGGCGAGCTTCGACGCGTGGGTCAAGTACTACCGCGGCGACGAAAACACCCCGAACTCGACCATCAGCTACTACACCAAGGGCTCGCTCGTGGCCCTCGCGCTCGACCTCACGTTGCGCGACGAAGGCCGCGGCACGCTCGACGACGTGATGCGCGGCCTGTGGGCGCGCAGCGGCGGCGGGCCGGTCAGCGAGGCCGACATCGCCGCGGTCCTGCGGGAGGTCTCGGGCCGTCCGATGGCCAAGGAACTCGCGGCGTGGGTGCACGGCACCGACGACCTGCCGCTGCAAAAACTGCTGGCCCGCGTGGGCGTGAGCTGGACGGCGCAGCCGCCCACGCTCGCGCAGCGCCTGGGCCTGCGGGTGTCCGAAGGGCCGTTGACCGGCATCAAGGTGCAGTCGGTGCTGCGGGGCGGGGCTGGCGAGGTGGCGGGGTTGTCGGCGGGCGATGAACTGCTGGCCGTCGACGACTGGCGCGTGCGCCGCCTCGACGATGCGTTGCGGCTGCTGCCGGCCTCGGGCCAGGTCGAACTCTTGACCGTGCGCGACGGGCGGGTGCGCCGCCTCTCGGCAACGGTGCCCGACGCGGCAGACGCTGGTGCCGTGACGCTGGCGCCCACGGCGGTGGCCAGCACCGCGGCGGCGGCGCTCGACCTGCGGCGGGCGTGGCTGCCCGGTTGAGCCGCCGCGTGCGGGCCGCGGCGCTCGCCGCGCTGGTGGGCGCGGTCGTCGCGGTGCACGGGTGTGTCGTGCAGCAGGTGGGTTTGCACCTCGCCGGTTTCGGCCGCGGCGACCCGATGCCCGAGCGCATGAAGGCCACCTACGTGCGCAGCATGGAGCTGGCCGATCCCGTCGTGGTGGCCAAGGCCGCGCCGGCACCGCGTCCGAAACGGGTGGCGGCCGCGGCGCCACCCGCGCCCGAACCCGCGGCGCCGGCGGCATCGGCGCCCGAACCCGTCACAGCACCCGCCTCGGCCCCGGTGGTGGCGGAGGCCGCGTCTGTCCCCGTCGTGGTGCCCGTGGCGGACGCCGCCAGTGCCCCGCCGTTCGAATGGCCGCGGGCCACGCGGGTGAGCTTCGACCTCACCGGCTACTACCGCGGCGAGGTGTACGGCACCGCACAGGTCGAGTGGTTGCGGGAAGACGACCGCTACCAGGTGCACCTGGACGTGTACGTCGGGTTGAAGGTGGCCCCGTTCATGTCACGCCGCATGAGCAGCGAGGGGGTCATCACCGCCGAGGGGCTGATGCCGCGCCGCTACGACCAGCAGACCAAGCTGGCCTTCAGCCAGCCCACCCGGGCCACCGTGCTGCTGGAGCCCGACCATGTGCTGCTTGCCAACGGCCAGCGCCGCGAACGGTGGGCGGGTGTGCAGGACACCGCCAGCCAGTTCGTCCAGCTCGCGTGGCAGTTCAGCACCCACCCGGAGCAGTTGAAGCCGGGCGCCACCGTCACCGTGCCCCTCGCGCTGCCGCGGGCGGTCAGCCGCATGGTGTACGACGTGTCGGAACCCGAACTGCTGTGGACCAACTTCGGCGAGATTTCGGTGTACCGGTTGAAGCCCCGGCTGGTGCCGAAGGCTGGCGGTGACTTGTCGGTGGAGATGTGGATCGCGCCGCAGTTCCAGTACCTGCCCATCCGGCTGAAGATCCACCAGGATGCGGAGACGTTTGTGGATTTGATGATTACGAAGCCGCCGGAGTTGGGGTCGTAAGGAGGCGTCTTATGAGGCGGTGCTCGGCCTGTGGCCGGCACAGTCGGTGGGATGAACGAGAAGGTCTACTTTGTCTATCTGTTGGCCAGCGGGCGCAACGGCACGCTGTATGCGGGCTCCACGAGCCACCTGGTTCACCGCGTCTTCCAACACAAGTCTGGCACGTTCGATGGATTCACGCGCATGCACCGGGTGGACCGGCTGGTGTGGTTCGAGGTTCATGGATCGGCGCGCGAGATGGTCGTGCGCGAGCGTCGCATCAAGGAATGGCAGCGGGCGTGGAAGATCGAACTGATCGAGGCGATGAACCCGCGATGGCACGACCTGTATGGCGAGCTCCTGGGCGGTGTGTCGCTCAGGCCGGAGTGAGCTCACACCCCCCATGTCACCCCGGTGAAAACCGGGGCCTACTGCGGGCGGTGGGTACCCGGCGTTCGCCGGTATGACATGTCGGTCACCCCGGTGAAAACCGGGGCCCACTGCGGCCGGTGGGTACCGGCGTTCGCCGGTATGACAAGCGTTGTGTCAGCCCTCTTTTCGCAACGACGGAAACAAGATCACATCCCGAATGCTCGGCGAATCCGTCACCAGCATCATCAACCGATCCAGCCCGATCCCGCACCCACCGGTAGGCGGCATGCCGTACTCCAGCGCCCGGATGAAGTCAGCGTCGTAGTACATCGCCTCCTCATCCCCGGCTTCCTTGTTGGCCGCCTGCGACTGGAACCGCGCCGCCTGGTCTTCCGCATCGTTGAGCTCGGAGAACCCGTTGGCGTACTCGCGCCCGGTGATGAACAGCTCGAAGCGTTCGGTGATGGCCGGGTTCGTGTCCGACGCGCGGGCCAGTGGCGACACCTCCACCGGGTAGTCGATGATGAACGTGGGGTTCCACAGCTGCTCTTCCACCACCGCCTCGAACAGGCCGAACTGCAGCTCCGGCAGCTTCCAGTGCGCAGGCGCTTCCTCGCCGGACTTTTTCAGGCGGGCGCGCAGCACCTCGGTGTCGTCGGCTTCGGCGGCCGTCAGCCCCGCATGGGCCACCAGCGAATCGCGCACCGTCAGGCGCGTGAAGGCCGGCTCCAGGTCCACCGGCTTGCCGCCGTACGTCAGCGTGGCCGAACCGGTGGCTTCACGCGCGGCATGGCGCAGCACGTTTTCGGTGAAGTCCATCAGGTCGTGGTGGTTCCAGAACGCCGCGTAGAACTCCATCATCGTGAATTCCGGGTTGTGCCGGACCGAGATGCCTTCATTGCGGAAGCTGCGGTTGATCTCGAACACGCGCTCGAACCCGCCCACGATCAGGCGCTTGAGGTACAGCTCGGGCGCGATGCGCAGGAACATGTCCTGGTCGAGTGCGTTGTGGTGCGTGACAAACGGCTTCGCGTTCGCGCCACCCGGGATCGGGTGCAGCATGGGCGTCTCCACCTCCATGAACCCGTTGTCCACCATGTACTGGCGGATCGAGCTGATGGCGCGGCTGCGCGCGGCGAAACGCTTGCGGGCGTCTTCGTCGGTGATCAGGTCCACGTAGCGCTGGCGGTACTTCTGCTCCTGGTCGGCCATGCCCTGGAATTCGCCGGGCAGGGGCCGCAGGCTCTTGGTCAGCAGCCGCAACGTCGTGACCTTGACCGACAGTTCCCCGGTCTTGGTCTTGAACAGCGTGCCTTCCGCGCCCAGGATGTCACCCAGGTCGTAGTGCTTGAACGCGGCGTAGGCTTCCTCGCCGATGCCGTCGCGCGACACGTACAGCTGGATGCGGCCCGTGGCGTCCTGCAACGAGGCGAAGCTCGCCTTGCCCATCACCCGTTTGAGCATCATCCGGCCCGCCACCGACACGGAGACGTTCAGCGGTTCGAGGGTTTCGTTGTCCTTGTCGCCGTGTTCGCCTGACAGCGCCGCTGCGCGGTGCGCCGGTTTGAAGTCGTTCGGGAAGGCCACGCCCTGCTGGCGGATGGCCGCAAGCTTTTCGCGGCGGGTGGCGATCAGCAGGTTCTCGTCGATGGGGAGGATGGGTTGGTTCATGGGGATTCTCGGTGCGGCCGCAATTTTATGCGGCTGCGCACCATCTCGAGGCCCGGACGGGCCAGGGCGCATAAAATCTTCGGCTTTACCCGGGCGTTCCGCCCGAAAAGAGCCCTCATGCCCGTACCGTCCGTCATCCGGGACCGCAAACTGCGTCTGGCACTGGTCGGCTGCGGCCGCATCTCGAAAAACCACATCGAGGCGCTCAAACAGCACGCCGACCGCGCCGAATGGGTCGCGGTGTGCGACACCCACCCCGAATCACTCGTGCGCGCCGCGGCCGACACGGGTGCGCCCGGGTTCTCGTCCCTCGACGACCTGCTCGCCAACAGCAACCCCGACCTGGTGGTGCTGGCCACCCCGAGCGGCCTGCACCCGCAGCAGGCCATCCGCGTGGCCCAGGCCGGCCGCCACGTGCTGAGCGAAAAGCCCATGGCCACCAAGTGGGACGAAGGCGTGGCCATGGTGCGCGCCTGCCGCGACGCCCGCGTCAAGCTCTTCGTGGTGAAGCAGAACCGCCTCAACGCCACGCTGCAGCTGGTCAAGCGCGCGGTGGACCAGGGCCGCTTCGGCCGCCTGGCGATGGTCAACGTCAATGTCTTCTGGACCCGCCCGCAGGCCTACTACGACGCCGCCCCCTGGCGCGGCCGCTGGGACATGGATGGCGGCGCCTTCATGAACCAGGCGAGCCACTACGTCGACATGGTCGACTGGCTGGTGGGCCCGGTGGACAACGTGCACGCCTACACCGCCACGCTCGCCCGCAACATCGAGGCGGAAGACACCGGCGTGATGAGCCTGCGCCTGCGCAGCGGCGCGCTGGCCTCGGTCAACGTGACCATGCTCACTCACAACAAGAACTTCGAAGGCAGCATCACCTTGCTGGGTGAACGCGGCACCGTGCGCGTGGGCGGCGTGGCCGTCAACAAGATCGAGCACTGGGAGTTCGACACCCCGCACGAGGACGACGCACTGGTGCAGCAGGCGAGCTACGGTGTCGAGAGCGTGTACGGCCCGGGCCACCCGCTGTACTACGACAACGTGATCCGCACGCTGCGCGGCGAAGCGCAGGCGCAGGTCGACGGCTACGAGGGGCTGCGGTCGCTCGAGGTGCTGATCGCTGCCTACCGCTCCGCCCGCGACGGCGTGCGCGTGGGCCTGCCGCTGGTGTTCTGATGTCAGCCGCCACCATCCACCCGTCCGCCATCGTCGACGACGGCGCCACGCTCGGCACCGGCACCCGTGTGTGGCACTTCGCCCACGTGTGCGCCGGGGCCCGCATCGGCGACGGGTGTTCGCTGGGGCAGGGCACCTACGTCGGCAACGACGTGGTGATCGGCCACAACGTCAAGATCCAGAACAACGTGTCGGTGTACGACGCCGTGACGCTGGAAGACGACGTGTTCTGCGGCCCCAGCATGGTGTTCACGAACGTGTTCAACCCGCGTGCGGCCGTGGTGCGCAAGAACGAGTACCGGCGCACGCTGGTGCGCCAGGGCGCCACGCTCGGGGCCAACTGCACCATCGTGTGTGGCACCACCGTGGGCCCGTACGCCTTCGTGGGCGCAGGCGCCGTGGTGAGCCGCGACGTGCCGGCGTTCGCGCTGGTGGCGGGGGTGCCCGCCAAACAGATCGGCTGGATGAGCCGGCACGGCGAACGCCTGGCCCTGCCGCTGGCAGGCGACGGCGAGGCGGCGTGCCCGGCCACCGGCGAACGCTACCGCCTGCGCGACGGCCAGTGCGAGGTGCTCGCGTGAGTGCGTTGCCCTTCATCGACCTGGCCTCGCAGTACCAGGCGCTCAAGCCCCGCATCGCCGAGCGCATGCAGCGCGTGCTCGACCACGGCCAGTACATCATGGGCCCCGAGGTGGCCGAACTCGAGGGCCAGCTCACCGCCTTCACCGGGGCGCGCCACTGCATCACCGTGGCCAGCGGCACCGAGGCGCTGCTGATCGCGCTGATGGCCCAGGGTGTGAAACCGGGCGACGAGGTCATCACCACGCCGTTCACGTTTGCCGCCACCGCCGAGGTCATCGTGCTGCTGGGGGCCGTGCCGGTGTTCGTGGACATCGAGCCCGACACCTGCAACCTCGACGGGTCGCAGGTGGAGGCCCGCATCACACCGCGCACCCGCGCCATCATGCCGGTGAGCCTGTACGGCCAGGTGGCCGACATGGCCCCGCTGAACGACATCGCCACACGCCACGGCCTCACCGTCATCGAAGACGCCGCACAGAGTTTCGGTGCCACGTACCAGGGCCGCCGCAGCGGCGCCCTCAGCACGTTCGGCTGCACCAGCTTCTTCCCGAGCAAGCCGCTGGGCTGCTACGGCGACGGTGGCGCCATCTTCACCAGCGATGACGCGCTGGCCCAGGCCTGCCGCGAGATCCGCGTGCACGGCCAGAGCGCGCGCTACACCCACACCCGCGTGGGCGTGGGCGGCCGCATGGACACGCTGCAATGCGCCGTGGTGCTCGCCAAGCTCGAACGCTTCGGCTGGGAACTGCAGCGCCGTGCCGAAATCGGCGCGCGTTACGCGGCGCTGCTGGCCGGCAGCGGCGTGCAGCTGCTGGCCGTGCGCCCCGACCGCGACTGCGTGTGGGGCCAGTACACCGTGTTCGTCGACGGCCGGGCAGACGTCCAGGCCCGCTTGCAGGCCCAAGGCATTCCCACGGCCGTGCACTACCCGAAACCGCTGCATCGCCAGCCGGCCTACGCCGCGTTCTCGGGCGATGGTCATTTCCCCCATAGCGATGCGGCAAGCGAGCGCGTGATGAGCCTGCCCATGAGCGCCGACCTCACCGAGGCCCAGCAAGACCGCGTCGCGCAGACGCTGCGCCAAGCGCTGGCCTGACCCATGCACGGCCGGCCCGATGGTCTGCTGAAGGCAACGCTGACCCTGCTGGCCGGCGGTGCGCTCGCGCAGGCGCTGCCGCTGCTCCTCGGGCCCTGGCTGGCACGGCTCTACACACCGGCCGAGTTTGGCCACTACACCGTGTTTGCCGCGGTGGCGGCCAACATCGCGGTGGTGGCCTGCGCGCGGTACGACTTCGCGCTGCCGCTGGCCCGCGACGAGGCGGAGGCGCGTGACCTGATCGCGCTGTGCCTGCGCGTGCTGCTGGCCGTGTCGCTGCTGTGCGTGCCGGTCGCCGCGGTGGCGGGATACGCCGGCTGGCTGCCGGCCTGGCCCTGGTTGCCGTTTGCCGTGGGCGCCGCTGGCCTGGTGCAATGCCTCACGCTGTGGTCCACCCGGGCGCAGCACTTCCGGCGCCTGTCGGGCAGCCGCATCACGCACTATGGCGGCGCGTCCGTGGTCCAGGTGGCGGGCGGTGTCGCCCACCTCGGGGTGACGGGCCTGGTGGCTGGCCCCGTGCTGGCGGCGATGGCCGCCTGCACGTGGATGCTGCACCCGAGGCCGCTCGGCGGCTGGCGCGCGCTGTGGACCACCCCGCGCGCGGCGCTGGCGGCGGTTGCCCGTCGGCACCGCGAGTTCCCGTTGCTCAACACCCCCCATGCCTTCGCTGGCGCGTTGCAGGACACGCTGGCCGTGGCGCTGCTGGTGGCATGGACGGGCGAGGCTTCGGCCGGGTTCTGGGGCCTCGCGCTGCGGTACCTGAAGGCGCCGGCCACGCTGGTGGGCGGCGCGGTGTCGCAGGCGCTGTACCCGAAGCTGGCCCACGCCGAGCCGGATGCCGCCCGCCGTGCCGTGCGCCAGGTCATGGCCATGCTGGCGCTGGTGGCCGTGCCGCTCGTGCTGGTGCTGGTGCTGGCCGGGCCGCAGATCTTCGGCGCGCTCTTCGGCGAACGCTGGCGGCCCGCCGGCGAACTGGCACGGGCGCTCGCCCCCTACATCGGCGTGCACTTCATCGCGGCCCCGCTGGCGGTCGTGACACTCGCCTGGCGGGCGCAGGCCTGGGCGTTGCGCGTGGCCCTCGGTGGCCAGGCCGTGTTCCTGCTGTCGCTGGCCGCCGGCCTGCACGTGGGCGGCCTGCTGGCGGGCGCCTGGGCCGTGTCCGCCGGCATGACGCTGTACTTCGGAGCCTACTTCTGGTGGCTCGCGACCTGGAAGGAGGTGCCCCATGCCACTGCCGCTTAGGGCCTGGATCAACCGGGTGCGCCGCTGGATCTGGCACCGCCTGTTCTTTCGCGTGCTGTTCGGCGAGCGTGCACACGACGGCCGGCCGCTGCCGCTCACCCGGCTGTCGCCCAGCACGTGCATCGAGCACGACGAAAACCTCGTGCTGGCCGACGACGTGTTCATCGGCCACTTCAACTTCATCGAGGCGAGCCACGGCGTGCGCATCGACACCGGCGTGCAGGTGACGAACTTCGTCAGCATCGTGAGCCACAGCTCGCACCGCAGCCTGCGCCTGATGGGCCACGAATTCCACCAACTGCCCGACGGCGGCCGCCCCGGGTTCATTGGCGGGCCCGTGCACATCGGCGCGTTCTGCTTCATCGGGCCCCACACGGTGATCGAACCCCACACCACCCTCGGCATCGGGTGCCTCGTGCTGTCGCACAGCCGCGTGCGCGGCCACTTCCCCGACTTTTCGGTGATCGGAGGCGCGCCAGCCAAGGTGATGGGTGACACCCGCGACACCGATGCCGTGCTGCTCGAGAAACACCCGCAATGGCGCGAGCACTACGAGGCCTGGGCGAAGCGCGGGGACGGGGCGTGATGCGCATCGCGTTGATCGGCGACGGCCAGAGCCCCCATCTGCTGAAGTGGGCGCGTGCGCTGACGGCCACGCCCGGGGTGTCGCTGTGGGTGGCGTCGAGCCGCGGTTTCCTGCCAGCGTTCGACGGCCTGGTGCCGATGGAGCGGCGGCTGGCGCTGGGCACCCAGGCGAACCACGCGGGCGGCAACGTCGGTGTGTTGCGGTCGTTGCCCCTGCTCGGCCGCTGGTTGCGCGAGGTGGATGCCGACTGGCTCAACCCCCACTACCTCACGTCCCACGGCACGCTGGCCTGGCTGGCCAAGCGGTTCTGGCGGTTGCGTGCGCGCATCGTGGGGTCGGCCTGGGGCAGTGACATCCTCGTCACGCCGTCGCAGTCCGCCGCGTACCGTTTGCTTACCCGCCGTGTGTTGCGGGCCTGTGCGTTGTGCACCAGCGATTCGTCGCACATGACCGAACGCATGCAGGTGCTGGGCGCGGGGGAGGTCATGACCTTCCCGTTCGGCCTGGAGGCCATGCCCCCTGCACCCGGCGAGAAGGTGCCGTGGCTCTTTTTCGCGAACCGGGGCCTCGAACCCCTGTACCAGCCCGACCGGGTGCTGGTGCTGTTCTCCCGCGTGCTGGCAACCCACCCCGAGGCCCGGCTGGTGGTGGCCAACGGCGGTTCGTTGCGCGGGGCCCTCGAACACCAGGCCCTGGCGCTCGGCATCGCCCACGCGGTGCAGTTCGTGGGCCGCCTGGACGCCGCCACGCAGGCCGGGTGGTACGACCGCGCGCAGTGGTACGTGAGCCTGCCGGCCAGCGATTCGGTGGCCGTGTCGGTGCTGGAGGCCATGGCCCACGGCTGCATTCCGCTGTTGAGCGATCTGCCGGCCAACCGCGAGCTGGTGCGCGACGGCGACAACGGCCGCATCGTCACCGACACCCTGGATCCGGTGGCGCTGGGCCGCCTGCTGCCGCGTGGTGCCGGCATTGCCGCGGCCAACCGGGCCTGGGTGTCTCAACACGCGTTGTTCCCGCCGGCCGTGGGCCGGCTGCTCGACCGCCTGAACGAATGGCCCCCGGCATGAACATCCTCCTCCTGAACCACTATGCCGGGTCGCCCCGCCACGGCATGGAGTTCCGCCCGTACTACCTGGCGCGCGAATGGGTGCGAGCGGGCCATCGCGTGCAGATCGTCGCGGCCTCGTACTCCCACGTGCGCGCTCGCCAGCCCGAGGTGGCCGACACCCCGGTGGACGAGGTGATCGACGGCATCGCCTACCGCTGGTGGCCCGCGCCCCGCTACACGGGCAACGGCCTCGGCCGCGTGCGCAACATCGCCACGTTCCTGTGGCAGGTGTGGCGCGATGCCCGCCGGCAGGTGGCGGCGTTCAAGCCCGACGTGGTCATCGCATCCAGCACGTACCCGATGGACATCTGGGTGGCCCGCCGCCTGGCCCGTTTCGCGCGCGCGAAACTGGTCTACGAGGTGCACGACCTGTGGCCCGCGTCACCGATGGAACTGTCGGGCCTGTCGAAACACCACCCGTTCATCATGCTGTGCCAGAAGGCCGAAGACGACGCGTACCGCGACGCCGACGCGGTGGTGTCGATGCTGCCCAAGGTGGCCGGCCACATGGCCGCGCACGGCCTCGACCTGGCGAAACTGCACATCGTGCCCAACGGCATCTCGCCGGAGGAATGGGATGGCGAGGCCGCTCCGCTCGACGGCACGCTGCTGGCCCACCTCCGGCGCGAACGCGCGGCCGGCCGCACCGTGGTGGGCTATGCCGGCTCGCATGGGGAGCCCAACGCGCTCGACGTGCTGCTCGACGCCGCCGCCGGCCTGCGCGGCGACCCGCTGTCCATCGTGATGGTGGGTGACGGCCACCTGAAATCACACCTGGCCGCACGCGTGCAGTCGGAAGGCCTCACCAGCGTGGCCATGTTCCCGCCCATCCCGAAGGCCCAGATCCCGGCGCTGCTGGCCGAGTTCGACATCGCCTACATCGGCTGGCAGCGCGTGCCGCTGTACCGCTTCGGCATCGCGCCCAACAAGCTGATGGACTACATGATGGCGGGCCGTGCCGTGTTGCACTCGGTGGAGGCTGGCAACGATCCGGTGGCCGAGGCCGGTTGCGGCCTCACCGTGGCACCCGAGTCGGCGCCGGCGGTGGTGGACGGCTTGCGCCGGCTGGCTGCCACGCCGCCGGTCGAGCGCGCCGCGATGGGCGAACGCGGCCGCGCGTTCGTGCGCGCCCACCACACCTACCCGGTGCTCGCAGCCCGGTTCATCGAGGCGGTGACCCCATGAACGAACCCCAGGCCGTCGCCGAACGGTACGCCCGCCGCGCGGCGGACGACCGCTACAGCCTGCTGCGCCCCGACGTGTGGCACACCGTGCAGGAACGCCAGCGGGCGATGCTCCGGCTCTTCGCACGCCAGGGCCTGTCCGACCTGTCCACGGTGCGCGTGATGGAAGTGGGCTGCGGCGCTGGTGGCAACTTGCTGGAACTGTTGCGGGCCGGCATCCGCCCGGAACACCTGAGTGGCGTGGAACTGCTGCCCGAGCGGTACGAGGCGGCGCGCGCCGTGCTGCCGGCGGCGGTGGTACTGCAATCGGCCGATGCGCTCGCGATCGACGTGCCCCCGGCGTCGCTCGATATCGTGTTCGTCTCCACGGTGTTTTCGTCGCTGCTCGACGACGACTTCCAGCAGCGCCTGGCCGACACCCTGTGGCGCTGGGTGCGCCCGGGCGGCGCCGTGCTCTGGTATGACTTCGTCGTCGACAACCCGCGCAACCGCGACGTGCGCGGCGTGCCGCTGCGGCGTGTGCGGGCGCTGTTCCCGCAGGGCCGCGTGTCGGCGTCCCGCGTGACGCTGGCGCCGCCCATCGCGCGGGCCGTGACCCGCTGGCACCCTGCGTTCTACACTCTCTTCAACACACTGCCGTTCCTGCGCACCCACGTGCTCTGCTGGATCGCCAAACCCTGAACCATGGCCGCTGAACTCCCCTTCCTGCCCTTTGCGTTGCCCGACATCGGCGACGAAGACATCGCCGAAGTCGTCGACACGCTGAAGTCCGGCTGGGTCACCACCGGGCCCAAGACGCGCCGTTTCGAGGCCGACTTCACCGCGTTCCTCGGCGACCCGTCGTTGCAGTCGATGGCCGTCAACTCCGCCACGGCCGGGTTGCACCTGGCGCTCGAGGCGCTTGGCGTCGGGCCGGGCGACGAAGTCATCACCACCACCCACACCTTCACCGCCACCGCGGAAGTGGTGCGTTACCTGGGCGCCGACGTGGTGCTGGTGGACGTGGACCCGGCCACGCTGTGCATCGACGTGGCCGCGGTGGAAGCCGCCATCACGCCGCGCACGAAGGCCGTGATCCCCGTGCACTACGCTGGCCTGGCCGCCGACATGCCCGCGCTGCTGGCGCTGGCGCGCCGGCACGGCCTGAAGGTGGTGGAAGACGCGGCCCACGCGTTGCCCACCACCAGCGGTGGCCGCCTCGTGGGCACGCTCGACTCCGACATCACGGTGTTCAGCTTCTACGCGAACAAGACCATCACCACCGGCGAAGGCGGCATGGTCGTCACCCGCGACCCGGCCATCGCCAAGCGCATCCAGGTGATGCGCCTGCACGGCATCAGCCGCGACGCGTTCGACCGCTTCCAGTCCAAGACCCCCAGCTGGTACTACGAGGTCATCGCCCCCGGGTTCAAGTACAACCTCACCGACATCGCGTCGGCGTTGGGCATCCACCAGCTGCGCAAGGCGCGCCGGTTCCAGGAACGCCGCGCCGAGCTGGCCGCGCTGTACGACGCGGCGCTGGCCGACCTGCCGCTCGTGCTGCCGCCGAAGGCCCCGGAAGGCGAGACCCATTCGTGGCACCTCTACGTGCTGCGGCTCGCCGACGGCGTGGCCGTGCCGCGCGACACCGTGATCGAGCGCCTGTTTGCCGCCGGCATCGGCTGCAGCGTGCACTACATCCCGCTGCACCTGCAGCCCTACTGGCGCGACCGTGGCAACCTCAAGCCCGAGCAGTTCCCGCAGTCGCAGCACGTGTACGAGCGCAGCTTCTCGCTGCCGCTGTACACCCGCATGACCGATGCCGACGTGGCCCGCGTGGCCACCGCGCTGCGCGCCGCGCTCGCCTGACCCATGGCCAAGCGGTGTTTCGACCTGCTGCTCGCCGGCCTCGGGCTCGTGGTGCTGTCGCCGCTGCTGCTCGTGCTGGCGCTGTGGATCAAGGTCGATTCACCCGGCCCCGTGTTCTTCCGCCAGGAGCGGGTGGGGCGGGGCGGCGTGCCGTTCCGCATCCACAAGCTGCGCACGATGACCCACACGCCCGCGACGGACGGGCCCGAGATCACCGTGGGTGCCGACCGCCGGGTCACGCGTGCCGGCCGGGTGCTGCGCCACTACAAGCTCGATGAACTCGTGCAGCTGATCGACGTGCTCAAGGGCGACATGAGCCTCGTGGGCCCGCGCCCCGAAGTGCCGCGTTACGTGGCCCTGTACCCCGCGGCGCTGCGCGACAAGGTGCTCAGCGTGCGCCCCGGCATCACCGATCCCGCGTCCATCGAATACCGCGACGAAGCCGGCGTGCTCGCCGCCGCGGCCGACCCCGAGGCCGAGTACGTCAACGTGGTGATGCCCGCCAAGCTGCGCCTGGCCGCGCAATACGTGGAACAGGCCTCGCTCGCCACCGACCTGCGGCTCATCGGCCGCACCTTGCGCATCGTCTTCCGTTCATGACCACCACCTTGTCCTTCTGGCACCGCCTCGACCGGTTCCTCGCGCGGTTGCGGCCCCACCGCCAGCCGCTGTCGCTCGCGGTCGACGCGCTGATCGTGGCCACCAGCTGGAACATCACCTACCTGTTCCGCCTGGGCTTCGAGCGCTGGATCACGGCCCGCCCGTCCTACGACCTGGCCGTGATGGGTGGGGTGGTGGCCGTGTACCTGGTCGTGTTCGTCGCGCTGGGCATCCCGCGCGGCATGTGGCGGTTCTCCGGCTTTGCCGAGGTCAAGCGGCTCACGGTGGCCTGCGGCGTGGCGGGTGCGGTGTGTGCCGTGGTCGTGTCCATGGCCCAGCTGAGCCAGGTACCGCGCGCGGTGCTGGCACTGCACCCGGTCATCACGCTGATGGCGGTGTTCGGCGTGCGCATCCTCTACCGCATGGTGTACGAGCAGGCGCGCTCGCGCATCACCGGCAACGACACCGAGGTGCGCCGTGCCGTGGTGATGGGCGCAGGTGAAGCCGCCAAGCGCCTGCTGGCCACCATCCACCAGCAGGGCTGGATCGTGCTGGCGCTGCTCGACGACGACCCCGCCAAGCTGGGGGCGCGCATCGGCGGCGTGGAGGTCGCCGGCACCCTGGCCGATGTGGCGCGATCCGACGTCATCGGCGGCGCCACCCATGTGATCGTGGCACTGCCCGGGTCCAGCGCCGCCCGGCGGCGCCGCGCCGTCGACCTGGCGTCCGCCTGCGGCCTGCCCGTGCTCACCGTGCCGTCCGTCAGCGAACTGCAGGACGGCAGCGCGCGCATCGAGCGTGTGCGCAACATCGAACCCGAGGACCTGCTGGGGCGTGACCCGGTGGTGCTCGACGAATCCGGCATCTCGGGCCTGTTGTCGGGCAAGACGGTGCTGGTGACCGGTGCCGGCGGATCCATCGGGTCGGAGCTGTGCCGTCAACTCGCGCGCTACGGCCCGTCGCGCCTCGTGCTCTTCGAGCAGAGCGAACTGGCGCTGTACCAGATCGAGCAGCAACTGGCCGAGCTGCACCCGCACCTGCCCCTCGTGCGCCTCATCGGCGACGTGAAGCAGCTGGCCCAGATCGAACATGCCTGCCACACGCACCGCCCGCACCTCGTGCTGCACGCTGCCGCCTACAAGCACGTGCCGCTGATGGAAGACGAGAACGCGTGGATGGCGTTGCAGAACAACACCCTCGGCACCTTCCACGCCGCCACCGCCGCCGCTCGCTCGGGCGCCGAACGGTTCGTGCTGATCTCCACCGACAAGGCCGTGAACCCCACCAACGTGATGGGTGCCAGCAAACGCGCGGCCGAGATGGTGCTGTCCCACCTGGCCACCCAGGGCCACGCCACCCGTTTCGCGGCCGTGCGTTTCGGCAACGTGCTCGGCTCCAGCGGCAGCGTGATCCCGAAGTTCAAGGAGCAGATCGCCAAGGGCGGCCCGGTCACCGTCACCCATCCCGAGATCACCCGCTACTTCATGACCATCCCCGAGGCCGCGCGCCTGGTGCTGCAGGCCGCCGCGCTGGCCGAGAGCGGGCAGGTGTACGTGCTCGACATGGGTGAGCCGGTGAAGATCGTGGACCTGGCGCGGGACTTGATCCGGTTGTCCGGCCACCGCGATGGGGAGATCCCGATCGTGTTCAGCGGGCTCCGGCCGGGGGAGAAGCTGTACGAGGAGCTGCTGGCGGATGCGGACGACACCCTGGCGTCGAGGCATCCCCGGCTGCGGATCGCGAAGCTGCAGGAGCCGGCGGGGGATGCCTGGATGGCGGAGATGCTGGCGTGGCTCACGACCGTGAATTACACGATGGTGCCGGCGGCTTGCCGGAAGGCGTTGAAGGGGTTTGTGCCGGAGTACGAGGCGCGGTGAGCCGCGACCCGTGCGCGGGCGATATGCTGGTAATGTGCCGGGTTCTCGATCGGCACGTCCGAACGCGCCTGCCGATCGCCAAAAATTCACCGTCACGCGACGGAAACGACGATGTCCAAGAGTAAACAAACGATGGTGGCCGCTCGCTTGCGGGTGTTGTCCCATCCGACGATGTCCGCTGTGCTGAGGGGATTAGGCCGCTTGCTGGCTCCCACATCTGCCACACAGGCCGACGTGGTCTTCGTGACGCCGCCGAAGAGCGCGCCCGGCTGGATCCTGGAGGCGATCTGCCGCGAGATCGGCAGCCGCTTGCCCGGGCTCGACATCCGGTATTGCCACCACGGCGAGGCACTGCCGCAGGCGAGCCGCTACTTCTTCTCTCACTACATGTTCTACGTGGGGTCCTTGTCGAAGGTCCGCACGGTGCGGCGCGGGCAGTCCTTCGTGTTCGCCACCCACCTGGAGGCCGACAAACACGGCATCCCGAACGAGAGCCTGGCCCGCTTGCTCGACAGCAGCGACGGTGTCATCTGCATGAACGAGGTGTTGCGCGCCGAACTTCAACGGCTGGGTGTGGCGCCGCATCGGCTCGGCGTGGCCGTGGGTGCGGCCAGCATCCAGACCTACCGGCCCCACGTTCGCCAGCCGGACGGCAAGGTCGGCTTCTGTTCGGCCTACTACGCGCGCAAGTCGCCGGATCTCGTGCTGGAGATCGTCAAGAAGTTGCCGCACCGGCAGTTCCTGTTGCTGGGCAAGGGCTGGCGAGATTACCCGCGTTTCGACGAGCTGGAGAGGCAACCCAACTTCAGCTACGTGGAAGCGCCCTACACCGAGTACCCTGGCTACTATGCCCAGATGAGCGTCTTCGTTTCGGCCTCGCAACTCGAGGGCGGACCCATCCCGCTGCTGGAGGCCATGATGTCGAATGCCGTGCCGGTGGCGAGCCGCACCGGATTTGCGCCTGACGTGATACGGCATGGGCACAACGGATTCATCTTCGATCTGCCGGCGGACGCCAACGAAGTCTGCAGTCTCATTGAACAGGCCTATGGCCTGGACACCGACGTCGCCGCCACTGCCGCGGGCTACGACTGGGTGCCCTATGCCGCCCGGATCGCCGCGCTGATGGGCATTCCGGCCCCGTCGACGACGACCCAGGGCAGGGCCGCCACCGCCTGATGCCACAGGACGTACGCACCGCATCCACCATGACCAGCGCCAAAGACCAAGCCAAGCATCCGGACTACGCCGTTCGGGGCCTCAACCGCGAGCGCCTGGCTGCTCTGTTGCAGCATGCCGGCCAAGAGATCCTGGATGTCGGCTGCGGCAACGGCAACTACGTGCTCCATCTGGCTGATCGCTACAAGATTCGTGGCGTCGACTACAAGCATTTCGCGGCCTGGGACCAGAAGCCCCATCTGTTTGCGGTCTCCGACGCGCAGCGGCTCGATGTGCCTGACGCCAGCGTCGACACCATCCTGTCGTTCGAGACGTTGGAGCACCTGCCCGACCCGGACGCTGCGCTGAGGGAGTACCTCCGCGTGTGTCGCCGCAACCTGATCCTCACCGTGCCGAACTGCTCGCTGACCCACGGCCAGCGGGCCAGTGGCCAGATCTACAACCACTGGATCGACCGCACCCACATCAACTTCTGGGAACTCGACACCCTGTGCCAGCAGGTCGAGGCCGCCGGCTTCAAGGTCGACCAGCGCAACCACATCAATCACATGAACATGGGCCCGATCGCCATGGAGGCCCTGGGCCTGGGCGGCCGCTTCGCCCGCTTTGGCGCGAAGGTGTTCAATCGCCTGCAGCGTACCCAGTACCCGATGACGTGCCTGGTGGTTGCCAGCAAGCCCAAGCCATGACAACCCTCGTCACCGGTCTTTCTGGTTTTGTCGGTTCGCACTGCGCCGAGCAGTTCCCGAGCAGCGACCTGCTGCTGGACGGGCGGCCCGTCGACTTGCGCGACGGCGAACGCGTGCGTGCTGCGGTCGATGCAATCCGGCCCGAGTGGGTGATTCACCTGGCTGCGCAGAGTTTCATTCCGGCCGCCTTCGCCAATCCCATGGAAACCCAGAGCGTGAACTTCCTGGGCACGCTCAACCTGCTGCTGGCCTTGCGTGATACCGGGTTCAAGGGCCGCATGCTGTTCGTGGGTTCGGGCGACGTGTACGGCGCGGTGCCAGAGCATGAGTTGCCGCTGCTGGAGAGCCGGTTGCCCAAGCCCCGCAACCCCTATGCCGTCAGCAAGGTGGCGGCCGAAGCGTTGTGTTATCAGTGGAGCCAGACCGAACCGTTCGAGATCGTGGTGGCCCGACCGTTCAACCATATCGGGCCGCGTCAAGGCACCCAGTTCGCGGTGGCTGACTTCGCGTGTCAGATCAGCGATGTTCGCAAGGGCCTGCGCGATGCCAAGCTGAACGTGGGTGACATCGATGCCACCCGCGACTTCTGCGACGTTCGCGACATCGTGCGGGCCTACAGGCAGCTGCTGGAGCACGGCGTCAACGGCGAGACCTACAACGTCTGCTCCGGCGTCGAGCGTAGCCTGCGCAGCATCATTGAAACCCTGGCGACCCTGGCGGGCATGTCCGTGGAACTCGTCACCGACCCGGCGCGCATGCGCCCTTCCGAGCAGCGGCGCGTGGTCGGCAGCTTCGACAAACTTCACCACCAGACCGGCTGGCAACCAGCCATTTCGTTCGAGCAGACGCTCAGAGACATTCTTGACTATTGGGATCAACGGGAACTGCCATGAACAAATCCGCATTCATCACCGGCATCACCGGCCAGGACGGCGCCTACCTGGCGCAACTGCTGTTGAGCAAGGGCTACAAGGTCAGCGGCCTGTTGGCCCGGCGTTCCAGTGACACCCTGTGGCGCCTTCGGCACCTGGGCATCGGCAACGACGTCCAGCTGGTGGATGGCGACATCACCGACCTGTCGTCGCTGATCCGCATCATCGAACAGAGCAAGGCCGACGAAATCTACAACCTGGCGGCCCAGAGTTTCGTGGGAACGTCCTGGTCCCAACCGCTCCTGACGGGCAACGTCACCGGCCTGGGTGCCGTCAACGTGCTCGAGGCCATGCGCATCGTGAACCCCACTGCGCGCTTCTACCAGGCCAGCACCAGCGAGATGTTCGGGCTCATCCAGGAGGCCGTGCAATCGGAGCAGACCCCGTTCTACCCCCGCAGCCCCTACGGCGCCGCCAAGCTGTATGCGCACTGGATGACGGTGAACTACCGCGAGAGCTTTGGCCTGCACACCTCGAGCGGCATCCTGTTCAATCATGAATCCCCGTTGCGCGGCATCGAGTTCGTGACCCGCAAGGTGACCGATGCCGCGGCCCGCATCAAGCTCGGCCTGCAAACTGAGCTGCGCCTGGGCAACATCGACGTCAAGCGCGACTGGGGCTTTGCGGGCGACTACGTCGAGGCCATGTGGCTCATGCTGCAACAGGAACGCGGCGATGACTTCGTCATCGCCACCGGCAAGACCACCACGGTGCGCGAGATGTGCCGCATCGCCTTCGATCACCTGGGGTTGGACGCCGACAAACACGTCGTGATCGACTCCGCGCTGTTCCGTCCGGCCGAGGTGGATGTGTTGTTGGGCAATCCCGGCAAAGCGCAGCAAAAGCTGGGTTGGCAGGCCCGCACCAGCCTTCAGACCTTGATCACGACGATGGTGGATGCGGATATGGGGCGGCTTTCGAAATGACCTGAAATCGGGCCGCTGCATGGCGGCCCGACCGAAGTCAGCGGTGCCGGCGGAACACCATCCAGCGCGGGGTCCGGAACCGGACGATGCGTGCGTAGAGCCACACGTACGCCACCACAAACGCCAACAGGAACCACGACAGGATCGCCGTGCTGTTCCACCACAACACGCTCGGGATCACCGAAGTGAGGCACAGCAGCCACAGGTACGGTGACGTCATCGAGTTGCGGCGCGTCAAGCGGCGGCCTTCGGTGTTGTTGGCCAGCGTCCAGCGGATCAGGCGGCGATGGATCAACGTGTGCAGGTGGATCCCATCCGGTGCCGCCGTGGCTACGCCACGCACCACCTTGCGCCGGTACATCGTGAAGATGGTCTCGAAGATGGGATAGGCGCAGAGCAGCAGCGGAAAGATCGGGGAGACGTTGGCGTTTCGGTGCACCAGCAGGATGCCCAACTCGGCCAGCAAGAAGCCGAGCAGGTAGGCGCCGCCGTCGCCGAGAAAGATCAGGCCGGCGGGGAAGTTCCAGACGAAGAACCCGAGGACCGCGCCGGCGGTGATCAGGCTCGCGGTGAAGACGAACGTGTCCCCGACTTGGAAGGCCACGTAGGCCATGGCCAGGATCATCATGAACACGCACATCGAGGCCAGGCCGTTGAATCCGTCGATGATATTGACGGCGTTGGCGACGCCAGCGACCGTGAAGAGGGTCAGCGCTACGGCGAACGGGAACCAGGGGATCAGCAGGTCGATGCCGGGGATGTGGGTGCGATCGATGACCGCGCCCACGAATCCTGCAGCCAGTGCGGCGGATACCGCGGTGGCGATGAGTCGTTTTCTGGGCGACACCTTCTTTGTGAGATCTTCGAGGATGCCGGCGACGAACGCCGGAATGGCACAGCCGATCAGGGTCCAAATCAGCGGCGCCACCGGCGAGCTTGAGACTTGCGCGATGGTGGCACCCGCCATGATGGCCAGCATGACGCCCGCGCCCCCGATTCGTGGCACGGGGCGGGCATGAAACTTCTGGGGGCCGCTCAGGTCATGGTCGGCGGACAGATGTTGGTGGCGGCGCGACGTGCGCATGACGAACAACGTTGCGAACAGCCCGACGAGAAAACAGGTGGCGAAATAGGTCATAGGCTTGCATGGTTCTAGTTCGGGGGAATGTGCAGCTGGCCGCACACCGCTGCGCCACCAGCGGCGGTCGCCCTCGGTCGCCGCGCCAAGTGTTCACATGGCGCGTCTGGCATTGATCACCACTCCGTCTTGTGATCGGCCCTGTCTTGAGCTGAGATCGTCAGGCATTCCCCAACGGCCAATGTTTCCGGAACATTGCCGTGTGTCAACCGCGATCGTATCCCAGCTGCGCCAGTCACAGCACGCAACCGCGTGCGGGAATTCCAGGTCATTGGCCGTCTCGACAGATTTGCCAGAAGGCCCGCGATGTCCAAACCTTGAGAAGGCTGGTGAGGTGGAGTTTCAGGTGCTTGAACGATCGGTGGCTGTCCCTCTGCGCATCGTGCACGGCCCGCACGGAACTCACCTGGACGATGCCATGGCCGGCGTTGTAGAGCCGCGCGCTCAGGTCATAGTCTTCGCAGTAGAGAAAGTAGCGTTCGTCGAATCCACCCAGCGCAGAAAAGACGTCTGAACGGACCATCAGGAACATGCCCGCCAGCCAGTAGAAGTTGCCCGGGCGGCGCGCTGGCCGCTCGGTGTCGGGATGGGTGCGCGGGCGTTTCAGGGCGCGGGCGGCTAAGGAGAGGAAGGTCAGGTTGGTCCGAACGGCGTCCTCGGGTACGCCTTCGGAGTTCGTGATCGTCGGCGCCAGCAGCGCCGCCTCTGGCAAGCGGCGGGTGGCTTCGAGAAGCTTTTCGAAGCAGTCGGGCTGAGGAAGCCTCAGGTCCGGATTGAGGATCATGAACCACGGCGTTTCGCACATGTGGAACGCCTGATTGTGATTGGCGCCGAATCCCATGGGCACGTCGTTCCGAATGACGGTGATCCGGAGCGGGTCGAAATCGCCTGCGTCGAACGGTTCGCTGACGTTCAGCGTGACGATGATCCGGGTACCTGAAATGCCGTCGCACGATTGCAGGTCGACAAGGAGTCGCCGAAGCAGCGAGCCGTGCCCATGGCTCACGACCGACAGTGTCATCGAGTTGGAGATCATTGCGATATGTGTGCTGGCGAGGAAGCCAAGGGGGCTGCTACTGGTCGTTGCGTCCGAACGCGCCAACTTCGTGCCATCCGTTCCCGGGCGATGGAGGTCAACTGGCCACGGTGAAGGGTGGCGTTGCAGGGGACGCGGCGGATGCGGGTCTGCGCCGCTTGGCCATGGCAAAGGCGAGAACGACCCACAGGTGGGTGATCAATCCGTTGGCAAACCCGATCGGCGTGTTGATGAAGCTGAAAAGGATGCCCATCACGACGAAGGGTGCGAACAGCAGCCATCGGGCATCCAAGCCCGCACGGATGCGGCGGTATACCCAGCCGGCCAGCACGCCCCAAAGCGCACTCGCCGCGATGCCGAGGTAGCCGAGATCCACATGAAGCGATCCCCACGCTGCCGGGTAGAAGCCGTAGATGCCGATCTGTTGCAGCGCGTCGAAGTGACTTGCCACCAGCGAACCATCGACGCGACGAGCCAGCGCCGACACGATGTCGATTCCGTAGATCCCGAACTGCATCGGGCCGTGGTAGGCCGAGAAGATGTGGGACGCCATGGGAAGTCCCTGCACGATGTACCAGCTGAAGACGAACACGATGTAGGTCCAGTCAGGCCCAAGCGCCTGGTACAGGACGTCGGCCACGGCGCCGCGGAACGTCACACCCCAGCCTTGTTCCGCAACCCGGAACATGCCTTCTCCACCACCCATCGCAGCTGCTCGGGTGAAGAACACTGCGACGAAATAGACCATCGCGGCAAGGCCGACGGCGGCCATCAAGAGCTTGCGACGCCTGCCGGCGTTGGCCGCGCGAGGTGATTCGTTGACGCGGCGGATGCCTTGCTGGTGAAACCGCCGAACGCTCATCGACAGGAACGCGATCACGAGCCCGTACAGCAGCGGTGAGCGACCGCCGGTGGCAAGAGTCGCCAGGACGATCGGGAGGAACCCGAATGCTGCCAGGCGCCACGCGTTTAGGTGTTTTTCGAAGACGATCGACCTGACCGCATAGGCATAAGCCGCCGGGTAGGTCAGAAAGCCGATCTGGAACATCATCGAACTTGCCGAAGCGGCGCCTTCGAGCAATGCGCCGGCCTGATCCGATCGCATCTCGTAGGCCACGGCCAGGTCGAGCACGTTCTTGTCGCGGAGGTCCAGTAGGTAGGCCAGGCTTGCGATGACGCTGGCTGACACGAGCACGCGGTCGGTGCGGGAGAACGCGAGGCGGGCAGGGGCGGGCTCGGTTGCCGGTTTCGCAGGAGCGAACAGGCCCACCGCCCCGGCGCAGAACGCGCCGAGGTAGGCGGCCAGCACCAGGCAACCCTGGACCGTCAACGCCTTGTCCACCATCTGGAACGGCAGCAGCAGATAGAGCAGGAGGCAGGTTCCCCACACCTTGAGCATCAGGATGGCCGGATGGGTCATGGCATCCGTCCCGGCCGTATCGAACCTGCGGAAAGGGTCACAGCTGGCCTTCCTCGACCAGTTGGTCGAGCCTCATTCCCACCGCCTTGGCCAAGCCAAGGGCGCCAGGGGCTGGTTTAGCCGAGTTGAAGCCCTGGAAGGAGAAGAAGTCACCTTCGAAACTCCCGCGCAGGAGATTGGTGACAAGACGATGGCGACGAACATCGATCGGGGCACCGAACTGCTTCGTCAACGTGGAATGACCCAGTGATTTCACTTCGTGGCGCTCGCGGAGCATCACGAAATCTTCGTCGAGGGCATAGTAGGACTCCGTGACCGCCGAAGTCAGGCCCGCCAAGGCTGCCTGCAGCCCGAGTGTGCCTGTGCACGTGAAACTGGCACCTGACAGGGAGACCAGTTCGTTGCCGCTCACGTCGTATGGAACCATCACCGTGTTCGGAAGGGCAAGGAGCCGGTCGAGAAATTCTGTTCGTCGAAAGCCGAACTGGGACGGATGGTCCTTGATGAGCACGACGTAACCCGCCTCGGAGAACGACCTCGCCGCATCGACGACCAGGTTTTCGTGGTCGATCAACGCGATGTTGCGCAACCAGTAGTCGATCGACGCTTCTGGAAACAGTTGAAGACCGAACATCACCCGCTTGTCCCGCGGAAATTTCTCCATCTTGGTCCGCCACTGTGCGTCGCAAAGATCCACGACCCGGATGTCGCGCCATTGGCACTTGTGGCCTAGGAAAGGTTGAGCGTCCATGTAATGCAGATTCAACGGGTCGCGCTTGAACCACGAGATCGCCTTGAACGCCATGGCGCGCGTTCGGAAGTACGCCAGCGTCTTGATAAACCGGGTCTTCGTGAACTTCGACTTCTTCTGGACATAGCTCGGGGTGAAGTCGGGGTTCGCGATTTCCGCGACCGTGCGCTGGACTTGGTCGGAGGGGGGGGGCTGCGCGACACGCACCAATTGCCCGCGGTACAGCAGCATCGACATCCTCGGCAAGACGCTCGCAGTCAGCTCAAGGTGTTTGATTCCCCGTGCGTGAGCACGTCTTTCGAGAACGTCCATCACGTAGCGGTCGATGGGGAAGCTCAGGATGAGACGGGGCTTCACCTCCTCCAGCACCTTGTCCATGGCAATGGCCATCGCGTGGGCCATCGCCGCTGCCAGACGAGGTTCCAGCCAGCGAAGAAGGCGGCATCGGGCAATGACGTCCCGCGTCTCGTCGGGAGACAGCAGAGCGGAGACGGGGGCCGGCGAGCGACGGATCCGCGCTAGCTCCTGATAGAAATCGTCGACAACACATCGGTCGCCTTGACCCCGCACGTCGGTGACTACTACGCTTTCGCCCCAACCGAGGTTCTGTCCGATGTAGCCCCACCATGCGGCGGTGCGGTAGGCCGGAAATATCAGCACACGGCGATTGGCACTCAGTACAGGCGTCACTGCGTTGACGTCGGTGTGAGACGGCGTGGTTGCGTGAGCGGCGATTGAAGTCATGTGGCGAGGGTCGCGTTCAGCGAGGGATTGTTGCGGGTGTAGATGCTCGATATCAGCAGGTAGATGCAGGAGCCGAGCGCGACGGTGACCACCGTGCCCACCAGTCCAAAATACTGGGTCATTGCCGAATTGAGCAGGACGGTGATGCAGAGGGTCGAAAACTGTGCGACAAAAACATCTCGCTCCGAGTACGCACCGTTCAGCAGCAGGGCATTGAAGTCGGCGCAGGCTCGCACGAGAAAGCCCAATGTCAGCACCGCCAGGAAATTGGCATTCACCGATCGCAGCGCCGGAATAAACCCGTGGTCCGATGCGAGGAAATAGAACACGGCGATGACGAGTGCCGAAGCCGGCACAAGCATCGTCATCTCGCGCCGGATAATTGCCCGGGCCTCGTGCCCTCGATTCGCGTGAAGGTGCTGGTAGACATGCGCGGCCACCCGCCCGTACGACGCTACGTTGAAGACTTGGTATGCGAACGAGGCCAGCAGAATGTGGCGGAAGTAGATGCCCGAATCCTCGAGCGATAGCAAGGACCCGACGACGACGCGGTCGCACTGTAGCAGTCCGACTGCCACGAGCCCAATCATGAAGTGGGTGCGGGAAGCGCGGAACTGCTGGATTCGTGTCAACTTTGCCCCGCACACACTGGCCAGGGATGGAAAGGCCCAGCTGCGCGTGAACACGATCGCTGCGACGAGCACAAAGAGCAACGACAGCCCGGCCCAGGCGGCAGTCAGTCGATGGATGTCGAATTGGTCATGCGAGAGCCATATCTCGGACGCGGCCCACAGGAGCAAGGCGAGGTTCTTGGCGAGCGCCGTCAGCAGAACGGCACGATACCGTGGCGCGATCAGTGCGATCCGATACGCCTCGCCCGACACGTGCTCGCCGATGGCAATGACGAGACAGAGCAGGGCGACGTCGACCGGAAGCGAGACCCACCACACAAGAAGTGCTAGCAATATCGGGAGGCACGCGATGTAGTTTGTCGCATAGAACTGCCACGAATTGACGATCAGTCGATCACACTCGACCGCATCGTGCCCTACCATCCGGCGCTGGAGATCGACGTAGCGCTCGAATCCGCTGAAGAAGGTGAAGAATCCGATCAGCGTCAGGGCCAGCCCGAACTGCCCGGTAGAGCGGATCGGCAGCGCGTACAGGCTCAGCAGAACGAACAGAGACCTCGCCGCGATGTCGAGAAGCTTGATGAGAGCGGTCAGCATCAACAGGGCCGGTCAGCTTCGTCTCTACCAGGCGGTCCAACCGCCATCTACGGCCAGCACCTGTCCCGTGACATAGCTCGAAGCGTCGGACGCGAGGTAGAGCAATGCGGGCACCATTTCGTCGGCCTGTGCCATGCGGCCCATCGGAACGCGCTCGGAATAGCGCTCCGAGAAGATTCCGTTCTGGCCGCTGGAAACACCGCCAGGAACCAGGCAATTGACCCGAATGCCGGCTTTCGCCCAGTGAGTCGCCAGCCACTTGGTCAGGCCGACGACGGCCGCCTTCGACGCTGCGTATACCGCGGGAGTGTTGATCGGTCCGCCCAGGTAGTCAGAACCCTCGTAGATGCGGCTGTCCGGGCCGACGAGCCCGTAGATCGATGCGGTCTGGACGATGGTGCCACCGTTCCCGTTTGCGATCATGTGACGCCCGACGGCCTGGGCCATCAGGAACATGCCGTCGATGTTCACGGACATCACCTCGCGCCAAACGTCGAGCGAATAGTCCTCGAATGGTGTGAAGAAAGCGCGTACATCCTGAGACTTCGTCGCTGCGTTGTTATGGAGGATGTCGATGCCGCCGAAACGGGCAACGACCGCTTCGACGCAATCGCGAACCGAGGTGGCATCGGAGACATCACAAACGAAGCCCGTGGCGTTTTCGCCGAGTTGCGATGCCGCTGCAGACGCAGCGCCGCCGTCGACGTCCACCACCGCGACCCGGGCACCGGCTTCCATGAGGCCAGCGCAGAACTTCTGCCCGAGGATGCCGGCTCCGCCCGTGACAAGCGCGACCTTGCCGTTCAGCTGAAACTTGGTCAGTGAGGACATCGTCGGCATTCAGTTGTGCGTGCGGAAGACCGGCCGGATGGCCTGACCTTGCAGCAGGCCGTCCGTTCCCGCATCCAACGCCTGGACGAATACGCCGAGGGCGCCATCCACCGCTTCCAGTGTCTGTTGGAGTTCCGCCTCCCCATGGGCCTGCGAGATGGCGATCCAGGGCATCATCACGCCTCGCTTTAGCAGTTCCTGGGCGAACAGCGTGCGCAGCGCGAGGGAAAGGTTTCCGCTCCGGTCGCGGGTCAGGTAGTTCAGGCTGATGGCCGGGCCGTCCATCTGGAAATGCTGGGCGAGGCCGTGGCGATTCGAGATCTCCGTCATGCCGTCGCGCAGCTTCTTGCCGTAGGCCCACAGGTGATCGACGACCTTCTCAGACCGGTAGATGTTGACCGTCTCGATGAAGGCGCCGAGGCCTGGCATTTCCGCTCCGTGTGTCGTGGACAACAGGAATGTGCGCTCCATGCCTGGGCGATCGATGCTGCCGACCGCCATGACTTCGCGCCGACCGCCGACCGCGGCCACGGAAAAGCCGTTGGCCATGCCCTTCCCGAAGGTCGTTAGGTCGGGCTGGACGCCGAAGAATGTCTGCGCGCCCTGCAGATGCCAGCGGAAGCCGGTGATCATCTCGTCCAGGATGAAGAGCGCTCCCTGTGCGCGGCAGAGCGACTGGACTTCTTGAAGGAAGTTCGTCTCGCCGGGACAGCCGGGTTGTCCAGGCCAGTTCGCTGGGGCCTGCGAACTGGGAGGGCAGGGGGTGGCGGTCGTCGCGGGCTCGAGCATGACCGCCGCGATCTCGCCCGGGTGTGCATCGAAGAGCGCCTTCAGGGAGGCGATGTCGTTGTAGTCGAACACCAGCGTCGCCGACACCTGGTCGGTCGGGATGCCCCGTTTGAGCGCGGTGGTGCCGATGAACCAATCGTCGAACGAGAAGAATGGCTGCTGGCGCGGCACGCAGACATAGCGCTTTCCCGTGTAGGCACGCGCGATCTTCACCGCGGCGGTCGTCACGTTCGACCCGTTCTTGGCGAACTTGACCATCTCGACCGACGGGATGAGATCGATCAGTGCCTCCGCGGCCTCCAGCTCGGTGAGCGTCGCCCGGGTCAGGTTCACTCCTTTTTCCATCTCGGCGGCGGCCGCTGCGTTGATGCGTGGATCGGCATAGCCGAGCGTGACGGCGCGCAGCGCCATGCCGTAGTCGAGGAACCGGTTGCCGGCCGTGTCCCAGGCGTGGGCGCCCTTGCCGCGTACAAATAGGGGCGGCGCGATGGCTGGAAACTGGTCGTCGCCACGGGAATAGGTGTGCGCGCCACCGGGAATGGCGCGATGGAGGCGGGCGCGAAGCGCGTCGAAGTCGTCGGATGAAGAGGTCATGTTCGCCATATGGGTTGAACGTGGATCTGCGTGCGGATGATGTGCTCGCGCGGATTTCCGATGTAAACGCTGTTTGGGGGCAGGTCGCGGTCCAACAGCAGCGATTCTGCAGCGATGCTGCAGTTGTCTCCTACGACGGATCGGCCCAGCACCGAACTGCCGGGGCGGAGCGTGACGTGGTTGCCGAGCGTGGGGTAGATGTTGTGGTTGCTGCCGATGCCCACGCGCTGGTAGGCGATCAGGTAATCGCCGTAGTTTCCGCGTCCGAGCACCGTTCCGAGTGGGTGGACCAGCAGGAAGATGGAGGGAAGCGACACCTCGTGGAAGATGTCGCACCCGTGGAGTGCCTTGTTCAACAGGAACAACTTCTTGCACCAGCCGGCGGGCGCGCCCTCGCGGTGGAGCTGGTTGGACAGGAAGTACAACCACATCGCGTACTGGTCGCCATGCAGGTGATCGAAGACTGACTGACTCCCGTCAAAGAAATAGCCGTTGTTGACGTGGGCGAAGCAGTGGGTCAACCGCTCGAGGGCGGTCGCTGCGGATGGCATCAGGTCTGCCGCGTGGATCGGATCGTTGTCGCACAGGATGTTGTTGACCTGCCCGGCAGCCAATTGGCAAAGCCCGGTCAGTTCGAGGGAAGTGCGGAGGTACTTCATGTCGCCGTCAATAGACAAACACCCGCGGGAAACCGAGGGGAGGGCCATAGGTCGCCTGGAACGGGTGCAGGACGCAATCGGTTGACGGCGAGCAAGGCGTTGGCGCCTGCATGATGACTTCGTCGTTCCTGAGGAAGACGATCGCGTCCTGCTCGAAGTAGATGCCGAGCGTGTCGCCCGCTTTGTAGCGCCCAACCACCTGCACGCGGTCGAATTTGCCCGATTCTTCCTTGGTGACCACCATGAGGTTGTCGACCAACTGGCCGTCGTCGGTTCCCTTCGGGCTGATGTAGAGCTGGTAGCCGGTGTCGTCAAGATGCGCTGCGTCGGTGGAGCTGGCGACACCCACGCGCAAGGGGCCGAGCTGAGGATCGACCAGGAAGGTGAGGCCTGACCCCACCGTGAAGTTCCTGGCTGCCCCGTAGCTCGGGCGAGTCCATTCAAAGGGCAGCTCGGTGGTGACGGTGGCGGTGGGAGGTAGTCCGACGCGGGTTGCCGTGGTGGTGCGTGGCTTCTCCTTGGTGATGGAAAAGGACTTGACCTCGAACGTGCCCGTATTGAGGTACGACGCCGGATCCTGGAACATTGCAGCGGTGTCGCACACTAGGCGGTTGGCGCCGTTGATCATGGTAGGGCACGGCAAGGTCGGTGCAATCACGAAGCCCGCGACCGATGCCGTCTTCACGGCCTCGGAGAAATCGATGCAGTCGTACTTGACGCTCACGCCACGGCTCAGGCATTTCCATTGCGCGGCGTCGGCGGCGGAGATGGGAAAGGAGAACCGTCGCACCTCGTTGGCCGGGATGCTGTCGATCTCGTAGTTCTCGCTGCCGTCCCCGACCAGGATGAAGTCGCTTTGCCGCGTACAGTCCTCTGCGATGGAGGTGTCCGGGGTACAAGGGCTGATGGTGCGCGGAGCCGTCTGGAACCAGAAATACATGTGCCCCTTGAGAGTACCGTCGCGGCTGTCGGCCGCAACCGTCGAGAAGGATGAGTCAATGCGCGCGTCGAACGAGACTCGGCTTCCGTCCAGGTTGGCGGGCGCGCGCACGGCGGCCGGGAGTTGGACGAAGGCAAGCACATTGATGAAGCCGAAGCCGGTCCCGTCGGGCAACTTCATGTGGTTCGGATCGATCCACCACGGACCGGTGGAGGTCACCCAGTCGTTGTTTGCCCCCGCGTCGGACGTGAGCCATGCGAAACACGAAGCCGGACTGAACAAGCTCGCCGGGACCCCGATGCCGGAGTCGCAGGGCTCGTCGGAGATCACGTAGTTGTACCAACGGCCGGTGTTGTAGGCCCATCCACCAAGGTCGGCATCGAACACCTTGATCTCCGGTTCCATGGTGATGGTTTCCGGTGGAGGCGGCTCCGCCGGTCCGCCCCCGCCACACGCCACGACGACCAGGGAGAGCGTGGCGAGCGCTGCGAGAGCGCCCAGCCATCGCCCCATCACCCGACAAAGCGTTTTCGATTCGAGGAAGCGCATCAGCTGTGACTACCCTTTTGCGATCGAACGCTCACGCCGTTCGTAGCCAGGTAGGTGCGAACCTTGATGGGACTGTGGTCCGAGAAGAGAAACATGCTGCTGATGGTGATGGCGGAGGCGCCAGCTTCCAATGCATCGCGACAGTGTTGCAACGTGCCCGCGCCGCTCGACGCGATCAGCGGCACCTCCAGCTTGGCGGACGCGCTGGCGATCAGGTCGGTGTCGTAACCTTCCATCGTGCCGTCGCGGTCGATGGAGCAGAGCATGATCTCGCCGGCATGGGCATCCTGCATTCGTTGCGCCCAGACCAATGGATCCAGCTCTGTGTCCTGGTGGCCGCAGTTCGAGACGACATGGTGTCCGCCACCCGGTGTGCGGCGGTAGTCGATGCCGACTACGATGCACTGATCTCCGAATCGCGATGCCGCGCGCGTCACGAAGCCAGGGTCCTCGATGGCCGACGTGTTGATGCAGACCTTGTCCGCGCCACTCGCCAGCAATGACGCAATCTGTTCCAGCGAACGGATGCCCCCGCCGACGGTGAACGGCATGAAGACTTCTTCGGACACGCGTTCGATGATCGTGCCCGAGGCCGGCCTGCCTTCAGGGGTGGCATCAATGTCGACGAAGAGCAGTTCGTCGACACCGTACGCGTCGTATACCTTCGCGGTGGAGACAGGGTTTCCTGCCTCGCGGAAGTTCTCATGGAAACGAACCCCCTTGACGAGTTTGCCACCGCGGATGAGGAATTTCGGGATGATGCGTTTCTTCAGCATGGACGGTCCGTCATCAGAATGTGTGTTGAACCCAATTGCCCAACATCTTCAGTCCGTTGTCTTGGCTTTTCTCTGGATGGAACTGCGCCGCGATCAGGTTGCCGGACCGTACCACCGCGGTCACCGGCGAGCCGTAGTCTGTGGTAGCGATCAGGTCTTGGCCGCGGTGGCATGCCATGTGAAAGCTGTGCACGAAGTAGAAGTTGGCCTCGCCTGATCGGATGCCCTTGAACAGCCAGTCATCAGGAGAGAAGTGAAGTTCGTTCCACCCAACGTGCGGAACTTTGAGCGGTGCCGGCACGGCAAGCCTGCGGATGTCGGCATCGATCCACCCCAAGCCCTCGTGGTTGCCGTGCTCGCTGCTGCTTTTTGCGAACAGCTGCATGCCCAGGCAGACGCCCAGAATGGGCTTCTTCACCTCGAGTGCCTGACGGGTCAGAAAGGCTTGGAGATCGCGCTCGCGGATGGCACGCATTGCATCGCCGAATGCGCCCACGCCGGGAAGCACGATTCGATCGGCGGATGCCAGTTCATCACGATCGGAGGTGACGATTACGTCCTCCCCGAGGTACTCGAATGCATTGCGCAGCGAGCGAACGTTGCCCATGCCGTAGTCGACGATCGCGATCATGCGCCGGCCTCAGACGTACTTGACGTTGCGGCCTTGCTCGCCCTTGGGCGGGCCGACCGGTTTGTCGACTTTAGTGTTGTCCCAGCGTGGCATGTCCGGCATGGGCTTGCCCGTCTCCACGGTCGAAGCATCGAACTTCCAGGGGTGGACTTGGTGCTTCTCCAGAATCTCGTAGAGCTCGCTTTCAGAGATCTGCAGGATGTCCAGGAACCAATCGATGGACGCCGGCCGCTTGCCGTCGTACTGGGCTTCGAGGGCTAGGGCTTCCTCGCGACCCAGTTCCCCGTTCCGGATATCGATCGTGGCGAGGTGATTGGTGCGCCCATAACCGCGTTTCACGTACTTGGCATAGTCGCGCATGCCCTGGAACGTGCACTCGATCTTCTCGTAGTCGTATTGCGGGGGAACGCCTTCCACTTCCTGGCCCTTCCAGCCCAGTTCGCGCTTGATCATTTCGACCTGGGGCTTTGTGTTCCATTCGATGTAGTTGCCAAGACAGATCGATTCGACTTTGAGCTTGATCAAGTCCTTGCGTTTCGGATAGTCAAACATCCAGAGGTCGCGGCGATCGACCCGGCCTTGCAGAAACTCGAACATGTCGTCGGCGGTCATGCCCTGGTTCATCAGTCGATTGAACCGCTTCTCGTCCACCTCTTCCATTTCTTCGAAGGTGTACCAGCTGTGGTATTCGGCGGTCGATTCGCCCCAGAAGATCAGCGGCGTTTCGAACCTGAGCGCCATGTGCATGACACCGGCGTAGATGCCCGTGTGGCAGTGCCAGCAGAAATCACCGCGGCGCTTCAGAGACTCGAGCATCAACTCGCGCACCACGTGGAAGCTTGTGGTCATCTCGACCACGTCGACGCCCAGTTGCTTGAAGACGCTGGTGTTGTTCTCGGCCACGAGAGGGCGGTACCCCCAGTGGTTGTAGCGGAGCACCAAGGGCTTAAGCCCGAGCTTCTTCACGATGTACCAAAGCTGGAACACGCTGTCCTTGCCCCCGCTGTAGGGGACCACGCAGTCATAGTTACCTTTCCCCTTGTGGCGTGCGATCATCTCCTGGAGTTGCACGCCGCGCGCCTCCCAGTCGATCTTCTCCTTCTTGAATTCGACCTGCCTGCAGACGCTGCACACGCCGAATTCGTCGAAAGTGATGGTGTCGACCGTTTCCTTGGTGAGGCACTTGGTGCAACGCTTGATATTGAGGGTCATGTTGAACTCCGGCAAGGGGTAGGTCGGGCTTCCGCGTTCTTGATCAGTTCGCGGTTGGCCAGAATGGCTTCGATGCAGATGAAGTCGACGAGGTCATCGACCTCGAACGACTTCCAGCGTGGTGTGACGAACGGCAGTGTTCGGCGGTGGCAGAAGCCGCGCTCCCGGCGAATGGCCCCCACGGTGGAGGCATAGAGACTGCCGTCTAGGCTGTAGAGGGGTTCAATGTCCTGGCGGCGGGGCAACTGCCCGAAGGACTCGGACGAGTACGGCTGCATCAGTCCATCGGTGTCGATGCGCACGGCGAACGCAGGATGCGAGGATGCGAGGGCGGTGACACCGACGATAGCGTCGGCGTCGTGCTCCTTGGCGACCAGTGTTTCCAGCGCCTTGTCGATGTCCTGCGCTTCGGTCAGTGGTGACGTCGGCTCGAGCAGGACGATGTAGTGATAGGTGTCGCCGGCGGCTTCCAGCGTATCGAGGCAGTGCTCGACGAAACCGATGCTCGGTGCTGTGTCATTGGCCAGGTGGTCCGGACGGAGGAATGGCACATCGGCGCCGGCCGCTCGGGCAAGTTCCGCAAACTCTGTGCTGTCGGTAGAGATGACCACCCGGTCCACGTAGCGGGATCCGCGAGCGGCCTCGATGGGCCAGGCCAGCAACGGCTTGCCCTGCAGGGGGCGGACGTTCTTTCCGGGAAGACCTTTCGAACCCGCCCGGGCAGGTACCAACGCCAGCACGCGCTTGTCGCCGATCATTGGAAGACCTCGTCGAATTCAAGGTTCGCTCGTTCGTAGTCTGGCAGCCGGCCGATGTCGAGCCAGTACCCCTCGATGCGATGGCAGCGGGCGCGGAGGCCTTGGCCGGCGGCAAGGTCGAACAGCGAGGGCATGTCGAAGAAGGTTGCGCGAGGCACCAACTCCAGCATGTGCGGCGAAATGGCGTAGACACCTGCGCTGACGATGAAGCGCTGGACGGGTTTTTCTTCGATGGCTTCGATGTGTCCGTCACGTTCGCGGACAACGCCGAACGGGACCTGCATCTCGTATTCCCGGACCGCCATCGTCGCGTCTGCGCCTGACGCCGTGTGCTGATCCAGCATATAGCCGAAGTCTTCCTTGGTCAGCAAGTCGGCGTTGGTGACGACGATGGGTTGCGTCGGCGCCTCGGGGAGGAGGCTCAGCGCGCCAGCGGTTCCCAGGCGTTGATCTTCGCGCAGGTAGCGAATGTCGATGCCGAACCTGGAGCCATCGCCAAAATGTCGCTCGATCTGATCCGCCTTGTAGTTCACCGCAAAGTAGAAGCGATGGAAGCCTTGCGCTGCGAACCCTCGAACGATGGTCTCGAGCAATGGTCGTGTCCCCACGCGAAGCATCGGCTTCGGTGTTTCCCTTGTCAGCTGCTCCAGCCGGGAGCCGAGTCCGCCAGCCATGATGACGACCCAGTTCTCCCGCGGGGGCGTGGTGAGAAAGTCATCGACGACTTCCAGTCCCACGACGATGCCGTTCGCGGTCACCACGGGCATCTGGTGCAGACCGCGCTGCCGCATGGTCGCGAGGATGGAATGGCGATTGTCGCCCGCCTTGGCGACGGTCGGGTTCGTGTGCATGGCCGCAGACACCGCGTCGGTCAGCGTCAATCCCTTCAACAGGCCGCGTCGTGCATCACCGTCGCTGAGCGTGCCGATGAGGCGCCGTTCGGCGTCCACGACGAGGGCCATCTGGCTTCCCGCGCGATCGATGGTGGCCAGTGCTTCTCGGAGGGTCATCTCCGGCGCAATAAGCGCACGTTCCCATGTTTTCATTCTCGCTCCTTCATTACTCGGGCCGGGACGCCGATCAGCGTGGCGCCTGCGGCGAAGCTCTTGAGAACCACGCTGCCTGCGCCAACGACGGTGTCGCTGCCGAGCACCAAGCCTTGTTTGACGACGGCGCCCGCGCCAATGTGGCTGCGGGCACCGATTTGAACGTTCCCGCACACGACGGCGCGGCAGGACACGTGCACGAACTCTTCGAGCACGACGTCGTGCTCCACGACTGCGGCCGTGTTGACGATGCAGCCGTTACCGACCGATGCGCCGGCCTGGATCACGCTGTTCGCGAGCAATTGCACGGTGTCACCGAGTCGCGAGAACGGAGAGACGACCGCGCTCGGATGGCGGACGCCGACGAACCGCCACCCCTTGGCCTCGAGGGACCGTTGCACGCGGCCGCGAAGGCCGTTGCTGGCAGGGATCCCTATGCCACCGATGCCGTTGACGAGCTTCAGCATGGGGCCGTGCTCATCGAGTACGCGGTCGTCGCCCAGGACCGGTAGTCCGCAAATGCTGAGACCATGGCGTGAGTGGTCTGCATCGGTGAAACCGAGCACGCGTTCCCCGTGCGCCAGAAGGGCGTCGGCAACGACGGCCGCATGCCCGCCGGACCCGATGATGATCAATAACCCGCTCATGGTGCGATCGGCTCATCCGTGGCGTAGTCCCTGAGCGCGGGTCTTCCGATCAGCCCCCAGGCGTCGAGGGGGGACAGTCCCGTGCCGGGGCGCTTCCAGGTCAGGTCTTCGATGGTGAGCCGATCGCCAGCCCGGATGGGGCGGGCAGCGACGATGCTGCGGCGCGCGACTGGACGGTTCCCAACCTCCTGGGCAGCGGGTGCCTTGATCGTCGAGCCCAACGCGAGCTCGATGTTCCTGATACCCCGCACCATGTTCCGAAGTTCATTGGGTTCGAGCGACGCGGCGTGGTCCGGACCGGGCAATGTGCGATCGAGGGTGAAGTGCTTTTCGATGACGCTCGCGCCTCGGGCCACTGCGGCGAGCGACACCTCGATGCCGAGGGTGTGGTCGGAGTACCCCACGGGCAGGCCGAACGCGGCGCGCATCGTGTCCATCGCTCGCAGGTTGATGGCCTCGGCAGGAGCGGGGTACTGGGTCACACAGTGCAGCAAGGTGACTTGGCCCTCCAGCGCGTGGCGCCCGGCGGCGCTGCAGTACGCGGCCATGAAATCTTCGCGGCTGCGTGGTTCTTCGTCGCGGGTCAATCCGAAGGCGATCACGCCCAACGCATCCTCGATTTCGGCGATGGTGCTCATGCCAGTCGAGACGATGAGGGGCATCTTCAAGCGGGCGACCTGCAGCAAAAGTGGGCCACAGGTGATGTCGCCCGAAGGAACTTTCAGAGCCGGCATGCCAAGGGTGGAGAGAAAGGCGATGGCCTCACTGTCGAAGCCGGTCGACATGAAGTGGATGCCGCGTTGCTTGCAGCGTTCCACCAGGATGTGGTGGTCGCTCAACGAGAGTTCGAGCTTTCGAAGCATCTCGAGCTGCCCGCCTTGCTCCTTCGTGTTCTCGACCTGGTAGTCCGCCTTGACCGCGGAGGCCGTGGCCAGTTTGGTGGCACTGAAGGTCTGAAACTTAACGGCGTCCGCTTGCGCCTCCGCCGCGACGTCGATCAGTTCCAGGGCCATTTCGATGGACCCGTTGTGGTTGACGCCGGCCTCTGCAATCACGAACGTGGAATCAGCCAAGGGGGGCCTCGATCAGGTGGAAGTGTTTTTTGAGCAGGACATCGCGAGATGGCAGATCGGCGAGCACGGCAACGATGCGCTTTGCCGATTCACCGTCGCCGTAGGGGTTCGAGACGGCGCTGCAGTCGAGTTCGAGCGCCTGCGCGATCGCTGAACGGATGGAATCGCGCTCGGGTTCGCAGTGAATGACGGACGCGGGCGCCAGGCGACCGCGTTGACGGTCACCGATATCGACGGTCGGCACGTGGAAGGACGGCGCTTCGTAGAGGCCGCTGGACGAGTTGCCCACCACCGCGTCTGCCTGCGACAACAGGCTCAAGTAGCGCAGTTGCCCCAGCGACGAGTAGACACGCGCACGATGCTGGTTGGACGCGAACCAACGATCGAGTCGGGCGGACAGGCCGCGGCCGCCGGTGTCCGCATTGGGGCGCGTGAACCAGAGGACAATATCCTCGTCCAAGGTGTCAAGGGCCGCGAGAAGCTGGTCGAACTGTCGCACACTTTCCCCGGGCTCCAGTGTCACCGGGTGGAAGGTTACGAGCAGGTTGCGAGCGCCCAACGGCGCCTCAAGCGCTTCTGACAGGGCATACCGGTCCAGCAGCGGCGTGCGCTTCAGGTGATCGAGGCCAGGACTGCCCACCGAATGGACGCGGGCAGGATCTTCGCCGAGTTGACGCACACGCTGTGCGGACAGTTCATTCGTCACGAAGTGCACGTGTGCCATCTTGGTGATAGCGTGACGGATCGATTCGTCGAAGGCGCCTTCGGTGGTATCTCCACCAGCGATGTGCGCGACCGGAATGTTGTGGATCAGGCATGCCTGCACCGCCGCCAGGATCTCGAAGCGATCGCCGAGCACGAGGACGAGATCTGGCGCCAGCTGTTCCAATGCGTCGGACATGCCGATGACGCCCAGGCCCATCGATTTGGCGACACCGGAGGGGGTGTCGCTGGACAGCAGCATTTCCACTCGCCGGGCGATCTCGAACCCGTCTTGTTCGATGACCTTCACCGTCATGCCGAACTCCGGAGACAAGTGCATTCCCGTGACGACAAGTTGCAACTCGACGCCCTTCGCTTCCTGGAGGTCATGCAGCACCCAGTACAGCAGGCCGTACTCTGCGCGGCTGCCTGAGACGACCGCAATCTTCTTGGCGAAACCCGTCACGACACGCCCTGAACCAGTTGGGGGCTGCTGGGGAGATTGATGATGCGTCTTGCGAGATCTTGCGCCACCGGCGTCTTCATGGTCGGGCATTCCGCATACATGGGCAGCGTCGTGAGCAACTCCCAGACGGGGCGAGTCATCTGCCCCGCCGCGTTGGTGTGGCTCAGGACCTCGTCTCGCAGGTGAGCGACGTCCGAGTCGAGTATCAAGGTCTGCAGCCAGTAGTTGGCGTGCGTTCCCGGGCGCTCGACGAAGAGAGACACACCTGCTACGTCTTTCAACGCCTCCGCGTACCGCTGAGTGAGCTCCCGCTTTGCTGCGATGAAACCCGACAGCTGTTCCAGCTGGGCGCAGCCCAGGGCAGCATTCAGGTTCGGAAGCCTGAAGTTGTATGCCACCTCGTCGTGGAAGAAGGCCCACGGATGAGGTTGTTTGGCCGTGGTGGTGAGGTGCTTCGCGCGCTTTGCGAGGCCACTGTCGTTGGTGATGATCGCGCCACCGCCGCCGGTCGTGACGATCTTGTTGCCATTGAAACTCAGCATGCCGCAGAGGCCGTACGTTCCGGTATGCCGATCGCCGATACGGCTGCCGAGCGATTCCGCCGCGTCTTCGACCACTGGGATGTCGAAGCGGGCCGCCAGCTCGATCAATGCAGGCATGTCGACCGGATGGCCGAACGTGTGCATGGGTACGATGGCCGCGATGCGTTGGCCAGTTTGGCGATTGACGGTTGCGCCCGCCCGGCGTTCGGTGATGGCAGCGAGGTGGTCTGCGAGCGCCGGCACCGACATGCCCAGCGACGTTTCGTCGGTGTCAACGAAGTGCGGCGTTCCTCCGCAATGGACCACGGCATTGGCCGTGGCCACGAATGACAGTGCCGGAATGATGACTTCGTCACCTCTTTGGACACCTGCCAGCTGCAGCGCGATCTGCAGCCCCGAGGTGCCGTTGGATACCACCACGGCATGCTTGACACCCGTCACTTCAGCAAGATCCCGCTCGAACCGATCGACGTAGCTGCCGACGGAGGAAACCCAGCCTGTGTCGATGCATTCCTTGACATAGGCCAGTTCGTTGCCCTTGAAGCTGGGCTCGTGGAGCGCGACCTGGGATTGGCCAGTGACGCGTTGCACCCGCTCGGTGATGATCTGTGACAAAGTCATGCGAGATCTCGCTGTTCAGATGTTGTAGAGGCCGGCCTTGTAGCGGCTGAGGTTCTCCTTCTTGGAGAACCACTCGATGGTTTCCTGCAGGCCGCGACGAAACCCGTCCTTCTCGCCGTATTCGGGTGTCCAGCCTGCCAGCGTTGCGGCGAGACTGTTGTCGGCCCAAAGACGTTCGACTTCACTTTTTGCCGGCCGGAGTCGCTGCTCGTCGCTCGTGAATTCGACAGGGCGACCCATCAGGTCGGCAATCATCTTCGCCGTGTCCCCGATCGACACCTCGAAGTTGCTTCCGATGTTGACGACCTGACCCACCGCGGCATCACATTCGGTCACCGCCACGAAACCGCGGACCGTGTCGCGCACGTAGTTGAAGTCGCGCGTAGGATGCAAAGCCCCGAGCTTGATCGCGCGCGCGCCTGAGGCAATCTGCGTGATGATGGTCGGAATCACGGCGCGGGCGGACTGGCGTGGCCCATAGGTATTGAACGGGCGAATGATCGATACAGGGGTGCCGAACGATGCATGGAAGCTGGCCGCCATCTGGTCCGCGCCGATCTTGCTGGCGGAGTAGGGTGACTGACCTTGCAACGGGTGCTTTTCCGTGATCGGCACGAACAGCGCTGTGCCGTACACCTCGCTCGTGGACGTGTGGACAACACGCTCCACGCCCAGTTCGCGGGCCGCCTGGACCACGTTCAAGGTGCCCTTGACGTTGGTGTCCACATACGTGTCCGGCGAATGATAGGAATACGGGATCGCGATCAGCGCGGCCAGGTGCATGACCACGTCGCAATCCTTCATGGCCACTTTGACGCCGTGGGGGTCGCGGATGTCGCCGGAGAAGACGTCAATGGAAGACTTGATGTCATCGCCCGCGTGGTCCAGCCAGCCCCACGAGTTGAAGCTGTTGTAGTAGACAAACGCACGAACGTCGGCGCCCTCTCGCACGAGGTGTTCCGTCAGGTGAGAGCCGATGAATCCATCAGCGCCTGTGACCAATACCTTTTTGCCTTTGAGTTTCATTCCGCAGCCTGTCGTTCGATCCGAATGTGATGTAGGGTGGTGTCCGCGTGATTCGGGGGTGAATCGCCGGAGCGCCGAGAGGGTGATCCTGGCGTCGCGAAGGGGCGCCGGGGGCTCGCCGAGGATTCGGCAGGAGGCCAACCCGACATTGTCGCAGCAGGTCGATGGAGCGACCCGAAAGGCCTCGGACCCCGGTCATGGCTCGCGAGGGTATCCATGGGTGCGAAGCGCAGCAGAGGCTGGACCTTTGTCCCTCGCGTCGGTTGATTCGGCGGAATGCCGTTGGACCCGATCGACGGGGAGTTCAAGCTTCAGGGCGCGGATTTCTGTAGACAGCGTCTCGAATTCCAGCTCTTTCCGCTCGATGAAGCTCCTGGTCAAGCGAACCTTCGCTGACACGCCGGTCGGGGTCAGCAAGTAGACGTACGCCAACTTGTTGTCGCTTCTCCGGAAGTTGTTCGCCTTGACCCAGCCCTTGTCAATCAGTGCGCGCAGGCAATAGTTCAACTTGCCCACGCTGACGCCCAACCGGTCGGCCAGGCGGCGTTGGCTGGCCGCCGGATCTTTCGTCAACTCGCGAAGTAGCTCGAAATGCAGTTCATCCTGTGGCATCGGCGCTTGCATCATCCAGTCTGTTCAAGCCTTGAACGGGCTGGATGATACCGCCATCCGTACGATTCGCAAGCCGCGCCACCGCGGATCTCGTGACCGTGTCATTCGAACGCATTCGCCTGGTCCAGGGGGGGCGCGTCACGGTCTTTGCTCGATAATTGCGGATCTGCACCTAGCGTGGGCCAGGCGATGCCGACTGTCGGATCGTTCCACCGCACTGCCCCCTCAGCCTGCGGCATGTAGTAGTCCGTCGTCTTGTAGAGAAAATCGGCGGACTCGGACACCACCAAGAACCCATGCGCGAACCCCGGCGGAATCCACAGCATCCGCTTGTTCTCAGCGCTGAGTTCGTAGCCCACCCACTTGCCAAAGTTCGGGCTGCTGCGCCGCATGTCCATGGCCACGTCGAACACGGCGCCGCTGACTGCGCGAACGAGCTTGCCCTGCGCGTGCGGCGGCAGTTGATAGTGCAACCCGCGCAACACGCCCTTGGCAGACCGCGAATGGTTGTCCTGCACGAAGGTGACGGGATATCCGACGGCGTCGTCGAACAGCTTCTGGTTGAAGCTCTCCATGAAGAACCCGCGCTCGTCGCCGAAGACCTTCGGCTCGAGCAGCAACACCTCGGGGAGGGCGGTAGGGGTGACCTTCATCAGAACACCTGTTCCTTGAGCACCTTGAGCAGGTACTGCCCATACCCATTCTTCAGCATCGGCTGCGCCATCGCATCGAGCTGCTCCGGGGTGATCCACCCAGACCGGAACGCAATCTCCTCCGGACACGCCACCTTCAACCCTTGCCGCTTCTCCAGCGTGGCAATGAACTGCCCAGCATCCAGCAGGCTGTCGTGGGTGCCGGTATCGAGCCACGCATACCCGCGACCCATGATCTCGACGTTGAGCTGCTGCTGCGCCAGGTAGCGCGCATTGACGTCGGTGATCTCCAGCTCTCCGCGGTGCGACGGCTTGATGCTCGCGGCGATGTCGCAGACCTGTTCGTCGTAGAAATAGAGGCCGGTGACCGCGTAGTTGCTCTTCGGGGCCTTGGGCTTTTCCTCGATGCTGAGCGCGCGCTTCTGCGCGTCGAACGCCACCACGCCGTACCGCTCGGGGTCGTGCACGTGGTACGCGAACACGGAGGCGCCGGTGTCGCGGTTCGCCGCCGACGAGAGCAGGCCCTGCAGGTCGTGGCCGTAGAAGATGTTGTCACCGAGCACGAGGGCGCTCGGCTTTCCACCGATGAAGTCCTTGCCAAGGATGAAGGCCTGGGCCAGGCCGTCGGGGCTGGGCTGCACGCAGTATTGGATGTTGATGCCCCACTTGCTGCCGTCGCCCAGCAGCGCTTCGAAGCGCGGGGTGTCCTGCGGGGTGCTGATGAGCAGGATGTCGCGGATGCCGGCGAGCATCAGCGTGCTCAGCGGGTAGTACACCATGGGCTTGTCGTACACCGGCAGCAACTGCTTGCTGATGGCGAGGGTGGCCGGGTGCAGGCGGGTGCCTGATCCCCCGGCGAGGATGATGCCTTTGCGGTTGCTCATGAGCCCTCGAAGGTCGATGTCAGTTGGACAGCACTTCGGCCAGCATGCGGTCGACGCCTTGCTGCCAAGGCGGCAGCGTGAGGCCGAAGGTCTGCCGCAGCCGCGTGGTGTCGAGCCGGGAGTTGGCCGGGCGCCGTGCCGGGGTGGGGAATGCGCTGGTGGGCACCGGGTCGATGGCGCCCTGCGGCACCTTGATCGCCTGCCCGGCGGCACGCGCATGTTCGATGACGTGGCTCGCGTACCCGTGCCACGTGGTTTCGCCCGCGGCGACGGCGTGGTACGTGCCCGACACCTCGGGCCGCTGGCGCGCCACGCGCACGGCGTGCGCGGCCACGTCGGCCAGCAGTTCGGCGCCGGTGGGGGCGCCGAACTGGTCGCTGATGACGGTCAGCCGATCGCGTTCACGGGCCAGGCGCAGCATGGTCTTGGCGAAGTTGCCGCCGCGCGCGGCATACACCCAGCTCGTGCGCAGGATCAGGTGCTTGCAGCCGCTCAGGCGGATGGCGGCTTCGCCATCGGCCTTGCTGTGGCCGTACACGCTGAGCGGGGCCACTGGCGCGTTTTCGGTCCACGGGGCGGTGCCGCTGCCGTCGAAGACGTAGTCGGTGCTGTAGTGCACGAGCCAGGCGCCGAGCGCGGCGGCCTCGCGAGCCAGCACTGCAGGCGCCGTGGTGTTCACGGCACGGGCGAGGTCAGGCTCGCTCTCGGCCTTGTCGACGGCGGTGTGGGCGGCGGCATTGACGATGACGTCGGGGCGCACCGATTGCACCAGGGCGGCCAACGATTCTGGCTGGGACAGGTCGGCGGCCGGGCTGCTGCGGCGGTCCAGGGCCACCACGTCACCGAGCGGTGCGAGCGCGCGCTGCAGCTCCCAGCCGACCTGGCCGTTCTTGCCGAGGAGGAGGATCTTCATGGGCGACCCGCCACGTTGTCATCCCGGCGCAGGCCGGGATCTCCACCGGTTCGTTGAACACCGGCGTTTGCTGGCAGCGCGGTAGATCCCGGCCTGCGCCGGGATGACAGTGTCTTTTGGCCGTTCTTGCCGAGGAGGAGGATCTTCATGGGCGAACCCCCGTCACCCCGGCGAAAGCCGGGGCCCACTCGGGCGAGTGGGTCAGGATGGTGATGGTGGGTCCCGGCGTTCGCCGGGATGACGGGTGGGAGTTCATGCGCCGTATTGCTTCGAGACCCAATCCCGGTAGTTCCCGCTCTGCACGTTCGCCACCCAATCCGCATGGTCGAGGTACCACTGCACGGTCTTGCGGATGCCGGTTTCGAATGTTTCGGCGGGCGTCCAGCCGAGTTCGCGTTCGAGCTTCCTGGCGTCGATGGCGTAGCGGCGGTCGTGGCCGGGGCGGTCGGTGACGAAGGTGATGAGGCGCTTGTAGCTGCCGGCGGGATCGGGGCGCAGTTCGTCGAGCAGCGCGCACACGGTGTGCACGATCTCGAGGTTGGGCTTTTCGTTCCAGCCGCCCACGTTGTAGGTTTCACCGAGGGCGCCGCGTGCGAGCACCTCGCGGATGGCCGAGCAGTGGTCCTTCACGTAGAGCCAGTCGCGCACCTGCTGGCCGTCGCCGTACACGGGCAGCGGTTTGCCGGCGAGTGCGTTGACGATCATCAACGGGATCAGCTTCTCGGGGAAGTGGTAGGGCCCGTAGTTGTTGCTGCAGTTGGTGGTGACCACCGGCAGGCCGTAGGTGTGGAACCACGCACGCACGAGGTGATCGCTGGCCGCCTTGCTGGCCGAGTACGGGCTGTTGGGTTCGTACGGATGGGTTTCGGTGAACGCGGGGGCGGTGGCCGACAGCGAACCGTACACCTCGTCGGTGCTGACGTGGTGGAAGCGGAAGTTCGCCTTGTCATCGCCGGTGAGTGACAGCCAATGCGCACGGGCGGCTTCGAGCAGCGTGAACGTGCCGTTGACATTCGTGCGGATGAAGTCGCCGGGGCCGTGGATGCTGCGGTCGACGTGGCTTTCCGCGGCGAAGTGCACGATGGCGCGCGGCCGGTGTTCGGCGAGCAGGCGGTCGAGCAGCGCACGGTCGGTGATGTCGCCCTTGACGAACGTGTGGCGCGGGTTGCCCTGCAGCGACGCAAGGCTCTCGAGGTTGCCGGCGTACGTGAGGGCGTCGAGGTTCACCACGGGCTCGTCGGTCGTCGCGGCCCAGTCGAGGACGAAGTTCGCGCCGATGAAGCCGGCGCCGCCTGTCACGAGGATCATGGAGCGGGAGTCGAATGCGACAGAGTGCGAATCCACTGATTCTAGTGGCCGAATCCGGGCCAAAAGGCGGTGATCCCGCGAAGGGGGATAATCGGAGGATGACCGATACATCCCTGGATACCCCCCGCGTCGATGCGGCCGAGCCGCCTCCCGCGGTGGAATTCTCCACCTTGCCCCTGGCCCCCATGCTGCAGCGGGCCATCGCCGACTCCGGCTACACCCTCGCCACGCCCATCCAGGCGAAGGCCATTCCGCTGGTGTTGGCCGGGCGCGACGTGATGGGCGCCGCCCAGACGGGCACGGGCAAGACGGCCGCGTTTTCGCTGCCGCTGCTGCAGAAGATGCTCAAGCACGAGACCAGCAGCGTCTCGCCCGCTCGCCACCCGGTGCGCGCGCTGGTGCTGGCCCCCACGCGGGAGCTGGCCGACCAGGTCGCCAACAACATCAAGAACTACGCGAAACACAGCAAGCTGCGTGTGGCGGTGGTGTTCGGCGGGGTCGACATGAAGCCCCAGACGCTCGAGCTGAAGCAGGGTGTCGAGGTGCTGATCGCCACGCCAGGCCGCCTGCTGGACCACATCGAGGCCAAGAACTGCGTGCTGAACCAGGTCGAGTACGTGGTGCTCGACGAAGCCGACCGCATGCTCGACATCGGCTTCCTGCCCGACCTGCAGCGCATCCTGAGCTACCTGCCCAAGGCCCGCCAGACGCTGCTGTTCTCGGCCACGTTCTCCACCGAGATCAAGCGTCTCGCCGAAAGCTACCTGCAGGACCCGATCCTGGTCGAGGTGGCCCGCCCGAACGCCACGGCCACCAACGTGGAGCAGCGCTTCTACAGCGTCTCCACGGATGACAAGCGCGCAGCCGTCATCAAGGTGCTGGCCGACCGCGGCATCAAACAGGCCATCGTGTTCGTCAATTCGAAGCTCGGTTGTGCCCGCCTCGCGCGTTCGCTGGAGCGTGACGGCCTGAAGACCAACGCGCTGCACGGCGACAAGTCGCAAGACGAGCGCCTGAAGGCACTCGATTCGTTCAAGAAGGGCGAGACCGACGTGCTGGTCTGCACCGACGTGGCCGCCCGCGGCCTCGACATCGCCGACCTGCCCGCCGTGATCAACTTCGACGTGCCGTTCAACGCGGAAGATTACGTGCACCGCATCGGCCGCACTGGCCGTGCCGGCGCATCGGGCCTGGCGGTGACACTGGTGACCCGCGACGACACGCGCCTCGTCACCGACATCGAAAAGCTGATCAAGAAGAAGCTGGAGCTGGAGCCCCTGGAACTGGACGCCAGCCGCCCGCGCTTCGAACCGCGGGAAGGCCGCCCCGACCGCGGCCCGCGCCGCGGCTGGGACGATGGTCCGGCCACCACCGAGTCGCGTCCGGTGCGCACCTACGCCCCACCGAAGGCGCCGCCGCGCGACCCGTTCTTCGACAAACCCTACGAACCGTCGGGCTCCGGCGAAGCCAGCTGGGAGAGCAAGACGCCGGCACCCGCCGCGCGGGTGTCGCCCAACATCAAGCCCAAGCGCAAGATTGCCGCCTTGTTCGGCGGCAAGAAGGCTGACTAACCGGCAAGCAAGGAAAACACCGCCGGCACGTCGTTCGACACGGCTCGCGGTGCCCCTTTCCAGCTGGAGACCCGCGCCGTGTGGGTCCAGCCCGTGGGCAGCGTGAGCCCGCTGCTCACCGACAGCCAGGTGTCCCCGCGCAGGTGGGACAGCAGCGCGCCCAGCAGGGCCTCGTTGCGGTAGGGTGTCTCGATCATCAGCTGGGTCTGCTGCGCGCGTTTGGACAGCGCCTCCAGGTCGCGGATGCGCTGGCCGCGTTCGCCGCCATCCACCGGCAGGTACCCCACGAACGCGAAGCTCTGGCCGTTGAGGCCGCTGGCGCCCAGCGCCATCAGCAGCGAACTGGGCCCCGACAGCGGCAGCACCGCGATGCCGAGCGCATGCGCGGCCTGCACGAGCGCCGCGCCCGGGTCGGCAATGGCGGGCAACCCCGCCTCCGAAATCAACCCCACATCAACGCCGTCGACTGCCGCCTGCAGCAGCGGCTTCAGGTCCGGGGCCGCCGCAGCCTGCCGTGCGCCCTTCTGCGGGCGGGGCAGTTCCACGATCGACAGGCCCTGCAGCGGTTGCGCGAGCGGCACGATGGCGTCCACGCGCTTCAGGAACGCGCGGGTGGTTTTCGCGTTTTCTGCCACCCAGTGGGTGAGCCGGGCCGCGGTGCGCAACGCACCGAGCGGCAGCACGTCTTGCAGGTCGCCGTCGGTGGATACACCGAAGTCGAGGCTGTTGGGGACCAGGATCAGGCGCCCCTGCGTCACGGGTTCAACGGGTCGATGCCCGCCTCCCGGAGCAGCGCGCACGTGCGGATCAGCGGCAGGCCGATGAGCGCGGTGGGGTCGTCGGATTCAATGCCCGACAGCAGGGCGATGCCCAGCCCTTCGGCCTTGGCGCTGCCCGCGCAGTCGTATGGCTGCTCTGCGGCGAGGTAACGCTCGATGTCGTCGTCCGACAGGTCGCGCACGTGCACGGTGACGCTGGCCATTTCGCAGGTGTCGACGGCCCGCGCCACGCAGCGCACGGCAACGGCGGTGTGGAACACCACGGTGCGGCCGCGCATGGCGCGCAGTTGGGCCACGGCGCTGTCGTGGTTCCCGGGTTTGCCGAGCGGCAGGCCGTCGAGGTCGGCCACCTGGTCGGAGCCGATCACCACGGCGCCGGGGTGGTGGGCGGCCACGTCGGCCGCCTTGGCGCGCGCGAGGCGGCGCGCGAGGGTGGCCGGCTGTTCGCCGGGCAGCGGGGTTTCGTCGACATCGGGCGCAACGGCCTCGAACGGCAGGCGCAGCCGTTCGAGCAGTTCATGGCGGTAGGTCGATGTCGATGCGAGGATCAACCGGTGGGGGGAGTGCATCCGCCGATTCTCCCACCGGCGGGCGTGTGGCGACCCTGTTGTGCGGAGGGGTGCGATTTACACTGTCGGACATGAAATCCCGAGAATTCGACCCGCTGCGACTCGACGTCGCCGCGTTCGCCAAGGATGGCGAAACCCTCGACGGCACCTGGCCGCTGGAGAGCCTGGAGCGCCTGGCCACGTCCGTACTGCCCGGCTCCGCAGCCACGTCGCCACCGGTGGTCTGGCGCCTGACCGGTGAGCTTCGCACGGCCAAGGGCAGTGAGCCCCAGGTGTGGCTGCACGCGTCGGCCCACACCGAGGTGGCGCTCGAGTGCCAGCGTTGCCTGAAACCCATGACCGAGGCCATCGAGGCCGAACGGTCGTTCCTGTTCGTGCACGGCGAGGACACCGCTGCCGACCTGGATTCCGACAGCGAGGATGACGTGTTGGCACTCACTCGCGCACTCGACGCGCGGGAGCTTGTGGAAGATGAGCTGCTGCTGGCGCTGCCCATCGTGCCGCGCCACGACGTCTGCCCCGACCCGTTGAAGGTCGCCGAGGACGACCTCCCGGAAGACGACAAACCCAACCCGTTCGCCAAACTGGCCGCGCTCAAGCGTGGTGGATTGCCGAACTGACCGATTGATCGACGGAGTTCGCCCAGGCGCCGAACCCCGTGCTAGAATCTCAGGCTTTTCGACGCGCGGTTTCGGCATTTCGCCGGGACGACGATGCGGTTACACCCCCTGGCTCCTGTGAAAGAGCATCAGGAGACCTAAGGAGCTTTTCATGGCTGTTCAGCAAAACAAGAAGTCGCCCTCCAAGCGCGGTATGCACCGTTCGCACAATGCCCTGAACACCCCGGGCACCGCCATCGAGCCGACCACCGGTGAGTCGCACCTGCGCCACCACATCAGCCCGAACGGTTTCTACCGTGGGCGCAAGGTGCTCAAGACGAAGGCGGACGCCTGACGGCATCCGCTCGTTACCCGCGCGTGGCCTTGGCCACGCACCGGGTAAACTGCTTGATCCCCACCGCTTGCCCGGCCTGAGCTGAATGCCTTGCCGGGCATGCGTGTTTCCGAGACGATGATTCGCCGCTCGCTTTCGCTCGCACCCCGATGACTTCGCCTGCGCTGCCAGCCCTCGATACCGTCCGCCTGTCCATCGATTGCATGGGCGGCGACCACGGGCCCTCCGTCACCCTGCCGGCCTGCCGCGCATTCCTCGCCGCACATCCGCGGGCCGAGCTCATCCTGGTGGGCCGCGCCGACGCGCTGGCCGAAGCCGTCGGCTGGGCCCGGTGCAAGGTGGTGGCTGCGTCGGAAGTGGTGGAGATGGACGATCCGGTCGAGGTGGCGCTGCGCCGCAAGAAGGATTCGTCGCTGCGCGTGGCGCTGAGCCAGGTCAAGCCGGGTGCCGATGGCGCGCCGGCCGCGGCCGACGTGTGCGTGTCCGCCGGCAACACCGGCGCGCTGATGGCCGTCGCCCGCTACCTGCTCAAGACACTCGACGGCATCGACCGCCCGGCCATCGCCACGGTGATGCCCAACATGCGAGACGGGTTCACCACGGTGCTCGACCTGGGTGCCAACGTCGACTCCTCCCCGGAACACCTGCTGCAGTTCGCCGTGATGGGCAGTGCGCTGGTGTCGGCGATAGAGGGCAAGCCCGATCCCACCGTGGGCCTGCTGAACATCGGCGAAGAAGCCATCAAGGGCAGCGAAGTCATCAAGCGCGCATCGCAACTGCTGCGTTCGGCCGGCGACGCAGGTGCCATCAACTTCCACGGCAATGTGGAAGGCAACGACATCTTCAAGGGCACCACCGACGTGGTCGTCTGCGACGGGTTCGTGGGCAACGTCACGCTGAAGTCCGCCGAGGGCATGGCCAGCCTCATCGTGAGCCTGATCAAGCAAGAGTTCTCGCGCAGCTTGTTCACGAAACTGCTCGCATTCGTGGCCATGCCGGTGCTAAAAGCGTTCAAAGCGCGTGCCGACCACCGCCGCTACAACGGTGCGGCCCTGCTGGGCCTGCGCGGGCTGGTGTTCAAGAGCCACGGGTCCGCCGATGCCTTTGCGTTCGAGCAGGCTCTCAATCGGGCTTATGATGCGGCCCGCAATCGTTTGCTTGATCGGGTGCACGACCAGATCCTCGAGATGCTCCAGACGCAGCCCGCCGCGGCCCCGTCACCAGAGCAACCCGTGGGTCCGGGCGACGCCCTCGCTGCATGACTCCATCTTCCTCTGCCCGCTACTCACGCGTCACCGGCACCGGCAGTTACCTGCCCCCGAAGCGCCTCAGCAACGTCCAGCTCGCCGCTCAACTGGCCGCCGACGGTGTCGAAACCTCTGATGAGTGGATCATCGCGCGCACCGGCATCAAGGCACGGCATTTCGCCGAGCCCGATGTGCCCTGCAGCGACCTGGCCGTTGCCGCCGCACGCCATGCCATCGAGGCGGCCCGGCTCACGCCCGCCGACATCGACCTGATCATCGTCGCCACGTCCACGCCCGACATGGTGTTCCCGTCCACCGCCTGCATCGTGCAGCGAAAGCTCGGCATCGTGGGGTGCCCGGCGTTCGACGTGCAAGCCGTGTGCTCGGGCTTCGTCTACGCCATGACGGTGGCCGATTCGATGATCCGCACCGGCGCGGCCCGCAAGGCGCTGGTGATCGGCGCCGAGGTGTTCTCGCGCATCCTCGACTTCAAGGACCGCACCACCTGCGTGCTGTTCGGTGACGGCGCCGGCGCCGTGGTGCTGGAGGCCAGCGATACCCCGGGCATCGTCGCCACCGAGCTGCATGCCGACGGCCGCCATGCCGACATCCTCTGCACGCCGGGCACGGTCTCGGCCGGCCAGGTGCTGGGCGACCCGTTCCTGAAGATGGACGGCCAGGCCGTGTTCAAGCTGGCCGTGGGTGTGCTGGAAGACGTGGCCCGCTCGGTGCTCGAGAAGGCCGGCCGCACCGAAGCTGACATCGACTGGCTGGTGCCGCACCAGGCAAACATCCGCATCATGCATGGCACGGCCAAGAAGCTGAAGCTGCCGCTCGAGAAGGTGATCGTCACCGTCGACGAACATGGCAACACGTCGGCCGCCTCCATCCCGCTGGCACTGGACGTCGCCGTGCGGGCGGGTACCATCCAGCCGGGCGACACCGTCATGCTCGAAGGCGTGGGTGGCGGTTTCACCTGGGGCGCGGTGCTGCTGGACCTGTAGCGTCCGCTCGCTTCGCGCGTTCTTCTGCATTTCCGTCGCCGCCTCTTTCCCGGGCGCGGCCTCCCGACAACAGACCCAGTGTTGCCATGACTCCGTTTGCATTCGTTTTTCCCGGCCAGGGTTCCCAGACCGTCGGCATGCTCGACGCCTGGGGTGACCACGCCGCCGTGCGCGACACCCTCGCGGAAGCCTCCGATGCGCTCGGCGTGGACATCGGTGCGCTGATCGCGCAAGGCCCGAAGGAATCGCTCGACCTCACCACCAACACCCAGCCGGTCATGCTGACCGCCGCGGTGGCGTGCCTGCGCGCGTGGCTCGCCGAAACCGGCCTGCAACCGGCCGTCGTGGCGGGGCACTCGCTCGGCGAGTACTCGGCCCTGGTTGCCGCCGGCGCGCTGACGCTCGCTGACGCGCTGCCGCTCGTGCGCTTTCGCGCGCAGGCCATGCAGGAAGCCGTTCCCGTGGGCGCGGGTGGCATGGCTGCCATCCTGGGTCTCGATGCCCAGGCTGTCCGTGACGGTTGTGCCGAGGCCGCTGCCGCCGCGGGCGAGCCGGTCGAGGCCGTGAACTTCAACGACCCGAAGCAGATCGTGATCGCCGGCACCAAGGCCGCGGTCGAGAAGGCCTGCGAGGTGCTCAAGGCCAAGGGTGCCAAGCGTGCGTTGGTGCTGTCGGTGTCCGCGCCGTTCCATTCGAGCCTGATGCTGCCGGCGGCCGAGCGCCTGAAGGAAAAGCTGGCCACCACGGCCATCGCCGCGCCTGCCATTCCGGTGATCAACAACATCGACGTGGCAGTCCAGACCGACCCGGAAGCCATCCGCGATGCGCTGTACCGCCAGGCCTTCGGTCCGGTCCGGTGGGTGGAAACCATCCAGGCCATCCGCGCGCGTGGCATCCTCCACATCCTCGAATGCGGTCCGGGGAAGGTGCTGGCTGGCATGGTCAAGCGCATCGAGGCCGATGCCACGGGTGCACCGGTGTTCGATCCCGCCTCGCTGGCGGAAGCAAAGGGGTTGCTGCAATGAGTGAAATTTCGGTGGTGGGGCAGATTGCCCTCGTCACGGGTGCGTCGCGCGGCATTGGCCGGGCCATCGCGCTGTCGCTGGCCAGGCAAGGCCTGAAGGTCATCGGCACGGCCACGACCGAGGCCGGTGCGCAGGCCATTGGCCAGGCGCTCGCCGGCCATGAAGGGTCCCGCGGCATCGTGCTCAACGTCAACGACGCTGCCGGGCTCGACGCCGCCATCGACGGCATCGTCAAGGAATTCGGCGGCCTGCACGTGCTGGTCAACAACGCCGGCATCACGCGCGACACGCTGTCGATGCGCATGAAGGACGACGACTGGGATGCGGTGGTGGACACCAACCTGAAGGCCGTCTTTCGCGCCAGCCGTGCCGCCATCAAGCCCATGATGAAGCAGCGCTACGGCCGCATCGTCAACATCACGTCCGTCGTCGGGGCCAGCGGCAATGCCGGCCAGGCGAACTACGCGGCCGCGAAGGCCGGCGTGGCCGGCATGACCCGCTCGCTCGCCCGCGAACTGGGCAGCCGCGGCATCACGGTGAACTGCGTGGCTCCCGGGTTCATCGAGACGGACATGACCAAGGAATTGTCGGACGCGCAGACCGCGGCCCTGCTGGGGCAGATCCCCCTGGGCCGGTTGGGTTCGGCGCAGGACATCGCCAACGCGGTCACGTTCCTCGCATCCCCGCAGGCCGGCTACATCACCGGCAGCGAACTGCATGTCAACGGTGGCATGTACATGAATTGAGGTGCGGCGCCGGCTTGTACTGGCGCCCGTTTCATCCGGTTATCAAGCCCGACCGGCACGTCCTGGGGGTGTCTCGAAGCAGACGACCCACAAGCCGTAGAATCTCGGGCTGTCCAAGTAAACCCTCCTGGAGGAGTGAGTCATGAGCGATATCGAAGCACGTGTGAAGAAAATCATTGCCGAACAACTCGGCGTGCCTGAGGCCGATGTGTCCAACGAGAAGGCCTTCGTGGCTGACCTGGGCGCCGACTCACTCGACACCGTGGAACTGGTGATGGCCCTGGAAGACGAATTCGGCATCGAGATCCCCGATGAAGAAGCCGAGAAGATCACCACCGTTCAGCTCGCGATCGATTACGCGCTGAAGAACCAGAAGGCCTGATGGCCTCGTCCTCCATTCACTGCCAGTAAAGCGTATGACCCGTCGTCGCGTCGTCGTCACCGGCCTCGGTCTGATCAGCCCCGTGGGCAACACGGTCGCTGAGGGCTGGGCCAACATCCTGGCCGGACGTTCCGGCATTGACACCATCACCAAGTTCGATCCGTCGAACTTTGCCTGCCGTTTTGCGGGCGAGGTGAAGGGGTTCAATGTCGAGGACTTCTTCCCGGCCAAGGAAGCCCGCCACATGGACACCTTCATCCATTACGGATTGGCGGCGTCCATTCAGGCGGTGAAGGACGCGGGTCTGCCCACGGGCGACGCGCTGAGTGAAGAAGCAGCCGAACGCATCGGCTGCATCGTGGGTTCGGGCATCGGCGGTTTGCCGATGATCGAGGAAACCCACGCCGAACTGGTGGCACGCGGCCCACGCCGCGTGTCCCCGTTTTTTGTGCCGGCATCGATCATCAACATGATCTCCGGCCACGTGTCGATCAAGTTCGGGTTCCAAGGCCCCAACCTGGCCATCGTCACGGCCTGCACCACCGGCCTGCACTGCATCGGTGAAGCCGGCCGCCTGATCGAATACGGCGACGCCGACGTGATGATCGCCGGTGGCGCCGAATCCACCGTCTCGCCGCTGGGCGTGGGCGGTTTTGCCGCTGCGCGGGCGCTGTCCACGCGCAACGACGATCCCAAGACGGCCTCGCGCCCCTGGGACAAGGACCGCGACGGTTTCGTGCTGGGCGAAGGTGCCGGCGTGCTGGTGCTCGAGGAGTACGAGCACGCGAAGCGCCGCGGCGCCAAGATCTATGCGGAACTGTCCGGCTTCGGCATGGGCGGTGATGCGTTCCACATGACCGCCCCCAACGTCGATGGTCCCAAGCGGTCCATGAAGGCCTCGCTGCGCAATGCCGGGATCAATCCCGACCAGGTGCAGTACGTCAACGCCCACGGCACCTCCACGCCGCTCGGCGATGCGAACGAGACCAACGCGCTGAAGCTGGCCTTCGGCGACCACGCCAGGAGCCTCGCCATCAGTTCCACGAAATCGATGACCGGTCACCTGCTGGGCGGCGCCGGTGGCATCGAGTCGGTGTTCACCGTGATGGCCCTGAAGGACCAGGTGGCACCGCCCACGATCAACATCTTCAACCAGGACCCCGAGTGCGACCTGGATTACTGCGCCAATACCGCGCGGGAGATGCAGATCGAATATGCCGTGAAGAACAACTTCGGGTTCGGCGGCACGAACGGCACCCTGGTGTTCAAGCGCGTCTGACCGACGCGCCGCGCCCGGGCCATGCAGGCGCCACCGGCTTTTTCCGTGGCCGTGTCACGCTTTGGCGTGTGGCGCGGGCTGTGCCTCACGGTGTCGCTGGCCGCGGCTTCCGCTGCGGTGGCCTGGGCCTGGTCCCTGCGGGACACCCTGCCGCTGGCGATCTCGGCACTGTTGCTGGCGGGGCCGGCCCTCTGGCCGGTGGTGCGGCCGCCCCGGCCATTCCACCTGCGGTGGGACACCCAGGCCTGGCTGCTCGATGCAGCCCCTGGCCGTGTGTCGGTGGCCCTCGATGCCGGCGCCTGGATGCTGCTCCGGTTTGCCCCGGAAGGCCGGTGGGGCGCGCGGTGGCTGCCGGTGCAGCGCCGCGGCCACGAGGCCGCCTGGCACGCCCTGCGCTGTACGGTATATTCCGCGCGCCCGCCCGCCGAGCGGTTCGCCGCCGACCTCTGAATGCGCCTGAATGACCTCTCCTGATGTTGACGCCCCTCTCATCGAGCGTGTGAAACGCGGCGATGTGAAGGCGTTCGAGATGCTGGTCGTGAAGTACCAGCGTCGCATCGAGCGCCTGATCGGCCGGATGGTGCGCGACGTGGACCTGGTGCCCGACATCGCCCAGGAAACCTTCATCCGCGCCTACCGCGCCATCCCGCAGTTCCGAGGTGAAAGCCAGTTCTATACCTGGCTGTACCGGATCGCCGTCAACACCGCCAAGAAGGCCCTCGTGGGCCTGAAACGGGACCCGATCGTGACGGAATCCGCGCGCGCATCGAGGGAAGACGACGATGAAACTTCCCGGGTGGAGAATGAACTAACCGACGGCGAAACACCCGAAGCAGTGTTGGCCAGCAAGGAAATCGCCGCCGCGGTGAACGCGGCGATCGAGGCGCTGTCCGAGGATTTGCGGCAGGCGATCACGCTCCGCGAGATCGAAGGCCTGAGCTACGAAGAGATTGCCGACCTGATGAACTGCCCCATCGGCACCGTCCGGTCGCGGATTTTCCGGGCGCGCGAAGCCATCGCGCTGCGCTTGCGCCCGCTGCTGGACACGCGTGAAGGTGAACGCTGGTGATGGGTGCCGCTCGCTGGGTCGGCCCCCGTCGTGGTTCGAATGGTTGTGTTGGAGATGGTTATGTCGCAACGGTCTGATGGCAAGCTGCCCCCGATGGAAGATGTGTCGGCGCTGGTCGATGGCGAACTCGACGACTCCGCCGTGGCGCGCGCATGCGCCCAGTGGCGCGACGACACGTCCGCCCGAGAGGCCTGGCACACCTACCAGTTGATCGGCGACGTGCTCCGATCGGACGACCTCGCCTCCACGGCATCGCGGGACAGCGCGTTCCTCGCCTCGCTGCGTGAGCGCCTGGCCGCCGAGCCGGTGGTGCTCGCCCCCCAGCCGGCGCTGGCGCCGGTCGAGGTCGTGGTGCAGCCGGCGGTGGCCAACGGCCACGCCGGGCGCCGCCAGTGGCGCACGCCGGCGGCGGTGGTCGCCGGGTTCGCGGTCGTGGCCAGCGTGCTGGTGGTCACCCGCATGCCGGTGGCCGGCGACGCGGGCACCGTGCTCGCGGCCGCGGGCAACGCCAACGCCACGGCCACGCTGGTGCCCGCGTCTTCACCAGCGCCGGTGGCGGTGCAGGCCTTCGACCGGCAGGTCGAACCGGTTGATGCCCTCGACGGGCAGTTGGTCCGGGACGCCCGTCTCGACGAATACCTGGCCGCCCACAAGAAGTTCGGGGGCAGCTCGGGTCCGGGCGTGCCATCCGGGTTCCTGCGCAACGCCGCGGCAACCACGGGCCGCTGATCCATGACGGCGACTGCCCGCGCACGCATCTCCTGGTTGACCCTGTTCTGGGTGGCGGCCTTGCCGGTCCACCTCGCGCACGCACAGGCCGCGCTCAACAGCGGCGACGCCATCGTGGAGAAGCGCGAGACCAAGGCGTGGCTCAGCCGCATCCAGGAGGCGGCCAGCAAGCGCAGCTACCAGGGCACGGTGGTGGTCAGCAGCGGCGGTGCGGTGGCCAGCTCGCGCATCACGCACTACTGTGAAGGCCGCGACCAGTTCGAGCGCATCGATTCACTCGACGGGCAGACCCGCCACGTCGTGCGGCACAACGAGCAGGTGCACACGGTGTGGCCCCAGCGCCGCATCGCCATGGTGGAGCAGCGCGACCAGCTCAGCTCCTTTCCCGGGCTGCTGCAGGCTGGCGGTGACCGCGTGCCCGACTTCTACGAGCTGCGCTCCACTGGCCAGGAGCGGGTGGCGGGGCGCGAGGCCAACGTGCTGACGCTGCGCCCGAAGGACACACACCGCTACGGCTACCGGCTGTGGGCCGACAAGGCCACCGGGCTGCTGCTGCGCACCGAGGTGCTCGGCGACCGGGGCAGCGTGCTGGAATCCGCCGCGTTCTCCGACGTGGTGATTGGTGTGCACCCCTCCATCGACACGCTGCTGCAGCCGATCCGCAAGCTCGACGGCTTTCGCGTGCTGCAGCCCGCGGCCGTTGCCACGCGGCTCGAGAACGAAGGCTGGAGCCTGTCACCCAAGGTGCCGGGGTTCCAGATGGTCAGTTGCGTGAAGCGCCCGGTGGACGGTCCGCTGCGCACGCAGTCGCCAGGGGCTGCCCAGGAGCCGCAGCTGGTGCAGGCCGTGTACTCGGACGGCATCACCTACGTCACCGTGTTCATCGAGCCCTACAGCGTGGAGCGCCACCCGCGTGCCATGAACACGGCCATCGGCGCCACGCAGACGCTCATGCACCGCCAGGCGGATGCCTGGGTCACGCTGATGGGCGACGTGCCAGCGCCCACCCTTCGCCTGTTTGCCGAAGCGCTCGAACGCCGCAAATGAGCCCCCCAGCTCGGGCGGTGGCCGGTTTTGAGGCAACATCGGCCCGGTGCCGGGTGGTGCGTGCCCGGCGTTTTCCTTTGACCTTGAGGATCCCTTCATGCCCCCCAGCCTCGCCATCGGTTCGGTGAAGACGAACCTGGATTCGATTCGCCGCCTTGCCGTGCTGCTGGCCACCGGCACCGTGCTGTGCCTGGCCACTCTCCTCGCACCGCTGGCAGCGCAGGCGCAGGCCCGCGAACTGCCCGACTTCGCCGACCTGGTCGACAGGGTGGGCCCGGCCGTCGTCAACATCCGCACCACCGAACGCAGCGGGGAGGGGCCGCGCATGCCGTTCCGCCGGCGTGCCCCGTCGCTGCAGCAGAGCGACGAGGTGCCTCGTGGTGAAGGCTCCGGCTTCATCCTGAGCGCCGACGGCTACGTGATGACCAACGCGCACGTGATCGCCGGCGCGTCGGAGGTCTACGTGACCATGACCGACAAGCGCGAATTCAAGGCCAAGATCATCGGCGCCGACGAGCGCACCGACGTGGCTCTCGTGAAGATCGATGGCAGCGGACTGCCCGTGCTGCGCATCGGCGACGTGAACCGCCTGCGGGTGGGCGAGTGGGTGGTGGCCATCGGCTCACCATTCGGCTTCGACAACACCGTGACGCTCGGCATCGTCAGCGCCAAGCAGCGCGAGACGGGATCCGAGGTGCCGCTGTTGCAGACGGACGTGGCGGTGAACCCGGGCAACTCCGGTGGGCCGCTGATCAACATCCGTGGCGAGGCCGTGGGCGTGAACTCGCAGATCTACAGTCCCGTGGGCAGCTACGTGGGCATCTCGTTCGCCATCCCCATCGACGAGGCCATGCGCATCGCCGACCAGCTGAAGGCGGGCGGCCGGGTGGTGCGTGGGTACCTGGGCATCCTGCCCATCGAGGTGCCGCGCGAGGCCGCCGAGGAATACGGCCTCACGAAGATGAAGAACCGCGGCGCCTTTGTCAGCCAGGTGGTCAAGGGCGGCCCGGCGGAAAAGGCGGGCCTGCAGCCGGGCGACATCGTGCTCGCGTTGAACGGCAAGCTGGTGGACGGCCCCGTGGAACTGCGCCGCGCCCTCGGCATCATCAAGCCGGGTTCGGCCATCGTGTTGCAGATCAACCGCCGGGGCAAGGCAATGGACATCAAGGCGAACCTCGCCGAAATGCCCGCGCAGGCCGCTGCCGCATCGGCGCCCGAGCGCATCGAGGCACCGGAACCAAAGGGGTCGCAGGCGGCCAAGCCGTGGGGTCTCACGGTGACGAACCTGTCCGAGACCGAGCGCCAGGCCACGCGCGGCTCCGGCGGGGTCAAGGTCACGGCGGTTGCCGGTGGTGCCGAGTCGGCCGGTGTTCGCGCTGGCGACGTGATCCTCGCGGTGGGCAGCTCCGACGTGGCCGACCTGAAGCAGTTCGACGCCGTCCTCGCGAAGATCGACAAGACCAAACCACTCCCGGTCACGCTGCTGCGTGGCGAGTGGGCGCAGTTCGTGCGCATCCCCCTGGGGAAGTGACGGGGCGGTGATCGAGGGCATGTCCTCCAATCTGTGAGGACATGCATCCGACTGCTTTACCGGGAATTGCCACGAGACGAAACGAGGCAGGAATCGGGCCAGAAAAAAGTGTCCACAGGCCTATCCCCCTAGTCTCATATCGTGAAAGTTGGTGGGCGCCAACCTGACCCAATCGGACCTGAATTCAGCCGTCTATCCGATACAATTGGGGCTGACGGCCAGGCTTTTACCGCTGGCCGATGCAAGGAGTCTCGGCCTCTCCAACTATCCCCAGGCTACCCACAAGCATTTGTGGATAAACTGTGGATGGATTTCGCTGTTGGTGACTTGCAACGACGCACAATCAAGCAGTGGCGCGGTTTTCAGGGTGGTCCTTTTGGCTACAATGAAACCCCAACAAGCAGTTGCCATACGTTTTGTTGGAAGGCGCGTCAAAGTTTCGACGTGCCTTTTTTTTGTTCAACGCACGGGCGTCACGCCCCCTCTTCGCACCGAGCTCGTGTGCCTTCGCGCAGCATCCTGCTGACGCGACAATCCGCAACGAACCTCCGGTCGCCGCTGTCCCATGGATCACATCCGAAATTTCTCCATCATTGCCCACATCGACCACGGCAAGTCGACGCTGGCCGACCGCCTGATCCATCGGTGCGGCGGGCTCAGCGACCGCGAGATGGAGGCTCAGGTGCTCGACTCGATGGACATCGAGCGCGAACGCGGCATTACCATCAAGGCGCAGACCGCTGCGCTCACGTACCTGGCGCGCGACGGCAAGACATACCAGCTCAACCTGATCGACACCCCCGGGCACGTCGACTTCTCATATGAGGTGAGCCGCTCGCTGTCGGCGTGCGAAGGCGCGTTGCTGGTGGTAGACGCGAGCCAGGGGGTCGAGGCGCAGACGGTGGCCAACTGCTACACCGCGCTCGACCTCGGGGTCGAGGTGATTCCCGTCCTCAACAAGATGGACCTGCCGCAGGCCGATCCCGAGCGTGCCAAGGAAGAGATCGAGGACGTGATCGGCATCGACGCCGAACACGCGATCCCGTGCAGCGCCAAGACGGGCGAGGGCATCGACGACATCCTCGAGGCGGTCATCGCCCGCATGCCGTCGCCGAAGGGCCGTGCCGAGGCGCCGCTGCGCGCCATGATCATCGACTCCTGGTTCGACAACTACGTCGGTGTCGTGATGCTGGTGCGGGTGGTCGACGGCCAGCTCAAGCGCGGCGAGCGTTTCAAGATGATGGCGTCGGGCGCGGCGTACGCGGCCGAACAGCTGGGGGTGTTCACGCCCAAGTCGGTGCCCCGCGAAGCGCTGCGGGCCGGCGAGGTGGGTTTCGTGATCGCCGGCATCAAGGAACTGCAGGCGGCCAAGGTGGGCGACACGCTCACGATGGAAAAGAAGCTGCCGAACAACCTGGGGCCGGCCGACCAGGCGCTGCCCGGGTTCAAGGAAATCCAGCCGCAGGTGTTCGCGGGCCTGTACCCCACCGAGGCGAGTGAGTACGACCAGCTGCGCGACGCGCTGGAAAAGCTCAAGCTCAACGATTCGTCGCTGCGCTACGAGCCCGAGGTGTCGCAGGCGCTCGGGTTCGGCTTCCGTTGCGGCTTCCTCGGCCTGCTGCACATGGAAATCGTGCAAGAGCGGCTCGAGCGCGAATTCGACCAGGACCTGATCACCACCGCGCCGTCGGTGGTGTACCAGGTGGAACTGGGCAGCAAGGAAGTCATCCAGGTCGAGAACCCCTCGAAGATGCCCGACCTCGGTCGCATCAACGAGATCCGCGAGCCCATCGTCACGGTGCACCTGTACATGCCCCAGGACTACGTGGGTCCGGTGATGACACTCGCGAACCTGAAACGCGGCGTGCAGTTGAACATGGCGTACCACGGCCGCCAGGTGATGCTCACGTACGAGATGCCGCTCGCCGAGATCGTGCTCGACTTCTTCGACAAGCTCAAGAGCGTGTCGCGCGGCTACGCCTCCATGGACTACGAGTTCAAGGAGTACCGGGCGGCCGACGTGGTGAAGGTCGACATCCTGCTCAACGGCGACCGGGTCGATGCGCTGTCGATCATCGTGCACCGCACGCAGAGCCAGTACCGCGCGCGCGCGGTGGTCGCGAAAATGCGCGAACTGATCTCCCGCCAGCAGTTCGACGTTGCCATCCAGGCCGCCATCGGGGCCAATATCATTGCGCGTGAGACAATCAAGGCCCTGCGCAAGAACGTGATCGCGAAGTGCTACGGGGGTGACATCTCCCGCAAGCGCAAGCTCCTCGAAAAACAGAAGGCCGGCAAAAAACGCATGAAGCAAATCGGCTCCGTCGAAGTGCCGCAGGAAGCGTTCCTGGCCATCCTCCAAGTGGAAGATTGATGGGTGCTCTGACTGGTGTGCTGTATGGCTGCCTCGTGGTGTTTCTCGGGGGCTGGTACCTCGGCGAATGGACGGGCAACTTCTCCTTCCTGCTGTTCATCCTGACGGTCGTCACGCTGGCCTACTGGCTGGCCGAGCGCTTCCACTTCGCCCCGCAGCGTGTCGTGGCGGCGCGGAACCTCGAGGCGCAGGACGCCCAGCGCCGGCAGCAACTGGCCAACAAGGGCATCGCCAAGGTCGACGGTGACATCTCCGCCGACCGCGATGCACTGCTGGCGCAGCCCTGGTGGCTCGACTGGACGGCCGGGCTCTTCCCGGTGATCCTGATCGTGTTCCTGCTGCGCTCGTTCCTGTTCGAGCCGTTCAAGATCCCGTCGGCGTCGATGGTGCCCACGCTGCTCGTCGGCGACCTGATCCTCGTCAACAAGTACCACTACGGCGTGCGCCTGCCGGTGATCAACAAGAAGATCATCCCGCTGAACGACCCGCAGCGTGGCGACGTGATGGTGTTCCGGTACCCGGCCAAGCCCACCATCGACTACATCAAGCGCGTGGTGGGGGTGCCGGGTGACGAGGTGGCCTACCTGAACCAGCGCCTGTACCTGAACGGCAAGCTGGTCGACACCCAGCCCATGCCCGAGTTCTACGACGAGGACGGCACCCGCTCGAACCGCGAGGACGGCATGCACTACCTGCCGCAGTTCAGCGAGAAGCTGGGTGCGAAGGAGCACCGCATCCTGGTGGACGTGAAACGCCCCAGCTACGTGGTGCCCCATGAGAACTTTCCGTTCAAGGACAACTGCCGCTACAGTGCCGAAGGCGTGAAGTGCAAGGTGCCGGCCGGGCACTATTTCATGATGGGCGACAACCGCGACAATTCCGAGGATTCCCGGTTCTGGGGGTTCGTGCCGGATGAGAACATTGTCGGCAAGGCGTTTTTCATCTGGATGAACTTCGGCAACTACAAGCGTTTCGGTTCGTTCGACTGACTTACCCCACGAGGAGCGAGAAAGCATGACCCCCCCATTCCGTTCGGTGCGCAGGCAGCGTGGCGTGACCCTGTTCGGCCTGATGTTCTGGGCCATCCTGATCGGCATGATCGCGCTGGTGGCCCTGAAGGTGCTGCCCACGGTGAACGAATACCTGACCATCAAGCGGGCCGTCGAAAAGGTGGCCACGAGCGGCGCCAGCACGGTGCCCGAGGTGCGTGCGGCGTTCGACAAGCAGAAGGAGGTCGACTACTCGATTACCTCCATCGACGGCAAGGACCTGGAAATCACCAAGTCGAACGACAAGGTCGTCATCTCGTTTGCCTACGACAAGGAAATCGAGCTGATGGGTCCTGTATACCTGTTGCTGAAGTACCAGGGCCAGTCGAAGTAAGCTGTCGACCTGGGACACCCGATTCGAACCCCGTGGACAACCGCCTGACTGCGCTCCAACAACGGCTGGGACACACCTTTGCCCAGCCGGACCTGCTGAGCCGTGCCATCACGCACCGCAGCTTCGGGGCGGACCACAACGAGCGCCTCGAATTCCTCGGCGACGCGGTGCTCAGCCTGGCCATCAGCGGCCTGCTGTACGAGCGTTTCAGCGGGTCCGACGAGGGTGACCTCACCCGCGTGCGGGCCCACCTGGTGCGGGAAGACAGCCTGCACCGCGTGGCGCTCGTGCTGGGCCTGCCCGACGTGCTGCGCCTGAGTGACGGTGAAGCCCGTGGCGGCGGCGCGCAGCGCCCGTCCATCCTGGCCGACGCACTCGAGGCCATCATCGGCGCCACCTTCCTGGACGGCGGTTTCGACGCCGCCCGCCGCCTGGTGCAGTTGATGTTCGGCGAGGTGATTGCCACCACCGAGATCGATGGCTGGGCCAAGGACGCCAAGACCGAGCTGCAGGAATGGCTCCAGGCGCGCCGGCTGCCGGTGCCCGGGTACCGCATCCTCGGCACCCGGGGTCAGGCCCACGCCCAGACTTTCGAGGTCGAATGCGCCGTTCCGTCGCTCGGCCTCACCGAAACCGGCGAAGGCCGGTCCCGCCGTAATGCCGAACAGGAAGCCGCACATCGCATGCTGCGTGCCCTGAAGGCCAGCGACAAACCCGGCAGCGCCCTGCGCTCCTGATCATGAACCACCCGCAAGACCCCGATGTGCCCGAGCAAAACGCCGAGGCGCACGATCCCGAATCTCCATCCGCAGAGGATGGCGGCGAGGGCCATGACACCCGCTGCGGCCTCGTGGCCATCGTGGGCCGGCCCAACGTCGGCAAGTCGACCCTGCTGAACGCGCTGGTGGGCCAGAAGGTCAGCATCACGTCGGCCAAGGCCCAGACCACCCGCCACCGCATCACCGGCATCCGCACGGTGGACGACACCCAGTTCGTGTTCGTCGACACCCCGGGCTTCCAGACCAAACACACGGCGCCGCTCAACCGCAACCTGAATCGCACGGTGCAGGGCGTGCTGAACGACGTCGACGTGGTGCTGTTCCTCGTCGAGGCGGGCCGCTTCGGGCTGGACGACGCCAAGGTGCTGGCGCTGATGCCCAAGGACAAGCCGGTCATGCTGATCGCCAACAAGCTCGACACGGTGCAGCGCCGGGCCGACCTGATGCCGTGGCTCAAGGGCATGCAGGACCGCCACGCATTCGCCGAGTTCGTGCCGCTGTCGGCCAAGAAAGCGGCCGACGTGGAACGGTTGCTGGGCATCGTGAAACCGTACCTGCCCGAACAGCCGTGGTTCTACGAGGAGGATGCGCTCACTGACCGCAGCGACCGTTTCCTCGCGAGCGAACTCATCCGCGAAAAGCTGTTCCGCCTGACCGGCGACGAACTGCCCTACACGTCCACCGTCGTGATCGACAAGTTCGAGGAAGAGGGCAACCTGCGCCGAATTGCTGCCACCATCATCGTCGAGCGCGATGCCCACAAGGGCATGGTGATCGGCAACGATGGCGAGCGCCTGAAGCGCATCGGCTCCGAGACGCGCCAGGACCTGGAGCGGCTGATGGACTGCAAGGTGTTCCTCGAGTTGTGGGTCAAGGTCCGTTCGGGCTGGGCCGACAACGAAGAGCACCTGCGCAGCTACGGCTACGAGTAAGCGGTCGCCAGCGTGAGCGGCCCGCGAGCAGTGCGCCCGGTGCGCACCGCGTCCGTGCTGACGGCCTATGTGCTGCACCGGTACGACTGGAGCGAGTCGAGTGTCGTGCTCGACCTGTTCACGCGCGAGCTGGGGCGCCTGCCCGTTGTGGCCAAGGGGGCCAAGCGGCCCTACTCGCAACTGCGGCCGGTGCTGCTGCCGTTCCAGCGCCTGAACGTCACGCTGGGCAAGCCGCCCAAGTCCGATGACAGTGGAGGCGCCGACACCTCCGGCGAGGTGCGCACGTTGCGCACTGCCGAGTGGGGCGGGGGCGCCGCCATGCTGACAGGCGCCGCGCTGTTCAGCGGTTTCTACCTCAACGAGCTGCTGATGAAGCTGCTCGGCCGGCAGGACCACCACCCGGAACTGTTCGATGCCTATGCGGCCACGCTGCCGGCGCTTGCGCTGCCGGACGACACGGCTGGCCAATCGGCCTTGCGTGCGTTCGAGCTGACGCTGCTGCTGCGGCTCGGTGTGTTGCCCGACCTGACCGTGGTCACGTCGACCCAGGCGTCGGTCGCGCTCGACCAGGGCTACGTGCTGCTGCCCGAGGTGGGGCTGTCGCCCGCACGTGCCAGCGACACACCGATTTCCGGTGCCGCGTGGATCGACCTGCAGGCGGCGTTGATCCACGGCAGCATCCCCGCGCTGCAGCTCGCGTGTGGCAGGGTTTTGCCCGCGTTGCGCTCGCAAGTGCGGGCCCTGCTTCACTATCATCTGGGTTCGCACGTGCTTCGCACGCGCCAGGTGATGATCGGTGTCCAAACCCTCGGCTGAGCCCCCTGCCATGAACCCATTGATGACCCGCGGGTCCGACCTCCAGCGTGCCGGCACGGCCTTGTCGGTCAACGTCAACAAGGTCGCGCTGCTGCGCAACACGCGCACGCTCGGTGTGCCGAGCGTGGTGCGCGCGGCCACGCTCTGCCTCGAGGCGGGGGCCGACGGCATCACGGTGCACCCCCGCCCCGACGAACGCCACATTCGCCCCCACGACGTATTCGACCTCGCCGGGTTGCTCAAGGCATGGCCAGGTGCCGAATTCAACATCGAAGGCAACCCGTTCCACAACCTGCTCGACCTGGCCCGCGAGGTGGTGGCCCGGGGCCTGCCGCTGCACCAGTGCACGCTCGTGCCCGACAGCGTCGAACAGTCCACCTCCGACCACGGTTGGCGCTTTCCCGAAGACGCTGAGCGGCTCGTACCGCTGATCGCCGAGGTGCGCGCACTGGGCGCCCGCGTCAGCCTGTTCATGGACCCGGTGCCCGAGGCCATGGCTGCGGCGCGGGCCGTGGGCGCCGACCGCGTCGAGCTCTACACCGAGTCGTACGCCCGGGCGTTTGCCGACGGCCGGCTCGACACCGTGCTGCCGGCGTTTGCCGAAACCGCACGCGCCGCGTGGCGCGAGGGGCTGGGTGTGAACGCTGGCCACGACCTCAGCCTGGACAACCTCACCGCCTTCCTGAAAGGGGTGCCGGGTGTGCAAGAGGTGTCGATCGGCCATGCGCTGGTGGGTGATGCGCTCGAATTCGGCCTGGCCGACACCGTGCGCCACTACCTTCAGTGCGTGCGCGAGGGCAACGCATGATCTACGGCGTCGGCACCGACCTTTGTGACATCCGGCGCATCGCCGCGTCGCTGGAACGGCGCGGTGACCGCTTCGCCGAGAAGGTGCTCGGCCCGAACGAGATCACCGTGTTCCACGCACGCCGGTCGCGTGTGGCGGCACGGGGGTTGAGCTACCTCGCGAGCCGCTTCTCGGCGAAGGAGGCGTTTTCCAAGGCCATCGGGCTCGGCATGCACATGCCGATGACCTGGCGCGCCTGCGAGATCCTCAACGCCGCGAGCGGCAAACCCGAGATCCGCCTGCATGGTGCGTTGGCCCACTGGTTCGCCGCGCGCCGCCTGGTGGCCCATGTGACCGTCACCGACGAACAGGACTACGCTGCCAGCTTCGTGGTGGTGGAAACCACCGAATCACAACGAGAAGACCGATCATGACCCAACACGCACCCGTTGTCCTCGACATCGCGGGCACCACGCTCAACGCCGATGACCGCCGCCGCCTCCAGCACCCGCTCACGGGCGGCCTGATCCTTTTCGCCCGCAACTGGGTGGACCGCGGCCAACTCGTGGAACTCACCAACGAGATCAAGTCGGTGCGGCCGGACGTGCTGATCTGCGTGGACCACGAGGGCGGGCGGGTGCAGCGCTTTCGCACCGATGGCTTCACCCACTTGCCCCCTATGCGGGCGCTGGGCGAGCTGTGGCACCACGACGGGTCTGCCGGGGCGGGTACGGGCGCACTGACCGCCACTGACGCTGCCACGGCCGCCGGGTACGTGCTGGGTGCCGAGCTGCGTGCGTGCGGGGTCGACCTGGCGTTCACACCCGTGCTCGACCTGGACCACGGCGCATCCGGCGTCATCGGCGACCGGGCGTTCCACCGCGACGCCCGGGTCACCACGGTGCTGGCCAAGAGCCTGATGCACGGCCTGCTGCTGTCCGGCATGGCCAACTGCGGTAAACATTACCCGGGGCACGGGTTCGTGAAGGCCGACAGCCACACCGACGTCCCGGTCGACAAACGTGCGCTGAAGGCCATTCTCTCTGACGATGCGCGGCCCTATGAGTGGCTGAGCACCAGTCTGGCGAGCGTGATGCCCGCACACGTGATTTACCCGAAAGTCGATAACAGGCCGGCAGGATTTTCCGCTCGCTGGCTGAAGGACATCCTTCGATTGCAACTGGGTTTCACCGGCGCTGTGTTCAGCGACGACTTGAGCATGGAAGGTGCGCGCCGCATCGACGGCACCGTGGTGCCATACGCCCACGCCGCCACCGTGGCCCTGAACGCCGGCTGTGACCTGGTGCTGCTGTGCAACCAGTCGCTGGGTGATGGCCGGGCGGTGGACGAACTGCTCGATGGCCTTGAGGCAGGGCTCGCGCACGGCAGCTGGGCGGCCGACCCGGACAGCGAGGCCCGTCGGGTTGCGCTGCTGCCGCAATCGGCGCCCCTGACGTGGGACACGTTGATGCATCATCCTGCCTACCAACGCGCGCTGGAGCGGCTGCCGTGATTTTTTCACGCTGCGGTGCAGCAGCTGGTTCGATCCTTGCTGCAGCGGCGTGTTCGCATTGCTTTTTGAAACCCTTTCCGACGACGTTACCGTGATCACCGCAGCCCCCGCCGTCATCAACAACCCGTACCGGCATTTCACCGCTGCGGACACCGTGTCGATTCGCGGCAGGACCCTTGGCCTCGGCGACCTGGTCGATCCGAAACTGTTCGACCGGCAGTACATCCAGAAGGTCCGCGACCGCGTGGCCCAGGCCCAGCCGTTCCGGCACCTGAGCGAGGTGGGTTGGTTCAACCCGGTGCTGCTGGAGCTGGCCAGCGAGGAATTCGAGGTGCTGTCGTCGCCCGAGTGGACGGAGTGGACGAGCCGCCACCAGAAGATCTTCCGGTCGCCGCCCACGCTGCCGTTCGGGCCGGCGTCCACGCTGTACTTCAGCATCGCCAATTCGGGCTGGTTCGTCGACCTGATGGCTCACTTGATGCAGACACCACCGCTGATCGCCGATGCCCAGTTGCACGCCGGCGGCCTGCACGAATCACGCAACGGGGGCCGCTTTGGCATCCACCGCGATTTCGACCGCCATCACCAGACCGGCCTGAACAACGAGATGGCCATGATGACGTACCTCAACAAGGACTGGGATCCGGCCTGGGGTGGGGCGCTCGAACTCTGGGACAAGCACCAGAAGCACGCCGTCGCGAGCATCCAGCCTGATTTCAACCGGGTGGTGGTGCTGTGCCACGGGCCCGAAAGCTTCCACGGCCATCCCGAGCCCATGAAGCTGCCCGAGGGCCGCACGCGGCGTTCGCTGTCCACGTACTACTACAGCAGCCACATCCGGACCGCGGAAGCCAACAAGGCGCCGCAGTCCACCCAATTCCTGATCGTGAAGCCGCAGGAGCGTGCGCGCGAGATGGCGCGCAGCCTTGCGCCACCGATCCTCTGGGACGCGCTGAAGCGCACCTTCGGCCGCTGAGCTGAGCCCACCGGCGGCGCCGCTGCTGCCCGGCTTCCTGCCTCCTCCATGAAAAACGGCGCGCCAAAGCGCGCCGTTCCTTGACCCTGCCAGGCGTCAGTTCGTCTCGAACGGCAGGCGCACCTGCGACAGGTCCTTGCGGGTCTCGACCAGCACCAGCGGGCCGTCGTCGGCCAACACCACCGGCTTGATCTCGCGCGGCACGTGAGCTGGTTTCGGCTCGTTGGCGATGGCGATCTGCGCGGCGCGGATCTTGTCCGCGTCGGAGTTCACCCACTGAAGGCCATGCTGTTCGGCCACGGCTTCCAGTTCACCGATGGGCAGCGCGTAGGCGGCCGGTGCCGGTGCCGCGACGGGCGCGGCGGCCACCGGCACAGGGGCCGGTGCGGGCACGGGTGCCGGCGCAGCCTCTGCCACCGCGGGGGCTGGTGCAGCGACCAGTACCGGCGTGGGGGCGGGGGCTTCGGCCACGACAGCCACCGGGGCGGTGGCCACGGTGTCGGCTGCGGCTTCGGTGGCAACCTCGACAGGGCGGGTCAGGTCGGCAGCCACGTCACCGGTGGATTCCAGCGTGGCCTGCTGGCCTTCCGCGCCTTCTTCACCACGGCGCTGGCGGTCACGTCCCCGGCCGCGGTTGCGGCGGCGGCCTTCGCGTTCACCCGGTTCCGAGGCCACACCGTCTTCGCCCGTCACCGGGGCGGCGTCGACTGCATTGGACGGTGCCAGTTCGGCATCGGTGCCCGCGGCCACCGGCACGAGGCCGGCCACGGCCTGGGTGTCATCAGCGTCGGCCACGGCGTCGGTGGTGCCATCGGCGCCACGTGTGTCGTCGCGGTCGCGGCCACCGCGGCCGCCACGGCGGTTGCGGCGGCGGCCGGTGCGTTCACCGGTCTCGGCGCCGGCTTCGGGCGTGTCGCCGCCTGGCACGGTGTCGACAAAGGCGCGGGCCTGCACGGCTTCCTCGGCGCCGGTTTCGACCGGTGCGTTGGCACGGACCTCACGGTCCTGGCGCGGACCACGGCGGCCTTCGCCCCGTTCACCACGCTCGCCACGGCCTTCTTCGCGCTGGGCGGGTGCGCCGTCGGCGCGGGCTTCCTGGCCACGGCCGCGGTCACCGCGTTCGCTGCGCTCACCACGTTCACCACGCGGCGGACGCGCGGTTTCGGCGCCGGCTTCGACCGGTGCGTCGGTGCGCTCGCCGCGGCGGGCATTGCGGCCTTCACGACCTTCACCACCACGCTCGCCACGGGCTTCCGAACGTTCGCCCCCGCGTTGTTCACCGCGGTCGCCACGCGGGCCGCGCTCGCCTCGTTCACCACGTTCACCACGCGGTTCGCCGTCGCGTTTGCCATCACGGCCGCCGCGGCCGTTGCCACGGTTGCCACGACCACTGCGGTCACCGCGATCGCCACGGCCTTCCTTGGTTTCGACAGCCGGCGCCTCGGCCGGGGCTGCGACCGGTGCCGGGGCGGCTGCGCCACCGAACAGGTTCTTCAGCCAGCCGAAGAAGCCGCCGCTCGGGGCGGGTGCGGCCGCCACGGGGGCGGGCGCCACCACGGGCGCTGCAGCGACGGGGGCAGCTTCGGGTTTCGGCACGGCCACGGGAGCCGGCGTGTCGGGCAGGATGCCCTTGATGACCGGTTCCTGCTTGGCCTTGAACTTCTCGCGGCGGGTGATGCCGACTTCGTCGTCCGGCTCCTCGATCATCGAGTAGCTGACCTGCAGGTTCTCGAGGCGCGGATCGTCGTGGCGCAGGCGCTCGAGGCGGTAGTTCGGGGTGTCGAGGTGCTTGTTCGGCACGAGCAACACGGTGATGCGCTGCTTCAGCTCGATCTTGGCGATTTCGGTGCGCTTCTCGTTCAGCAGGAACGAGGTCACTTCCACCGGCACCTGCACGTGCACGGCGGCGGTGTTCTCCTTCATCGACTCTTCCTGCACCATGCGCAGGATCTGCAGCGCGCTGGATTCGGTGTCGCGGATGTGGCCGGTGCCGTTGCAGCGCGGGCAGGTGATGTGGCTGCCTTCGGAGAGGGCCGGGCGCAGACGCTGGCGGCTCAGTTCGAGCAGGCCGAACTTGCTGATGGAGCTGAACTGCACACGGGCGCGATCCTGGCGCAGTGCGTCGCGCAGGCGGTTCTCGACGTCGCGGCGGTTCTTCGACTCTTCCATGTCGATGAAGTCGACGACGATGAGGCCGCCCAAGTCGCGCAGGCGCATCTGGCGCGCGATTTCATCGGCGGCTTCGAGGTTCGTGCGGGTGGCCGTTTCCTCGATGTCGCTGCCGCGCGTGGAGCGGGCCGAGTTGACGTCGACCGACACGAGCGCTTCGGTGTGGTCGATCACGATGGCGCCGCCGGACGGCAGGTTCACCGTGCGCGAGAACGCGGTTTCGATCTGGTGTTCGATCTGGAAGCGGCTGAACAGCGGCGCATCGTCGCGGTAGCGCTTCACCTTCGATGCCGATTCCGGCATCACGTGGCTCATGAACTGCTGGGCCTGGTCGTAGATGTCGTCGGTGTCGATCAGGATCTCGCCCACGTCCGCGGTGAAGTAGTCACGGATGGCACGGATCACGAGGGACGATTCCTGGTAGATCAGGAACGCACCCTTGCCCGCCTGTGCGGCGCCATCGATGGCCTTCCACAGGGTGAGCATGTAATTCAGGTCCCACTGCAGCTCGACCGCGGTGCGGCCGATGCCGGCGGTGCGGGCGATCAGGCTCATGCCCTTCGGGTACTCGAGCTGGTCGAGGTTTTCCTTGAGTTCCTCGCGGTCCTCGCCCTCGATGCGGCGCGACACACCGCCCCCACGCGGGTTGTTGGGCATCAGCACCAGGTAACGGCCGGCCAGCGACACGAACGTGGTGAGGGCGGCGCCCTTGTTGCCGCGCTCTTCCTTTTCGACCTGCACGAGCAGCTGGTCGCCTTCCTTGATGGCGTCCTGGATGCGCGCGTTGCGCACGTCCACGCCGTCACGGAAGTAGTTGCGCGAGATCTCCTTGAACGGCAGGAAGCCGTGGCGGTCTTCGCCGTAGTCGACGAAACAGGCTTCGAGCGATGGCTCGACGCGGGTCACGACGGCCTTGTAGATGTTGCCCTTGCGTTGTTCCCGGCCTTCGATTTCGGTCTCGAAGTCGAGCAGCTTCTGGCCATCGACGATCGCGAGCCGGCGTTCTTCTGCCTGCGTCGCATTGATCAGCATGCGTTTCATGTGCACTCCTTGGCCGCACCCGCGGAGCGGGACACGGCAACCATCAACATGTCGCCCCCGAGGTCAGTCAGGGGCGACGGATCGATGCACGAGAAACGTTGCTGAACCGGAAGGAATCGCCCTGGACTGTCTGAACGTGGTGCCGATCAGTCGATCGGCCGTTCGGGCAGCGTTGGCGCATGCGTGGTGGAAGGCAAAGCGGGCCGCGAGGCCGCGGCTCCGGGGCCGCCCACGGCGCTGCCTGCGCGCGGGTAGCGCGTGGGGCAGGGTGGGGTGGGGGCCGGGAACTTCATCCGCTTTATTCTTTGGACGCGGGTGGCAGACGCCGGAACCTTTGTTGCTGAGCCGCCACCGTACTTCGGTGTTGTCTCGGGTCCGATGTCTACCGCCTGAAAACCTTTTTGCAGGGGTTCGTTCTTGTTTCTCTGCCGTGCCGGGCCTCGCGCCGCCTTGTCACATGGGGACAGGGCCTGTCGCGCACCGGGCACGTTGCATCACCTTGTGGCCGGATTACTCTCCGGCCGCCGCGTTACGCCGCAGGTGCGACGTTAAACTCTGGAAAATCAAACACTTACGACGATAACGTGGTGCATCGCATTATAGAGGCCAAACCGCCGGGCCCCGCAAGCGCCAAACCGGCAGTCCTGAACGTCGTCGTGGACGAGGGTTCCGAGGGCCAGCGCCTCGACAATTTCCTGCTGAAATTCCTGAAGGGTGTGCCGAAGACGCACGTCTACCGGGTGATCCGCTCGGGTGAGGTGCGTGTCAACAAGGGCCGTGCCGCGGCCGACACGCGCCTTGCGCTCGGCGACGTGGTGCGCGTGCCGCCGGTGCGCGTGGCCGATCGAGAGGACGTTCCGGCCGCCCCGGCCCGTGAATTTCCCGTCGTGTTCGAGGACGACCACCTGCTGGCCGTCAACAAGCCGGCCGGCGTGGCCGTGCACGGCGGCAGCGGGGTGAGCTCCGGCGTGATCGAGCAGTTGCGCCGGGCGCGGCCGCAGGCCAAATTCCTCGAATTGGTGCACCGGCTCGACAAGGAGACATCGGGCCTGCTGCTGATCGCCAAGCGCCGGTCGGCGCTGGTGGCGCTGCAGGAACAGTTCCGCAGCCGTGAAACAGGCAAGACCTACGCGGCGCTCGTCAATGGCGCCTGGCCCGAGAAGGTCAAGGTGATCGACGTGCCGCTGCACAAGTTCCTGACCGCAGAGGGCGAACGCCGCGTGCGCACCGTGGACGCCGACCACGACGACGGCCGCCGCTCCATCACCCTCGTGAGGGTGGCCGCCCGCTTCGCGGCGTTCACGTTGCTGGACGTGACCATCAAGACCGGCCGCACCCACCAGATCCGGGTGCACCTCGCCCACGAGGGGCATCCGATCGCGGGCGACGAGAAGTACGGCGACTTCGCCGTCAACAAGGCGCTCGCCCGAGGCGAGGCCTTGCCAGGGCACCGGTTCGACCGGATGTTCCTGCACGCCCGCCGCCTGCGCTTCGATCACCCTGCCACTGGCGAGACGATCGAATTGGCTGCACCCTTGCCCCCCGAATGCCAGAAACTCGTGGAAGCGCTGACACCATGACCCGCCCCCGCCAATTCGACCTGATCGCCTTCGACTGGGATGGCACGCTATTCGACTCCACCGCGCTGATCGCACGGTGCATCCAGTCGGCCTGCGCAGACATGGGCGTGCCCGTGCCCAGCGACCGCGACGCGAGCTACGTCATCGGCATGGGCCTCGTCGAGGCGCTGCAGCATGCCGCGCCCGGCCTGCCGCGGGAGCGCTACCCGGAACTCGGCGACCGCTACCGCAAGCATTACTTCGCCCGCCAGCACGAGATCGTGCTGTTCGAGGGCACCGTGGCCATGCTGCAGGCGCTCAAGGCCCGCAACCACTGGCTCGCGGTCGCCACCGGCAAGTCGCGCCGAGGGCTCGACGAGGCGCTGGAGTCCGTCGAGTTGCGTGGCGTGTTCGACGGCAGCCGCACGGCAGATGAAACCGCCTCGAAGCCGAGCCCGCTGATGCTCAACGAGCTGATGCGCGAGTTCGGCGTGGACCCCGACCGCACGCTGATGATCGGCGACACCACCCACGACCTGGAGATGGCCCGCAACGCCGGCACGGCGAGCGTCGGTGTCAGCTACGGCGCGCACGAGCCCGCCACGTTCGAGGTGTATCCCACGCTGCACGTGGCCCATTCGGTGGCCGACCTCGCTGTCTGGCTCTCTGAACATGGTTGAACCCGTCCCCGCCGCACCTGCCGAATACGTCTGTGCGGCCGCGGACCTGGCCGAGCGCGGCCGTGCCATCGTGTTCAACGTGATGCACTTCCGCCAGCCGGCCCGGGCCTTCGCGCTGCGGTTCGACGGCCGTGTGGTGGCCTACCTGAACCGGTGCGTGCACGTGCCCACCGAGATGGACTGGCAGGAGGGCGAGTTCCTCGACCGCGACCGCGAGTTCATCATCTGTTCGATCCACGGCGCCGAGTACGAACCCCGCACCGGCCGCTGCGCCGGGGGGCCGTGCGGCCGCGGAAGCCTGACGGCGCTGCGGGTCGAGGAGCGCGACGGCGGGGTGTATTGGTATCCTTCCCGGGACACCCGTCCCGCGGTGTTCGACGAGCCCGGCGCACCTTCCGCGACGGGCACCTGAAAGACCTCCATGAATCCGCAAGACGAGATCCCCACCACCCCGGCGGCCCCTGTGCAGGCCCCACCCCCCGCCGCGGCGCCTGCCTGGAGCGGCCCGCTCGAGCAGTTGGCCCGCGAGTACCTGCGCGATCGCCGCAGCGACCGGCGCTGGCGTGTGTTCTTCCGGCTGATGTGGATCACGTTGTTCGGGCTGGTCATCTGGGCGTCGTTTGCGGCCCGCAACACCACGTCCGCGCCCAGCGGACCGCACACCGCGCTGGTCGAGGTGCGGGGTGAGATCGCCCCCGACACCGAGGCCAGCGCCGAAAACGTCGTGGCCGCGTTGCGCGCAGCGTTCGAGGATGAAGGCGCCCAGGCCGTGGTGCTGCGTTTCAACTCGCCGGGCGGCAGCCCGGTGCAGGCCGGACTCGTCAACGACGAGATCCACCGCCTGAAGGAACTGCACAAGAAGAAGGTCTATGCCGTGATCGAGGAAGCCTGCGCGTCGGGGGCCTACTACATCGCCGTGGCCGCCGACGAGATCTACACCGACAAGGCCAGCATCGTCGGCTCCATCGGGGTGCTGATGGACGGGTTCGGTTTCACGGGCACCATGGACAAGCTCGGCATCGAGCGCCGCCTGCTGACGGCCGGACAGAACAAAGGCATCGGCGACCCGTTCTCGCCCATGAGCGACAAGCAGAAGGCCTACACCCAGGTCATGCTCGACCAGATCCACCAGCAGTTCATCGACGTGGTGAAACAGGGCCGCGGCCAGCGGCTCAAGATCAGCGCCGACACCTTCTCCGGCCTGTACTGGAACGGCGAACAGGCCATCGAGATGGGCTTGGCCGATCACCTGGGCAGCCTCGATTACGTGGCCCGCGAGGTGGTGCAGGCCGCCGAGATCATCGACTACACGCCGAAGGAAAACGTGGCGGAACGCCTGGCCAAGCGATTCGGTGCTTCGGTGGGGGCGGGGGCGGTGAAGGCGCTGCGCAGCGTGGGGTCGATCCGCTGACGCAGCTTGTCACCCCGGCGAACGCCGGGGCCCACCGTGGGAGTCGCGGTGACAGCGGCCAGTGGGTCCCGACTTTCGTCGGGATGACGGGCCCCTACTTCAGCATGCCTTTTGTCTCGATGAACGAGATCACGTCGGCCAGGCCGGCGTGGGTCTTGAGGTTCGTCATGACAAACGGGCGCAGCCCTTGCGCATTGGTGCGCATGCGGGTGGTGTCGGCCGCCATCACGCCGAGGTCGGCGCCCACGTAGGGGGCCAGGTCGGTCTTGTTGATGACGAACAGGTCGCTTTTCGTGATGCCGGGGCCGCCCTTGCGCGGGATCTTTTCGCCGGCGGCCACGTCGATCACGTAGATCGTCAGGTCGCTGAGTTCCGGGCTGAAGGTGGCGGCCAGGTTGTCGCCTCCGGACTCGATGAACACGATGTCCGCGTTCGGGAACTTCTCGAGCATGCGGTCCACGGCCTCCAGGTTGATGGAGGCGTCCTCGCGGATTGCGGTGTGCGGGCACCCGCCCGTCTCCACACCCATGATGCGCTCGGCCTCCAGCGCCCCGGCGACCGTCAGCAGGCGCTGGTCTTCCTTCGTGTAGATGTCGTTCGTGACGACCACGAGGTCGTACTGCGTGCGCATCGCCTTGCACAGCATCTCGACGAGGGTGGTCTTGCCGGAGCCGACCGGGCCGCCGACGCCCACGCGGAGCGGCGGCAGTTTCTTGGTGCGGTGAGGTATGGAGTGCAGGCTGCTCATGCCTGCGATCATAAGGTTTACGCCGAGATGCCGACGGTCAAGGTGGCGATGTAGCCGGTGTCGACACTGCCCGACACCTCGGTCACCTGCAGCGTCACGCCGTCGCTGAACACGTTGTCGGTGGCAAAGGTGATGCTGGCGTAGTTGTTCACGCTGGCCGAGTAGCCGCTCGTGGCGTACACCGCGTCGCACACCGCGTCCGGGAACGCCAGCTGCGAGGTGCGAAGCTTGTTGACTGAACTCGTCGCGGTTGCCGTGCTGCGGTACACCTCGAAGTGCATGTGGGGCATGCGGCCGGCGTAGCAGCCGGGGAAGATGGTGGTGAACGCGACCTCGCCGCTGGCGTCGGTTTCCTGCACACCGCGCAGGTAGTTCTGGTCGGTCACCCCCGACGAGTACATCGAGTAGCGGCCTTCGCGGTCACAGTGCCACAGGTAGATCGCGTAGCCGGACAGGTCGGCACAGCTGCTCTGGGTGTTGACGAGGCGCAGGTTCATCAGCAGGGGCACCCCGGCGGCGGTGCCGGAGGCGCCGGCAAAGCTCGTGCGGATGTCGCTGCGCACGATGCCCGACAGCGCGAGGGCGTTGACGACCCCGCTGCTGTTGGAGTTCGAGCCGTCGCCCGGGTAGGGGCCGGCGGTTTCCTCGGGGATCACCGAACAGGTGCCGGTGGTGGTCGACCCGCTGGAGCCGGTGCCCGTGGTGGTGTCGGTGGACCCGGACGAGGTGGACGAGCTATCGGCATCATCGCCCCCGCCACAGGCCACCAGCGGCACCGCGGTCATGCCCGCGAGCCACAGCAGGGCCTTGCGGCGGCCGAACGATGCGGCCAGGGTGTTCAGGTCATGGGCGAGGCCATGGTCATGGTCGTGTTGTGGCATCGGGAATCTCCTCCGGTTTCAGAGGTTTTTAGTGTGGCGGGTTCCTGTATCGGGTGTTTCGCTGGTTTGTGTCGCGGCGGACACGATTGCGACGGGCGCACGGGGCAACCGCAATGTGGCCCGCAACCCGCCGTCGGGGCGGTTGGCGAGTTGCACGGTGCCTCCGTCGCGTCGGGCGAGGTCGCGCGCGATGTGCAGGCCAAGGCCGGCGCCACGTGGGGAACCGCCCGGGGAGGTGGGGTCGATGCGGTAGAACGGCTGGAACACCTCGCCGAGGCGGTCGGCGGGGATGCCCGGGCCGCGGTCGTCTACCGTGACCCGCACACCGTCCCCGTCTCCCGCCAGCCGCACCGCGGCCGAACCGGCATGGCCGAGTGCGTTGCCGATCAGGTTCGCGAGCACTCGGCGCAACGCGGCAGGGTGGGCGTCCACGAGGGCTGGTTCGGCCTGCAGCGTCACGGGGTGACCCTGTTCCGCCAGGTCGTCGGTCAGGGCCTGCAGCAGTGCGGCCAGGTCCACCCGCTCGGGGCGTCCGGCGCCGTGCTGTTCGCGCAGCAGGGACAGGGCGCCGTCGATCAGCGTGTCCATTTCCTGGATGTCGGCCACACAGCGGTCCGCCTGCGGGTGCCCGCCGAGCTGCTCGACGCGCATCCGCAGCCGGGCGAGAGGCGTGCGCAGGTCATGGGAGATCGAGGCCATCAGCAACTGCTGGGCGGCAAACTGGTCCTGCAACCGTGTGGACATGGCGTTGAACACCTCGGCCGCCTGGCGGACTTCCACCGTGCCCCGGCCCTCGTCGAGCCGCGGGGGAGGCAGGCCGCGGTGCAGCGCGTCTCCGATGGCCTGGGCCGCGCCGCTGAGCCGGCGGATCGGGGCCGACAACCCGCGGGCGCCCCACGCGGCCGCGAGCGCGATGGCCAGCGCCCGCACGGTGTAGTCGAGCCAGATCAGCGGCGGCGGTGGCGGCCCGCCCGGCCGGGGAGGCCCCGGCGGGGGCTGGTCGTGCCGAGGCCCGGGCATGTCCAGCGGCGGCAACGACGGCATGGGGGGAAGGCCGGGGCCGTGTGCCCCGGGCGGTTCAGCCCGGTGCGCGGCGAAATAACCCAGCAGGTGGCTGGCCACCAGGGCCACCCACATCAGCACGAACAGCCGCTTGAACAGCGTGTCGGACCACCAGCGCTTCATTGCGCCAGGTCGCCTTCGAATGAGTAACCCTCGCCCCGCACCGTGCGGATCAGCGACGGGTCCTCCATCTTCTGCCGGAGCCGGGAGATCGCCAGGTCGATGGCGCGGTCGGTGGTGTCGGCGCCCGGGGTGCGGGTGAGGTCGAGCAGGCGCTCGCGGCTCAGCACGCGGCGCGGGTGGTCCACGAACGCGGAGAGCAGCCGGAACTCGGCCGCGGACAACGCGAGCAGCACCCGGTCGGGCGACGTGAGCTGGCGGCGCACGCGGTCGAAGGTCCACCCGTTGAAGCGGGCGAGGGTGGCCGGCGGCGGAGCCGTGCCGGCACCGGTGCCCGTGCGCCGGAGCACGGCGTTGATGCGTGCCACCAGTTCGCGCGGTTCGAAGGGTTTGGGCAGGTAGTCGTCGGCCCCCAGCTCCAGGCCCACGATGCGGCTGGCCGGGTCACCCTGGGCCGTCAGCATCACGATGGGCAGGTGGGACGTCTTGCGGACGTCTCGGCACAGCTCGAGGCCGCTCGCGTCGGGCAGCATCAGGTCGAGCAGCAGCACGTCGAACCCGGGGGCGGCAGGTGCCAGCGCACGGCGCAGGCCGGCGCCGTCGGCCACTGCCGTGACCTGCATGCGGTAGCGCGCGAGGTAGTCGCACACCAGGGTGCGCAGTTCGGGATCGTCGTCGACCAGCAGCACGTGGATCATCGCGGCATCATGCCGCGGTTCGAGCCAGGCGTCAGGCCGGACTTTGCAACAGATCTCGCAGTTGGTCCGGGTGGAAGCGCCGGGCTGCGTCCTCGTGGGCGGCACGACCCATGTTGCGCCGCAGCTCCGGAGAGTCGATCAGCTGGGCGATGCTGGCCAGCAGCTGGTTCGGCGTGCTGCACAACAGGCCCGTTTCGCCGTGGCGCAGCACGTTGCGGATCTGCGGGGAATCCCAGGCCACGCACGGCAGGCCGAGCGCCATGGCTTCGGCGAGCAGCAGCGGGAAGTCCTGGGACGTGCCGGAGTAGGCCACGTAGATCCAGGCGCCGGCGAGCTTGGCCGCACGGGCTGGCGCGTCGTCTTCATCGAAGATGCCCACGTTGGCGGCTTTCAGGCGCGCGCGGGATTCGGCATCGACCCGGCCCACCCAGTTGAAGCTGAGGGCCATCGATTCTTCGCCGAGCAGCACGGCCATCTGGGCGAACTGGGCGGGGCCCATCGGATCGGTGGACGAGCTGCCGGCCACCACGAGCGGGCGGCGCGATTCCTGGCGCTCCCAGCCGAAGAAACGGGCGTCGACCCGGTGTTCCAGCAGGCGGATGGGCTGTTCGGCCTCGGCCGCGGCGGGCTGGGGCTTGCCCGTGGGTGCGGGCAGCGCCGGCCGCCGGGTCAGCGGCAGCAGTGCGCTGGCGCTCCGCAACACACCCAGCATGCGCGAGCCATGGGGCAGCAGGAAGAGCTTGGGCGACAGGCCGCAGAACCAGGCGGCGTACACCGCCACCATCGACGGCATCAGGCCGTGCAGGTGGATGGCGGCGACCGGCCGCGACGCGGCTTCCTGGCACAACACACGCACGGCATGCTTGAACCGGGCGACGGGCCCGGCATTCGAAGCCGGCAGTTCCAGGCGCACCGCCGGGTGGAACTTGGCCAGCATCGACGGATTGGGGGGATCCTCGAGCAGGATCACGGTCTGGGGAACACCGGTGTCCCCCAGGGCCTGGCTGGTGCTGCTGACAAACGCAAATGCCGATTCGGTCAACTTGCCGACCACATGCAGCACGGATTCATCGGTGAGCACGATGGCGGCGTGGGCCCTGTCCATCCATGACTCCTTCGGGGCGAACGGTGAAAAACAAGAAAGGGAAACCCGGCCCCGCCGGGCGGGGGGTGGATCAGCGCGCGCCGTCGCGGGCGAGCACGACCTTCACGGTTTTCAGCAGGATCGTGATGTCGCCCACCAGTGAGCGGCTGTCGATGTAGGCTTCGTCCAGCGCCACGCGTTCGGCGTAGGTGGTGTTGTTGCGGCCGCTGACCTGCCAGAGGCCGGTCATGCCCGGGCGCACGCTCAGGTAGTGCCAGCGCACGCGGCCGTAGCGGGTGAGTTCACCCACGGTGATGGGGCGCGGGCCCACGAGGCTCATCTCGCCACGCAGCACGTTGATGAGCTGCGGGAGTTCGTCGAGGCTCGTGCGGCGCAGGAAGTTGCCGATGGGGGTGACACGCGGGTCGTGGGTGAGCTTCTGGTCACGTTCCCATTCCGCGCGGGCGGCCGGGTCGGTGGCGAGGATCTCGGACAGCATCTGCTCCGAATTCCGGAACATGCTGCGGAATTTCAGGCAGCGGAACAGGCGGCCCTGGTGCCCCACACGGTAGTGGCCGAAAAGCACCGGGGCGCCGTCCTTGCGGATGATCATGGCGACGATCACGAGCATCAGCGGCCCGAGCAGCAACAGCAGCACGGCGGCGGCCAACTGGTTCATGCGCAGGTGGAATTGCTCGATGAAAGCGTTCGACAGGCCGGACTTTGGCCTGCGCATTGCTAGTAGAAGCTCGTGTGCTGCAGTCGGGACCATCTGGGAACTCCTTCACATTCGATGATGGCTTCAAGTGCAACTCCTGTGCCAATGCGGCAGTGCAGCATTCGTTTGGGGGGGTGGCAAGGGGTTTCGCTTCATAGAAACTCGTGAAAACATCCGCGACATCTCAGGGTTAACGCCCGTGCGTTTGTTTGTTGAATATGGCTGGAAGAATGTGCCGATCAGAGAGGTAGGAATTACATGTCGCTGACGCAATTACTAATCGTCCTTCGGGCCCGCTGGATCTCGTTTGTGCTGGTCCTGACCTGCGCTGGTGCGCTGGCGGTCGTTGCCAATGCATTGCTGCCCAAAAGGTACTCCGCAACGGCCAGTGTGGTGCTCGACGTGAAGTCGCCGGACCCCATCGCCGGGGTGGTGCTGCCGGGCGCCAACGCCTCGGGCTACATGGCCACGCAGGCCGACGTGTTCCGCAGCGAGCGGGTGGCCTTGCGCGCCATCCGGTCCATGGGCCTCGACAAGGACCCCAACCTGCAGCAGGTGTGGCGCGAGGCCACCCTGGGCGCCGGCGACTACAACGCCTGGCTGGCCGAGCTGCTGCTCGCCGGCCTCGACGTGCGGCCGGGCCGCGAGTCCAACGTGCTTGCGGTCAGCTACACCGCGAAGAGCCCGAAGCAGGCGGCCACCGTCGCCAACGCGTTTGTCGCGGCCTACGTGGGCACCACCCTCGACCTGCGCGTTGAACCGGCCAAGCAGTACAGCAGTTTCTTCGATGACCGCCTGAAGCAGGCGCGCGATGCACTCGAGGTCGCACAGGGCAAGCTGTCGGCATACCAGCAGAAGAAAGGGCTGATGGCCACCGACGAGCGGCTCGACGTGGAAAACGGCCGGCTCACCGAGCTGACCAGCCAGCTCGTGGCGCTGCAGGCCATCGCGAACGAATCCGCCGGCCGCGAAGGCCAGATGGGGGGCAACCCGAACCAGATGAGCGAGGTGCTGAACAACGGCCTCGTGTCGTCGCTGAAAGGTGACCTGGCCCGCCAGGAAGCCCGCCTGGACGAAATGAGCGCCAAGTTCGGCGACCAGCATCCGCAGGTGCTGGAGGCCAAGGCCAGCATTGCCCAGCTCCGCCAGAAGATCGACTCCGAGACCCGCCGCATCAGCGGATCGGTCACTGCCAACAACAGTGTGAACCAGCAGCGGCTCGGCCAGTTGCGGGCATCGGTGGAAGAGCAGCGCTCGAAGATGATGCTGCTCAAGGGGATGCGTGACGAAGCCGCGGTGCTGGTGCGGGATGTCGAAAACGCGCAGCGCGCGTACGACGCCGTGTCCGCCCGCATGAACCAGACGTCGATGGAAAGCCAGACCACGCAGACCAACGTCTCGGTGCTGAAGAATGCCTCGCTCCCGCTGGAGCCGTCGTCGCCCCGCACCAAGATCAACCTCGCCATCGCGATGGTGGTGGGCGTCTTGCTGGCGCTGGCCACCGTGATCGTGCGCGAGACGCTCGACCAGCGCCTGCGCACCGAAGACGACGTCATCAACTTCCTGAAGCAGCCGCTCCTTGGCGCGCTGCCCGTTCACAACCGCACCCGGCCCAACGGCCGGTTGCGTCTCGGCCTGTCCAAGGTCGGGATGTTCGGCGGCGGCAGCGTGCCGCGCCTGGCCAAGTGAACCCTCGACTTCGATCGGATCCCATGAACCGCCGTATTCCCCCGCCCTCGTTCATTGCGTCCTCCTTCTCCCCGCACGATGCCCGTCCGAACGGACAGGACGTCGCGCCGCAGGTGCTCGACCGGCACATCGGCGACTACATCCGGGAAGCCCGAGGCCTGTCCGAAGACCAGGTGGAGCAGATCCTGCACCACCAGCTGCACCACAACCTGCGCTTCGGCGAGGCGGCGGTGGCGCTCAAGCTGGCCACGCGCGAGGACGTGCTGTGGGCGCTATCGCAGCAGTTCCACTACCCGTACGCCGCCAGCGAGACGGCGCAGTTCCACGAGGAACTCGTCACCGCGATCGACCCGTTCTGCGACCAGGCCGAAGCGTTCCGCGAGGTGCGCAGCCAGCTGATGATGGGCGTGATGGGCAGCGACAAGCCCCGCCGCGCGCTCGCCGTCATGAGCCCCGACAGTGGCGACGGGAAGAGTTTCTTCGCCAGCAACATGGCCATCTCGTTCAGCCAGCTGGGGGGGCGCACGCTGCTGGTGGACGCCGACATGCGCACGCCGCGCCAGCACCAGCTGTTCGGTGTGCCCAACCAGTCGGGCCTGAGCGGCATCCTGGCCGGCCGGGCCGAAGCCAACGTGATCCACCAGGTGCGCGACCTGCCGTCACTGCACGTGCTGCCGGTGGGCACCACACCGCCGAACCCGCTCGAGCTGGTGCAGCGTGCGGGTTTCGGGCTGCTGATGCAGGAGCTGCTCAGCAAGTTCGACCACGTGGTGGTGGACACCCCGGCCGACACCCACGGCGCCGACGCGCGGGTCGTGGCGTCGAAGTGTGGTGCGGCCATCGTGCTCACCCGCCCCGGAAAAACGCGCGTGAAGCCCACGCAGAAGCTGATCAGCGCCATCAACAAGACACCCACCAAGCTCGCGGGTGTCATGTTCAACGAGTACTGAGGAAGCGGCGCACCGCATGACCCGATCCATCCTGATCGTCATCCCCACCCTCAACGAGGCCCGCACCATCGACGGCGTGTTGGCGGCCCTTGCCCAGGACCTGCCGCGTGACGCCGCCACCACGTTCGTCGTGGCCGACGGGGGCAGCACTGACGGTACGGCCGATCGCGTGGCCGCGCGCGCCGGCGTGCAACTGCTGCACAACCCGAAACGCATCCAGAGCGCGGCCGTGAACCTTGCGGCGGCCACCCACGGGCGTGACGCCGACGTGCTGATCCGTTGCGATGCCCATGCGGTGTACCCGCCGGGCTTCGTGCGCCAGCTGGTCGAAGCGCTCGACCGCACTGGCGCCGATGCGGTGGTGGTACCCATGGATTCGGTGGGGCACAGCTGCCTGCAGCGCGCCACGGCGTGGGTGTCCGACACACCGGTGGGTTCCGGGGGCTCGGCCCACCGGGGCGGCCGCCGCAGCGGGTTCGTCGACCACGGCCACCATGCTGCGTTCCGCATGGCGTCGTTCCGCCGCGCCGGCGGTTACGACGAGACCTTCACCCACAACGAGGACGCCGAGCTCGACTGCCGGCAGCGGGCGCTGGGCGCCAAGGTGTGGCTCGACGCCGACATCCGCCTCGAGTACCACCCGCGCGACTCCCTGCGTGGCCTGTGGAAACAGTACGCCGGCTACGGCCGCGGCCGCTCGCGCACCGTGCGGCGCCACCCGGGTTCGATGCGTGCGCGCCAGCTTGCGGTGCCGCTGCATGTGGCGTTTTCCGCCGTGGCCGTGTTGCTGGCCGCCTGGGTGCCGTGGCTGATGTTGTGGCCCGCGGCCTACGCCGCTGTGCTGGCGGCGGCGTCGGTGGGCCTGGCGGTGAAGCACCGGTCGGCGTGCGGGCTGCTGGCCGGTCCGTCTGCGTTCGTGATGCACACGGCGTGGGCCATCGGTTTCTTCGACGGCATGCTCTCGCTGCGCGAACAACCTTGGCGGCCCGAGGCTGCCACCCCGCTGTGGGACAGCGCACCCGTGGGAGCTTCGCATGACTGACCCATACGTGAAACCCATCGAATCGCTGCTGGTGGACCCGTCGCTGTTCACCGCCCCGTACGACGCCGCGCTCACCGCGGGCCTCGTGGCCGCGGGCGTGGAGTCCACGTGGGCCACGCGGCCGCAGCGGCAGAACGACCGCCAGGAGATTCCTGTCGAACGGGTCGATGCGTTCTTCTACCGGCGCGTCGACGAGGCCTTGTCGCTGCCGAGGAAGCTGCGTGCCGTGGCCAAGGGGCTGTCGCACATTGCCGGGTTGTGCGTGCTGGTGGCCCGTGTGATCGCCCGCAAGCCCGACGTGGTGCACTTCCAGTGGACGGTGGTGCCTCCGGTCGACGGCATCGCCATCGCGCTGATCCGCCTGTTCCGCCCGGTGGTGCTCACCGTGCACGACACGGTGGCCTTCAACGGTGAACGCATCTCGTGGTTCCAGAATCTCGGCTTCGACTGGCCCATCCGCCAGGCCGACCGCCTCATCGTGCATACCCGAACCGGCCGCCAGACGCTGATCGACCGCGGGGTTCCCGCCGACAAGGTCGCGGTGATCCCGCACGGGCCGTTGCGCCTGCACGTCACGCCGCCCACGCCCGAGGCCATTGCCGACCGCGACCCGCGCTGGACCTTCGTGCTGTTCGGCGAGATCAAGCCCTACAAGGGGCTCGACCTGCTGGTGGAAGCGCTCGCCGCGCTGCCTGCCGCCACCCGCCTGAAGACCCGTCTCGTGGTGGCCGGTCGCCCGCGCATGGACATGGCCCCCATCGAGGCCCGCATCGCTGAACTCGATCTCGGCAGCGTGATCGAGATCCGGGCGCGCCGGCAGAGCGAGGAAGAGATGGCGCTGCTGTTCGCGCAGGCCGATTGTTTCGTCTTCCCGTACCACCAGATCGACGCGAGCGGGGTCTACTTCCTGACCAAGGCGTTTTCGAAGTGGATGATCGCGAGCCGGGTGGGCATCTTCGCGGAAGACATGCGCGAGGAGATCGACGGCCGGCTGATCCCGGTCGGCGATGTGGCCGCCCTCGCCGAGGCCCTGGGCCATGCCATCGAGGCGAGGCCGTCCGGCGCTTTGCCGCAGGCCTCCGACAGCTGGACGGCCATCGGCCACCAGACCCGCGCGTTGTACGAAAGCACGATGCAATCGCACGCCAGGCGCCTCAGCCCGCCTGCCCGAACATGACCCGTTTCACCTGGTTCCGTTCGGCGCTGGCCGCGGCATTCGTGTCGCTGCTGGCGCTGCCTGCCGCGGCCGAACCTGCGGTGCCGAAGGCCATCGAGGGCCAGGGCTACCGGCTCGTGAAGGACTGGGATTTCGGTTCGTCCATCCGCGACACCGCGGCGCTGCGCCGCGAGTTCCACACCCGCTACATCTACGAGGACGGCAAGCTCGATCGCCTGAACGACGAGTGGCAGCGGTACCGGGACAACGACAACCACACGTTCGAGGACGGCGGCCTGTCGCTCGTGGCCCGGGTCACCGGCGGCCTGAAACCGGGAGGCATCGACAGCGGCATGTTGCGCTCGAAGTGGTCGGGCCAGTACGGGTACATCGAGGCGCGGGTGCAGGTGCCGAAGGGGCGCGGGCTGTGGCCGGCGTTCTGGCTCAACCCGGAAGACAAGGTGTGGCCCCCCGAGATCGACATCATGGAGATCGTCGACAACGGCCGCGACACCACGCGCAACAGCTTCCACTACGTGCACGGCAAGGGCCCGCGCAAGACGAAGACCGAGGCCACGCGTCTCGACAAGTTCGGCTCGTACCGGCCGGCAGGTGTCGATTTCGCCGACGGCTTCCACACGTTCGCGGTGGAGTGGACCGAAGACCGGGTGCGGCATTTCGTCGATGGTGAACTGGTGGTCGACCGCCTCTACGCCTGGCAACACGACAACGGCCGCGACGCTGGTCCGGCGCACGTGCTGATCAACCTCGCGGTGGGGGGCAAGTGGCCCGGCCCGCCGGACGCGTCCACGGTGTTTCCCGCCCGCCTGAAGGTCGACTACATCCGCGTGTGGCAGAAATGAGTGCGACCATGTCCCTGCCGGTACCGCCGACGTACCTCGGCCCGCGCGACGAGCCGCCGGCGGCCGAGTGGGTGGACGAGGTGGATCCGGAGCCGTTGCCGGAACTGCTGCCGAAGGGCACGCGCGTGGGCATCATCCTCGCGATGGTGTCGCTGATCCTGCTGACCCGCTTCGGCCTGAACACCGGTTCGTACGGCCTCAACTTCGCCGTGCCGGTGATCTACGTGATGATCTTCGCCGGGCTCGCGAAGGACCGCTTCAACCTCGACCTGCCCGGGCTCATCCTGTACACGATGTTCATCGGGGTGGGTGCCCTGAGCCTGCTGGCGAACCTGAACCTCGGGCACGACCGGGACGGCTCGTTCGCGTCGCTGATCCTGCTGGCGGTGCTGTACCTGCCGTTCGTGTTCCTGCTGCGGCCGTTCGCGGTGTCGCGCGAGGCCTGGATGTGGGCGATGCGCATGTTCAGCAACCTGGCGCTGTTCGTCGCCGTGGTCGGGGTGATCCAGTTCTGCCTGCAGTTCGTCTGGAAGCCGGCATGGCTGTTCGACTTCTCGCCGCTGATCCCGAAGGTGATCAGCGCCGACGTGCTGGCCAACTCCAGCATCTACACGGGCTCGGCGTACAAGGCCAACGGCTTCTTCCTGCGCGAGCCGTCGGCGTTCTCGTTCCTGATGGCGTTTTCGCTGATCTGCGAGATGGCGCTGTTCAAGCGCTGGGTGCGCATGGGCACTTTTGCGGCGGGGCTGATGCTGTCGTACTCGGGCACCGGCCTGCTGGCGCTGGCCTTCGGCCTGATGTTCCCGTTCGGGTTCAAGACCGCCGTGCGCATCGGCATCATCGTCACGGTGGGCCTGATCCTCTTGCTGCTGTTCGGCGACGCACTGAACCTGACGTTCACGCTCAGCCGCATCAACGAATTCAAGAGCGAAAGCAGCAGCGGCTACATCCGCTACGTGGCGCCCATGCGGCTCATCAACGAGATGATCGACTCGTCCGCGTGGACGGCGTTCGTGGGCCACGGCCCCGGCACCATCTTCCACGCGGGCCGATCCTACGAGTTCCACGATCCCACCTGGGCCAAGCTGCTGTACGAGTACGGCCTGCTGGGGTTCGCGGCGTGCCTCGGCCTGATGTTCTACGCGATGAGCCGCTCGCACGCGCCGGTGCAGATCCGCGCCACGCTGTTCTTCTGCTGGCTGGTGCAGGGCGGCCACCTGCTCACCCCCGAGAACGTGCTGCTGATCTACGTGCTGCTGTCGATGTGGCCGCCGCCGGGCAGCGAACTCCGGCGCCGCTTCCATGGCAGCACGATGCCCATGACCACGATGCAATTCGAAGAGAAAGGTCCGTACGGATGACCGCCTCCCCCGGACCCACCGTCAGCGTGGTGATCCCCTGCTACAACTACGAGAAGTACGTGGGCTTCGCGCTCGACAGCGTGCGGCGCCAGCGCGTGGCGCCGTTCGAGGTGATCGTGGTCGACGACGGTTCCACCGACGGCTCGGCTGCGGTGATCCAGTCGTTCCCGGGTGTGCGCTACATCCGCCAGGACAACGCGGGCCACGTGGCCGCCTTCAACCGCGGCTATGCCGAAACGCGCGGTGACGTGGTGCTGTTCCTCGACGCCGACGACCTGCTCGAACCGGATGCCATCGCCGAGGTGGTGTCGCACTGGCGCGCCGATGCGGCGAAGCTGCAGTACGAGTTGAAGGTGATCGACGGTGCGGGCGACTGGACCGGCCGGGTGTTCTGCAACTACCCCGCGGGTTATGACACCGACACCGTGCGCGACGAGTTCGCGCACCACGGCACCTACGTGTGGCCGGTGTGCACCGGCAACGCGTACGGCCGGGGGTTCCTGGACGCGGTGATGCCGCTGTCGGTCAAGGCCGCGCCCGATGGCCTGCTGAACACGGTGGCGCCGCTGTACGGCGCCGTCGTGGTGGTGCCGCGGGTGCTGGGCCACTACCGGCTGCACACGCAGAACCAGAGTTACCACAACACCGACGCGCGCCGCATGGACCTGCGTTTCACGAAACAGATTGCGCTGCGGCGCGGCGAGTTCGATGCGCTGCAGGAACACGCCCGCCGCGCGGGGGCATCGCTACCCCCGGGCAACCTGCTCGACCGTGAACTGGTGTTCCTGAACTACAGGCTGATGGTCAAGAAGCTGGGCGGCACCTATGCCGATGACGCCCAGGACAGCGTGTGGTCGCTGTGGCGCAAGTCCGTGGCGCTGCTGTTCGGGCGGCCGTTCCGGCTGAAGGCCCGGGTGGCGCACCTGGCCTGGGCCACGGCACTGGCTGTCTCGCCGCGGGCGCTGGCGCGCACGCTGGTGCAGCTGCGGTTCAGCCGCGCCGAGGTGCTCAAGCGTTTCCGTCGTTCGTCCGCTCCCTTGTCCACGGCCTGAGAGGCTGATCCCATCCCATGCTCGATCCGAACGCGCTCGTTTCCGTCGTCATTCCCAACTACAACTACGAGGCGTTCGTGGGGGCCGCGATCGACAGTGCGCTGGCGCTCGACTGGCCGCGCGTGCAGGTGGTGGTGGTGGACGATGGGTCCACCGATGGGTCACGCGAGGTCATCGCCCGCTATGGCGACCGTGTCGAAGCCGTGCTGCAACCCAACGCGGGCCAGCTGGCCGCCTGCAATGCCGGGTTCGAACGGGCCCGTGGCGAGGTGGTGTTCCTGCTCGACTCCGACGACGTGCTGAGCCCGGGCATCGTGCGCGCGCTGGCGCCGCTGTGGCGCCCTGGCGTGAGCAAGGTGCAGTTCCAGATGCGCAGCATCGACGCCCAGGGCCGGCCGCTGGGCGGGGTGTTCCCGCAGTACCCGGCGGCCACGCCCACGCCCGAGGAGATCACGCGCTGGTCCCTCACCACCAGCGCCTACCCCACACCGCCCGGTTCCGGCAATGCCTACGCGCATGCCTTCCTGGCCAAGATCTTTCCGCAGGACGACAGCAACGGCAAGATCGCCGACTCGGGGCCGCTGGCCGCCGCGCCGTTCCTCGGCGACGTGCTGACGATCCCCGAGCCGCTGGTGTCTTACCGCGTGCACGGGAAAAACGACGGTGCCATGTCCGAGGTGGACGGCCCCAAGTTCGCCCGCGAAGTGGGCCGCACGCAGGCGCGGTTCGCGTACGCGCAGCGGATCGCCCGCGGTGCCGGGCTCGAGATGAAGGACAGTGCGCTCAACCGCAGCCTGTCGTACCTGCCGTACCGGCTGGCGTCACTCACGCTCGCCCCGGACTTGCACCCCATTGCACGCGATGCCGGCTGGAAGGTGTTGGCCGACGTGGTGCGCGGGGCCATGTCGCCCCAGGGCGTGTCGGGCAAGGGCCGCATCACGCTGGTGGTGTGGAGCACGCTGGTGGCCCTGTTGCCCACCCGTGCGGCGCGCACGTTGATCCTGTGGCGTTTCGCGCCGGGCGCACGCCCGAAGGCGTTGCGCACGGCGCTGGTTCGGTTGCGCGTGATCCGCTGACGGTCAGGCCGCCTCGGCCACGGCGGCCGGGCTGAACCCGATGCGTTCAATCTCGATCGGGAACGAAAGTGGCGCGGTGTCGGTCACGAGCAGCTCCCAGACGGTGCCGCCGTCGGCACGTTGCTCCAGTTTCGTGAAGCCGAGCTTGGCGTAGTGGTCCTCCACCAGCTTGTTTTTCTCGGTGGGCAGGTAGGTGCCCACGAGGCGGCGGATGCCGCGCTGGCGCGCCTGGTCCACGAGTTCCTGCAGCACGGCCTGCTCCACCTTGCGGCCCAGCACGCGGCAGCTCATCAGCCAGGTGTCGATGTCCCAGTCGTCGCCGGTGCGGCGGCACAGCAGCACGCTGATCATGCCGTTGTCGCCGAACGTGTCGGACAGGCGCACCTGCAGCGAAAACGCGTCGGGGTCGGCCTGCGCGGCGGCCACGTCGGCCTCGGTGTAGCGGCGCGTGGTCAGGTTGAACTGGTTCGACTTGTTGATGAGTTGCGCGATGCGGGCGCGGCCGGTGTCGTCGAACGGTTGCAGGGTCATGCGCATGTCGAGCGACGCCAGGTATGCGTCCACGTCACCCGCCTGCTTCTGCAGGTTCACGCGGCGGGCGTTGTCCTGGTAGAAGGCGGCGCGCTGGCGGTCTTCGCCCGAAAACGCGATGGCCTCGAAGTACCCGGCGGCCAGCAGCGTGCGGGCGTACAGCGCCGGGTCGGCCGGCAACTCGGGCACGGCCACCTGCGGCAGCATGCGGCGCACGAGGTCACGTTCCATCGGGTTGTCGTCGAGGAACACCATGGCGTCGAGGCCCAGCGACAGCTCGTTGGCGATGGCCTGGATGTTCGTGGCCTTGTCGTTCCAGTTGGCCTGGAACACCGCGAGGTGGTCCTCGCGGAGCAGCATCTCGGGGTGTTCGCGGAACGGGCGGCGGGCCACTTCGTCGGTGTTCTTGCTGGACACCGCCAGCACGATGCCGCGGTCGCGCAGCGCGAGCGCCGTGCGCTGCACGCCCAGGTGGGCCTCGCCGGTGGCGTCACCCTGGCCGATCACGATGCCTTCGAGGCCGTCGTCACCGATCACGCCACCCCACACCGTGTTGTCGAGGTCGAGGATGAGGCACTTGCGGCTCTTGCCCCGCAGTGCGGCGATGAGGCGGCACACGTGGTCGGCATACAGCGGCAGGAAGGTGCTGGCAAACGGCAGCTTCGCCATGTTCCACAGCGTGGTGTCGTGCCAGTCGGCCAGGCCCACGGTTTCGGCGAGGTTGGCCACGTCGAACAGCAGGTCCTCGCTGCCGGGGATGGTGCGGCCGATGGCGCGGTTCAGGTCGTCGATGAGCGCACGCTGGGTGCCGGCCAGGGCCAGGTCGAAGCTGCCGAACGACGACTCCACCGGACGGGGCACCGTCTGCACGATGGCGATGGCCTGGCCGTTGCGGCGCAGGCCGTCGCGGATCATGTTCAGGTGGGCGAGGGCGGTGTCCACCGTGCGGCGGGCGGCTTCCTCGTCACCCGGCGTGGGGGTGAGCGGCAGGCCGCGGTGGTCCACCGCGATCAGTACCGCGTCGCAGCGGGCCTGGTTGATGGCGGAGTCGGGCGACAGCGCGGTCTGCATGACCTGGTCGTAGTCGGCCTCGATGCATTCGAGGGCGATGCCGTGGCGGGCCGCGGTGGCCACCAGGGCCGGCACGATGAAGTGCGACGTGGCGTTGCTGATCAGCCCGAGGCGAAACGGCACCAGCGGCGTCAGCGGGCGCTGCGCGGCACGGGCCTTGTCGATGGCCTTGGCAAGCTTGTTCAGCTGGTTTTCATCGAGCCGGTGGTTGGCCAGCTTCTGCACGGCGGGGCCGAGGCTCGCCTCGGTGGCTTGCAGGGCGCGCACCTGGGTCGAGAAGTCTTCCGGTGCCTTCGGCAACCAGGCGAGTTCGGCGTACAGCGTGTTGCTCATGATGGGGTTCCTGTCGCTGCTTCGGTGATGGACGCGGCCACGGCCTCGGGGGTCGAGAACGGCGCTTTGTCGCGTTGCATGGCGAGGAAACGTTCGTCGAACGCCTCGAGCATGCGGGTTTCGGTGTAGCCCGGCTTGACGGCGCGCACGCGCAGCCACGGGTAGTCGGCGGCGGCCATGGCGAGCACGCCGGCCAGGCCGTGTTTGGCGATCACGTACGCACCCATGCCCGACGATGCGCCGTCGATGCCGGTGTCGCCGGCGCCCATGGCCTGCGTCAGCACACCCACCACGGCGCCCTGCTTGTGCTTGCGAAAGCACCGGCGCACCAGCTCGGCGACCAGGCGCTGCGGCCCCATCACGTTGACCTGCCACTGGGCCAGCATGTCGTCGGCCGTGATCTTGCCGAACGGGGTGAGTGCCAGCAGTGGCGAGCCGGCGAGCACCACCCCCGCCAGGCGAGGAAGGGCTTCCAGGCGCTCGGCCGCGGCGAGGATGGAGGCCTCGTGGGACAGGTCGAGGGCCAGTGCCAGGCCGCCGGTGCGGGTGGCCACGGTGTCGGCCGCGGCGGCGTTGCGGTGGTAGCCGACGACGGGCACGTAGCCCCGCGCGGCGAGCTGGTCGCACACTGCGGCGCCGATGCCACCGGAGCCCCCGGAGACGAGGAAGTGGGGGGTGTCAGGCAACAAGGATCACCTCCGCACGGCCCTTGGCCAAGGTCTTGCCGTTCGCGCGGACCACGAGGGTCAGCACCACCATGCCGGTGGACGTGGACACCTCGGCCACGGTGCCTTCCACCTGCGCCGGCTGGTTCACGAAGAGTGGCCTGCGGAAGTCCATGGCGATGCTGGCCCACACGCTGTCGCGGCCCGGCAGCCGCATGCCGATCAGCTGCGATACCTTGGCGATCAGCAAGGCGCCGTACACCACGGCGCCGTCGAACTTCTTGCCCCGCGCGAACGTGTCGTCGGTGTGCAGCGGGTTGAAGTCGCCGGAGAGTTCGGCAAACGCCTGCATCTGCGCGGGCGTCACGGTGAAATCGACGGTGGCGCGCTGTCCTTCCTGCAGGTCGGCGAGCGTCAGCACCTGGGCGGTGTCGGGCACGAGCGTGTCCATGGTCAGGCGGTGGTGGCTTTCGCTTCGATCAGCGCGACGAATTCGCCCACGTTTTTCAGGCGGCCCACTTCGGCGGCCGAGAACTTCAGGCCGAACTGCTTCTCCACGGCGAGCACCAGGCGGATGTGGCTGAGGCTGTCCCACTCGTCCACGTCGTCGGCGGTGAGTTCGGGGGTGACCTGGATCGTGTCGTCGTCGAACACGTCGTGGAACAGGGCAGTCAGCTTGGCGTAGATGGCTTCGTTGGACATGGGGTTCTCTCTCGCAGCGGTGTTGTCGTGGGGTCGGTGCGGCTCAGTTGGCACTGGCCGCCTGGGTGCCAGGGGGCAAGACGTCGGCCGCCACGGCGGTGGCCAGGCGTTGCGCCCACAGGTTCGTCACGCGGGGTTTCGGGTGAACCTCGTCGCTGAAGTCGTCGTCTTCGGTGCCGAAGGCCGGCACCACCTTCACGCCCGGGCGGGCCTTCAGGCGGGCGAGCAACGGGTCCACGCGGCGGCGGTAGTCGGCCTGCAGCACGGCGCCCTGCGCGTGCCACGCGGGGATGGGCATGTCCACCAGCACCACGCGGCCGCCGTCGGCGAGGATCTGCTCGACGGTGCCCTCGAGCACGAGGAATGGCGCGTCGTTCAGCGTCTGGGCCGAGCCCATGTACGTGCGCCAGAACGCGAGGTACTTCTGCCGTTCGGCTTCGCTGATCACGGTGGCGTTGCGCTGTTCGTCGGTGATGACCTTCGGCTTGGCGGCGAGGTAGCTGCGCAGCGAGCGGGTGAGGTCGCGGGCCGTGCGGTCGAGCACGAGGTACGGGTGGATCAGCACCACGCCCCAGTCGAGGCGTTCGGGCGGCAGCACCGGCGCCGGCCCGTGGGCCGTGCGGCGGTAGAAGCCGTAGCGGTAGCGCTCGATGTCGATGTCGGTGTCGCCGGCATGGCGGTCTTCCGTGTACCAGCGGGCCTTGTCGTCGGCGAACAGGCCGTACCAGAGGCCGATCACGAAGGTGTTGTGGCGGCGCACCTCGGGTGACTGCACTTCACGCACGAGGTCGACGATCTGGCCCACCTGCGTGATGTTGGAGCCCCCCACCGACAGGTTGTGCACCTCGGCCTGTGGCAGCTGGGCCTGCATCTGCGCCTGGCGGAAGCCCGCCTGCATGTTGGACGCGCCCACCAGCAGCAGCTTGTCGGACGGGGTGTTGAGCTGGCCGCGTGCAAGGAACACGTACTTCGGCTCGGTCATGTAGAGCGATTGGGTGGCCTGGCCGGCGTCGAGCCGCTGGCCGAGCTGGGCGCGTGGCACGAGCAACAGGCTCAAGGCCAGTGCGGCGCCGTACAGGGCCACCATGGCGCCGATCAGCAGCGCGGTCTGTTTGAGGATCAGCTTCATTCAGAAGGCCCGGTAGACGAACTCGGGCGCCTTGTGGAAAAACGAGGCGACCGTGAGGATCACGAGTATCTGCAACGCGAGCGCGAGGTTGCGGACAATCACACCGTTGGATACGCCCGTCACGCCGGGTCGCACGGACTGCAGCAACGCCACCACGGCGTCCCACGCGAGGAACGCGATGCCCGCGGCCACCGACAGCCCGGCATAGCAGGCCAGCAGGCCCAGCACCCCCAGGCGCTGCACGAGGCCCGCGAGTTGCGGCATGTCGAGCCACAGGCACGACAGCGCGAGCGCGAAGTACGAGAGGGTCATGCCGCGTGCGAGGCCAATGGCCAGGGTCTTCTCGCCGAGGGCCTTGTAGCGTTTCTTGCCGAAGCGCTGGGTCATGAACACCTGCCACAGCTTGTTGATGCTGGCACCGGCGCCCATCAGGAGGCCGTAGACGACGAACACAGCCGTGGTGCCGTGCCACACGCCCATCACGAGGAACGTCACGAAAAAGGCGATGACACCGAGGTACGGCCCCGACCTGGGCGACGTGAACCGGGTGGCCAGTACCTTCAGCAGCGGGTTGAACAGGTAGGTCTTGAACCAGTCCGACAGCGTCATGTGCCAGCGCGACCAGAAGTCGAGGAAGTTGCGCGCGAGGAACGGCTGGTTGAAGTTCTCGGGCACGTCCTGGCCGATGAGCGTGCCCACGCCGATCACGATGTCCATGTAGCCGGCGAAGTTGGCGTAGAGGTACACCGTGTAGAACACCGCGGCGGCCACCGCCATGGCCCCGAGCACCGGCACGGCGGGGTGGGCCGCGGGGTCCAGCAGCCGGGCCGACATGTTCTCGAACAGGTAGTTGAAGATGGCCGATACCACGCCCACCTTCACGAACCCCTTGATCACGCGGGCGAACGCGCGGTACACCTTGTCCTCGTCGAGGGCGAGCGGCCGGGCGCTGTTGGCGGCGTGGTCCTGGTAACGCTGGATGGGGCCCGCGTTGAACGCGAGGAAGTTGCAGGTGTAGTTGAAGAACTGCAGCGGCGACACCGGCCGGTCGAGCTCGCCCTGGCGCGCGTCGATCATCAGGTGCAGCACGCGGAAGAGGATGTACGACAGGCCCACGATCAGGTACGGGAACGGCAGGGCCAGGGTGTCACCGAGGAAGCTGAACTTCTTCAGCACGATGAACGTGCCGATGGCCACCGCGAGCCCGAGGCCCAGCACCGCCGACGACCGGCTGCGACGGACCGCCTCGATCAGCACGAAGCACAACACGAGGAACGCGGCCAGCGGAGCCACCTGCTCGGCGCTGGTGACGTAGCTGCCGATGAAGACCAGGTTGGCCACCAGGAGCACGCCGCTGCGCCCGCCGGGCGACGGCATCAGGCTCGTCAGCAGCACGACGGCGGCGATGAACGCGATGAAGGTCAGGGATGTGAATGCCATGGGCCTCCTCCTCAGCTCGCGTTCAGTTTCCGAAGCAGCGGCGCCAGGGCTTCACGGAAGCGCTGGAAACCGGCGGCCGACAAGTGGAGCTTGTCTTGTGCGAAATAGTCGAGATGCGGTGAACCGTCGGGCTCGGCCAGCAGCGCGTGCAAGTCGAGCACCTTGACGTTGGGGCGGCCTTCGGCGAGCGAGGCGATCAGCTTGTTCAGCTCGGCCAGCTTGGCCGGTTCCACCGGGGCCTGCGCATGCTGGCGCGGCGGGATGGTGCACAACACGATGGGCACGCCGGGCGCCTGGCGCTGCGCCAGGTCCAGCACCGCGGTGAGGTTGGCACGCGATTGTTTCGGGTCCTGCAGCGCACTCAGGTCGTTGCTGCCGGACAGCAGCACGATGGCCTTCGGGTGCAGGTCGAGCACGTCTTCCTGGAAGCGGAACAGCAAGCCGCGGGTCACCTCGCCGCCGATGCCGCGGTTAGCCACCTTCAGGTCGGGGAAGTCCTTGGCCATCGAGCCCCAGCCGCCGATCAGCGAGTCGCCGGCAAACACGATGCTGCCTTGCTTGCGCTCGCGGTCCTGCCAGAAGGCCTTGCGGTTCTCGGTCATCCAGCCGAACACGCGGATGGCGCCCTGGCCGGGCCAGTCCTTGGCGGAGGCCGGGTAGGGGGTGGGGCCGGAGGCCGGCTCGGCCGGTTGGGCCGACACGGTGCCGGCGCCAAGCCACAGGGCCGCCAGCAGGAGCAGGGTGGATCGCATGGTGAGGTTCAGTCCAGGGCGTTCAGTTCAGCGGTCAGGCGGCGCACGCCGTCCTCGAAAGCCGCGGGCGAGGCCTGTGCCGCGAAGGCCTCGCGGTTGTGCAACACGACGGTGTCGCGCAGGCCGGGTTCGTCACGCAGGGCGCGCACGATCTGGAACGCGCGGTCGAAATCGCCGAACTCGAACAGGCAGGATTCGGGCAGGTACGGCCGCGTGCCGGGCATGTCGGTGGCCACCACCGGCACGCCGGATGCCATGGCCTCCAGCATCACCAGCGGCACCCCCTCGAAACGCGAGGCCATCAGCAGCACGTCGTGGTTGGCGAGCGCGGTGGCGGCGTCCTGCCAGCCCTCCAGCGTCACCCTGCCGGAGAGCCCGGGGTGGTCGCGCAGCGCGGCTTGCAGCGTGGGCAGGTACGGGCCTTCGCCGACGAACGAGACATGCACGTCGCGGCCGATCGCGGGATGGGCCACCAGGTGGTCGAGCAGGCGGTCGAGGCCCTTCTGGAAGGGTTCCAGTCGGCCGAGCACCAGCGCCCGAACCGGGCCCGGTTCGGGCGGCGCGGGGGTGTCCGGCGTTTCGAACGCGCCCGACACGGTGTTGGGCAGGCAGAACACGGGTTGCTCCACGCCCGACCAGTCGCGCAGTTCTGCCGCCTGCTGCGCCGTGATGGTGAGCCACGCCTCGGGCAGCTTGCGGTAGAAGCCCCGCACCTTGCGGTCGAGCCGGGCGCCGTCGGAAACGCCCATGTTCTCGAAGCTCGACACGAGCGGCACGTACAACACGGGGCGCAGGCCCAGCGCGCGAGCCGCGAAGAGGCCATGGCGCTGCGCCATCAGGCATCCTTCTGCCACCACGGCCCGGGCGGGCCGGTGAGCGCGCTTCAACGCGTACAGCTGGCGCATGAACTGCGCGAACTTCACGATGCGATTGACGCGGCCGCCGTGCGCCAGTTCGACCTCGACGGTGTGCACCTGGGCCGCGCCGAGCGTGGCCAGGCGGGAGCCCTTCGCACACACGAGCAGCGGCTCGACGTCACCCTGGCGCTGGAGCGATTCGATCCAGCGCAGCAGCATCACCTCGTGGCCACCGAACTCCGGGGCGAGGTCGATGAAGAGCCAGGTGGGCGGCCGCGAGGACGTGGTCCGGCCGGGCGTCGAGGCCGTGTCGCTGCCGGGCGGGGCAGGTTCGCTGGCCAGCTCGAAGGACATCTGCTGTCCGGATGGCTGCATGTTCAAGGTCCTTGTCATGGGCGTCGGTGGCGGGCAAATCAGGCCCGGGCCACGCGGAACGTGCGTGCCATGTCGAACAGCCGGCCGGTGAAGGGCCGGTTCAGGGTCACGCTCATGGCGATGTACAGCAGGCCACCGGTGGCGGCCATGGCAACGAGTCGGGGCAGCGCCGGCAGCCCGGGTACCACCCAGAGGCCCACGGCCTTGGCGGCCGCCGCGGCCAGCAGCGCGATCAGCAGCGTGCGGGCCGCGTTCGGGATCTGGGCGCCGAAGCCCAGGCCGATGGTGCGCTTCATGCGCCACATGTCGATGGGCGTGACGGCCATCGCACGGAACACCCACACGCCCATGGCGGCGTCGGTGGAGGTGCCGCCGATGGTCAGCATCCCGGCGGCGATGATGCTCATCTGCATGATCTGCGACGGAATGGAGTATTGAGGGTACCCGAGCGACGACATCAGCGGGCTCGCGAACATGCGCGCGAACGATTGGAACGTCAGCAGCGCGAGCACCACGATGTACGGAATGGCGGGTACCCACTTGGGCCCGAAGACCACGGCGACCACCTCTGGCGCGCAGGCGGCGAACACGGCGAACACCGGCATCGCCAGTCCGCACGTCAGCGTGACGGCGGCCCCGAACTTCTCGAACAACACGGGGCGGTTGTCCTGGTGCCGCGAGAACAGCGGCAGCGCGAGTTGCGAGACGGCCTGCCCCATCAGGTCGCGGAGCATGTCCACCGCGCGGAACGCGAGGTTCAGGTGGCCTGCCTGCTCAGGGCCGAACCGCGTGCCCACCAGCAGCATGAACACGCGCTGGATCGAGAACACCAGCAGCAACGACGCGGTGGCCTTGGCCCCGAACCGGGCGAGTTCCATGAAGTGCGTGCGCGAGAACGCGATGCTGGGCCGGAAGTCCGACAGTGCCCACAGCGTTGCGGTGGACAGGCCCACCATCAGCACCTGCTGGGCCACCAGGCTCCAGACGCCGGTGCCGAGCATCGCCATCGCGATGGCGATGGCGGCTGCCAACAAGCGGGCGACGAGCGACCGCACCGCGAGGCTGCGGAACTGGAACTCGCGCCGCTGCCAGGCGACCACCGCCGAGCCGATGCCCGTGGCGGGCAGGCTCAGGCTCATCCACTTGAGCACCTCGCCCCCCATCGGATCGTGCACCATCTGCGAGAACAGGTCGGCACACAACCAGCACAGCGCACACAGCAGTACGCCGAGGCTGGTGGTGGCCACGAACGCGGTGCTGAAGTGCAGCTTGTCGGCGTCTTTCTTTTGCACCAGCGCGTCGTGGAAGCCCATTTCGAGCGGGATGCCCAGCAGCTGGATCACGGCGAGCGCCATCGACGCCACGCCGAAATCGGCGGGCGACACATAACGCGCCAGGACCACCAGCGTGACGAAGGACACGCCGGACAAACCGATGCTCTCGAGCCCGGTCCAGATCAGCGAGCGTGCGGCCTTGGGGGATGAACTCGCCATGGGAAGACAGTGCGCAAATGACTCAGGCCGGGCGCCTGAACTGGGCTTTCCACGCCTCGATGGCGGCCGTGGGGAGGCGGATGGCCGTGGGCGTGGGCCCGTTGATCCAGCGGCCGATGGCGTCGATCTCCCTGCGTTCGATCACCGGCAGGCCGGTGTCGCGCGAGATCTCGGTGGCGCGGTTGTCGATGGCGAGGATGAGGCTGCGGCGGCCCATCTGCAGCGCGCGCATGCCGCCGTGCAGGCGCGAGCCCACGTAGTCGGTGTGGTTCTCGGCCAGGAAACGCGTGTAGGCCTTGAGCGAAGGCTGCAGGAACTTCACGCGGCCGTTGGCGAGCTTCTGGGCGTATTCGAAGTCTTCCGTCTGTTGCACCCAGAAGTGCACGTTCTTGTACGACTTGCAGAGCAGGTCGATCATGGCGCCGTCGGCCACCGGGTCAGGGTGGTAGCCGGTGAGCGTGGCCACCACCGTGTCGGCCTTTTCGGTTGGGATGGCGGCGCAGTGTTCGGGTGTGAGGTTCCACATCGTCACGCAGGCGGTATTGAGCACTTGCGGGATGGGGCAGGTGTCGAGCTGCGACTTCGAGTACTGGTCACGCACCGAGTGGGCGTGGTGCGGCGACAGGATCTTGCGCAGCATCAGCGACGCGTGTTTCGCGGGCGCCTTCTCGTAGTAGTGCCACCCGCAGCCGAGCAGGATGGCGGGCTTGCGATAGAAGTAATCGAGGATGGACAGCTTCCACTGGTTCCTGCGGATCATGCTCGACTTGAGCAGGTTGGATCCGCCCACGAACACGTAGTCGCAGTCGTTCATCACCCGGTACGACTCCCACAGATGGAACTCATGCGTGGCGAGCTTGACGAGGAAGGCGTCCGGGAACAGCTCGTCGATGACCCCCTGCGAGGCCTCGGTGATGATCTGGTCGCCGAGGTTCTGGCTGGTGACGCTGGTGTCGAGCAGCGCCACGCGGGTCATCTTCTGCATGTTGTGGTCGGCGGCCCGCGAGGAGGTGGCGGGGCCTTGGGCGGGCATGCCGCCGGGTTCGGTGAAGGTGTTTCGCATGTCAAGCGGCTCGGTCAGCGATGCGGGAAGAAGGATCGACGGCTCGGCCGGCCAGTTCGTGGCTGACGGCTTTGTCGACGATCGAGGAAAACAGCGAAAAATCCAGGGTCTTGTCGACGCGGTCGTGGCCCAGGCGGGCCAGTTCCGCGGCGCGTTGCGGGTTTTTCAGCAGCGAGATGCAATGCGCGGCGAAGGCGGCGGGTTCATCGGCGGTGAGCACCACGTCGTTCAGGTCGACAAGGCCGCGGTAGCCGCTGATGACCAGTGACGTGGCGATCACGGGGCGGCCGTAGAACAGCGGCTCGAGCGCCTTCACGTTGGTGCCGGCGCCAGACCGCATGGGCACGATGCTGGCAGTGGCGCGTGCGTAGGTCTGGCCCAGGTCGTCCACGAAGCCGAGCACGTCGACCCCTTCCACCCGCGACCAGCGTTCGGCCCGGTCGGCCGAGGCGGAACCGGCCAGCAGGAAGCGGGCGGCGGGCACCTCGCGGCGCACGAGCGGCCACACCGACCCGAGGAACCAGTCGACGGCGTCCTCGTTCGGCATGTAGTCGAGCAGGCCGATGAACATCAGGGCCGGCGACGGCGGCGGCGTGAAATCGGGTGGCCCCACCCGCGCCGGGCGCGGGGGCAGGTTGGGCAGCACCGAACTCGCGAGCGCGGGGAACACCTCGCGTTCGGCCTGGCGGCAGAAGAAGTAGTGGCGCCCGCGGTGGGGGGCGGTCTTGAGGCGGGCGCGCACGATCACGCGGTCGTTGAACACCCGCAACCAGGCGCCCACCCATTGCTTGAGGCCCTGCAGGGCCTTCCACGGCGGCTCGTACAGCGCGTCGTCGAAGTCGACGATCACGGGCACGTGGGCGGGCAGGGCGAGTTTCATGGCCGGGCGGATGTAGCGGCTGACGATCAGATCGTAGGCCGCCAGGTCCACGTGTTTCATGACTTCCCGGGTGAGTTCGTGCGACACCACGTCGAACCGCGGCGCGCGGGCGATGCCCTTGCTGTGGATCTGGAGGTCGACCACCCGGGTGGTGCCCAGCCGGGCCTCGGTGACCCGGCCGTGTTCGGCCTCGGGCGCGCCGAAGCTGAGCGCCAGCACCTCCACGTTGCCGTGACGGCTCAGGGCGTCGATCAGCAGCCTGGACCGGTGGGCCGAGCCCCACTTCTGCAGCGGAGAGATGTACGTGACTAAGAGGATTGCGGGGCGCGCCATACCTTCGGGTGTCGTGGGGCTCAGGGCCGGAACGAACACGGCCCTTCCGAGGCCGCGACAAGACTGCCGGTAAAACTTTCCGGACACGGCGAGGGGTTGGGGAAATCAGGGTTTGCCCGGCCCGCTGTGTCGAATGTTGCGACGCAGCACGCAAAAGTCGGGCCAAGGGACCCCCCCAGGTTCCCGGGTGTCAGGACCGGAACAACCGGGAGTACTGGACCTCGTGCTGGGCGGACAGGATCGCGAGCATGGGCGTGAACGCCTGGCGTTCGGAGGTGGGCAACGCCAGGGCGGCGTCGACGGCCGGGGGGATGGCGGCGAGCAGCGCGGACAACACGCGCTGGCCAGCCGACTGGCCAAGCGGCACGGCTTTCAGCGCCGCCTGGACCATGTTTTCGGCCCAACCGAACGCGAAGCTCAGCAGGGCCTCGCGCACGGGCGCGCCGGTGCGCTCGGCGGCCAGCGCGAACGCGATGGGCCACGTGGGCGCGGGGGGCAGGGCCGTCAGCGCCGCGACCTGGTCGTCCGTGGCCTGCTGGGTGAGCCACACGGCGAGCGAGCGGCCCATCTGCTCGGTCTGCAGGCGCATCTCGTGGGTTTCGCGGGTGACGGCCACCCAGGTGTTCAGCGCCGCGACGGCCGCCAGGTCACGCCGGCGCCAGGCGGCGAAGGCCTTGCCCGCCACGGCCAGTTCGCTGCGCACGAGGGCCAGGTGCAACTGGTCGGTGAGCCATGCCGCGGCCGTGGTGTCATTGTTCACGAGGCCGGCCTCGACGGCCGCCTCGAGCCCTTCTGAATAGCTGAAGCCGCCCACCGGCAGGGCCGGCGATGCGAGCCACATCAGCTTGAGCAGCGCTGGCGCCGGCAGGGCGGCCGGCGCCCGGTCGCGGCGCGCGCGCTTCACGGCCGAACCCAGTCGTCGGGACAGTCGAACGTGCGGATCACCTTGGCCGGCGAGCCGGCGACGATGGCGCGGGCCGGCACGTTGCCGCGCACGACCGAGCCGGCCGCGATGACCGCGTGGTCGCCCACCTGGGCGCCCGCCAGCACCATGGCGCGGGCGCCGATCCACACGTTGCGGCCGATGGTGACGGGTTCGACCGGGATGATCTGGCCGGGGCTGACCGGGTGGAAATCGGTGTCGTACACCATGGCCCCGTCACCGATCTTGGTGTGTTCGCCGATGCTCACGTGGCGGGCCGCGTAGATGTTCACGCCGTCGTTGATGAACACGTTGGGACCGACAGCCAGTTCGGCGCCGTGGCCCGCTTCCAGCCGCACCGGGGTGCGAAAGCTGCGGAACACCACGCCGGGGCCGAACGACAGGGTGCCGGCGCCGGCCAGCTGGGGCCAGCGGCCCATCACGCCAGGTACGTGCGTGAACGCGCGGCCTTCCAGGCGGAAGCGCAGGCGGCGCGCGAGGCGGACGAGGGATCGGAGCAGCGCAACGGGCGACGCCATCAGTGCGAATGCCCGTGGTCGTGATCGTGGCCGTGGTTGCAGCCCGGGCCGTGCACGTGTGGCGCAGGCGCGGCCTTCACCGCGATCGCGATGGGCTTGCGGGCCGGGGCCGGGGCGTGTTCGTGACCGTGACCATGGTCGTGGCCGCCCGCGGCGTAGGCGCCGCTTTCGGGTTCGAACGGGGCGTCGATGCTCGCGACGTCGAGGTGCATCTGGCGCAGCATGTCGGCGAGCACGTGGTCGGGTTCGAACTTCAGGTGGTCGGCCTGCAGTTCAAGCGGCACGTGGCGGTTGCCGAGGTGGTACGCGGCGCGCGTGAGGTCGAACGGTGAGCCGTGCTCGGTGCAGGCCGTGACCACCATCACCGGCTGCGGCGCGGCCTGCACGGCCACGAACGAACCGTCTTCGGCCAGCAGCACGTCACCGCCGCGGACGACGGTGCCGCGCGGCAGGAACACACCCAGCGCTCGGCCGGACGAGTCGGTGGCATCGAAGCGGCTCTTCTGGCGCACGTCCCAGTCGAGGCGCACGGTGGGGGCACGGTTGACCAGGGCGCGGGCGAGGCCCTGGCCGCGGGGAATGAGCTTGTTGACGGTCAGCATGGTGGTCGGTGGGGTGAAGCGACAGGTGCCAGTGTGACACCTGCGCGCCATGGTCGTTTGTGTCGGCCCGGAAATCCGGACGCCGTGATTCTTTGCGCGTGCTTCAAACCCGGGTTGCAGGCGTGCGGTCTGATGGCTGGATTTTCCCCAACTCCCGAGAAGACCCCGCCATGAACCGATGCCTCCGCCTTGTTGTGCCACCCCTGATGGTTTTCGCGACCCTGTCGCTGGCCGCTTGCGGTGGCGGTGAAGCCTCGGTGGGCGGGACGCTGACCGGCCTGCCGGACAGCACGAGCATCGTGCTGCAGAACAACGCCTCCGACGACCTCACGCTCACCAACGACGGCACTTTCTGGTTCTCGTCGGCCGTGAGCGCGGGCGATGCCTACGCGGTCACCGTGCTGACCCAGCCGGTGGGCGCCTCGTGTTCCGTCACCAGCGGCACCGGCACGGTCGACAGCGCCGGCACGGACGTGAGCGCCGTCGTGGTCACCTGCGTGCGCAGCGCCACCATCGTGGGCACCGTGACAGGGCTGCCCAGCGGCACGAGCGTGACCCTGAGCAACGGCACGGTGCTGCTGCCGATCGCCAGCAACGGCACGTTCGCATTCCCCGGCGTGCTGGCGGCCGGCACGGCGTACGCCGTGACCGTGTCCACGCAGCCCGCGGGCCACACCTGCACGGTGTCGAACGGCACCGGCACCGCCGTGGCGAACACGTCCACCGCGGTGGTGGTGACGTGCGTCTGAGCGCACGTCAGAACAGGAAGTAGCGCTGCGCCATCGGCAGTTCGGTGGCGGGTTCGCAAGTCAGCAGCACGCCGTCGGCACGCACCTCGTAGGTCTGCGGATCGACCTCGATGTGCGGCGTGCCGCTGTTGTGCACCATGTCGGCCTTCGTGATCTTGCGGGTGTTGCGCACCGCTTCCACGCGCCGCTGCAGCCCGAGCTTTTCCGGCACGCCGGCGTCCACCGCGGCCTGCGACACGAAGGTGAGGCAGGTGTTGTGCATGGCGGCACCGTACGCGCCGAACATCGGCCGGTAGTGCACCGGCTGCGGCGTGGGGATGGAGGCGTTCGGGTCACCCATCGCGGCCGCGGCGATCATGCCGCCCTTCAGGATCAGCGACGGCTTCACGCCGAAGAGCGCCGGTTTCCACACCACGAGGTCGGCGAACTTGCCCACTTCCACCGACCCGACGATGTGCGAGATGCCCTGCGTGACCGCCGGGTTGATGGTGTACTTGGCGATGTAGCGCCGCACGCGGAAGTTGTCGTGGCGCGCGTTGTCTTCCGACAGGCTGCCGCGCTGCGCCTTCATCTTGTGGGCCGTCTGCCACGTGCGGATGATCACCTCGCCCACGCGGCCCATGGCCTGGCTGTCGGACGACATCATCGAGAACACGCCCAGGTCGTGCAGGATGTCCTCGGCGGCGATGGTCTCGCGGCGGATGCGGCTCTCGGCAAACGCCAGGTCTTCCGCGATGGCCGGGTCGAGGTGGTGGCACACCATCAGCATGTCGAGGTGCTCGTCCACCGTGTTGATGGTGTACGGCATCGTCGGGTTCGTCGACGACGGCAGCACGTTGGGCAGGCCCGCGGCACGGATGATGTCGGGCGCATGGCCGCCCCCCGCACCTTCGGTGTGGAACGTGGCGATGGTGCGGCCCTTGAACGCGTCGAGCGTGCTTTCCAGGAAACCCGATTCGTTCAGCGTGTCGGTGTGGATGGTGACCTGCACGTCGTGCTTGTCGGCCACCGTCAGGCACGTGTCGATGGCTGACGGCGTGGTGCCCCAGTCCTCGTGCAGCTTCAAGCCGTAGGCACCGGCCTCGATCTGTTCTTCCAGCGGGCGCTGCTGGCTGGCGTTGCCCTTGCCCTGGAACCCGAGGTTCATCGGGAAGCTCTCGGCCGCCTTCAGCATCGAATGGATGTGCCAGGGGCCGGGCGTGCAGGTGGTGGCGAACGTGCCGGTGGCCGGCCCGGTGCCGCCGCCGAGCATCGTGGTCACGCCGCTCATCAGCGCTTCCTCGATCTGCTGCGGGCAGATGTAATGGATGTGCGAGTCGATGCCGCCGGCGGTGACGATGTTGCCTTCGCCGGCGATGATCTCGGTGCCCGGGCCGATCACGATGTCGACCCCGGGTTGCACGTCGGGGTTGCCCGCCTTGCCGATGCCGCTGATGAGGCCGTTCTTGAGGCCGATGTCGGCCTTCACGATGCCCCAGTGGTCGATGATCAGCGCGTTCGTGATCACGGTGTCGGCCACGTCGGCGGCCACGCGCTGGCTCTGGCCCATGCCGTCACGGATGGTCTTGCCGCCGCCGAATTTTACTTCCTCGCCGTAGCCGCCGGCGAGCAGCGTGAAGTCCTTTTCCACTTCCACGATGAGGCCCGTGTCGGCCAGCCGCACCCGGTCGCCGGTGGTGGGGCCGAACATCTCGGCATACGCGCGTCGGTTGATGGTTGCCATGGGGGGTCAGTCAGGAAGTCAGAGCGGGCCTTGGACGAGGGCGCGGAAGCCGTACACGTGGCGGTCGCCCGCGTAGTCGACCAGTTCCACCGTGCGCTGCTGGCCCGGTTCGAACCGCACCGCGGTGCCCGACGCGATGTTCAACCGCTTGCCGCGGGCGGCCTCGCGGTCGAACAGCAGCGCCGGGTTGGTTTCGGCAAAGTGGTAGTGGGAGCCCACCTGCACCGGGCGGTCGCCGCTGTTCTCGACCACGAGGGTGAGCGTGGGGCGGCCCACGTTGATGGGGTGGTCGGGGCCGTCGGTGAACAGTTCGCCGGGGATCATGGCGATGGCCTCAGGCGAGCAGCGCGAGGCCGAACACGGCGACCCCGGCACCGGCCAGGCGCGGCAGCCAGCGGTTCGTGCCGCGCAGCGCGAGGCCGAGGCCGATGCCCGCGCCGTGCAGCAGCGCGGTGGCGGCCACCATGCCGGTGACGGCGGCCGCGGTGCCCGGGCCGGCCAGCTCGGTGCCGTGGGCCACGCCGTGGAACAGCGCGAAGACGGCCGCCAGCGCCGCCCCTGCGGTGGCGGGCAGTTGCCGGCCGGTGGCCACGAGCAGGCCCAGCACCAGCAGCGACGTGGCGATCATGGGTTCCACCGCGGGCAGCGCCAACCCGGCCAGGCCCAGCAGCGCGCCCGCGAGCAGCGCGCTCGCGAAGGCCACGGGGGCGAGCCACATGCGGCGGCTGGTCATCGCGCTCCACACGCCGAGGGCCACCATGGCCGCCAGGTGGTCGAGCCCGGTGAACGGATGCGAGAACCCTGCGGCCAGCGAGGACAGCGTGCCATGGTCGTGCGGGGCGGCACCCCCGGTGTGGGCGGCGGCAAGCAGCGGGAGGGCGCTGCCGGCGAGGGCCAGCAGGCGGGCGAGGCGGGGGCGGGTCATGGCGGCTCCTGGGGTCACGCGATGGGCTGGTGCACGGTCACCAATTTGGTGCCGTCGGGGAAAGTGGCTTCGACCTGGATGTCGGGGATCATTTCCGGCACCCCTTCCATCACGTCGGCCCGGGTCAGGATGGTCTTGCCCTCGCTCATCAGGGCGGCCACGGTCTTGCCGTCGCGGGCGCCTTCCATGATGGCGGCGGTGATCAGCGCCACGGCCTCGGGGTAGTTGAGCTTCAGGCCACGGGCCTTGCGGCGTTCGGCCAGCAGGGACGCGGTGAAGATCAGGAGCTTGTCCTTCTCGCGCGGGGTGAGTTCCATGAGGGGGGCGGGCTGGGTTCGGTGGCGAGTATCTTAAGGCGGACCGCCGGGGCGGGCCGGATAATGTCAGCATGAAGCGTTCCACCATGCCGCCCGTCGGCCCCGCGATCCTGCCCGTGCCGTCCGAGGTGCCGGGGGATGCGGTGCAGCGGGTGGTCAAGGTGCGGCGCGACTACAACGCGTGGGTGGCCCGCGAGACGATGGAAGACTACGCGCTGCGGTTCACGCCGCGCAGCTTTCGCAAGTGGTCCGAGCTGCGCGTGGCCAACACCGCCTTCGGCGCCGCGTCGTTCCTGGTGCTGGAGGCCGTGGGCGCCACGCTGCTGGTGGAGTACGGGTTCGTCAACGCGTTCTGGGCCATCCTGGCCACCGGGCTGATCATCTTCCTCGCCGGCCTGCCCATCAGCGTGTATGCCGCCCGCTACGGCCTCGACATGGACCTGCTCACCCGCGGCGCGGGCTTCGGCTACATCGGGTCCACCATCACGTCGCTGATCTACGCGTCGTTCACGTTCATCTTCTTCGCGCTCGAGGCGGCCATCATGGCCTATGCCCTCGAGCTGGCGTTCGACATTCCGCCGGCCTGGGGCTACCTGATCTGTGCGCTGGTGGTCATCCCGCTGGTCACGCACGGGGTCACCGCGATCAGCCGGCTGCAGGTGTGGACGCAGCCGCTGTGGCTGGTGCTGCTGGTCGTGCCCTACGTCTACGTGTTCCGCCACAACCCCGGGGTGCTGGACGGTCTCGTCCACTACGGCGGCGGCAATGGGCAGGAGGCGCAGTTCAACGTCCACCACTTCGGCGCCGCGATGACGGTGGGCATCGCGCTCATCACGCAGATGGGCGAGCAGGCCGACTACCTGCGGTTCATGCCCGAGCGCACCGCGGCGAACCGCCGCCGGTGGTGGACCGGGGTGCTCGTGGGCGGCCCGGGCTGGGTGGTGCTGGGCGTGGTCAAGATGCTGGGCGGGGCGCTGCTCGCGTACCTGGCCATCAGCCACATGGTGCCGGCCGATCGCGCGGTGGACCCGAACCAGATGTACCTCGCCGCCTACGAGTACGTGTTCCCGCACACCGGCTGGGCCATCGCGGCCACGGCGCTGTTCGTCGTGGTGTCGCAGCTGAAGATCAACGTGACGAACGCCTATGCGGGCTCGCTCGCCTGGTCCAACTTCTTCGCGCGGCTGACCCACAGCCACCCGGGCCGGGTGGTGTGGGTGGTGTTCAACACGCTGATCGCGCTGATGCTGATGGAACTCGACGTGTTCCGCGCCATCGGCAACGTGCTCGGGCTGTACGCCAACATCGCCATCGCCTGGATCATGGCGGTGGTGGCCGACCTGGTCATCAACAAGCCGCTCGGCCTGTCGCCGAAGGGCATCGAGTTCAAGCGGGCCCACCTGTACGACGTGAACCCGGTGGGGGTGGGGGCGATGGGCGCGGCCTCCGTGCTGTCGGTGGCTGCGCACCTGGGCGTGTTCGGGCCGCTGGCGCAGGCATTTTCGGCGCTGATCGCGCTGGTCACGGCGTTCGTCACGTCGCCGCTGATCGCGTGGTTCACGCGCGGCCGCTACTACATCGCCCGCTCGCCGGCGCCGCGGGGCCTCTTCACCGGCTTGAAGCACTGCGTGGTGTGCGAACGCGAATACGAGGTGGACGACCTGGCCCAGTGCCCGGCCTACCTGGGCCAGATCTGCTCGTTGTGCTGTTCCCTCGACGCCCGCTGCAACGACCTGTGCAAACCCGACGCGCGGCTGTCGGTGCAGTGGAGCCGGGCGCTGCGCGCGCTGCTGCCGCAGCGCATCTGGCCATACCTGGAAACCGGCCTCGGACACTACCTGCTGCTGATGGCCGTCGTGGTGCCGGTGCTGGCCGGCCTGTTCGGCCTGCTGTACCAGCAAGAACTGCGGATGCTGGGAGAACAGGCGCCGGTGCTGGCGCCACTGCTGCGCCTGGGGTTCCTGAAGGCCTTTGCGGCGCTGCTGCTGGTGAGCGGCATCGTGGCCTGGTGGCTGGTGCTGACCCACAAGAGCCGGCAGGTGGCGCAGGAGGAATCGAACCGGCAGACCCAGGCCGCACACGAACAGACGCTGGCGCTGCGCCGCGAGATCGACTCCCACCGCCGCACCGACGAGCAACTGCAGCAGGCCAAGCGGCAGGCCGAGCTGGCCAACGAGGCGAAGAGCCGCTACATCACCACCGTGAGCCACGAGCTGCGCACGCCGCTCAACAGCATCCTGGGCTACGCGCAGCTGCTCGAGCAGGACGCCGCCATCCCCGCGAACCGCAAGCAGGCGGTGAGCGTGATCCGCCGGGGCGGGGATCACCTGCTGTCGCTGATCGAGGGCACGCTCGACATCGCCCGCATCGAAGGGGGCAAGCTGCGCCTGGAATCGAAGCCCATGCGCTTTCGCGATTGTGTGCAGCAGATGGTGCGCCTCTTCGAGCTGCAGGCGGCCGACAAGGGCATCGCGTTCCGGCACGACATCGCCGACGCGCTGCCCGAGGTGGTGCGTTGCGACGAGAAACGCCTGCGGCAGATCCTGATCAACGTGCTCGGCAACGCCGTCAAGTTCACGCACGTGGGCCAGGTGTCGTTTCGCGTGCGCTACCTGCGCGAGATGGCGGTGTTCGAGATCGAGGACACCGGCCCCGGCATCCCGCCCGACGAGATCGAGCGGGTGTTCGAGCCCTTTGCACGTGGCACCGAGACCACGAGTGGCGGCACGGGCCTGGGCCTCACCATCAGCAAGATGCTGACCGACCTGATGGGGGGCGAGATGTCCGTCACCAGCACGCCCGGAGAGGGCACGGTGTTCCGCATCCGGCTGTTCCTGCCGGCGGCCCGTGGGGCGTCGGTGGACCAGGAGGTGACCCGTGCGGCTCGCGTGGGCTACCGGGGCCCGCGCCGCCGCATCCTGATCGTCGACAACGAGGAGGTGGACCGCACGCTGCTCGCGAGTGTGCTGGAGCCGCTCGGGTTCGACCTGCTGCAGGCTGCCTCGGGCCACCGGTGCCTGGAGGTGGTGGCCGGCTTCCGGCCCGACGCGGTGCTGATGGACCTCGCGATGCCCGGCATCGACGGCTGGGCCACCATCCGCGCCATGCGCGCGCAGCAATTGAGTGACGCCCCGGTGGCCATCGTGTCCGGCAACGCGTTCGACAAGGAGCTGGAGAACGACGTGGGCGTGCGGCCGGAGGACTTCGTGCTCAAGCCCGTGCGCGTGAACGAACTGCTCGACTGGCTGGGCGCCCGGCTGGGCCTCGACTGGATCGAGGACGCGGCCGAACCCGCCCCCGAGGCCGTGAAACCGCACTGGGTGCTGCCGTCGGTGGCCCACCTCACCGCGTTGCAGGAGCTGGTGGCCCTCGGGTACCTGCGCGGCATCCACCGCAAGCTCGACGAGATCGAAGGCGACAATGCGGCCCATGGCAGTTTCGTGGCCCACCTGCGAGGGCTCGCCCGCAACTTCCAGCTCGATGCCCTGACCGCCCTCATCGCCCAGTCGATCCATGACCGACACCCTTCCTGACCGCAGCGCCTCGGACCTGGTGCTCGTCGTTGACGACGTGCCCGACAACCTGTCGGTGCTGCACGACGCCCTCGACGAGGCCGGCTACACCGTGCTCGTCGCCACCAACGGCGAGGGCGCCATCCAGCGCGCGGTGCAGGCCGTGCCCGACATCGTGCTGCTCGACGCGATGATGCCCGGCATGGACGGTTTCGAGGTGGCGCGCCAGCTGAAGGCCCGGCCCGAGACCGCCCACATTCCGATCATCTTCATGACTGGCCTCACGGAAACCGAACACGTGGTGGCCGCCTACCGGGCGGGCGGGGTGGACTACGTCACCAAACCCATCCGCCCGCAGGAGGTGCTGGCGCGCATGACGGTGCACATGCAGAGCGCCCGCCAGGCGCGGCAGGCCCGCAACGCGCTCGATGCCTTCGGCCACGCCACCATGGCCATCCACGCCGACGACGCACTCACCGCGGGCAAGGCCGTGTGGCAGACCCCGCTCGCGCGCGAGCTGATGCAGCGCTACTTCGACGCCCCGGTGGGGCAAGTGCCCGAGGACGTGCTGGCCTGGTTGCGCTCGCAGGCCGATGGCGACCCGAAACCGCTGACCGTGACCCGCGAGGCCAAGCAGCTCGTGCTGTCGCTGCAGCAGCGCACCACCGACGACGACTGGCTGGTGGTGATGCGCGAGGTGTCCGACGCCGCCGTCGTGCAGGCCCTGCTGCAGGCCTTCCGGCTGACGATGAAGGAGGCGGAGGTGCTGTACTGGGTCGCGAAGGGGAAAACCAACCGCGACATCGGTGACATCCTGGGCAGCAGCCCTGCCACCGTGAAGAAGCACCTCGAGCACGTGTTCGAGAAGCTGGGGGTGGAAACCCGCAATGCGGCCGCCTCGCTGGCGATCGGGAAAGTGCGGCTGCTGGCCTGAGCGGTCACCGGCGCAGGCGACAGCACGTCACCCCGACGAAGTCGGGCCTACCGGGGCCGTGGCGCGCCTGCCTTCAGTGGGTCCCGACTTTCGTCGGGATGACGGGGCGGTGCATCTACGCCGTCTGGCGTATTCCTGGAAACCCGTCCGCTCCGTAACCTTGGTCTTGTCGTCCCCCGGGGCACCAAGACTCAACCAAGGAGCGTTCGTTCATGAAAGCCAGCCGTCGCAATTTTGCGCAATCCCTGTCGGCCGTCGCACTGGGTGTTGCCGCCCTGAGCCTGCCGCTGTTCGCCCAGGCCGCCGACACGATCAAGGTCGGTGTCCTCCACTCGCTGTCGGGCACGATGGCGATCTCCGAGACCGTGCTGAAGGACGTGGCCCTGATGGCCATCGACGAGATCAACGCCAAGGGCGGTGTGCTCGGCAAGAAGCTCGAGCCCGTGGTGGTCGACCCGGCGTCGAACTGGCCGCTGTTTGCCGAAAAGGCGAAGCAGCTGATCAGCCAGGACAAGGTGGCCGTGATGTTCGGCTGCTGGACCAGCGTGTCGCGCAAGTCGGTGTTGCCGGTCGTGGAAGAACTCAACGGCCTGCTGTTCTACCCGGTGCAGTACGAGGGTGAGGAACTCAGCAAGAACGTGTTCTACACGGGTGCCGCGCCGAACCAGCAGGCCATCCCCGCCGTCGAGTACCTGATGAGCAAGGCCGGTGGTGGTGCCAAGCGTTTCGTGCTGCTGGGCACCGACTACGTGTACCCCCGCACCACCAACAAGATCCTGCGCGCCTTCCTGAAGAGCAAGGGCGTGGCCGACAAGGACATCGACGAGAAGTACACCCCGTTCGGCCACAGCGACTACCAGACCATCGTCGCCGACGTCAAGAAGTTCTCGGCCGGTGGCAAGACCGCGGTGATCTCCACGATCAACGGTGACTCGAACGTGCCGTTCTACAAGGAACTGGGCAACCAGGGCCTGAAGGCCACGGACGTGCCGGTGGTCGCGTTCTCGGTGGGTGAAGAAGAGCTCCGCGGCGTCGACACGAAGCCGCTGGTGGGCCACCTGGCCGCCTGGAACTACTTCATGAGCGTCAAGAACCCGACGAACGACGAGTTCAAGGCCAAGTGGGCAGCCTACGCCAAGGCCAAGAAGCTGCCGGGCGCCGACAAACCGCTGACGAACGACCCGATGGAAGCCACCTACATCGGCATCTACATGTGGAAGCAGGCCGTCGAGAAGGCCAAGAGCACCGACACCGACAAGGTGGTAGCCGCGATGGCCGGCCAGACCTTCAAGGCCCCGAGCGGCTTCGTCGCCAAGATGGACGAGAAGAACCACCACCTGCACAAGCCGGTGTTCATCGGCGAGGTCAAGGGTGACGGCCAGTTCAACGTCGTGTGGAAGACCCCGGCGCCGGTGAAGGCCAAGCCGTGGAGCCCGTACATCGAAGGCAATGACAAGAAGAAGGACGAGCCCGAGAAGAAGTGATCCGCCGGCCCCTTCGGGGGCCGACCTGAAGGAAAACCGGGGTGCGTCTGCCACCCCGGTTGTGGTTGGAACTCCCATGGATTTTCTGTCGATGCTGCCCCGTGTTGCCGCCCGCGCGGCCCTGCTGCTGGCGTTGTCGTTCGGCGCGCTGGCAAGCCACGCGCTGACGCCCGAACAAGCCCGCGGCCTGGCCGCCGGTGAAAACGACGAGCGCATCGCCGCGCTCGCGAAGTCGCTCGAACGCGGCGACGAGGGCCTGGCCACGTTCGTGCAGGCGATGCTCGACGACACCGTGAAGGTGGCCGGCGACAAGGTGTTCGTGATGAAGGGTGAGCAGGCGACGGACGCCGCCACCGGCAGCCCGGTGCCGTTGCCCGACGGTGCCGAGGACGTCATCAACAGCAACCAGATGCGCCGCGAGCTCGATGGCGCGCTGGCCGCGCTGAAACTCTTTTCCAAGGACGTGGCCGAGCGCCGCGCCGCGGCCCGTTCATTGAAGGAAGAGGCCGATGACTCCCGCCTGCCCCTCATCGAGAAGGCCCTCGCCACCGAAACTGACGAGGAGCTCAAGGCCCAGCTGAACCAGATCCGCGCCGCGGTGATGGTGTCGTCGCCCGACGTGGCACGCCGGCTGGATGCCGCCAAGACGCTGGCCACGAGCCTCACCCCCGCCACGAAGACCTTGATCGCCGATCGGCTCAAGCCCGCGGCCGAAGGTGGCGAGGACGACGTGGCCGTGCGCAGCCAGCTGGAGATCGCGTTGAAGGCCATCGACAGCCGCCTTGCCTGGGGCGAACGGCTGGGGGTGATGTTCACCGGCGTGAGCCTGGGCAGCATCCTGCTGCTGGTGGCGCTGGGCCTGGCCATCACCTACGGCCTGATGGGGGTCATCAACATGGCCCACGGCGAACTGATGATGATCGGGGCGTACGCCACCTACCTCGTCCAGAACCTGTTCCGCGCCTACCTGCCGGGCCTGTTCGACGCCTACGTGCTCGTGGCCATCCCGGTGTCGTTCCTGGCCGCGGCCGGCGTGGGTGCGGTGCTCGAACGCAGCGTGATCCGCTGGCTCTACGGCCGCCCGCTCGAAACGCTGCTGGCCACCTGGGGCATCAGCCTCGTGCTGATGCAGGGGGTGCGTTCGCTCTTCGGTGCGCAGAACGTGTCGGTCGAGAACCCGGCCTGGCTGTCCGGCGGTGTGCAGGTGCTCAGCAACCTGACGCTGCCGTACAACCGCATCGCCATCGTGATCTTCGCCGGCATCGTGCTGGCCGGGGTGTCGCTGCTGATCGCGCGCACGCGGCTCGGCCTCTTTGTGCGCGGTGTCACGCAGAACCGCAAGATGGCCTCGTGCGTGGGGGTGAACACCGCCCGCATCGACACGTATGCGTTCGCGCTGGGCTCGGGCATCGCCGGGCTGGCCGGCTGCGCGCTGTCCCAGGTGGGCAACGTGGGCCCGGACCTGGGCCAGGGCTACATCGTCGATTCGTTCATGGTGGTGGTGCTCGGGGGTGTGGGCCAGCTGGCCGGCACCGTGTACGCCGCGATGGGCCTCGGCGTGCTGAACAAGCTGCTCGAAGGCTGGCAGGGCGCCGTGCTCGCCAAGATCATGGTGCTCGTTTTCATCGTCATCTTCATCCAGAAGCGGCCGCAGGGCATCTTCGCGATGAAGGGCCGGAGCGCCGAAGCATGACCCCGATCGACCCCACCCGGAAAGCCTTGGCATGAGCGCCGTCCTCTCCACCCCCTCGATGCCGGCCTTCGGGCCGACCACCCGCCTGCTGACACCCAGGGCCTGGACCGGGGTGTTCGCCGCGCTGCTGGCCGTGCTGGTGCTGGTGCCGCTGCTGAACATGGCCGTGCCGGCCGACAGCGTGTTCCACCTGAGCGACTACGCGGTGCAGCTCACCGGCAAGATCATGTGCTACGCGATCTGCGCGCTGGCGATGGACCTGATCTGGGGCTACACCGGCATCCTGTCCCTGGGCCACGGCGTGTTCTTCGCGCTCGGCGGCTACGCGATGGGCATGTATCTGATGCGGCAGATCGGCCGCGACGGCAACTACCAGAGCGACCTGCCCGACTTCATGGTGTTCCTCGACTGGAAGACGCTGCCGTGGCACTGGTCCGTGAGCGACAGTTTCGTGGCAACGCTGCTGCTCGTGGTGCTGGTGCCGGGCCTGCTGGCCTTCGTGTTCGGCTTTTTCGCGTTCCGCTCGCGCATCAAGGGTGTGTACTTCTCGATCATCACGCAGGCGATGACGTACGCGGCGATGCTGCTGTTCTTCCGCAACGAGACGGGGTTCGGCGGCAACAACGGTTTCACCGACTTCAAGCGCATCCTGGGCACGCCGATCGCCACGCCCAGCATGCGCATGACGCTCTTCGTGTTGACGGGCCTCACGCTGATCGGCTTTTTCCTGCTGGCCCGCTGGCTCGTGGGCAGCAAGTACGGGCGCGTGCTGCAAGCCATCCGCGACGCGGAGAGCCGCGTGATGTTCACCGGCTATGACCCGCTGCGCTACAAGCTGTCGATCTGGGTGATCTCGGCCGTGATGTGTGGCATCGCCGGCGCGCTGTACGTGCCGCAGGTGGGCATCATCAACCCGGGCGAGATGGCGCCGTCGGCCAGCATCGAGATCGCCATCTGGGCGGCGGTGGGCGGGCGGGGCACGCTCGTGGGCCCGATCGTCGGCGCGTTTTTCGTGAACGGCGCGAAGAGCTGGTTCACGCAGGCCTTCCCCGAGTTCTGGCTCTACTTCCTCGGCGGGCTGTTCATCGCCGTGACGCTGTTCCTCCCCAACGGCATCGTGGGCCTGGCCCGCAAGTTCACCCGCAACGGCAAGGCCGAGGAGACGAAGGCATGACACCCGACCTGATGGAAGCCGGTGTCGAGGCGCTGCGCCACCTGGAAGAGAAGCGATCGGCCGCCACGGAAAGCGGCGGCCGCGGGGCGAGCTACGGCCGCGTGGTGCAGCCCGGGGTGCTGGACGTGTCCCACGGTGCCATCCTGTACCTCGACGACATCACCGTGAGCTTCGACGGCTTCAAGGCGCTGAACGCGCTGAGCCTGAGCATCAGCGCGGGCGAGCTGCGCTGCATCATCGGACCGAACGGTGCCGGCAAGACGACGATGATGGACGTGATCACCGGCAAGACGCGGCCCGACGCAGGCAAAGCCCACTTCGGGTCCACGATCGACCTGCTGCGCCTGCGCGAGAACGAGATCGCCTCCATCGGCATCGGCCGCAAGTTCCAGAAGCCCACGGTGTTCGAGCACCTCACCGTGTTCGAGAACCTGGAGCTGGCGCTGAAGGCCGACCGTGGGGTGCGCTCGTCCATGTTCTTCCGCCTGAACGGCGAGCAGCTCGACCGCATCGGCGAGATCCTCACGCTCATCCACCTGAAGTCCGGTGCCCAGCGCGTGGCGGGCCTGCTGTCGCACGGCCAGAAGCAGTGGCTCGAGATCGGCATGCTGCTGATGCAGGACCCGAAGCTGCTGCTGCTCGACGAGCCGGTGGCGGGCATGACCGACGAGGAGACCGAACGCACGGCCGAGCTGTTCCTGTCGCTCGAGGGCAACCACTCGCTGGTGGTCGTGGAGCACGACATGAAGTTCATCGGCGAACTGACGCAGGGTGGCAAGAACGGCAAGAAGGTCACCGTGCTGCACGAAGGCAGTGTGCTGGCCGAAGGGCTGCTCGCCGACGTGCAGGCCAACGAGAAGGTCGTCGAGGTCTACCTCGGCCGCTGAACAAGGACTACGGACATGCTGAAGGTCGAAGGGGTCAACCAGTACTACGGCGGCTCGCACATCCTGCGCAACGTGGGGTTCGAGGCGCGGCTCGGCGAGGTGACGGTGGTGCTGGGGCGCAACGGCGTGGGCAAGACCACGCTGCTCAAGAGCCTGATGGGCGTGGTGCCGGTCAAGACGGGCACCATCCAGCTCGATGGGCACCCGATCACGAACGACACGCCGTATGAACGCGTGCGCAAGGGCGTGGGTTACGTGCCGCAGGGGCGCGAGATCTTCGGCCGCCTCACGGTGGAGGAGAACCTGCGCATGGGACTCGCCTACAAGCCCGGCAGCACGCCCGTCCCGGCGGAATTGTTCGAGCTGTTCCCGGTGTTGAAGCAGATGCTGCACCGCCGCGGCGGTGACCTGTCGGGCGGGCAGCAACAGCAGCTGGCCATCGCGCGGGCGCTGGCGGCCGGGCCGAAGCTCCTGATCCTCGACGAACCCACCGAGGGCATCCAGCCCAGCATCATCAAGGACATCGGCCGCGTGATCCGCATGCTGGCCGACCGCGGCACGATGGCCATCGTGCTGGTCGAGCAGTTCTACGACTTCGCGGCCGAGCTGGCGGACCAGTACCTCGTGATGGAACGCGGCGAGGTCATCCAGCGCGGGCGGGGGAGCGACATGGAGGCCGAGGGGGTTCGGCAGAGGATGTCGATCTGAGGGCGATCCATGTCATCCCGACGAAAATCGGGACCCACCCTCGAGCGTGACGCACCAGCACGCAGTGGGCCCCGGCGTGCACCGGTGTGACGGCTCCTTCAGTGGCACTCCACTGTTCCGGGCGCACACACGATCGCGTTCGCCTGCAAGTCCACCCCGTCGGCCGTGCGGCCGTACAGCGCGAGCATCTTGTAGTCGCCCGCGGCAAGTGCCGTGCTGCCATTGCGAAGGTGCACGGTGGCCGACGTGGCGGCGGCGGACACGCGGCCCTCGCCGATGCGGCCGATGTCGTCCTGGCCGCAGCGGGCGCGGTCGGTGCAGAACGTCGATCCGTTGAGGCCCAGCGGGCCGCGCGGGAACGTCCAGGCCGCCGTGAAATCGGCCTCGGCATTGGCTGCAAGCGAGAACGCGAGCAGGTTCAGGCGGGCGGCCGGGGTGAGCTCGGGCCACGGCATGTTCTGCATGGCCGCCCACAGCGGGGGCACCCCTTCCACCTCGACCTCGAACGACGCGTTGGGCAGGCCGCCCGCGGCAAAGGGCGTGTCGCAGCTGGCATCGCTGTAGGTGGTCACTGTCACGCTGCGGCCACCGCGGAAGAAGTTGCGGACCACGTCGTCGCCGAAGGTGCCCTCGGGCAGCGCGACCCACGTGTCGTCGGCGCTGCGCAGCGCGCCCACGTTCGGATCGAGGCTGCGCGTGTTGCTGTAGCCGTTTTCCTGCCACAGCGACAGGCGGCGCACGGTGCCGGTGGCGAACCGCTTGTAGTAGGCAATGGTCACGTCGTGGCCATCGTGATCGCGCTGGGTGATCCTGGCACAGGCCACGCCGGTGACGGCCGGGATGTCGAATGCGATCGCACGCGAGTAGCTGTATACCGGCGTGTCACCGTCGAGGCGCACGTCGCGCTGTGCCTTCGCGGACGCGTGCACGCCGATGCCGTCGAGGTCGCCGACGAACTTCCACGCACCGGCCTCCTGGGTCACGCCCATGCCCTGGCCCACCGGCTGGACGCCGCCGTCGAGGCCCTGGATCACGAAACTCACGCGGCACACCGGGTTCGCGCCGGTCAGGTCGCAGCGGCCGAGCGTGGGGCTCAGCAGCTTCGAGCCGAACATCTCCTGCTCGGCAAACATCGTGCACAGGCCGGTGGCCACGTCGGCTGGGCCGGACAGGCTTTCGCCGTCCTCGCTGCTGATTCGGGCCGTAGAGGCGAGGCTTGCCTCGATACCCGTGGTGGCGTTGCTGCACGCCGCTGAACTCGCGAACGCGGCGCTCATGTTGCGGAACAGCGTTTCCAGGCCGCCGAGCGACAGGCTGCCGGCGCCTGCGGCGGCCGTGAGCGTGCCCACCTGGACACCCTGCTCGAGGTAGAGGTTGCCGGTGCCGAGGCGCGGGGTGATCTGCACGAAGGGTTTGCTCTGGTCCACGCCAGTGTTGACACCGATGGCGTCCAGCACCTTGTCATAGCCGGTACGCGAACCGGCGTCGAGCGTGCCGCCCACGAAGTCGAACGAGGCCGGCACATTGCCCGCGGCCAGCACGCTGGCCAGGCCGTTGCGCAGCGTGACCTGGGCGCCATTCACCGCAGTGGCGGACAGGGCCGTGTTGCTGCCGTCCATCAGGTCGGCGGGTGCCTGGCCGGAGGCCAGCAGCACGGTGGCCGTTGTCAGCGGGGTGACGTTGGCCGTGCCCGGGCCCTGTGTCACGGAGTAGATGCACAGGTAGTTGGCGCCGGCGTATCCGCAGGCCTCGATGCGGAACGGGGCCGCCCCGGTCAATTCGGGAATCGTGTAGGTGCCGTTTTCATGCACGGCGATGCCGCTGGCGACCACCGTGCCGGTGGCGTCCAGCACCCGCAGCGTGCCATCGGTGATGGGTGCGCCCACGGCGACGGTGCCGGACAGCGCGGTCGACGGGGCGCTGGTGCCGCTGCTGTCGGGAGAGTCGCTGCCGCAGCCTGTCAGGAGGAGGGCGGTGGCGAAGCCGGCGGCGCCGTATCGGGTGAGGTTCATGGAGCGTCCTGTTCGATGGAGTGGCGCGCACGGACACGACGATCGGCCGCGCGTTCCCGGGTTTCGGCAGGTGGCGCGGCCCCTTGAGCACGAACCCCTGTTCACCGTGCGTTCATGCCACCGAACACGAAAAGAAAAAGGGCCCGCACGAAGCGGGCCCTGTTCGAGAGGAACGGAAATGGAATCAGAGCGCGTTGCCCAGCTCCGTGGCGGGCGTCGACGAATCGGCCGCCACCACCAGCACGGTGTCGGGCAGCACGGTGACCAGCCAGTCGGCGTTGTCAGCCACGGTGACCGGGGCGCGGAACACCGGCGTCTTCGAACCCGCGGCCGTGATCACGAGCCAGTAGACATGGTTGCCTGCGGTCACTTCGATCGAGTCGTTGCCGGTTTCCGGGCTCGACGCACGGAAGTCGACGGACGGGAAGGCCGGCGTCTGCGTGGCGAGGTCGGCGTTCGGTTCGGTCAGGTAGACGTCGATGTCGGCCTGGTCGAACGCGGCGTTGAGCACGCGGATGCGGCCCTTGTCGGTCGTGAGGCTCTTGTTGTACGGGTCCCGGATGTTGATCAGCTCGGTGGTCGAGTTGGCGCCCGGGATGGCGACCAGCGTGTACTTGTTCCCGCGCGTGGCCGCAAACGTGGCGGTGCCCGCGGTGACGTTGCCGGTCGTGGTCTTGATGACCCACGTGGCATCGGCTACCGAGACGTCGAAGTAGTTCGAGGCGCCCTTGTACGGCACGTTCGTCACATCGGACGACTGGGCCACGTCGTTGCGGAACAGCGAGAGGTTGGGGCCGAGCGGCACGGCGTGCACGAAGCGCACGTTCGGGTCGGCGACGTCCAGGCGGTCGTCGAGGTCGTCGCTACCGCCGCCGCAGGCAGCGACGAGGAGCACGGGCGCGCAGGCCAGCAGCAGGAGCTTGATCATCTTGTTCATAGGTCACCTCGGTTGGAATGGAATGCGAGTCGATCGGGGCGGCTTCCGCGCGTGTCGGAATCGGTCCGGTTGGTGAGATCGACTGTAGGATCGACTTGTCTCTCGCCCTGTCGGGCGACCGGCGGGCTGTATGTCGGCATGGCCTGAGTGTCTTGTCGGACAAGACCTGCACTGACCCCGCCCAAGGGCCTGGGGGACAATCCCGATCCCACTGCTTCCGGTCGCGCGATGATCACCGTCCACCACCTCAACGATTCCCGCTCGCAGCGTGTGTTGTGGCTGCTCGAAGAACTCGGCCTGCCCTACGAGATCAAGCACTACCAGCGTGACCGCAAGACCATGCTCGCGCCACCGGAGCTGCGCCAGGTGCACCCGCTCGGCAAGTCCCCGGTGATCACCGACGGCGATGCCACCGTGGCCGAATCGGGGGCCATCATCGACTACCTGGTCGAGCGCTACGGCAACGGCCGCTTCGTGCCGTCCGCGGGCACACCCGACCACCTGCGCTACCGCTACTGGCTGCACTTTGCGGAAGGTTCGGCGATGCCTCCGCTGCTGCTCAAGCTGGTGTTCGAACGCATCAAGCGCACCAGGATGCCGTTTTTCATCAGGCCCATCGCGCGTGGCATCGCCGACAAGGTGCTTGGCACCCTCGTCGATCCGAACCTTGCGCGCCAGCTCGATTTCATGGAAGGTGAGCTGAACCGCAGCGAATGGTTCGCGGGCAATGAGTTCACCGCCGCCGACATCCAGATGAGCTTTCCACTCGAGGCGGCCAAACAGCGCGCCGGGCTCGATGCGGCGCGGCCGAAGCTGATGGCGTTCGTGGCGCGCATTCATGCGCGGCCCGCGTACAAGCGCGCCTTGGAACGCGGCGGCCCGTACTCCTTCTCAGACTGATTGGGCCCCCCAGTCGCTTCGCTCCTGCCCCCGAGGGGCGCCCGCGGTCGCCCGGGGGACCCGGCCTCGGCGGTAGCTTGATCTGCGGCGTCGCTTCGCTCGCCTTCCTGGCGTTCGCGGTTCGGGGCGTTGCTTGCTTCGCTTGCTCGCCGCTCGTCACACTCGCCAGATGCGAGGCATCGGGGCCGGGAGGTCCCAGGCGCCCTTGCGCCAGCGGGTCCACACCGATGTCAGCAACTGCATGGCAGGTTCGACGCGGTGGGCCAGGGCCCGCACCACCACGACCTGCGTGTGCGGTGACGTGGCGCCCGCCGTGGGAGCGAGTGCGTGGCTGGCGATGGCCTCGCGGGCGTCGGCGAGCAGCGTGTCGCGGCGGGCGGTGGGCAAGGCGCTTCCGGCGGCGAACCACATCGTGGCCATCACGCTGCGGCCGGCCCAGCCGAGTGGCGATTGGAGCAAGCGTTGGTCGGTGCCATCCACCGTGCCGCGTTCGAGCCAGGTGTCGCGCGTCCCATCACCGAGTCGGATTTCCTGCGTGAAGCGGCCCGCGTCGAACGGCGCATTGCTGGCGGGCAGGCCGAGGGCCAGCACGTCCCAGCCGATCATCTCGGCGTCGGGTGCCAGCGAAAACGACATGCGGTTCTCCGCCTGCAGGCGCGGGTAGCACAGCGTTTCGAGCGGCAGCCATTCGAGGCGCGCGCCGTCGTCTACCTTCACGGCCACTGTCTGCAGGGCCTGCTCGCCGGTGCTGCGGTAGAAGCGCGTGGCACCGGGGGTGGTGATGAAGGCGTGGGCACCGCCCTGCACGTGGGCATCGATGCCGAGCACGTCGCCGCCGGCGATGCCCGCGGGAGGGTGCACCAGCACGTTGTGGCAGATGCCGGCGCCCTCGGGGTACAGGCTCTGCAGGATGCGCAACGGGCCGGTGTGCCGGTCCGCGACGACGGTGCGTGTGCCGTCGTGACGGTAGTTCAGTGCCAGGTGGCCGTGCCAGCTCATCGGTGGGGTTTGGAGGGAGAGAGGGGAGAGGGAAGGGCCGGCGCCGCGGCATGGCCCTGCGTGGGTTTGAGCAGCACGACCACGGCGCCGTGTCCGCCTTCGGAGGCGCGGGCCTGCACGAAGGCGATCACCTCCTGCTTCTGCACGAGCCACGAGCGCACCTTGCCCTTGAGCACGGGCTCGCGGCCAGGCGAACCGTTGCCCTTGCCATGCACCACGCGCACGCAGCGCAGGCCGCGGCGCACGGCGTCGCGCAGGAAGGCGGCGAGCTGCTCGCGGGCGTCGTCGCGGCGCAGGCCGTGCAGGTCGATCTGGGCCTGGATGGTCCAGCCGCCGCGGCGCAGCTTGCGCACCACGTTCACGCCGATGTCTGAGCGGCGGTAGGAGAGCGCTTCGTCGGTGTCGAGCAGGGATTCGACGTCGAACTCGTCGGAGATGGCTTCGCGCAGCACCGCCTGTTCGTCGCGTTCGCGCTGGCGGGGCTCGGGCAGTGGCGACGTGGGCTGGGTTTCCACCCGGCCGTGGGACGGCAGCGTGCTGACCTTGCCCACCGAATGGGCGAACAGGTTGCGCTCGCGTGCAAGGCGGGCCTGTTCGGCCTTGTCGCGGGCGGCCCGTTCGGCGGCCTCGCGTTCGGCCTTGTGCAGTGCCGCGCGCATCTCGCCCAGGTCTTGCAGGCTCGTGATCTTCACAGCAACCCCCGTTCGGCGAATGACACCACGTCGTCGCGGCCTACCACCAGGTGGTCGAGCACACGCACGTCGACCATGGCCAGGGCCGCCTTCAACGTGGTGGTGAGGTATTCGTCGGCCCGGGACGGTTCGGCCACGCCCGACGGGTGGTTGTGCGCCAGCACCACGGCCGCGGCGTGCAGTTCGAGCGCGCGGCGCACCACCTCGCGCGGGTACACGCTGGTTTGCGTGAGGGTGCCCCGGAACATCTCCTCGAGGCACATGAGACGGTTCTGTGCATCGAGGAACAGCACGGCGAACACCTCGTGGGGCAGGTGGGCGAGGTGCAGGCGCAGATGGTCCTTCACGCGGCCGGGGCTCTCGAACACGGGCCGCTCGGCCAGCTGGTGGGTGAGGGAGCGGCGGGCCAGCTCGAGCACGGCGCACACCTCGGCGCGTTTGGCGGGGCCGAGGCCCTTGACCTGCTTCAGCTCGTCCGGCGTGGCGTGGAGCAGGCCGGGCAGGCCCGAGAAATGGTCGAGCACGCGCTGGGACAGCTGCAGCACGGACGTGCCCCGCACACCGGTGCGAAGCAGCAGCGCAACCAGTTCGGCATCGGCGAGGGCGGCAGGGCCGCGCGCGAGCAATTTCTCGCGCGGGCGGGCGTCGGGGGGGAGTTCTTTCAGCACGGGAGAATGCTAATTCAGGGCATTTGGGGACCGGCTTCGTCCGGGCACCTAAAATTGGCCCTCAGTCTATCGAACCGGGATATTCCTTGAACCACGTTCAACAGGGCTCGTTCCTGACCCTGCACTACCGCCTGGCGGGGCCTGACGGCGCCGACCTCATCAACACCTTCGCCGAGAAGCCAGCCACGCTGTCCCTCGGTACGGGGGAACTCGCCCCTGCGATGGAGGCCCGGCTGCTCGGCTTGGCCGAAGGCACGCGCACGTCGTTCCAGCTGGCGCCGGGCGAGGCATTCGGGGAACGCAACCCCGAAATGCTCCAGCGCGTGAAACTGGCATTGCTTCACGAATTGGGGGACCCCGATGCCGAATACGGCCTCGGCGACGTGGTGCAGTTCCCCACGCCCGATGGCCAGGCGTCGTATGCCGGGGTGGTGCGCGAGGTGGGCAGCGATTGGCTGCTGTTCGACTTCAACCACCCGCTCGCCGGCAAGCCGGTGACCTTCGAAGTGCATCTGATCGGGGTACTGTGATGACCACGACTGCTCCCACCGGCGTCGATGAAGTGCTGCTGGCCGAACCGCGCGGATTCTGCGCGGGTGTCGACCGGGCCATCGAGATCGTCGAGCGCGCCATCCGCAAGTTCGGCGCGCCCATCTACGTCCGCCACGAGATCGTGCACAACACGTACGTGGTCAACGACCTGAAGGCCAAGGGCGCCATCTTCATCGAGGACCTGGACGACGTGCCCCCCGGGGCCACCCTCGTGTTCAGCGCCCACGGGGTGTCGCAGGAGGTGCGGCGCGAGGCCGCCCGGCGCGGCTTCAGCGTGTTCGACGCCACGTGCCCGCTGGTCACCAAGGTGCACGTGGAAGTGGCGAAGCTGCACAAGGAAGGCTACGACTTCATCATGATCGGCCACAAGGGCCATCCGGAGGTCGAGGGCACGATGGGGCAGCTCAACGAGGGCATCTACCTCGTCGAGGACGTGGCCGACGTGGACACGGTGCAGGTGGCCCAGAGCGACAAGCTCGCCGTGGTGACGCAGACCACGCTGTCGGTGGACGACGCGGCCGACATCCTGTCCGCCGTGAAGCGCCGCTTCCCGAACGTGCGCGAGCCGAAGCAGCAGGACATCTGCTACGCCACCCAGAACCGCCAGGACGCGGTGAAGGTGCTGGCGCCGCAGGTCGACGTGCTGATCGTCGTGGGCAGCCCCACCAGCTCCAACAGCAACCGCTTGCGCGAGCTGGGTGAGCGCCTGGGCGCCAATGCCTACATGGTGGACCACGCCGACGACCTGAAGGCCGAGTGGTTCGAGGGCCACCGCCGCGTGGGCCTCACGGCCGGGGCGTCTGCCCCGGAGATCCTCGTCACGCAGGTCATCGAGCGCCTGCGTGCGCTCGGGGCCGTGTCGGTGCGCAAGATGCCCGGCGTCGAGGAAACCGTGCATTTCCCGCTGCCGATGGGCCTTGGCGACAAGGCCATGGCCGGCGTCACGCCGCGCTGATCCTCACCGATTTTTCCTGGAAGAACATCCCCACCATGCTCGACATCACCCTGCTGCGCAAAGACCTCGACAGCGTTGTCGCCGCGCTGGAGAAGCGCAAGTCGCCCCAGCCCTACCTCGACGTGGAACGGTTCCAGTCCCTCGAGAACGAGCGCAAGGCCATCCAGACCCGCACCGAGGAACTGCAGGCGAAGCGCAACAGCCTGTCCAAGCAGATCGGTGGCATGAAGGGCCGCGGCGAGGACACCACCGCCGTGATGGCCGAGGTGAATGGCTTGGCCGACGAGCTGAAGAACTCGGCCGACCGCCTCGACGTGTTGCAGAGCGAACTCTCCACGCTGCTGATGAACGTGCCGAACCTGCCGCACGAGAGCGTGCCGGTGGGCGCCGACGAAGAGGGCAACCTCGAGCTGCGCCGCTGGGGCACGCCACGTGTGTTTGACTTCGAGGTGCGTGACCACGTGGACCTGGGCGCACCGCTCGGCCTCGACTTCGACACGGGCGCCAAGCTCTCGGGCTCGCGCTTCTCGTTCCTGAAGGGCCCCATCGCCCGCCTGCACCGTGCGCTCGCGCAGTTCATGCTCGACATGCAGACCGTCGAACACGGCTACACCGAGTGCTACACCCCCTACATCGTCAACCGCGAGGTGCTCGAGGGCACCGGCCAGCTGCCGAAGTTCAAGGAAGACATGTTCTGGGTGAGCCGTGGCGGCGACGAGAACCAGGCCGAGCAGTACCTGATCTCCACGTCCGAGATCTCGCTGACCAACAGCGTGCGCGAGCAGGTGCTGCCGCTCGATGCGTTGCCCATCAAGCTCACGGCCCACAGCCCGTGCTTCCGCTCCGAGGCAGGCAGCGCCGGCCGCGACACCCGCGGCATGATCCGGCAGCATCAGTTCGACAAGGTCGAGATGGTGCAGATCGTGCACCCCGAACGCAGCTACGAAGCCCTCGAGGAAATGACGGGCCATGCCGAGGCTGTGTTGAAGAAGCTCGGCCTGCCGTACCGCGTGGTGCTGCTGTGCACGGGCGACATGGGTTTCGGGTCCACGAAGACGCACGACCTGGAGGTGTGGGTGCCGGCGCAGAAAACGTACCGCGAGATCAGCTCGGTGTCGAACACCGAAGGTTTCCAGGCGCGGCGCATGCAGGCCCGTTTCAAGAATGCCCAGGGGAAAAACGAACTCGTGCACACGCTGAACGGTTCGGGCCTGGCGGTGGGGCGCACGCTGGTGGCGGTGCTCGAGAACTACCAGAACGCGGACGGTTCGGTGACCGTGCCGGAAGCCTTGCGGCCGTACATCGGCGGGCTCGAAGTTCTGAAAGCTTGAGCAGGCGCTCAAATCTGGGCTAGAATCTGCGGCTTGGCGCCGACCCGCCAGAAGCAACACCAGGAGAGGTGGCAGAGTGGTCGATTGTACCTGACTCGAAATCAGGCGTACGGCAACGTACCGAGGGTTCGAATCCCTCCCTCTCCGCCAGAAGTACCCTTGAAAATCAAGGCGTTATAAGCCCGCATCAGCGGGCTTTTTCGTTTCCGGGCGCTGAGTCCGCGTTACTGCGTCGGCCGGCCCCGCATCAGCCCCCACCTCACGCTGTTCAGGAATTCTTCCCCGTCGCGCCTCACCGGAACCCGGTACTCGGGACGGTCTTGGCTGGCGCGTGCGACTGGGCGGCTTCCGGAGCACATATGGGCTTTCCGATCCTTCAAGAAAAGGAGCCACTGTTCGCCCACGACCATTGACAGCGCGCAAGTCGAGCGGCCCGCCACGACGACAATTTCATCCTTCACTGCAGAAGGCGACCTGAGCGACTCCATCACGCGCACTCGGTACGACATGCCCGCCTCTTGGTCCTTCATGGTTTCGAGGACTGCAACGAGAATGATCTCTTCCGAGCGAGCCAGCAGGTCTGCGACTTCCTCTTTCTCGGGGTCATAGGGGGCGACACAGCTGCATGCGAGTGCTGACTGGGCGGCTAGCGTAAAGACAATGCCGATGGCGAGTCGAAGCATGGATGTTGGTCGTATGAGTGGTGCGCGCATTGTGCCTCTCTGGTCCGTTCTTGCACCCCGGCGGCAACCCGAGCGTCGCAGGCTCGGACCCCATCAAGCAGGCAAATCCGTGGCGGCCTGCCGCTGCTGTTCCCTGTCTGCCAGCAGATCAACGAAGGCGCGTACTTTCGCCGGGCGGAAGCGCGCCGCAGGGAACACGGCGTGAATGCCACCGGAAGGCAGGTGCCATTGCGGAAGGACGTGGATGAGTCGGCCAGCAGCGACATCTTCGGCAACGGCATAGTCCGGGAGGACCGAGAGGCCTGCGCCTTGGAACACGGCCTCCCTGACCGCGAGGGTGGCATCGAGAAAGATGGAGGCATGCACATTCACGGTGTGGCGTTCGCCGCCATCGAGCGAGAAACTCCATCGGAGGTGCTCGCGCAGGGCCGTGTTGGCGATGAAGGGCAGGCTGGCCAGGTCTTCCGGATGATTGACCCGCGCAGACTCCCGCGCCATGCGGGGTGACGCCACCAGCAATTGCCGGAAGGTGCCGATCTTCCGCGCCTGGAGGCTGGTCTCTGCCAGCCAGCCGACCCGGATTGCCAGTTCGATGTTGCCTGACATGATGTCCAGCGTTTGATCGCTCAGGATGGCGTCTACCTTGCACGCGGGATAGCGTTGCGTGAAGGCGGCGATCGCCGGCACGACAACGCCCACGCCATAGTCGAAGGGCGCGGTGAGCCGCAGCATGCCGGACGGTTCTGACGATGTTTCGGCCAAGTCGTCGAAGGCGTGTTCGGCCTCGCGCAGGATCAGGGCGCAACGCAGGTAGAACGCCTGGCCGACCTCGGTGGGCTGCACCTTGCGGGTGGTGCGAACCAGAAGCGACGTGCGGAACTCGCGCTCCAGCCGGGCAACCTGCTGGCTGACCACGGCCTTGGTGATGCCCAGGCGCTCCGCTGCCGCAGTGAAAGATCCCGTCTCCACCACGGACACGAAATAGGTCAGGCGCCTCAGGTTTCCCAGCGCGCCCAGGCCGGTCTCAGCTTGATTGTTTGCTTTCAAGATACATTGTGTTTATCACGTATGTATTTAAGAGTCAATCGACCTTGTCTACCATCGGCACCAAGCAAACAAGGCGTCCCGATGAACAAGACCGTGCACTACCTCTTCGACCCCCTCTGTGGCTGGTGCTACGGGGCGGCACCGGCGGTCTCCGCACTGCGCGACCTTCCCGGTGTCAGCCTCGAGTTGCTGCCCACCGGCCTGTTTTCCGGCGAGGGTGCCCGGCCGATGGACGATGCCTTCGCGGCTTACGCCTGGGCCAACGACCAGCGCATCGAGCGCCTGACGGGACAACGTTTCACCGAGCAGTACCGCCACCGGGTGCTCGGCGACCGGGGGCCGCGCTTCGACAGCGGCCCCGCCACGATGGCGCTCACCGCCGTGCGGTTGAGCGATCCGGCCCGGGAGCTGGAAGCGCTCAAGGCCCTGCAGCACGCGCGCTACGTGGACGGCGCCGACACGACGTCGCCGGCGACGCTGGCCGGTCTTCTGGATGCACTTGACCTCAAGGCGGCCGCTGCGAGGGTCGCGCATCCCGATGCGGAGCTTGTCGCTGCCAACCGCGCACGCATGGACCGGGCTCAGGCGCTGATGCGAGAGTTTGGCGCTCGTGGCGTGCCCACCTTGATTGCCGAATCAGGTGCGAAGCGCTGGATGCTGGACCTCACGGACTCCTATTCCATCCCTCATGCACTGGCCAGCCAGCTGGAGGCCGCATGAGATTTGTTCAACGGTGTCGAAGGAAAGACGCATGTCAACACGCAGAGAAGTGATCCAAACTGTAGCCGTCGCGGGTGTCGCGACGGCCATCCTCGGAGTGAAGAACGCCATGGCTGCCAATACCCAACTGACCTACAAGCATTTCCCCGCCGGCGAGAACGGATTCTTCCGTGCCCCGGTGCTGATTTCCGGCGCCCGCGAGGCCGTCCTGATCGACGGGGGTTTCACACTTCCCGATGGCAAGGCGCTGGCCGAGGCCATCAAGGCCAGCGGCAAGAAGCTCACGACCGTCTACATCAGCCAGAGCGATCCCGATTACTACTTCAGCCTGGCGCCCATCAAGGCGGCGTTTCCGGAGGCCAAGGTGATCGCTGCGTCGGCCACGATCGCAGCCATCAAGGGCAACGTGGAAAAGAAGCTGGCGACCTGGGGCCCTCAGCTCAAGGAAAACGGTCCGCAGGCCCTGGCGGACATCGTGATGCCCGAAGCCTTCGACGGCCGGACCCTCACCGTGGACGGCCAGACCCTCGAGATCACCGACGCCGATGGCCTTGCCAACCGCCGCTACATCTGGGTGCCTTCGCTCAACGCCATCTTCGGCGGCGTGCTGCTGTTCTCGGGCGTTCACGTGTGGACCGCCGACACGCAGGGCGCCGAGGGCCGCGCGGCTTGGGTGAAGACGCTTGACGCGATGGCTGCACGCAAGCCGGCCGTGGTAGTCCCCGGCCACATGGCTCCGGGTGCTGCGACCGACGCCACGGCGATCCGCTACACGCGCGACTACCTCATGGCGTTCGAGGAAGAGCTTGCCAAGGCCGCTGACAGTGCCGCCCTGATCGCGGCCATGACCAAGCGCTACCCGAGCGCGGGCATGGGCGTGGCGCTGCAGATCGGCGCCAAGGTTGCCAAGGGCGAGATGAAGTGGGGCTGAGGCGATGACGACGAACGTCGACATCGTCCGTGCCCACTACGCGGCGTCGGCACAGGGGAACATCGACGAGATGATGGCCCAGGTGTCGCCACAGGTGCGCTGGACCGAAATGGCGGGCTTCCCCTGTGCGGGCACGTGGGTCGGCCCGAGGGAGGTTGTCGACAACGTCTTCGCCGTTCTGGGAAGGGATTGGATCGGCTACCGATTCGAACTGCAAAACCTCATCGACGGCGGCGATCAGATCGTCGGGGTGGGCACCTACCACGGCACTCACCGAGCCACGGGAAAGGAAATGCAGGCCCGAGTGGCCCACGTCTGGAAGTTGCAGGACGGAAAGATCGTGGCCTTCGAGCAGTTCACGGACACGCTGCTTGTCAGGCAGGCGATGGGCTGAGAGGCCCACCGGCCCCGAAGGCCCTGGCCGATCGGTGCCGACTGATCAGCGATATCGCGCACCCTGGACATGTCCTGCGCGATGGTGTCCCTCCATATCGAGAGCCTGGGTCGATGGCCGGGAAGGGCCGCCCTTGCATCGGACCACTCACCGGGTGAACCTGACGGAGGCCGGCGCCGAGGCGCTGCCGCCAAGTGGTCGAACTGGCTCGAGGAGCATCAATTTCGTGCACGCAGTGATCGCTTCGTACTTGCCGTTCGCTCGAAGCACGCCATTGCGAAACTGACGGCTCCATCTGACATGTAAGGGGATACGGCATGGGCGTGTGCTTCTCGAAATCGAGCGGGACCTCAAGCAGGCGCGGGCAGGATGCCGGTTCCGCGATGGGCTCATCCGCGCCACGCAATCGCCATGCACAAGGGCGCACTGCCAGCCAAGCCAGCAGTCACTTGAGCGGCTTGAGCGACTTGAGCCGCAATCGATCCGGGACATCCGACGCCGAGGTGGCAGCGTTCCAAAGGCAACGGACGGCGATGCTGTCGTCGGCGCGGCGACAGGCTCAATCCGAAGCGCGGGCCGCGGTGACCGATGTCCTGGAGTTGGTGCGGGAAACCTACTACAAGCCCAACTTGAAGTCGGGCAACAAGGTGAATGGCGACGGCGGACCCGAAGAAGTGGTCCGGCAGGAGAAGGCCAGGTTAGAGGTCGACCGGATCCGCTTGAAAACCGATCCCCTGACCGCCGCCATGCAGGGAAAGGCCCATCAGTGTCAGGAGTTGGCGCTTCTGGCGATGCATCACCTGCAAGAGCGCGGGCTGGAAGCACAGATTCTCGAGCTCGGTGGCGATGACCAAGCGGTGACTCACGCTGTCGCCATCATCGGTCCAGCATCAAATCCCTTGCCTGCAGCCATGACGGAATGGCATCGGGACGTGTACGTTTGTGATCCGTGGAGCAACATCGCCTGCAGTGCCAGGGAATATCCCGCTGAGTTCACTCGCAAGATGCAGAAGTGGGAGGACAGGGGCAAACTGGTTGGCTTTCAGACCAAGGGCTTCGTCCTGCCGACCGATAGGGCGTGGGTGAACGATGTTCTGCACGGAGGAAAGATGGTCTAGGAGTCTGGAGCCTCTATCTGCTTCGCCTTTCCATCTTCGCTTTCCCAGCCGTCCTCCAACTGTGTGAGCGTGCCGTCCACAATGAAGCGATGACAACGATTACCCGATTTCGGTTCATTCCGGACACCAACGACCCTGGTCTTCGACAGCTTTCCGACGAGGAATATCAGGCTGCGCGGAGCCATGGCGACAGACCGGTCAAGGATAGATCCGGGATGGAGCGCTTCCCTCGAGAACTTACTGCAGCGCGTATCAAGGACCTCAACCCAGGCCAGCTTGCACCTCGTCGGCAGTTCGTCCTGCGCCCGTCCCACGATCTGAAGGCCGTTGCGTACAACGCCCGTCCAAACAGCTTTCCCGCTTCGACCGGCACATCGCAAACCAATGTGGTGTGTCTGACCGACGGCATGGGGCCTTGCATCGCTGTTGCTGTCGGTGGTGAACGGATGGGTGCCGGTGCCTCGTCCGTCAGCGCCAAGGTCCGAGTCTTCCATGTGTTTCCGGACAACGTCGACGTGTCAGGCAGCCTGGGCGACTATGTCCGGCGCCTTCAGCGCGACGGGCTTCGTGTTCGCGCTGCGCTGCATGGAGGAGAAAACGATCTGGAGAAAAGCCGCCAGGCATCCGCCGAGATCAGATCCGTGCTCCAAGGGCTCGGCGTTCAAGTGGAGTTCGACGAGGCGTGCGAAAGGCGCGATGGGCGTGACAGTCTTCTGGGAGCGGTCATTGACGATCAGCACAAAGTTGACTTTGTCACGGAACTTGCACAGCGGCTTTGAAAAGCGTGCGCGATAGCGGCGTTCCGGGCGACGGTCGGGCGAGCCATGGCGAATCCGCTGAAGGGCGGATTCGTTCGGTCTGATTGGGCCTTACTCCATCGGCGCCGAACGCGCTTGTCTGAACGACAAGCGAAACGTTCGCAGGTGCAAGCGATCGCTCAGTACCCGACCTTGTCTGTGTAGGCAAACAGCCGGTCGCCGTAACTGCCACCCCACTGGTAGCCGTAGCGGCGCTCGGGCTCGATGTCCATGAGGTTGTACCGCTTGCCGGCGCCCGGAGGATTGTCGGTGGGCAGCCGGCCGCTGAAGAAGCCGACATCGGTGTCAAGGTCGTAGAAGCGGTACCACATGGTGCTGCCGGCTTTCGAGACGATCTGGTTGAACTTGTCGTCCGTGCTGCCCGACGGGCGGCTGACATATGCCGTGTCTTCGACCTTCACCGCAGGGTTCTTGTACCAGGCGATGGCGGACTTGACCGCGGATTTGATGGCCGGGGTCTGAGGGCGCGTCATCAGGAACGCGACGACGAGCACGGATTCCTGGCCGCTCTTGGAGGGCAGTTCGAAGGAGCGTGCGCCGCGCGGCGCGTAGGTGACAGGATCGTGCTGGGCGCACCACACGGTCTTGACACCGGCCTGCACGATCTGCGCCTTGAGGATGAAGTCGACTCCCTTGTCGATGGCCACGGTCAGCTTGTCGCGCTGTGCGGCCGTGAAGACATCGCCTTCGAACGGCGCCTTGCGTTGCGCCGCATGATCGAGCAGCGTCATCACGCGGATCATGGCGTTGTCATTGAAGGTGACGTAGTTCGAGTAGATCGTTCCTGTGCGGGCAGGATAGACCTGGGGCCAGCCACCCGACGAGTACTGCATGGTCAACAGGAAGTCGAGCGCCTTGCGCGCGGCATCGCGATACGCCGCGACGCCTGATCGACGATACACATCGGACAGGAACAACAGCTCCGTCACCGTCGCATCGTTGTCGATTGTGCCGAGTTCGACGCCGCTGGCGCCTTTCCATCCGGACCGTTCGGCCTTGCCGTCCCAGGCCGTGTCGTAGACCTTGACCGCATTCTTGTAGAAGCCGCCATGCGGCATCTGCCACGTGATCATCTTGTCGGCCCGCACCTTGTCGGCCGCAAGTTTGGCTGCGTCATCCGAGGCCCCGCTCAGCCACTCCGTGTAGCCATTCAGTTCCTTGTAGACCGGGTTGCCGGTCTGGGAAAGCATTTCACCGGCGGGCGCGGGCGCGGGCGCGGGCGCGGGTGCGGGTGCAGGTGCAGGACTTGGAGCTGGAGCTGGAGCTGGAGCTGGAGCTGGAGCTGGAGCTGGAGCCGGAGCCGGAGCCGGAGCCGGAACTGGCGTGTCGCTTGTCCCCCTCACTTCGCATTGTTTGGCCACGCCCGGTGCCGGGTCCGAGCCAAAGAACGCGGCGGTGCACTTCCCGGTTCCATCGACTTGAAGCTTGATCCACTTGGAGCCTGCGCCGTAGCGAACCGTCTGCTTGCCGCTGACAGCGAATGACTGGCCTTCGCCAGCGATGCGCGTCCAGGTGGTCGTGGCCAGGTCCACGTCGGCCGGGCCAGTGCCTTGTTCGTCGACGTTCTCCACCGCGGCGCTGTCGCTGCCTCCGCAGGCTGTCAAGATGACGGCCCCGCTCAACGCGGCCATCAGCGCGAACCGCTGCCGATGCTGCGATGACAACCGGGCTGGGAGGTGTGGGGGGATTTGACGCAAGTTCATGGGTATCTTTTTGTTGTGGCTTGTCGACGGACTCCTCACCCAGCGCTTCATTCGTCTCAGCCGTTTTGCGGTGACGCGCGATGTTCACTCATGGGAATTGAACCGGCGCGGCATCAATGGTGCGGAGATGTAATGACCGTAAGCGGTGAATCAATGCGCCTTGTCGTTGTGCGTGGCCACGCTGCGCTACTTCCGGTTCAGCTTGCGTCGCACGGTCCGGCAATCAGGCTGCTGGCGCGGTCGATCAGCGGGAAATGGCATGGACATCTCTTGCGCATCGGACCTATGCTGCGCAGGCCAACTGTGTTGTTGAAGCGTCCGACAGAAAAGAGGCAGCGGAGCGCGCTGTAAGTCTCGGCCAGTTGGCAGGCATCTGAATGGTGCCAGGGAGTGTCAAATGGACCCTAGCCTCAGTCTGGGCCGAATGGCTTCGTGCAACGGCGCCTGTGCGGTCATCGCGATTGGTGTGCTTGTTGTGCGCGTGGCAGAGGGCGCGCATCCATGACGCCTGCGGCAACCAGCGTTTCAAGCGATCTGGCCAACCTGTTTGCCGGTGGCGGCGAGATGGGCGAGATCATGCGCGCCACGGATTGGTCCAGCACCCAGCTGGGGCCGGTCGAAACCTGGCCGCGCAGTCTCAGGACCATGCTCGGTGTCGTGCTGGGCAGCCGGTTTCCCATGCTGCTCTGGTGGGGGCCCGACCTGCTGCACCTCTACAACGACGCCTACCGCCCCATCTTGAGGGACAAGCACCCCGCGTCGCTCGCCGCACCCGCCGCGCAGATCTGGGCCGAGATCTGGGACGTCGCGGGCCCCATGGCCCGTGATGTCCTGGCGGGTGGGCCTGCCACGTGGACGGAAGACCTTCAACTGTTCATCCAAAGTGGCGCCATGGCCGAGGAAACGTACTTCACGTTTTCGTACAGCCCCGTCCCTGGTGACGACGGCAAGGTCGGTGGCCTCCTCAACACGGTGCAGGAAACCACCGCGAAAGTTCAGGGTGAACGCCAGATCCGCATGCTGCATGATCTGGCAGCACGGGCCGCGCAAGCGAAATCCGAGAACGAGGCCTACCAGATCACCGCAGAGGTTCTGTCAGCCAACGAACTGGACGTTCCCTTCGCATTGTTCTACGTGCTGGAGGGGCGCAACGCGCATCTCGTGTCCGCCGGTGGCTGGAAGGGATACAACGGCAGCGCCAAACCAGCCCACGTGGCCATCCAGGATGGCGGCGCGGCGTCCTGGCCGTTCGCGGAGGTGATTCGAACCGGGCGTGATGTCATCGTCGACGATCTCACCTCCCGATTCGGGCCGATGCCAGTGGGGCGCTGGAATGAGCGGACCGAACGCGCGATCGTCCTGCCGCTGATCCGTGCCAATCAGTCTGTGCCTCACGCGCTTCTCGTGGCGGGGATCAGTCCGCACCGTGAGTTCAACGATCGGTACCGGGCGTTCTTTCAGGCGACGGCCGATCAGGTGATCAGTGTCACGGCCAACGCCCGTGCGTACGACGCGGAGAAGAAGCGCGCCGAAGCGCTGGCAGAGATCGACAGGGCGAAGACGACCTTCTTCAGCAACGTGAGCCATGAATTCAGAACGCCGTTGACGCTGATCCTCGGGCTCGTCGAGGATGCCATTGCGAACCACGGGGCCCTGCAGGGTGAAGACCTCGAGGTCGTTCACCGGAACGGCGTCAGGCTGCTGCGCCTTGTGAACAGTCTGCTCGATTTCACCCGCATTGAATCGGGCCGCCTGCAGCTTGCGTTCGAGCCTACTGAGCTTTCCACGCTCACCACCGAGCTGGCAAGCGCGTTCCATTCGCTCCTTGAACGGGCGGGGCTGAAGCTGATCATCAATTGCCCGGCGCTTCCGGCGCTCATCCACGTCGATCGCTTGCAGTGGGAAAAGATCGTCCTGAACCTGGTGTCGAATGCGTTCAAGTTCACCTTCGAGGGCGAGATCGAGGTCTCGCTCAGCTGGCACGGAGAACATGCCCGACTGTGCGTGCGCGATACCGGGACGGGCATTTCCGCGAGTGAGTTGCCGCGCATCTTCGAGCGCTTCCACCGGATTCCCAATGCGCGAGGGCGCAGTTTCGAAGGCACCGGGATCGGCCTGGCCCTCGTGCAGGAGCTTGTCAAATTGCATGGGGGAACGGTGAGTGCGTCGAGCGTCGAGGGACTCGGTACCTCGTTCGTGGTCACGATTCCGGGCGGCACGGGGCATCTGCCCGCCGATCAGGTCGTCTCCGGACAGGACGGCGCACCGAAAATTGGCGAGGCGACGTCCCAAGCTGTTGAGGTTTCCCGATGGCTCCCGCAGGGCGACGCACCCCCTGTCACGGAGATGCGCACGCCAGCGCCGCCAGCGAATCGAACCACTGCGCCAAAGGCTGGACGCATCCTGATCGCCGATGACAACGCCGACATGCGTGAATACCTGAGCCGGCTGCTTCGATCCCAGTGGGAGGTGGAAGTGGCCGGCGATGGGGAGATGGCGCTTTCCAGTGCGCGCGCGCATCCGCCGGACCTGATCTTGAGCGACGTCATGATGCCCAAACTTGATGGCTTCGGTCTGTTGCGCGAACTGAGGTCAAGCGCGAAGACACGCACCATCCCCGTGATCCTTCTTTCCGCGCGCGCTGGCGAAGAGGCGGTGCTGGAAGGCCTCGATTACGGTGCCGACGACTACCTCGCCAAGCCGTTCACCACACTGGAGCTGCTCGCGCGCGTGCGCACGCACTTGACCATGGCTCGTTCGCGGAATGAACTGAACGCCGAACTCGCGCGTGCGAACGAGGAACTCGAGGCGTTCAGCCATTCGGTCGCCCATGACTTGCGCTCACCGTTGCGCAGCATCGACGGATTCAGCGCGTTGGTGCTCTCCGACCATGGTGCATCGCTGGATGAGGACGCGCGAGACCATCTGGAACGTGTGCGGCGCGCGACCCGGGCCATGGACAAGGTGATCGACGACTTGCTGATGCTCTCACGCGTCGGACGCGCCGAACTGCAGCGCCAGTCGGTCGATCTGAGCGCACTGGCGCACGAGGTGCTGGAAACACTGCGCCAGCAAACGCCCGGACGACAGGTGCGCGTTGAGCTCCAGGCAGGACTGACGGGCCTGGGCGATCCGGGCTTGCTGCGCATTGCACTCGACAACCTGCTTGGCAACGCCTGGAAATACACGGCCCGGCAACCGAACGCATGCATCGCGTTCGGAGCCACCATGGAGGAGGGGGAGCAGGTCTATGTCGTGCGCGACAACGGTGCCGGCTTCGACATGAATGACGCCGGAAAACTGTTCGGCGCGTTCCAGCGTCTGCACACGGCGGAAGAATTCCCCGGGACCGGGGTTGGTCTGGCGACGGTCCAGCGGATCGTGCGCAAACACGCGGGACGCATCTGGGCCAGGGCGGCCGTGGGCGAAGGTGCGGCTTTCTACTTCACGCTGCGTTGAGCCGTCTCGCCACGCATCAAGCGAAAGCCCGGTGTTGCAGAAACCCGCCCCCATGCGCAATGATGTCCAGCCGGGCGGGCTGACCGCGGTCGCCCGGCCGGATGACGAGGCCCGTTGCAGGGGCCACCCTCCCGAAGGGCAAGAGCATGTCCAAAGACAAGATTCTGCTGGTCGACGACGACCCGGGTTCGATCCGGCTGCTGGGACGCATTCTGGCGGACGTGGGCGACCTGCGTTTTGCCACCAGCGGTGAAGACGCCCTCGGCGTGGCGAAGGAATTCCTGCCGGACCTGATGCTGCTCGATGCCGAGATGCCCGGCATGAGCGGCTTCCAGTTGTTCGATGCGCTCAGGGCCGTGCCGGCGCTCGCCGACGTGCCGGTGATTTTCGTGACCAGCCACAGCGAGCCGGAATTCGAAGTGGCCGGCTTCGAGTTGGGGGCGGCGGACTTCATCGCCAAACCCGTCAGCGCACCCCTCGTGCTGGCCCGGGTGAAGACGCAGTTGCGTGCCAAGCACCTGTCCGACGAGTTGCGCCGCATCGCCAAGATCGACGCGCTCACCGGCGTGGCCAACCGGCGGCGCTTCGACGAATCGCTGGAACGCGAATGGCGGCGGGCCCATCGCAAGGGCGACGCCATTGCGCTGCTGTTCATCGACGTCGACCACTTCAAGCTTTTCAACGACCACCATGGGCACCCGGCGGGCGATGCCTGCCTGCGTTCGCTGGCGGAGGCCATGGCCGGGGCCTGCCTGCGCCCGGCCGACCTGGTCGCGCGGTACGGCGGTGAGGAGTTCGCCGTGCTCTTGCCCCAGACGCCGCGAAGCGGGGCCGAACACGTGGCCCACCGCCTGCTCGATGCCGTCGATGCCCTGGGCATCCGGCACAGCGCATCGCCGTCGGCCGGCCACGTCACCGTGAGCGTTGGCATCTCCTGCTACGACACCGACAGCGCGTGCTGGGTGGATGCGGCATCGTCGGAATCGCGTTTCCTGGCCGACCTCGGCTTGCGTTGCTCCGCCAGTGACCTGGTGCATGCCGCCGACAGGGCGCTCTATGCCGCCAAACGCAGTGGCCGGGCGCAGGCCAAGTTCCTGGACGTGGCCGATACCGATTCCGCCGTGGCGGCCCGTGATGCCAGTCCGGCGCGGCGGCACCGCCGTGCGTGACAGCACGCCCTGATGCCGCGCGCCGACCCGCCCATGGCCGCCTCACGACCGGGCTGGCGTCCGTCGACCGTCACCGGGATCGTGCTGCTGGCGCTCGTCTACTACGGGGTCGCGCGAGCGAGCCTGGGCTTGTCGTTCGCGTCGACGAACGCTTCCCCCGTCTGGCCCCCCTCCGGCATTGCACTGGCTGCGTTGCTGGTCGGTGGCCCGAGGCTCGGGGCTGGCGTGTTCATCGGGGCCTTTGCGGCGAACCTCACCACGTTCGTTGGCAATGGCGTGGCGCCGTGGGGCCCGGCGGCGCTTGTGTCGGCGCTGATCGCGGCCGGCAACATGGCCGAAGGCCTGCTCGCCGCCTGGGCCTCACGGCGCTTCATCCGCGGCGAAATGTTCGATTCGCCGCAGGGTGCCTACGTGTTTGTCGCGGCGGCCCTGGTGGCCGCGATGGCGTCGGCCAGCGGTGGGGTGGCAGCGCTTGTCGGGTCCGGCATCGTCCCGGGGCATCTGGCCGGAACGGTGTGGCTGACCTGGTGGCTGGGCGATGTGACCGGCCTGCTGGTGATCGCACCGCTGCTGCTGCAGCTGCGCACCTGGCGGCCGCGGCGGGTGAATTGGCGGCGAGGTGTGCTGACCGTGGCGGTCTTTGCCGCGGCCAGCGGGCTGGCCTTCGGCGGTCTTCTCGACGCGGGGCACGCGAACCGGCTGATGACGTTCGGGCTGGTGGTCTTCATCGCGGGGGCGGCCTACAGGCACGGGCCGTTGGGCGCCACCTCGGCGACCTTCGGCATCGCGGTGTTGTCCATCGCGGCAACGATCCACGGCCGCGGCCCGTTTGCCAAGGCCACGGCCAACGATTCGCTCATCTCGCTGGACGGCTTCCTGGCCCTGTGTGCCATCACGGGCATGGTGCTGGCGGCGTCTCGCCAGCGCGCCCATGCTGCCGAGGGGCCGGCCGTGCACCGCGGCGGCCAGTTGCCCGCCGCGATGCTGTTGGCCGGGCTGGCGGCCACGGTGCTGGCGTGGCACTTCACCGCGGCCGACACCGAGCGGCGTGCGGCGGACCGCTTCGATGACATCGCCCGTGACATCCAGGCCAGCGTGCAGGAGCGCATGGGGGTCTACGAACAGGCGTTGCGTGGCGGGCGAGGGTTGTTCGACGCGTCGGTGCGTGTCGAACGCGGTGAATGGCGCCAGTACGTCGAGTCGCTGACCATCAACCGCAACTACCCCGGCATCCAGGGGCTCGGGTTCTCGGAGCGCGTCTCGCGGGCCGATCGGCAGCGGTACGTCGAGCAGGTGCGCGCGGACGGGCTCCCGGCCTTCGACTTCCATCCCGCCGGGGAGCGTGATGAATACACCAGCATCACCTACCTCGAACCCTTCGACGAGCGCAATCGCCGTGCGCTGGGCTACGACATGTACTCGGAACCCGTGCGGCGCACGGCGATGCTGCAGTCGCGTGACAGTGGTTCGCCGGCCGTGTCGGGCAAGGTCCGGCTGATGCAGGAGTCCGGTGAAGACCGTCAAGCGGGTTTCCTGATGTACGTGCCGGTGTACCACCGAGGCGCGCCGGTGGACACGGTGGCGGCGCGCCAGGCCGCGTTGAAGGGGTTCGTCTACGCGCCGTTCCGCATGGATGACCTGATGCACGGTGCGCTCCAGCGGGTGGACCTGTCGAGCGTGTGCCTCCGGATCTTCGACGGCGACCAGGTCGATCCGGCGGCCGTGATGTACATGAACGCCGCGCAGTGCCAGGCGAGCTATCCGCACCAGTTCGTGCAGGCCGTGCCGATGCAGGTGGCGGGGCACCGCTGGACGGCGGAGGTGAAGTCGACGCAGGTGTTCGAGGCGGCCGTCGAAAGGCCCAGATCGCCCTCGTGGCGGGCACGGTGATCAGCCTGCTGCTGTTCACGGTGGTGCGCTCCCTCGCGGTCACCCGGCAGGACGCGCTGGTGCTGGCCGACCAGATGAGCGCGGCCCGGACCGAGGCTGAGCAGCGGTTCCAGTCGCTCACCGAATCCGCCAGCGAATGCATCCTGGTACTCGACGAACGCGGCAGGGTGGTGTTCTGCAACCACGCCGGCACGCGGCTGTTCGGGCAGGCGGCCGACCAGCTGGCCGGCCGCGACGTGAGTACCATGCTGGCCCCGCCGCCCGGCTTCGCGGACTGGCACGACGTGAGCCAGGCCGGGGTACCCGCATCGGGTGTCTTCGAGACCGCCTGCCATGGCGCGGCCGGCACCGAGGTGCCGGTGGAGGTGTCGCTGGGCACGTGGTCGGGCCAGGGGGGCGGGCGGTTCTTCAGCCTGATCGCGCACGACATCTCGACGCGCCGGCGGGCCGAACTCGAACTGCGCGAGGCGATGCAGCACGCCGAGCAGGCCAACCGGGCCAAGAGCCACTTCCTTGCCAACATGAGCCATGAGATCCGCACCCCGATGAACGCGGTGATCGGCCTGTCGTACCTGCTCGGCCAGACGCCGCTCGATGAACCGCAGCGGGCCTTCCTCGACCGGATCAAGGTGGCCAGCAAGTCGTTGCTGGCGGTGATCAACGACATCCTCGACTTCTCCCGCATCGAGGCGGGCGAACTGACGATCGAGCGCGCGCCGTTTTCGCTGGCCGGTGTGCTGAAGGAACTGACCGACGTGATGGCCATGCAGGCCGATGCCAAGGGCATCGCCTTCGACGTGGAAGTGCCCGGCACGTTGCCCGAGGTGATCACCGGCGACGCCGCGCGCCTTCGGCAGATCCTGACCAACCTGCTGTCCAACGCGATCAAGTTCACCGACCGGGGGGGTGTGCAGCTGCGCATCGAGCGGCTCGCCAGTGGTCCGGCCGAGGTGGTCCTGCGCTTTGCCGTGCAGGACAGCGGCATCGGCATCGCGGCGGACGTGCAGCCGCGGCTGTTTGCCCCCTTTGCCCAGGCCGACGCGTCCACCACCCGGCGTTTCGGTGGCACGGGCTTGGGCCTGTCGATCGTCAAGCGGCTCACCACCCTCATGGGTGGCAACGTGGGCATGGCCAGCGAACCGGGGGCCGGCAGCACCTTCTGGGTGGTACTGGACTTCGCACTGGCGGCGCCCGAGGACCTTGCCCGCCAGACCCCGTCACCCCGGGCCCCCAGCAAGCGCGACCTGCTCGGCGTGCGGGTGCTGGTGGTGGACGACAGCGACATCAACCTGGACGTGGCCCGGCGCATTCTCGAACACGCCGGGGCGCAGGTGACGCTCGCCGAGAACGGGCAGGAGGCCTTGGCGCGCCTGCAGGCCCGGCCCGACGCGTTCGACGCCGTGCTGATGGACGTGCAGATGCCGCTGCTCGATGGCCACGAGGCCACGCGCCGCATCCGGGGGGCGCTCGGGTTGACCGGCCTGCCGGTCATCGCGCTGTCCGCGGGTGCCCTGACCGGGGAGCGGGAGAAGGCGCTGGCCTCCGGCATGAACGACTTCATCAGCAAGCCGTTCGATGCGGGGGACCTGGTCCATGCGCTGCGGCGCCACGTGCGGCCTCCGGTGGAGATCGACACGGCGGCGGCCAGCCTGCTGCCGCCTTGGGCGGTGCCCGCTACCGTGCCGTGGCCGGAGGTCGACGGGATCGACACCAGCGACGTGCAAGCGCGCCTGGATGGTGACGTGGACCTGTTCCGGTCGATGCTGAAGCGCCTGCTCGACGAGTTCGAGGTGGTGCCGCTCCCGCGGGACACCGGCACGCTGGCGGCAACGGCCGGCCGCATGCACAAGCTGCGGGGCATGGCCGGCGCCCTGGGGGCGGTGGCCGTCCGCGACCTGGCCGGCGTCGCCGAAGTGGCCTGCCGTGCCGGCGACGTGGCCCGTGCCGGGCCGGCCCTGGTTCAACTGGCCGACGCGCTGCAACGCGTGCGCGCGGGCGCGCGGACCGTGCTCTCGGCGCTGTCTGCCCCAGTCGCCGGCGCCGGCGCCGCGGATGACCTGCCTCCCCGTGCGCTGGACGATCTCCTCGACCTGCTGCACCAGCGCAGCCTGTCGGCCACGCAGCAGTTCCGGGTCTTGTCGCCGCAACTTCGGCAGCGGCTGGGGCACGACCTGTTCGAGCGGCTGTCCGCCCACGTGGACAACCTCGAGTTCAACGAGGCGGTGAGCCTGCTGGAGGCTCGGTCACGGGACTTGCTGGTCAACGGGGCGGCCTGAGGCCGCCGCCGCTGTCAGCCCGGCGTCTTCGCCCCCGACGTGTCCATGCGCGCGGTCTGCGCGTCGAGCAGCACTTCCGGTTCGTCGGTGGCCACCTGGGTCGGGTTGTCGAGCTGCGCGTGCAGCTTCGCCGTGTCGAGGTCACCCGTCCACTTGGCCACCACGATCGTGGCCACGCCGTTGCCGACCAGGTTCGTCAGCGCGCGGGCCTCGGACATGAAGCGGTCGATGCCCAGGATCAGCGCGAGGCCGGCAACCGGCACGTGACCCACGGCCGACAGGGTGGCGGCCAGCACGATGAACCCGCTGCCGGTGATGCCGGCTGCCCCCTTCGACGTGAGCAGCAGCACGGCCAGCAGCGTGATCTCCTGCATCAGGGTCATCGGGGTGTCGGTGGCCTGGGCGATGAACACGGCGGCCATCGTCAGGTAGATGGACGTGCCGTCGAGGTTGAACGAGTACCCCGTCGGGATCACGAGGCCCACCGTCGTCTTCTTCGCGCCGAGGTTCTCCATCTTCTCCATCATGCGCGGCAGCACCGACTCGCTGGACGAGGTGCCGAGCACGATCAGCAGTTCCTCCTTGATGTATCGCACGAACTTCCAGATCGAGAAACCGTGGACGCGCGCGATGGTGCCGAGCACGATGAAGACGAACAGGAAACAGGTCAGGTAGAACGAGCCCATCAGCTTGCCCAGGGACAGCAGCGACCCGACGCCGTACTTGCCGATGGTGAAGGACATGGCACCGAACGCGCCGATGGGGGCGGCCTTCATGATGTAGCCCACCACCGTGAACAGCACGTGCGACGTGCGCTCGATGACATCGAACACCAGCGTGCCGCGGCCGCCGAAACGGTGCAGCGCGAAGCCGAACAGCACGGCGATCAGCAGCACCTGCAGGATCTCGCCCTTGGCGAAGGCATCCACGACGGTGGTCGGGATGATGTTCATCAGGAAGTCGGTGGTGGTGCCGAGCTTGCCGGGGGCCGTGTAGGCCGCGATCGACTTGGTGTCGATGGTGGAGGCGTCGATGTGCATGCCGGCGCCAGGCTGCAGCAGGTTGACGACGACCAGGCCGATCACGAGCGCGACGGTGCTCACCACCTCGAAGTACAACAGCGCGAGGCCGCCGGTGCGGCCCACCTTCTTCATGTCCTCCATGCCGGCGATACCCACGACCACGGTGCAGAAGATGATGGGCGCGATGATCATCTTGATCAGCTTGATGAACGCGTCACCCAGCGGTTTCATCTGCTCGCCGAGCGATGGGTAAAAATGACCGAGCAGCACGCCGATCACCACCGCGGTGAGGACCTGGATGTAGAGAGAGCGATAGAGCGGGCTCTTCGTCTTCGTAGGGGTAGCAATCGACATGGTGCTCATAGGGTTTCTCCCGGACACAATCAGAAGATCGGCACTGTAGGCTGTTGCGGCGCTTTTTATGTTGTGGGAACCCACATCCCGCTGGCGACGCCCGCTCGGGCCCGGTCTAGCCCATCGGCGACGCCGAACGTGGATCGTTCGACTTGCCCAGGTGCACCTGCGTGCCGTACCCGCGGTACTGGTTGTGCAGCTTCTGTGCGCGCTCGAGGTGCGTGGCGGAGGCGTCGATCTTGGCGCTGTGGCGCTCCAGGGTGTGGAGCGCCAGGTCGATCAGCTTCGAATTGAGGGTCTGTTCGGCCGCCTGGAGCAACTGTTGCACCGCTTCTCCCGGCGCGCCGTTCACGGTCCTGGACACGGCCTCTTCGGCACCCGCGCAGATGCGGGCGTAGGCCGTGTGGATGACCGTCTCGAAGGGCGCCTGCGAACGGGCGGCGCGCACGAGCAGTTCGCACGTGGTGCGCGACACGGCGAAGCGCCGTGCGAGCACGTCGACGTCGTGGACGATGTCACCGAGCTGCAGTTCGCTGCGCTGCAGGCGGGCCAGCAAGGCGAGCAGGTTGCAAGCCGCCTCGAACTCGAAGTTGGGTGAGGTGACTTCATCGATCAACACGTGGGCGTCGCGCACCGCATCGGGCACGCGGCGTTCGATCAGCGCCTTCAGCGCGGAGATGACCGTCTCGAACCGCCGCAGCCGAGGGCTGTCGGGGAGAGGGACACGTGCAGCCACCATGCTGCTGTACGAGCCCGCCAGGCCCCGCTTGTCGTTCAGGTCGAACTGGACCGCGGCCAGCAGCACGAGGCCCTGGAGATCGTAGATGCGCGAGTTGAGCCCGAGCTTGGCGGCCTTCGCGAGCGCCTCGGCGGCTTCCTTGGGTTCGCCGTAATAGAAGGCCAGCAGGCCGTGCTTGACACTGCGCGAAACGCTGCCGGGTGTCAGTGAGGAGGCCTGCCGAATTGCGGCGAGGGCCATGTCGGGCAGGCCCTGGTCGAGCAGCACGCGGCCCATGACGTCGTAGGCGTCTGCATAGCTCGGCTGTTCGTTCAGCAGGCTCTCCAGCGTGCGGCGGGCCTGCACGTGGCCGCCTGTGTCGTACTGTGCGCGCGCGACACCGAGCCGTGCCCACGGCACCGCGCCGGCCTGCAGGATCGCGTCGAACAGCAGTTGTGCCGCATGGGGCTTGCCCAGCCACAGCCACAGTTCGGCCCCGATGCGCGCTGCCTGGATCCACGCGGGGCCACGTGTCTTGAACCGGATCTCGCACAGCTCGGCTGCGTCGGCGTAGGCGCCCTTCTCGACGAGCGTGATGATGTCCTTCAGCGTCTCCTTGCGCTGGCGGGCCTGCAGCAGCCGCTGGCCCAGCGCATCCTGCGTGTGCGGCTTGAGCAGGTAGGCATCCAGCGCGGCTTCGGCCGCTTCGGCCACCTTGGCATACCCCGCTTCGCTCGAGATCATCACGACCACGGTGGACAGCGGCAGCAGGTGCGCCAGCCGCAGGTCGTCCATGATGTCCTGCCCGTTCACGGGTTCGTCGTCGAAGTGGTACTCGCAGATCACGATGTCGAAGGGCTGTGCCTCGAGCAGGCGCCGTGCGTCCTGGGCGCGCCTCGCCTGCGTCACGTTGGTCACGCCGAATTCGTGAAGCATCGCGGTCAGCACACCCCGCGATGCGGCGTTGCCGTCGACCACGAGTGCCTTCGATTTGCCGATGTCCGGATCGAGGGGGCGCATGGAGCGTCCTTTGTTCAGGCGTGCGCGGCGATGCGCCGGATGGTCCCGCGTCTCGCCCTTCACGGAACACGCATCTTGTGCCGTGGCGCCTCGCGTGGCAATGCCGAAGATGATGAATGACGCTGGTGCGAAAGCGCTTTGCGACACCCTCTATCCAGTGCGTGCGATCGGGTGTCACATCAGCGTCAGCAGGTCGTTCAGCAGGTGGCGCCGACGTTGAATGGCGAAGGCTGCAGGGGGGCTGCGTGAGGACGATCCCGGTGGAGGCGGCGCTGTGGACCTCGCTGAGGAAGTGGGCGGGCCGCGGCGGGCCTTCAGGTCGTGATGGCGGTGTCCGGCAGGCCCGCCGCGAACATGGTCGCGTGGCGGCGTGTCAGCAGGCGGGCAATGTCGGGGTCTCCGCGTTGCACAGCCTCGAGCAACTGGCGGTGGAAGGTGGCATGGACGGCGGCGCGCTCGCGCGTCAACCTCACCTGGTCGCCGTGCCGGCTGTGCACCAGGTCGAGCAGGGTGTGAAGGAGCAGCGCGATGGCCGGGTTGCCACAAAGGTCGCCGACCAGTGTCTCGAACTCGCGCACCACGCGCACGCGCAACCCTTCATCGGGCGAACCGTCGAACCCCGCGTTCGCGGCGACGTATGTGGCCAGCCGTCGCGGAACCGCAGTGTCGTTCGACGCGGCGAGCAGGGCCGCGGCTTCCTCCAGCACGGGACCGATCGCGCTGGCCACGTGCTGCAGCGTGGTAGTGCGTGCGCTCAGGTAGATCGCCGCCATGCGGGACACCGCCTGTGCCGACGGAGGCTGGGCGAAAAAGCCGCCTCCGATGCCACGCTTGATCTTGAGCAGCATCTCGTGCTCCAGCAGGCGCGCCGCCTGGCGAAAGGTGGGGCGGCTCACCCCTACCTCGGCGATGAGCTGTTCCTCCGACCCGAGGAAGGCGCCCGCCTCCGGGGCCGCCAGGATGCGGGTGCGCAGCGCATCGACCGCGTGCTTCACCAGAGACGAGCCACGGGTGTCAGCCGGCTCGGCGACCTCCTTGGCCGGGCCCTCGCGGCGGGCACCTCGCCCGGTCACGGCAGTGGCCTTCTTCTTGGCGGGAGCGCGGGCGCCGAACTTGGACGCAGCCATGAGGGGTCTTTGGAGGTGTGGGAATGGGCGGGATTATGTCGCACCGTCCGTTAGCGTTACCGCCATGAAAACACCAGCCCGCTTTCTCGTTTCGAAGGGGCTCCAAAGAGGCTGCGAATGGCTTCGTGGGGTCGTGCTCGCGCGCGACCGGCCCGGGTCAGGCGAGTTCGCTGCGGCGCGGCAGGTCCGCGCCGCGGCGCGAGCAGGTGATGGCTGCCGCCCGGCCGGCGAAGGCCAGCGCAGACTCGAGGGATGCCTTGGGCAGCGTGCGCAGGGCCTCGGCCGACAGGGCATCGTGTTCGGCGAGCCAGGTGAGCAGGGCACACTGGAACGTGTCACCGGCGCCCACCGTGTCCACCAGGGTGGTGGGCACGGCTGGCACCGACACGGCGTGCGCGGCCGTCCAGGCCAGGGCCCCGTCGCCACCGCGTGTCACCACCACCAGCGCCACGCCGCGTGCCAGCCACTCGGCGGCCAGCGTGGCCGGGTCGGTGTCGGGGTACAGCAGCCGCAGGTCTTCGTCGCTGACCTTCAGCAGGTGGGTGCGCGGCAGCATCCACGCAAGGGTTTCACGCCAGGCGCCCACCGACGGTTCCACGTTGAGCCGCACGTTGGGGTCGTAGCTGATCAGGCTGCGCGTGTGTTCGCGCTCGATGAGCGCCCGCTGCGTGGCGCCCACTGGTTCGACCACCATCGCGAACGAGCCGAAGTGGAAGGCGCGTGCCTCGGGCGGCACGCGGGCGAGGGCGGATGGGGGCACGTCGCGGTCAGCGCCACCTTCCCCGTAGAACGCATACGACGGCACGCCCTGCGCATCCACCCCGACCAGGCTGACCGTGGTGCGGGCCGACGTGGTGTGTTGCGTGCGCGGGTCCACGCCTTCGGCGGCCAGCGCGTGGCGCAGGCGGTCGCCCAGGAAGTCGGTGGACAAGCCGCCGAAAAAACCCACCGGCTGGCCCATGCGGGCGAGGCCGATGGCCACATTGAACGGCGAACCGCCGATGCGGGCATCGAGTGCAAGCCCCGACGGGGTTTCGCCGCTGGCAAACACGTCCATCAGCGCTTCGCCGCAGACCACGAACATGGGATCACTCCTTGAGAAAGACACGGGTGCTCACGCGAGGACCGCGTGGCGTTTGGGCGTAAGGATGCCCTCGGTTGCTGACGATTGTCATGGGGTTTTCCATTAATCAATCGCCTTGATTTATTAAAGGCGAGCGCCCAGAATTCCCTGGTCATTCGCAACGGAGCCTTTTGTCATGCGCCTGAACCCCTTGTCCATGTTGTCCGCCGCCGTCCTGGCGCTGCTGTCGTCCACCACCGTGATGGCCGCCGACCCGCCGGTGATCGGCCTTGTCACCAAGACGGAAACGAACCCGTTTTTCGTGAAGATGAAGGAGGGGGCCGTCGAGGCCGCCAAGAAGGACGGAGCCAAGGTGGTGGCCAGTGCCGGCAAGGCCGACGGTGACAACGCCGGCCAGGTCACCGCCATCGAGAACCTCGTGGCGGCTGGCGCCAAGACCATCCTGATCACCCCGAGCGATTCCAAGGCCATCGTGCCCGCCATCAAGAAGGCGCGTGACAAGGGTGTGCAGGTGATCGCCCTCGACAGCCCGACCGATCCGGTCGAGGCCACCGATGCGCTGTTTGCCACCGACAACTACAAGGCCGGCGTGCTGATCGGCGAGTACGCGAAGGCCGCGCTGGGTGGCAAGGCCGCGAAGATCGTCACCATCGACCTGATGCCCGGCCACCCCGTGGGCGCCCAGCGCCACAACGGGTTCCTGAAGGGCATGGGCCTGCAGACGCTCGAGGCCAAGAGCAACGAGCTCGCCAAACCGTCCGAGGTCGTCTGCATGGCCGATGGTTTCGGCGACCAGGCCAAGGGCCAGACCGCGATGGAAAACTGCCTGCAAAAGGTGCAGGGCGTGAACGTGGTCTACACCATCAACGAACCGTCCGGTGCCGGCGCGTACAACGCGCTGAAGAAGGCCGGCAAGGAGGCGGGGGTCATCATCGTCTCGGTGGACGGTGGCTGCCAGGGTGTGCGCGACGTGGAGGCCGGCAAGATCACCGCCACCTCGCAGCAGTACCCGTTGAAGATGGCCGCCATGGGCGTCGAGGCTGGCATCGCCTACGCGAAGACGGGCAAGAAGGTGAGCGGCTACACCGACACCGGCGTGACCCTCATCGCCAAGAACGCCGTGGCCGGCGTGGACAGCAAGGACACCAAGGCCGGCATGGACCTGTGCTGGGGCAAGAAGTGACGTGACGACCATGAACACCATGACCACCTCCACGACCACCGACGGCCACAAGCTCAAGCTGCCGCCGATCGGCACCCTCGGACCCTTCATCGCGCTGCTCATCGCGTGCGTGTTCTTCGCGACCCAGACCGACCGGTTCCTGAGCGGTGAGAACCTCTCGCTGATCCTGCAGCAAGTGGCAGTCGTGGGCGTGATCGCGATCGGGCAGACGCTCGTGATCCTGACGGCAGGCATCGACCTGTCGTGTGGCATGGTGATGGCGCTCGGCAGCATCGTGATGACCAAGTTCGCCACCGACCTGGGGTTGCCCACGCCGGTGGCCATCGCCTGCGGCCTCGCGGTGACGATGCTGTTCGGGCTCATCAACGGCCTGCTCGTGACGCGGCTCAAGCTGCCGCCGTTCATCGTCACGCTCGGCACGCTGAACATCGCGTTCGCCATCACGCAGCTGTACTCCAGCTCGCAGACGGTGACCGACCTGCCCGACGCGATGACCTGGCTCGGCAACACCTTCGGCCTCGGTGGCACCAACGTGGCGTACGGCACCGTGCTGATGCTGGTGCTGTATGGCGTGGCGTGGTTCTGGCTGCGCGAGACGGCCTCGGGCCGGCACGTGTACGCCGTGGGCAACAACGCCGAGGCCACGCGCCTCACCGGCATTCCCACCCACCGCGTGCTGCTGGGCGTGTACGTGCTCGCCGGCCTGTTCTATGGCCTGGCCTCGATGCTGTCCGTGGCCCGCACCGGCGTGGGCGACCCCAACGCCGGGCAGACCGAGAACCTCGATGCCATCACCGCGGTGGTGCTGGGTGGCACCAGCCTCTTCGGTGGCCGCGGAATCGTGCTGGGCACGCTGGTGGGCGCGCTGATCGTGGGGGTGTTCCGCAACGGGCTCACGCTGATGGGGGTGTCGTCGGTCTACCAGATCCTCGTGACGGGCGTGCTCGTGATCCTGGCCGTGGCGGCCGACCAGTTGTCCCGCAAGGGCACGCGCTGAAACGGAGACCCAGATGCAAGCCCAATCCTCCTCCACCCCCTTGGTCATGAAGGCCACGAACCTCGTCAAGCGCTATGGCCAGGTCACGGCGCTCGACGGCACCGATTTCGAACTGCGGGCCGGCGAAATCCTCGCCGTCATCGGTGACAACGGCGCCGGCAAGTCGTCGCTGATCAAGGCGCTCTCGGGCGCGACCATCCCCGACGAAGGGCAGATCCTGCTCGACGGCCAGGAGGTGCATTTCAAGAGCCCCATCGACGCGCGCCGTGCCGGCATCGAGACCGTGTACCAGGAGCTGGCCGTGGCGCCGGCGATGAACATCGCCGAGAACCTGTTCCTCGGCCGCGAGATCCGGCGCCCCGGTTTCCTCGGCAACGTGCTGCGCATGCTCGACAAGCGCCGCATGCTCGAGGAAAGCACCGCGCGCATGCAGGACCTGAAGGTGGGCATCCGTTCGATGACCCAGGCGGTGGAGACCCTCTCGGGGGGGCAGCGCCAGTGCGTGGCCGTGTCGCGGGCCGCCGCCTTCGCGCAGCACGTGGTCATCATGGACGAGCCCACCGCGGCCCTCGGCGTGAAGGAGGGCAACATGGTGCTCGAGCTCATCCGCCGCGTGCGCGACAAGGGCCTGCCGGTGGTGCTCATCAGCCACAACATGCCGCACGTGTTCGAGATCGCCGACCGCATCCACGTGGCCCGGCTGGGCAAACGGGCCGCGGTGCTCAACCCGAAAAAGATCTCGATGAGCGACACCGTGGCCGTGATGACCGGCGCATTGAAGGCGAGCGAACTGCCGGCCGACTGCCTGGCCTGAACACGCCTGCATGCGAACATAGGGCACCCGAACGCCGCTCGTCGCCCGAAGCTTGCCGAACCTCGATGTCCACCGAAGTCCCCGACGCCGGCTCTCCCGCCGCCCGCCCGCCGCTGCGCCCGCGCGGCTCCAACCAGACGGGCATCGCCCAGTTCAACGAGCGGGTGGTGCTGCAGGCGATCCGCCTGCACGGGGCGTTGCCACAGGCCCAGATCGCACGGCTCACGCACCTGACGGCGCAGACGGTGTCGCTGATCCTCGCGCGGCTCGATGCCGCCGGGCTGCTGGTGCGGCTCGCGCCGGTGCGGGGCAAGGTGGGGCAACCGTCGGTGCCCGTCGCGCTCGACCCCGATGGTGCGTTTTCGATCGGCATCAACGTGGGCCGGCGCAGCCTCGACGTGCTGCTCGTCGATTTCGCGGGCGAGGTGCGCGACCGCAGCACGCTGAATTACCGCTACCCGAACCCTGACGAAGTGCTCGGCGAGATCGAGCAGCGCGTGCGCGCCATCCGCAAGCGCCTCGGCTTCGCCAAACGCGACCGCCTGCAAGGCATCGGCATTGCGGCACCGCTGCTGCTCGACGGCTGGGCGTCGCTGCTCGGCGTGCGGCCCCGGCAGTCGTGGGCCCACATCGACCTGGCCGACCGCGTGGCCACGATGAGCGGCCTGCCCACCACGTTCGTGAAGGACACCGCCGCGGCCTGCGTGGCCGAGCTGGTGGCCGGCCGCGGGCGCACGTTGAAGACCTTCCTCTACGTGTTCGTGGGCACCTTCATCGGCGGGGGCCTCGTGATCGACAGCCAGTTGCGCAACGGCCTGCACGGCAACGCCGGTGCGGTGGGTTCGCAGGCCATGCGGCGCAGCGATCCGGGGCAGTCGGGTCCGCCCGAGCAGCTGCTGAGCGTGGCCTCGCTGCTGACCCTGGAGGCCGCGTACGAGGCCCACGACCTCGACCCGGCGGCCGTCAGTGACGAACGTTCGCTGCAGCCGCGCTGGCGCCCGCACACCGAGACGTGGCTGGCCCAGGCGGCACCGGCCATTGCGCTGGTGGTGCACAACGCCGCGTGCCTGCTCGACCTCGACGGGGTGATCATCGACGGGTCGTTCAGCCGCGACCTGCTGGGCCTGCTGAACGACGGGGTGCAGCAGTCCTTCGACCAGTACAACTGGGAAGGCACGCAGCGCCCGCAACTGCTGCCCGGTGCCGTGGGGCCCGATGCCCGCGCGCTTGGTGGCGCGCTGCTGCCGCTGCACGCCAACTTCGCGCCCGACCGGGAGCTGTTCCTGAAGCTGGAGCGGGCCTGAGAGGCTGAGAGTCTCAGGCCCAGAGGATGCTCAGGAGGCCTTGCTGATGCGGAACCAGTTCAGGTTCCACCCACTGTTGCGCGCGGCGATGCGGAGCTTGCGGTTGCCGGAGGGCAGTTGGACGGTGTGCTTCACGGTGACCCAGTTCTGCCAGCCGCCGGTGCTCGGGATGTTGACCGTCCCATAGACCACGCTGCTGCCGGCATGCTCGAGCGCGAGGTTGCCGCCGCCGTTCAGGCTCGCGACCCGGTACTCGACCGTGTAGCTGCCGCCTGTCGGCACGTTGATGTCGTAGGTCATCCAGTCGCCGGTCTCGATGTAGCCGACGTTGCTGCCACCGTTGGTGTCGGTGGTGGCCTCGGTCTGCACGCCGGACATGGTGCACCAGGCCTCGGCCTGCAGCAGGCCTGGCACCGTCACGCGGGCGCAACCGGCCGGGGGTGTGGTCCCGGGCCAGCCGCCGATGATCTGCTTGGCCAGTGCCCCGGATCGTGTCAGCTGGCTGGCGGACCAGCCGCCCTGGTTGCTGGCGCCCGGCACCAGGGCGGAGGCACCCTCGGCCTTGTCGTTGAGGGCCCAGTTGGCGTTGCTGATGCCATTGGATTTCATGAAGTCGACCCAGGCCGAGGTTTCGGTCTCGTTGACGTTCCCGTCGCCGTTGGCGGAGACCGAGCCCCACTCGGTCACGAAGAGCGCGGCGCCGTTGTTCAGCGCGGTCTGTGCTTTGTCGCGCAGCCCTTGCCCGTGGGTGCCCGCGTAGAAGTGCAGCGTGTAGGCGATGTTCGAGCCGGTGAGCCGGTCGCGCGAGGCGGCGTCCACGTCTTGGGACCAGTTGGGCGTGCCCACGATGATCAGGTTGTCGGGGTCGATGGCACGGATGGCCGAGATGACGGCCTGTGCGTAGGGCTTGATGATGCCGCTCCACGAGACCTGCAGGGGTTCGTTGTAGATCTCGTAGATGACGTGGTTGTTCTTGCCGTAGGTGCGGGCCATGTCCTCGAAGAACGCGATGGCCTGCGGCTGGTAGCTCTCGGCGTGGTGGGTGTGCCAGTCGATGATCACGTACAGGTCGTTGGCGATGGCCGCGTCCACCACCGCCTTGACACGGGCCTTGTTGCCCGCGGCGTCGCTCAGGTAGCCCCTGTCTTCCTCGACCCCCATGGCCACCCGCACGACCTTTGATTTCCAGTCGCTCTTGAGCCAGCGCACGACGTTGGCGTTGTAGAACTTCTCGCCGCCCCAGCCGGTGTTGCTCCAGAACAGGCTGTTGCCGGCAAAGCTCGCGGGCTGTCCCCCCGCGAGGATCTTGTTGCCGCTGACGGACAGCGGGCTGACGTCGGCCAGCGCGGCACCGAGCTGGCCGAACAGCAATGCGCCGAAGAGCACGCTGCGGGTGAATCGGGTGGCATGGCGGGGTTGCTTGCGGACGAGGGCCTGGGTGTTCATGGGTTCTCCTGTCGGTGTGGCGGCCATTCTTGTCCCCGTCCCGCGATGCCCTGACGGGGCGCGTGCAACAAGGCGCAACGTGTCGCGAGCTTAATCCCGGTGCTGGCGCGGGCGAGGTGCACATGCGGCTTGTTACCAAAGAGGCGGCCGAACCTGGAACCGTTTCCGTTATTGGATAGGCCTTGCGCCGAGAGGGCGTCAGCTGCCGGTCGAGGTGTAGTGGCGCACCCCGATGCGCCAGGCGGCGAAGCTCAGCCCGAGGAACACGAATCCGGCGAGCGGCGACCACCAGCCCACCCACGCGGGTGCCCCCAGCGGGTCGGGCTTGTCCAGCACCACCAGCGCGGGGTAGTACGCCACCGCGGCCAGCGGCACGGCGAAGGTGAGCATCCAGCGGAACCAGCGTTCGTAGATGGCGAGCGGGTACTGCCCGGCCTCGACCCCACCGTAGGTGAGCACGTTGGTGATCTCCAGGCTCTCGACGGTCCAGAACGACAGCGTGCCCTGCAGCACCAGGATGCCGAGGAACAGCGCGGCGCCGCCAGCCACGGCCAGCAGTGCGAGCGCCGCGGTGGCCGGGGTCCACGCGATGCCCGCCTCGGCGGTGGCGAACGCCACCACCAGCGCGCCCTGAAGCAGGCGCCCCAGGCGGCTGATGCGCACGTCGTGGCCCATCAGTTGCAGCGCGAGAGGGCGGGGACGCAGCAGCAGCCGGTCGAACGCGCCTGTCCGCAGGAACTCGGTGCCGAGTGTGTCGAACCCGCGGCCGAGCGTGTCGGCCACCGCGAACATGATGTTGACGAGCCCGTAGAACAGCGCAACCTCACCGAAGCGCCAGCCCTGCACCTCGCCGAACCGATCGAACAGTGCCCACACCGCGATCACCTCGATGCCGGTCACGAGGAACTGGCTCAGCGTGAGCATCAGCGCCGAGACGGGGTAGCGGGCCTGTCCCCGCACCGAGGCGGCCACCAACTGGAAAAAGAGGGCCAAGGCTCAGCCCCCTTGCACGTCGAGGCGCTGCATCGCGCGGCCCATCGCGGCGCGGCCGATGCCGGCGAGCACGGCGATCCACAGCGCCTGCAGGGCGAGCACACCCCACACGGCAGGCCCCTGGAACTGGCCCAGGTAGAGCCTCACCGGGATGTCGAGCAGGCCGGCGAGCGGCTGCAGCAGCAGTGCGGCCTGCCAGCCTTCGGGCAGCAGCGCGAGCGGCAGCAGGTTGCCCGACAGCACGATGACCAGCGGCACGGCCAGCGCGTTGATGCCGCGTTCGTTCAGCAAGGCGGCCGTCGCGATGTTGAGCCCCATCACGAGCGAAGCGGACAGCAGCAGCGCGAGCCCGGCCGACACCAGCGCAGCAGCGCCGGCCGCCACGCTGGCGGGTGGTTGCCAGCCCCAGTGGCCAAGCCCCGAGAGCGGCAGCACGACGGCGGCGAACGCGATCATCAGCGCCACTCTTGGCAGCACGCGCGCGGCGATCCAGCCGGTGGTGCGGGCGAACCAGAGCGTGTAGGCGTCCACCGGCCGCACGCGGTCGTAGGCGACGGCACCGGTGCGCACGGCCTGCGCCACCTCGGGGTCGCCTGCCCACGGCAGCAGCGCGAGCAGCCCCTGCGCGATCCAGGTGTACGTGACGGCGTGCGCGAGCGGCATCGCGCTGCCCCCTGCAGTACCGCTGCCGTAGAACGCGGCCAGCACCATCACCTTGATGCCACCCCACCAGCACTGCGTGCCGAACCCGGCCAGGGCGGCGGTGCGGTACTGCAGCATCTGCAGGAACCGCGAGACGAACGCGGCGGTGTACGGACGCACGGCGTTCATGCTTCGGCGGCCCCGTGCATCGCGTAGAAGCGGGAGATCACCTCCTCGATGGACAGGCCTTCGAGCCGGATGTCCTCCACTGCCTGCGCGGCGGCCAGCCGGGCGATCAGGGCCGGTGCGGCGGTGGTGGCCGGGTCGAACTCGAAGGTCCAGGTGCGGCCGTCTCGTGCGACCACCGTGGCACCGGGTACCGCCAGCGCATCGGGTGGCACCTCGGCGAAGTCGACGACCAGGCGGCGTTGGGCGAACACTTGCTGGCGCAGCGTGTCGACCGGGCTGTCGGCGAGCACACGCCCATGGCCGATGATCAACACCCGTTCGGCCAGTGCCTCGATGTCGTGCATGTCGTGGGTGGTCAGCAGCACCGTGGTGCCGCGCTCGCGGTTCGCTCGGCGAACGAACTCGCGCACCGCGAGCTTCGACGGGGCGTCGAGCCCGATGGTGGGTTCGTCGAGGAACAACAGCTCGGGTTCGTGCAGCAGCGCCGCGGCGATCTCGGCGCGCATGCGCTGGCCGAGCGAGAGCTGTCGCACCGGCTGGTCCAGCACCCGCTCCAGCCGCAGCATCGCCACCAGTTCGTCGCGGGTGCGGCGGTAGCGGGCCGGGTCCACGCGGTAGATGTCGCGCAGCAGGTCGAACCCTTCGCCCACCGGCAGGTCCCACCAGAGCTGGGTGCGCTGGCCGAACACGACACCGATGCGGCCCACGTGGCGCTCGCGGTCGTCGAACGGGTGGCGGCCGTCCACCTCCACGCGGCCGCCGTCGGGGCGCAGGATGCCCGCGAGCACCTTCACGGTGGTGGACTTGCCTGCGCCGTTCGGCCCCACGAGGCCGAGCAGGCCGCCGCGTTCGAGTGTGAACGACACCCCCGCGAGCGCGTGGACGGTGCGGTGGCGCCGGTGAAAGAGCCCGCGTGCGGCGCCCCAGAGACCGGGGTCGCGTTCGGCGATGCGGTACGACTTGACCAGCCGGTCGACCAGGATGTGGGGCATGGGCACGCGCCGGAAGCCGCGTTCGCGCGGCGGGGCCCGGATTCTATCGGCGCGCGAAGAGGCCCGCGCGCCGGGGTGCCGATCAGTCCAGGCGGACGTTCAGGCGCAGCCAGCCGATCTGGCCTTCGGTGCGGTTGCGCACCTCGAACTCCTGCATCACCTTGAAGTCGACGGCCCACGTGCCTGACTCGGACGTGTACGCGACCATGGGGCCGGCGGCGAACACCTGGGCCTTGTTGCCGTCGGCGGCCACGGTGGCGCCGCGATCGTTCGTGGTCTGCTTGACGACGTAGCCTTGCAGGCCCGCGCGCCACATGTCGGTGACACGGTACATCGCGGCCCAGTCGGCGTGGAGGTACTGGCCCGAACGCACGTCGGTGTCGCGGTTGGTGGTGTTGAATGAGTAGGCGGCACGGGTGCCGAACTCGAGGCCGTTCTCGAACACGCGCGAGGCCACGATCAGCGGGCGCACCGTCCAGAAGTTGCCGGCGCCCGGGTTGGCGGCGCGGCCGGCTTCGTAGTCGCCCGTGGGCACGCCGAGCGCCAGGCCGGCGATGAAACGCGACTCGTCCTGCTGCCAGTCGACAAATCCGCTGACTTCCATGTCGCCGAGGCCGGTCTTTTCACCCGACAGGCTGCTGGATTGGGCGGCCAGTGCGGGTGCCAGGGCCGGCACGCCGGACGACAGGCCCACGTGGTTGCGCAGGCTGACGATGGGCAGCGCGGCGCCAAAACCCAGGCGGCCGTCGGCGACGATCTGTTCGGTGACGTAAGTCAGGCGGGGCACGACCACGTCGGCGCGCACGTTGGCCTTCACCTTGATGGGCACGCCGCCCGGGCCGGTGCGGCTCACCTGGTCGCCGTTGTCGTCGCGCACCTTGTCGGCGTTGTAGTGCTGGTACCAGAGCTGGCCGTACAGGCCAGGGAACTGCGGGGTCACGAGCTCGAACGACGGGGCGCCGAGCAGGGCACGGAGCTGCCCGTTTTCGGTGGCATGGGCCGGGGCGGCGAACGCGGCCAGCAGTGCCGATGCCAGGATTGCCAGGGAGCGGGGAGCGGTCATGGACGGTTTCTTCATGAGGGTGGAGCGGTGCGCGGCGGCGCCGGGCGACGCGAATATAGCGCGGCTTGACCAAAAAACGAACGTTCGTGCGATTCCTGCGACAATCGCACGTGCGCAATTCACGAGATGCGCCTTGGTTCGGGGGATCCGTCAGGATCCGACTGCAACCAACGCTTACAGTTGCCATCGCGTCACCGCCGGTTGGTTCCGGTTTTGACGAGTCACCGTTCCAAGTTCTGAAGGATTCACATGCGTTTCATCGCCTCTCTTGCCTCCTTGCGGGGGGTTGCCGCAGCCGTTGCCCTGGTGGCTGTCAGTGTCGGCGCACGCGCCGAGGTCGAGGTGGAGGGATTCAAGTTCGCCGACACCGCCACGGTGCAAGGCCAGGTGCTGCAACTCAACGGCGCCGGTGTGTCGAGCATCCTGTCGACCAAGTCGACCGTGGTGGCGATCTACCTGCCCAGGAAGCACACCACCATGGACGGTGCTACGGGCGAGAAGGGTGTCAAGCGCATTCACTTCTTCATGATCCGCGAGGTCTCGGCACGTGACCTGTCGAACGCGATGCTCGACCGCATCCGCCAGAACGTCCCGACCGCCGAGTTCTCGGCCAACATCGTGGCCACGTCGCAGCTGGGTACCGTGTTCGGCAACCGCAAGCGTGTGAACAAGGGCGACGAGATCGTGGTGGACTACTACCCCGCCACCAAGCTCACCGAGTTCACGCTGAACGGCCAGCGCGTCGGTGATGCGATCCAGGGCGAGACGTTTTTCCCGATGCTGATGAAGGTGTGGATCGGCCCGAAGGTGCGTGGCAGCACGCGCGACGCGTTGCTCGGTGGCAAGGCCACGGACTGAGGGATCAGCCGATCGCCTTGTCCGCCCAGAACGCCGGTGACGGCAGCGGGCCGCGTCCGGCGGCCGCGTTGTCCACCATGTGTTCGGGCCGGCCCGTGCCCGGGATGGCGCACGTGACGGCCGGGTGGCTCAGCACGAATTTCAGCAGCACCTGCGCCCAGCTCGCGGCCCCGATCTCGGCGGCCCAACCAGGAAGTGGCAGGTCGCGGGTGCGACGCAGCAGACCCCCGCCGCCGAACGGCCGGTTCACCAGCACGGCCACGCCGCGGTCCGCCGCCAGCGGCAGCAGCCGCGCTGCCGCGTCGCGGTCGTCGAACGCGTAGTTGATCTGCAGGAAGTCGAGCGGCTCGGCGCGCAACACGGCTTCCACCTCCCCGTACGCCGACGACGTGTAGTGCGTGATGCCGATGTGGCGAACGCGGCCCTGGTCCTTCCAGCGCCGCAGCGTGGCGAGGTGGGTGCGCCAATCCACCAGGTTGTGGATCTGCATCAGGTCGATGCGCGGACGCCCCAGCAGCCGCATCGATGTTTCCATCTGCCGGATGCCGGCGTCCCGGCCCGACGTCCACACCTTCGTGGCCACGAACGCCGGGCGTTTGCCGAGCAGCTCGCCGGTGGTGGCCTCCGCGCGGCCGTACATGGGCGAGCTGTCGAGCACGGAACCGCCGGCCGCAAACAGCGCATCGAGCACCCCGGGCAGCCGCCCGTACTCGGGGCTGCCGGGCGCGTGGTCGAACCCGACGTAGGTGCCACAACCGATCACCGGCAACGATTCGCCTGACGTGGGGATGCGGCGCTGGTCCATGGGGGCAGCGGCCGCCCCGGCGGGCAGCGTGGTGGCGAGTGACAGGCCCGCGGCCCAGCGCAACACACGTGCGCGTGTGACGCCGTTGACGGGGGATGCGGGGATGGTGTCCATGGGCAACGCCCATTGTGGGCTGCCTCGACCTGTGATGACAAGTCGCCACCGGGCTCGTGGGCCTGCCCGTTCAGTGGCCTGGATGTCTTCTTGTTCGGTGAGGACGCCTCAGGGGGTCACCACCACACGTTGCAACGTGCCATCGCCGTTGTGGACCAGTCGGTCGATGGCGACCTCGCGGTTGGTGCCATCCCCAAGTGGCACGGCGAAACGGTGGTACGCGATGAACCAGTTGTCGGTGCCGGGCTGCTGCACGATCGAGTGATGGCCCGGGCCCTTCACGCCCAGCGCGAGGTCTTTCTGCAGCAGCGTGCCGCGGTAGGTCCAGGGCCCGAGCGGCGAGGGCCCGGTGGCGTAGTCGACGTGGTAGTTCTCGCTGCGTGTGTCATCCACCGAATACGAGAGGTAGTAGGTGCCGGCGCGCTCGTGCATGAACAGTCCCTCGCGGAAGTTGGGCAGCGAGAAGGTCTGGACCGTGCCACTGAACGACACCATGTCGTCGTTCAGCTGCACGCCATAGGCCCCGCCATTGCCCCACAGCAGGTACGACGAGCCATCGCTGGCGGTGAAGACGTGCGGGTCGATCATCTGGCCGGATCGGAAGCCGGCCGCCACGAGCGGGCGCCCGAGGGCATCGGTGAACGGCCCGGTGGGGCTGGCGGACGAGGCCACGCCGATGTTCGTGTCGGCACAGAAATAGAAGTAGTAGCGGCCGTTCTTGCGCGCAATGGTCGGTGCCCAGGCCCGGCCGGTCGCCCAGGTCACATCGACCCCCAGCGAGAGGATGTTGCCGTGGTCGGTCCAGTTGACGAGGTCAAGCGACGAGAAGGTGCGGAACTGGGTGCCGCTCCAGCCGGCGTAGCCGTCCGAGGTCGGGTAGACGTAGTAGCGGCCGTCGAAATTGACGATGTTGGGGTCGCCGAACAAGCCTTTGATCGCCGGGTTCTTGCGGGCGCTGGGTGACCAGGGCGCAATCACCTTGAACGAACTGTCGGACGGGAACGGTGCGGCGTTCGAATGGGTGTCGACCCACAGCTGGTAGTCACGGTGCCGGATGAAGCGGCCTGGGTAGTTGTATGACTCCAGGCGCACCGTGCCGGCGGTCGCACCGTCGCGCACGCAGAAAGTGGCGTCGCCCCGGAAGGTTTCCGAGCCGTCGTTCTGCGCCAGGCGGATGCGATAGTCCTTGTGGCGCAGCCACATGCCGTTGGCCGCCTGGAACGACACGCACTCGGGCGGGCCGTTGGCAAGGCCCGGTGTCACGGTCAATGTGGCGTCGGCCTTGGCCTGTTCGGTGCTGGTGGCCGACACCATGGGCAGCGCGCCGAGGCCGCTGGCGTGCGCGATCGAACGCGTGGGGAAGTTGACCGACTGCAGCGATTGAGCACCCGGGGCGATGGTTGCGGCGCTGGCGGGCAGCATCAACAGGGACGCGGCCAAACCCGCCAGTCCGGCAGGCGCCCACAGCCTGCGAGGATGAAGCGCCAACAGCCCTTCTGAAAAGAGGCGAGACCTGAACACGCCCCGGCCTGCCACACGACTGACGTTTTGCATGCGATGCCTCCCGTTGCGCCGGATGGGCGCTTTTCCTTTTCCGCCCTGAGCGCAAGCACTCGAGCACGTGGCGGGCATGCTAGCGGTTGGGTTGCGTGACCATCCAATGACTTCTTGCTCGCGCGCGATATCGTTTTTGAACTCATCCGGAACCCCTAAGGGTTTTCGTGGCCGCCACGGAGGCGATGCAGGCCTACCTCGACCGGGAGTTCGGCTTCACTTCAAGAGGTCACCGAGGCACAAGTACTTGATCTCGAGGTAGTCGGCGATGCCGTGGTGCGAGCCCTCGCGCCCGAGGCCGGACTGCTTGACGCCGCCGAATGGCACTTCGGCGGTCGAGATCAGGCCGGTGTTCACGCCCACCATGCCGTACTCCAGTGCCTCGCCGACGCGGAAGATGCGGCCGATGTCGCGGCTGTAGAAGTAGCTGGCCAGGCCGAACTCGGTGGCGTTCGCGAGCGCAATGGCCTCGTCTTCGGTCTTGAAGCGGAAGACCGGCGCCAGCGGGCCGAAGGTCTCCTCGCGGGCGCACAGCATCTCGCCGGTGGCCTCCGCCAGCACGGTCGGGGCGTAGAAGCGCTCCCCGATCCGATGGCCGCCGGTGAGCAGCCTGGCGCCCTTGGCGACGGCGTCGGCGACATGGCGATCGACCTTCTCGACGGCCTGGTCATCGATCAGGGGACCCTGGTTCACGCCCGGCTCGAAGCCGTTGCCGACCTTGATCTCCGCGACCTTGGCGGCGAGCTTCTCGACGAAGCGGTCGTAGACCCCGTTCTGCACGTAGAGCCGGTTGGCGCAGACGCAGGTCTGGCCGGCGTTGCGGTACTTGGCGGCGATCGCGCCGTCGACGGCGCTGTCGATGTCGGCGTCGTCGAACACGATGAAGGGCGCGTTGCCGCCGAGCTCGAGCGAGAGCTTCTTGATCGTCGGCGCACATTGCGCGGCGAGGATGCGGCCGACCTCGGTGGATCCGGTGAAGGACAGGTGGCGCACGATGTCGCTCGCGCACAGCACCTTGCCCACCGAGACGGCGTTGGTGCCGTCGGCGGTGATCACGTTCAGCACGCCGGCAGGCATGCCGGCGCGCTGCGCCAGCTCCGCCACGGCCAGCGCCGACAAGGGCGTCTGCTCGGCCGGCTTGATGACCACCGGGCAACCGGCCGCCAATGCCGGCGCCACCTTGCGCGTGATCATCGCGATGGGGAAGTTCCACGGCGTGATGGCCGCGCACACGCCCATCGGCTGCTTGATGACGAGGTAGCGCTTGTTGTTGTCGGTGGTGGGCACGGTCTCGCCATAGACGCGCCGTGCCTCCTCGGCGAACCACTCGATGAAGCTGGCGCCGTAGCCGACCTCGCCCTTGGCCTCGGCCAGCGGCTTGCCCTGCTCGGCGGTCATGATGCGCGCCAGATCGTCGGCATGCAGGTGCAGCAGCTGGAACCACTTCATCAGAATCGCGGCGCGCTCCTTCGCGGTCTTGGCGCGCCACAGCGGCCAGGCCCTGTTTGCTGCGTCGATCGCGAGTCGGGTCTCGGTGGCGCCGAGGTTCGCGACGTCGGCGAGCTTCAGGCCCGTGGCCGGGTCGATCACGTCGAAGCGGTTGCTTCCCGCGACCCATTCGCCGCCGATCAGGCCGTGGGTCTTCAGCAGGCCCGGGTCGTCGAGGGTGGCCAGTGGGGAGGTCTTCATGTCCAAGGGAGGGTCTCCGTCAAATCAGGTTCAGCGGCGCCGTCCGCGCAGCCATTCCAGCGTCAGCAGCAGGCTGGTGGTGAAGAGGATCAGCAGGGTCGCGACCGCGGCGATGGTGGGTGAAATGTTCTCGCGGATGCCGTTGAACATCTGGCGAGGCAGGGTCAGTTGCTCGGGGCCCGCCAGGAACAGGACCACCACCACCTCGTCGAAAGAGGTCGCGAACGCGAACAGCGCGCCGGAGATCACGCCCGGCGCGATCACCGGCAGCGTGACGCGGAAGAAGGTGCGCAGCGGGCTCTCGCCCAGGCTCAGGCTCGCACGCACCAGGTTCTGGTTGAAGCCCTGCAGCGTGGCGAGCACGGTGGTCAGCACGAAAGGCGCACCCAAGGCGGCGTGCACGATGATCAGCGCGGCGTAGCTGTCGGCCAGCCCGAGGGGGGCGAAGAACAGGTAGGTGCTGACGCCGACCACGACGATCGGCACCACCATCGGCGCGATCAGCAGGCTCATCAACAGGCCCTTGAACGCGAACTGCGTGCGCGCCAGCCCGACCGCGGCCATCGTGCCGAGCGCGGTCGCGATCAGCGTCGCGGCAGGCGCGATGATGAAGCTGTTCTTGGCGGCGCGTGCCCACTCGTCCGATGTGAACAGGTTCTGGTACCACTTCAGCGACCAGCCGGTGATCGGATAGACGAGGAACGAGCTGTCGCTGAACGACAGCGGGATGATCACCAGGATCGGCAGCAGCAGGAACCCGAGCACGCCGATGCAGGCAGCGCGCAGGGCCCACCAGCCGAGCTTGTCGAGTGGCGTGGCATAGGCGGGGAACCGCGGCAGCAGGTTCGACAGGGTACTCATGGTCTTCAGCCCAGGCTCAGTTCGGACTTCGTGACGCGCCGGTACATCGCGTACAGCACCAGCGTCGCCGCGAGCAGCAGGGCACCGAGCGCACACGCCATGCCCCAGTTGACGGTGACGTTGGTGTACTGCGCGATGTAGTAGCTCAGCATCTGGTCGTCGGCACCGCCGAGCAGCGCTGGCGTGACGTAGTAGCCGATGCTCAGGATGAACACCAGCAGCGCGCCCGCGCCGACGCCCGGATAGGTCTGCGGCACGTAGACGCGGAAGAACGCGGCCAGCGGCGAACTGCCCAGCGAGATCGCCGCGCGCAGGTAGGTGGGCGGCACGCTCTTCATGACGCTGTACAGCGGCAGGATCATGAACGGCAGCAGGATGTGCACCATCGCGATGACCACGCCGGTGCGGTTGAACAGCAACGCGAGCGGCGCCTCGATCAAGTGCATGCCGATCAGTGCGTGGTTCACCAGGCCTTCGGACTGCAGCAGCACGATCCACGCGGCCACGCGCACCAGGATCGAAGTCCAGAACGGCACCAGCACCAGGATCATCAGCACGTTGGCCCGGCGTGCCGGCAAGGTGCTGAGCCAGTACGCGAGCGGATAACCCAGCAGCAGGGCCCACAGCGTGACGACGGCGCTGATCTCGAACGTCCGCAGGAGGATGCGGCCGAACACCCGCAGTTCGGGTTCGGCGCGCTCGATCGCCCCGTGCGCGTCGCGCCGCAGGTCGACCGAGGTGAGCAGGTAGTCGGGCGTCCAGCGCGAAGCGTTCTTGGCGATCGCGCGCCAATACGTGGTTTCGCCCCAGCGCTCGTCGAGCGCGAGCAGCCGGGTCTTCATGGCGGCCGGGGTCGCGGCGTCTTCGAGCGGCAGGGCCTTGAAGGTGCCCATCACGAGCGAGCGGGCGCCGGGGGCCTCGCTGTTGAGGCGGCGCGCCAGCGCACCGGCGTCGGAGCTGTCGGACAGCGAGGCCAGGTCTTTGGCGATGGCCGCGAACGCGTCGGCCTCGGGGACGCCTTCGCGGTTCCAGTCCTGCAGCGCGACGACGGTGTGCGGCAGCGCGTTGGCGACCTCGGGGTTCTCGACCGCACGCTTGAGCAGCGTGGCGATGGGCACCAGGAAGGTCAGCAGCAGGAACAGCAGCAAGGGCAGCGTGAGCGAGAAGGCACGCAGCTTGCGAAGCCGCTCGGCCCGCGCCAACTGGCGCCGCAGGCCGTGAGGGTCTTGGATGCCGGGAAGGGCGGGGGCGAGGCTGGAGCTCATGGTGGGGGAGGGTTGCACCGGCAGGGTGCCGTGGGGCGGCCCCCTGCCGGCACGGACCGATCAGTTCGTGGCCCAGGAAGCGAAGCGCTTCTCGAGATCCTCGCCCTGGTCGGCCCAGAACTTGAGGTTGAGCTGGAGCGCGTCCTTCGAGTTGGTGGGCGACGTCGGCAGGTTGTCGAGGACCTTGGCATCGAGCTTGGACAGCGCCTTGTTGTTGGTCGGGCCGTAGGCGATGTTCTTCGCGTACTCGGCCTGGGTCTCGGGCTTGCTCGCGAAGGCGATGAACTTCAACGCAGCCTCCTTGTTCGGCGTACCCTTCGGGATGACCCAGTAGTCCAGGTCGTAGATGCCGCCGGTCCAGGAAATCTTCAGGTTCTTGCCTTCGCGGTTGGCGGCGTCGATGCGGCCGTTGAACACGGTCGTCATCGTCACGTCCCCGGCGACCAGGAACTGGGGCGGCTGCGCACCGGCTTCCCACCACTGGATGCTCGGCTTGAGCTCGCCGAGCTTCTTGAACGCGCGCTCGGCGCCTTCCTTGGTCGCGAGAACCTTGTAGACGTCGCCGGGTTTCACGCCGTCGGCCATCAGCGCGAATTCGAGGTTGTAGCGCGCGCCCTTGCGCATGCCGCGCTTGCCGGGGTACTTCTTGACGTCCCAGAAATCGGCCCAGGTTTTCGGACCGTCCTTCAGCTTGTCGCCGTTGTAGGCCATCACGGTGGACCAGACGAAGACGCCCATGCCGCATTCGGTGACCGCGGCGGGAAGGAAGTCGGCCTTGTTGCCGATCTTGCTGTAGTCGAGCTTCTCGAACAGGCCCTCGTCGCAGCCGCGGGCGGCATCGGGCGACTCGACCTCGACCACGTCCCAGGTGACCTTCCTGGTCTCGACCATGACCTTGATCTTGGCCTGCTCGCCGTTGTATTCGACCGCGACGACCTTGGTGCCGGTTTTCTCGAAGGGCTCGTAGTACGCCTTCTTCTGCGCGTTCGCGTTGGCGCCGCCGAAGTTCACGACGGTGATCTGCTGCGCCAGCGCCAGTGCCGGGAGCGACATGGCTGCAACGAGGGTGGCGGCGAGGATGCGCTTGTTCATGGTGTCACTCTCCTAGGGTGGATGGGGAACATTTCCGCGGGGCGGGTCAAGCGTAGATCCGGGTCAGCTCGGGCGCCAGCTCGAGCCAGACGGTGTCGCCGGGCCGCGGCATCGCGGGCACCGACAGCGGCAGCTTGACGGTGGCGTCGCTCTGGCCGTCACCGACCATGCACAGCAGCCGCAGGTGGTCGCCGAAATAGATCACGTTGCGAACCTGTGCCTGCAGCACGTTGCCCCGGTCGTGGACGGCGTGGGTGTGGACGACGATGCGCTCGGGCCGGATGCAGGCTTCGACCTGCGCGCCGACCGGGGCGCCGTTGACATTGAGGCCGGTCAGCACGCGGCCATCGGTCAGCACGATGCCGCACCGCTCGCTGTCGTCGTCCACCTGCGCCGCACGCACGGTGCCGCGAAGCATCGTGCTGTCGCCGATGAAACCCGCGACGAAGCGATTGGCGGGCGCTTCGTACATGCGGTCGACCGTGTCGAGCTGCTGGATCGCGCCATCGTTGAACACCGCGACGCGGTCCGACATCGTCAGTGCCTCTCCCTGGTCGTGGGTCACGTAGACGAAGCTCACGCCGAGCTGGCGGTGCAGTTCCTTCAGCTCGATCTGCATGTGCTCGCGCAACTGCTTGTCCAGCGCACCCAGCGGTTCGTCCATCAGCACCAGTTGCGGCTCGAACACCAGCGCGCGTGCCAGCGCCACGCGCTGCTGCTCGCCGCCCGAGAGTTGCGACGGGAGGCGTTCGGCCATGCCCTGCAGGCGGACCATCTCGAGGGCGCGCCCCACGCGTTGGGCCGCCTCGGGCTTCGACACCTTGCGAACCGTCAGCGGGTACGCGACGTTCTCGCCCACCGTGAGGTGCGGGAACAGCGCGTAGTTCTGGAAGACCATGCCGAAGTTGCGCTTGTGCGGGGGCGTGCGGGTGATCGGCTTGGCATCGAGCAGGATCTCGCCGGCGGTGGGCGATTCGAAACCGGCCAGCATCATCAAGGTGGTGGTCTTGCCCGAGCCGGACGGGCCGAGCAGGGTGAGGAACTCGCCGCGCCGGACGTCCAGGTCGAGCTGGCGCACGACCAGCTGCACGCCGTCGTAGGTCTTTTGCACGCCGATGAAGCGCACCAGGGGCACGTCCGGGGCCGTGCGCGGTGCGGGGCCGGTGGTGGCGGCCGGTGCTTGGGGGGTGTGGACGGGGCGCATGGTGTTCGGCGTTGCGGTTCGGCAGGTTCAGGACACGGCGGCAAAGCTGTCGGCCAGGATCTGCAGGCCTTCGTCGACCTGCGCGTCGGGCGCCGTCAGGGGCACCAGGATCCGGATCACGTTGCCGTGCGTGCCACAAGACAGCAGTATGAGACCGCGGCGGGCCGCCTCGGTGACCACTCGGCGGGTGAGGTCGGCGTCGGGTTGGCGCGTGGGCCCGCCCTGGAACAATTCGATCGCGAGCATCGAGCCCAGCCCGCGCACATCGCCGATCGCCGGCACCCGGGCGGCGATCGCCTTGAGCCCGGCGCGCAGCCGCTCGCCCAGGGCCTGGCAGCGCTGGAGCAGCCGGTCTTCCTCGAAGGTCTCGAGCACCGCCAGCGCGGCGGCGCAGCCGATCGGGCTGCCGGCGTAGGTGCCGCCGAGGCCGCCGGGGGCCGGTGCGTCCATCACCTCGGCCCGACCGATGACGGCCGAGAGCGGGAAGCCGCCCGCGAGCGACTTGGCACAGGCGATCAGGTCGGGCGCGACCGGCCACTGCTCGCTCGCGAACCATGTGCCGGTGCGGCCGGCGCCGGTCTGCACTTCGTCTGCGATCAGCAGGATGCCGTGCCGGTCGGCCAGCGCCTTCAAGCCAGCGATGAATGCATTGGGAGCGACGTGGAAGCCCCCTTCGCCTTGCACCGGCTCGATGATGAAGGCGGCGACGCGTTCGGCCTCGATGTCGTTCTTGAACAGCAGCTCCACCGAGTGGAGTGCGTCGTCGACGCTGACACCGTACAGTTCGTTCGGGAACAGCGCGTGGAACACCTCGCCGGGGAACGGGCCGAAGCCGGTCTTGTAGGGAGCCACCTTGCCGGTCAGCCCCAGGGTCAGCAGCGTGCGGCCGTGGTAGCCGCCGTTGAAGGCGATGATGCCGGGGCGCTTCGTGTAGGCGCGGGCGATCTTCACGGTGTTCTCGACCGCCTCGGCGCCGGTCGACAGGAACACGGTCTTCTTCGTGAAGGCGCCGGGCGCCAGCGCGTTCAGCCGCTCGGCCAGCTCGACGTAGGGTTCGTAGGCGAGCACCTGAAAGCAGGTGTGGGTGTACTGGTCGAGCTGGGCTTTGACGGCGTCGATGATCCGCGGGTGGCAATGCCCGGTGTTGAGCACGGCGATGCCGCCGGCGAAGTCGAGGTAGCGGCGGCCCTCGACGTCCCAGACCTCGGCGTTCAGGCCGCGGGCGACGAAGATGTCGTGGGCCTGGCCGACACCACGGGCCACGGCGGCCCGCCGGCGCGCCATCAGCGCGGCGTTCGTCGGGTTCGTGATCGGCAGTTCGCGGTTCATGTCGTCTCCCAGTGGTGAAAGCCGGACTGTAGGCATCGCGCACAGCGAATACCATGTACATCCGTCCACCATCCGCGGTGTACTGTATTGGCGCCGTGCCCTGTACATGGAAGCCCTCTCACGGTGCACCGGGATCCCAGTCCTCGCATGATCACCCTCAACCCAGAATCGCCCACGCCCCTGGTCAGCCAGATCGTCGACGGCTTCCGGCGCCTGATTGCCGAGCAGGCCCTGCGCCCGGGGACCAAGCTGCCGTCGATCCGTGCGCTGGCCGCCCGGCATTCGGTCAGCGTGTTCACCGTGGTCGAAGCTTACGACCGGCTGGTGGCACAGGGTTGGGTCGTGTCGCGCTCCAATGCGGGGTTTTTCGTCAAGGCCCGTACCGGCGCCGCGGCGCTGCCCGGCGAGGCGCCGAGCGCTGATCTGCGTTTTGACGCGCGCTGGTACCTGCGCCAGATCTTCGAGAACCGCAACCTGGCGCTCAAGCCCGGCTGCGGCTGGCTGCCGAACGACTGGTTGTTCGAGGAGGGCGTGCGCCGCAGCCTGCGGCAGCTCTCGAGCGATGGTGCCGAACTCGGCGGCTACGGGCTGCCGCACGGGCACATGGCGTTGCGGGTGCTCATCGCCGAGTCCCTGGCCGAACGCCAGATCGCGGTCGGTGCCGAGAGTGTCCTCCTCACCCAGGGCTCCAGCCAGGCGCTCGACCTGGTGGCGCGTTGCCTGGTCCGCCCCGGCGACACCGTCCTGGTCGACGACCCCGGCTATCCGAACCTGATGTTCATGCTGCGCTTCCTTGGTGCGAGGCTGGTGGGCGTGCCACGCGCGCCCGCCGGCTACGACCTGGCGGTGCTGGAGGCACTGCTGATCGAGCATCGGCCCAAGGTCTTCTTCACGCAGCCGCGCCTGCAGAGCCCGACCAACTCGGTCACACCGGTGGCACAGTTGTACAGGGTGCTGCAGCTGGCCGAGAAGCACGACCTGGCGGTGGTCGAGAACGACATCTACGCCGATCTCGACCCCGAGCCGCGTCCGTCGCTGGCCAGCCTGGACCAGCTGCGCCGCGTCGTCTACGTCGGCAGCTACTCGAAGACGATCTCGCCGAACATCCGGGTCGGCTACCTGGTGGCGCGGCCGGACCTGCTGGGTGACCTGACGCAGTTGAAGATGGTGTCGGGCTTGACCTCGTCCGACATCACCGAGCGGCTCGCCTTCGGCGCGCTGTCCGAGGGGCGCTGGCGCAAGCACCTCAAGGCCCTGCGCGACCGGCTGGCGCAGGCCCACGGCAGCGTCGCGCAGCGCTTGACCGAGCTGGGCTTCGAATTGTTCAGCGAGCCCAAGGCCGGCCTGTACCTCTGGGCGCGGCACCCGGACCTGACCGATGGCGCCGAGCTGTCGCAGCAGGCCGTGGGCGCCGGGATCCTGCTCGGGCCCGGCCACCTGTTCCTGACCGAGCCGCGGCCCACCGGCTGGCTGCGTTTCAACGTGGCGTTCAGCGACGACGAGCGGCTGTACCGCTTTCTCGCCGAGCAGATCCGCCTGCATGCGCAAGGGGCGGTCGCCTGAAGGGATTGGCGCGCGCCACGCGCTGTTGGCCTGCCTGCTGAAGATGCCGTTCGGCGCGACCGGCTACCATCCGGCGATGAAAATTCCCCCGCGGCTGATGCCGCTGCTCGAAGACGGGCTGATCGACAGCGTGGTGCGCCAGCTGATGAGTGGCAAGGAAGCCATGGTGTTCGTCGTCCGTTGTGGCGAGCACACCCGCTGCGCGAAGGTCTACAAGGAAGCGCAGCAGCGCAGCTTCCGGCAGGCGGTCGACTACACCGAGAACCGCAAGACCAAGAACAGCCGCCAGGCCCGTGCCATGGCCAAGGGCACGCGGTTCGGGCGCGAGTCGCAGGAAGCCGCCTGGCAAAGCGCCGAGGTGGATGCGCTGTACCGGCTGGCCGCCGCGGGCGTGCGGGTGCCCGAACCCATCGGGTTCCACGAAGGGGTGCTGCTGATGGAGCTCGTCACCGATGCCGACGGTGACGCAGCCCCGCGCCTCAACGACGTCATGTTCGAGGCCGACGCCGCCCGCGAGCACCATGCATTCCTGATCCGCCAGGTGGTGCGCATGCTCGCGGCCGGGGTCGTGCACGGCGACCTCTCGGAATACAACATCCTGATGGGCGCCGACGGCCCGGTGGTGATCGACCTGCCGCAGGCGGTGGACGCGGCGGGCAACAACCACGCGCAGTCGATGCTCGACCGCGACGTGACGAACCTGAAGAACTTCTTCGGCCAGTTCGCCCCCGACCTGCTGGAGACGCAGTTCAGCCGCGAGATCTGGGCGCTGTTCGAGCGGGGCGCCCTGACCGCCGATGCCCCGCTGACCGGCCGCTTCGAGCAGGTCGACAAGCCGGTGGACCTGGACGCCGTCAAGCGCGAGATCGACGACACGCTGGCCGAGGAGGCCGCCCGGCGGTTGCGGATGGTGCAGTCCCGGTCGCAGTGAATCCCATGTCCGACCCCATCGACCGCCACACCCTGCTCGAAGACGCCCAGGCGCTGATCACCGGCACGCTGCTGATCGCCCTCGGTGTGGCGATGTTCAAGCACGCCGGGCTGCTGACGGGGGGCACCGCGGGCCTCGCGTTCTTGCTGCACTACGCGAGCGGCATCGGGTTCGGGAAGCTGTTTTTCGTGCTCAACCTGCCGTTCTACTGGATCGCGTGGCGCCGCATGGGCCACGTGTTCACGGCCAAGACGTTCGCGGCGGTGGCGCTGCTGTCGGTCTTCACGGAACTGCAGCCGTTCGTGCTGCGCTTTGACATGTTGCACCCGCTGTACGCGGCGGTGCTGGGCGGGCTGCTGGCCGGCGCGGGGTTCCTGATCCTGTTTCGCCACAAGGCGAGCCTGGGCGGCGTGGGCATCGTCGCGCTGTTGCTGCAGCAGGACCGCGGCTGGCGCGCGGGCAAGGTGCAGATGGTGGTGGACGTGTGCATCCTGGTGGCGGCCCTGTTCGTGGTGGACCCGCTGCGCATCGGCTACTCGCTGGTGGGTGCGCTGGCGCTGAACCTCACACTGGCTGTGAACCACAAGCCGGGCCGGTACGTGGCGATGTGATCCCCGACAATCGGGGCATGCTGAACCTCGATCGCCCCGCCCTCCGGGCCCGCCTGAACGACCACCCCGACGACGTCGCGGCCCGTGCCGCGCTCTACCGCGACCTGCTCGACACCGGCGAGGCGTCGCTCGACGGCCTGCGCGTGGCCGCGGGCCTGCGCGACCCGGCCGCCATCGCGGCCCTTGCCAGCCTGATCACCACCGAGCGGGCCAACCGCGTGGCGCCGTGGCTGATGCAGCTGCAGGGCCTGCCGGTGGATCACCTCGACCTGCCGGACGCCGAGGTGGGCTGGCTCGATGCACTGGCCGGCCTGCCGCTTCGCTCGCTGGTGCTCGACGGGCCGCATTTCGCCTGCGGCCGGGCCGTGTGGCGCCGGCTGCCGGCGCTGCGCCTCGAATCGCTGGAGATCAGCACGTTCTCACGCGCCGACGACAGCAGTGGACTGCCATCGCTCGAACGGTTGCGCCGGCTGAAGCTGCACACACACGGCGAGGACTTCGACGACACCTTCCTCGACCACCTGGCCGGCGGTGTGCTCGAAGAGCTGTCGTTGAACTACTGCGACGAGGTGACGGACGACGGCCTGCGCGAGCTGTCGCGGCTCACGTTGCGGTCACTCACGTTCGAACGAGCCGCGGGCATCACGTCGCGCGGGGTGGCCCGCCTGCGGGGTCACCCGCTGGAACACCTGGCCATCGGCTGGAACAGTGCCCTTTCGAAGGATCCGTCGTGCCTCTCCGGCCTCACGTCGCTGCGGTCGCTGAGCCTCGACCAGTGTTACGCGGGCGACGCGGTGTTGGCGGCCATCCGGCACTTGCCGCTCGAACGGCTGTCGCTGGACAGCTCCTACGTCACCGAGGATGGGCTGGCCGAACTCGACGGCATGCCGCTCACCGACCTCGCCTTGAAGTGCCCGCGCCAGCTGGGCAGCCTGGGCGACACGCTGGATGCGTTGCGCGGCCTGCCGCTCAAGCGCCTGGCGCTCGGTGACATGCGCGGGTTCTCCGAACGCGGCCTGGCGCACCTGGAGGGGTTGGCCCTGGAGTCGCTCGACCTGTCGTTGAACGAGGTCACCGCGAAGGGCCTGAAACACCTGGCGGGTTTGCCGCTGAAGGCGTTGGACCTGGGCTACTGCCGCGGGATCGACGGCAAGGCGCTGCGCGCGCTGGCCGAGCTCGGTCTGCCGCTGGAGCGGCTGGACCTGGGCGGGCTGAACCTGCGCGATGCGGACCTGGCGTGCCTGCGCCAGCTGCCGCTGCGCCACCTCAGCCTGTCCGACAGCCCATGGCTCACCGATGCCGGCGTGGCCCACCTCGTGGGCTTGCCGCTGCAGCACCTGACGATTGGTGCCGACCCCGGCGAGCCGAAGCTCACCTCGGGTGCCGTGCCGGCGCTGGCGCAGCTGCCGCTGGAGACGCTGTGGTTGCCCAACTGCAGCGGGATCGACGCGGACGGGTGGGCGCGCCTGGCCGCGCTGCCGGCGCGGGTGTCCGGCCCCGGGATCTGAGAGGCTGAGCCTCTGACGCGGGTCAGCTGCGGCCACCGGCGCCGCTGCATCGGCGCGCGCTCATGGGTGGACCTGTTCGCCGGTCAGGAACGGGATCACCTCGGCGAGGAGTGCATCGGGCGCCTCCTCGGCGATGTAGTGGCCGCAGGGCAGGGGCCGGCCCCGCACGTCGCCGGCCACGCGGCGCCATTCGTCGAGTGGCCGGAAGCAGCGGTGCACCACGCCGTCCTGTCCCCACAGCGCGAGCAGCGGCGCGGCCAGGCGCACGCCGTTGTCCCGGTCGGTGCGGTCGTGGTCGAGGTCGATGCCGGCGGAGGCCCGGTAGTCCTCGCACAGGCCGTGCGCCGCACCGGGCAACGACAGCGCATGCTGGTACGCGGCCAGGGCCCGGGGATCGAACGGCGCGAGGCCGGCGCTGCGCCGCCCCATCACGTCGCGCACGTACGCGGCCGGGTCCGCCTCGATCAGGCGCTCGGGCAGCGGTGCCGGCTGGATCAGGAAGAACCAGTGCCAGTACGCCCGCGCGAAGGTGTCGCCGGCCTGTTCGTACATGGCGAGCGTGGGGGCGATGTCGAGCAGCACCAGGCGGCGCACGGCGGCAGCGTGGTCCACGGCCAGGCGATGGGCCACGCGCGCGCCGCGGTCGTGGGCGAGCACGTCGAAGTGCGCGTGGCCCAGCGCCTGCATGACGCGCACCATGTCGCGGGCCATCGTGCGCTTGGCGTAGTTGCCATGGTCCGCCGTGCCGGCAGGTTTGGACGAGCCGCCGTAGCCACGCAGGTCGGCCAGCACCAGGGTGAAATGCCCGGCGAGCTCCGGCGCCACCTTGTGCCAGATGGCATGGGTCTGGGGGTGGCCGTGCAACAGCAGCAGTGGGCGGCCCCGGCCGCCGGACCGCACGCGGATGTGCACGCCGCCGCCGGTCGGGATGTCCTGCGTGGTGAACCCAGGGAAGAGGTCGTCGGTGTCCATGGGGGATTCTTCCCCATGAACGGGACGCGCCTGGTGTCTTATCGGGACACTCTTTCGGTCGTGGAATTCACGAATGCCGACTTCGAGAAGGGTCAGCCCTTGCCAGGCCGGGCCGTGGACGCGCGAACCACCAAGCGCGGTACGGAAGCCTCGCGCAGCATCGCCGGTGCGCTGCTGCCTTCCGGCCCCTTCTCGCGCATCATCTGCATGATCATCTCCACCGCCAGTTCGGCGGATTCCTGGATGGGCACGGCCACCGTGGTGAGCGCGGGCCGCACCTGGTGTGCGAGCTGGATGTCGGTGATGCCGATCACCGACAGGTCACCCGGCACGTCCAGGCCCAGGTCGGCCGCGGCCTGCAGCACACCGAGCGCGGGCAGGTCGTTGGACGCGAAGATGGCGGTCAGGTCGGGCACCGCGGCGAGCAGCGCATGGCCGGCGTTGCGCCCTGCGTCGATCGTGTCGTGCCCGCACACCGTGCCGTTCTCGAGGAGGTCGATGCCCGCACGGCTCATGGCCTCGCAGAAGCCGCGGTAGCGCCAGATGTGGTTGCCGCTCAACTCGCTGCCCAGCACCGCACCGATGCGCCGGTGGCCCAGCTTGATCAGGTGTTCCGCGGCCACCATGCCCGCACGGAAGAAGTCGACCGCGACGCTCGGCAGCGGCGGCGGGGTGTCGGGCTTCTCCCACATGCACAGCACCACCGGCACGCCGCGCTGGCGCAGCGCGACGAGTTCCTCGATCTGCACGAAGTCGGCGTTCATCACGAGCACGCCGTGGGCGAGGGACCCGACGATGGCGTCGAGGTAGGCGCGTTCCTGGGCCGGGTCGTCGTTGGTGTTGCACACCACGAGGAAGTAGCCGAGCTTGCGCACGGCCTGCTCCACCGCGAGCGCGAACTCGGGGTAGAACGGGTTGGCGATGCTGGACACCACCAGCGCCACCGTCTGCGGCTTGCCTTCGGCGAGCGCGCGGGCGGTGAGGTTGGGGCGGTAGTTCAGCTCGCGAACGGCCGCAAGCACCCGTTCGCGCGTCTCGTTGCCCACCTTGCCGCGGCCGCGCAGCACGTTGGACACGGTGGCCCCGGTCACGCCGGCCTTGCGCGCGACTTCAGCCAGCGTGGTCATGTGCGGGGTGGGGCGAGGAAAGAGTCATGCTGGCGAGCATAAACGAAGCCCTCCGGCGCGCGGTTCGTGCCTCACCCCTTCACGGCCCCCGAGGTCAGCCCGGACACCAGCCAGCGCTGGGTCACGAGGAACAGCAGCGTCAACGGCAGCCCCGCCAGGATGGCGGTGGCGGCGAAGTCGCCCCACAGGTAACGCTGGTTGAACAGGAACAGGCGCGAGCCGACGGCCAGCGTGAGCTTGCTCTCGTCGTGCATGAGCACCGACGCGATCGGGTACTCGATCATGCCGCCCAGGAACGCCAGCACGAACACCACCACCAGGATGGGCAGGGCCATCGGCAGCAGCACGTAGACGAACGCCTGGAACGGCGTGGCACCGTCCACGGCCGCGGCTTCCTCCAGCTCCCGCGGCACGCTGTCGTAGTAGCCCTTGATGAGCCAGATGTGCTGCGCCACGCCGCCGGTGTAGGCGAGCGCGAGGCTCCAGTGGCTGTTCAGCCCCAGCCACGGCACGAACTCGCCGATGCGGTCGAACAGCGCGTAGATGGCCACCAGGGCCAGCACCGACGGGAACATCTGCAGCAGCAGCAGGCCGTTCAGCGTGGCGTCGCGGCCCTTGAAGCGCATGCGGGCGAATGCATAGGCGCTCGTGATGGACAGCAGCAGCGACACCGCGGCGGAGATACCCGCCACCTTGAACGAGTTGACGATCCACTGCAGCACCGGGAACGGTGGTTTTACCCACGTGCCATCGGCGTCCTGGTAGGACATGCCGAGCGCGAGCTTCCAGTGTTCGAAGCTGATCTCCGGCGGGATCAGGTGGCCGCCGGCGAAGTTGCCGGGGCGCAGCGAGATGGACAGGATCATCAGGAACGGCAGCACCGTGAGCGTGATGAACGTCAGCAGCGCCACGTGCATGCCGACGACGCGCCAGCGGTGGGATTTTTTCAGGACGACGGCCATGGGTTCACCTTTCTTCCCGACCCACTTTGAACAATTTCAGGTTCACCACCGCCAGCGTTGCGACGATGAGGAACACGATCGACGAGATCGCGCAGGCGAGGGCGTAGTTCTGCCCCGAGTCCTGGAACGCGATGCGGTACGTGTAGGACGCGAGCAGGTCGGTCGCGCCCACCGGCACCGCGGTGTCGAGGTAGTCCGGCGCGCCGTTGGTCAGCAGCGCGATCAGGGTCAGGTTGTTGAAGTTCGTCGCGAACGACGCGATCAAGAGCGGCGCGATGGGCCGGGCGATCAGCGGCAGCGTGATGCGGAAGAAGTTGGTCAGCGGCCCGGCACCTGCCAGCGCCGACGCTTCGTACAGCTCGTCGGGGATGGCCTTGATGAGCCCCATCGCCAGGATCATCATGTACGGGTAGCCGAGCCACGCGTTGACCAGCAGCACCATCGAGCGCGCGAGCGTGGCGTCCGAGAACCAGCCTGGGCGGATGCCGAACAGCTGGTCGAGCACCATGTTGATCTCGCCGAGGTTCTCGTTGAAGAGCCCGCGGAACACCGGGATCGAGATGAACGCCGGCACCGCGTAGGGCAGGAACAGCATGATCCGGTAGAAGTTGCGGCCGCGCAGCGCGGTCCAGTTCAACGCCACCGCCAGCACCACGCCCAGCGCGAAGGTGAACAGCGTGTTGAGCCCGGCGAAGCTGATGGTCCACGCGAACACCCGCAGGAACGGCTCGAGGAACCGCTGCTCGGTGAAGATGCGCACGTAGTTGTTCCAGCCCACCGACGCGCGGAAGCCCGGCGCCAGGGTCTGGCCATCGGCGCGCTGCCAGTAGCCGGCCGCCCAGTTGGCCTCGATGCGCACGCCGTCGGCGTTGTCGGTGAGGCTGCCGTCGGCGTTGCGGGTGTAGGCGGGTCGGCTTGCCACGAAGCGGCGCAGGCTGCTCTGGCGCAGCTCGGTGCCGTCGGGCAGCACCGCGGTCACCTGCTTGAGCGCATCCTGCAGGGCGATCACGCTCTTGAGGGGCAGGGCGGAGTCGTCCGGCTCGGCCGAGGACTCGGCCACGGGCACCCGTTGGGCCTGCCCCAGGTCGAACGGGGCCGACACGTAGTGCTTGCCGTCCTCGCCGGTGAACCCGATGCGGTGGCGTGCGCCGTCCTTCATCAGGCGGAAGTCGAAGCCGGCGCCGGCACCGTCACTGTTCGTGCGGCTGAGCAGCACCTCGGTGGCGCGCTCGAATGGCAGCAGGTGTTCGGAGCTGTAGTTGGTGAACCCGATGGCCACCGTGTAGCCCATGGGCACCACGATGAACACCAGCGCGGCCAGCGCGCCGGGCACCACGTAGCGCCAGGCGTACAGGCGGGGGTGGATGTAGATCAGCACCCCCGCGCCCAGCACGGCCATGACGCCGGCCGCGGTCAGGTGCTGCCGGGCGGCGATCAGCATCACCACCACGGCCAGCGACACCAGCAGTGCGAGCACGCCCGCGGCCGCGAGCAGGAGGTGCAACCACCCGCGGCGGCGAACCCCGACCTCAGGCACGGGCATGGTCAGCGTGGTCATTCACCACCCTTGATTCGCTGGGCCGCACGGTCGAGACCTTCCTTCACCGGCTCGCGGCCTTGGGTGATGTTCTGCATGGCGGCGGACATGACCGTCCAGAAGCGCGTCATCTCCGCGTTGTTGGGCATCGGCGTGCCTGCCTGGGCCGCCTGCATGGTGCCGGCGATCAGCGGGTCCGACTTCAGTTCGGCATAGTAGGCCTTGTTCGCCGGCACGCCCAGCGGCACGTGGGCGTTCATGGCCTTCAGGCCGGCCGGCGACAGCACGTAGTTCTCGATGAACTCGTTGGCCAGTTCCTTGTTGGTGCTGGCGGTGCTCACCATGGCGCCCAGCACGCCCACGAACGGACCGCCCTGCTTGCCGTCCACCTTCGGGAACGGGGCCACGCCGAAGTTGATCTTGCTCTTCTTCAGGTTGTTCCAGCTCCACGGGCCGTTGATCATCATCGCCACGCGGCCTTCGTTCATCGCGGCTTCGGCGTCGGCATAGTTCGCGGTCTTCGGCACCGCGCCCGACTTGATGAGGGTCATCAGCGTGTCGATGCCCTTGATGGCGCCGGGGCGGTTCACGCCCACGTCCTTCGCGTCGTACGTGCCGTCGGCGTTGCGCTTGAACGCGTAGCCGCCGGCGGAGATCAGGCCGTACGAGTAGTAGATCTCGGTGGTGGGCCAGAGGATGGCGTGCTTCTTCTGGGCGGACAGCTGCTTGTCGAGCGCCATCACCTCGTCCCACGACGACGGCGGCGTCTTGACCATGTCCTTGTTGTAGATCAGGCCCACGGCCTCGATCGAGATGGGGTAGCCCCAGGTCTTGCCGCCGAAGGTCCAGGCCTTCCACGCGAGTTCGTCGATGCCGTCGACCGTCTTCTTCGACGGCGACACCGGCGTGATCAGGCCCGCGCTGGCCCAGCTGCCCGAGCGGTCGTGCGGCCAGATCCAGATGTCCGGGCCCTTGCCCGCGGCCGCGGCCTGCTCGAACTTGGCGATGGCTTCCTCGGGGTGCTCGACCTTGACGACCACGCCGGTGTCCTTCGTGAACTTCTCGCCGATCTTGGCGAGGCCTTCGTAGCCCTTGTCGCCGTTGATCCAGATCAGCAGTTCACCCTTGCCGGCGGCGTGGGCGAGCGGGGTGCCGAACAACGCACCCAGGCAGGCCGCTGCGGCGATCGCGAGGGTGGTGCGGCGGCGCGATGGGGTGCCGAGGTTGCGAATCGTTGTCATGCCAGTGTCTCCTTGCGGTGAACTCACTCCGTCGAACACGCGGACGGTCGCGTCGGCTGCGATGTGGCAGCCCATGTCAATCAAGCGGGAAGGCGCGGCACGGCCATGCCGTCCTCGCCAAAAACATGGAGGCGGTCGGCCGGCAGGCGCAGGCCGACGGCGTCGCCCACGGTGACCGGGCTTTCGCCGGGCAGGCGCACGACCACCGCGCGTTGGTGGGCGGTGTCCACGTACGCGAAGGTGGTGTCGCCGAGCTTCTCGACCCATTGGATGCGGCCGGTGATGACGTTCTGGCCACCCGGCTCGCAAAGACTCAGGTGTTCGCTGCGGATGCCGAGCGTGACCTGGGTGCCGGCGGCGAGGCCGTCGGGGCGGACGGCCGCCTTCACCAGCGTGCCGTCGACCAGGCCGAGCAGCGGGCCGCCATGGTCGATCGACATGACCTGCGCGGTCAGCAGGTTCATCTGCGGCGAACCGATGAAGCGCGCGACGAAGAGGTTGCGCGGGTTCTGGTACAGGTCCATCGGCGCACCCACTTGCGCGACGCTGCCGTGGCGGGTCATCTCTTCGCCAGCATGCAGCAGCACGATCTTGTCACCGAGGGTCATGGCCTCGACCTGGTCGTGGGTGACGTAGATGGTGCTCGCGCGGCCGTACTCGCGGTGCATGCGGGCGATCTCGAGGCGCGTCTGCGTGCGCAGCGCGGCGTCGAGGTTCGACAGCGGCTCGTCGAACAGGAACACACCCGGGTTGCGCACGAGCGCGCGGCCGATGGCCACCCGCTGGCGCTGGCCGCCCGACAGCGCGCGCGGCTTGCGGTCGAGCAGGTGGCCGATCTCGAGCACCTTGGCGATCTGGCTGACGCGGGCGCGGATGTCGGCACCCGACATGCCGGCCAGCTTCAGCCCGAACGAGATGTTCTGGGCCACATCGAGGTGAGGGTACAGGGCGTAGTTCTGGAACACCATCGCCACGTTGCGCTCGGACGGCGCCAGGTCGTTGACCTGCTGCTTGCCGATGTGAAGGGCGCCCTGCGTGATGTCCTCGAGCCCGGCGATCATGCGCAGCAAGGTGGACTTGCCGCAGCCGCTCGGGCCCACGAAAACGCAGAACTCGCCGTCGGCGATCTCGAGCGACACGTCGCGGACGATGTCGTTGCCGCCGTCGTAGCGCTTGTACAGGCGATCCAGGGTGACGCTGGCCATGGGAAATCCAATCAGAGTTGCGACGGGCCGAACGGCACGCGGTGGGTGCGCCACGCCTGGAGGCGCACGCTCAGCAAGGTGGGCACCGGGGTGCGGTGCAGGCGTGCCCGGGCCTTGTCTTCCAGGAAGATGGGGGCAACCGGGTCGGCGGCGAGGATCGCGAGTTCGAAGCGGGGCCAGCGGCCGTCCGCGGCGAAGCGGTCGATGCCGATGTACCACGGTTCGCCGTCGTGGAAGTGGTCGTCGACGAGTTCGCCGTCGGCGTACAGCCGGGCGGTGTCGCCCACATAGTCGAGCGTGAGCAGCACGCGGCCCGAGCCGGTGGGCACGCTGTCGGGGATGGTCAGGCGCAGCCGGGTGGCCGTGTCGTAGGCGGTGTCGTCGGGCGCCAGGGGCGTGGACTTGCCGCGCCACGAGACCACCGGGCCCCACTGCACGGCGGGCGGTTGCGCGTTCATGCGCAGCACCTCGACCCCGACCGGGTCCAGGTACACCGGGGCGACACCGGCATCGATCGACAGGAAGCCGGTCCCACCGCCGGGCAAATCGTCGGCCGGGAACACCTGCACGCTGCCGCGCTGGTCGTTCGGCACGGACAGCACGGCGTCGGTGCCGTCGAGGTGCAGCGGCTGGTCGCTGATCAGCAGGCGGTCGCGGCCGAGGGTGCGGGTGTGCAGGCACTGGTCGGCCTGGTCCTGCGACAGCAGCACCACCGTGTGGACCACGCCGTCGGCATCCGTGACGGTGAAGACGAGCGGTGCCTGGCCCGGTTCGGCGGTGACGAACCAGCCGTCGTCCGTGCACCGCACCTGGGCCGCCGGCAGGCCGATGGCCTGCACGCCGGCGGTGTCGAAACACAGCGTGCTGTCGATGCCCGGCAGCGCGAATGCCACGAACACCTGGCGGCCGCCGTCGGTCCAGCGGGTGAGCGGTTGCACGGTGGCGTGGGCGAGGCGGGCCGCGCCGAGGCGCAGGCCCACCGGCCAGATGAAGTAGGCGCCGGTGCGCACGGTGACCGGTGCCGCGGGCAGCCGCACGGTGCCACGCGACGTGGCCACGTCGAACTGCACGCCGGCGAAGTCGGGCATCGGGTGGTGGCGCACGTGGTTGTTCACGAACAGGAACGCCTCGTCCCCGGCACCGCGCAACGCCACGCGCAGCTTGGTGCGGTCATCGGGCGATGGCGCACGGTCGTCGGGCAGCACGGCGTCCATGGCCGCCACGTCCGCGCCGAACGCGGCCATGAACTGGTGCAGGCAACGCAGCCGGCCATAGGAAGGCCGCACCTGGCCGTACTGGCCGAGGGGGGCGCGGAAGTCGTAGCCGATCACGGGCACGTCGTTGGGGTAGCCGGTGGCCTGGGTCTCGTTGAGGGTGGCGCCCGGGACGATCGCCGCGGGATTGGCCCCGCCGTGGTACATGTAATAGCCGTAGAGGTTGGCGCCGGAGCCTACCTGCACCAGCGCGGTGGCCGCCACGTCATCCGTGGTGACCGCGGGGCGGCGATGGTACGACACGTGCATGCCGCCGCCGGCCTCGGCCAGGAAAAACGGGTAGTGCGACTTGTCGATGCGGCCGGCCGCGGGCGTGCCGCCCACGTTGCCCATCTCGCCGATGGCGCGGCTGGTGTCGAACAGGAACACGCCGGACGGGGGCAACGGCTCGGCCGAGCCGCTCCAGAAGCCATCCGCGTACGCCCCGGACACCGGGATCACGTCGCGTTCGGGGATGTCGAGCGTGGGCCAGCCGGTCACCGTGTACAACGGCACCGTGAGGCCCTTCGCGATGGCGATCTGCTGCAGCGCCGCGATGTGTTCCGCGCCGCGGCCCGGGCCCACCTGGTCGTATTCGTTCTCGATCTGCAGGCCGATCACCGGACCGCCGTCGCACCACATCAGGCCGCGCAGCTGCGTGGCGATCTCACCATAGAAGCGCTCGACGTGCCGCAGGTAACCGGCGTCGTTGTTGCGCACGGGGCCTTCGGCCACGAGCCAGTCGGGCAGGCCGCCCAGGCGCGCTTCGGCGTGCACCCACGGGCCGGGGCGCAGGTAGAACAGCAGGCCGGTCTCGGCGGCCAGTTCCGTGAAGCGGCGCAGGTTGCGCTGGCCATGCCAGTCGAACTGGCCCTGGACTTCCTCGTGGTGGTTCCAGAACACGTAGGTGGCCACGATGTCGATCCCGCCGGCGGCCATCTTCTGCAGTTCCGTGCGCCATTCCGATTCGGGGAAGCGCGAGTAGTGGAACTCGCCCATCACCGGCATCCACGGCTGGCCGTCGCGTTCGATCCAGCGGCTGTTGACGGTCAGCTCACGGCCGGCGCGGGGGTAACGCCCGAGCTGGAGGAAGCCCGTTTCCGCGGTGATCCGGGCGGGGGGCACCTGCAGGGCAATCGGGGGTTTGGCGGCAGAGGTCATCAGATTGGCTTAAGCGATTAACTGAACGGAGTTTGCAGGCGACTTCCCAGCTTCCATAGCGGGAAAACCCGTATCTGGCCTCCGCCGAGTGGGTCATTGAGCGGGCGGTTGACGCCAAATTAGTTAAGCGGTTAAGCTTTACCCAACACAACTTGATGAGGCCCTTGGCATGAAGCTGGGCGTTTGCTATTACCCCGAACAATGGGACGAGTCCCTCTGGGCATCGGACGCACGCCGGATGGCCGAGATGGGGCTGTCGACCGTGCGCATCGCGGAGTTCGCCTGGGGTTTGATCGAGCCGCGCCAGGGCCACTTCGACTGGGCCTGGCTCGACCGCGCGATCGATGCGCTCGCCGCAGCCGGCCTGCAGGTGGTGCTGGGCACCCCCACGGCTGCGCCGCCGCACTGGCTGGTGGACGCCCACCCCGAGATCCTGGCGGTGGATGCCGCCGGGCGCACCAAGGGTTTCGGGTCACGCCGCCACTACTGCTTCTCGAGCGATGTGTTCTTCGCGGCCAGCGAACGGGTCGTCGCAGCGATGGCCGAGCGGTATGGCGCACACCCGGCCGTGATCGCCTGGCAGACCGACAACGAATACGGCTGCCACGACACCGTCGTGTCGTACTCGCCGAACGCGCTCGCCCGCTTCCGCCAGTGGCTGGCGGCGAACTACGCCAACATTGGCGAGCTGAACACGGCCTGGGGCAACGTCTTCTGGAGCATGGACTACGACCGCTTCGAGGACGTGGGCCTGCCCGTCGCGATGCCGGCGCCGCCGAACCCGTCGCACCTGCTCGCGTTCCGGCGTTTCGTGTCCGACGAAGTGCTGCGCTACAACCGCATGCAGGTCGAGATCCTGCGCCGCCTCGCGCCGGGCCGCGACGTGTTGCACAACTTCATGGGCTTTTTCAGCGAGTTCGAGCACCACGAGATGGGCCGGGACCTCGACATCGCCACGTGGGACAACTACCCGCTCGGCCACCTCGAGGGCACGCGCATCGCGTCCGAAGCCGAGCGCGCCGCACACCGCCGCACGGGTCACCCCGACATCGCCGCGTTCCACCACGACCTGTACCGCGGCGTGGCCGGTGGCCGCTGGTGGGTGATGGAACAGCAGGCCGGGCCCGTGAACTGGGCGCCCTGGAACGCGCTGCCCGCCCCGGGCATGGTGCGCGCCTGGACGTGGGAGGCCTTTGCCCACGGCGCCGAACTGGTGTCGTACTTCCGCTGGCGCCAACTGCCGTACGCGCAGGAGCAACTGCATTCCGGCCTGAACACGCCCGACAACATGCTGGATGCAGGCGGCCACGAGGCCACCACCGTGGCGCGTGAACTGCAGGACGTGCCGGTCGAGGCCACCACGCGCGCCGCGGTGGCGCTGCTGGTGGACTACACCGGCAAGTGGGCCATCGATGCGTTGCCCAACAGCCCCGACTTCGACGTGCAGGCCCTGCAACTCGCCTGGTACGGCGCGTTGCGCCGCCTCGGCCTGGACGTGGACATCGTGCCCGCCTCGGGCGACTTCACCGGCTACGCGCTGGTGGTGGCGCCCACGCTGGCGGTGGTGGATGCCGGCCTTGCCGGCCGCCTGCAGCGTTGTGGCGCCCACCTGGTGTTCGGGCCGCGCAGTGGTTCGCGCACGTCGGAGATGCACATCGCCGCCGGCCTGCCGCCGGGCGCGCTGAGGTCGCTGCTGCCCGGCCTGCGGGTGGTGGCGGTGGAAGGGCTCCGCCCCGGCGTGAGCTTCCCGCTGGAGGCCGTGGGCGCTGGGTTCCCGGGCGCGGCGTCCGCGCAGGTCACCCGCTGGCGCGACGTGCTCGACGTGCCAGCCACGCTGGGCGTCGAGGCCCGCTATGCCGACGGCCACGCGGCCATCGTGCGGCACGGCAACACCCGGTACGTGTCGGGCTGGCTCGACGCCACGGGCCTCGATGCCCTGATGCGCCAGGCCGCCGCGGAGGCGGGCGTGCCCGCCGAACCGTTGCCCGACGGCCTGCGGCTGCGCCGCCGTGGCAAGTTGCAGTTCGCCATCCACTACGGCGACGCGCCCGTGCGGGTGCCCGCCCCGGCGAACGCTCGCTTCGTGGTCGGTGGTCCGGTGCTCGACACCGCCGGGGTGGCCGCCTGGTGGGTGGACGACTCCCGCACCGCCTGAGAGGTTCGACCCATGCCGTTCGACCTGTCCGCCGTGGCTTCCGCCGGGTTCGCACATGCGACCGGCGGGGTGGCCCTCGCGCTGACGGTCAGCGGCCTGGTGCATGCGTCCGACCAGGCGCTGCGCTGGCGCACCGGGCTCGCCGCCGTGCTCTGGGCCTGCCACAACGCGGCCATCGGGGCGGAGACGGCCGCGGCCGTCAACCTGCTGACGGTGGTGCGCCAGGGCACGTCGATGGTGTTCCACGAGCCCGGCGGGCGCACGCGGCCGGTGCTATGTGGTACTTTCATCACGCTGGCGGTGGTGTTGGCCGTGCTCACCTGGGACGGCGTGCCCACCGTCGCCGTGCTCCTCGCCTCGATGCTGACCAGCTACGCCATGTTCTACCTCCGCGGCCACCGGCTGCGCACGGCGATGTGCGTCGTGTCGGCCCTCTGGTTGTGCAACGCGCTGATCCACCAATCCGTGGAGCAGGTGTTGTCCATCGCCGCCACGGCCATGGCCAGCGGCTACGGCGCGTGGCGCCTGAAGCGGCAAGCCCGCCTTCCAATTTCCGACCCGTCACACCCCACACACCCATGACCTGGCCCACCCGACTCCCGCTCATCGCCATCCTGCGTGGCATCCGTCCCGACGAAGCTCTCGATCACGTGCAAGCGCTGGTCGATGCCGGCTTCGACGCGATCGAGATCCCGCTGAACTCGCCCGAGTGGCGCACCAGCATTGGCGCGGTGGCCCGCAAGTTCGGCGACCGCGCGCTGATCGGCGGCGGCACCGTGTTGCGCGAGGCCGACGCCGACGCGCTGGCCAACGTGGGCGGCCGGCTCGTCGTCACGCCGAACACCCGGCCGTCGCTGATCGCCCACGCCGTGAAACGCGGCCTCCACGTGGCCGCCGGTTTTGCCACCGCCAGCGAAGGGTTCGACGCGCTGGACGCCGGGGCGCAGGCCCTGAAGCTGTTCCCGGCCACCACCTACGGGCCGGGCCACGTGAAGGCGCTCCGCGCGGTGCTGCCGCCGGTGCCCCTGTTTGCGGTCGGGGGTGTCACCCCGGCCAACCTCCGCGACTACCTGCGCGCCGGTTGCATCGGCGCCGGGCTCGGCAGCGACCTCTACGCGCCGGGCCAACTTCCCGCACGCACCGCCGAGATGGCGGGCGCCTTTGTCAACGCCTACCGAGAAGCCACGCCATGAAGATCACCCGCCTCACCACCTACCGCGTCGCCCCGCGCTGGATGTTCCTGAAGATCGAGACCGACGAGGGCATCTCGGGCTGGGGCGAGCCGGTCATCGAAGGCCGCTCGCGCACCGTCGAGGCTGCCGTGCAGGAGTTCGCCGAGGAGCTCGTCGGCAAGGACCCGATGCGCATCAACGACCTGTGGCAGACGATGTACCGCAGCAACTTCTACCGGGGCGGCGCCATCCTGATGAGCGCCATCGCCGGCATCGACCAGGCGCTGTGGGACATCAAGGGCAAGGCCCTCGGCGTGCCCGTCTACGAGCTGCTTGGCGGCAAGGTGCGCGACAAGATGAAGGTGTACAGCTGGGTCGGCGGTGACCGGCCGAGCGACATCGTCGAGGACATGCAGCGCCTGATGGAAGGGGGCTTCGACACGTTCAAGCTCAACGGCACGGAAGAGATGACGATGCTCGACACGCCGCGTGCCGTCGACATCGCCGTGGCCAAGATCGCCGGCGTGCACGACGCGCTCGGCACGAAGATCAGCTTCGGCATCGACTTCCACGGCCGCGTGTCGGGCCCCATGGCCAAGCCGCTGCTGAAGGCGCTCGAGCCGTACCGCCCGTTGTTCGTCGAAGAGCCGGTGCTGGCCGAACACGACGAGCAGTACGCGCGCCTCGCGGCCAGCACGTCGATCCCGCTGGCCGCGGGCGAACGCATGTACTCGCGCTACGAGTTCAAGCGGGTGTTCGAGAAGGGCGGCCTTGCCATCGTGCAGCCCGACCTGTCGCACGCCGGCGGCATCACCGAGTGCCACAAGATCGCGTCGATGGCCGAGGCCTACGACGTGGCCTTCGCACCGCACTGCCCGCTGGGCCCCGTGGCGCTGGCCTCGTGCCTGCAGGTGGACTTCGTGGCCTACAACGCCGTGCTGCAGGAGCAGAGCATGGGCATCCACTACAACCGCGGCGCCGAGTTGCTCGACTACGTCATCAACAAGGACGACTTCCGCATCGACAACGGCTACATCCACGCGCTGCCGAAGCCGGGGCTCGGCGTCGAGGTGGACGAGGAGCGCGTGATCCACGCGAGCCGCAACGCCCCCGACTGGCACAACCCGGTGTGGCGCCACGCCGACGGCAGCGTGGCCGAGTGGTGACCCCATGATTGCGATCGACTGGGGAACCAGCAGCTTTCGCGCCTACCGCCTCGACGCGGCGGGTGCGGTGATCGAGCAGCGCAGCGCCGCGGCCGGCCTGCTGGCCTGCCAGGGCGCGTTTGAGACCGTGCTCGCGCAGCAGGTGGCCGGCTGGGACGACCGCGCCATCGTGATGGCCGGCATGATCGGCAGCCGCAGCGGCTGGCTCGAGGTGCCGTACGTCGACTGCCCGGCCGGCGAGGCGGAGATCGCCGCCGGCCTGCGCGAAGTGAACGCACCGTCGCTGCCCGGGCGCACCGTGTGGATCGCGCCCGGCGTGGTGCACCGCCCGCCGCAGGCACCCCCCGAGGTGATGCGCGGCGAGGAGACCCAGGTGCTGGGCTTGCGCGAGGCGCTCGCCGGCGACGGCCCGCACTGGGTCTGCCTGCCCGGCACCCACAGCAAGTGGGTGCTCGTGGAAGGCGGCCGCATGCGGTCGGTGCGCACCGCGATGACGGGTGAGCTGTACGCGCTGCTGCGCCGGCAGAGCCTGCTGGGCGCGCTGATGCCCGACGCCATCGACGAAGACATCGACGACGAGCCCGCGTTCGCGCAGGGCGTGGCGGCCAGCGCCGGTGCGGGCGGTCTGCTGAACCAGCTGTTCGGCGTGCGCACGCAGGGCCTCTTCGGCGAACTGCCACCGCCGCAGGCGCCGTCGTACCTGTCGGGCCTGCTGGTGGGGCATGAGCTGCGCGGGGTGCTGCCGTCCGGCGTGGGTGTCGCGCACCTGGTGGGCGGGGACGCCCTCACGCGCCGCTACGCCCGCGCCCTGGACCTCCTCGGGGTCACGGCGCTTCGCCATGGCGAAGCGCTGAGCGCCCAGGGCCTGCACCGCCTCGCGGCCGTTCGCGGCCTCCTCGATTGACCTTCCTGAACCAGGCCCACACCATGTTTCACCAAGCCGTCTATCCGAGCCTGCAGGGCCGCACCGTCTTCATCAGCGGGGGCAGCACCGGCATCGGCGCGAGCTTCGTCGAGCGGTTCCATGCGCAGGGCGCCAACGTTGCGTTCGTCGACCTCGATGCCGATGCCGGTGCCGCGCTGGTGGCGCGCATCGCCAACGACGCCCGGGCCCCGCGCAGCCCGGCACCCTTGTTCATGCGCTGCGACGTGACCGACATCGAAGCGCTGCGCGACGCGATCGCCTGCGCCCGGGAGGCCTTCGGCCCCATCGCCGTGCTGGTCAACAACGCCGCGAACGACCGCCGGCACCAGGTCGAGGACGTCACGGTGGCGTTCTGGGACCAATGCATGAACGTCAACCTGCGCCACCACTTCTTCGCCGCACAGGCCGTGGCCGGCGACATGGCCGCGCTGGGCGGGGGATCGATCATCAACCTCGGGTCCACCAGCTGGATGATCAAGGGCCCGGGGTACCCGGCCTACGCCACGACCAAGGCGGCCATCCACGGCCTCACCCGATCGCTCGCCCGGGACCTGGGGCCGCGCAACATCCGCGTCAACGCGCTGGTGCCGGGCTGGGTGATGACCGAGCGCCAGCTGTCGACGTGGGTGACCCCGGACGGCGAGCGCGCGATGGACACCAACCAGTGCCTGCCGGGCCGCCTGCAGTCGGACGACATCGCCGCGATGGCGCTGTTCCTCGCGGCGGACGACTCCCGCATGTGCACCGCACAGAGCTTCGTGGTGGACGGCGGCTGGACCTGATCACTGCGGGTGCAGGTGCACCGCGAGCCACAAGGCCCCCTCGGACACCTGCGTCACCGTGTGCGGTGTGCCGGCGGGCAGGAACAGGTGGTCGCCGGCCACGAGCGGCACCACCTTGCCGTCTACCAGCAGCGTGGCGTCGCCGCTGAGCAGCGTCACCCATTCGTCCTGCGGCTGGACGTATTCCGTGGGGGTGATGGCACGCGAGCTGACGATGCGTTCGATCACCAGGTTGCGGTGGGACAGCAGCGTTTCGAAGCGCTCGCCGTTGGCCGGTGGCAGGGCATCTTCGAACAGGTTGGAGGTGCTCATCAGGGTCTCCGTCACTGCCACATCCGGTAGGCCCAGAAGGCCTCGTCCTCGGCGATGCGCAGGCGCAGCGCTTCAGGCGAAAACCCGGTGATGCGGCGCACCGCGCGGCACAGGTGGGACTGGTCGGCGTAACCTTCGTCAGCCGCGATGCCGGCCCAGTCCACATGGCCGGCGCGGTCGGCGGTGAGCGCCGCGAAAAAGGCGCGTTCGGCGCGGCCCACGCCGAGCAGCTCGCGCATGGGCTGGCCGGCCCACTGCTTGATGCGGCGTTCGGTCTGGCGCAGGCTGCGGCCCGGGGCGGACATCGCCGCGCGCATCGCGAGGCCTTGGGCCCAGTCGAGGTAGCGGCCGGCATTCATCGGGGTAGCGGGCCGGGCGGCTGACCAACGGGGGTCGAGGAAGTCCTCGATCAAGCGGATCCGCGTGGCATCGTCGGCGGCGTGTTGCACGCTGTCGCACATCGCTACCCAGTCGGGCGGCAGCACCTCGCGCACATCGGTGAAGCTGTCGAGCCACTGCGCCGGGTCGATGCCGGTGAGCAGGCGCACGGCATCGGGCATGAGCAACAGCATCATGCCGTGCACCGGGCCCGGGTTCAGCGAGACACACGGCCGTTCGCGGGGGCCGCCGAACAGCACGCCCTTCGGGATGGGCCGCGTGGGCCCATCGGGGGACACGGGGAAGGGGCCGTCGACCCATTCGCTGCGCCCGTTGAACAACCACCCGATGTGGCACAGCGGCGTGGCCGGGAAGTAGTTCAGGCGCTGTGCGGGTGACAGGTGGGCGCCGGCGGTGTTGCGCACCATCACCCCGCGCACGCATGAGGTGAGCGACAGGCGGGGCGTCGCGAGGTGGTTGACGGCGGTCGACAGGGGCTGGCGCGCATACATGCGTCCAGTGTAGGGGCGGTGCCGCGCGGCGGAGAATGCCCCGTCGATGTCGCTTTCGTTCAAGACCCCGGCCGCACCGCCTTGCACGATGCCCCCATGAAAACCCTCGCCGACACGCCCCCCACCTCCGACACCCGGCCGCCCGGCCCATCCCACCGCTGGTGGGGCCTGCCACTGCTGCGCGCCATGCACGCCGACTACCTCGGGTTCACCGCGCAGTTGCACTGCGACCACGGCGACGTGAGTTTCATGCGCATCGGCATCGAGCGGGGCATCGACGTGTTCGACCCGGCGCTCGTGCGCCAGGTGCTGGTGGACCAGGCCGACCGCCTGGTGCGCTGGGAGCGCGGCATGGAAATCTTCGAGCAGGTGTTCGGCCAGAGCGTGCTGGTGACCGAAGGAGACACGTGGCAGCGGCAGCGCCGCATGTTGCAGCCGGCCTTCACGCCGGCCCGCGTGGCCGGGTACGCGGCCCTGATGCGCGAGGCCGCGGAAGGGGCCCTCGACGCCGCCGTACCGGCCGGGGCGGCCGACGCCTGGGTCGACATGGACGCGCTGTTCTCGGGCCTCGCCATGGACGTGATCATGCGCACGCTGTTCAGCAGCCGGGCGCCGGCCGATGCGCTCGACGCCGCCCACGCGGTGCAGGTGCTGTCGGCCAACGCCATGGAGGAAATGTTCTGGCCCATGTCACTGCCCGACTGGCTGCCGCTGCCGGGCAAGGCCGCGAAACGCCGGGCGCTGCGCCAGCTCCGGGGCCTCGTGGGCCGCCACATCCAGGCGCGGGCCGCGTCACCCGCCGAGTCGCCGCGGGGTGACCTGCTCGCCATGCTGCTGTCGCTGCGCGACGAGGAGACCGGCGCGCCGCTGTCGGAAGCCGAAGTGTTCGACCAGTGCATGGTCACGTTCCAGGCCGGGCACGAGACCACCGCGACCGCGCTGCTGTGGTGGAGCCGGCTGCTGGCCGAACACCCCGGCGAGGCGGGGCTGGTGCGCCAGGAGGTGGATGCGGTGCTGGGCGACCGGGCGCCGGGCCCGCAGGACATGGCGGCGTTGCCCCGTCTGACCGCATCGCTGAAGGAAGCCATGCGGCTGTACCCGCCGGTGGCCGCGCTGATGACCCGCCGCGCCACGCAGGACCTGCAGGTGGGCCGCTGGACGATCCCGAAGGGCACGCTGGTGCGCCTGACCCCGTGGGTGCTGCAGCGCGACGCCCGCGTGTTCGACGCGCCCGACACGTTCCGGCCCGACCGCTTCATGCCGGGCGCTCCCCCGCCGGCGCGCGGTGCGTGGATGCCGTTCGGCACCGGCCCGCGCGTGTGCATCGGCCAGCACTTCGCGATGCTGGAGATGACGCTGCTGTCGGCGATGCTGCTGCAGCGCTACACGCTCGAACTGCCGCCCGATGCCGCGCCGGTGCGGCCGGTGATGCACGTGACGCTGCGGCCGGAGGGCGGCGTGCGCCTTCGTTTGCGGCGGCGTTAGGCAGGCTTGCGCGTTGACGCGGCCTTGCCGCCCTTCGCGGGCGCCTTTCCCTTCGGAGCCGCCGGCGCGGGCGGCATCGCCCGAACCCAGCCCTTGACCCAGAGACCCACCATCAGGCCGAGTGCGAACACGCCCCAGAACGCCCACGTGGGCCACGTTTCCAGGCCGTGGGGCAGGTTCATGCCGAACACGGCGGCGATGGCCATCAGCGGGGCGGTCATGGCCGCGATGGTGTTGAGCTTGAACTGGGCGCGGGTGGTGAGCAGCGCGGCCTGGGTCTGTTCCTCGGCCTGGCGGGCAAGGCGGTACTCGAGCGCGATGCGGGCATTGCCGAGCAGCAGCTCGAGGCCGCGCGACAGGTCTACCGCGCGGTCGCGCCACGTGATGAGCCGGGTGTCGTCCTTCACCTGGTCGCGGGCCTGCTGCAGCGCATCGCGCAGGTTCGTGGCCGCGCGTGTCAGCGGCAGCAGCGTGTCGAGCAGCGGGAACAGGTCGTCGGCCGTTTCGGCGTGCGCATAGCGCGATTCGGTGCGGGTGAGCAAGGCCTCGTAGCGGTCGAGCAGGTCGGCCATCATGTGCTCGCCGTGGTCGTTGCCGTGGCACAGCCACTTGCCTTCGGGCGTGCGCAGGAACACCCGGTGCTCGCGGGCATGGCCTTCGCTCGCGGGCGGTTCGTGCAACACCACGAGCAGGTGCCCGGCCTCGTGGATGGCACGCTGCGCGCCGTAGGTGTCGTGGCCCAGGCGCCGCGTGATCTCGGGCGGGAGCTTCCAGTTGTAGTCGGGTCGGGTCATGGGGTGTCGGGGGCAAAGCGGGACCAGAGGGCCTCGAACTGCACCTGGAACTGGCGCACGAGTCCCGGGTCGTTGCAGAGGACGACGTTTTCCTCGTTGTGGAAGCAGGCGCTGCGCGTCCAGTTGTAGCTGCCGTTGAGCAGCCACGTGTCGTCCACGATCGCGAACTTGTGGTGCATATGGGCGTCCGAGCGGTCCACCGCCACGGGCACGCCGGCCGACCGCAACGCGGTGATGTCGCTGCCGGCGTCGAGTTCCTTGTCGTTGTCGGTCACGATCCGCACGGCCACGCCGCGGCGGTGGGCGGTGAGCACGTCCTCGGTGATGCGGTCGTCGGACAGCGTGAACACGCAGATGTCGATCCGGCGCCGCGCAGCGCGCAACTGGCCCTGGATGGCCTGCAGGCAGGCCGGGCCAGGGCTGAAGCTGGCGCTGGTGTGCAGCGTGCCGGCAGGGGAACGGCCCACGTCGAGCGCCCGCACGACCCCTTCGAGCCAGCGCAGCAGGCCCAGCGGGTCGCTGTCGGTGCCGGCGGCGAGGCGATCACGCACGAGCTCGAAGGCGCGGTTGCGCAGCTGGCGAAGGCCTTCCTCGGGCGGCGAGGTGTCGCGCAGGGCCTGCACGAGACCGCGCTTTTCATCGTCACTGAGCCGCGCGTCGGCCAGGCTGTCCTCGATCTGGTCCAGCAGGTCGTTCATGTCTTCTTGCCCCGTTTGACGTCTTCGAGCGCCTTGCCCACGCGTTCCACCTCGTCCCGGATCGAGCTGTCGAGCTTGAGCCGGTGTTCGGTGGCGGCGATCAGCGGCACCATGATCTTGCGGTATGTGATCGAGAGTTCCAGCAGCGCGTCGGCCATGCGCCGGCCCTCGTCGTTCGGTTCGGCAGGCTTGAGCCCGTCCACCGCACGGGCCACGTCGAGCAGCGTGCTGGCAATGCGGGTGCTGCCGTCGGAATCGGCGCCTCCCATCTTCCGCACGCGCACGTACTCGTCGCGGATCTGGCGGTAGCGCTGGTCTTCCTCCGGCGTGGGGCGGCCCAGCAGTTGCGCGAGCTTCAGCAGGTTTTCCTCGGCGCCGGTGGTGAGCGTCTGGGCCTCGCCGCGGTAGTGGTCGCGCAGCAGCGCGTCGAGCTCGTCGTCGTGCATCAGCGCGGTGATGCGGCCGGCCAGCTTCGTCATGTTGCGGTAGCTGCCCTGCAGCTTGAACGGTGGTTCCTGGCGGTAGGCGTCCTGCTGGGCTGCCGATTCGATGTACGCGAGGTTCACCTTCAGCAGCAGGTCGCGGGCGCGGAACAGCCGTTTCATCAGCGCGGTGAGTTCCTCCAGCTCGGGGGCGCTGTATGCGTGGCTGAACGTGCTGGTGGCCACGTCCTCGCCTTGTGCGAGGCGCACGAGGCGGTGCACGTCCTGCGGGTCGCGGGATGACAGCGGCAGCAGCGCCGGGTTCGCCGTGAGCGCGTTCTCGATGTACGACAGCGAGAACAGCGCCTCGCGGCCTGCCAGCACGTCACCCAGGTTGTGGATGTCCGCCCGGTTGGCCAGCATGTCGGGAATCTTGAACACGTCGCCCGACTCGGTGTACGGGTTGCCTGCCATCACCACCGCAAAACGTTTGCCGCGCAGGTCGTAGCTGCGGGTCTCGCCTTGCCACACCCCTTCCATGCGGCGTGTGCCGTCGGACAGCGCGATGAACTTCTGCAGGAACTCGGGGTTCGTGTGCTGGATGTCGTCGAGGTACAGCATCACGTTGTTGCCCATCGCGAGGCCGAGGTTCAGCTTCTCGAGCTCCTGGCGGGCCGTGCTGTTGGGCGCGGTGGCGGGGTCGATGCTGGTGACCTCGTGGCCGAGGGCGGGGCAGTTGATGCGCACGAAGATCAGCCCGAGCCGGTCGGCCACGTACTCCATCAGCGTGGTCTTGCCGTAGCCCGGTGGCGAGATCAGCAGCAGCAGGCCCATGCGGTCGGTGCGGGCGCTGTCGCCGGCGGCACCCAGCTGCTTCGCGAGGTTGTCGCCCACGAGCGGCAGGTACACCTCGTCGATCAACCGGTTGCGCACGAACGTGGAGAGCGGTTTGGCCTGGAACTGCCCGAGGCGCAGGCGCGCCTTTTCCTGCTGGATGCGTTCATGGCGCAGCGACTGCAGCGCCTCGAACCCCGGCACGTCATGGTCGAGGTGGTGCAGGTAGCGGCGCCAGAAGTCGTTCAGGTTCAGCCCGAGCTTGCCGCCCGCGATGCGCGGGTGTTCGCCCAGCAGGTCCGGCAGTTCCACGTCGAGCGTGGCGTTGAACCGCTGCCGGGCGCCGGGCAATGCCAGCGCGCCGGCGGCGTCGTCGATCCATGCCGCGGATTCCGCGGCCTGCGACTGCACGAACGCGCGCACCCAGTCGCGTGCCAGGCGCCAGCGTTCCGCGGGCGCCGCGGCATCCAGGTCCTGCTGCCAGGCCGCCAGGCGGCCGCCCCGCTCCAGTTCGCGGGTGAGCGCGGTGGCGAGGTCCTGGCCCGCGCCGCTGATGGCCCAGGCCTCGGCGTCCCGGTCGTCGGCGAGTTGCCGCACCAGGTAGGCCGCGGCCTGCCGTGTCACGGTGGCCAGGCGCTGTGCGTGGGGCGTGCCGTCTTCCACGGTGGCCGGCAGCAGGTCGGGCACGACGTCGCGGGCGAAGGCCGCGAGCGCCAGGGCCACGTCGGACTCCAGCGTCGCCAGGGCATCGTGGGTGCCGAAGAGCTGCTGCATCTGCATCGCGGCGCGGGCCCGGCGCTGCAGGGATTCCCGCTCCTCGACGAAGCGGCTGTTCTGCCAGTACAGGCGGGCGAGCGCGCGTTCGGTGGGCCCCCAGGCGAGGAGGCGGGCACCCTCCTGCATGGCCACGAGCGCGGCGAGCACCCGCGCGGCGTCCTCGTCGTGCACGCCCTTCTGGTACCCCTCCTGGTAGCGGGGGGCGGCAAACGTTCGCAGCAGCGGGAGCAGGCTCGTGTGGCCTTCGGTGGCCAGGCGCGCGAGTTCGGGGCCGTCCACCGTGGTTTCGCCCCGCAACGCGGCCTGCAGGAACCGGCCCGCCAGGTACTCGGCGCGGTAGAGCGCGGGGCTTTCCGACACGTGGGGCTGGGTCCAGTGGCGCATCAGCGGCGCGAACCGGGGGTCGGTCACCGGTGCGTGGTAGTCGGTGCCGGCGAGGTGGTAGGCCAGCTGCTCGCCCTGCAGGATCAGCGTCAGGTCGAGCGGCTGCCGGTTGATCGTGAACGCGTGCCGGCCGAGCTTGAGGGTGTTGCCACCGTCGGCCACCAGTTCGCTGGTGTCCCGCACCGTGCGCAGCGCGGCATCGCGGGCGGTCTTCAGCCGGGTGTCCAGGTCGTCGGCCGCCACGGCCGAGCCGAGCCCGCGGAGGTCGTCGATGAGCTTGCGCAGTTTCGCGAGCAGCGGGTCGGCGGCGAAGTAGCTGTGCACGGCGGGCAGGTCGGCGAGCTGGGCCACGCGGCGGGGCACCCCGTCGAGGATGCGGCCCGCGGCGTCCACCAGGGCCTGCGCCCGGCGCTGTTGCGCGTCCACGAGGGTCTGGCGCCGTGCCGACAGCGCTTCCACCACCGCCTCGCGCTTGGCGGCGATGTCGGCGATGAAACCGTCCTGTTCGGCGAACCGGCCTTCGAGTTCCTCGAGCTGGGCGAGCAGCCGGGTCAGCGTGTCGTCGCACTTCTCCGGCGAGTCGGCGAACTCGAGCGCGTTGTCCACGGCCTGGCCGAACAGCTTGAACTGGGCGCCGAACTCGGCGGTGGCCTCGCTGGCGCCGAGCGCCTTGCGGCGGTTGCGGGCGTCGGCGCGCAGGCGGTTGATGTCGGTGTACAGCAGCGAGATGCGATCGAGGATCGCCGTGCGCGTCACGGCATCACCGCCCGGCAGGTTGCCGAGCTGTTCGGTCAGCACGTCGATGCCCGCCGCGAGGGTGTCGAGCGTGTCGAGCAGCTGGGACAACAACGACGTGGTCGAGGCCTGCGGCAACTCGGCCGTGAGGCGGGTGAGCGTTTGCCGGTGGCCGTCGAAGGCCTTTTCATCGGCGAGGAACTGCAGGGCCCGTTCCCCCACGCGCTGCTGCTCGGCCGAGAGTTCGGTGTCCATCGCCGCCAGCGCGGGCAGGTTGGCGTAGCGCAATTCCTTCAGCGCCTGCAGCCGGCCGCGTTGCGTGCGCAGCTTCGACAGCGCCTGCATGAAATCGTCGGGCTGGCGCCACAGCATGCTCGCGATGTCGGTGGCGAGCGCGCGGCGGTCGCTGTCGAACTCGTCCAGCGCCCGCGCGGTGTCGCGCCGGATGGCGTCGACCTTCTCGAACTCGGCCAGCGTGTGGCGCGAGGCTTCCGCGATGGCACGCAGTGTGGCGTCGAGCCCGCCGGCCTCGGGGGCGTCGAGCCAGAAGTACGCATCGGCCGCGCGGGTGCATTGGCGGATCAGGTCGTCGTAGGCGGCGCGTGTGGGCGCCTGCTCGCGCACGGCGCGTGCAATGCCCATCAGGTCCGAGATGCCACGCACGAGGTCGGCATTGCCGATGCGGCCGTGGAATCCCGTGGGCGCTGGCTGCTGGCTCGCATGTTCCTCGTGCGAGAAGGGCGTCTGCCACAACTGCATCGGGTGAACGCGGGAGGGTTCGCCACGGTCGGCCTGGAACACCAGGATGCGGCCGTCGGGCAAACGCGCATAACCGTTCGCGACGATGGGTGCGCTCAACGTCTTGTCGATCAGGTTGTAGGTGAACAGGCCGTAGTGGCCGCTGCCACGGTGATAGAACACATACAGCACGTCTTCGCCGTTCGGCGAACGCACCATCCGCTTGAACCGGAGCTGCTCGACCAGTTCCCCTGGCAGGTCGAAACGCTTGGTCTCGCCGGACTGCAGGTAACACCCTCCGGGGAAGATGATGCCGTGGTCCTCGGGCAGCTGGATGCACGAGGTGCCGATCGCGTCGATGCGCAGCACCTGCTGCGTGCGGGTGTTGAACACCAGGTAGCGCGCCTGGGGCTCGCGGTACGGCCGCACGCGCAGCAGGATCAGCAGCCCCAGCTTCGCGTAGGCGATCTCGGCATCGGTGAGCGACTGGTTCTTGTCGTCCACCGGTTCGCTATAGATGCCCTGGCCGGTGGCCGTGTTGTTCTCGACCTTGATGGTGAGGTCGCCGCCCACGGCTTCCACGAACACCGTGTCGAGGATGTTGACGTGCGGGTACTTGCCGCCCACGTGGTCTTCACGGGTGGTGGAGGTCCACTCGAAGTCGTGGCTGGGGGGCAGCGCCATGTCCCGTTCGCCGCGGTTGTCCGTGTACCGCACGGCGCCATCGCGTTCGATGGACCAGCGGAACACCCGCAGGTCGCCCGCCTGCTGGCCGATCTGGAATGCGGCGAGCAGCTTGTCCTGCGTGACCCGCAGCTGCGTCAGCGTGGCCTGCTTGTAGTACGCGTACAGCTCGCGGAAGTCCGACAGGAACCGGGGGTCGTCGAGGAAGGTGCCGCCGGGCGGCACGGGTTCCAGTTCCTCGGCACCGGTCTGGTCGGCCAGGCGGTACAGCGCGAACACGTCGTTCACCGCGGTTTCCTTGCGCAGGCCGATGAACACGTTGTAGCCGAACAGGAACAGGTCGCCAATGCGGACCAGGTCGCGCGCGACGCAGTTGTTCTCGGTGCGCGCCCGCGTGCGCAGGATCATCGCCTGGTCGGACCGGCCGAACGCGGCGAGGCGGCTGTCGTTGAGCGCACCGGCCTGTGCGAGCAGGGCATCGCCCTGCGCGGACAGCCGCTTGCGCAGGAGCTCGTAGGTGCCGCTGTCCGCCACCATCCGTTCGGTGGTGTCGGGCACGGCGCGGAGGTCGGATGGCGGGGTGGCCTGCATGGTGGTTTACAGGGCTTGTCCGTCCGGTTTGGCCAGGCCCTGGATCACGCGCTGCAGCGTGGCCTTCTGCGCGTCGGTGCCGTCGCGCATCACCTTGCCGAGCACCCCGGAGATCGTCAGGTCCTGCAGCTCGCCGGACGAACCGCCGAGCGCACCGATCAGGCTGCGCAGGTCCTCGACCACGTCGCGGTTGCCCGCCAGCTGGTCCTTGAACGCCACCTGCAGCGTGTTGCTCTTGGCGATGGTGCCGTCGATGTTCTTGCCCACCGAGATGGCGTTGACGAACCGCTCGAAGTAATCGCCCTGGCCGCCGACGATGTCGATGTTGGCCTTGGCGAGCGCGATGCCCAGCACCTCGGCCTGTTCCTTCGCGATGGACGTCTGCGCGTCGATGCCCTTGAGCGTCTGCACGTGCGCCATCTCGAGGCGCATGCGGTACTCCTCGTGCGCCCGGGTTTCGGCGCCCATCGACTTCATGGCCTCGAACTTCTCGCGCAGGCCCTTGGCTTCGGCGTTGAACTTCGCCTCGACCACCGCCGCGTCGGATTGCCCGGACTTCAGGGCAGCGTCCGCGTCCGCGGACCGGACGTTGACGTCGGCCATGCCGAGCTTCTCCTTGCCCTGGGCTTCCGCCTCGAGCTTGGCACGCAGCCCGGTGGCTTCGGCCAGGCCCTTGGCCTCGACGACGGCGGCCGTGGCCTGGCCCGTCTTCAGCAAGGCATCGGCGCGGGCGAGTTCCACCTTGGCGTCGGCCAGGCCTTGTTTTTCCGTGGCATCGGCACTGGCCATCAGCACCTTGGCTTCCGCCAGGCCCGGCGCGGCGGCAAGGGCCTCCATGCCCTCGGCCTCGCGCTTCTTCGACTCGGCATCACGCTCGGCCACCTTCAGGCGGGCGTCCGCGAGCGTCTGTTCCTCGGTGGCCTTGTGGCGCGCGCGGCGCTCCTGGGCTTCCGCGGCCTTCACTTCCAGCACGAGCTTCTCTTCCGCCTGCCCTTCGGCCATGATGATCGTGGACTTCTTGGTGCGGTCCGCCTCGGCCACCACACGCACGTCCTTGATCGCTTCCTCCTGCTCGGCCACCGTGCGCTCCACCACGATGCGTTCGCGGATCACGTCGGCGATGGCCTTCTTCTGCACTTCGATGGCGCGTTCCTTGTCGATCGTCTGCAGCGCGACTTCCTTCTCGCGGTCCACGATCTCGAGCTGGCGGGCCCGGGTGACCTTCTCTTCCTCGATCGCGACGGCGCGCTTGCGGTTGTTCTCGGCAACCTCCTTCTCGCGCTGGACGTTCTCCTGCTGCACCGCCACGAGTTGCGTGGTCTGCAGGCGCGCGAGTTCGGTCTTGGCCTGTTCCTCGGCCTGCACCTTCGCGGTTTCCGCCTCCTCGCGGGCCCGCACCGAGGCCACTTCGCGCTTCTGCCGCGACGTGGCATCGGCCTGCTGGCGTTCGAGTTCCAGCAGCGTTTCCTGGGCCTCGACGTCCTTCTTCTTGATCTGCATTTCCTCGTTGCGGCGCAGTTCGTTCGTGCGCACGTGTTCCACCGCGGTCAGCTCGGTGATCTTGCGGATGCCTTGCGCGTCGAGGATGTTGTGGGTGTCGAGCTTGTGCAGCGGCGTCTGCTCGAGGTAGTCGATCGCGGCGTCGTCGAGCTTGTAGCCCGACAGGTCACCGCCGATCGACTTCAGGATCTCCTCGCGGAAATGCGCGCGGTCCTGGTACAGGTCCACGAAGTCCATCTTCTTGCCGACGGTCTTCAGGCCTTCCGAGAACTTGGCCGAGAACAGCTCCTCGAGCGTGTCCTGGTTCGAGGCGCGCTCGCAGCCGATGTTCTGCGCCACCTTCAGCACGTCGTCGGCGGTGTTGTTCACGCGCACGAAGAACTTCACCTTGATGTCGGCCCGGATGTTGTCCTTGCAGATCAGGCCCTGGTTGCCGGAACGGTCGATCTCGATGGTCTTCACGGAGATGTCCATCAGCTCGGCCTTGTGGATCACCGGGTACACCATGTGGCCGGTGAAGGTGACCTCGGGCTCGGCGCGGAGCGTGTTGACGATCAGCGCGTAGCCCTGTTCCACCTTGCGGTAGAACTTGGCGAACATCGCGAACAGGCCCAGGACGAGCAAGGCCAGAACGCCGACGGCAACGAAGATGGGCTCCATGAGGTTTCCTCAGAATTGTTGGAGTGAACGAACAGGGGAGACGGCGGCCGCGTGGCACGCCGGTCGAAGGGGGGTCACGCCTCGGCCTCGATGGCGTAGCGCTGCGTGGCCGGGTCGTAGTCGATGATGCGGGCCGTGGCGCCGCGGGTGAGGGCATTGGGTTCGGCGGCGCCCACGTCGATCTGGATGTCGGCGCCGCGGCGGGCCACCGCGGCCTGGCCGAACGTGGGCGTGACGCTGCTGGTGGTCACCGTGCAGCGTTGCCCCACGAGCGATGCGTTGCTGGCAGCGCGGTGCGTGACGAACATGCGCCGCATGGGGCGCAGCGCCACCGCGGTAGCCGGCAGCGCCAGGGCGAAGCTGCCCAGCAGCACCAAGGTGCCGGCCAGCCACTGAAGCGGAACGGTGGGCACGAGCGGCAGCAGCCATTCACCGGCCAGGCAGCTGAGCGTCCAGCCGATCAGCACGAGCAAGCTGACCACCACCGAGAACGGCACGCCGCTCAGCCCGAAGGCCACGATGAACCCGGCGAGCGCACCCAGGTCATCGACGGAGGTGTCGGCCTGCAGGTCGAGGTCGATGCCGCCCGACTCGAAGTCGACGACACCCACCAGCGCGAGGATCCAGTAGAACAGCACCAGGCCCAGCAGGGCGGTGTAGATTGCCGTGGGGTAGCCGAAGGCTGCCCCGAGAAAATTTCCCATCTCCATCTCCCTCGTGGTCCAGCGGTGGTCCGCTTGTCGTGTGTCCCATTGTGCCCGTCAGCATCCGTCTGGCTGTGCGAAGCGGATCAGCTCGGCGGTGACCCGCTCCTTGATGCTGAGCCGGTCCTGGCTGTCGAGGCCGTAGCGCACGGCCAGCAACTCGTAGTCGGCCGGGCTCAGCGACACCGTCAGCCGGGGCCGCTTGGGTTTGTCGGCCGTGGGCAGGTCCAGCAGCGTGCGGATCTGGTCCGAGTTCGACAGGTGGTTGTCGAACGCGGCACGGCGCACGGCGTCGAGCACGGCACCTTCCACGTCGAACGCCACCTGGACGGCCCGCAGGGCCTGGTCCGAACTGCTCCAGCGCGCCGGCTTCTTCTGCATCGTCACTCGGTGGCCGGCGGGACGGCCGAGGCCTGCTGGCGCGCACGGATGCGGGCCATGGCCGCGCGTTGACGGTCGGCGCCGTCGCCAATGCCGGCGTCGCGCAGCTTGCGTTCGAGCGCCGTGTCGCCGAACTCCGCGTCGAGGTGGTCGGCCGCGGTCATGCGGTCGGCGAGTTCCTCGTGGCGGCGCTTGATGCGCTCGAGCGACTGGCGCGCGTTGAGCAGGTTCGAGCCGCCGTGGCCCAGGTTCTCGGAGATCGACCGCGTGGCCCGGTACACACTTTCGGTGGTCTTGGCGATGGCGATCTCACGCTCGTGTTCGCGGATGCGCTGTTCGGCGGTGCGCACCAGGTCTTTGAGCTTTACCACCTGCACGGCGTAGGCCGCGTGGGCCCGGGTCTGCTCGGCCAGCTCGTGTTCGAGCGCGCCCACTTTGCCTGCCACTTCCTCGGCCAGCTGCTCGTGCGCCTTGTCGAGCGCCTCGACGGCGAGCGTCTCGTACCGGCCCACCTCCTGCTTCAGGCGTTCGATTTCACGCGCGCTCTGCATCTCCTTGGCCATCACGAGCGTGAGGTCGCCCCGGGCCGTTTCGATGCTGTGCTTGGCGTCGACGATCTCCTGCTCGTAGATGCGCGTGGCATTGGCGTCGACGACGCTTTCGCCGATCTCGCGCACGCTGCCGCGCAGCAGGGTCACAACTCGCTTGATGACGGACATCGCGTTCTCCTCGGTCAAGACAGGAATTCGGACAGGGCGTCCAGCGCATCGAGTGCGTTGTCGCTCAACACGGCCACGTCCTGCGCCACCTGTTCGGCAGGGGCGTCGAGCGACAGTGCGCCGGTCAGCACGTAGCGGTCACCGATGCGGCCGAACGCAGACAGCGGCACCGACGGGTTCAGCTCGAGCAGCGTCTGCGCCAGCTCGTTGCGGCGTTCGGGCCGCACCTCGGCGTCGGACCACAGGTAGCACAGGCAGAGGATCTGCGTGTCGGAGCGGGTGATGAAGATGGGCAGCTCGTCACGGCCCTCGATGCTCACCTGCACCACCGGCACCTCGCCCGGAATGGGTTGCAGGTTCACGGACACCGCGCCCATCAGCTGGCCGATGTGGATGTCGACGCCCCGCAGTTGTTCGTGCAGTGGTTTCATGGCCTCCTCGTGCGGACGTGATGCCGCGGCTCCCTTGGCAGGAAGCGTAGGGGGTTCGACATATCATGTCAACAACCCCGGATGGGGGGATCCTCAGCGAGGGGCGTCGCGTGGTCCGGGGGGTGCTGCCAGCATCCGCCACAGCAGGTAGCTGCCTGCGGCCGAGGCCGCCAGCGCCGCGGTCCATGCCCAGGCGGGAGCGCTGAAGGTGGCAGGGGAGTCGACTGTCATCTCCAGGACCGTGATCATCGTGTTGTGCCCCGCGTGAAGGGCGATGCAGGGGATCAGCGAGCGGGTCCGTTCGTACAACCAGCCGAGCACCAGGCCCGACAGGAATGCGCCGATGAACTGGTACACGTTCAGGTGCGCCAGTCCGAAGCACATCGCGGATCCGGCGATGGCCAACGGCCGGGGGTAGCGGGCCAGGAACCCGCGCAGGATCACCCCGCGAAAGAGCATCTCCTCGAGGATCGGCGCCAGGATGCAGACTGCGACGATGGTGGGGAGGTCGTTCGCGGCCATCTGCGCGAAGATCTGCTCCTCCCAGCGCGACATTGGCAGCGCGGCGACGATCCAGTCGTCGATCACGCTGCACCCCAGCACCATCGCGGGGATCAGCATCAGCACCGGCGGCACCAACAGAACGCACGCCGCACGAGCCGGCAGGGTCGTCGCGTGGAAAAGGTCGCGGTAGGTGCCGCCCTTCAAGTGCATCAGCACGGTGAAGACGATGCCATTGCCGAGCAGGCTGGCGAAGACCCAACGCTCGCCCACCGGCAGGGCACGCGAGCCGAAGACGTCGTGCAACGCGGCACTCACCAGATACTCGCAGAGAAACAGCACGAGCACCAAGGCGCCGGCCTGGAGGGCTGAGGGAAAGCGGTCGTCTTTCATGGGGCAGGTGGCAGCGTGCGAAGAGGCGCGCGGCATTCTGCCCGATGCAGGCCGGCGGCCGTCACGCCGGTGATGAACCCTTCGCCAGGCGGGCCACGAGCTTCAGCAGCGTGGGCAGGCGGCGTTTGCCATGCATGGTCCGCAGGCGTGCCTTTGCCGCGCCGAGGTCCACGCCCACGCACGTGACGATCAGCGGGCGGGTCTCTTCCTCGCGGTTCACCTCGCATTGGGCCGGGAGGTCGGGGCGCGAGGTCTTCGAGACACCGATGACCGCGGTGCGGCCGGCCAGCGCGTGGTGCAGGTGCCAGCCGAGGCCGGGGGTGTCCTGCGCGTCGAGGTGGACGAAGCCGTCGATGACGATCAACTCCGGCGCGAGCGCGTGTTCACGCAGCAACTGCAGCACACACGGCAACTCGCGCAGGTCGAGTTCGCCCCGTGGGGCCTTCTCGATGTGGGGAACGCGGGTGATGTACGTGCGGTCCGCCTCCGGGGCATCCCAGGCGTCGAACGCCACGGCGGCGGCCTGGGCGCCCTCGCCATCGAAGTGAACGTCAACCGCCAGTTTCATTCATGCCCCTGTGTGTGGCCCTCCGGTCGGGCTGGGGCATTGTCGTCTGCAATCGTGGCCGGGGACGTCAGACGCCTCCCGGGCCGGCGTTGCGTTGTGCGGCCATGCGCACTTCACGCCGCGCTTCCTGCTGCGGTGTCAGGTGGAACAGGCCATGGTGTGCCGGCGCGGGCGCCTGGGGTGTCGTGGCGGCGACGGGTTGGCGCGGTGCGGCCTGGCGGGTGGGATGAAGGATGTTCATGCTGCCTCCGTGGTTGTCGATGTGATCTTCAAACGGTCCCACACGGAAGTAAAGCGAGTTCAATTGTCAGTTGAATGCAAAAATGTTGCATTGAAAGGATCGACGATGGACATCACGCTCGCCCGCACCTTCCTCGACATCGTGGCCTCCGGCAGCTTCCTGCGTGCGGCCGAGTCGCTGCACGTCACACAGACGGCGGTCAGTGCGCGGGTGCGCACCCTCGAGGACCAGATCGGCGCACGGCTCTTCGTGCGCAACAAGGCCGGGGCCACGCTGACCCCGGCCGGCGAACAGTTCGTGCCCTACGCGTCGATGCTGGTGCAGGTGTGGGAACGCGCGCGGCACCAGGTGGCGGTACCCGCCGGGCGGCGTTCGGTGCTCACCATCGGCTGCGAGGTGAGCCTGTGGGATCCGCTGCTGCTCGACTGGCTGCTGTGGATGCGCACCGAGGCGCCCCACCTCGCCGTGCGCACCGAGGTGGGTTTTCCCGCCGACCTGATCGAGCAGGTGGCTGGCGGCATCCTCGACATCGCCGTGGTGTACGCGCCGCAGCTGCGGCCGGGGTTGCGCATCGAGCTGCTGATCGAGGAGAAGCTCGTGCTGGTCACCACCCGCAAGCGGGGTCGCACCGTCGATCCCAAGGACTATGTGTACGTGGACTGGGGCCCCGACTTCGCTGCACAGCACAGCCTCGCCTTTCCCGAACTGGCGAACCCCGGTGTCATCGCCGGCCTCGGGCCACTCGGCCGCGAGTACATCCTGGCGGCCGGCGGCTCGGGGTACATCCGGCTCGCGGTGGTGCGGGAACACCTCGAGAGCGGCCGGCTGCGCCGCGTGCCGGACGCGCCCGAGTTCCTGTACCCGGCCTACGCCGTGTTCGCCGAAGGCGCGGACGAATCGGTGGTGCGGCCGGCGCTCGACGGCCTGCGCCATGCAGCGCGCCCCGAGCAGGGCGGGTCACCCCCTTCCCGGAAGGGTCTCAAACGCACGGCCGCGCGAGGCGAGTAGCATCAGTGAACCAATGAGTTCACAGTCAAGGAGCACCACCATGCCGATCACCACGAAGATTGTCCCGTGCCTCTGGTTCGACCACCAGGGCGAGGACGCCGCCACGTTCTACACCGGCATCTTTCCGCGCTCGAAGATCACGAAGGTGTCGCGATACCCCGCCGTGGGCCAGGAGATCCATGGCCACGCGCCGGGCGCGGTGCTGACGGTCGAGTTCGAACTCGACGGCCAGCGGTTCACGGCGCTCAACGGCGGTCCGGTGTTCCAGTTCAACGAGGCCGTCTCCCTGCAGATCGAATGCGAGAACCAGGACGAGGTGGATCACTTCTGGAACAAGCTGGGTGCCGGCGGCCCGAAGGAAGCCCAGCAGTGCGGCTGGGTCAAGGACAAGTTCGGGCTGAGCTGGCAGGTGGTGCCCAAGGTCCTCGGGGAACTCATGGCCGACCCCGACCCGAAGAAGGTGGAACGCACTTTCGCCGCGATGCTGGGCATGAAGAAGCTCGACATCGCGGCCTTGAAAAAGGCCCACGGCGGCTGAAACCCGGGCCCCGTCGGCACCGGGCTGGCGTTCAGTCCGCCCCGCCCCCCAGCACCCGGTACAACGCCACGCGGTTCGTCTGTTCGGCCAGCCGCAGCGTGATGGCCGACTGCTGTGCCGCGTACAGCGACCGCTGGCTCACCAGCACGTCGAGCGAGCTGCTGGCGCCGTTCTTGAAGAGGGCGTTCGACAGGTCGTAGGCACGCTGCGAGGCCTCGACCAACGCATCCTGCGCGGCCAGCCGGTCGGCAAGGGTGGCGCGGTCGGCCAGGGCGTCGGCCACGTCGCGGAACGCCGCCTGCACGGTGCGTTCGTAGTTCGCCACTGCCACCTTCAACTGCACCTCGCTCACCTGCACGTTGGCACGGCGCACGCCGGCGTCGAACAGCGGGATGTCGATCTGCGGCACGAGGCTCCACACGCCGGTGCCGCGGCCGAACAGGTCGGAGAGGCTCGAGCTCTGCGTGCCCACCGAGGCGGTGAGCGCGATGCTCGGGAACCGCGTGGCCCGCACCGCGCCCACGTTGGCGTTGGCTGCCCGCAGCTGATGCTCGGCCGCCAGCACGTCGGGCCGGCGCAGCAACACTTCCGACGGCAGGCCCGCGGGCACGCCGACCAGCAGGCTGGCCGCCGCCGTGGTGCCCGCTGCCGGCAACAGCGTGCCAGGCACCGGGGCACCCACCAGCAGGTCGAGGGCGTTGCGGTCCTGGGCGACACGGCTCGTGTACGTACCCACGTCGACCCGCGCGGATTCGACCGTGGTGCGCGCCTGTGCGAGCGCGAGGCCCGATGCGCCACCTAGTTCGCGGGTGCGGCGAACCAGGTCGTACGCCGTTTCCTGGTTGGCCAGCGTGTCGCGCACCAGTTGCAGGCGTTCGGTGTCGGCGGCCAGGGTCAGCCAGGCGGTGGCCACCTCGGCGACGAGGGCGAGCTGCGTGGCGCGGCGGTTCTCCTCCACCGCAAAGAAGTCCTGCAGCGCGGCGTCGCCGAGGTTGCGCACCTTGCCGAAGAAGTCGAACTCGTAGCGGTTCAGCGCGAGGCCCGCGCTGTACTGCGTCGTGGTGGCGTCCGAGCTGGCGCTGTGCTGGCGTGACGCGGCGGCCGAGCCATCGGCCGTGGGGTACACGTCGGCCCGCGCGATGCGGTAGCGCGCACGCGCCTGCTCGATGTTCAACACCGCCACGCGGAGGTCGCGGTTGTTCTGCAGGCTCGACGCGATGACCTGGCGCAGGCGCTCGTCGGCGATGAAGGCTTGCCAGTCGGCCGGCAAGGGCGCGGCGGCGGCCGTGGCGCCGGTCCAGCGGTGGGGCACCGGGGCGGCGGGGCGCTCGTAGGTGGGGGCGAGGTTCACGCAACCGGCCAGGGCGGCCGCGGCAGCGAGGGCGAGGAGCGTGCGCATCACGCGGTGCCCTCGGCCAGCGCGGCCGGCTGGCGGCGCGCGAAGAACTTGCGGATCAGGACGTAGAAGATGGGCACGAAAAAGATCCCGAGGACAGTGGCGGTGAGCATGCCGCCCAGCACGCCGGTGCCGATGGACCGGCGGCTGCCCGCGCCGGCGCCCGTGCTGAAGGCGAGTGGCAAGACGCCGAACATGAAGGCGAGCGACGTCATGAGGATGGGCCGCAGCCGCTGGCGAACGGCCTTCAGCGTGGCGTCGATGAGCCCCATGCCCTGCGCCTGCAGCGACTGCGCGAACTCCACGATCAGGATCGCGTTTTTCGCCGACAGGCCCACGGTGGTGAGCAGGCCGACCTGGAAGTACACGTCGTTCGCCTGGCCCGCGAGCGTGCTGGCTAGCAATGCCCCGAGCACCCCGAGCGGCACGACCAGCATCACCGAAAACGGCACCGACCAGCTCTCATACAGCGCCGCGAGGCACAGGAACACGAAGAGCACCGAGGCGGCGTACAGCATCGGAGCCTGCGAACCGGACAGGCGTTCCTGGTACGAGCGGCCGGCCCACTCGAAACCGACGCCGGGTGGCATCTGCTTCATGATGTCCTCGATGAGGGCCATCGCGGTGCCGGAGCTGACCCCGGGTGCGGGGTCGCCGATGAGCTCGTACGAGGACATGCCGTTGTACCGCGTGAGCTGCGGCGCCCCGAACGCCCACCCGCTGGTGGCGAAGGCCGAGAACGGCACCATGTCGCCGGCGGTGTTGCGCACGAACCAGTCCTTGTAGCTCTCCGGTTCCATGCGGAACGCGGCGTCCCCTTGCATGTAGACCTTCTTGACGCGGCCGCGGTCGATGAAGTCGTTGATGTAGCTGCCGCCCATCGCTGCCGACAGCGTGTCGTTGATGGCCGTGGTGGTCAGGCCCAGCGCGCCGGCGCGGCGGTCGTCGATGCGGATGTTGAACTCCGGTGTGTCGACGAGGTTGTTGTTGCGCACCCGGGACAACTGGGGATGTTCGTTCGCGAGGTCGAGGAACTGGTCTCGCGCGGTGGCCAGCGCGGCCGGGCCGAGGCCGCCCACATCCTGCAACTGCACCGAGAAGCCGGCGTTGGCGCCGAGGCCACGCACTGCCGGGGGCAGCAGGAAGAACACTTGCGCGTCGCGCACCTGCTTCTGGATCTCGCTGGTGAACCGGCGCGCCAGTTCGGCGGCGCCCTGGCCCTGGCCCGTGCGTTCGGACCAGTTCTTCAGCCGGATGAAACCCTGGCCCACGCCCTGGTTGCCGTTCTGGCCACTCACGAGGTTGTAGAACGCCACGTCGTTCTCCTTCGCGAGGTAGGTCTCCAGCTGGTTGAGCACCTGTTGCAGCCGCTCGTTGGTGGCGCCCGCCGGCATGCGGATCTGGACCTGCACCGTGCCCTGGTCTTCCTCGGGCAGGAACGACGTGGGCAGGCGCACGTAGAGGAACCCCGCCACGCCGATCAGCAACGCGTACAGCACCAGGCTGCGGCCGCTGCGTTGCAGCAGCCGGGCCACGCCGTGCTGGTAGCGTTCCGCGTTGCGGTCGAACAGGCGGTTGAAGCCGTTGAAGAAGCGGCCGATGGGGCCGTGGCCGTCGGTGTGGCCCGGCTCGTCACCCACGTGCAGCAGCGTGGCGCACAGCGCGGGTGTGAGCGTCATGGCCACCAGCACCGACAGCACCATGGCCGACACGATGGTGATCGAGAACTGCCGGTAGATCACGCCGGTGGATCCGCCGAAGAAGGCCATCGGGATGAACACGGCCGACAGCACGAGGGCGATGCCGACGAGGGCCCCGGTGATCTCGGTCATCGACTTGCGCGTGGCCTCGAGCGGGGTGAGGCCTTCCTCGGCCATCAGCCGCTCGACGTTCTCGACGACCACGATGGCGTCGTCCACCAGCAGGCCGATGGCGAGCACGAGGCCGAACATGGTCAGCGTGTTGATGGAATAGCCGAACACCGAGAGGATGCCGAACGTGCCGAGCAGCACCACCGGCACCGCGATGGCCGGGATCAGCGTGGCCCGCAGGTTCTGCATGAACAGGTACATGATCAGCACCACGAGCACCATGGCCTCGAGCAGCGTGTGCACCACCCCCTCGATGGACACTTCCACGAACGGCGTGGTGTCGAAGCTGACGGTGGCCTTCATGCCGGGCGGGAAAAACGGCGCCAGTTCGTCGATCTTCTGGCGAACGGCCTTCGCGGTGCCAACGGCGTTGGCGCCGGTGGCCAGGAAGATGGCCATGCCCGACGACGTCTTGCCGCCGAGGCGGGCGCGCGTGGTGTAGCTGTCACTGCCCAGTTCCACGCGGGCCACGTCGCCCACCCGCACCACCGACCCGTCGGCGGCCGATTTGACCACCACGTTGCGGAACTGTTCGGCCGTCTGCAGCTTGCCGCGTGCGGTGACGGTGGCATTGAGCTGCTGGCCGTCGGGTGCGGGCAGGGCGCCCAGCTGGCCGGCGGACACCTCGGTGTTCTGTGCCGTGATGGCCGTGCGCACGTCGGACGGCATCAGCGCGTACTGGTTCAGCTTGGCCGGGTCGAGCCACAGCCGCATCGCGTAGCCGGTGCCCTGGATGTTCACGTCGCCCACGCCGTCCACGCGGCTGATGACGTCCTGCAGGTTGCTGGCGATGTAGTCACCCAGGTCGGTGGCCGACATGCTGCCGTCCTCGGACGTCAGCGACACCACCATCAGCAGGTCGGTGCCCGCCTTCGTGACGGAAACCCCCTGGCTCTGCACCGCCTGCGGCAGCTGCGACATCGCCTGCTGCAGCTTGTTCTGCACCTGCATCTGCGCCACGTCCGGGTTCGTGCCTGCCTCGAACTGCAGGCGCACGTTGGCGGTGCCGGCCGAGTTGCTGGTGGACGACATCGACACCAGCCGGTCCAGGCCCTTCAGGCGCTGCTCGATCACCTGGGTGACCGAGTCCTCGATGGTCTTGGCGGACGCGCCGGTGTAGGTGGCGTTGATGGAGATCGTGGTGGGGGCGATGTCGGGGTACTGCTCCAGCGGCAGCATCCGGATCGCCACCAGCCCGGCGAGCATGATGACGATGGCGATGACCCACGCGAAGATGGGCCGGTCGATGAAAAAGCGGGCCATGGGCGAGACCTCAGCGCTTGGGCGAGGACGGGGCCGAGGCCGCCGACGCCACCGTGGTCGCAGGGGCAGCGCCTGCCGGTACCGGATGCACCGTGGCACCCACGCGCGTGCGCTGCAGGCCGTCCACGATGACCAGGTCGCCGGCGTTCAGCCCGGCCGTCACCTGCCAGCGGTTGCCGATGGCGCGGTCCACCGTGAGCTTGCGGGCCTCCACCTTGTTCCCGGCACCGACCACCCAGGCCGAGGCATCGCCCGACGGCGTGCGCGTGACCCCTTGTTGTGGCACGAGCAGTGCCTGCTCGGCCACGCCTGTCTCCACCCGCGCGCGCACGTACATGCCGGGCATCAGCACGCCGTCCGGGTTGGGCACTTCGCCGCGCAGCGTCACGGCGCCGGTGGCCGGGTTGACCGACACGCCGCCGAACTTCAGCTTGCCCGCGTGCGGGTAGGGCGTGCCGTCTTCCAGCACGACCTTGATGGGGGCTTCGCCGGCACCACGGGACTGCAGCGTGCCGTCCGCGAGTTCGCGCTTCAGGCGCAGCAGTTCGGCGCTTGATTGCACGATGTCCACGTAAAGCGGGTCGAGCTGGCGCACCGTGGTCAGGGCCACGTCCTGGTTGGCGGTGACCAGGGCGCCCGGCGTGACGGTGGACACCTCGATGCGCCCAGCGATGGGTGACACGATGCGCGTGCGTTCGAGGTTGATGCGGGCCGTCTGCAATGCGGCGCGGGCCACCTCCAGGTCGGCCTGCGCCTGCTTGAGTGCGGCGGCGCTGGTGTCGCGCTGCTGCTGGCTGATGGCGTCGATCTTGACGAGTTCGGCGTCGCGTTCGGCCACCGTGCGGGCGGACCCGAGCGTGGCCGAGGCCTTCGAGACCCCCGCCTCGGCGCTGGCCACCGCGGCGCGGTAGGTGGCCGGGTCGATCTCGTAGAGCGCCTGGCCTGCCTTCACGACGGCGCCTTCCTCGAACAGGCGCCGCAACACGATGCCGCCCACCTGGGGCCGGATTTCGGCAACGAGGCGCGCCTTCGTGCGCCCGGGCAGCTCGGAACTGATGGCCTGGGCCTGGGCTTCCACCTTGAACACGCCCACGGTGGCCGCCTTGGGCGGCCCGGCTGGCGGGGTCTGCTTGGAACACGCGGCCAGGCAGGCCAGGAACAGCGGGGCCAGGGCGCGGGAGAATCGTGGGTGCATGGGATGTGGAGGCTGCGAGGCGGTTGCGCCCATCCTGACGGCCAATTGTGGAGAGAGGTTGAAGAACCCTGGGTGCCGTTCCCGCAGGTTGCCAAGGGCCCGGGGATCGGCGCTAATGCGACGCCAATGCCCCCCGCCATGAAGTTCAGCATCTCCACCAAGTTGTTCGCCGCCGTCCTGGCGACGGCACTGCTGGTCGCGCTCGCGATGGGCGTGGCCGCGCACGTCAACCTGAAGCGCGGGTTCCTCGGGTACCTGAACGAGCAGGCAGAACGGCGGCTCGAAGCGGCGGTGCCGAGCCTCACGGCCGGCTACCGCACCAACGGGTCCAGCTGGCAGTACCTGCGGGACCGTCCCGACCTCTGGTACAAGCAGTTGCGGCCGCTCGCGGACGAGGAGGGCCGCGCACTGAATCCGCTCGAACGCCCGCCGGCCACCGTGTCGGAACTCACCGGGGCCACCGTGCGCTTCACGTTGTATGACGAACAGCGCCGCCGGGTGGCCGGTTTTCCGGGCCCTTCGCCGCATGCGGTGGAACGCCCCATCGTGGTGGACGGGCGCACCGTGGGCTGGTTGTCGATGGCCCGGTTCGAGAGCGTCAGTTCGGCCGCCGAGCGCCGGTTCGAGGACGCGCAGTGGCGGTCGCGCTGGCTCGTGGGTGCCGGCGCCATGCTGCTGGCGGCGGCGGTGGCCGTGTGGGTGTCACGCGCGCTGCTCCGGCCTGTGCGGCACGTGGCGGCGGCCACGCACAGGCTGGCCGCTGGCGAGTACGGCACGCGGGTGGAGGTCCAGGCCCGCGACGAGGTGGGGCAGCTCGCCACCGACTTCAACCGCCTGGCCCACACGCTGCAGCGCAACGAGCAGATGCGCCGCGAGTTCATGGCCGACGTCTCGCACGAACTGCGCACGCCGCTCGGCGTGCTGCATGGTGAACTGGAGGCCATCGAGGACGGGGTGCGCACGCTCGACCGCGACTCGGTGCGTTCGTTGCAGGCCGAGGTGGCCACGCTGAACAAGCTGGTGAGCGACCTGTACGACCTGTCGCTCGCGGACGTGGGTGCGCTCACGTACCGCAAGGCCGACGTCGACGTGGCGGAGGTGCTGCGGCTGGCGGCCGGGGCATTCCGCGATCGCCTGGCCCAGCGCGGCGTGACCCTGTCGCTCGCGCTGAACGACCAGCCGCTGATCGCCTTCGGCGACGAGCGCCGCCTGCATCAGCTGTTCAACAACCTGTTCGAGAACTCCTGCCGCTACACCGATGCGGGCGGCACGCTGCAGGTGACGGCGCGCCATGCCGATGGCCGGGTGCACATCGACTTCAACGATTCGGCGCCCGGGGTGGACGTGTCCCACCTCGACCGCCTGTTCGACCGCTTCTACCGCACCGACGCGTCGCGCAACCGCCAGAGCGGCGGCGCGGGCCTGGGCCTGGCCATCTGCCATCGCATCGTCGAGGCGCACGATGGCCACATCGCCGCCAAGGCCTCGCCGCTCGGCGGGCTGTGGATCGCCATCGACTTCCCGCAGGTGTCGCCATGACCAGCCCGGCCGCTGCACGCATCCTCGTGGTGGAGGACGAGCCGAAGATGGCCTCGCTGGTGTGCGATTACCTGCGTGCGGCCGGCCATGAGCCGCAGTGCCTCGCCGACGGCCGGGACGTGGTGCCGGCCTACCGCGAGCACCGCCACGACCTCATCCTGCTCGACCTGATGTTGCCCGGCCGCGGCGGCCTCGACATCTGCCGCGAGTTGCGCACGTTCAGCGACGTGCCCATCGTGATGCTGACCGCGCGGGTGGAGGAGGCCGACCGACTGCTCGGCCTCGACCTCGGCGCTGACGACTACATCTGCAAGACCCCGTTCAGCCCGCGGGAGATCGTGGCCCGCGTGAAGGCGATCCTGCGCCGCAGCCGCCAGGCCGACCAGAAGGACCCGCCGGCCGTGCAGGTCGACGAAGACGGCGTGCGAGCCGCGTACCACGGCACGCCGCTCGACCTCACGCCCATCGAGTTCCGCCTGCTCAAGACGCTGGCGGGTGCCCCGGGCCGCGTGTTCTCGCGCGACCTGCTGCTCGACCGGTTGCACGCCGACCAGCGTGCCGTGACCGACCGCGCCGTGGACACCCACGTCAAGAACCTGCGCCGCAAGCTCGAGGCGGCCGGCGCCGACCCGGAGTGCATCCGGTCCATCTACGGGGTGGGGTACCGGTTCGACGGCTGAAGCGCCGTGTTGCGGCCGGGTCACCGCGCCCAGACGGCGTGCCAGCAGAGATGCACCCCGAGCACCATCAGCGCGGCGAAGAACCCGGTGCGGAACGCGGCCGGTGACAGGCGGGTCCGCAGGCGCCGTCCGAGTTCCATGCCGGCGAGGGCCGGCGGCAGCATCAGCAGTGACAGGCCCGCCTCCGCCCAGCCGGCGTCGCCCCGGGTGCCCAGGCCGATGGCCAGCGCCAGGGTGGACACACTGAACGACAGCCCCATCGCCCGCACCAGGTCGTCGCGCGCGAGCCCGAGCATCTGCAGCCACGGCACGGCGGGCACCACGAACACACCGGTGGCTGCGGTGAGGCCGCCGGTCAGCACCCCGACGGGGGCGGTGAACCAGCGCTCCGCGCGTTCACCCGCATGCAGCGGGCGTCCCGCCAGGCCCCATGCACCGTACGCGATCAGCACCGCGCCGAGGGCCCCCGTGGCCGCCTGTCCTCCGGGCATGCCCCAGGCGGCGAGCCCGCCCCACGTGCCGGCGCACACACCCACCTGCAGCGGGGCCAGCCGCCGCCACAGCGGAACGAGCGTGCGCCACGACCCGGCCTGCCACAGGTTCGTCGCGAGCGACGGCACGATCAGGAAGGCCGCCGCCTGGGCGGGCGGCAGCGGCAGCAGCAGCGCGAGCAGGGCCATCGCCACGGTGGGCAGGCCGAGACCCACGACACCCTTGACCAACCCCGCGGCCAAGAAGACCGCGGCAGTGCCACACAGCAGCAGCGGAGAGAGGGTGTCGGTCGCCATGGGGAGATTGTGCGAACCGGGCGCGGTGACGGGAATGCGGAAGTGGCGAACCCAGCCTCAGGCCCCGCCTGAGGCTGCTTGTGCTACGTTCACCACGTGCGTTTCGATCTGGTCGACCTCCAGCTGTTCCTCCACGTGCACGACGCCGGGTCCATCACCGGCGGCGCCGCGCGGTCGCACCTGACGCTGGCGTCCGCGAGCGAACGCATCCGGGCGCTGGAAGACCGGTTTGGCGCACCGCTGCTGGACCGCCACAGCCGTGGTGTGCGAGTCAACGCCGCGGGCCAGGCGCTGGTGCGCAACGCCCGCGCCGTCCTGGAGGCCTGCGATCGCCTGCAGGCCGAACTCGCCCCCCACGCCGCGCAGCCGGTGCGCCTGTGGGCCAACTCGGCCGCGTGTGGCGAACACCTGCCCGCACTGATCGAGACCTTCCTGTGCGCCTACCCGGCTGATGCGGTGGAGGTGGTCGAGGCGCCCAGCGACAGCATCGGCGACGCCGTGCGGTCGGGCCGGTGCGACGTGGGCGTGGCCGCGGGGTGGTCGGACCTGCACGGGCTCGAGGTGTTCCCGTTCCGCGAGGACCGGCTGGTGCTGGTGGTGGCCGCGGCCGATGCGTTGGCGGAACGCACTTCGGTGCGGCTGCACGCGGTGGCGGCAAGGCCGCTCCTCGGCCTGCCCGCGGCTTCGGCGCTGCAGCAGCACATCGACGACCAGGCGCGCCGCGAAGGGGTGGTGCTGTCCGTGCGCACCCGCGCGCCCACATTCGAGGCCGCGTGCCGCATGGCCGGGCTCGGGCTCGGGGTGGCCATCGTGCCGGAGGCGGCGGCGCAGCGCCACGCGGAGGCCGCCGGCACGCGGTGGATCACCCTCGACCACCCCTGGGCCTTGCGCACGCTGAACGTGTGCGTGCGCGGCGGGGCATCACCGCCGGTGCAGCGTCTCGCGGGCCACGTGCGCGGGGTCACTGCACCACGGCGCTGAACGTCACGGTGCCGGCTGCCGCCGCGTCAGCCGCCGGCGATCACCCGCTCCAGGTCGAGGACGAGCCGGCCGAGGCCGTCGCCCTTGTCGTGGAACGCCAGCACACCGAGGTCGGCGCCACGGCGGCGGTACTCGTCGTGGATCGGCTCGTTGGTCAGCACGAGCGCCTGGCAAGTGAGGCCGGCGTCGCGGACGGCCTGTAGCACCTTGAGGCCATGGCCGGGCGACAGGAACAGGTCGAGCAGCACCAGGTCGGGCGCTTCACGCAGGATGAGTGCCACCGCTTCCGCTTCGCCGCTGGCGGCACCCACGACGGTGAGCCCCGGCACGTTCGCCAGCGTGGACAGCAGCATGCGCTGCAGCACGGGCGAATCTTCGACAACGACGATGTTCATGTTCGGTACGGCCGGGGCAGTGGGCGAGGGGACGTTCACTCCGTCAACCCATGCTGCAGGCAGTACTTCGCCAGCTCGACGTTCGACTTGATGCGCATCTTGGTGAACAGCCGCGTGCGGTACGTGCCCACCGTCTTGACCGACACCCCCATCACCTCGGCCGTCTGGGCTGGCGGGCGGCCGGCCGCGATGGACAGCATCACCCGGTACTCCTGCTCCGACAGCGACTGGTGGGGCAGGGCCTGGTTCGCCCGGCCGCCCAGCAGGTCGACGAGGTGGTCGGCCATCGACGCGGTGACGTAGCGGCGGCCCTGCACGAGCCGCTGCAACGCCTCGACGAGTTCATCGCCGGCGCGGTCCTTCGGCAGGTAGCCGGCCGCGCCCATCTGCAGCAGCCGGGCGGCATAGGCCGATTCGGCGTTGAAGCTGAGCACGAGGATCGGCGAGGCCGGCGCGGCATGGAGCATGGCCGAGATGCCGTCGGTGCCGCTGGCGTCGGGCAGGGCGAGGTCCATCACGATGGCCGTCGGTGCCTGGTCCGCCACGTGCGCCAGCGCTTCGGCCAGCGTGCTGGCCTCGTCGATCACCGCATCGGGCCACGCCCGTTCGATCAGCTGGCGTTCGCCGACCCGCATGATCGGGTGGTCTTCGACGATCAGGAATCTCATGGTGTGGAGGTCTCCAACGGAACCAGGACGGTGACACGGGTGCCGCCGCTCGGCCCCGGCCCGAAATGCAACGTGCCACCGACCAGGGCCGCGCGCTCTCGCATGTTGCGCACGCCGCTGGCGTCGGCCCGGATGTCGTGCGGGCCGCGGCCGTCGTCGTCCACGACGAACCGGTAGCGGGAGCCCTCGACGCCACCCCGCACGGACAGGGTGGTGGCGCCGGCGTGGCGCAGCACGTTGGTGGTGGCCTCCTGCAGGATGCGGAAGATCTGGTTGGCGCGGTCGGCGGGCAGGCGGTGATCGCTGGCGATGTCGATGTCGGTCTCGAGCTTGCCAAGGGCGGCCACGGACTGCACATGGTGGGCCACCGCCGCGCCGAGGCCCAGGTCGTCGAGCATCGGCGGGCGCAGTTCACCGGCGATGCGGCGCGTGGTCTGGATGGCCTCGTCGAGCAGGTCCATCAGCTGCCGCACGGCGGCGCGCGGCAATCCGGGGTGGGACCGCACGAGGTCGGCGGTCACGATCTTCGCGGCGGTGGCGATCTGCCCCAGCTGGTCGTGCACCTCGCGGGACAGCCGCCGCCGCTCTTCCTCGACATGCAGGTCCAATTCGCCGGCGAACGACTGGATGCGGCTCTTGGCCTCCGTCAGGGCCTCGGTGCGTTCCACCACCTCGCGTTCCAGGCGCTCGTTGGCCGTGTGCAAGGCGCGGTCCGCACCGTCGCGCAGGCGCCGCTCGTAATGCAGCATGCCCAGCGCGAGCACCATCAGCAAGGTGCCCCCGGACGCCAGGGCGCCGGAGAGGCGCGTGGTGGCAGCGGTGGCGTCGGCGCTGTCGAGGCTGCGGCGGTCCACGACCGCCAACTGGTACGACTCCAGTGTGTCGAACTGGCTGCGCAGCTCGTCCATCAGCGGCTTGCCCTTGCTGTGTTCGAGCAGCTCCCGTTCGGGCTGGTACCCCCGCGCCCGCCGTTGTGCGACGGCCGCGTCGGCCTGGCCGATGCGTTCGGCGATCAGCCCGTCGACCGTGTCGCGCAAGGCGCGAACGCGGGGGAAGTCGGACGTCTCCAGCGTGCGCTTGAGCAACGGGCGCATGCTGTCGAGCGCCACGCGCGACGTGACGAGCGACTGCAGGAATTCGTCGCGGCCGCTCAGCATGAAACCGCGCTGGCCAGACTCCAGCTCGACCAGCATGCCGAGCGTGCGCTGGGTGAGCAGCAGCGCGTCGAGCGCTTGCTGCCGGCTGGCGGCCGCCGTGGCCATTTCGCGAACCCCTCGGTACCCGGCGTATGCCGTGATGGCATATGCGGTGGCACCGACCGCGATGAACGCGAACGCCAGCGTGGAGAAGCCTCGCCGCCGGGTCAGCTTCCCCGACAAGTCCGTTGATGCCAAAGCCGGTCACCTCCCTGGTGACGCCGCGGATGAGCGTCCGGTGGGCCCCGGCGTACCTCTACGCCAGGGCCTCTTCCGGTCAATGTAGCGATTGACGACTTCGTGTCAATGACACTCATTGCACGATTGGCCCACGGGTATAGGGGGGTGGGTCCTGCCTCACGCCTGCCACTCGCGCAATTCCTCGGCGAGCACCGGGTGGCCGTCGCCTTCGGCGCGGCGGATCAGCGCATCGACGTTGTGCTCGGTGACGAGCTCGTGGCCGATGCCCTTGAGCAGCAACTGGTAGACGTCCTCGACGTCTTGCACGTGCTTGGTTTCGTTCATGGGGGCTCCTGTGGTCGGGGTTTGGGGTTCAGGGTTGCAGCGTGGCCTGCAGCGTGATCTCGGGAACGCTCGCGAGGGCTTTCGACAGCGGGCAGCCCTGCTTGGCGCCGTCGGCGATCTCCTGGAACTTCGCTTCGTCGAGGCCTGGCACCTTCGCCGAGAGCGTGAGCGCGATGCGGTCGATGGCGAACCCGTCGCCCTTCTGGGCCAGGCGGACGCTGGCCCGGGTGTCGACGGTCACGGTGGCGAAGCCCGCCTTGTCACACGCGAACGAGAAGGCCATCGTGAAGCAGGCAGCGTGGGCCGCGGCCAGGATCTCTTCCGGGTTCGTGCCGGTGCGGTCGTCGCCGAACCTGCTGCCGAAACCGTACGGGTACGCCTTCAGCGCCGCGGTCTCGGTGCTGATCTGGCCCTGGCCCTGTTTGCCCTGGCCCTCCCAATGGACGGTGGCGGTTTTTTCGGTCATGGTGGACTCCTGCGGTTCATTTGGGGCGGGGGGTGGTCAACCCTTCGCCGGGTTGGGAAAGCGTGTGCTGGCGCAGCGCACCGATGGCCCGGCTCACCGCCAGCGCCACGTTGCGCACCTCGGCCATGAAGGCGGTGTCGCGGTCCAGGGCGTCATGGCTCGTGGCGTAGGGTTCGTAGTAGCCCACGTAGCGGTCCAGCCTGGCCAGGGCGCCGGCGTCGGCGAGCCCCATCCAGTCGAGCCAGTCGGTCAGGTTGCGGCGGTGGCTCTCCACGCCGGCCACGTCGCCGTGCACCACCACGCCGTAGGTCCGGCCGGCGAGGTGTTTCGGGTAGTCCCAGCCGGCCTCCTCGAGGCGCTTGGCCTCGCCGGGGTGCTTGCCGTGGGTGGTGGTGGGGTCGGGGTTGCCGCCGTCGGCGCACACGAGGCGGTCGATCATCAGCTTCAGCGGGCTCGGCGACTGGTACCAGTACGTGGGCGCCACGATGACCACGCCGTGGGCGGCCACCCAGCGTTCGTAGATCTCGGCCATCCAGTCATCCGCCTGGCCGAGTGCGTGGTTCGGGTAGCAGCTGCACGGCCAGTGGCACAACGGCATCGCGGTGGACACGCAACCCTTGCAGGGGTGGATCTGCAGGCCGAATTCGGAGGTCACCCTGCTCAGGTCGAGCACGTCCACGTCGACGCCTTCGGCGGCTGCAGTGTCCCGCACGGCCTGGGTCATGCGCCACGACTTGGAGATTTCACCCGGACAGGTGCCATCGTTGCGCGCGCTGCCATTGACCAGCAGCAGCCGCGATGGCGTGGCGGGGGTGTCCCACCGGGCCTGCGCGGCGCGCAAGCGGTCGCGTGTGTCGAGCCATTCCAGCGACAGGTCGTAGGAGGGATCTGCGAAATGTTCGCCGGCCTTGCGGGTGCGAGGGGCTTTCCGGCCTTTGTCGTAGGCATCCCAGGCAATGGCTTCCAGCCGTGCGATGGCGTCGTGTTCGCCGTCGAATGCCGGATCGTGGAACCGGCGGCGATACCGTTCGCCGAACGCGTCGCGGGTGAGCGGTTCAGGTGCCTGGCCGGTGCGCACGTGGGTCATGCGGCCAGTATCGGCACGGGGCCCCGCGTGTGCCGTCGGACGGTGGCGCGACGGCGCCCGGGCGCCGTCCTACAGCGGGCTCATCCGGTCCGCGTGCAGTCCCGGCCGTCGTGCTTGGCCCGGTACAGCGCGGCGTCGGCCCGCCTCAGCAGGTCTTCCGTCGATTCCCCGGGGAGGTGGCCGGCCAGGCCGCACGAGAAGGTCACCTGCAGGTCCAGGGCCACGTCGTCCCATCCGCGGGCCCGCAGTGCTTCGCGGAAGCGTTCCACCGGCACGCGCGCGTCGCCGGGGGGCGTGCCGGCCAGCACCAGGAGGAACTCCTCGCCGCCGTAGCGGCCGAAGCGGTCCGTCGTCCGGGCGAGCTGCTTCACCGTGCTCGCAAAGCGCTTCAGCGTGCGGTCGCCGGCCGGGTGGCCCAGCGTGTCGTTGATGGCCTTGAAGTGGTCGAGGTCGAACAGCGCCACCGTCAGCGCCTGGCCGGTGCGATCGGCGTGCTGCTGCTCGCCGGCGAGGATGGCCAGCAGGCTGCGGCGGTTCAGCAGCCCGGTGAGTTCGTCGTGGTGGGCGAGGTGCTGCACCTTGCGGGTCAGTGCGGCCAGTTCGCGGCTGCGGCGTTTCAGCGTGGCGGTCATCGCGCCGTTGAACAGGCCGATCCAGATGCACTGCCAGAGGGTCAGCGACACGAAGGCCCACGACAGCACCTGCTCGACGATGTTGGCGTCGGGGATGCGCACCGTGGTGCCTCCCATGGCCAGCACGAGCCCCGCGCCTACGCAGATCGCCGCGCAGGCCGCGACGGCCCGGCGCGGCGCCACACGCATCGCGAGCGCCGTGAACACGATGAAGAGGATCAGCAGGAACATGAAGCTCAGCTTCGGCATCAGTGCCATGCCGGCCAACTGCAGCACCTGGTGGGGCAGCGACATCGTCATCGGCATGTGCGGATCCTTCGCACCGAGGGTCCAGCCGTTCTGGAACACGACGGTCCAGAACGTGCCGATCAACAGGCCCATCACGGTATAGGCCGCCACCGGCACCCACGGCACCGTGCCGGCCAGCGCGAACAGCGACAGCACCAGCCCGTCGATCAGGTAGCTGTACGAGATGATGCGCACGTTGCGCAACGCGTGCCGGGTGAACGTGGCCTGGCGGTCGCTTTGGAGGCCGCCTGCGGGCGGCGGCGCGTCAGCCGGCGCGTAGGCAGTCGCGGCCTGCATGTTTGGCTCCGTAGAGGGCGTGGTCGGCGCGGCTCAACAATTTCTCGGCGGTGTCGCCGGGCTGCCAGGCCACGAGGCCGGCCGAGAAGGTGACGCGCAGGCCGGGCGAGACCGTGTCCCACTCGGCGGTGGCCACGCCGCCGCGCAGCAGCTCCACGGCGTGGCGCGCGTCGCCGATGACCGTGTCCGGCAGGATCAGCAGGAATTCCTCGCCGCCGTGCCGGCCGAAGGTGTCGGTGGGGCGGCGGTGCGTCTGCACCGCGGTGGCGAACGTCCGCAGCGCATGGTCCCCCACCAGGTGGCCCCGGGTGTCGTTGACGGCCTTGAAGTGGTCGAGGTCCAGCAACGCGACGGCCAGCGGCGAGCCGCCGCGCCCGCTGCGGGCCATCTCGTCGTCCAGCGTGCGCAGCAGGTTGCGCCGGTTGGGCAGGCCGGTGAGTTCGTCGAAGTTCGCTAGCCGTTCGATCTGCGCGAGTGTGTCGGCCATCTGCTGGCTGCGCTGGCGCAGCAGCAAGTTGTGGCCGGTGTTGATCAGGCTCAACAGGACGCAGTGGGCCAGCGTGGCCGCGAAGCAGGCCCACGCGGCCACCTGCTCGGCGGCCGTCGCATGGGGAATCTGCAGTGTGCGGTGGCCGCTCAGGGTGGCGGCGCCGATCAGCACACTCGCGCCGAACCACGCGAGGTTGATCCGGATGCGCGACATCCGGTACGTGGCGCCCAGGAAGATCGTGAACAGGATCAGCACGTACAGGAATGTCATCTCGGGGTAGAGGACGATCCCGGCACCGCAGATCACCATGCCCGCGAACGATTGGGCGTCCGACACGGCCGGGTCGTTCCAGTGCAGCGAGTGGCCGCCGGCGATCATCGCGCAGGCCAGGGAACAGGTGATCCAGCCGGGCAGGACGTACAGCGCCGCGGCGGACCAGTGCACGGTCCCGGTCAGGGCAAACACGGCAAGGAACACGCCGTTGACCAGGTAGCTGCCCGCGATGATCTTCGACTCGCGCAGCCACAGGGTCTGGCGGTGCTGCGCCCGCTCGGCGGACTCGCGCGCGGCCGCGGTCTCTGTCTCCGATGGCGACGGCGGGGCCGCCGCGTCGCGCGGCCGGTCGGGCCAGGGGATCACGTGACCCGTGCGGGGGGCGGGGGTGTCGTGGCTCATGGTGCGGTCCGGTCGCCGGGGGGCCGGACACGGTCAGCCAGATGCGAGAGACGTCGGGTCTCGGAAAGCATGTCGTGCCTCGTGGTGGTCGCGCGGACCGAAAATCATGGGTACGGATGGGTTATCGGCGCTTTCCACGAGGGCTTGAAGATGTCGGCGCGGTGTGATGGCATTCACAGATCTTTACGCCCTGGCCATGGGGTCTTCACGGCCTCCCGCGACCATCACTTCATGGGCGATCGGGCCCGTCTGCAAGGAGAAGCAAGATGATCAAGACACAATCGAACAGCCTCAAGCTGCTGTTCATGGGCATGCTGCTGGCCGTGATGGCAACCGTCGCCATGACCGGCTGGGCCCAGCCGCCGCACGGCGAGGGGCGGGGCGCGCTGCCCATGGGCGGACCAGGCATGTTCCTGATGAGGTCGCCGGAACACATTGATCGCGCGGTGGACCGCATGCTCGACGGCGTGGATGCCACCGACACCCAGCGCAAGCAGGTCAAGGCCATCGCCCAGGCCGCGGCCAAGGATGCGCGGGACCAGATGGCCTCGGGCCGTGAGCTGCACGCGAAGATGCGTGCGCTGCTGGTCGCGCCCACCATCGACGATGCCGCCATCGAAGGCGTGCGCCAGCAGATCGCGCGCCAGCACGACGCCGTGGGCCAGCGCATGACCCAGGCCATCGTCGACGCCGCCAAGGTCCTCACCCCGAAGCAGCGGGAGCAACTGGCCACCCGGTTCGAGAAGCACCGCGGCCACATGCGCGGCCGCGAGCAGGGTGCGCTTCCCTCGACCATCCCGATGACCTGAAATGTGTTCTGATTGACACACGGACCGTGTGTCGTCCGCCCCGGCGCCCTCCGCCGGGGCTTTCCAGTTTGTGTACTGCCATGACCACTCGCCTGCTGTTGATCGATGACGATGCCCGCCTGTCTGCCATGGTGGCCGACTACCTCCGGGGGTCCGGCTACGAGGTGGCGGTGGCCGGCTCGCTGGCCGAGGGCCGCGAGGCGATCGCCACCGGCACGCACGACGCGCTGGTGCTCGACCTGATGCTGCCCGACGGCGACGGCCTCGACCTGTGCCGCGAACTCCGCGGCAACGCGCGCACCCGGCAACTGCCGCTGCTGATGCTGACCGCCCGCGGCGAACCCATGGACCGCATCGTGGGCCTCGAGATGGGGGCCGACGACTACCTCCCGAAGCCGTTCGAACCGCGCGAGCTGCTGGCACGTGTCAAGGCCCTGCTGCGCCGCGCCGCGCCCACGCCGGCGGGTGACGAACTGCTGCGGTTCGGCCGCCTCGAGATCGATCTGGGCGAACGTGCCGCGCGGCTCGACGGCAAGGTGTGCGACCTCACCAGCCACCAGTTCGACCTGCTGGTCGTGATGGCCCAGAGCCCCGGCCGCGTGCTGTCGCGCGACCAGATCATGGACCTGCTCAAGGGCCACCCGATGGAGGCCTTCGACCGCTCCATCGACGTGCACATCTCACGCATCCGCGCCGTCATCGAAGACGACCCGAAGAACCCGCGCCGCGTGCTGACGGTGCGGGGCGCGGGCTACGTGTTCGCCAAGAAGCAAGACGCCGAAAACGGGGCGTGAGCGCCCGCATGCACACCCTCACCCTGCGCATCTACCTCACCGTCGTGGCGGTGCTGGCGCTGTTTGCATTCGCGTCGGGCTGGCTGTTCCAGCGCCACATCGAGGAGGAACGGGTGCAGGTCAACTCGATGCTCGCGGAGCGGGTGTCGGCGTGGGCCGACCTGATCCAACGCTCGTTGCCGGGCGCCGAGGAGCCCCTGGCGGACCAGGCGGCGGCGTTGCGGGCGTGGTCGTACCGACTGAGGTTGCCGCTGGCGCTGGACGACGCGGAGGGCAAACGCATCGCGGCGTCCGATTCATTCGAGCACCGCCAGGCGGACGGGCACGGGCGCGGCCTGGCCATCAGCCTGGACGACGGGCGCACGCTGTGGGTGATGCGCCCCGGCGCGCGGCCGCTGCGGCCGCCTCCCATGGGGGGCAACGAGCCCATGTTCCGCAACGGGGGGCCGCCGCCGCTCGACGTGGGCCGGCAGGGGCCGGATGGTCCGCCGGGCTTCTGGCCGTGGGGCCAGGGCCTGATCGGGCGCGGCGTGGGCCTCGCGGTGGTGCTGCTGCTGCTGTTCGTGGCCGTGGCCGCCGGGGCGTGGCCCGCGGTGCGCCGGCTCACGCGCCGGTTGAAGGCGTTGCAGAACGGGGTCGAGCACTTCGGTGAAGGCAACCTGGGGCACCGGGTCGAGGTGTCCGGCCGCGACGAGGTGGCCGCGGTGGCGGCCAGCTTCAACCAGGCCGCCGGCCGCATCGAGGCGCTGGTGCAGTCGCACCGGTCGCTGCTGGCCAACGCGAGCCACGAGCTGCGCTCGCCGCTTGCGCGCATGAAGATGGCGGTGTCGATGCTCGACGACGCACCGCCCGCACAACGCGAGCGGCTCAAGCGCGAGATCGACACCAACGTGGCCGAACTCGACGCACTGGTCGAGGAGGTGCTGCTTGCGAGCCGGCTCGACGCGGCCCCGCAGATGGGCCAGCGCGAGCCGGTGGAACTGCTGGCGCTGGCCGCCGAGGAGGCCGCCCGCGTGGACGCCGTGGCCGGCGGTGAACCTGCCCCGGTGCTGGGCGACGAGCGCCTGTTGCGCCGTGCGTTGCGCAACCTGCTCGAAAACGCCCGCCGCTACGGCGGGGGCGACGTCAGCGTGACGGTGGGCACCGAGGGGGCTTCGGTCGTGGTGCAGGTGTGCGACCGCGGGCCGGGGGTGCCCGAAGACCAGCGGGCGCGCATCTTCGAGCCGTTCTACCGGTTGCCGGGCCATGCGGAGCAGGCCGGCGGCGTGGGCCTGGGGCTGAGCCTCGTGAAGCAGATCGCCGAGGGGCATGGTGGCCAGGTGCGCTGCCTGCCGCGCGACGGTGGCGGGTGCTGTTTCGAGCTGTCGCTGCCGAAGGCCTGATCAGGCCCCGGCGGGAATCTCGTCGCGCTGCCGCTGGCGCAACACCCATTGGAGGAAGCCGCCCAGCCCGAGCGCGGCGATGGCGAGGCCCAAGGTGGCGGCCGCCCAGAACCCGCGGGCACCGTGCAGCGCCGGCGGCGCGAGACCCAGCGTGTCGAAGCCCAGCACGAACCCGCCGCCGAGCCCCACGCCCCAGATGGCGAACGCATAGATCAGCAGCGGCACCGTGGTGATGCGGTGCGCGCGCAGCACGAACGACGTCAGCGCCTGGCCCGCGTCGGCGATGTGGAACACCGCCACCCACGCGAGCAGCGGCATGGCGGCGGCCACGATGGCGGCGTTGCCGGTGTAGAGGCCCAGCACGCCTTCGCGCGCCGCGTACACGGTGGTGCCCAACCCCGCGGCGATCAACAGCGCGATCAGCAGCCCGTGCCAGCCCAGGCGGCGGGCGTCGGGCAGGTCGGCCGCGCCGATGCGCTGCGCCACCAGCGTGGCCGTGGCATTGCCGAGCGACAGCGGCACCATGAACAACATGGCCACGAGGTTCGATGCGAGCTGGTGGCCCGCCACCGGCGTGGTGCCCATGCGGGCGATGAAAAACGCCATGAACGTGAACCCGGTGACCTCGATCAACACCGACAGCCCCATCGGCACGCCGAGCTTGACCAGCGCCACGAGGCTGGCCCGGTCGGGCGGTGCGATACCGCCCGTGTGCAAGCCGAACGGCGCGTAGAAACCGTCGCGCCGCACGACCCACACCGCCACCGCGAGCTGCCCCCACATCACGAGGGCGGTGGCGATGCCGCAGCCCGTGGCGCCGAGCGCCGGCACGTGCTCGCCCCAGCCGAACACCAGCAGCGCACTCAGCGGCACCTTCAGCGCGAGGCCCACCAGCTGCACCGACATCACGATCTTGGGCCGCGACACGGATGTGTTGAACCCGCGGAACGCGGTGAAGAGGAGCGCGGGTGGCAACGCGAAAGCGAGCGCGGCCAGGTAGCCGTGAACCTTCTCGCCCACCTCGGGAGAGGCCCGGGACAGCGCGAGGAACGGCTGCGGGAACAGCAGGGCCGCACACCCGATGACGGACAGCGCAAGCGCAAGCCATCCCGCCTGGTGCAGTTGCCGGCCGGCGTCGTGCAACTGCTTCGCGCCGAACAGTTGCCCGGCGATGGGCCCCACGGCAAGCACCACGCCCATCAGGCCGATGAACACGGTGATGTAGGCCGCCCCGCCGATGGCCAGCGCGGCCAGGTCGAGCGCCGACGCCCGGGCGACGAGCACCGTGTCCACCGTGCCGAAGGCGAGCACCGCGAGCTGGCCCACGAGCACGGGCCAGGCGAGCGGCAGGATGCGCGCCGCGCTGTGCCGCAGGCCGACGGTCACGCCGGGTTCTCGCGCGAGGTCGCGGGTGAGGGGTCCTCGAGCGCACGTTCGCTGTAGCGGTTGAACCGCCACGCCGTGCCTTCCATCGTGATGCGCCGCCAGGTGGCGCGCTTTTCACCGGGGGTCATCACCGGCCAGTGCTGCACCTCGTCGAACGTGCGGCCGCAGCCCTTGCACAGGTCGTCGCCCTGGCTCGTGGAGCAGATGGCGATGCAGGGCGCGTCGGGCATCGTGGCGTACCACGCGAGCCAGGCGTCGCGGGCGCGCGGGGGCATGGAGTCCTCGTCGCACTCGGTCTCGTGGTAGTACACCAGCAGCGCGTACACCTCGGCCAGCGCAAGCACCTCGCGGCACGCCGTGATGCCGTCGGGCGACGGTTCGCGGTCGCGCCACCAGTTGATGGCGCTTTCGATGTCGGTGATGTGGATGCCGGCCACGGGCACACCTTGCAACGTCACGCCTGGGCCGCCATCAGGGCGGAGAGGGCGGCGTCCACCGCCGCGCGGTCGGCCACGAGGCGAACCGGTGCGTCGGCGAGGGCCGCGCTGCCTTCGGTCTTCAGGCGCTTGACCCACGCGCCGGCAGCCTTGCCCTCCGTGAGGCCGTCGCTCTGCAGCAGATCGGTGCCGTCGGCGTCGGCCAGCTTGAAGAAGAAGCGGCCGTCGGCTTCCCGGTACTGCTTGAACTCGGGCAGCTTGGCGTGGGCGGCCCGGGCTTCCTTTTTCTGCGACACCACCGCCACCATGGCGCGCAGGCCCACGGCTTGGCGCAACTCGTCGAGCAGCGGGCGCGCCACGGCGCGGGCCTTGCGTGCGCCTTCCTGCAACGCCGCTTCGACGCGCTCGGGGTGGGCCATCAGGTCGGCGTAGGTGGCACGCAGGGGGCCGATGTGCGATTCGATCAGCTCGACGGTGCGCTGCTTGGCGTCACCCCAGCCGAGGCCGGCCCGCAGGTCGGCCCGGAAGGCGTCGCGCTGGGCGGGGGTGGCGAACGCGTCGTGGATGGTCACGAGGCTGGTGCCGTCCGGGTCCTTCGGTTCGCCGGGCAGGCGCGAGTCGGTCACGATGCGGGCAACCGCGTCCTTCAGGCCCTTCGGGCCCCCTTCGAACAGCGGCACGGTGTTGTCATAGCTCTTCGACATCTTGCGGCCGTCGAGCCCGGGCAGCGTGGCCACGTCTTCTTCCACCTCGGCCTGCGGCAGCACGAAGAGTTCGCGGCCCTGGCCGTACAGGTGGTTGAACCGCTGGGCCACGTCGCGGGCCATCTCGATGTGCTGCACCTGGTCCTTGCCGACCGGCACGCGGTGGGCGTTGAACAGCAGGATGTCGGCCGCCATCAGGATGGGGTAGCTGTACAGGCCCATCGAGATGTCGGCGTCGATGTCCTTGCCGTCGGCCACGTTGGCGTCGGTGGCGGCCTTGTAGGCGTGGGCGCGGTTCATCTGGCCCTTGGCCGTGACACACGTGAGCAGCCACGTGAGTTCCGGGGTCTCGGGGATGTCGCTCTGGCGGTAGAACACCACGCGGTTGGTGTCGAGGCCCGCCGCGAGGAACGTGGCGGCGATCTCGAGCGTGGACCGGGCTACCCGCTCCGGGTCGTCGCACTTGATCAGCGCGTGGTAGTCCGCCATGAAAAAGAAGCTCTCGACACCGGGCGCCCGGCTGGCCGCGATGGCGGGCCGGATGGCCCCGACGTAGTTGCCGAGGTGCGGGGTGCCGGTGGTGGTGATGCCGGTGAGAACGCGTTCAGTCATGGCGTGGGGACGGTCGGTCACGGTGGAGCAGGGGAGTCGGGCATTGTACGGACCGGGCGCTACACTGCCGGCCGATATGAAGCGCATCGTGATCCTGATTTCCGGCCGCGGCTCCAACATGGAGGCCATCGTCGACGCCTGTGCCGCCGAGGGCTGGCCGGCCCACGTGGCCGCGGTGATCAGCAACCGGCCCGATGCCGCCGGGCTCGTGTTCGCGCAGGCACGGGGCATTGCCGCCGAGGTGGTGGACCACAAGGCCTACGCCGACCGCGACACGTTCGACACGGCGCTGGGCGACACGATCGACACGTTCGCCCCCGACGTGGTGGTGCTCGCCGGGTTCATGCGCATCCTGACCGACGGGTTCGTGAACCGGTTCAAGGGGAGGCTGGTCAACGTGCACCCGTCGCTGCTGCCGGCCTTCACGGGCCTGCACACCCACCGCCGCGCCATCGAGGCGGGCTGCAAGGTGGCCGGTGCCACGGTGCACTTCGTGACGGCGGAGCTGGACCATGGGCCGATCATTGCGCAGGCCACGGTGCCGGTCCTGCCCGCAGACACCGAGGCCACGCTGTCAGCGCGTGTACTGGTGCAGGAGCACCTGATGTACCCGCAGGCCGTGCGCTGGATCGTCGAGGGCGCGCTGACGGTGGATGCCGGCGGGGTGGTCACCCACGCCGGCGGGGTGTCGCAGCTGGTCTCAGGCTGAGATCCGTTCGAAGCGGGGGCGGCGCACGCCGTCGATCACCACGTCCCCGAAGAACATGGCGTGCGGCCGCACCCACCAGCCGGACTGGTCGTACAGCGTGCGGTACACCACCATCAGCTCCTCGGTTTCACTGTGGCGCGCGGCGCCCAGCACCTCGTATTCACCGCCCTTGTAGTGGCGGTATCGGCCCGGTGGGGTGGGGGGAAGGGAAGGCATTTCGGCGTCGCTCATGGCGGACAAGGATAATCGGGGTCTATGCATCCGAACGCCCTGCTTGAACTCGCCACCGATCTGCTGCACCAGGTGCTCCAGTTCCAGTCCCCCGCCGACCGCGTGGTCTCCGACTTTTTCCGCACCCACCGGGAGCTGGGTTCGCGCGAGCGCCACTCGCTCGCCGAAACCACCTACGGGGTGCTGCGGCAGCGCCTGCTGTTCCAGCACCTGGCCCAATCGGGCAAGGGCGAGATGGAACGGCGCCTCGTCCTGCTCGCCTGGCAAGGCAACGAGGGCTTCCTGCGTGCCGCGTTGTCCGAGCAGGAGCAGCAGTGGCTCGAGCAGGTCAAGGCGGTGAACCGCACCGCGCTCCCGGAAAAGCTGCGGCACAACCTGCCCGAATGGCTCGCCGAACCGCTGGCAGCGGCGCTCGGTGAGGACTTCTGGCCGCTGGTGGACAGTCTGAACCAGGCGGCACCGCTCGACCTGCGGGTCAACACGTTCAAGGCCAAGCGCGAGGACGTGCAGGCCGCCCTGAAGGCCGGCGGCATCGATGCCGAAATCACGCCCCATTCCCCCTGGGGCCTGCGCGTGCAGGGCAAACCCACGCTGAACAAGGTGGACGCGTTCAACCGCGGCGAGATCGAGGTGCAGGACGAAGGCAGCCAGCTGCTCGCGCTGCTGGCCGATGCCAAGCGCGGCGAGATGGTGGTCGACTTCTGCGCGGGCGCCGGCGGCAAGACGCTGGCTCTGGGCGCGTCGATGCGCAACACCGGGCGCCTCTACGCGTTCGACACCTCCGGCCACCGCCTCGCGGCGCTGAAGCCGCGCCTGGCCCGCAGCGGGCTGTCGAACGTCTACCCGATCCAGATCGCCCACGAGCGCGACGACCGCATCAAGCGGCTGGCCGGCAAGATCGACCGGGTGTTGGTCGATGCCCCCTGTTCGGGGCTCGGCACGCTGCGCCGCAACCCCGACATGAAATGGCGCCAGTCGCCGCAGTCCGTCGAGGAACTGAAGGTGAAGCAGGCTGCCATCCTGGCCAGCGCGGCGCGCCTGCTGAAGCCTGGCGGCCGCCTCGTGTACGCCACCTGCAGCCTGCTCGACGGCGAAAACGAGGGCATCGCCACGGCGTTTTCCGAGGCCCACGCCAAGGACTTCACCCCGCTGCCGGCCGTCCAGGCGCTGGAAAAGGCACACGCCGGAGACGCCGCGTCGCTGGTGCGCGGCGACTACCTTCGCCTTTGGCCGCACCGGCACGGCACCGACGGTTTCTTCGCCGCTGTGTGGGAACGTCGCTGAAAATCGGTCAAAAGTTTCGAACCATTGCGCTTGATTGCGCTCAAACTCGCGCCAGATCGGGTGAACTGACCCCCGGGAAACCCTTTGTTTTCGACGGATTGTCCCTCCTCCGGTCATTTACAATGGCCCACCCCGCCTGGTTTGGCGGTTCGAAAGAGTTTTGATGAACGAATTGTTGACCTTGAAGGACGCCTTGGTGGATTGGCTGGCACACGGCCTGATCCAGACCACGTGGTGGCAGATCGTGTTGATCACGCTCGCGCTCACCCACGTCACCATCGCGTCCGTCACGATCTTCCTGCACCGCTCGCAGGCGCACCGCTCGCTTGACCTGCACGCGGTGCCGGCGCACTTCTTCCGCTTCTGGCTCTGGGCCGCCACCGGCCAAGTCACGAAGGAGTGGGTGTCCATCCACCGCAAGCACCACGCCAAGTGCGAAACCGCTGACGACCCGCACAGCCCGTACACCCACGGCATCAAGACCGTGCTCACGCGCGGTGCCGAGCTGTACCGTGCGGAAGCCAAGGTCCAGGAAACCAAGGACAAGTTCGGTCACGGCACGCCCGACGACTGGATCGAGCGCAACCTCTACAGCCGCTACACGTGGCAGGGTGTGGGCCTGATGCTGATCGTCGACCTGGCCCTCTTCGGCGCCGCCGGCCTCACCGTGTGGGCCGTCCAGATGGCCTGGATCCCCATCACCGCCGCCGGCATCATCAACGGCCTTGGCCACTGGTGGGGTTACCGCAACTTCGAGGCGCCGGACGGCAGCACGAACCTGACCCCGTGGGGCATCATCATTGGTGGTGAAGAGCTTCACAACAACCACCACACGTACCCCACGTCGGCCAAGTTCTCCATCAAGCCGTACGAATTCGACATCAGCTGGGGCTACATCCGCGCCATGGAAATGGTGGGCCTGGCCAAGGTCCGCAAGACCGCGCCGGTGCTGCGCACGGGCGCCATCAAGCCGGTCGCCGATTCCAAGACGCTCGAAGCCGTCATCGCCAACCGCTACGAAGTCATGGCCACCTACGCGCGCAACCTGCGCGTGGCCTGTGCCGCCGAAATCAAGCGCCTGAAGGCTGACGGCGCGGCCAGTGCGGCCACCCTGTCGAACATGCAACTGGCCCAGCGCTGGCTGCACCGCGACGAGGACAAGATCCCTGCGCACCTCAAGGCCCAGGTGGCCAGCGCCATGGCGCAGACCCCGGCCCTCGAGAAGCTCGTCGCCATGCGCGAGGAACTGCGCCAACTGTGGACCCGCACCAACGTGTCGGCCGAGCAACTCGTGATCGACCTGCAGGCCTGGTGCCGCAAGGCCGAGGAGAGTGGCATTGCCGCCCTTCACGAGTTTTCGCTGAAGCTGAAGGCCGCCCACGCGTGAGACTGGGCCCCCCAGTCGGCTAGCGCCTCCTGCCCCCAGGGGGCGACCCCGGGTCGGCCGGCAAAGCCGGTCCTCGCGGGTGGCTTGATGGGGCGCTTCGCTTCGCTTGCTTGAGCCCGCCTTGTGCGGGCTTTTTTGTGGGTGGTTGATGCCCCCAGGGGCGACCCCGGGTCGGCCGGCAAAACCGGTCCTCGCGGGTGGCTTGATGGGGCGCATCGCTTCGCTTGCTTGAGCCCGCCTTGTGCGGGCTTCTTTGTGGGTGGTTGATGCCCCCAGGGGGCGACCCCGGGTCGGCCGGCAAAGCCGGTCCTCGCGGGTGGCTTGATGGAGCGCATCGCTTCGCTTGCCTGAGCCCGCCTTGTGCGGGCTTTTTGGCTTCGTCATGCGCCGGTTTCATTGCGGTGTCACGGGCTCCGGGCACTCTGGCGGGTTCCTGAACTCGTCAAGTCTTGGCATGCATTTCCTGTCCCTCGTGCGCCAGCGCTACTGCGTGGGCGATGGCCCCCGTGGCGATGCGCATCGGACCTCCTTGGCTGTTGCTGACCACCCATGGGCAGGCCCGCGTGTCGGTGGCCGCGTGGCGCCGCAGCCCGCTGTCGTGGTCCGCTTTCTTCGGCAGGGCGATCTGCCCGCCCTGCTTGAACTTGAACATGCGGTGTGGGAGCCGCATCAGGCGGCCAGTGCGGGTGACATGGGCGCCCGCATTTCGCGTCACCCGCAACTGGCGATCGGTGCGTTCTGCCCACGCACTGGCAGGGCCCTGGCATCGCTGTTCGCGAAACCCGCGCACGCCGAGGCGATCAAGCGGGCCGGCAGTTGGCAGGAGTGCGTCAACGGCAGCGGTCCCGCGAAGCGGGAGCCTACCTCGGCGTTGTTCGGCATCAGCCTGAGCAGCACCAGCGCCGAGGCTGCGAAGGCCATCTTCGGGTTCTTCTGGCCCCATGCGCTCAAGAATGGCTGGCGCGAGATGTACCTGGGTTCACCCGTGCCGGGTTTGCGTGACTGGGTGCGCGACAACCCGGGGCGGCATGCCGAGGACTATGTGTTCACCTACCGCAAGGGGCAGCCCCGCGATCCGCAGTTGCGCTACTACTTCCAGAAAGGTTTCCGAAAGGTCATCGCCGTGCGGCGTGACTACTTTCCGCATGCGGCGTCGCTGAACTACGGCGTCATCCTGGGCGGCAAGATCCCGTTGTCGGCCTTGTCACCGTTGTGGAGGCTGCTGCCTCTCTCATGGCTTCAAGGGATGAAGAAGTGGCTGTTCGTCCTGCACTGAAGATCGAGCGCGAACTTCTCCGGCACCTCGGCCGGCCGGTGCCGCTTCGGCTGATGCGCCAGGTGCTGATCGAATGGGCCTGGATCGTGGGCGCCATCTTGATGGCCGTGCACGTGGGCCAGGCCTGGGCCACTGTTCCGGCCATCCTGTTCATCGGCACCCGCCAGCATGCCTTGCTGACGCTGATGCACGAGTTCGCGCACCGGCAGTTCAGCCGCACGCGGCCCGCATGGAACGACAGCCTGGGAGACGTGTTCACGGCCTTGCCTTTCCTGATCACCATCCACGGGTACAGGCGCGACCACTTCCAGCACCATCGGGCGACTTCCACGGCTTTGGACCCCAACTGGACGTCGTCCCTCCGGCGGGCGCGCTATCGGTTTCCGCGGTCGCGCGCCGGCATGGCGTGGCTGTTGCTTCTCCACCTTCTGGGCGTCTATGCGATCCAGGACATCAAGGCCTATCTGTTCGATGCCAAGATGAGCGTGGACACCCCGCGCGCCACGCAGCTTCGCCAGGCTGTCTTCGCCTTGCTGGTGGTGGGCGCGGCCAGCGTGTTGGATGGGTGGGCCGTGATCGGGCTCTATTGGTTCGTGCCGATGTTCACGTCGCTGATGGCGCTGCTCTACCTGCGTGACGTGGGCGAGCATCACGCGATGCCGCGGCCCGGGTTGGAGGCGTCGCGCACGACACTCACCGGGTGGTTCGAAGGCTTCTTCATCGCGCCCAACGCCGTGGGCTTCCACGCTGAACACCACCTCTACCCAGCGGTGCCGTTTTGCCGGCTGCGCGAGCTGCATGGCCTGTTGCGCCAGCAACCGGGCCATGCCGACCATGCGGTGCTGACCCATGGCTACTGTCGAGGGCTCTTGACCGAGGTGGCGCAGTCGCCATCTCTTTCCGGCATCGACCAAGCCTGAACGAATTGCCGGACCGGCGATTGTGCGCCGGTGTGATGCCGGGGCTGCATCGCGCCGGCCCCGGGGGGCGCAGGGGACATTGTCCTTGTCAGGTTTGACATGGGCGGGTCATCGGCTGCGGTCTGCGCTGTCGTCCGACGTGCTCGCCGAGGGGCTCCAGCGCTGCCGTTGCGCCTCGTGCTGCTCGGTCGCCTCGATCGCGGTGTTCAACGCCTGGAGCAAGCTGGCGTGGGCCTGGCGCACGTCGGGGTCGCTGCCGATGGCCGCACGCTTGAGGTCGCGCTTGGCAGCCTTGAGTTGCGTCAGGTCGATGCCTTGATCCGTCTCGCCCGGAGGGGCCAAGGCTTCGGAGATGGCCGGCATCACCGCTGCAAGCGCGCTGTCGGACTGCCGGGCCACTGACCGGTGCAGGTCGGCGAGCAAATTGGGCAGGGCGCGTCTCGCTGTCCCCGCGGCCACCAGCAGGCTTTGCTGCGATTGGGCGCGATGGCGGTCCAGATCGGCGGAGAGGCCATAGCTGTCGGCTTTCATGAAGTCCTTGGCAGCGTTCCAGGTGAAATCGTTCATCGTGCTCTGGACGAACTGCTGCAGCAGGTAAGCGCCGGAATCAGGCGCTTCACCCGGCAGCGGTTCGGAACTGCCCCCGCGCAGGAGGGTGCCGAACAGCGGGCCGGTCCCCAGGGCGGTGATGCTCGCCGTTGCACTGGAGAGCGCCGTGCGCAGGATGTCCTTGGCCTGGCCCCCGATCTCGTTCCACGAGCGGCGCGGATTGAAGGTTTGCATGAGGAGGTCGCCCGCTTCACGGGCCGTCCCAGCCATGAACTGCGGAAGGTGTTTGGCGTCAGACCACGTGGCGGCCGGCGCGTTGGGGTCCGGCTGTTGGATGGCAAAGAGGTTGGCCCGTTGCGTGCCGCCCATCAGGTTGTCGACCTCGGTCTGCGCGACGACAGGCAAGGCTTTGGTCATGCCGAGCGTGAACTTGCTCACGGCGCCAGCGCTGGCCGAGGCCAGCACGGAACCGGCGAAAAGTGGCAGCGGTTCGGTCAGTGCCGCTGAGTTGGAAACGGCACGCCGCACCACATTGAAGGCGCCTGCCATGCCGGGTTGGAACCATGCGGCCAGTCCTTTGCCGTCGAGGTTCTGCTGCCACCTCGCCAGGGCTTCGCGCTGGGATGTCGCGCGGTTCTTCAGTTCCGTCATCGTCGGCCCGTCGGAAGTGTCGCTGGTGTCCGAGGCGGGCCGCCAGTATTGCTTGGTGCTTTGCACGGTGCCGTCCACGATGACGTTCACGATGCGCAACTGGACCGGAGCGGGGTCCGGCACCAGGGCCTTCAGATCGACCGCCTTGAGCCCCGGGAAGTTGGCGAGCTTCGCGCGCCGGTCCATCGCCTGGAGTACCCAGGCGTCAACCGCGTAGGCGGCGGTGCCGCCGATGCTGCCGCCGACGCTGGCCGCGTCGAGTTGAAAGGTCAGTTCACCGACGGCATGGCCGGCCGGACTGGTGCGGGGCCCCAGCGCTGCGACGATGGCGTTGCTCACCGGTGAACGCGAGGCCGAAGAAATGAACTGACGGCCCCCTTCGTACAGCGCGGGGAGCACGGCATCCTTCAGCGGGGCTTTCATGTCCTCGCTCAGCGTGTAGGCCGCCCCCGCTCCGAACTGGTCCTGGCGCGCTTGCAACACCCCGACGGCCCAGTCGATGTACTCCGCTTCCATCGCCTCTTGCTCTTCCAGTTCCTCCGCTGACCCCACATCCGCGAAATGCCGGGGCAGTGCCGCCACGATTGTGTCGCGCGGCGACACGTCGGGAATGTCGATCACCACCGAATGTTCGGAGACCATCGATCGGCCCGTCTGTTCGGAGGCCGTCGATTGGGGTGCCGTCACGAAGGAGTCAGAGCGCTCGCTCATCCCCAGCAAGCTCCGCTCCGGCGTGTGAGGCGCCTCCCTGTGCGACCGCGCTGAGCCGTGACGGCGTGTTGAGCCGAGATGGGCGGGAGGAGTGTCCTCTGTCGGCATGTCGATGCCGAGGCTGCCAGGCGATGCGATCGGGACCGAGGGTGAGCGCTGCAACGGCTGGCGGGGTGCCATCGTCGAGGCCCCGCTCGAGCTCGCGGCCTGACTGTCGGCACGGCTGTGAAGCGGACGCGGGGGCAGGCCATCCGCCGGCCTCGTTGATTGCGACGAGCCGGCGGTAGCGGCCGGCTGGGTCCTGGCCGTGTCGCTCGGTGTCGGCGCCACCGGCAGGCCGCCACCGGAGGATAGGCGAATGGAGGGCATGGGAGTGCTCCGCGGCGATCAGTGCTGAACGGCTGGTGGTGCGTCGACCGAGTCGTCTCGTAGCAAGCTCTGCATCACCGCGATGCCGACGCCGTTGGCCAGGTCGAGTGCCGTGGCCGCGTCATAAGGGCTGTCGATCCAGGTCATGCAGCTGAGCTGCAGCAGGCCTTCGGGTGACACGCCGAGGTGCCAACCGAATTCGCTCAGCACCGCACCCTGCACGAGCAGCAGCCGCTCGACCTGGGGCCCCATGAGTTCCGCGGCGGAGATCGGCAACAAGGCTTCCGGCAGCACCGCGGCTTCACCGTGATGCAGGTGCAGGCGGCACGCCAGGCCCGCTGGACCGGTGAAGAATCGCGGCGGGACCAGGGCCTCACCATCGGACGGTGGCAGGCCCAGGTGTGTCGCCAACTGCGACAGGAAGTCGATCTGTGCCGACGTCATCTTGGGCTGCGGGGTGACGGCCGCATTGGCTCGTCCGGCAAAAATGGGGGCCTGGTTCATGGGAAGCCTCACTACGGGAAGGGCTTCAGCTTAGGTCTGTCGGGAAATGGTGAGGGGTTGCGATGCGCAATCAATGCGGAAACTGCGAAGCCCCCAGACGACAAAAAACCCGCCGGGCTTGCGCCGGGCGGGTTCCTGGTGAAACCGGAGTTGCGGGTTACCGCAGCTTCGTTTCCTTGTACATCACGTGCTTGCGAGCCTTCGGATCGAACTTCATGATTTCGATCTTTTCGGGCGTGGTCTTCTTGTTCTTGTCGGTCGTGTAGAAGTGACCGGTGCCAGCCGACGACTCGAGCTTGATTTTTTCGCGTCCACCTTTTGCCATGATCTGCTCCTAGTTCAGAGTTCGCCGCGGGCGCGCAGGTCAGCGACGACCTGTTCGATGCCCACCTTGTCGATCAGGCGCAGCGCAGCATTCGAAATGCGCAGACGCACCCAACGGTTTTCGGTTTCCAGCCAGAACCGGCGGTAATGCAGGTTGGGCAGGAAACGACGCTTGGTCTTGTTGTTGGCGTGGGAAACATTGTTTCCCACCATCGGGCGCTTACCCGTGACTTGACAGACGCGTGCCATGACGCTTCTCCGTTGTATCTCGTTTCAGGCATAGCGCCTAGAGCAAGAGAGCAGCGTCATCGACTCTGACTCACTTGGTGGGCGCCCTTCGAAGGTCGGGCCGATCGAACCAGCAGGGGATTTGACACCCTCACTGGCCCGCAACATCCGAACCGTTTTCGGCAAAGACGCTGATTATAGACTGCTTTTTGAGGCCGAGCCAAGCCCGGCTCCACAAACGTCTCAAACAGCCCCGGCTTGTTCCAGGAAACGCTGGGCGTCGAGGGCGGCCATGCACCCCGTGCCGGCGCTGGTGATGGCCTGGCGGTACACATGGTCCTGCACGTCGCCGGCGGCGAAGACGCCCGGCACGGTGGTCATCGTGGCAAAGCCGTTCAGGCCGCTGCGCGTGACGATGTAGCCGTCCTTCATCTCGATCTGGCCCTTGAAGATGTCCGTGTTGGGCTGGTGGCCGATGGCGATGAAACAACCCTTGAGCGTCAGGTCCTTCGTGCTGCCGTCCACCGTGCTCTTCAGGCGCACGCCGGTGACACCGCTCTGGTCGCCCAGCACCTCGTCGAGCGTGTTGAACACGTGCAGCTGCATCTTGCCGGCGGCGACCTTGTCGTTGAGCTTGTCGACGAGGATGGCTTCGGCGCGGAACTTGTCGCGGCGGTGGATCAGGTGCACCTTGGACGCGATGTTCGACAGGTAGAGCGCTTCCTCGACGGCGGTGTTGCCCCCACCCACCACGCACACTTCCTGGTCGCGGTAGAAGAAGCCGTCGCACGTGGCGCAGCCGCTGACACCCCGGCCCATGAAGGCTTCCTCGGACGGCAGGCCGATGTACTTGGCACTGGCGCCGGTGGCGATGACCAGCGCGTCGCAGGTGTAGGTGCCCGAGTCGCCCTTGAGCGTGAACGGGCGCTTCGAGAAGTCGACCTGGTTGATGTGGTCGAACACGATCTCGGTCTTGAACCGCTCGGCGTGTTCCAGGAATCGCTGCATCAGCTCGGGACCTTGCACGCCCATGACGTCTGCGGGCCAGTTGTCGACCTCGGTGGTGGTCATCAGCTGGCCGCCCTGGGCGATGCCGGTGACCAGCATGGGCTTGAGGTTGGCGCGGGCAGCGTAGATGGCGGCGGTGTAGCCGGCGGGGCCCGAGCCGAGGATGAGGACTTGGGCGTGCTTCGTGATGGTGCTCATGGCGTTGTGAGGGGTCTGCGGCTGAAAAGATTCCGGCCGGAAGTTTGACATGGGGTGGAAACCCGTTGGCGTCAATTCGTGTAATGGTGACAATACGCAAAATTTTGGCGAGCGTTAAGTTTTCACGCTTGTCTCCGATACCCTGACAGGCAGACCGACAAAGAAGGAGTGATTTCAATGGCCATGTTGTCCAACTTGGACTTGATCCGGCGTGTGCCGCTGTTTTCGCTGCTGACGAACGAGCAGGCGACAGCCATCGCCGACAGCGTGGTGAAGCGCCGGTTCCGGCGCGGCGAGATCGTCGTGGAACACGGCAAGAAGTCGAATGCCCTGTTCATCCTGCTCACCGGGCGCGCCCGCGTGCTCACGTCCGACTCGCGCGGCCGCGAGGTCATCCTCGCCGTGCTGCACCCGGGGCACTACGTGGGCGAGATGAGCCTGATCGACAACGAACCCCATTCGGCCACGGTGCGCGCCGAAGTCCAGACCGACATGCTGATCCTCGGCCGCGCCGAGTTCGCCCGCTGCCTTCCGGAGAACTCCAGCCTGTCGTACGCCATCATGCGCGGCCTCGTGCAGCGCCTGCGCAGCGCCGACCGCCAGATCGAATCCCTGGCCCTGCTCGACGTGTATGGCCGGGTGGCCCGCTCGCTGCTCGACATGGCCGAGGACGACGGTGACGTCAAGATCATCCGCAACAAGGTCTCCCGCCAGGACCTGGCCAAGATCGTCGGGGCCTCCCGCGAGATGGTCAGCCGGGTCATGAAGGACCTGGAGGATCGGGGCATGGTCGAGACGCAGGAGAACGGCTCGGTCATCATCAAAGAACGCCTGACTGGATAAGGCCCCCCAGTCGCTTCGCTCCTGCCCCCAGGGGGCGCCCCGGGTCGCCCGGGGGACCCGGGCTCGCGGGTGGCTTGATCGTTCGCCTCGCTTCGCTTGCTCTCCTGGCGCTCGCGGGTCGGGGCGTTGCTTGCTTCGCATCGCTCGTCCCTCGACTTCGGCCTCGTCATCCCGGCGACCGCTGCACTTGCTTGCAGCCCGGGGGCGTGGGATACGCCACAATCGGGGGTTATGACATTCCCGCTTGGATCGCTGCAGGCTGAAGGTGGTCCGGCCGCGCCTTCGAAGGGCTCCGGCTCGAAATCCTCCAGCCGCAAGGCCGCGAAGGCCGCTCCGCCACCGGCCGCGCCCGTTTCGGTCGCCTCGTTGCGCACGCAGGTCGCGGTGATCGTGGGCGGGGTGCTGTGGCTGCTGGCACTGCTGGCGCTGGCCACGCACCACGCGGGCGATGCCGCGTTTTCCACCTCCGGCAGCAACGCGCTGCCGCTCAACAAGGTGGGGGCCCTCGGCGCCTGGTTCTCCGACCTCGCGCTCGTGCTGCTGGGCTACTCGGTCTGGTGGACGCTGCTCGTGTCGCTGCGGGTGTGGCTCGGTTCGCTCGCGCGGCTGCTGCGCGGCGCCGAACACGCCGACCATGCGCCGCCCGCGCAACCGCGCTGGTGGTTCTGGGCCGGGGTGGCGCTGCTGCTTTGTTCCAGTACCGCGCTCGAATGGACACGGCTCTACCAGTGGGAACCCAGCCTGGCCGGCGCCCACGCGGGCGGCATCGTGGGGTACCTGCTGGGCCCGCTGAGCATGAAGCTGCTGGGGTTCGCCGGCTCCGGCGTGCTGTGGATCACCTGCCTCGTGGCGGGCGTGGCGCTCGCCTTCCGCTTCTCATGGTTGCACCTGGCCGAGAACATCGGCGCCTGGGTGGAGTCGTTGCGCGAGAAACGTGTCGAACGCATCGAGCGCGCCGAAGACCATCGCCTGGGCGAACAGGCCCTGCGTGAACGCGAGCTGGTGGTCGAGGTGGAGCACCAGCTCCACGAGGAACACGCGCCCATCGTGATCGAGGCCCCGGTCATCGACGTGCCCAAGTCGGAGCGGGTCGTCAAGGAACGCCAGAAGCCGCTGTTCACCGAACTGGCCGACACCAAGCTCCCGCAGGTCGACCTGCTGGATGCGGCGCCCGCGCGCATGGAGTCGGTCACGCCCGAGACGCTCGAGATGACGTCGCGGCTCATCGAGAAGAAGCTCAAGGACTTCGGCGTCGAAGTGCGGGTGGTGGCGGCGTCGCCCGGCCCGGTCATCACACGCTACGAGATCGAACCGGCCACCGGCGTGAAGGGCTCGCAGATCGTGGGCCTCGCGAAGGACCTGGCGCGGTCGTTGAGCCTCATCAGCATCCGCGTGGTCGAGGTGATCCCGGGCAAGAACTACATGGCGCTGGAGCTGCCCAACGCGCGGCGCCAGATGATCCGGCTGTCCGAGATCCTGGGCTCCGCCGTGTACAACGACGCCTCGTCGCAGCTCACGATGGGCCTCGGCAAGGACATCGTGGGCGCCCCCATCGTGGCCGACCTCGCCAAGATGCCGCACTGCCTGGTGGCAGGCACCACCGGCTCGGGCAAGTCGGTGGGCATCAACGCGATGATCCTGAGCCTGTTGTACAAGGCCGAGGCCCGCGACGTCCGCCTGATCCTGATCGACCCGAAGATGCTCGAGATGAGCGTCTACGAAGGCATCCCGCACCTGCTGGCGCCCGTGGTCACCGACATGAAACAGGCGTCCAACGCGCTCAACTGGTGTGTTGGCGAAATGGAACGCCGTTACAAGCTGATGAGCAAGCTTGGTGTTCGGAACCTGGCCGGCTACAACAAGAAGATCGCCGAGGCCGCCGAGCGGGGCGAACACCTCCCGAACCCGTTCAGCCTCACCCCCGAGCAGCCCGAACCGCTCGACCGCCTGCCGTTCATCGTGGTGGTGATCGACGAACTCGCCGACCTGATGATGGTGGTGGGCAAGAAGATCGAGGAACTGATCGCCCGCCTCGCGCAGAAGGCGCGGGCCGCCGGCATCCACCTGATCCTCGCCACCCAGCGCCCGAGCGTGGACGTCATCACCGGCCTGATCAAGGCCAACATCCCCACGCGCCTGAGCTTCCAGGTGAGCAGCAAGATCGACAGCCGCACCATCCTCGACCAGATGGGCGCCGAGGCGCTGCTCGGCATGGGTGACATGCTCTACATGCCGTCTGGCACCGGCTTGCCCATCCGTGTGCACGGCGCGTTCGTCAGCGACGAGGAAGTGCACCGCGTGGTGGACTACCTGAAGGTGCAGGGCGGCGAGCCGAACTACATCGAGGGCATCCTCGAGGGCGGTGTGCTCGAAGGCGGCGCCGACGGCGAGATGCCGGTGGGCGAGGGCGGTGGCGAGGCCGATGCCATGTACGATCAGGCCGTGGCCGTCGTGCTGCAGCACCGCCGGGCGTCCATCTCGCTCGTGCAGCGCCACCTGCGCATCGGCTACAACCGCGCCGCCCGCCTGCTGGAACAAATGGAGAAATCCGGACTCGTATCCAGCATGGCCACCAACGGCAACCGCGACCTCATCGTTCCCAAGCGCGACGAATGAGGGCACCTGCACCGCCCCCACACCGCATGAATCACACTGTCCTGAAGACCCTCGCCGCCGCCGGCCTGTTGATGGCCGCCATGGCTGCCCGGGCCGACGCCGTCGACACCCTGCGGGAATTCGTCCGCGACGTGAAGTCCGGCAAGGCCGCGTTTTCGCAAGTGGTCACGTCGCCCGACGGCAAGAAGAAAAAGACGTCGAGCGGCGATTTCGAGTTCCAGCGGCCCAACCGCTTCCGTTTCGCGTACATGAAACCCTTCGAGCAGGCCATCGTGGCCGACGGCCAGAAGGTCTGGATCTACGACAACGACCTGAACCAGGCCAGCTCGCGCAAGATGTCCGATGCCATCGGTGCCACGCCGGCCGCGCTGCTGGCCGGTGGCAGCCTCGAGAAGGACTTCTCGCTGAAGGCGCAGGCCGACCGTGACGGCCTGTCGTGGGTACAGGCCTTGCCGAAGGCGAAGGACGGGCAGTTCCAGTCCATCCAGATCGGCTTCAGGGGCAAGCAGCTGGCCGCGGTCGAGATCGTCGACAGCTTCGGGCAGCGCTCGGCCCTCGCGTTCTCCGACCTGCAAGCCAACGTGACCATCGACCCCGAGCGCTTCCGCTTCACGCCGCCGCCCGGCGCCGACGTGCTGGAACAGTAACCCGCACATGCCCGATCTCTTCGAGTCCGCACCCGCGGCCCCGCTCGCCGAGGCGTTGCGCCCCGCGAACCTCGACGAGGTCATCGGCCAGTCGCACCTGATCGGGCCGGGCAAGCCGCTGCGGCTCGCGTTCGAGTCCGGCAAGCCGCACTCGATGATCCTGTGGGGCCCGCCCGGCGTGGGCAAGACCACCCTCGCGCGACTCACGGCCAGCGCCTTCGGGTATGAGTTCATCGCGTTGTCCGCGGTGTTCTCGGGGGTGAAGGACATCCGCGCCTCGATGGAACAGGCCGAGCACCACCTCGCGCTCGGCAAGAAGACCATCCTGTTCGTCGACGAAATCCACCGCTTCAACAAGAGCCAGCAGGACGGCCTGCTGCCATTTGTCGAATCGGGCCTCGTGACGTTCGTGGGCGCTACCACCGAAAACCCGTCGTTCGAGGTCAACTCCGCCTTGTTGTCGCGGGCACAGGTGTACGTGTTGCAGGCGTTGAGCGACGACGAGCTCAAGCAACTCGTGGAACGGGCCCGCGAGACGGTGCTCACGCACCTGCGTTTCGACGCGGGCGCCATCGACACCCTGGTGGGGTACGCCGACGGTGACGCCCGGCGGTTGCTGAACCTGCTGGAGCAGACCGGCACCGCGGCGCGGGTGGCGAAGGTGGACGTGATCGACGGCGCCTTCCTGCAGAACGCGCTCACGCTCAACGCTCGCCGGTTCGACAAGGGCGGCGACAACTTCTACGACCAGATCTCGGCGCTGCACAAGTCGGTGCGGGGCTCCAACCCGGATGCCGCGCTGTACTGGCTCACCCGCATGCTCGATGGCGGCGCCGACGCCAAGTACCTGTCGCGCCGCATCGTGCGAATGGCCTGGGAAGACATCGGCCTGGCCGACCCGCGTGCCATGCAGCTCGCCAACGACGCGGCCACCACGTACGAACGCCTCGGGTCACCCGAGGGTGAGCTGGCGCTGGCCCAGGCCGTGATCTACCTCGCCATCGCCCCGAAGAGCAACGCGGGTTACAACGCCTACAACGCCGCGCGGGCCTTCATCAAGCGCGACAAGTCCCGCGAGGTGCCCATCCACCTGCGCAACGCGCCCACGAAGCTGATGAAGGAACTGGGCCACGGCAAGGCGTACCGCTACGCCCACGACGAACCCGAGGCCTACGCCGCCGGCGAAACGTACCTGCCCGACGGCATGCCCGAGCCGGGCTGGTACCAGCCCGTGCCCCGCGGCCTCGAGGTCAAGATTGCCGACAAGCTGGCGCACCTGCGAGCGCTCGACGAGGCGGCCGGCCGGGACGACTGACCCGTCCCGGGGCAGCAACATTGGCGACATTGGGATACGGTATAAGTGCAGTCGGAACCGTTTTTACCGGCCGATGGCCGGGGCGGGCCCTCTGCTGATTGTTCAAACCCATGTTCGTCCTCCATCGCCTCCACGTTGCCGCGGCTGCGGCGCTTCTTGCCCTGACGTCCTTGTCCGCTGGCGCGGCCGAGACACCGCGACCCGCCCATTGGGAGTACCGCGGTGCCCGCGGCGTGGCCCACTGGGCTCAGCTCGACCACGGCTTCGAGACCTGCGGCATTGGCCACCGCCAGTCACCCATCGACATCCAGCACGCCACCCCGGCGCCGTTGCCGGCACTGGAGTTCGGCTACACGGCCGTGTCGCCGTCCATCGTCAACAACGGGCATACAGTCCAGGTCAACGTGCCCGCCGGCCAGTTCCTCACGGTGGCAGGCAAACGGCTCGAACTGTTGCAGTTCCACTTCCACACGCCGAGTGAAGAGCGGATGAAAGGCAAGGAGAGCGCGATGGTGGCGCACTTCGTGCACCGGGACGAGAAGGGCCACCTCGGCGTGGTGGCCGTGCTGCTCGAACCCGGCAGCAAGGGCTCTGCCTTCGACACGGTGCTGGACCACCTGCCGCGCCTTGCCGGCGAGACCTTGACCGTGGCCGACCTGAAGCTCGACCTGCAGGCGCTGCTGCCGAAGGACCACGGCTACTACGACTTCGAAGGGTCCCTCACGACCCCGCCGTGCAGCGAAGGCGTCCACTGGATGGTGATGCGCCAGCCCGTCAAGGTGACCGCGAAGCACATCCAGGCCTTCCGCGCCGTGTACGCCCACAACGCCCGCCCGGTGCAGCCGCTGAATGGCCGTGAGGTCAAGGTGTCGCAGTAGTCAGCGAGCGCGCTTCGGTCCCGGCTTTCGCCGGGATGACAAGAGTGGGAGGGCGAGCGACGCGCAGCGAGCAACGCCCCGAACCGCGAACGCCAGGCAGGCGAGCGAAGCAAAGCCGCAGATCAAGCTACCGCCGAGCCCGGGTCCCCCGGGCGACCGCGGGCTCCCCCATGGGGGGACCGGCGCGAAGCGCCGTCGGGGGCTCCATCAAGGCGTCCACCAGTAGCGCACGACGTGGAAGAACATGGGGGCTGCGAACACCACCGAATCGAGGCGGTCCAGCATGCCCCCGTGTCCCTCGATCATCGTGCCCCAGTCCTTCACGCCCCGGTCGCGCTTGATGGCCGACATGACGAGCCCGCCGAGGAACCCCATCAGGCAGATGGCCAGCGACACGAGCGCGGCCTGCCACGGCGAAAACGGTGTGCACCAGTAGAGGCTCGCGCCCAGCAGCGTGGCCGACGCGATGCCGCCCACGAGGCCGCCCACGGTCTTCGAGGGTGACAGCTGCGGCGCCACCTTGCGTTTGCCGATCAGCTTGCCCCACACGTACTGCAGCACGTCGCTGCCCTGCACCACCATGATCAGGTAGGCGATCAGCAGCAGGTTGCGGCCCTCGTAGCCGGGGATGTCGAGGGTGAGCAGCGCGGGCAGGTGGGACAGGCAGAACACGCAGATCATCAGCCCCCATTGCATCTTCGCGGTGCGCTCGAGGAAGCGGTTGGTGTCGCCGCCGAAGCTCGCGAGGATGGGCATCACCAGGAACACGTGGACCGGGATGAAGATGGAGTACAGCCCGTACCATTCGATCCAGATCAGGTAGTACTGCAGCGGCAGCGCCACGTAGAACATCAGGGCGAGCACCAGGTGGTCGGCCGTGCGGGTGTAGGTGAGGGTCACGTATTCGCGCAACGCCGCGAACGACATGAACAGGAACAGCAGGATCACGCCGGTCTTGCCGAACACGAACGAGAAACTCACCAGCAGCACCATCACCCACCAGGCCTTGATGCGGCTGTTGAGGTTGTCGATGACGCTGTGGGCTCCGCCGTGGGCCACGCGCCACTTCAGCGTGCCGCCGATGACCGAGGCCACCACCAGCACGCCGAGCACCGCGAGGAACAGCCACTCGGTCTGCTGGTGGAATGGCGCGTTCTGGGCCGGGGAGTAGCTCATGCTTCGATGCTTTCTTGCGGGCGGAGTGCGAGCACGGCGGCTTCGGCGCGCTTGAGGAAGTCGGCCTTGTCTTCGTCCGTGCCCACCGCGAGCGGCGCGCCGTAGCTGACGCTGCACACCATGGGCACGGGCAGCCACTGGCCTTTCGGGATCACGCGGCGGATGTTGTCGATCCACACCGGCACCAGCTCCACGCCGGGGCACCGCTTGCCCAGGTGGAACAGGCCGCTCTTGAACGGCAGCAGCGGCGCGTCGGTGGTGTTGCGGGTGCCTTCGGGGAAGATGATCAAGGACTCGCCGCGGTCGAGCGCACCGGCCATCAGGTCCACCGGGGACGGTTCGCCGGGCTGCGGCTGCCGGTCGATCAGCAGGGCGTTGAACACGTTGCGGCCGATGAAGCGGCGCAGCGCGGATGCCAGCCAGTAGTCCTGCCCTGCGACCGGCCGCGTGGCGCGGCGCAGCGTGGCGGGCAGGGTGGTCCAGATCAGCACGAAGTCACCGTGGCTGCCGTGGTTGCCGAAGTAGATGCGCTGGGCCGGGGTGGGCAGCGAGCCGCGCCACAGGGGGCGCACGCCGGTCAGTGCGCGCGCGAAGAACATGATCAGTTCGCCGACGGCCACGCCGGGCAGGCGCTTGAAGAGGGATGTCATTCGGTTCAGACCCAGGCAAGGATGGCGAGCAGGGCGATCAGCACGACCGTGACGGTGTGCAAGCGGTGGAGGCGGCGTGCGCCGGCGATGCGGGGTGCCAGCGGCCGTCCGGCCTTGGCGGCGGGCACGGACAGCACCTGTTTCAGGCCGGCATCGAGGTCGTCGAGCGTGGCCAGCGACCCCACGGCCAGCCGGTCGAACAAGCGGGCGTCGAGCGCCACGCGCACGGCCAGGTACCGCTCGGCGACGGCCAGTGGCACGAGCAGCACGATGGGATGGGGTGCCCCGCCGGTGGCGAGGCCGGCCAGCGCCGCGGCCACGGCGAGCCAGGCCACGAGCGACAGGGCCGGCGCCGTGCCCAGCCAGTCGGCGCAGACGGCACACGCGGCGCGGTCGGACGGGGACAGCGGGGCGGTCATGGGGTGCTGCGGGCCTCGGCCACGGCCCGTTCGATCACTCCGATGAGGATGGGCTTGAGCACCACCTGCGGGCGCGCCTGGCGCAGCAGTGCCACCGCCTCGTCCACGGTGGAACAGTGGCCGTACACACACAGCCACGTGGCCACCACCGCCGAGCTGCGCGAGAACCCGAGCGCGCAGCTCACGAGCACCGGTCCCTTGTTCGCGGCGATCTCGACGGACCGGGCGGCGTTCAGCAAGTGCTCGGGGCTGGGTTCAGTGAGGTCGAGCCAGCCGTGCGACCGGGCACCCGGGTGGTGGAAACCCAGTTCGGCCGTCACGTCCACCACGTGGTCGAAGCGGTGGTGGTCGCCGTCCCACGGCAGCGGCAGGCGGCCCAGCCAGACGTCGCGGTCACCCACCTTGGCGCTGCGCGGCAGGCCCAGTGTCCAGGCCCGGGCATTGAGCCACGCGCCCACACGGTAGGGCCAGAAAAGCAGCCGCGCCGCGATGCTGTGGTGGCCGTTGACCCGCTTCTGGAAACCCTGCTCGCCGAGTGCGGCGTAGCACAGCGCCACGAGCGTGAGCGACGCGGCGGGCCAGTAGAACCACCACCAGGCACGGCCGAGGCCCGCGACGAGCACACACGCGAACGCACCGACGGCGTAGTACAGCGCGATGCGCCGGCGCTGCGCCGAGACGGACCATTCCCACACGGGGCGTTCGCCGTCGAGCGGCCACAGCCACAGGCACAGCGAACCGGCCAGCAAGCCCGTGGGGATGTCGATGAAGTGGTGCTGGAACGTGGTGAGCACGGAGACGCCGATCAGCGCGCTCCACACGTGCAGCACACCCTTCCAGGCGCCGTGCAGGCGCTGGCGGTAGAAATCCCAGAGGATCAGCAGCAGCACGATGTGCAGCGACGGGGCCTGGTTGTACGGCAGGTCGAAGCCGGCGAGGGCGTCGAACAGCTGGCCGGCCCAGCCGTCCACGTGCGGGCGCGGCGTGGAGAACTTCAGCGGGAACAGCAGGAAACACGCGACGCAGAGCAGCTGCGCGGTCAGCAGCCGCAGGCCGTGCCGGCGCAGTTCAAGCCGCGTGGTGCAGATCAGCAGCGAGAGACCGTAGAAGATGTCGATGGACCAGTACGGCAGGATCGTCCAGGGCCACAGCGGGATGTGCCGTTCCCAGTCGAACACGATGCTGGGCACCACGGCCGCGCTGGCGGCGTGGTGGTTCGCAAAGCCGTACGACAGGAAAAAGAGCGGCCCGAGGACAAGCAGCCAGACCAGCCCCGGCTTCCACAGCGGCGGCAGCTTCATCGCGGCTCGCGCACCGCCATCGAGACGGTGAAGATGCCCCATTCGTCGACACGCTGCGTCACCTTGCGGAACCCGGCGGCGGCCACCAGCTGGTCCATCTCCTGCTGCGTGCGACGGCGCATCACCCAGGCCGCGCCTTCGCGGTGGCTGGTGAGGGCGCGGGCGATCAGCTCGAGCTGCGGGTGCCACGGCTGGCCGGTGTAGACCAGGCACGCGCCGGTGGGCATGGCTTGCGCCAGGCCGCCGAGCGAACGCTCGAGCAGCGCGTTGTCGGGGAACAGTTCGTACAGGCCGGACACCACCCCCACCGTGGGCGTGGGCTGGGCCTTGGCGAGGCTCGAGCGGTCGAAGGCGTCGGCCTTCTCGAACGTGGCGATGTCCTGCAGGCCGCGGCTCACGATCAGCGTGGCGCCGTCGCGTACGTTGATGTCGCTGTAGTCGCGCAGGCGCACCGATTGCGGCCGGATGGGGCTCAGGCCCACGGCGTCGAGCACGTAGCGGCCGTGGCCGGCGGCGATGTCGATCAGGTTGAGTGGCAGGCCGTTGTCGCGGGCCGTGTTCATGGCGAGCTGCAGCAGTTCCTCGACGTGCAGCTTGCGCTGGCGGATGCCGCGCCAGCCGATCGACTGCAGGTAGGTGCCGTCGATCAGGCGGCCGACGGGGCCGGCGCCCTGCGGTGTGTTGCGGTACACGTAGTCGAGCGTGCTGCCGGAATCGAAGCCGGTGTCGCGGCCGATCTGCAGGCCCTTCGACAGCGGCGCCGACCACTTCAGGCTGGCCCGCGTGATGGCCCAGTACAGGCCGCGCGGGCTGTACGGAGACAGCGGCTTCGAGAGTTCCTGGGCCTCGTCGAACGTGAAGCCGCGCTGGTGGGCGTCACGCACGTCCGGCACGTGGACCGCCGCGGCGAAGCGCTGTTCGATGAAGGTGCGGATCTGGCGCACGGGGGCCGCGCGGTCGCGTTCGCCGAGGGTGTCGTGGTAGAAGCCCGGCAGCACGTGGCGTTCCTTGATGGAGCTGCTCAGCCGCTTGAAGAACTGGTGCTGCGGTTTCGCATGCACCACCCAGTCGGCACCCGAGATCATCAGCTGCGTGGGCACCGTGATGGCGCCCGCGTCGGCCACCACCCGCTCGGCGGCGTCGTACAGGCCCAGCAAGATGTTCGACGCGATGGGGCGGGTGATCAGCGGGTCGGTGCCGTAGCTCGCGATGCGTTCGGGATCGTGCGTGAGGAACTTCGCCTTCACGTAGCTGTTGACGAAAAACTGGCCGCGCAGCGCCTGCATCAGCTTGATGCCGGAGCGGGCGAACGGCACGTACAGCTTCACCTTGAACGCCGGCGAGGCGAGGGTCATGCCTCGCAGGCGGGGCGCGTAGTCGTGGACCCAGGTGGACACGAGCACCGCGCCCACGCTCTGGGCGATCACGTAGGTGTCCTCGGGCTTGACCTGGTGGTCGGCCTCGAGGTGCTTCGTGAACGTCTGGATGTCGCGCACCGACGTGCCGAAGCTCGGGCTGTAGCCTCGCTCGCCCGGCGACCGGCCGTGGCCGCGGGCGTCCCACGCGAAGAAGTCGAAGCCCGGCAGGTCGAGTTCGTCGACCAGGTGTGCCATGCGGCCCGCGTGTTCGTGGCCGCGGTGGAACAGCACGATGGCGCCGCGGCGGGGCCCCTGGGTGGCGGGCCAGTGGCGGTAGAAGAGCTCGACGCCGTCGTGGGTGGTGAAACGGAGTTCGTTCAGCGGGCGGCGCGTCAGCGCGGGAGCGGTCATCGGATTTCCTGCAGGCCCTTGCGCACTCGCTGGGCCACGGTGAAGGCGGTCAACCCGACCGCCAGGGGAATCAGCCAGCCAACCCAGGCCGGCAAGGGGTGCCACAACGCAACGGCGAGGCCGAGGGTGCCGATCAGCACCGCGCGGTCGCTCTTGCCGAACGGGCCGTCGTAGCGGCGGCTGGCGCCCACGGTCTGGCCGAGGATGCCGGCCATCTCCGACAGCGCGGCCACCAGGACGAGGACGCCGATCCACAGCGGATCGAAGGGCACGAGGCGGGCGAACGGCAAATATAGGGCGGCATCGGAAATGACGTCGGTCAGTTCGTTCAGGTAGGCGCCGAGGTTCGAGCGCTGGCCGAACTCGCGCGCCAGCATGCCGTCGAGGGCATTGAGGGCCATGCGCACGAAGAACCACAGCGGCACCAGCGCGAATGCGGCCGGTGCCGGCGCGAGGTACAGGCCCACGCCGAGGGCCACCGACAGGACGCAGGCGGACAGGGTGACCTGGTTGGCCGTGACACCCGCACGGAACAAGGCTCCGGCCGCGGGCCGCAGCAGCCGCTGGAAGGCGGGTTTGAGCTCGTAAATCGAAAGCGCCATCGTATCGGCCCTGCGCTGCGCGGTGTCGAACCGCGGCAGGGAACCGGTCTCCCTGGAAAGTGGTGCCCGGAGAATACCCGGGTTCACTCGGTGGACAGGTCCTCCCTAAGAGGGGAGCATCGCATTGTTCCATTGGGATGAGGGGTGAAGGCTGCAAGACAGAGTCACCCCGGAGCAGCCACTAGAATTCGCCGCCACGGAAGGCATGCAGGAGCCGCGCGCTGCCATGGCAGTGTTTTTGCTACAGCTTGCAATCGCCTTTGGGGCCACGAGCCCCCCACACGAATCGCAGGAAAACATACAGTCGATGGACACCTTCATTCAACAGATGATCAACGGGCTCGTGCTCGGAAGCGTCTATGCCCTGATCGCCCTGGGTTACACCATGGTGTACGGGGTGATCAACCTGATCAACTTCGCCCACGGGGAGGTCCTGATGGTGGGGGCCATCACCGCCTGGACCGTCGTCACCGCACTCTCCGGCCTCGGCTGGCCGGGCTGGGTGCTCATGCTGATCGCCTTGCTCGCGGCCATGGTCGTGTGCGCCGTGCTCAACTTCCTCATCGAGAAGCTGGCCTACCGGCCGCTGCGCAGCGCCCCGCGCCTGGCGCCGCTCATCACCGCCATGGGCATGTCGCTGCTGCTGCAGACCCTCGCGATGATCATCTGGAAGCCCAGCCCGAAACCGTTTCCAATCCTGCTGAATGCCGAGCTTTACCACATCGGCGGCGCGGTGATCAACACCGTGCAGATCCTGATCCTGGTGCTCACCGTGGTCACGCTGCTCGGCCTGATGTTCCTCGTCAACAAGACGCGCATCGGCCGGGCCATGCGCGCCACTGCTGAAAACCCGAAGGCGGCCGCCCTGATGGGCGTGAACCCCGATACCGTGATTTCCTTCACGTTCATCGTGGGGGCCGTGCTCGCGGCGCTCGCCGGGGTCATGTACGCCGCCAACCTGGGCACCGTGCAGCACACGATGGGTTTCCTGCCGGGCCTCAAGGCCTTCACCGCGGCCGTGTTCGGCGGCATCGGCAACCTGGCCGGCGCCATGGTGGGCGGCGTGCTGCTCGGGGTCATCGAGGCCTTGGCCGCGGGGTACAGCGGCATCCTCACCAACGGCGTGATCGGCAGCGACTACAAGGACGTCACCGCCTTCATCGTGCTGATCCTCGTGCTGACCTTGCGGCCGCAGGGCCTGCTGGGCGAACGTGTCGCGGACCGAGCCTGACGGGAGCCTCACACCATGAAACTCCGTCAACAATCCCTCACCACCTTCGCGATCGCCGCGGTGGCCCTCTTCGTGCTGCCGCTGCTGGTGCAACCGTTCGGCGACGGCTGGGTGCGCATCATCGACGCCGCGCTGCTGTACGTGCTGCTGGCCCTCGGCCTGAACATCGTGGTCGGCTACGCCGGCCTGCTCGACCTGGGCTACGTCGCGTTCTACGCGGTGGGCGCCTACCTGTTCGCGCTGCTCGCGTCACCCCACCTGCTCAACACCTTCCCGGGGTTGAGGGCCTACTTCCCGAACGGCCTGCACACCTCGCTGTGGCTCGTGATCCCGCTCGGGGCCCTCGTGGCGGGCGCGTTCGGCGTGCTGCTCGGCGCGCCCACGCTGAAGCTGCGGGGCGACTACCTCGCCATCGTCACGCTCGGTTTCGGCGAGATCATCCGCGAACTGGTCACCAACCTGAACAAGCCCATCAACTTCACGAACGGCGCGCAGGGCCTGTCCGACATCGATTCGGCACGCATCTTCGGCATGGACCTCAACAAGACGAAGCACATCTTCGGCTTCGAGATCTCCGGGGTCACGCAGTACTACTACCTGTTCCTTGCCCTGGTGCTGGCCAGCGTGTTCATCTGCTACCGCCTGGAGCGCTCGCGCATCGGCCGCGCATGGATGGCCATCCGCGAGGACGAGATCGCCGCGAAGGCCATGGGCATCAACACCCGCGACATGAAGCTGCTCGCGTTCGGCATGGGCGCCACGTTCGGCGGGGTGTCGGGTGTGATGTTCGCCACGTTCCAGCGGTTCGTGTCGCCGGAGTCGTTTGCGCTGAACGAGTCGGTCATGATCGTGGCCATGGTGGTGCTGGGCGGCATCGGCCACATCCCCGGCGTCATCGTGGGTGCGCTGCTGCTCGCGGCCCTGCCCGAGACGCTGCGCTACGTGGCCGGTCCGCTGCAGGAGATGAGCGGCGGCCGGCTGGACGCCTCCATCCTGCGCCAGTTGCTGATCTCCAGCGCCATGATCGCCATCATGCTGCTGCGGCCGAGGGGGTTGTGGCCATCGCCTGAACACGGCAAGGCGGGTGCGCCGAAAGGGGGGCAGGCATGACCGCCGCCGTCCTCGAAGTCACGGGGGTGTCGAAGCGGTTCGGCGGGCTGCAGGCCCTGTCGGACGTCAGCATCCGCATCCATGCGGGCCAGGTCTACGGCCTGATCGGCCCCAACGGCGCGGGCAAGACCACGTTCTTCAACGTGATCACCGGCCTCTACACGCCCGACAGCGGCAAGTTCCTGCTGGGCGGTGAGCCCTACCAACCCACGGCGGTGCACGAGGTCGCGAAAGCGGGCATCGCCCGCACGTTCCAGAACATCCGCCTGTTTGCCGACATGACCGCTCTCGAAAACGTGATGGTGGGGCGCCATGCGCGCACCCACTCCGGCCTGATCGGGGCCGTGTTCCGCACCAAGACCTTCAAGGACGAGGAGGCCGCCATCACCGCGCGGGCGCGCGAGCTGCTCGCCTACGTGGGCATCTCGGCCTTTGCCGACTACAAGGCCCGCACGCTCAGCTACGGTGACCAGCGCCGCCTCGAGATCGCGCGCGCACTGGCCACCGACCCGAAGCTGCTGGCGCTCGACGAACCCGCGGCCGGCATGAACGCCACCGAGAAGGTGGTGCTGCGCCAGTTGATCGACCGCATCCGCAACGATGGCCGGTCGGTGCTGCTGATCGAACACGACGTCAAGCTCGTGATGGGCCTGTGCGATGGCGTGACGGTGCTCGACCACGGCAAGCAGATCGCGGAAGGCACGCCGGCGCAGGTGCAGGCCAACGAAGCGGTGATCGAGGCCTACCTGGGCTCCGGCCACGGCCAGAAGGCGGTGGCCCCATGAGCGCGTCGCTGCTGAAGGTCAATGACCTGCACGTGTCGTACGGAGGCATCCAGGCCGTCAAGGGCATCGCGTTCGAGGTCTTCGAAGGCGAGGTCGTGAGCCTCATCGGCGCCAATGGTGCCGGCAAGAGCACCACGCTGAAGGCCATCACCGGCCTGCAGCCCATCAAGTCCGGCGAGGTCTTGTACCTCGGCAAGGGCGTGAAGGGGCAGGGCGCGTGGAACCTCGTGCCGCAGGGGCTCGTGATGGTGCCCGAGGGCCGGGGCACGTTCACGCGCATGAGCATCGACGAGAACCTGCTGATGGGCGCGTTCATCCGCAAGGATGCCGACGTGGCCGCCGACGTGGACAAGGTCTTCGCACTGTTCCCGCGCCTGAAGGAACGCCGCAAGCAGCTGGCCGGCACGCTGTCGGGCGGCGAACAGCAGATGCTTGCGATGGGGCGCGCGCTGATGACCCGCCCGAAGCTGCTGCTGCTCGACGAACCGTCCATGGGCTTGTCGCCCATCATGGTGGACAAGATCTTCGAGGTGGTCGAGGCCATCGCGAAGCAGGGCGTCACGGTGCTGCTGGTGGAGCAGAACGCCAGCCGGGCGCTGCAGCTGGCCGACCGGGCCTACGTGATGGAGTCGGGGGAGATCACGATGAACGGGGACGCGAAGGCGTTGCTGGTGGATCCGAAGGTTCGGGCGGCGTACCTGGGCGAGTAGGCGTCATTCCGGCGAAAGCCGGGACCCACTTTGGCGGTGGGCACCGGCCTTCGCCGGTGTGACGGATTCATCCCCCGTGTTTGTCCGCCTCGCTCGTGAACGAGTCTGCGAAGAAGCTGTCGTCCGGCAGCCCGCATTGCGCCTCGAACTCACGCTGCGCCGTTTCCACCATGATGGGCGCGCCACACGCGTACACGTGGTGGCCCGACAGGTCGGGCAGGTCGGCCATCACCGCGAGGTGCACGAAGCCGGTGCGGCCGGTCCATTCGTCGGTGGGCTTCGGGTCGCTCAGCACCGGCACGTAGCGCAGGTTGGGGGTGGTGCGGGCGGCCTCCACGAGCCACTCATGAGCGTACAGGTCGACGAGGCTGCGGCAGCCCCAGTACAGGTCCACCGGGCGGGTGTCGCCGGTGTGGCGCATGTGTTCGACGATGGACTTGATGGGGGCGAAGCCCGTGCCGCTGGCCAGCAGCACGATGGGATTCGGCGCGTGCTCGCGCAGGAAGAAGCTGCCGAATGGCCCCTCGAGCCGCAGGATCTCCTTTTCCTTCATGCCATGGAACACGTGCTCGGTGAACTTGCCGCCGGGCATGTGGCGGATGTGGAGTTCGATGCCGGGGCGCTCGTCCTGCACGTGAGGGGCGGTGGCCATGCTGTAGCTGCGGCGGCTGCCGTCGCGCAGGATGAACTCGATGTACTGGCCGGCGTGGTAGCCGAGCTTGTCGTTGGCCGGCAGCTGCAACTTGACGATGGCCACGTCGGGGGCGGGCTTGTCGATGCTGATGACACGGCTCGGCATCTTGCGCACGGGGAACTCGCCGGCACCGGCCACCGTGCGGGCCTCGAGCACGACGTCGGTCTGCGGGGCGGCCACGCAGGTGAGCACCATGCCGGCGGCCTCTTCTTCCGAACTGAGGGCCTTGGCCTGGTGGGCGCCGTGGATCACGCGGCCTTCGACGAGGCGGCACTTGCACGAGCCACAGGCGCCGTCCTTGCAGCCGTACGGGAGGCCGATGCCCTTTTCGATGGCCGCGGCGAGGATGGGTTCGTCGCGGTCCACCTCGAAAGTCACACCACTGGGCAGCACGGTGACGTTGAAAGTCATGGGGTAATCTCTTCCGGCGTTCGCTTCTTTCATCACCCCCCGATTCTGCCCGCGATCCCATGCCCGCTTTTTCCACCCGTCCGCGCCGTTTCCGGCAACCCGTCCTGTTGATCGTCGGCTGTGGTGACGTGGGCCTGCGGGTGGCGCGGCAACTGGCCGGCCGGTGGCGCGTGCTCGCGCTGACATCCACCGCCGACCGCGCCCCGGCGCTTCGGGCGGCCGGGGCGGTGCCGTTGCAGGGCAACCTGGACACCCCCGCCACGCTGGGCCGCCTGGCCGGCCTGGCCGACGCGGTGCTGCACCTCGCCCCGCCGGCGCGCGACGGCGACACCGACGAACGCACCCGCCACCTGCTGCAGGCGCTCGCCCGCCAGGGCCGGGTGAAGCGGCTGGTGTATGGCAGCACCACGGGGGTCTATGGCGACGCGGGAGGCGCCCGTTTCGACGAGACGCGCCCCGTGAACCCCGCGAACGACCGGGCGCGGCGGCGGGTCGATGCGGAGGCGCGGGTGCGGTGGTATGGCCAGGCCTTCGGCGTGGCCACCACCGTGCTGCGCATCCCCGGCATCTACGCCGGCGACCGGCCCGGCGGCCACCCGCGCGAGCGGTTGGCCCGTGCCACGCCGGTGCTGGTGGCGGAGGACGATGTCTACACGAACCACATCCACGCAGACGACCTGGCGCGGGCGTGCATTGCCGCATTGCACCGGGGCCTGCCGCAGCGCATCGTGCACGCGAGCGACCACTCGGCGCTGAAGATGGGCGAGTACTTCGACCTCGCTGCCGACCTGTGCGGCCTGCCGCGCCCGCCGCGCATCACGCGCGAGGAGGCGGGCCGCACGATGTCGGCGATGCAGCTGTCGTTCTGGAGCGAGTCGCGCCGGCTCGACAACCGGCGGCTCGTGAAGGAACTGCGGGTGGCGTTGCGCTACCCGACCGTGCGTGAAGGGCTGGTGGCCTGAATCAGCGGCGGGAGCCGAACGGCGGCCGGCCGCGCCAGTACTGGATCATCAGGAAACCGCCGATCATGCCACCCAGCGCGGAGAACTGCACGATGCCGCCGCGTTGCTCTAGGTACGTCACCAGCAACTGGATGCCGCCGAACACGATCACGAATACCCGTGCCTTCATCGGAATGGGCGGGAACAGCGGCATGATGGTGCGGTTGGGGAACAGCAGGCCGAAGGCCATCAGCAGGCCGAAGAGGGCCGCCGTGGCGCCGGTGGCCGGGTTCATGGAACCGAACAAGGCCGATGCACCCAGCTGCACGAAGGCGCCGGTGATGATGGCGGCGGCGTAGAACTGCAGGTAGCGCTTCGGGCCCCACAGCCGCTCCATCTCGGCGCCGAACATCCACAGGCCGAGCATGTTGAAGAACAGCTGGATCATCGAGACGTGCACGAACGCGTACGTCACCACTTGCCATGGCAGGAAACCGCTGCCCCACGGCCAGAGCGCGAACAGGCGGCCGAACCAGCTGTCGAACAGGAACAGCGCACAGAAAACGCCCGTGTTGATCAGCATCAGGGCTTGGGTAATGGGAGGCATCGGGGGCATGCGCGGGTTCCGGGTCGAAGTCAGCAAAGAGGCGCCAAGGGTACCCGGTTTGGGAAAGTGCACCGGCGCACACCGCATCGGCCGATGGATGCCCGGGATGAGGCACAATAGCGGACTTGCCGTGCCCTGGTGGTGAAATGGTAGACACGACGGACTCAAAATCCGTTGCTGAAAGGCGTGTCGGTTCGAGTCCGACCCGGGGCACCACGGCGCCTTTGCGCCGCGCGCAACAGCGTCGCCGCGCTCAGGACATCAGCTTGAGGATCACGGCCGCCAGGCCCGTGGCCGCGGCCATGAAGCCGGCGCCGGCAACGAATGGCATCATGCCGGTCTCGCGCACGATCTTTCGGGTTTCCGCGCGGAGCTTGTCGATCTCGAGTTTCATCTTGTCGATCTCCACCTCGGTCTTGATCGCATTCATCGTGCTCATCTTGCCACTCTTTCGGGGATGGTGGGAACGGTGCGCATGGGCGCCTCGCCAGATGATCGCCCCGCGGTGAATTGCGCGGGCTGGCGCGCTGGTAGCGAAAGTGCAGGCAAAGACACCCTGTTGCTCCCCGGGCGCGCCACCAACGGGAATCCGCAGGCCCGCCGGGTACTTTCGCGCCCTGCGACAATGGCAGGAGGAGAGCGCATGACAACCTACAAGACCCTGGAAGACACCATCGGCGAGACGCCCCTGGTGCGGCTGGTGCGGGTGCCCGGCGAAGACAACGAACGGCGTGGCAACGTGATCCTCGGCAAGCTCGAGGGCAACAACCCGGCCGGCTCCGTGAAGGACCGCCCGGCCATCAGCATGATCCGGCGTGCGGAGGCGCGCGGCGACATCCATCCCGGCGACACGCTGATCGAGGCCACGTCGGGCAACACTGGCATCGCGCTCGCGATGGCCGCGGCGGTGCGCGGCTACCGCATGGTGCTGATCATGCCGGAGGACCTCAGCATCGAACGGGCGCAGACGATGAAGGCGTTTGGCGCCGAACTCGTGCTCACGCCCCGCAGCGGCGGCATGGAATACGCCCGCGACCTGGCCGAACAGATGCAGCGCGACGGCAAGGGCCGCGTGCTCGACCAGTTCGGCAACGCCGACAACCCGTTGTCGCACTACGAGGGCACGGGCCCCGAGATCTGGCGCGACACCGATGGCCGCATCACGCACTTCGTCAGCGCCATGGGCACCACCGGCACCATCACCGGCACGTCGAAGTTCCTGAAGGAAAAGAACCCGGCCATCCGCATCGTGGGTGCCCAGCCGAGCGAGGGCTCGCGCATTCCGGGCATCCGCAAGTGGCCGGCCGCCTACATGCCGGCCATCTACGACCCCACGAACATCGACGAGACCATCGAGGTGAGCCAGGCCGACGCGGAAGACATGGTGCGCCGCCTCGCCCGCGAGGATGGCCTGTTCGCCGGCATCTCGGCGGCCGGCGCCTGCTGGGCCGCGCTCGAGGTGGCCAAGCAGGTGGAAAACGCCACCATCGTGTTCATCGTCTGCGACCGCGGCGATCGGTACCTTTCCACCGGTGTGTTCCCGGCCTGACAGACTCTGGACAACCATGGAGCACGCCTTCCACTTCTGCCCGAACTGTGCCACCCCCCTGCAGCGCATCACCGAGGTCGAGGACGGTGGTCCGAAGGAGCGCACGCGCTGCCCGGCGTGCGCCTGGACCCACTGGAACAACCCCACGCCGGTGCTTGCCGCGGTGATCGAGCTGCCCGAGGCGGGCGGGCACCTGCTGCTGGCCCGCAACGCCGCCTGGCCCGAGAAGATGTTCGGCCTGGTCACCGGGTTCATGGAAGCCGGCGAAACCCCGGAGGACGGTATCCGCCGCGAGGTGGCCGAGGAAACGTCGCTGCAGGTGGATTCGGTCGATCTGGTGGGGGTCTACGACTTCCAGCGCATGAACCAGGTCATCATCGCGTACCACGTGGTGGCCCGGGGCGAGGTGACGCTGTCGCCCGAACTGGCCGAGTACAAGCTGGTGGCGCCCGGGAAGGTGAAGTGCTGGCCGGCCGGCACCGGACAGGCCGTGGCAGACTTCCTGCGCTCGCGCGGCATCGAGCCGCAATGGCTGGAATGGCCGCCCGCCACGTCATAAGTTCACGAGACACCCCATGAACGCACACAAGGAAATCGACACCCGCGGCATGAACTGCCCGCTGCCCATCCTGAAGGCCAAGAAGGCGCTGGCCGACATGAGCAGCGGCGAGGTGTTGAAGGTGGTGGCCACCGACCCGGGTTCCACCCGCGACTTCCAGGCGTTCGCCCGGCAGACCGGCAACGAGCTGGTGGAGCAGAGCGCGGACGCCGGGGAGTTCATCCACTATCTTCGGCGGCGGTAAGGGCCGGACGTTGGCCTTGTTTGTCATCCCGGCGGAGGGGCCGAGGAAACTCAGATCTCCAAGCTGCGCAAATACGCCTTGAACCCGGGCCCCAGCAGCTCGTGCTTGAGCGCCAGTTCCACGTTGGCCTGCAGGAAACCTTCCTTGCTGCCGCAGTCGTAGCGCTTGCCCTCGTAGCTGTATGCAAACACCTTCTCGCGGCGCAGCAGGCCGGCGATGCCGTCGGTGAGCTGGATCTCACCGCCCACGCCGCGCGGCTGGCTGGCGATCTCGGGGAACACGCCTGGGGTCAGGATGTAGCGGCCGGCCACGGCCAGGCGCGACGGCGCCACCTCGGGCGCCGGTTTTTCGACGATGCGGGTCACGTCGAGCAGCCGGTCGTTGATGGGCGTGCCGGCCACGATGCCGTAGCGGCGCGTGTGTTCGGCAGGCACTTCCTGCACGGCGAGGATCGACACCCGCCATTCGTCGTACTGCTCGACCATCTGCTTGAGCACGGGTGTCTCGCCCACCATCAGGTCGTCCGCAAGGAGCACGGCGAACGGTTCCTTGCCCACGAGCCGCTGGGCGCACAGCACCGCGTGGCCGAGGCCAAGCGCCTGCGGCTGGCGCACGTAGATGCATTCCATGTCGTCGGGCTTGACGCTCCGCACCACCTCGAGAAGCTCGTGCTTACCCGCCTGTTCGAGGGCTACCTCGAGCTCGAAAGTCATGTCAAAGTGGTCTTCGATGGGGCGCTTGTGCCTGCCGGTCACGAAGATCATTTCGCGCACGCCGGCGGCGTAGGCCTCTTCCACCGCGTACTGGATCAGGGGTTTGTCCACCACCGGCAGCATTTCCTTGGGCTGCGCCTTCGTGGCTGGCAGGAAGCGGGTGCCGAGACCGGCCACAGGGAAGATTGCCTTGGTGACTGTCATGGTACGCAGCGTTCGTGAGGGTGTGGGACCAGAAAAACAATTGTGTCACGGGGCCAGGCCCCTGGCCCTTCTACCGAGACTGCGTGACAACCCTATGGACCTGCTGATCGTCGACACGCTGGACGCTGAAGTGACGCAGTGGCTGGAGTCGCGCCATTCGGTCCGCTACGCGCCCGAACTCGCCCTCGACTCCCGCGAATTCCGCTCGGCGCTCTACAACGTGCGCGCCGTGATCCTGCCGTCGTCGGTGCCCTTCGGCGCCAAGACCCTCCCGTTCGCGCCCCTGATGCGGGCGGTGGGGCGGGTCAACGGCGGCGCGGAAAACATCGACGCCGACGCCTGCATGCGCGCCGGCATCGAGGTGGTGCGCAGCGCCACGGCCACCGCGCAGGCCGAGGCCGAATTCATGATCGGTGCATTGCTGTCCATGCTGCGCCGCGTGCCCATTGCGGGCACCGACGGCATGCTGGTGGGGCGTGAGCTGGGCGCGGCCACCGTGGGCTTGATCGGCATGCCCCCGGCCGCGCGGGCCATGGCGTCCATGCTGGGCGGTTTCGGCTGCCGGGTGATCGGCTACGAGCCGTCGCTGCACGCGAGCGACGGGGTATGGGACCGCTGGAAGGTGGCCCCCATGCCGCTGCGCGAACTGATCGAGACGTCCGACGCGCTGGCCGTGCAGCTCAGCTACTTCACCCGCTACCAGGGCCTGCTGGGCGAACGGCTGCTGCCGTACTGCAAACCCCACCAGGTGATGGTGAGCGTGTCGCACTCGGGCGTGTTCGACGAGCGCTCACTCGCCGACGTGCTGGCCAGCGGCCGCATGGCCGCCGCCTGGCTCGACAGCCTGGAACCGGGCGCCCTCGACGAGGGCCGCCCGCTGCACGGCGCGGGCAACCTGCAGATCACGCCGCGCCTCGGCAGCACCACGCGCGAATCGCGGCTGCGCAGCGCCTGGGCCGTGGCCCGGCGCATCGACGAACTGCTGATGGCCACACCCGTGGCCCCCAACGAGTTCAGGCCAACTTCGCCAGGCGAGCCGCTTGATCTCGCAGCTGAACCAGAGTCGCCGTGAACTCGGCGATGCGCTTGCGCTCCTGATCCACCACCTCGGGCTTGGCCCGGGCCACGAAACTCTCGTTCGAGAGCTTCGCGGTGGCCTTGGCCACCTCACCCTCGAGGCGGGTGATCTCCTTCGACACCCGCACCTGCTCGGCCGCCACGTCGATCTCCACGTGCAGGGCCAGGCGGGCGTCACCCACGTTGGTGACGGGTGACAGGCTGGTGGCGGCGATGAACGCGGCCTCGTCGGCCAGCACGTTCACCTCGGACAACTTCGCCAGTGCCTTCAGCACCGGCGCAGCCTGCGTGACGAACGCGGTGTCGCCGAAGGTGTTCAGCGGCACGCGGTTGCCCGGCTGCAACTGCATCTCGCTGCGCAACACGCGGCACGCGCCCACCATGGCCTTGAGCTTGCCCACCCAGGCGTCCGCCTCGGCGTCCACGCGCGACAGGTTGGCTTCGGGGTAGGTGGCGGTCACGATGCTGGCGCCGGCGGCCTTGCGGCCAGCCAGCGGGGCCACGTGTTCCCACAGCTCGGCGGTCACGAACGGCGTCACCGGGTGCAGCAGGCGCAGCAGCGTCTCGAGCGTGCGGATCAGCGTGCGGCGCGTGGCGCGTTGCTGCGCCTCGTTGCCGGACTGGACCTGCACCTTGGCGATCTCCAGGTACCAGTCGCAATACTCGTCCCAGGCGAACTGGTAGAGCGCGGTGGCCACGTTGTCGAGGCGGTACTCGGCAAAGCCCTTGGCCACGGCCGCTTCCACCCGCTGCAGTTCACCGATGATCCAGCGGTCGGCCGGCGACAGGTCGACCGGCAGCGCTTCATCGGTGCCGCAGTCGTGGCCTTCGCAGTTCATCAGCACGAACTTCGTGGCGTTCCAGAGCTTGTTGCAGAAGTTCCGGTAGCCCTCGCAGCGCTTGCTGTCGAAGTTGATGTTGCGGCCCAGGCTGGCGAGCGACGCGAACGTGAAACGCAGCGCGTCGGCGCCGAACGCCGGGATGCCGTCCGGGAATTCTTTCTCGGTGTCCTTGCGCACGCGCGGTGCGGTCTCGGGACGGCGCAGGCCCACCACGCGCTTGTCGAGCAACGGGGCCAGTTCGATGCCGTCGATCAGGTCCACCGGGTCGAGCACGTTGCCTTCCGACTTGCTCATCTTGCGGCCTTGCGAATCGCGCACGAGGCCGTGGATGTAGACGTGGTGGAAGGGCACCTTGCCGGTGAAGTGCTTCGTCATCATGATCATCCGGGCCACCCAGAAGAAGATGATGTCGAAGCCGGTCACGAGCACCGATGACGGCAGGAACAGGTCGAGTTCCTTCGTCTTCTCGGGCCAGCCAAGCGACGAGAACGGCACCAGGGCCGACGAGTACCAGGTGTCGAGCACGTCCTCGTCGCGGCGCAGGTCGCCCGTGTAGCCGGCGGCCGTGGCCTTGGCGCGGGCCTCGGCCTCGTCGCGGGCCACGAACAGTTCACCCCCCGTGCCGTACCAGGCCGGGATCTGGTGGCCCCACCACAGCTGGCGCGAGATGCACCAGTCGGTGATGTTCTTCATCCACTGGTTGTAGGTGTTCACCCACTGTTCCGGCACGAACTTGACCTCGCCGCTCTCGACCACGTCGATGGCCTTCTGGGCGATGCTGGTGCCGTCGGCGCCGGGTTTGGTCATGGCGACGAACCACTGGTCCGTCAGCATGGGTTCGATGACCTGGCCCGTGCGCTCGCAGCGCGGCACCATCAGCTTGTGTTTTTTCACCTCGACGAGGAAACCCTGCGCTTCCAGGTCGGCCACGATCTGCTTGCGGGCCTTGAAGCGGTCGAGGCCGCGGTAGGCCTCGGGGGCGTTGTCGTTGAGCGTGGCGTCGAGGTTCAGCACGCCGATGATCGGCAGCTGGTGGCGCTGGCCCACGGCGTAGTCGTTCGTGTCGTGGGCGGGGGTGACCTTCACCACGCCGGTGCCGAACTCGCGGTCCACGTAGTCGTCGGCGATCACCGGGATCTGGCGGCCCACGAGCGGCAGGGTCACCTGGCGGCCGATCAGCGCGGTGTAGCGCTCGTCCTCCGGGTGCACCATGACCGCCACGTCGCCCAGCATCGTCTCGGGCCGGGTGGTGGCCACCACCACGTCGCCGGAACCGTCGGCCAGCGGGTAGCGGATGTGCCACAGGAAGCCGTCTTCCTCTTCGCTGGAAACTTCCAGGTCGGACACCGCCGAGCGGAGCACCGGGTCCCAGTTCACGAGGCGCTTGCCGCGGTAGATCAGGCCCTCGTCGAACAGCTTGACGAAGGTTTCGGTGACGACGGCCGACATCTTCGGGTCCATCGTGAAGTACTCGTGGTCCCACGAGACCGAGGCGCCCATGCGGCGCATCTGCTCCGTGATGATGGAGCCGCTCTCTTCCTTCCAGTCCCAGATGCGGCTCACGAAGTTCTTGCGGCCCAGGTCGTGGCGGTTCTGGCCCTTGTCCTGCAGCTGGCGCTCCACCACGATCTGCGTGGCGATGCCGGCGTGGTCGGTGCCGGGCACCCACAGCGTGTTGTGCCCGCGCATCCGGTGGTAGCGGGTGAGCGAGTCCATGATCGTCTGGTTGAACGCATGGCCCATGTGCAGCGTGCCGGTGACGTTGGGCGGGGGCAGCTGGATGGCGAACGACGGCCGGGCGGCGTCGAGCGTGGGGTCGTACAGGCCGCTCTTTTCCCACAGCGGGCCCCAGTGGGCTTCGATGGCGGCGGGTTCAAACGATTTGGCGAGTTCGGTCATGGGCGGGACGGCTCCGGCTGGGCGGGGCGGCACGGTGAAACGGGGAAGGTGCGAATTGTAGGTGGCGGGGCGGGGCTGCTATCGTGGCGGGGCTCTGGAGGATTTTCACGATGAGATTTCTGCAACGTCTCACCGCCATCGCGGCCCTGGCCGTGCTCGCCAGCTGCGGCGGCGGCGATTCCAACGACGACAAGGCGTTCGTCTGCACCGCGTCGGGCGACAAGGCCTGGCTGCGCGAGGAGATGTACGACTTCTATTTCTGGTCCGGCCGCTCGCCCGACCCGTCCCCCGACGGCTACGCCGACGTGAACGCCTACCTCAACGCCCTGCGTTTCCAGGGCGACGCCGACGAACCCCGCGACCGCTTCAGCTACATCGAAAGTGCCGCCGCGTTCAGCCAGTTCTTCGAGGAAGGCAGGACGCTTGGCTACGGCGTGTCCGTCAACGGCGTGGAAGCCACGCTGCCGCTGAAGGTCCGCTACATCGACCCGAACAGCCCGGCCGCCACGGCGGGGCTGCTCCGGGGTGACACCATCGTCTCGGCCAACGGCACGGCTGCCGCGCAGCTGGTGTCGTCCGGCGATTTCTCGGTGCTGTCGCCGGCGCGTGCCGGCGACACGCTCACGCTCGTGATCGACAGCGGGGGCACCACCCGCACCGTGGTGCTCACCGGGGCCACGTACGCGCTGGTGCCCGTCACGGCCACCACGGTGTTCACGCTGCCCAACGGCAACAAGGCGGGTTACCTGTCGCTGAAGGATTTCATCACGCAGGCAGAGGGGCCGCTCGCCACCTCCATCGCGCAGATCCGCCAGGCCGGGGCCACCGAACTGATCCTCGACCTGCGCTACAACGGCGGCGGGCGGGTGTCCACCGCCACCCACCTGGCGTCGCTGGTCACCGGGGCCACCCACGCCGGCAAGCTGTTCACCAACCTGGTCTACAACCCGAAGCAGCAGCGCCACAACGCCGCCTACAACTTCGCGTCGAAGCCCGGCACCGCGTTCCCGCGGGTCGTGGTGCTGACCGGCTCGCGCACGTGTTCGGCCAGCGAGATGGTCGTCAACGGCCTGAAACCATACGCGGACGTGGTCACCATCGGTGGCACCAGCTGCGGCAAGCCGGTCGGTTTTTCGCCGCAGGAACACTGCGACAGCGTCTACAGCCTCGTGAACTTCGAGAGCCTGAACGCCAACGGCCAGGGCAAGTACTACACCGGCCTGCCGCTCACCTGCACCGTGAAGGACGACTTCACGCGGGCGCTCGGTGACGCGTCGGAAACCCTCACGGCCGCCGCGCTGTCCTACCTGCAGAACGGGTCGTGCCCGGTGCAGCCGCAGGGGCTGCCGGCCCGCGTGATGCGCACCACCGACCGCCAGGTGATCGAACCCGGGCAGCGGTCCGGCATGTTCGCCGACTGACGAAGAGGGGCGGGCAGGGCGTTTCGCCCTGCCACGCTGCCTTCGCGCCTGGGTCTGCGGCATGCTGTTTGCCACGTCTGCCACGTTCGCCCGTGACTGCCCCCAGGAGCCCTGCATGACTTCATTGCCCTCGCGGCGCCAGCTGCTCGCCGCCGCCCTCGTGTCCTGCACCACCGGGGCGTTCGCGCAGGCCGCCGCCCCGGTTCGGGTGGCGTCCAAGATCGACACCGAAGGATCGCTGCTCGGCCAGCTGATCCTGCAGGTGCTGGAGGCCAATGGCATCAAGACCCGGAACAGGTTGCAGCTCGGGGTCACGAAGATCCTCCGAGGGGCCCTCGTGGCGGGAGAGGTGGACATCTACCCGGAGTACACCGGCAATGGCGCCTTCTTTTTTGCTGATGAAACGAACCCGGTCTGGAAAGACGCGAAGGCCGGGTACGCGCACGTGAAGGCCCTGGACCTCGAGCGGCACCGGCTGGTGTGGCTCGACCCCGCGCCCGCGAACAACACGTGGGCCATCGCCATTCGCCAGGATGTGGCGGCGGCGAACCGGCTGAAGTCGCTCGACGATTTCGGGAAGTGGGTGGCCGCCGGCGGCAAGCTCAAGCTCGCGGCGTCGGCCGAGTTCGTCGAACGGCCCGACGCGCTGCCCGCCTTCCAGCGCACCTACGGTTTCAAGCTGTCGCAGGACCAGGTCCTGACCCTCGCCGGGGGCGACACCACCGTCACCCTCAAGGCCGCTGCCCAGGGCACGTCGGGGGTCAACGCGGCCATGGCGTACGGCACCGACGGACCGGTGGCAGCCCTCGGGCTGGTGCTGCTCGACGATCCGCGGTCGGCCCAGCCCGTGTACGCGCCCGCGCCGGTGGTGCGGGCCGACGTGTTGGCGAAACAGCCGAAGATCCAGGCCGTGCTGGCCCCGGTATTCCAGTCGCTCGACAGCAAGACGCTGCAGCAGCTCAACGCCAGGATCGCGCTCGAGGGACAGGACGCCAGGCAGGTCGCGGCCACCTACCTGCGCGCCAAGGGTTTCATCCGGTGACCGGTCGCCGGGGGCCTCGCAACCGGGTGCTGTCGCTGCTGGCCCTGGCCGGCCTGGCAGCAGCCTTCGGCCTGGCGTTCCTGACGCAGGCCCCCAACCGCCTGGTGTCGGGCACCGGCATCCCGCTGCATGAGGTGTTGCATGGCACGCGGCTGGTGGTGCTCGTGCCGGCCGCGGTGTTGCTGGCCGGCGCGTGGCTCCCGGCGGGCTGGCGCCAACACGCCGTGGTGGCGGGGGCCGCCTCGTTGTGGCTCACCGGCCTCGTCTGGGTGGCCGGTGACCACGCCCGCCAGGTGGCCGGCACGGCGAGCGGCTTCGGGCGCACGTCGTTCGGCGGTGGTTTCTGGGTGCTCGTGGCGCTGGCGGGGCTGGCCGCGGCCGACGCGGTGCAGCGCCTCGGGCTCGGGGCGATGGGCCGCACCGCGGTGCTGGCCGCCGTGTGGGCTCCGGTGGTGGCGCTTGGCGCCAGCGGTGCGCTCGATGCGCTGTCGTTGTTCAAGGAATACGCGAACCACCGGGACGTGTTCGTCGATGCGTTGTGGCGCCACGCCGAGATCGTCGCGGCCACGCTCGTGCCCACGCTGCTGGCGGGTGTGCCGCTCGGTGTCGCAGCCTTCCGTCGGCCCGCCCTGGCGGCACCGCTGCTGGCGGTGCTCAACGTGGTCCAGACGGTGCCGTCCATCGCGCTGTTCGCATTGCTGATGGCGCCGCTGGCCGCATTGGCCGGGGCGGCCCCTTGGCTCGGCATCGGCGGGGTGGGGCTGGCGCCGGCCGTGATCGCGCTCACGCTCTATTCGCTGCTGCCCATCGTGCGCGCCACCCTGGCCGGCCTGCACGAGGTGCCGCCGGCCGCAGTGCAGGCCGCGGTGGGCATGGGGTTCACGCGCAGCCAGGTGTTCTGGCGTGTGGAGGCGCCGCTGGCGTTGCCATTGCTGCTGTCCGGCCTGCGGCTGACCACGGTGCAGGCCATCGGCCTCGCGGTGGTGGCCGCGCTGATTGGCGCCGGCGGCCTGGGCGCCATCGTGTTCCAGGGGCTGCTGGGCAGCGCGCTCGACCTGGTGCTGCTCGGGGTGTTGCCCGTCGTGGTGATGGCCGCTGCGGCCGATGCGGTGTTCGGGGTGGCCGCCCGCCTCGTGGCCAGGGGGCACCGGTGATCGAGTTCCAGCACGTGGGCAAGTCGTACGGGGGCACGCCGGCCGTGAGCGACCTGTCGCTCACCATCGCGCGTGGCGATTTCACCGTGTTGATCGGTGCGTCGGGGTCGGGCAAGTCCACCGCGCTGAAGGTGATCAACCGCCTCGTCGAACACGACGCGGGCCGCGTGCTGTTCCAGGGCGAGGAGATCCGCCGCTTCCGCCCCGAGGACCTGCGCCGCCGCATGGGCTACGCCATCCAGTCCACCGGGCTGTTCCCGCACTGGACGGTGGCGCGCAACATCGCCACCGTGCCGGGGCTGCTCGGCTGGCCTCGCGAGCGCATCCGAGCGCGGGTGGACGAACTGCTGGTGCTGCTGGGCCTCGACCCTGCCACCTTCGGACACCGCTACCCGCACGAGCTGTCGGGCGGGCAGCAGCAGCGGGTGGGCGTGGCCCGGGCGCTCGCCGCCGACCCCGAGGTGCTGCTGATGGACGAGCCGTTCGGTGCGCTCGACCCGCTCACCCGCGGCGCCTTGCAGCAGGAGCTGGCGCGCATCCACCGGGTGTCCGGCAAGACCATCGTGCTGGTGACCCACGACATCGATGAAGCCCTGGCCCTCGGCAACCGCCTCGTGCTGCTGGACCGGGGCCGCATCGTGCAGGTGGGCATCCCCACCGACCTGCTGGTGAACCCGGCCAACGACTTCGTCATCGACTTCCTGGGCCGCGCCGAACGGGGCCTGCGCCTGCTCGGCCTGCAGACGGTGGCCATGCGCCTGCGCCCGGGCGACGCGGCCGATGGCGAGCCGCTGCCCGCCCACCTCACCCTGCGCGACGCGCTGTCGGTGTTTGCCACCCGCCACACGGACCGCCTGCCGGTGGTGGATGCGCAGGGCCGTTGCATCGGCGCGCTGCACGTGGGCGACGTGCTGCGCGCGCCGCCATGACCCGCTGGCGCGATCCGCTGCCCTGGACCGCGTTGGCCCTCGTCGCGCTGTCTGTCGGCATGCCGTGGCTCAAGCCCGTGTTCGCCGCGCTGTTCCCGGGCCTTGACCGGCCCCTGTACGAGCAGGACACGTTCCCCGCGCTCGTGTTCGCCCACGTCGTGCTCGTGGGGGTGTCCAGCGGGATCGCCGTGGTCGTGGGCGTGGCCGCCGGGGTGGCGGTGACCCGGCCGGCGGGGCGGGAGTTCAGGCCGCTCGTGGAGTCCGTCGTGGCGATGGGGCAGACCTGGCCGCCGGTGGCGGTGCTCGCCGTGGCGGCGCCGCTCACGGGGTTCGGCGAGACCCCCGCGCTGGTGGCGCTGACCGTGTACGGGCTGCTGCCCATCGTGCGCCAGACCATCGCCGGCCTCGAGGCCGTGCCGGCGGCCGCCCGCGAGGCGGCCGAGGGGCTGGGCATGGATGCCGGCCAGCGCCTGCGCCAGGTGGAGCTGCCCTTGGCACTGCCGGTGATCGTGTCGGGCATCCGCACGTCCGTTGTCATCAACATCGGCACGGCCTCCGTGGCGTCCACCGTGGGGGCGAAGAGCCTCGGTTCACCCATCATCGTGGGCCTGAGCGGGTTCAACACCGCCTACGTGATCCAGGGCGCGCTGCTCGTGGGCCTGCTGGCCATCGTGGCCGATCTCGTGTTCGCCCTCCTCGGCCGATGGGCCGCGCGGTGGCGCCACCGGTGAGGGATTGGGGGAACTGCGGGGTCTTGAAACCGGTTTCATCCGTATCCTGCGGGGTCCTCCTCCTGTCCATGCCATGAACCACCTGCCGTTTGCTGCCGCCTTGCTGCTGGCCCTGTCCGCTTGCCAATCCGCGCCCGTCGTGCCTTCGCCGTCATTGCCCGCGGACGCCCGCGCCCACTGCAAGAACGGGGACGCCGTGGTGATCGGCCCGTACAAGTACGAGAACAACATGTGGGGCCTCGACAAGGTTCGCGGCTTCACGCCCGAGCAGTGCCTGCTGACCCGCGAGGTGGACGGCCGCACGGAGGTGGGTTGGAAGTGGCACTGGCCCGGCCTCGACTACACCGTCTTCGCGTACCCGCAGATCATGTACGGGTGGAAGCCGTGGTCGGGCGGGAAGCCCAGCGATGTGCGCTTCCCGCTGCGGGTGGACCGCATCACCGAACTCACCATCGACTACGCCGTGGAAACCGAGGCCACCGGGTCCTACAACCTGGCCCCCGAGGTGTGGCTCATGCGCGATGGCCAGTGGAGCGAGAAGGCCGACCCCAGCCGCATCTCGGGCGAGATCATGTTCTGGATGGATTACCGCGAGGGCGCCAGGCCAGCCGGCCAGGTGGTGGGTCACCCGGTGGTGGGCGGTGTCACCTACGAACTCTGGAAGCTCGACAACATCGGCGACAAGGGCGACGGCACCGGCTGGACCATCTACTCCTTCAAGAGCCCCACGCGCCAGCGCAGCGGCCGCATCCCGGTGCACGAGCTGCTCGCTTACATGGTGGCCAACAAGCACATCCGAACGGACGAACACGTGGCGAGCGTGGAGTTCGGGAACGAGGTGATGGGGGGAACCGGGACGACCTGGGTGAAGCGTTTCAAGGTGGAGGTTGGCCCCCTGCGGCCGTAGGGGGCCTCAGCGCGCTTTCAGCACCACGTCGTGCAGCGTGTCGGCGAAGGTTCCGAAGCAGCATTGCCGGCCGTACAGGCTGAACGAATGGAGGCCCACGAGGTGGGGCTGGGCGGCCAGCGTGTCCGGCAGCGGGTGGGGCACGCGGCGGCCGAGCACGTGGCTCTTGACGAGGTAGTCGATCTCCCGTGTCGCATGGCCGGGGTCGGCGCCGCCCACGGACCAGGTGCGGTGGATGGCGAGCGTGTCACCCGCCACGGTGAACTCGGCCACGTGCACGACGGTGCCGGTCCAGCTGCGGCAGAAGTAGATGCGGTCGCCGTGGAGGTAGATGTCCCACTTGTCTTCCATGGCCTCGGCCTTGAACAGCGGACCGTCGGGTGGGGCGCCATCGGACCGGTAGGCGAGCGTGCAATCGGCCGCGACCGCGTCGCCCGGCAATTGCCCGGCCAGGTTGGCCCCATCCGCATGGCGTTGCAGGTGGAATGACTCGGCGATGGCCGGGTCTAGCGTGGTGGACACCATCGACCGCACGAAGGCGAGGCAGTCGTACCCTTCGACGACAAACGGGTTCGCCGGGTCGTCCAATCCCATCCAACGCACTGACGGGCCGCCTGCCACCGCGTTGGCGGACGGGGCGGCCGGGCGGCGGAACCGCGCGAGCAGCCGGCCGATCATAGGCTGGGGATGGGCCGGTGCGAGCCGCCGTCGCCCTTGAGCAGCAGCTCGACGTGTTTCTTGCCGTCGGTCCCGAGCACCGGGTAGGCCGTGTCGGTGGTGAACCGCAGCCCGCCGTCGACGGAGATCGTGGCGCGCACCACGTAGCGGTGGTCTGCCAACACCTTCGCGGGGTCGTACCCGATCTGGAACGGGAAGGGCGGTGCTTTCGGTGATTCGATGCGCGTGCGGCCGATCACCTCCGACGGGGCGCCTACGCGCGACACGTCTTCCAGCGTGGCCTCGAACACCGCCCCGGGCGGCAGCATCAGCCGCGCCTTGTAGGTGGCCACGCCGGTGATGACGGGGGCGGCCGGGTCAGCCACCGGCGGGGCTGCAGCGCAACCGAGCAGGAAGGCCGCGGCAACGGCACTGGTCAGCAGGTGTTTGAACGGGCCCATCTGGCGGTGCCTCCGTGTCGGGATGCGAAGCATTGTAGGCAGTGCGGCCGCGGGGCGGCAGATCGACCCGGCCCACGCATTCGTGAAATGTCGTATGATGTACGTCATGCGTAATTCGAAATTGAACGCCAGGGCCGCCGCAAAGGAAGCATCGCACGAACGCATCGTGTCGGTGGCCGCGCGCGCCATCCGCCGCAGCGGCTACGGGGGCACGGGTGTGGCCGACATCATGAAAGAGGCGGGCCTCACCCACGGCGCGTTCTACGCACACTTCGCGTCGCGTGAGGCCATGCTGGCCGAAGCGGCCGCGCGGGCCTGCGCCGAGTCCGCCACCGCGGCGGCCGACGTGGTGGCCCGCATGCCGGCCGGGCAGGCCTTGGCCGCCATGCTCGGCGCCTACCTTTCCAAGGAACACGGCGAGAACGTCGAGGCGGGTTGCCCACTCGCGGCGCTTGGCTCCGAAACGTCGCGCCAGGCACCCGAAGTCCGGCGGGTGACCACCCGCCATCTCAAGGAAATGATCGACCTGCTGGCTCGCCAGTCGCCCGACTGGGGGCAGCCGGTGGCCCACGAGCAGGCGCTCGTCACCCTCTCCACCATGGTGGGCGCGTTGCTGCTGTCCCGCGCCGTGGACGAACCCGGCTTGTCGGACGGCTTGCGAGAGGCCGCGCTCCGTCACCTGACGCGCACCGCCAACTGAGGCAGCCTGGATGGCCGCCTCCTTCTTTTTCGCACTTCAACATGATGATCATCATGTGAAAGTTGCCCAAACGGCCCACACTTCCCACGCGCCCCACGGAGAAACACCATGACCACCACCGCCAAAATCGCCCTCGTCACCGGCGCCTCATCGGGCATCGGGCAAGCCATTGCCGAGCGCCTCGCTGGCGCGGGCTACAAGGTCTACGGTACGAGCCGGCGGGGCACGCCCACGGCCGGCCAACCATTCGAGATGCTGCCCCTCGATGTGACGCGTGACGCGTCGGTCGATGCCGCCGTCGAGTCGCTCATGCGGTGGCATGGCCGCATCGACCTGCTCGTCAACAACGCCGGCTTCGGCCTTGCGCCGGCCGGCGCGGAAGAGAGTTCGCTGGCGCAGACCCAGGCGATCTTCGAGACCAACTTCTTCGGCCTCGTGCGCATGACACGCGCCATCGTGCCGTCCATGCGCCACCACGGCCACGGCCGCATCATCAACATCGGCTCCGTGCTGGGCTTCCTGCCCATGCCGTACATGGCGCTCTACTCCGCCACCAAACACGCGGTTGCGGGCTACTCGGAATCGCTGGACCACGAACTCCGAACGCACGGCATCCGGGTTTCGGTGGTCGAGCCCGCGTACATCAACACCCCCTTCGATGCAAACCAGCTGGAGCCCGACGCGCCCCTGGAGACGTACCGCCAGGTCCGTGACGGTGTGCGCCGGCGCGTCAAGGAAGTGCTGGTCGGTGCCGACGGCCCCGACGTGGTGGCCGACATCGTGTTGAAGGCGGCCACGGCGGCCCACCCGAAGACCCACTACGCGCCCGGCCTCGCAGGCCGCATGCGCCTGCTCCGGCGTTTTGCGCCGGCCCGCGTGCTGGACGCCGGGGTCCGCAAGGACCTGCGGCTCGAAGCCTGAACCATCCATCCCGTTGACAAGGAAGACCCATGAAAGCATTTGTTCTCGAGCGCTACGGCAAGCAGCGCGCCCTGCGGTCGGCGGACGTACCGGACCCGGTGCTGCGTGACGACGAGGTGCTCGTGCAAGTCCATGCCGCAGGCCTGAACCTGCTGGACGCCAAGATCCGGAACGGCGAGTTCAAGCTCATCCTGCCGTATCGCATGCCGTTGGTGCTCGGCCACGACGTGGCGGGCGTGGTGGTCAAGACGGGTCCGCGCGTGCGGCTGTTCAAGCCGGGCGATGAGGTGTATGCGCGTGCCGATGACTTCCGCATCGGCACGCTCGCCGAACTCATCGCGGTCAAGGAGGCCTCCTTGGCCCTCAAGCCCGAGGGGCTCACGATGGAACAGGCTGCGTCCATTCCCCTGGTGGGCCTGACCGCGTGGCAGGCGCTGGTCGAGCGGGGCCGGCTGCAGAAAGGGCAGAAGGTCTTCATCCAGGCCGGCTCCGGCGGGGTGGGCACCTTCGCCATCCAACTCGCCAAGCACCTGGGTGCCACCGTGGCCACCACGGCGAGCGCGGCCAACACCGGCCTCGTCAAGGGCCTGGGCGCGGACGTCGTGGTCGACTACAAGTCGCAGGACTTCGAGCAGGTGTTGAAGAACTACGACCTGGTGCTCAACAGCCAGGACGCCAAGACCCTCGACAAGTCGCTCCGGGTGCTCAAGGCGGGCGGCAAGCTCATTTCCATCTCCGGTCCGCCGGACCCCGCGTTCGGGAAGGAAATCGGCACACCCGGCTTCGTGAAGCTGGTGATGCGGCTGCTGAGCTCGGGTGTCCGGCGCAAGGCCGCGGCGCGGAACATCGACTACCAGTTCCTGTTCATGAAGGCGCACGGCGAACAGCTGCGGGAGATCACGCGGCTGATCGAGGCGGGGGCCATCCGCGCCGTGGTGGACAAGGTGTTTCCGTTCGAGGCCACCAACGAGGCGTTGGCTTACGTCGAGGCTGGGCGGGCGAAAGGGAAGGTGGTGGTCAAGGTCAGGTGAGGTCGACGGCGGCGAGCTTGCGCTTCAGTTCAGCGAGCGCGGGCGCGTGCGACCGGCAGACATGAAGGCGGCCGGCAAATGCCGGCCGCCAAGTGGAACGAAGGCGTGTCAGCGCAGCTTTACACCACCGTTCCTGTCGTAGGTTTGCGTCCAGCCGAAAAAGCGGCCGCCATCGGATTCCGGCGACGTCTGAGGCGTATCGCCGGCGCCGAACAGCAGCGCGGCAATATGCGCGTCAGCCACCTTCTCCATGTTGTTGAAGAGGTAGTCCACCTTGTTGTCCTGCCAGTGGTTGGTCGTGTTGTTCTGCTGCCAGTTGCCGAGCGGGATCTGCCACATCACGGTGGACTTGCCGACGACCTCGGACAGCTTCTTGCTCCAGGCCAGGTAGGCCGCGAAGCTTTGGTCGGTCCAGAAGGTGTCCATGTTCCTTTCCTTCTTGTACCAGCCTGCATCGCGGTCCGATGGGTCGGTGGTCACGAAGTCGCCGTCGCCAGCGCCCAAGGCCATCATGAAGTTGCCGATCTCCTCTGCGTTGCCCTTCTCCGTGTAGTTCCACGACGAGGCGTGCAAACCGACGGCCGCGTTCGGCGCGTACTTACGTGCCATTGCGATCATGCAGCGGCTCAGGCCCGCGGCACTGTTCTCGTAGTAGGCGCAGTCTGTTGGATTGGCGGCCTTTACCTGAGCCGGCACGGCACGCGGATCCTTGTTCTTGCCGCGCACGAAGCCCCACAGGTCGGGCTCGATCTGCAGAATCACACGCTCATTGCCGATCGTCTGCAGCAGGTAGCGCCAGTCGGCGAAATAGCGGTTGAGCGTTGCGGTCGTGTTCATCGCCACCAGTTCAGCTTGATCAAAGATTGATTCATGGTTCCCATTTGTTTCGAGCGGAGCGGATCGTCCCCAGCGATCCCGGCTTGGGGGCAACGCTGCGGTACTTCGGGTCATCGTGATCGTGGCGTCGGGCGCGTTTCCGAGCTCCCGTCTTGATCGAGACAGTCCGCTTTTTGTTTCGGTGTGCGGCATTTGTCGCGGTTTCTTGTCTGTTCGGGTCGGGTCGTCATGTTGGACACTTGCCGCCAAGACGTTCGCAATAGAACGCGCGGCGCCCTCCCTCATCGACGAACAACAAGGACATGCGAGTCCGAACGCAAGCACTTCGAATGGCCACTGCAAGAATCGCCGTGGCGGCAATGGCCTCGCTGTGTCTGCGTGTGCCGCAAGCGGCAGTTCCCTTGCAGGAACGGGATTTCGACATCCCCGCAGGGGCCCTCAGTACCGCGCTGATCGAGATCGGGCGGTGCAGTGGGGTGATCGTGTCGTTCCGGCCGGAGCTTGTCGGCACGCATTCGATCGGGCCGATCCGGGGGCGCTTCGTGCTCGAGGAGGCGCTCGCGCGGGCGTTGCTCGGCACCGGCTTGTGGGTCGATGTCAAACCGGACGGCGCGGTGACGGTCGTGGCTGCGCCGCCGTCAGCCCTGGGTCGTTCTCCGGAACCAGCAACGCCCGATGTCGGCACCCTGTCGACCGTGCAGGTGAGCGCTTCGGCCGACGCACCGGCCGACATCGGGCTCCTGGCGCCGAGCGCCTCGACGGCCACGCGCACGGACACGGTGTTGTCGCGGGTGCCACAAGCGGTGTCGGTCGTGACACGAGATGCCATGGATCTGCAGGGTGCGCAGACGAGCACCGACGCACTGCTTCACGTTCCCGGTGTGACGGCGCAGATCTACGATGTTTCGCTCGGCATGATGCCGTCGTTGGAAATCCGGGGCTTTCCTGTCCTGCTCCTGGTGTCCGGCATGCGCACCGANTGTGACGGCGCAGATCTACGATGTTTCGCTCGGCATGATGCCGTCGTTGGAAATCCGGGGCTTTCCTGTCCTGCTCCTGGTGTCCGGCATGCGCACCGAGCGAGATGAACTGCCGTTCGGCAGCGAAACCCTGGAGCGCATCGAAGTTCTCAAGGGCCCGAACGGCGTGATCAGCACCACCGCGGCGCTCGGAGGACCGGGAGGCACGATCAATCTGATCCGCAAGCGGGCAGAACCCAACCATCGGAACACCGTGACGATGGGCCTGTCCTCTCGCGACGACGGCACGTTGCGCTCGAGTTTCGATCTCGGCGCAACCCTCGCCCCCGAGACGTACTGGCGCCTGGTCGGGTATGGCAGCCGATCTGGACACACCGACGGTGGCTATGACGGGCAGAACAGCCGTGGCTTGCTCGGCGTGCTGACCCATCGCGGGCGCGATGTCCAGGTCACGCTGACCATGCAGGGCGACCGACGCCGCGACGTGCCGTCCAGGGCAAGCCGGATCCTCGTGTCCCCCGATTCGGGCAATGCCGTGGGGATTGGTGGCGAGGCCTCGGCAATATCGAGCGAGGACCGAATGCTGTCGAATGCCGGAGACATCGAGCTTGACGCGGCATGGCGCTTCTCGCCCAAGTGGCGCACCACCCTGAAGATGCGACGGGAAACCGTGCGCCGTGACGTGCGCCGCCACGTGCACCGCGAGGGGCCGTTCCCGCATGTGGTCCTGGGGCTGGAGCGCTCGGCGAGCCGGTTCTCCAGTGTGCAGGCTGGCGTGATCGGCGACGTGGTCACGGGGCCTGTGAACCACCAGTTGATGGTGGCGGCCGACGTGGAGCGCTCGCGATCGGTCTGGGACTACGGACTCGCGTGGTGGCCTCTCGATGCGGCAACGTTCCAGCCTGGGCAGACGGTGTTGTCCGATACGTCCGCCGTAGGCGACCGCTTCGCGCTGAAGCCGTCGATCACGAATAGCGTCTTGCGACGTGGCCTGCTGCTCCAGGATCAGCTTTCCTGGGGGAACGCGAGTGCCCGGTTGGCCGTGCAGCAGAGTCGCCTGTCGGAGCGGGACGTGTTCTTCGAGAACTATGGCGGGCGCGACGGCGAGGAGTCGTACAAGTGGCCGAGGGCTTTCAATTGGGATGTGGGCCTGGCCTACCAGGTGGCCTCGTTCGCGGCGGTCTATGGCGGTTGGCAATCCATCGTGGACTGGGACTACGGGTCGGCAAATCCGGTGTTGCTCATCGACGGCAGCGTGGTGCGCGCGCCGCGGATGCGCCAGGTCCAGGCCGGCGTGAAGTTCGACCTGCTCGATGACAGCCTGGCGCTGACCGTGGAGGCCTTCCGCCTGCAGCAGTTGAACCAGCTGGCCCATTCCGAAGCGTTGTCCGGAAGCTTCATGTATCCGGGGCTCGAGGTGCGCGGTCTCGAGATCGAGATGAAGGGGCGCGTGGCCCCGGCCTTGGAGATGAGCCTGGGGCTCACCGCCGTTCGTGCACGGTCCACGCTCGCCGACCTCCAGACCACACAAGTGTCCACCATCGCGGCAACCGGCATCCCGGCACGGTCCCTCAATCTGCTCGCGCGCTATCGCCTGCCCGAAACCCTGGTGCGGGCGTCGAGCGTGGGCCTTGCGTTGCGCGCCTTTTCATCGATGTGGTCCGTCCCGCCGGGGCTGGGAGAGACGCCGTCTCTGCGGCTACCCGGGGGCGCGCGCACGGACGTGTCCTGGACGCGCAAGACTGGCCCGTGGACGTTCGGCGTGTCGGTCCAGAACCTCTTCGATCGCAAGCTCTACGGGACCTATTCCACGCAGGGGTACGTCCCGTTGCAGCCCGGACGAAGTCTGGGTGTTGTCGTGGTTTTCGGGGAATGACATCCGGGCGCCCGCAGGGCGGTCAACGAGCCCTTCGCAGCCAAACGGGCGACCATCCCCTAGAGCGTCTGAATCAACGCCATGATGTTTCCCTCGCTGTCCTTGAACCATGCCGCCTTGGCACCGCCTGCGGTGATGGCGCCAGCAGCGCTCCTCTCTCCCGGCATGGCGTAGTCCTCGAATACCACGCCCCGTGCCTTGAGTGCTGCAATTTCGCGATCGACGTCGTCGACCGACCAGAACGCCTGGCTGGCCTGCGAAGTCCCCGCATTCGGTGTCGGGTACAGGAAACAAGCGGTGCCCCGGCCGAACGCGTAGACCACGCCATCGGCAACCTCTTCCTTGGGTTTGAAGCCGAGCTTGCCCTCGTAGAACTGCCGGGCCCGGGCCATGTCCTTTGCCGGGATGTACGCGTACATGGGGGAATCCTGAAGCATGGTCTTTCTCCTGCTGGATGGCGCGGGGGATCAGCTATGCGCTGACGATCACCTCGAATCCGCCGTAGATGAGCCGCTTGCCGTCGAACGGCATCGACTCGGCCTGCAGCCGCGGGTCGGCCATCGACTTCTTCATCCCTTCGTCGCGCACCGCGCGGGAGGGCCAGGTGATCCACGAGAACACCACGGTTTCATCGTCCTTGCGCTGCACAGCCATCGGGAACGACGTGAGCTTGCCCTCCGGCACGTCATCTCCCCAGCACTCGACCACCTCCAGCGCGCCGTGCTCCTTGAAGACAGCCGCTGCGGCCTGCGCGTGGCGCAGGTAGATTTCCCGGTTGGCCGTCGGGACGGGGACCACGAATCCATCGACGTAGTTCATGCCAGGTCTCCTGTGAATGGGCGGGGTCAAAGCGTAGCCCACAAAGCTGCGCTGAACCAGATGGCGCGCGCTCGACGTGGGTGCGCGGCACCGTGGACCTCAGTTGGGCGGTTTCCTGACCACTTGCATGATCGTCGTCTGCGGCTCCGCGTTCATCTCGACGGCGAAGAGGCGCTCGTCGGTGGCGCGCAGCCGGCGGCACACCTCCCGCCCCATGTTCATCTGGATGAGCACGAACTGCTCGACGTCGCGCTCGAACAATCGCATCAGGTGAGCTGGGCGCAGCTCGATCGCGCTGCAATCTTCCAGTGCCTTGACCGAGGCGCTGCGCGGCATCAGGTCCATCAGCGCCATCTCGCCGAAACAGTCGCCGCGGTGGAATTCGTGCAGCTTGTACTTGCGGCCTTCCCAGTCCTTCAACACGGCCGCGCAGCCGGCCTCGAGCACGAACATGCCCTGCGCGTCGTCGCCTTCCCGGAAGAAGTAGGCACCAGCGGGAACCGCCACGACGTTCGCCTGGTCGAGGAGGGACTGCAGGACGTCCTCGCGGATGGCGCCGAAGATCGGCATGCCCTGCAAGAGTTCGATTCGCGTTGCCTGCATCACGTACCTCCAGACTCTCGGCCGCTCAGGCCCAGATCCGACGAAATCATCGCATTGGACGGGTCGTGGACGGTACGGAATCGACCCCCGAACTCAGGGGAGTTGAACGCGACACCGGGCTCAACCCGCGGGGTACGGTGTGGCGCCAGCAAAAGGGCCTGTCATCAATTCCGCGTGGACGTGCGTTCAGTTCGGATCAAGTCACGAGGGTCTCGCCTCTTGAAACTCAGCGCCCTGTGCGCTGCGTCGAACGCGAAGACCGATCATCCGCCGCCGGCCCCAGCGCCCACAACAGCATCCACAGGCACCCGACGATCCCCAGCAGCCATGCCCCGGCAAGGGCGGTCAGCAGCGTGTACGACCACGACGCATCGACGCGCAATGCCAGGTCGCTGCGGTCAGGGTTCGTCCACGGGCCGGTGGCGATGGCCGCCGCGACATGCACGGACCACAGCGCGTGCACCGGAACCCACTGGAGGAGCAGCGTCACCACCGTCGCGACCCGGTGCACCTTCAGCGCCCGGACCACGGCGAGCACGAAGGTGAGCCCGACGATCCAGCCCAGCGCCCACAGCACGTCGTAGCCGTGACCGGCAGAGGCCTGCCGGGCCGCGGACAACACCGGGTCGAACGCGAGGGTGTCGGCCAGCTCGCGGCCGGTGAGGATCCCGGGGAAGACCGGGTCGGTGAACCAGAGGACACCTTCTCCCAGGTCGGCCGCGTATGCCGCCACGAAACAGGCGGCGGCCGTGGCCCACACCGCGCGGCGCACCCGCAGGCACGGCGGTTCACCGTCGCCAGAGGCCGCACACGGTTCGGCCGCTGCCAGCACCACACCACCCGCGCCGATGAACACGGCTACCGCCAGGAGCACGGCGGCGAGGCCGCTGTCGTGGTGAGGCCCGGCGGGCGACAGGAGCACGGACATCTGGCCCGTGAGCAACCCCGTGGCCGCCCAGGCGAGCCACGTGAGGGCGATGGCACCGAGTGCCCACCGGCGGACCAGCACCTTCTGCTGGCGCACCAGGGGACCGAGCAGGCGCCAGTGGGCCGCGGCCGGCGGAGCGGGCGCACGGGCGCGGGAGGTTCGTTTCTTCCGGGATCGGGTCATCGGGTTCGGGTGGGGGGACGCGCGCGCGGAGTCTAGCGGGCGCCCGGGGTGACCTGGGTCACGTTCCGGCCGCCTTTCAGAAACCCCTTGTGCCCGTCTTTTGGTGCGCCGCAACATAATGCAAACCTGCCGTCCCCGCCTTCAATGCCGCTCCCGCATGCAGTCCCCATCCCCCGCCAGCACCGCCACCCTGCCTCTGTCCGCCAGCCGTGAAAGGGCCTTCTGGCCGGCCATCGTGGCGCTCGGGGTGGGTGGTTTTGCCATCGGCACCGGCGAGTTCGTCATCATGGGCTTGCTGCCCGAGGTGGCCCGCGACCTGGCCGTCTCCATTCCCGACGCGGGCCACGTGATCAGCGCCTACGCACTGGGGGTGGTGATCGGGGCGCCGTTGCTGGCCGTGCTCTCGGCCCACTGGCCGCGCCGCACCTTGCTGATGGCGCTGATGGCACTGTTTGCGGTGGGCAACCTGGCCAGTGCGATGGCACCCGGGTACGTGTCGCTGAACCTGCTGCGGTTCGTTGCGGGCCTGCCCCACGGCACCTACTTTGGCGTGGCCGCCCTGGTGGCTGCATCGCTGGCACCGCCCGCGCGGCGGGCGAGTGCGGTGGGGCTGGTGATGTGCGGCCTCACGAGTGCCACGCTGGTGGGTGTGCCGCTGGCGGCCTGGCTTGGCCAGCACTTCGGCTGGCGTGCGGCGTTCGTGCTCGTGGGTGCCATCGCGGCCGTGGCCTGTGCGCTGGTGCTGCGGCACGTGCCCGACATGCCGGCCGACGAAGGTGCCGGCCCCATGCGCGAACTTGGCGCGCTCGCGCGCCCGCAGGTGTGGCTCACCCTCGGCATTGGCGCCGTCGGGTTCGGCGGCATGTTCGCGGTGTTCAGCTACATCAAGCCGCTGCTCACCGAAGTGACCGGCCTGCCGGTGGGCGCGGTGCCCATCGTGCTGGGCCTCTTCGGCCTCGGCATGTTCGTCGGCAACCTGGTGGGCTCGTGGCTCGCCGACAAGTCGCTCACCCGCACCATCGCCGGCCTGCTGGCCTGGAACGCGCTGGTGCTGCTGGCCGTGGTGTTCACCGCGCCGCACATGGTGGCCATCGCGTTCAACGTGTTCCTCGTGGGCACCATCGCGGCCATCGCCCCGGCGTTGCAGATCCGGCTGATGGACGTGGCCGGTGATGCCCAGACGCTCGCAGCGGCGCTGAACCATTCCGCGTTCAACACGGCAAACGCGCTGGGGGCGTGGCTCGGCGGCGTGGCCATTGCCTCGGGCCTCGGGTGGACGTCCACCGGCTGGGTCGGTGCACTGCTGGCCCTGGGGGGCATGGCGGTGTTTGCCGCGTCGGTCTGGCACGACCGGCGCGGGCGAGGCGCCTTGGCAGCACCCGGCATCGCGTAGCATTCCGGCTTGCCCGACCAGTCGGGCGCGCCGGACCTTCGCCGATGCTGTTGCTGCTGCTTGCCCTCCCGCTGTGCGTGGCGGTCCAACTGGGGACCCTGGCCCATGTTGCCCGTCGCTTCGGCCTGCCGCTGCGGGAGTTCACGTTCGGCATGGGACCCACGCTGCTGCACCGTGGGCGGTTCCGCTGGCGGCTGCTGCCGCTGGGCGGCTCGGTCGCGTTCGTCGAGCCGAAGGGCCCCGGGTCCGGCCTCGACGCCTTGCCACCCGCCGTCCAGCTGCTCATCTGCCTGAGTGGGTGCTGGGTACTGCTCGCCGTGGCCGCCGTGTTGGCAGGGGCCCCGTTGGCGTGGGCCGCCTTCATCACCACGCCCGGCCAGTGGCTGGCCGGCGCCCTGTCGCCATGGCAGGACGCGCAGCCGCTGCTCCGATCGGCCGCCCGCCTGGCCCACGAGGCGCCCGCCCCGGTGGTGGTGGGGACGGTAGCGGCCAAGCTGGCCGCATTGAACCTGCTGCCGCTGGCGGCGCTCAACGGTGGCGCAGCCGTTCGTGTGCTGGCGCGCGCGGCGGGGCTCGACCGCTGGTGGCCGCCGTCGTTCACGGTGTTGTCCGCGCTGGTGTGGCTCGGGTCCCTGCTGTTATGGGCAGCCGCGATCGTGCGTTTCGCGAGTGCGGCGTGACACCGTCACCCGAACAACACCGCAGCCTCCCCCTCGAACCACACGTTGTCGATCCGCACGCGGGCCATGCGCCACGTGCCGGCCTCGCGGCGCAGGTCCACGTCGTACCAGTTCTTCAGCAGCAGGCGGCGTGAAGGGGCCGCGCGCTGCACGTGCTGGGCCTCCACCAGTGCCATGAGCCGTGCGGTGTCGCCCTCGACGTGAACGCGGCCGTTGGTGACGGTGTGCGTGGTGTCGAGCGGAGCGATGTTCGCGAAGATGGTGGACACGACGCTGTCGCGGCCCGCGAACACATCCACATGGACACCGAACCGCGCGGCCGGCTGGGTGAAGTCGAGGGTCGCGTCGGCGGTGAAGGCCGATTCGAACAGCGCGCGGTCGCGCAGGTCCTGGCCGGCGCCGAAGCGCAGCAGGGCGTCCAGGGCATCGAGCCGGTCGGCGGCGGTTCCGGCGGGCAGAGTGAACGGGGCAGCCATCGGGTTTCTCCGGGAGCGTTAGGATGGCCGCAGTCTCTGCCGACGCCCCGATCCATGCCCGCCAGTCACCGCCAGGTAACCGAAACGCCAGCGCGCAGCGAACTGCCGTATTGCGGTGGCCAGTCGTGCGAGGTGGCCGTGATGCAGGCCGTGGCACTGCTCGCCAACCGCTGGGCGGTGCCGGTGCTCGAACGGCTGTACCTGGGTGGCGGCGCCATGCGCTTCAAGGAACTGCAGCGGCACGTGGGCGGCGTGTCGTCGAAGGAGCTGACCCGGCAGTTCACCACGTTCGTGCGGCACGGCATCGTGCGGCGCTGCGAGGCTGAACGTGCCGGCGTGCGCGTGGCCTACGAACTGCTGCCGGCCGGCCAGGCGCTGGTGGGGCACATGGCCTCGCTGGGCGAATGGGCGCGCGGGCGCCGTGATGCGCCGGCTGGCGACGCCGGCACGTGGCTGTCGCCGCTCACCCGGGGCTGAACGCCACCGCTTGTCACAGGGCAAGCTTCCCCGGCCTTCGCGCCGTCAGGCGTGCCCGGGGCCGCCAGGATGCAGCCGGCCATGGGCAGGCGGAAGGCAGGACCCGTTGTGCGGGTGACGGGGTCGCCGCATCGCCGTACGATGGACCATCACTTCCGGAGCGCCGCCATGAATGCATCCCCCCGCATCCTTGTCGTCACCGGCGCCGCGGGCGCCCTCGGGCAGGCTGTCGTGGCCGAGATGGGGCCCGGCACCAACCTCGTGTTGATCAACCGCAGCGTGTCCCCGGCCCCCCACGGCGTGCTGTCACTCGCGGCCGATGTCACGTCGGACGCCGAAGTGGCCCACGCCGCGGGGCTCGTGGCCAAGCGGTTCGGCCAGGTGGATGTGTTCGTGCATGTGGCCGGCGGGTTCGAGATGGGGGACCCGGTGCACGCGTTGTCGCGCGAGGCGTGGACCCGCATGATGGACCTCAACGCGTGGTCGTTCGTGAACGTGGCGAAACACCTGGTGCCGTTGATGCGGGGCGAGGGTGGCGGGCGCATCGTGGCCGTGTCGGCCGCCGCTGCGGCCCGAGGCGAGGCGCACAAGGGCGCCTATGCGGCGTCGAAGGCCGCGCTGCAGCGGCTGGTGGAGTCGATGGCGGCGGAGTTGCACGGCGAAGGTTTCACCGTGAACAGCGTGGCCCCCACCGTGCTCGACACCCCGGCCAACCGCGCGGCGATGCCCGGCGCCGACCCGTCGGCGTGGACGTCACTGGCCGATGCGGCCCGGGCCATCGCGTTCCTGGCGTCGGATGCGGCGCGGGCGGTGAACGGGCGGCACCTGGTGCTTGGGTGAGCGGCCCCCCGGCGCGCCAATGGCCGCGCCTGCCGCCATCGGCCCTTCATTCCTAGGGATGGCACCAAGACATGCCAGTACCTACCATCAAGTGGCGCCAGTGATTGGCAGCTTTGACGTCCACGTCGTGGATGTCGCGCATGCGCACAGGCGGTAACCAACATGAGAGGTATTGCTGCCGTGCGAGATGCTCTGCTGCACCCTGAAGATCCACTGCAAGGTGTGCCCACCGCAGCGAGGAAACCCGCTGAGAGGATCACCGTCTTCATTGCCGACGATCACCCCGCGATCGGTCTCGCCCTTTCGTTCGGGCTGCAAGCGCACCACATCTCGGTGGTTGGCCGGGCGACTGCGCCCGAGGAAGTGGTCGACCAAGTCAAGGCACTGAAGCCAGACGTGATCGTTCTCGACGTCCGGTTTGGCCGGGAAACGGTCAACACGGGAATCGATGTGGCGAGGCAACTTCTGCACGACGACCCGCGAAGGGGCGTCGTGGTCTATTCGCAGTTCGACACCGTCGAAATCATCCAAGAGGCCTACCGGACAGGGATTCACGCCTTCGTGCCCAAGTGCGCGCCGCTGGACCTGATGGCAACAGCCATCGAACACGCGCATTCGAACCGTGTCTATTTCGTGCCCGAAGTGGCTGAGCGGTTGGCCATGGTCAACATTGCCGGCGACCGTTCACCGCAAGCGTTGCTCGAGCCCCGTGAACTGGAAGTGTTCCGCTACATCGCGATAGGGCTCACCAGCAACGAGATCGCCGAGGAAATGAGCCTCTCGCCAAAGACCGTCTCCAACGTCCGTCAATCAGTGCTGGAGAAACTGAAAGCAGACCGGCAAGCTGACATCACACTGCTCGCAGTGGAGCACGGGCTGATCAACCCTGTGCCGTTCTCGCACGCTCGCCATCAGGCCAACTGAAGTCATGTCCAGGTTGGAGGAAGGCCGAAGCTTGTCCAGGCGCTCTGCGTTCGGCCGGTTGACTCATGTCGTGTTCCTCGCGGTCGCCCTGGTCGCCGGCGCGTCGATGTGGATGGCTCACGTGAGCCTTGAGCGCCTGAGTCGCGAGAGTGCTCACCGCCGTGCCGAAGCGCTTGCCGCGGCAGTGTCTGGCGCCCTGGGCAACGACTTGCGGGCGTCCCAGTTGTCCGTGGCCCGCGGGGTCATGCAGAAAGTTGTCGATTCTGATGAGGACGTCAAACTCATTGCGATCCTTGATCAACATCGCGCGCCGATCCTGACCTATGGCGACGCGAATGCCACGCACGACCTGGGCGCTGAAGCGATCGGGGCGATTCAGCCTTCAATCGCATCAGAACAAGCGAAACCCGATGGCTACGTTCGAGTCGTGCTCGCATCCACGGACCCGGGGGAGGCCTTCGCATGGTTCAGCGGTGCGGTTGCCATGGCGGCTCTCGGCGCGTTGATTCTCACGACGCTCATGTCGTCGTCGCTGAAGCGAAAGGCGCGCGCCGCGCTCTTGCTTGCCCGTGATCTCGGCGGGCATTTGTGCGCCCGTAACAATGCCCCACCGTTGCCTGACGACCTCGCCGAAATCGAGGCCTTGCTCCGGTACGTGATGGACGATCGCGAAGCGATGCGCGCACAACGCACCGCGCGTGCTCAGGAAGAACTTCGGGATGTTCACCTTGCCATCAGCGATGTGGTCAAAGGCGAGCGAGACAAGCAGCGACTGCTCGAGTATGCGGACGAACTGGTTGAAAAGGAGCGTGAACGAATATCCCTGGAGATTCATGACAACCTGAATGCCACGGTGGTTTCGATCAAGCTCTACGCCGAGACCATCGTGGCTTCGGCCGACGCATCTCCCCCGGAGGACGTGCGTCATTGCGCGACTCAAATCGTGGCGATCGCTTCGGAGTTCTACGACAACGCACGAGCCATCGTGCGTGAGCTTCGCCCGGAGGTGCTCGACACCCTGGGATTGAAGTGCGCGATCGCCGAGCTGGTACGCACGCTCAACGAAGCAAAGGGCAGCTGCCGCTTCGAGTGCCACGGTGACGATTCATTTGACGAGGTGCCCAGGCCGCTGTCGATTGCGGCCTATCGAGTGGTCCAGGAGGCGCTCGCGAATGTCGTCAAACATGCCAGGGCGAACCTGACCAGCGTCAGTGTCACGGGCGCTCCGCCGCCGCACCAGATCCGGATCGTTGTGTGTGACGACGGGGTCGGCATCGATACGGCACGGCAGCAGCGTGCCAACCCGGGCAGCACCGCTGGCCTCGGGTTGATCGGCATGCGGGAGCGCATCCAGCGGCTCGGAGGAAGCTTCAGCGTCGCATCTGGCGTGCAGGGTACTTGCATCACGATGGTCATGTGATCAGCGCCCATCGGGATTGCAAACGTCTTACCGCAGGGAGAAGAATGAGAAGAATGGGCACAGCGTTCCTGAGCGCAATACTGTTGCTGGGCGCGACGCACTCTCCGCTCGGTTGGTCGGGAGAAGTGCGTGACCACGAGGCCAAGGCGGCGCCGGGACCCCTGCGCTTGCACATCGTCGGCGGCCTGGCGAACGTCCACCAGTTCCAACGTCACGAGGTGCCCTTCTGGACCGAGCGGGTGAGGTCGCTCACGGGTGGACGTGTCATTGCAGACATCGTTCCATTCGACAAGGCCGGTGTACCGGGCAATGACATGCTCCGGCTCATGTCTGCAGGCGCTGTGCCGTTCGGCACGGCGTTGTTGGGCGTTTCATCGTCCACCGATCCTGAGTTCGGCGCCATCGACCTGGCCGGCCTCAGTCCGGACATGCCCACGCTGCGCCGAAGCGCGGACGCGCTGCGACCCTACCTGCAGAGAATCCTCAACGAGCGCTACGGACTCAGGCTGCTCGCGGTGTATGCGTACCCCGCTCAAGTGCTGTTCTGTCGTGACCGATTCAAGTCATTGAAGGACCTCGCAGGCCGGCGCATTCGAACGTCCACCCCTTCGCAGTCGGATCTCTTCGAGGCCCTCGGTGCCTATCCTGTCCGGACGGCGTTTTCAGAGATGCTTTCCCACATGAACTCGGGAAACACCTCCTGCGCCGTCACGGGGGCCATGTCCGGCAACACGGTCGGCCTTCATCAGGTCACGGGCCATCTGTCTCCCCTGACGATCTCCTGGGGAATGTCACTGTTTGCCGCGAACGAGGCCGCCTGGCAGGCGCTCCCTCCCGACATTCAGAAAATCATCAGCACCGAGCTCCGGCAACTCGAGGTTGACGTGTGGGCCGACGCCGACCGTGAAACGCAGGAGGGCATTGACTGCAATGTCGGTGCCCGCACCTGCGCCAACGGCAGTCCTGGGCGGATGCAACTCGTTCAACCTACGGCAGACGACGTGCGACTTCGGGCCGAGGTCTTCCGGCACACGGTCCTTCCGCGGTGGTTCATGCGATGCGGCGAGCCATGCGAAAAGCTTTGGGCGACTCGCATGTCAGTGTCTTCCCAATAGGACATCGAATGTTCCGCGCGCGTCTCACCTATGCGATTGTCTGGACGCTTGCCGTCGCCTTCAGCGGACTGCTGGTTTCGCTGGCCAGCCGGCTCGTGGAAGAACGACGGTTGAGTGCATTGGAGAGTGCGAAGGCCCGCGCGGCTTTTGCCGCCGACAACGCTGAAACCTCGGTGAACCGCTTTCTTCTGGGCATCGACGTGTTGTTGTCGAGCGTCGACCCCGTGCGAGACCGGCCTGGGCTCGCCCTCAAGGAACTGGCGCGATCGCATCTCGCAGTGCGGGATCTGGTGATCGCTGATGCCGATGGCAACGTCCTGGCGTCCGCCATGCCGGTCACCGAACGGTTGGGCCTGCGACTCCCTGACGGCCTGTTCGCCTCTCTGCTGCAAGGTTCCTCGCCGACGCTCGGCATCAGTCAATCCGTGGAGAGCTTCGCCACCTCCGAGCCCGTGATCTACTTCGCCCGACAACTGGGACATGGTCCTGACGCCCAACTTGTCAGCCTCGCCGTGGTGCCCATGGTGCACGTGGTCGCAAGCCTCGGTGCGCCTCAGGAGGGCTTCACGTTCATGCTCGAGCGTCACGACGGCGAGTTGATCGTTGCGGCCCCCCAGCATGGCGTCCCCACGTCCTCCTGGTTCTCTCGTGCACCGGACAAGGCGGTGCCCGACGGGGCGGCGGACCAGGCTCGATCTCCGGTGGAGGGAAAACGAGCCATCGTTGCGTCTCGCGCGCTGGTCCACCCAGGCCTCCGGGTGGCCGTGAGTGTGCCGCAGGAAAAGGCCTTGGAAAGTTGGCTCGTCTATCGGCGAAACGTCTTCGTCAGCGCCACCTTCCTTGGGCTTCTCGTGCTGGCCGGTGCGGCGCTGGTGCACTGGACCCTGCGGCGGATGCACTTGTCGAATCATGAAATCGGTTCGGCAAAGCAGTGGCTCGACCAAGCCATCTCTTCGGTGGCTGAAGGGATCCTCCTGTGCGATGCACGGGACAGGGTCGTGGCGTGGAACGACAGGTACCTTGGCTTCTATCCCTGGCTGAAGACAGTGATCCGGCCGGGGATCCCTCACGAGCACTTGATTCGGCTTTCAGTGCGGCACCTGTGCGCGTCGGAGACTGACGAGCAGCGGGAGGCGCTTGTCCGGCAGCGTCTGGCCGTTCAGGCGCATCCGGGCGGACAGTTTGAACACCATGTCAGCGAGGACCTGATCGTGCAGGTGACTGAGAGTCGCACGCCAGCTGGCGGGACCGTCAGCGTGTTTCGAGACATCACTGCCACGGAGCGGGAGTTGGAGGCGGCCCGCCGGGCAGAACAGATGGCGCGCAGCGCCAATCAACATTTCATCACCAGCATTCGCGACGAACTTCATGACGGGGCCCTTTCTCTGGTGGGATTGCTGGATCGGGTCAGGTGCGTCCAGCCTGCCATCATCCAGCCTTCGATCCTCGACCTGATTCACTGCCAGGCTCAGCAGGTGGTTTCCGGGATCACCGATCTGCATGAGTTGCACAGGCTGCAAAGCGGCGTGGTGCAAGTCAAACGCGAACCGATCGATATCGCTAGCCTGATCCGCCAAGCGGCCAAACACGCCGAACAGCTCGCCCGTGTGCTGAGCGTTCGGCTCGATGTGGTTTGCATGCCGTCGTTGCCACGGCGGGTGGTTTCAGACAGCGGGCTCCTGGCACAGCTTGTCTATTCGGTGTTGAGGGCGGCGGTCGGCGCTGCACCATCCGGCACGAATCTTCGTGCGGTCTTCTGCCACGAGGTGGGCGCCGACGCCATGGGCCAGCCGCAGTTGCTCCTGGAAATGCACTGCAAGGGCACGGACGACGCCAACAAGCTGATTCACGCCCTCAAGGAAGGTTCGAAAGGTACAGGTCGAACGAGCACCGCGTTGCGCCTGGCCCGTCGGCTGGCGCAGACCTTGGGTGGCGAAGTGGTTGTCATCGCGCATCGGGATGCCGCTGCATTTCCGAAGGTGATCTCGATGTCGATGAGGCCCGAAGCATTCCACGCAGACAGTACGGAGCTGGCCGCATGAACGATGCGACCGATTCGCCCGCACACAACAGGCTTTCACAACAGGTGACTTGAACCATGGACTTTGAACTTCTGGATCTGAACGAAACGCCCAAGATTCCCTGGAGGAATGGCGCAGGGTTGATGCGTGAGATTGCCATTGAACCGCGAGGCGCCGCCCCCGATGCCATGGACTGGAAGTTCTCGTGGGCCGAGACGATCAAGGACTCACCGTTCTCGTCGTTTCCCGGCATTGACCGATCGATCGTGCTGCTTCGCGGCGCCGGGCTTCGCCTGCGGTTCGCCGATGAAGCCATGAACGTGTCTTTCGACGACCCGCTGCGTCCGTTCTCGTTCCAGGGAGAGGCAAAGATTCACGCGGAACTGATTGACGGACCCGCGGAGAACCTCAGCATTCTGCTGAGCCGGGATCGCTATTGGACTTCAGTGACTTGGGTGGATACGGGCGATGACGTGCCGGCCGCTGACACGTTGTTGATTCTTTGCATGACCGGGGCGGTGCGGGTGTCACGAGGCGACCTGGCGCCGATCAACCTGCGCGCGCAGCAGGGCGCCCTTTGGCGAAAGGGCGCAAGCGGCCTTCGCATCGAGGCGGTTCCGCCCGGCGGGCGGGCGGTGGCTGTTGGACTCAAGAGCCGCCAGGAAAGCCGGTAGCTCGTACCTCGGCTTGGGCGATCGTCAGTCCGAGGTGGATGCCGCATGTCTCCCTCGATGCCGTTCGCCCGCATGCCACTCTTCTTTTGTACCGGGTTCGAGCCTGGACCTCATCGGGTGGGTCCTCGGTACATCCATGTCGAACCAAGCAACAGGACTTCATATGGCAACCACTCGCCGCGCAGCGGCCCCTCTTCCCGGCAGCAGTGATTCCCTGACAACATTGACCTTGGCTGGCCTTCGAATCAATGTTTTCGTGGGCGAGATACAGACCTTGAGTCCAAAGGTCATGGGCGCCCTCGAGGACGCCTCCGCACGCGGCTATGTCGTGACAGATCAGCACGGGAACCTGTGCGGTCGCCTGGTTCCCATCGACTCGCTGGGTCGCGCCTAGTTTTCACGGATGCGGCACCCGCACCCAGCCCTCCATCAGCACCCGCGCACTGCGGCTCATGATCGCCTTCGTGACGGTCCACTCGCCATCGGCCAGTGTGGCCTCGGCGCCCACGCGCAAGGTGCCCGACGGGTGGCCGAAGCGCACCGCGGTGCGGGCGCCACCACCGGCGGCCAGGTTGACGAGCGTGCCCGGGATGGCGGCCGCGGTGCCGATGGCCACGGCGGCCGTGCCCATCATCGCGTGGTGCAGCTTGCCCATCGACAGGGCCCGCACCAGCAGGTCCACGTCGCCGGCAGCGACGTGTTTGCCGCTGGACGCGACGTAGGCCGCGGGCTTCGCCACGAAGGCGACCTTCGGCGTGTGCTGCCGCTTGGCGGCTTCATCGATGTGTGCGATCAAGCCCATGCGCACGGCCCCATGCGCGCGGATGGCCTCGAACTTCGCCAGCGCCTGCGGGTCCCCGTTGATGGCGTCCTGCAGCTCCGTGCCGCTGTAGCCGATGGCGTCGGCGTTCACGAAGATGGTGGGGATGCCGGCGTTGATCAGCGTGGCCTTCAGCGTGCCCACGCCCGGCACCTCGAGGTCGTCCACCAGGTGGCCCGTCGGAAACATCGCGCCGCCACCGCCTTCCTCGTCGGCCGCCGGGTCGAGGAACTCGAGTTGCACCTCGGCCGCCGGGAACGTGACACCGTCGAGTTCGAAGTCGCCGGTCTCCTGCACCTCGCCGGCCGTGATGGGCACGTGGGCGATGATGGTCTTGCCGATGTTGGCCTGCCAGATGCGCACCGTGGCCACGCCGTGCGTCGGCACGCGGGCCGCGTCGACGAACCCCGCACTGATGGCGAACGAACCCACCGCCGCCGACAGGTTGCCGCAGTTGCCACTCCAGTCGATGAACGGCGAGTCGATCGACACCTGGCCGAACAGGTAGTCGACGTCGTGGCCCGGCTTCGAACTGCGCGACAGGATCACCGCCTTGCTGGTGCTGGACGTGGCCGCGCCCATGCCGTCGATCTGCTTGCCGTACGGATCGGGGCTGCCGATCACGCGCAGCAGCAGCGCGTCGCGGGCCGGGCCGGGCACCTGCGCCGCGGCGGGCAGGTCCTGCAGGCGAAAGAACACGCCCTTGCTGGTGCCGCCGCGGATGTAGGTGGCGGGGATGCGGATCTGGGGAAGGTGGGCCATGGGGTGGAAGTGCTCAGGCGGCCTGGGCCGATTGGAGGAAGTCCTGCGCGAACCGTTGCAGCACGCCGCCGGCCTCGTAGATCGACACCTCCTCGGCGGTGTCCAGGCGGCAGGTCACGGGCACGTCGAGGCGCTCGCCGGTCTGGCGGTGGATGACCAGCGTCAGCGAGGCACGCGGCGTGCGCTCGCCCAGGACGTCGAAGGTCTCGGTGCCGTCGAGGCCGAGTGTCAGGCGGTTCACCCCCGGCTTGAATTCGAGCGGCAGCACGCCCATGCCCACGAGGTTGGTGCGGTGGATGCGCTCGAACCCCTCGGCCACGATGGCCTCCACGCCGGCCAGGCGCACGCCCTTGGCGGCCCAGTCGCGCGACGACCCCTGGCCGTAGTCGGCACCGGCGATCACGATCAGCGGCTGCTTGCGGGCCATGTAGGTCTCGATGGCCTCCCACATGCGGGTGACGCGGCCTTCGGGTTCGATGCGGGCCAGTGAGCCGGCCTTCACCTTGCCGTTTTCCACCACCATCTCGTTCTTCAGCGTGGGGTTGGCGAAGGTGGCGCGTTGGGCGGTGAGGTGGTCGCCACGGTGGGTGGCGTAGGAATTGAAGTCCTCCTCCGGCAGCCCCATCCTGGCGAGGTATTCGCCGGCGGCGCTGTCGAGCATGATGGCGTTGGACGGCGACAGGTGGTCGGTGGTGATGTTGTCACCCAGCACGGCCAGCGGCCGCATGCCGCGCAGCGTGCGTTCGCCGGCGAGGGCGCCTTCCCAGTAGGGCGGGCGGCGGATGTAGGTGCTCTGCGGGCGCCAGTCGTACAACGGGCTCACCTTCTGGCCGTCGTCGGCCTGCTGGGCAAACATCGGGATGTAGACCCGGCGGTACTGCTCGGGCTTCACGCTGGACGCCACGATGGCATCCACCTCGGCGTCTGACGGCCAGAGGTCCTGCAGCCGGATGGGCTGGCCGCCGGGGCCGGTGCCCAGCACATCCTTCTCGATGTCGAAGCGGATGGTGCCGGCGATGGCGTAGGCCACCACCAGCGGCGGCGAGGCCAGGAAGGCCTGGTTCGCGTACGGGTGGATGCGGCCGTCGAAGTTGCGGTTGCCTGACAGCACGGCAGTGGCGTACAGGTCGCGGTCGATGATCTCCTTCTGGATGGCCGGGTCGAGCGCACCCGACATGCCGTTGCACGACGTGCAGGCATAGGCCACCACGCCGAACCCGAGCTGCTCCAGCTCGGTCATCAGCCCGGCCTCCTGCAGGTACAGCGTGACCGTCTTGGAGCCGGGTGCGAGGGAGCTCTTCACCCACGGCTTGCGGGTGAGGCCCAGCCGATTGGCGTTGCGCGCCAGCAGGCCCGCGGCAATCATGTTGCGCGGATTGTTGGTGTTCGTGCAACTCGTGATGGCGGCGATGATCACCGCGCCGTCGGGCATCTGCCCGGGCACGTCGTCCCACTTGCCGGCAATGCCGCGGGCGGCCAGGTCGGACGTGGGCAGGCGCTTGTGCGGGTTGCTGGGTCCGGCCATGTTGCGCACCACGGTGGACAGGTCGAACGTGAGCACGCGTTCGTAGTCGGCGGTCGCGAGGCTCCCGGCCCACAGGCCGGTGTGCTTCGCGTAGGTCTCGACGAGCGCCACCTGGGCGTCCTCGCGGCCGGTGAGCAACAGGTACTTGATGGTCTGCTCGTCGATGGCGAACATCGCGGCGGTGGCGCCGAACTCGGGCGCCATGTTGGAGATGGTGGCGCGGTCGCCCAGCGTCAGGTTCGACGCGCCTTCACCGTGGAACTCGAGGTAGGCGGACACCACCTTCTGGTTGCGCAGGAACTCGGTGAGGGCCAGCACGATGTCGGTGGCGGTGATGCCCTCGCGGCGCTGGCCGGTGAGTTCCACGCCGACGATGTCGGGCAGGCGCATCCACGAGGCTCGGCCCAGCATCACCGTCTCGGCTTCCAGCCCGCCCACGCCGATGGCGATCACACCCAGCGCGTCCACCATGGGGGTGTGGCTGTCGGTGCCCACCAGCGTGTCGGGGTAGGCCACGCCGTCCGTCACCTGCACCACGGGCGACATGCGCTCGAGGTTGATCTGGTGGAGGATGCCGTTGCCCGGCGGGATCACGTCGACGTTCTTGAACGCTTTCTTGGTCCAGTTGATGAAGTCGAAGCGGTCCTCGTTGCGGCGGTCCTCGATGGCGCGGTTCTTGTCGAAAGCGTCGGGGTCGAAGCCACCGCATTCCACGGCCAGCGAGTGGTCCACCACCAGCTGCGTGGGCACCACCGGGTTGACCAGGGCGGCGTCCCCGCCCTGGGCCGTGATGGCGTCGCGCAGGCCGGCCAGGTCGACGAGGGCGGTCTGCCCCAGGATGTCGTGGCATACCACGCGGGCCGGGAACCACGGGAAATCGAGGTCGCGCTTGCGTTCGATCAGCTGCTTGAGCGAATCGGCCAGCGTGGCCGGGTCGCAGCGGCGCACCAGGTTTTCGGCCAGCACCCGCGACGTGTAGGGCAGGCGGGCGTAGGCGCCGGGCTGGATCGCGTCGACGGCGGCTTGCGCGTCGAAGTAGTCCAGCGACGTGCCGGGCAGGGGTTTGCGGTGGGCGGAGTTCATGGCGGTGTTACTTGCGGTCCGTGAGTGGCACGAAGGCCTGGTCTTCCGGGCCGACGTAGTTCGCGCTCGGGCGGATGATCTTGCCGTCGATGCGCTGCTCGATGACGTGGGCGCTCCAGCCGCTCATGCGCGAGATGACGAACAGCGGCGTGAACATCGCGGTGGGAACCCCCATCAAGTTATAGCTGACGGCACTGAACCAGTCGAGGTTCGGGAACATCTTCTTCGCATCGGCCATCACCGATTCGAGGCGTTCGGCGATGTCGAACAGCTTCGTGCTGCCGGCGGCCTTCGACAGGTCGCGGGCCACTTCCTTGATGACCTTGTTGCGCGGGTCGCTCACGGTGTACACCGGGTGGCCGAAGCCGATCACCACTTCCTTGCGTTCCACGCGGGCGCGGATGTCGGCCTCGGCCTCGTCCGGGTTGTCGTAGCGGCTCTGGATCTCGAGGGCCACTTCATTGGCGCCGCCGTGCTTGGGGCCCCGCAGCGCGCCGATGCCGCCGGCAATGGCCGAGTAGAAATCGCTGCCGGTGCCGGCAACCACGCGGCACGCGAACGTGGACGCGTTGAACTCGTGTTCGGCGTAGAGGTTCAGCGAGATGTTCATGGCCTGCACCCAGGCCGCGCTGGGCGCCTGGCCGTGCAGCAGGTTCAGGAAGTGGCCGCCGATGGAGTCGTCGTCGGTCTCGACGTCGATGCGCTTGCCGTTGAACGCGAAGTGGTACCAGTACAGCAGCGCGGAGCCGAGGCTCGCCATCAGGCGGTCGGCGATGTCGCGGGCGCCCGGGTGGTTGTGGTCTTCCTTCTCGGGCAACACGCAGCCGAGGGTGGACACGGCGGTGCGCATCACGTCCATCGGGTGGCTGGAGGCCGGCAACTGCTCCAGCACGGCCCGCAGGGCGGCGGGCAGGCCGCGCAGGGCCTTCAGCTTCGTCTTGTAGGCGCGCAGCTCGGCCGCGTTGGGCAGCTTGCCGTGCACCAGCAGGTGGGCCACTTCCTCGAATTCGCAGGCGGTGGCCAGGTCGAGGATGTCGTAGCCGCGGTAGTGCAGGTCGTTGCCGGTGCGGCCCACGGTGCACAGCGCGGTGTTGCCGGCGGTGGTGCCCGACAGGGCGACGGACTTCTTGGGGCGAAAGCCGGTGGCTGGGGTGTTGTTGGCGGACATGGCGTCTCCTCGGGAAATGGAATCAGCGGCTCAGGTGGCCTTGCGGCTGGCAAAAAGCTGGTCGAGGTGGGCCTCGAACTCGTGGTAGCCGATGCGGTCGTAGAGTTCCTCGCGCGTCTGCATCAGGTCCACCACGTTCTTCTGGTGGCCGTCCCGGCGGATCGCGGTGTACACGGCCTCGGCGGCCTTGTTCATGGCGCGGAAGGCGCTCAGCGGGTACAGCACGATGCCGCAGCCGGCCGAGCGCAGCTCGTCCACCGTGAAGAGCGGCGTCTTGCCGAACTCGGTGATGTTCGCGAGCACCGGCACCTTCACGGCATCGACGAAGCGGCGGTAGGTGGGCAGGTCGTAGGCCGCCTCGGCGAAGATGGCGTCGGCCCCCGCTTCCACGCACCGCACGGCGCGTTCGATGGCGGCGTCTACGCCGTGCACCTGGATGGCGTCGGTGCGGGCGATGAGGAAGAATCCGGGGTCGAAGCGGGCGTCGGCGGCGGCCTTCACGCGGTCCACCATCTCGTCGGTGGTGACGATCTCCTTGCCTGGGCGGTGGCCGCAGCGCTTGGCGCCCACCTGGTCTTCGATGTGGCAGGCGGCGGCGCCGAACTTGATCAGGCTCTTGATGGTGCGGGCGATGTTGAATGCACTGGGCCCGAAGCCGGTGTCGATGTCCACCATCAGCGGCAGGTCGCACACGTCGGTGATGCGGCGCACGTCGGTCAGCACGTCGTCGAGCGTGTTGATGCCGAGGTCGGGCAGGCCCAGCGACCCGGCGGCCACGCCCCCGCCCGACAGGTAGATGGCGCGGTACCCGGCCCGCTTGGCCAGCAGCGCGTGGTTCGCGTTGATGGTGCCGATCACCTGCAGCGGCGACTCGTCTTTCAGGGCCTGGCGGAAGCGGGCGCCGGCGCTCGCGGGCATCGGGGAAGTGGTCATGGCGGTCTCCAGGGAATTGATCCTTCGGGCGCAAGCCGCGTGCCGGATCACCGGCTGTGCTGCAAGGTCTTGATTTCAAAGGAAATAACCCGGCAGGGCAAGCGCTTTGAGGGCCTTGATGTTTCATCCTTGGAACGGACGTGTTCCAATGTGAACCATGAGTGAAACGCGCATCGTCGCCGTGGGCTTCCACCGGCTGAAGGGCCTGCTGCAGGCGCTGGTGCCGGCGTACCGGGCCGTGGCCGACGTCGGCGTGCTCGACAAGGGCTTCGACGAGGCCGTGGCCGACCTGCGCGCACGCCAGGTCGACGTGGTGGTGGCGGCCGGTTCGAACGGGGCCTACCTGCGCCAGCACCTCGACGTGCCGGTGGTGCTGGTCAAGGTGGGCGGTTTCGACGTGATGCGGGCCCTGGGCCGTGCCCGCAACATCTCGCCGCGCATCGCCCTCGTCACGTATGGTGGCGTGGCCGACGAAGTGGACCAGTTCGACCGCCTGTTCGACCTGGGCATCGTGCAGCGCTCCTACACCACCGAGGAAGACGCCCGCGACGTGGTGCGCGAGCTGAAGGCCCTCGGCATCGAGGCGGTGGTGGCGCCGGGCCTGGTGGCTGACCTCGCGGACGAAGCTGGCATGGTGGGCGTGTTCCTGTACTCGCAGGATGCGGTGCGCGAGGCCATCGACGACGCCATCGAGATCGCCCGCATCGGCCGCATCGAGCTTGCCAAGCGCGAGCGCCTGAACACCGTGCTCGGGCAACTCACGGATGGGGTGGTGGCCGTGGACCTGCAGGAACGCATCGACAACGTGAACCCGGCCATGGCGAAGTTCCTCGGTGCGCCGGCCGAGGCCTTGCTGGGGCGCACGCTGAGCGACGTGGCGCCGGAGCTGAGCCTGCGCACCACGCTGCGCGACGCCCGCGACGAACCCGAGCAGATCCACCGCCACGGCAACCGCACGCTGGTGGCGAGCCGCATGCCCATCGTGGAGGACGGGCGGCTCACCGGCGCGGTGCTGACGTGCCAGGACGCCGTGTCCATCCACCGCGTGGACCGCCACCTGCGCGCGCGGCAGGCGCCACGCGAGGCGTCGGCCCGCTACGAACTCTCCCACCTCACCGGCACCAGCCCGGCGGTGCTGTCGGCGAAGGCCCGGGCCGAACACTGCGCCCGCAGCCAGGCCACCGTGTTGATCACCGGCGAAAGCGGCACCGGCAAGGAACTGCTCGCGCAGGGCATCCACAACGCCAGCAGCCGGCGCCGCCAGCCGTTCGTGGCCGTCAACTGCGCGGCGTTTCCCGAGACCCTGCTGGAGGGGGAGTTGTTCGGCCACGAGGAGGGTGCGTTCACCGGCGCACGCCGCGGCGGCCGTGCCGGGCTTTTCGAGGCCGCCCACACCGGCACCATCTTCCTCGACGAGGTGGGGGAGATGCCCGTGTCGTTGCAGACCCGGCTGCTGCGCGTGCTGCAGGAGCGTGAGATCCTGCGCATCGGTGCCACCGAACCCATCCCCATCGACGTGCGCGTGATCGCCGCCACCCACCGCGACCTCAAGGCCCAGGTGGCCGCCGGCGCGTTCCGCAGCGACCTGTACTACCGCCTCAACATCCTCGGCCTGTCGCTGCCGGCGTTGCGCGATCGTCTGGAAGACCTGCCGATGCTGTTTGCCAATCTCCTCGACAAGGTCGCCACGCGCGTGGGCCTGCCGGCCACGCCGGTGGCCGCAGTGGCGCGCGAGGTGCTGGCGCGCGGCACGGCCTACGCGTGGCCCGGGAACGTGCGTGAACTGGAGAACATCGTGGAGCGCCTCGTGGTGCATGGCAACGAACTGGACGGCGGGCCCGAGGCCCTGCAGTCGCTGGTGCCCGAATGGTTCGAGCACGCGCCGGTGGTGACCCTGTCAGGCCAAAGCCGCGAGGCCGGCGTGCGGCACGTGCGCGACGTGCTCGCCGCGTGTGGCGGTGACCGCGCGCTCGCGTGCGAGCGGCTGGGCATCAGCCGCACCACGCTGTGGCGGCGCTTGCAGGGGAACGCATGACACCACTCGATCCTGACACCACCTTTGTCCTGGGCGCCCAGGACCCCGAGATGCGCGAGATCGAACGGGTCGTCTCCGATGCGGGCCTCGTGTGCCTCCACGCCGCGGCGGCCGGCCGCCGGTGCACGCCCCAGACGGCGTACGCGGCCGACGGGGTGGTGCGCGTGGGCAGCGGCGGCATCGCGCGCCAGGCCGTGCTGCGCCCCGCGGTGCCGGCGGTGTGGGTGGAGTGCCGCATCGTGGGCCGCGAACCGCGCGTGCGCGTGGACCACCACCACCCCGGCGACCCCGGCTACACCGCCGCGCCCGAGCACTACCTGCAGGGCTCGTCGCTCGGCCAGGTGCTGGCGCTGCTGGGCCGCGAACCCACCGAAACACAACGCCTGCTGGCCGCGAGCGACCATTGCCTGACCGCGGCGTACCAGGGCCAGTGCCCCGGTGTCGATCCGCACGAGCTGCTGTTCCTGCGGGCGTCGTGGAAGGCGCACATCATGCAGCGCACGTTGACGGACGTGATGGCCGGCATCCTCGATGCGGCCGAGCGCGTGCGCCGCCAGCGCGACAGCGTGTCCGGCGAAAGCCGTTTCCTCGACCCCACCCGCGTGCCGGCCGACCTGCCCGAAGGGGCGGCCTATGCCGGCGTGCCGGTGCGCTACCGCGCGTGGATGCCCGACGGCACGGTCAAGGAGATGTTCAAGGGCGGCACGCCCGAAGCCATCGAGGCCTTCCTGGCCGAACACCGTGCCGCCGGGCGCGAGGTGTACGGCAACCCGTACCGCGGGTACGGCGGGGCCTACTGGCCCGCCTGACACCCGCTTTCAATTGCGGGGGTGCGTCGAGGGAAAGTCCCTACGCGGCCGGTCTTGGCGTCAATTCTTTACCGATTCAGAATCACGGCTCGCGCTGCGGTTCGAAACGTGTGCGTGACCCATCAAACCCACAGAGGGCGCCGAACGCGCCCCGACCGAGGACGACCGATGACACCCGACCACACGTTGGCTGGCGCACACGCGCCCGCCCGGAAACGCTCGCGCCTGCTGAAGGGCCTCCAGGGCCTCGCGGCGCTGTCCGCACTGGCCGCCGCCTGCGTGGGCCACGCGCAGACCACCACCCCCCGCACCGCGTTCGTCCACCTGCTCGAATGGAAGTGGACCGACGTCGCGAAGGAATGCGAGTCGCACCTCGGCCCGAAGGGCTTCGCCGCGGTGCAGGTGTCACCACCCAACGAACACAACTGGATCGCGACCGGGGACGGCGCGCCGTTCCCGTGGTGGATGCGGTACCAGCCGGTGAGCTACAGCCTCGACCGCAGCCGCAGCGGCAACCGTGCCGAGTTCGTCGACATGGTGAACCGCTGCAACGCCGTGGGCGTGGGCATCTACGTCGATGCGGTGATCAACCACATGTCCGGGGGCGACGGCGGTTCGTCGAGCGCCGGCAACGGCTGGAGCCACCATGGCTACCCGCGTGTGCCGTACGGCACCAACGACTTCCACCAGCCCGTGTGTGGCATCAACAGCGCCGACTACAACAACGACGCCTGGCGCGTGCGGAACTGCGAGCTGTCGGGCCTGCAGGACCTGAACACCGGCACCAGCTACGTGCGTGGGAAGATCGCCGACTACCTCGTCGACCTCGTCAACATCGGCGTGAAGGGCTTCCGTGTCGATGCAGCCAAGCACATGGACCCGGCCGACCTGGGCGCCATCGTCGATGCGGTGAACGGCCGCGTGGCGAACAAGCCGTACTGGTACCTGGAGGTGATCCAGGCCGACGGCGAGGCGGTGCAGCCGAGCCAGTACTACGGCCTCGGCGGCGGCGCCGTCAACGTGCTCGAGTTCAAGTACGGCACGAAGATCTCCGAGAAGTTCAGCGGCAAGCTGGCCGACCTGAAGACCTTCGGCGAAAGCTGGGGCCTGTCACCGAGCGGCAAGGGCGTGGCGTTCATCGACAACCACGACAAGCAGCGCGGCCACGGCGGTGGCGGCAGCTACATGACCTACCACTGGGGCGCGCCGTACGACCTCGCGAACGTCTTCATGCTCGCGTGGCCGTACGGTTACCCGCAGGTGATGTCGAGCTACGCGTTCGTGAACTCGGGCACGCAGTTCGATTCGAGCTACGGCCCGCCGTACAACAGCGACGGTTCCACGAAGGGCCCGTGGGATGGCGGCGTGAGCGCGCCGGCCTGCTTCAACCAGAACCGTGGCGGCTGGGTGTGCGAACACCGCTTCCGCCCGATCGCCAACATGGTGGGCTTCCGCAACGCCACGGCGGCCAACTGGACCGTCGACAACTGGTGGGACAACGGCAACAACCAGATCGCGTTCGGCCGCGGTGACAAGGGCTTCGTGGTCATCAACAAGGAAGGCGCCACGCTGTCTCGCAGCTTTGCCACCGGCCTGCCGGCCGGCCAGTATTGCGACGTGATCGGCGGCGACCTGGTCAACGGCGCCTGCACGGGCAACGTGATCACGGTGGTCTCCGGTGGCGCGGCCAACATCGCCGTGGCGGCGAACTCGGCGGCTGCGATCCACGTGGGTGCAAAGGTGGGCAGCACGGACCCCGGCACAGGCACGGGCACCACGCCGGCCGCCGGCACGGCGAGCGTGACGTTCAAGGTGACCGCCAGCACGGTGATGGGCCAGAACCTCTACGTGGTGGGCGACGTGACGGCGCTCGGGGTGTGGACCCCGGCCAATGCGGTGGCGATGTCGGTGGTGCCGGGCACCAACGCCGGCCAGCAGAATCAGTGGACCGCGACGTTCCCGCTGCCGTCGGCCACGGGCATCCAGTACAAGTACATCAAGCGCGACGGGTCGGGCAACACCACGTGGGAGAGCGGCAGCAACCGCACGGCCACCACGGCGGCGAGCGGCGGGTCGCAGACCCTGACCGACACCTGGAAGTGAGCGCGGAAGTGACGAGGGGGTGAATGTGTCAGCGGGCGGCGGCCGATGCGGCTCGCCGCACCCGCTCCGCGGCACGCCGTTCGGGGATCCGGGTGGCGTGCCGTTCGACGCTGTAGCGCCACTGGGGCAGGGCGCGTGCCACCTTGCGCACGAGGTCGGGGTCGGCTTCGAGCAGCATGGTGCCCACGCCGCTCTGCACGACCGTGACCCCGAGCGCGCTGGCCGTGGCCCGCGCGGCGCGGATGGTCTGGGCGTCGAGCGACTCCCGGGCGTAGAAGACGTAGCGGTCCATGGACGCATTATCGCGCCAGACCGTCTCCCTGCATATCCCGGGGCAGGCCCACGTCCTGGGCATTCGTTCGCGCCAGCGCCAGGATCGCCTCCGAACGGGCGGCATCGCGCGGCAGCCGGCGCACCGCGGGCGTGGCCGCCAGGCGCCGGGCCAGCACGCCGGTGGCCACCGGGCACGCCATCGACGTGCCGTCCATCACCCCCCAGCGGTTGTTGAAGATCGTCGAGACGATGCCGACGCCCGGCGCGGTGAGCGCCACCTTCGCGCCACGGTTCGAGAACGTGGCGAGGAACACGGTGTGGCCGCCGATCGCGATGCCCCGGTGCCGCCCCGCGTGCAGGCGCTGCGACGCGCCGTCGGGCCAGCTGCCGTCGAGCCCGATGGCCGAGACGGCCAGCGAGCGGGTGTAACGCGCGGGGTAGTCCACCTGGCCGCGGCCGTCGTTGCCGGCGGCAGCCACGCACACGCACCCGAGTTGCCAGGCCTGGTCGATGGCGTCGCGGATGGCGCCGTCGGCCGGCCCGCCGCCGAGGCTCAGGTTGACCAGGTCGCAGCCATCCACGGCGGCTTGCTTGATGGCGCTGCTGATGGCAAACGAGGACGACTGCTCGGCCCCTTCGGCAAACACCCGGTAGGCCCGCAACGTGGCGGCGGACGCCTCGCCGCGCCGCCAGCCATTGGCGCGTGACGCGATCACGCCGGCCACGTGGGTGCCGTGGCCATGCCAGTCGCTCAGCCGGCGCGGCGATTCGCCGGTGGTGTTGCGGCCCCCGGCCACGTCGAGCGCCAGGTGGCGCCCCACGCCGGTGTCGACCACCCCCACCACCACCCCGCGGCCGTCGCCGGCCTTGCGCTTGCCGTGCACGAGGCCGCGGGCGTCGGGCACGGGCTGCAGCGGAGGCAGTTCGGCCTCGAACACGCCACCGGCCGCCACGTCGGCCAGCACCACGGGCCAGGCGCCGTGCAGTGGGTCGATGTGCAGGGCCTGCACCTGGGCCACCAGCGCGCCGAGTTTCAACGCGGCCCGGCCATGGCGGTCGGTGACGGCTTCCGTGACGATGCCGGCATGGGCGTCGACCACCGCGGTGACGCGCACGTCCTTCAGCGGCGCCCGCGCCGCGCGCACCACCACCGTCCACGTGCGCTCGGCCCCGGCGCCGGCCTTGGCGGAGGAGCGTGCCAGCCGCGGCAGCAGGAGCCCGAAACGCTCCAGGTCGTACCACTGTTCCTCGAACACCTTCACGCCCGGCGCGGCGGCTTTCACGTCTTCCACCGTCAGGCCGCCCGGGTTGACGAGCACCGCACCGTCGGGCCGGGAGGTGTTCACCACCTGCAGGCCCAGCACCTGCGGGCGCGACGCGTTGGCCGCGCGCAGCGCGGCGGACACCGCCCGCAACGCGTGGGGCACGGCCTCCGGCTCCGCCAGGGGCGCGGCCTTCGGGATGAGGATCAGGCGGGGCAGGGGGTCGAGGGTGGAGGTCGTCATGGGGCCATTGTGGCGGGCTGGTGGATCAGGGCGTGAGCCAGTGAAACAGGGTTCACCTTAATTAGTTTCCCTAATGCACGAATTAAATTCGAGCGCCCACACTGCCGCAGGTTTCCCCGCCGCCCGTCTCTCCCAACCTGGATCGAGTGACATGAACGCCAACCCCCTGTTCCCTGCCCGCCGTGCCGTCCTGCTGGGCGCCGCGGCGCTTGCCTTTGCCCAAGGCACCGTGGCTGCGGCCACCACCACGCTCACCGTGGCCTCGTTCCCGAGTTTCGACGACTCGATCAAGCTGGCGATTCCGCTCTACAAGAAGTTGCACCCCGAAGTCGAGATCAAGCTCGTGAGCCTCGGGTATGCGGACCACCATACGGCGATGACCACCGCGCTGGCCACCGGCGCGAACCTGCCCGACGTGATGGGCCTCGAGATCAACTACATCGGCAAGTTCGCCGAGTCGAAAGGCCTCGAGGACCTGGGCGCGGCGCCCTACAACGCGAAGCAGATGCAGAAGCTGTTCCATGCGTTCGCGTTCCCGCAGGGCGTGGACGCTTCCGGCTCCGTGGCGGCCATTCCCGCGGACGTGGGCCCCGGCACGCTGTTCTACCGCAAGGACATCCTCGACAAGGCCGGCGTGACCGAGGCGGACCTGAACAAGTCGTGGGAATCCTTCATCACCTCGAGCAAGACCGTGCGCGAAAAAACCGGCGCGTACATGCTGACGAGCGCCGCCGACATCGTGAACATCTACATCCGCACCACCATCAAGCCGGGTGAGGGCTTGTACTTCGACAAGGCCGGCAAGCCGCAGCTGGATACGCCGCGCTTCAAGAAGGCCTTCGAGCTGGCCGTGGCCGCACGCAAGGCCGACATCGACGGCAAGATCGCGCCGTGGAGCAACGAATGGCGGGAGGCCTTCCGGAGCAACAAGCTCGCGTCCCAGATGATGGGGGCCTGGCTCACCGGCCACCTGACCGCGTGGCTCAACCCCGAGGCCGCCGGCCAGTGGCGCGCGGCCCCCTTGCCCGCAGGCGCGTTCGCGTCGTGGGGCGGTTCCTTCTACGCGATCCCGAAAGTGGGCAAGCAGAAGAAGGAAGCCTGGGAGTTCGTGAAGTTCATGACCACGAACAAGGAGATCCAGACGCTGTCGTTCGTGAAGATGGGCGCCTACCCCGCCATCGTCGAGGCGCAGGACAAGGCCTTCCTGTCCGAACCCATCCCGTACCTCGGCGGCCAGCAGGCGCGCCTGCTGTGGTCCGATGCCGCGGCGAAGATCCCGTCGATGAAACCCGACCGCTTCGACGGCGTGGCGCTCGAGATCACGACGGCCGCGCTCGACGACGTGCTGGAACGGGGCAAGTCCGTGGACCAGGCGCTCGCTGATGCGAACGCCCAGCTGAAGCGCCGCACGCGGCGTTGAGCGTGCCGGTGTGCCGGCACGGTGTTGTGCAATGATTCGAAGCCCGGCCGATCTCTTCGGCCGCCGGTCTTTCGAAGAAGGTGAGCCATGCCGACAGCCCCGATGACGGGAGACCAGCGTTTCGTCAAGAACCTCAACCGCATGGCGCTGCTGCGCTTGCTCCGTGACGAGTCCGGCCTGTCGCGTGCCGACCTGGCGAACCGCAGCGGCCTCACGAAATCCACCGTGAGCCTGATCGCCAAGGAACTGATCGACGAAGGGTGGCTGGCCGAGGACGGCGCGCTCGTGACGGGCGCGCTGGGCCGCCGGCCCACGCCGCTGCGCATCGACGGGCGCCACCTCGTGCTGATCGGCAGCGAACTCGACACCGACATCATCCGTGTCGTGGCCGTGTCCATCCGCGGCGAGGTGCTCGAGATGAACCAGGCCGCGCTGAAGTCGAAGGACCCCGATGCGGCCTGCCACCAGCTGGTGCAGATGGTCACCGCGCAATCGGCGAAGGTGACGGCGGCGGGCTCGCGCCTGCTCGGCATCGGCGTGGGGCTGCCGGGTGCGGTGGACTCGACGACCGGTGTGCTGCAGTTCGCACCCAACATCGGGTGGCGCGGCGTCGAGGTGGGCAAGCGGCTGGGCGCCGAACTTACCGCGGCCGGGCTCGGTGCCGTGCCCGTGTACTTCCAGAACGAGGCCGACCTGGCGGCCGTGGGCGAGGCCGAGTTCGGCGCCCGTCCCGTCGAGGACCCGCTTGTCTACGTGAGCTGTGGCGTGGGGGTGGGCTCCGGCATCATCCTGAACGACTCGCTGTTCACCGGGGCCACCGGCTCGGCGGGCGAAATCGGCCACACCACGTTGTTCATCGACGGGCGGCCGTGTTCGTGCGGTCGGCTCGGTTGTGCCGAGGCCTACATGGGGCTCAAGGCCGTGGCCGAAAAGGCGGGCTGCCTCGACGCCGACGGCCACATCGACCGCGCGGCGCTGAAGGCGCTCGCGGGCAAACGCGCCGCCAGCGCCCGCGATGCGTTCGGTGCGGCGGGCGACGTGCTCGGCGTGCTGCTGCAGAACGTCTGGACCACCTTCAACCCGCAGGTGATCGTGCTGGGCGGCGAATCGGTGGGCCTGGGCGGTGAGCAGTTCCTGCAGGCGGCGATCGAGCGGCTCGAGCAGTTCGCCAAGCAGGCCGGCCTGCCCGGCCCCGACGTGCGTGTGGCGAAGTACGCCGAACTGGCCACCGCCGTGGGGGGCGCGGCCTTTGCGCTGCACTCGCTGCTGCGCCCGTACTCGCATGCGCCCACTGCGCGCGCCAGTGTTTCGCCGGTGCCCTCCGTGCCGGTCCTTGCCTGAAGTCCTTTCCCTGGAGTTCGTGCCATGTCAGACACCACCGTCCGCTGGGGCGTGATCGGCCCCGGCCGCATCGCCAACCGGTTTGCCGAAAGCCTTGCCGCCGTGCCGGGCGCCCGCCTCGTGGCCGTGGCCAGCCGGGACCTCGCCCGCGCGCAGGATTTCGCGCAGCGCCACGGCGCCGAACGCACGTTCGGCGACTACGCCTCGCTGTACCGCGACGACGGCGTCGACGCCATCTACATCGCCACGCCCCATGCCCAGCACGCGGCCGTGGCCATCGACGCACTCTCCGCCGGCAAACCCGTGTTGTGCGAGAAGCCGATCACCGTCAACGCGGCCCAGGCCCGCGCCGTGTTCGCCGCGGCGTTGGCGAACCAGCGGTTCGTGATGGAGGCGTTCTGGTCGCGGTTCCTGCCCGTCTATGGCCGCGTGCGCCGCTGGCTCGGCGACGGCAGCATCGGCGCGGTCACCGGCATCGAGTCCTACTTCGGCTACGCGCAGCCGCGCGACCTCGACGACCGCCTGTGGCGCGCCGACCTGGCCGGCGGCGCGCTGCTCGACGTGGGGGTGTACTGCATCTCGATGTCGCAGTTCCTGTTCAAGGGGCCGCTGAAGTTGCTGGAAGCGTCGGCCACCGTGGGCGAGCCCGGGGTGGACGAGGACTTGCGCGCCCGCGTGGCGGTGGGTGAGCAGGGCATCGAGCTGCGCTTCCACGCGAGCTTGATCCACAAGTACTACAACTGCTTCCGCATCCAGGGTGAGCTCGGCGAGATCCTGATCACCGAACCGTTCTGGGACACGGGGCAGGCCATCCTGCTGCGCCATGGCGAGGCGCCGGTGACGTCGCACTCGCCTTACCTGCGCAACGGGTTCGAGTACCAGGTGCAGGAGACGCAGCGTTGCATGGCCCGCGGCGTGTTGGAGAGCGAGACGATGCCTTGGGCGGATTCGTTGACCGTGCTGACTTGCATGGATGAGATCCGGGCGGCGGTGGGGGTGCGTTACCCCTTCGAGTGAGCGCTTTCGCCCGTCACCCCTCCCGTCACCCCCACGGACGTCGGGGCCCACTCTGGTGAAAAAGAAGGAACCAAGAAAACACCTCAACACCAGCTTCCCAGACCTTTGCCCAGGCGCTTCGGCTGAGCGGGACTCGCTCGGTGTACGCCGAGCACTCGATGACGCCAGGACGTCTCTCCAGGCCCTGACTCCCGGGGTCTGCCTTCCCAGGCACTGCACCACCCGTGCCACTCGCGTCACCCTGGACGGGTCTCCGGCTTGGTCATCGATAGCCTGGCACTGCGTGTGGAGGGCCTCGTCGTCCTGGTGCATCGAGGGCAGGGCCGGAACAGGGCATTCCCTATTTACTTCGACTGTCGAACTAATCTATATTCGTTGAATCGAAAGGGGGCACGCATGTACCTCGGCATCGACCTCGGCACATCCGAAGTCAAACTCGTCTTGTTGAACGACCAGGGCACGGTGGTGGCAGGGTCGGGCGTGAAGCTCGACATCTCGCGGCCGCACCCGGGCTGGAGTGAGCAGGATCCGGAGGCCTGGTGGGGTGCCACCGTGGCGGCCGCAGCGCGCCTGCGCGCGGAACATCCGCAGGCGTGGGGCCGCGTGCGGGCCATCGGCCTGTCGGGCCAGATGCACGGTGCGGTGCTGCTCGACGCGGCCGGCGCGGTGTTGCGGCCGGCGATCCTGTGGAACGACACCCGCTCGGCCACTGAATGCGCCGAGATGATGGCGGCGATGCCGTCGCTGCCCGGCATCGCCGGCAACCTCGCGATGCCCGGCTTCACGGCGCCGAAACTCGCATGGGTGGCCAAGCACGAACCGGCGCTGTTCGCCCGCGTGGCGAAGGTGCTGCTGCCGAAGGATTACCTGCGCTACCGCCTGTCCGGCACCTTCGTCGGCGAGATGTCCGATGCTGCCGGCACGCTGTGGCTCGACGTGGCGGGCCGCCGATGGTCCGACGGGCTGCTCAAGCTGACGGGTCTCGACACGTCGCACATGCCGTCGCTGGTGGAGGGCAGCGCGCCCAGCGGCGAGGTGCGTGACGACGTGGCCACGGCGTGGGGCCTGTCCCGCGGCGTGGTGGTTGCCGGTGGGGGTGGCGACAACGCCGCGAGTGCCGTGGGCATCGGCGCGGTGCGCCCGGGCGAGGGCTTCGTTTCGCTGGGCACGAGTGGCGTGGTGTTCGTGGTCAACGACCGCTTCCGCCCGAACCCGTCGTCGGCCGTGCACGCGTTCTGCCACGCGGTGCCCGGCCGCTGGCACCAGATGTCGGTGATGCTCTCGGCGGCGTCGAGCCTCGCGTGGGTCACGAAACTCACCGGTGCGGGGGGCGAAGCCGAACTGCTGGCCCGCATGGAGGCGCTGCCGGAGGCCACCCATGTGGCCGCACCGCTGTTCCTGCCGTACCTGTCGGGCGAACGCACCCCGCACAACGACGCCAACGCACGCGGTGTGCTGTTCGGCCTCACCCACGACACCGACGCCGGTGCACTCGCCTACAGCGTGCTCGAAGGCGTGGCCTTCGGCATGCGCGACGGTGTGGAGGCGCTGCGCGCCGCCGGCACCGAGGTGGGCCGGCTGGCCGTGGTGGGCGGTGGCGCACGCAGTGCGTTCTGGGTGCAGCTGCACGCCGACCTGTTCGGCACCGAACTCGTCACGCTCGACGGGGGCGAGGCGGGCGGTGCACTCGGCGCCGCGCGCCTGGCCTGGCTGGCCGATGGCGCGAGTGAAGCCGACGTGTGCCGCTTGCCCCCGGTGCGCCAGGTGTTCACCCCCGACGCGGCCCGCGCCGCGCGCCTGGCCGACCGCTACGACACCTTCGGCCAGCTGTACCGCACGCTGCGCCCTCATTTTCCCCCCCGCTGACCCCGGAGTACCCCGATGACCTATTTCGCCGAGATCGATCCCATCCGCTACGCCGGCCCCGAAAGCACCGAGGCCCTGGCATTCCGCTGGTACGACAAGGACCGTGTCGTGCTGGGCAAGCGCATGGAGGAACACCTGCGTTTCGCGGCCTGCTACTGGCACACCTTCTGCTGGAACGGCTTCGACCCGTTCGGCTACGACGGCACCTTCGAGCGCCCGTGGCACCGCATTGCCGACCCGATGGAAGCGGCCCGTGCGAAGGCCCAGGCGGCGTTCGACTTCTTCTCGAAGCTCGGCGTGCCGTACTACTGCTTCCACGACCGCGACGTGGCCCCCGAAGGCGCCACGCCGAAGGACAGCGTGGACAACTTCCAGCGCATGGTGGGCGTGCTGGGTGAACACCAGCAGCGCACGGGCATGAAGCTGCTGTGGGGCACCGCGAACGTGTTCAGCCACCGCCGTTTCATGAGTGGTGCCGCCACGAACCCGGATCCCGAGATCTTCGCGCTGGCCGCGCTGCAGGTGCGCGAGGCGATGAACGCCACGAAGGCGCTGGGCGGCGAGAACTACGTGATCTGGGGCGGCCGTGAAGGGTACGAAACCCTGCTCAACACCGACGTGAAGCTCGAGCTCGACAACCTGGGCCGCTTCCTGTCGATGGCGGTCGAGCACAAGCACAAGATCGGCCTGAAGGGCCCGATCCTGATCGAGCCGAAACCGCGCGAGCCCACCAAGCACCAGTACGACTTCGACGTGGCCACCGTCTACGGGTTCCTGAAGGCCCGCGGCCTCGAGAACGACGTGAAGGTCAACATCGAGGCCAACCACGCCACGCTCGCCGGCCACAGCTTCGAACACGAGATCGCCACGGCCGTGGCCCTCGGCATCTTCGGTTCGCTCGACATGAACCGCGGCGACATGCAGTGCGGCTGGGACACCGACCAGTTCCCGAACAACATCCCCGACACCGCGCTGGCGCTGTACCACGTGCTGCTCGGTGGCGGTTTCACCACCGGTGGCCTGAACTTCGACGCCAAGGTGCGCCGCCAGTCGCTGGACGCGGAAGACCTGTTCCACGGCCACATCGGGGGCATGGACGTGTCGGCCCGTTCGCTGCTGATCGCCGAGAAGATGATCCAGGACGGCGGCCTGGCGCGTGCCGTCTCCGAGCGCTATGCCGGCTGGGAAGGCGACCTGGGCCGCGACATCCGCGGCGGCAAGCTGAGCCTCGACGCGCTGGCGCAGCGCGCGCTGGACCGCAACGTCGACACGCGCCCGGTGTCGGGCCGCCAGGAAGCCCTGGAGAACTGGCTCAACCGGTTCATTTGACCCATGGTCCAGACCATCCAGAACCCGGTGCTGCCGGGCTTCCACGCCGATCCGTCGATCCTGCGCGTGGGGGGCGACTTCTACGTGGCCACGTCCACGTTCGAGTGGTGGCCCGGCGTGCGCATCCACCATTCGCGCGACCTGGTGAACTGGCAGCACCTGTCGTACGCCTGCACGCGCACGAGCCAGCTCGACCTGCGCGGCAACCCCGACTCGTGTGGCATCTGGGCGCCGTGCCTGAGCCATGCCGACGGTGTGTACTACATGGTGTACACGAACGTGCGCAGCACGATCGGCGCGTACAAGGACACGCACAACTACATCGTCACGGCACCGCACCCCGGCGGCCCGTGGTCGGAGCCGGTGTACGTGAACAGCAGCGGTTTCGACCCGTCGCTGTTCCATGACGACGACGGCCGCAGCTGGTTCCTCAACATGCAGTGGGACCACCGCGCCGGGCACAACCCGTTCTGCGGCATCCTGCTGCAGGAGTGGGACCGCACCACGCAGCGGCTGAAGGGCCCCGTCAAGCGCATCTTCCTCGGCACCGACCTCGGGGTGGTGGAGGGGCCGCACCTGTACAAGAAGGACGGCTGGTACGTGCTGCTGACGGCCGAAGGGGGCACGTTCTACGAACACGCCATCACCATCGCCCGCTCGCGCACCCTCGACGGCCCGTACGAGGTGAGCCCGCACCACCCGCTGCTGACGGCACACCACGAATCACCGGCCGGCCTGCAGCGCAGTGGCCACGGCAGCCTCGTGGACGCCGGCAACGGCGAGTGGTACCTCGCGCACCTGTGCGGGCGCCCGCTCGAATGGCTTGAGCAGCCCCCCGCCCACGCCCCCCCGGTGTACGAGAACCTGCATTGCCCGCTGGGCCGCGAAACCGCGTTGCAGCGCATCACGTGGACCGATGCGGGGTGGCCTCGCCTCGCGCACGGCGGCCCCGCGCCCGCCACGTCGGTGCCCGCACCGGACCTGCCGCCCGCACCCGTCGAACGCGAACCGGCACGCGACACCTTCGACAGCCCGCTGCTGTCGGGCCACCTGAATTCGCTGCGGGTGCCGTTCGATCCGTCGTGGGTGTCACTCACCGCCCGGCCGGGGCACCTGCGGCTGTGGGGGCGCGAGTCGCTGATGTCCCTGTTCGACCAGAGCCTCGTGGCCCGGCGCCAGCAGCACTTCCGCTGCGAGGCCGACACGGTGGTCGAGTTCGCACCCGACAGCTTCCAGCAGATGGCCGGCCTCGTGGCGTACTACAACACGCAGAACCACGCGTACCTGCACGTCACGCACGACGAAGCGCTTGGCCGGGTGGTACGCCTGTCGGTCAACAACGACGGGGTGCCGGGTGAACCGGCCGCACCGGTGCCGGTGGGCGATGCGGCGCGGGTCGCATTGCGTGTCCGTTTCCATGGCCCCGTGTTCCGCTTTGCGTTTGCCGTGGGCGAGGGCGCGTGGACCGGCATCGGCGGGGATCTCCCCACGTCGATGCTGTCCGACGAACACGCCACGCGGTTCGACAACGGCATCGCCCGCAGTTTCGGCTTCACGGGCAACTTCGTGGGCCTGGCGTGCCAGGACCTGGGCGGTGGCCGGCATCCGGCCGACTTCGACCACTTCGGGTATCGCGTGTCAGAGTAGGGCGTCGAAGCCCGCCTGCGGCATCGGCCGCCCCAGCAAGAACCCCTGCGCCAGGTGGCAGCCCATGCTCGCGAGCAGGCGGGCCTGGTCTTCGGTCTCGACCCCTTCGGCCACGAGGCCCATGCCGAGGCTGCGCCCCAGCGACACGATGGCCTTGACCAGCTCGGCGCTGTTGTGGTTGCCCGGAAGGTCTTTCACGAACGAGCGATCGATCTTCAGCGTGTGGACGGGGAAGTGGATCAGGTAGCTGAGCGCCGAGTAGCCCGTGCCGAAGTCGTCGAGTGCGATGGTGATGCCCATCACGGCGAGCGTCTCCAGGTCGTCGCGCACGGTGCTGCGTTTGTCGATCAGCAGGCTTTCGGTGATCTCGAGTTCGAGCCACTGCGGCTCGCAGCCGGAGGCGGCCAGTGCCTCGCACACCGTCTCCACGAGCTGGCCGTTGGCGAACTGGCGCGCCGACAGGTTGACAGCCACTTTCACGGGCCGGGCGGGATCCGTGTTCCAGCCCACGGCCGCGCGGCACGCGGTGTGGAGGGCCCACGTGCCCATCGGCACGATGAGGCCGGTCTCTTCCGCCACCGGGATGAAGTCGAGCGGTGACACGAGTCCGCGCTCGGGGTGCTGCCAACGCATCAGCGCCTCGGCGCCCACGAGGCGCCGGGTGGTGAGGTCGAACTTGGGCTGGTAGTGCAGCAGCAGTTCACCGTGTTCCACGGCATGGCGCAACTCGGTCTCCAGCGCGAGGCGGGCCGACGCCTGGGCAGTGAGCTGCGGCGAGTAGAACTTGAGGTTGTTGCGGCCGCTCGACTTGGCGTCGGACAGGGCGGCGTCGGCATGCTGCAGCAGCGGCTCGGCCGCGTCGGCATCCGCCGGGAACAGCGCAGCGCCGATGCTCGTGGTGACGAAAACGTCGCGGTTGAGCAGCCGGAACGGTGATTCGAACGCGCGCAGCAACTTGGCCGCGATCAGGTCCAGGTCGTCGGGGGCGCGCACGGATGGCAGCAGCACGGCGAACTCGTCACCGCCGATGCGGGCCACGGTGTCATGCTCGCGCAGTGCGCCGGTGAGGCGGCGCGCCGCCTGCTGGATCAGGTCGTCGCCGCTCGCGTGGCCGAGGGACTCGTTGACGTGCTTGAACTGGTCGAGGTCGAGCATCAGCACCCCGAGCACCTTGCCGTCGCGGGTGGCGTCGTCCATGGCCAGCCGGATGCGGTCCACGAGCATCGCGCGGTTCGGCAATTGCGTGAGCGGATCGAAGTAGGACAGGGTGTGCAGGCGCTCGCGGTAGGCGCTGAGTTCCGTGACGTCCTGGATGGTGCCGAACAGGTGGCGAGCCTGGCCGCCGCGCACGTACTGGGCCTTGACGACCCCGTGGAAATCGCGCCGTCGGCCGTCGGCCCCGTGGCGGTGGTAGGCGTAGCGGAAGGGGCTCTGCTGCTGGGCGATGGCGGCGGTGAATGCTTCGACGATCGGTGCGCGCTGGTCTTCCGGAATCGTCCCGGCGAACTGGTAGAGGTCGGGGCTCGCGTCGGGCGCCATGTCCAGGATGACGCGGGCCTGGGAGGAGTACTTGGCCTTGCGGCGCGAGAAGTCCCATTCCCAATGGCCCACGCGTGCGAGTTCCTGGGCCTCGTCGAGGCGCCGCTCGGCCAGCGCCAGGCGGTCGGCGAGCTGGTGGCGTTCGGTCACGTCCTGGATGGCGGCGTCGATGTGGTGCAGCCGGCCACCGGGGCTGTAGGCGATGGTGGCAGACACCCGCACGTGCTGGTGGGCACCGCCCTCGCGCACCAGGGGCACGTCGAGGCACACGCGGCGCTGCAGCGACTCCAGCGCCTCGAGCCAGGCGGTGCGCAGCCCGCCCAGGTGGCCGCGCCGGACGAGGGTGAGCAGCGCGACGTGATCGCCCTCGGCTCCGGGTTGCACCCGCAGGATCTGGCGGGCGTCGCCGCACATCGACAACCGGTCGGTGCGGGCGTCCCAGTGCAGCCGGCCGATGGGCAGCAACGCGTCGTCCCGGGGCATCGTGCCCAGGGGGATCGAAGCCGCATCAAGGCTGTCAGTCTTCATCGTTTCCGCAACGCACCGTCAATGTCCAAAGGGGATTCCGGGCGCGGACAAGGGACCGCCCCCTGAGAGGCTATCGACCGTGCGGCGGGGCAGTTGAGGGTGCGGTGGGCGGGATGCCGCCAGCCGCGAGGGGGGTGTGGTTTATCTCACACCGCGCGGCCGACCCGGCCGGCCGCCCCGGTCATGTCCGAACCCCGAAAAAGTGCGAGGATGGGCGGATGAGCAAGGCCTTTACGAAAGAAACCGACAGCGCCGACAGCGACGACGATGGGGACCTCGCGCTGCCCGAGTTGCCCGCGGGCGGCAAGAACTACGTCACGCCGGGGGGCTATCGCCGCCTGCGCGAGGAACTGATCTCGCTGCTCGACGTCGAGCGGCCCAAGGTGGTCGAAGTGGTGTCGTGGGCTGCCAAGAATGGCGATCGTTCGGAGAACGGCGACTACCTGTACGGCAAGAAGCGCCTGCGCGAGATCGACCGCCGCATCCGCTTCCTCACGAAGCGCCTCGACATCGCCGAGGTCACCGACCCGTCGCTCCACCACGGCCGCGACCAGGTGTTTTTCGGTGCCACGGTGACCTACGAGAACCAGCGCGGCGAGCAGAAGACCATCACCATCAAGGGCATCGACGAGTCCGACAGCAGCCAGGGCGAGGTCAGCTGGATCGCCCCCATTGCCCGCGCGCTGCTGAAGGCGCGCGTGGGCGACGAGGTGCAGTTGCTGACCCCGGGCGGGGTGGAGCGGGTGGAGGTGCTGGACGTGCGCTACCCGGCGCCCACCGCCGACTGAGCGGGCGGCGGCGTCAGGGTTTCACGCGGGTCACGCGCAGCACCGCGTTCGCGCGGCGCAGCGTGCGCATCACGTCGGCGAGGTGCAGGCGGTCGCGCACGCTGACCAGCAACTGCAGCTCGGCCGTTTCCGACGCGGGTTCGTTGCCCATCTCGATGTGCGTGATGTCGGCTTCCGCCGCGCTGACCGCGGCAGCCACCTGGGCCAGCACACCCTTGCCATTGCGCAGCAGGATGGTCACGCCGGTCTCGAACGCGCGGGTGGGCTCTTCCGCCCAGTCCACCGTCATCCAGCGTTCGCTGTCGCGTTCGAGCAGGCGCTTGCCCACGCCGCATTCGGCCGTGTGCACCATCAGGCCCTCGCCGCGGCCCAGGTAACCGACGATGCTGTCGCCCGGAATGGGGCGGCAGCACGGGGCCAGCTGCACCGAGGCGCCCTCGGCCCCGTCGATCACCACCAGGCCCTGGGTGGGCGTGGCGTCGTCGGCGGCGGCATAGCGGCCCATGGTCAGCGTGAGGGCGTCGGGCTTGACCCCGTGTTCGCCCATCATCTGTGCCAGGCGCTTGGCCACGATGGTGGCGATCTTGCGGCCGAGGCCCACGTCGATCAGCAGGTCGCCACGGGTGCGGTTGCCGCTCCAGCGGGTGAGTTGCTGCCACAGGCCCGGCGGGTTGTCGGGGGTGTCGGGCGGTGGCAGCGTGAGGCCTTCCGCGCGCAGCGCCTGGGCCAGCAGCTTCTCGCCCAGCTGTTCCGACTCCTCCTGCTCCATGTTCTTCAGGTAGTGCCGGATCTTCGAGCGGGCACGGCCCGTGCGGACGAAGTTCAGCCAGCCCGGGTTCGGGCGGGCGCCCGGTGCCGTGATGACCTCGACCACGTCGCCGCTGCGCAACTCGGTGCGCAGTGCCACGGGGTCGCCGTTGACCTTGGCCGCCACGCAGTGGTCGCCGATGTCGGAGTGGATGGCGTAGGCGAAGTCGACCGGCGTGGCGCCGCGGGGCAGGGCCATGATCTTCGACTTCGGCGTGAACACGTAGACGGCGTCCGGGAACAGGTCGATCTTGACGTGTTCGAGGAACTCGCTGGCGTCGCGGGTTTCATCCTGGATGTCGACGAGCGACTGCAGCCACAGGGCGCCCAGGCGCTGCGCGTCCTGCACCTGGCTGCCGCCGGTCTTGTACATCCAGTGGGCCGCGATGCCCTTCTCGGCCACGGCGTGCATGGCCTCGGTGCGGATCTGGAACTCCACCGCGGTGCCGAGCGGGCTTACGAGCGTGGTGTGCAACGACTGGTAGCCGTTGGCTTTCGGGATCGCGATGTAGTCCTTGAAGCGGCCCGGCAGCGGCTTGTACAGCTGGTGCAGCACCCCGAGCGCCAGGTAACACTCGGGCAGCGACGCCACGACGATGCGGAACCCGAAGATGTCGTTCACCTGGGCGAAGCTCAGGTGCTTCTCGCGCATCTTCGTGTAGATCGAGAAGAGCGTCTTCTCGCGGCCGTACACCTGGGCCTTGGCCCCCTGGTCGAGGAAGGCCTTTTCCACCTCGCGCTGGATGCGGTCGACGATGTCGCGCCGGTAGCCGCGGGCGCGCAACACGGCCTTCGAGAGCGCGGCGTGGCGCCAGCGGCGCAGGTACTGGAACGACAGCTCCTGCAACTCGCGGTAGGTCTGGTTCAGGCCCAGGCGGTGGGCGATGGGCGCGTAGATCTCGAGCGTCTCGCGGGCGGTGCGCACCCGCTTGGTCTCGGCCATCGACGACATCGTGCGCATGTTGTGCAGCCGGTCGGCGAGCTTGATCAGGATGACGCGCACGTCGCGCGCCATGGCCAGCAGCATCTTGCGGAACGACTCGGCCTGGGATTCTTCCTTCGTGGAGAACTGCAGCTTGTCGAGTTTCGTGAGGCCGTCGACCAGGTCGGCCGTGGGCGCACCGAAGCGCTCGATCAGCTCCACCTTCGTGACGCCGCAGTCTTCCATCGCGTCGTGCATCAGCGCGGCCATGATGGCCTGGGCGTCGAGCTTCCAGTCGGCGCAAAGGCCGGCCACCGCGATGGGGTGGGTGATGTAGGGCTCGCCGCTGGCGCGGAACTGGCCGAGGTGGGCCTCGTCGGCGAAGCGGTAGGCATCGCGCACGCGCTTGATGTCGGCCGGCTCGAGGTAGTCGAGCTTGTGGGTGAGGGCGGCAAACGAGGCTGCGGCCGCGTCGGTGGCGGCCGCAGGCAAAGGCGGTGTGGGGTTCCGGCGGCCGGAACCGGGAACTTCAGGTTTTCGCAGCGACGGAGACGATTGGGCACCCATAGAGATACATCATAGCCCTGGAATGATGCCCCCTACGCCGCTTCGCGTCGGTCCCCCCATGGGGGAGCCCGCGGTCGCCCGGGGGACCCGGGCTCGGCGGTAGCTTGATCTGGCGCCTCGCTGCGCTTGCTTTCCTGGCGTTCGCGTTTCGGGGCGTTGCTCGCTTTGCTCGCTCGCCCTCTGGCGCTGCCACCGCTCGGGCAGTCCACCCCTCGGTCATCCCACACGCCCCTCAGTGATGCCACGCACCCCTCAGTCATCCCGTACATGGACGCCCCTGTTTCGCAAGCACTTTGTTGGCATGGTCTGGCTGGCAGGAAGAGAGTTGCACCCGTACATCCGGACTTTGAAGTTGAGGACCGTGACGGTCGCAACGCCTGAATGGGGATGGATCGGCATGCCACCGCCGGAGGCC
>NZ_LMDI01000022.1 GCF_001425785.1 Rhizobacter sp. Root1221 | reverse complement strand
CAGAACAAGCCCGTTCATCCCGCCGCACCTCCAAAGTGCGTTACGCCGATGGGGCCCCGGTCAGCAAATACCCACTGTGGACAGCGGCACAGCCGCAACTTCAAAGTCCGGATGTACGGGTGCAACTCTCTTCCTGCCAGCCAGACCATGCCAACAAAGTGCTTGCGAAACAGGGGCGTCCATGTACGGGGTGACGGCTTTTATTTCTCGAGCCGCCAGACTCGGGACGCCAAGGCGATTCATCCCGAAGGCCGGGGTTGCCACGCCCCCGTTTCCCAAGAATGGGCTTCGGCAGGCGCACGCCGCCTTGACCACGATGCCCTGCTGGCAACACGGCCTGCCGGGACATCGCCTCCGTACCATACACGGGGCGAGACAGCGATCGCCCCTGCCCGCTCTCCCAATCCACGGAGTCGCCCCATGAGAAAACTCATCGCATCAACCTTCGTCTCTCTCGACGGCGTCATGCAGGCGCCAGGCGGCCCCGACGAAGATCCCACCGGCGGTTTTGCCTTCGGCGGCTGGACGTTCAACTACTGGGACGAGGTCATGGGCCGCTCCATGAACGGCTTCGACGGCAAGGACCGCGAACTCGTGCTCGGCCGCAGGACCTACGAGATCTTCGAGGCGTACTGGCCGTACCAGCCGGCCGACAGCCCCATTGCGCACACGCTCAACGCGGCCCGGAAGCACGTGGCCTCACGCACGCTGAAGGACCTGCATTGGAGCAACTCGACGCTGCTGCAGGGCGACGTTGTTGCCGCGGTCTCGGCGCTCAAGTCGGAGGCGGGACAGGACCTGCAGATCATCGGCAGTGGCAACCTCATCCAGACGCTGCGGGCCGCATCGCTGATCGATGAGTACAACGTGTGGACCTTCCCCGTCGTGCTCGGGCATGGCAAGCGGCTGTTCGAGGCCGGCGCAAAGGCCGGCGGGCTGCGGCTCGCCGCGTCGCAAGCCTCGGCCACCGGGGTCGTGATGAGCACCTACGTGCCGGCCGGGGAGGTGCCGGTCGGATCGTTTGCGCAGACAGAGCCGAGCGCGAAGGAACTGGACCGGCGCGCCAAGCTGGCGCGCGAGGCGGGCTGACCCGATGCGCCCCGATGTGACCTGGATTGACGCAGGCGACTCGATCAGGCCAACGCCGCGACCCGCGCCGCCAGCGCATCGATGCCCGCCGGAGACAAATCGTGCGTGTCCACGCGCCGCACGCCCGCGAGCTGCAGCCAATGCCGCCCCATGGAGCGGTTGTACAGCGGGTCGTAGTGCTGGGTCAGCAGTTCCGACAGCAGCGGCCCCAGGTCACCCGACTGGGCCCACGCCTGCCATTGCGCCAGCACGGGGTTGGGCAACAGGCCCTTGAGTGCCGCCAGCCGCGCCGCGAGGGCCGCCCGGTCGCGGGCGAGCCAGGCGTAGTCGTCCAACAGGAACGCCACCCGGGCGTCGAGCGTGGCCACGATCTCGACCAGGGGGCTGGCCCGCATGGCCTCGGTCAGGGCGTCCGGCACCGTGATGCGCCCGATGCGCCGGCTCTCCGCCTCGATCCACACCGGCCGGTTCGGATCGAACCCGGCCATCTGCGCGAACAAGCGGGTCTCGAATGCTTTCTGGGCCGGTTGCGCGAGCCCGGGCACCTCGCCGAGCACCGAGCCCCGGTGCGCCGCCAGGCCCTCGAGGTCGAGCACCTGCTCGCCAGCCCGCGCCAGCGCGTGCAGCACCCGGGTCTTGGCACTGCCCGTGGCACCGCAAACCACGCGCCATGACAGGGCCGCGCTCAGGGTGGGGATCCGGTCCACCACGTGGTGCCGCCAACCCTTGTAGCCGCCCTTGAGTTGTTGCGCATCCCAGCCCACGAGCCGCAGCACGTTGACGAAACTGCCGCTGCGCATGCCTCCCCGCCAGCAATAGACCAGCGGGCGCCACTTGGGGCCATGGCCGGCAAACCGGGTGTCCAGGTGGTGCGCGATGTTGCGGGCCACCATGGCGCCGCCCATCTTTCGGGCCTCGAACGGCGACACCTGCACGTAGGTGGTACCGACCCGCACGCGTTCCTCGTCGGTCAGCACCGGGCAGTTGATGGCGCCGGGGATGTGGTCGAGCGCGAACTCGGCGGGCGAGCGGGCGTCGATGACCATGTCGAAATCGGCGAGGTCGGCCACGGAGTAGGTTCTGGAGGACACGGGGGGGCTTTCAGGCAACGGCCAATTGTCAGGCGTCAGGCGTGGGCGGGCAGCAGCCCACGCCGCAGCCGCGTGCTGGCGCCGTCCACCGCGAACACCAGCACGAACATGGCCAGCAGCACCGTGGCGGCCTGCGCGTGCTGGAACAGCGAGAGGTGGAAATACAGCATCTGGCCCAGGCCGCCGCCACCCACGAAACCGAGCACCGTGGCCATGCGGATGTTCATCTCCCAGCGGTAGAGCCCGTAGGCGAACCACTGTCCGCCCACCAGTGGCATGGTGCCGTAGAGGAACGACACCAGGCGGCCGGCCCCGCCCCCGCGCAGGGCCTGTTCAGGCAGCGGCGGTGCGTTCTGCAAGGTCTCGGAGAACAGGCGGCCCAGCACACCGGTGGTATGCAACGCGAGCGCCAGCACGCCGGCCATGGGCCCGAGCCCCGCGGCCAGCACCATCAAGGCCGCCCACACCAACTCGGGCACGCTGCGCAACACGTTCAGCCCGAACCGCGCCGCGTGCGCAGGCACCCCACCCCAACGGCCCGAGGCGGGCAACGCCAGCAGGATGCCCAGGCCCATGGCAAGCAACGTGCCGACAGCCGATACCGCGAGCGTCTGCAACGCGGCCCACGCAGCCTGCCGCACGAACGCGACGGACAGGTCGGGCGACGTGAATTCACCGGCGAACTTCAGCATGGCGCGGGCCGCACCGTCGCCGAACAGGCCGCGGAAGTCCAGGCCGAGGTAGGCGAAGCTGGCGGCCACGGCGGCGAGCACGCCGCCTGCGGCCCAAAGCCCGGGGTGCCGGCCAGGCCAACGCGGGTTCATGCGAGCACCCGGCGCAACAGGCCGCTCAGCGCATCGGCCAGCAACACCAGCACCAGGAACGTGGCGAGGATCATGCTGGCCTCGCCACCATTGAGCATCTTCATCGACTGGTCCATCAGCTGGCCCAGGCCGCCCGCGCCCACGAACCCCATCACCACCGACGCCCGCACCGCACACTCCCAGCGGTACACCGTATAGGACACCAGTTCCTGGGAGGCGCCCGGCAGCAGGCCGTACATCAGCGCGGCACGCCGGCCGCTCCCGGCCTCGAGCAGCGCCCGCGCCGCCCGCGTGTCGCCCGATTCCAGGATCTCGGCATACACCTTCCCGAGCATGCCGCTGTAGGTGATGGCCAGGGCCAGCACACCCGCGGCCGGACCGAGCCCGAGCACCCGCACGAACAGCAGCGCCCACACCACCTCGGGGATGGCCCGGAGGAACACCAGCGCCCCGCGCACACCGGCCCGCGCGGCGCGCCCGAGCACCAGCCCGCGGGCCGGGCCAATGCGGGAGATGGACAAGGCCTGGGTGGACGCCATGGCCAAAGGCACCGCCAGCAACCACGCCAGCGCCGTGCCGGCGGTGGCCATGGCCAGCGTCTCGAGCGTGGCCCGCCCCAGCAGGGCGAGGAAGTCAGGGGCGGTGGACGGCGGCAGGAACCCCGAGAGAAATCCCGCCATCACGTCGAGGCTGCCGGCATCGAACAGCCGCCACGGCTTGAATTCGGCCAGCACGAGCATCGGCCACAGCACCACGACGGCCAGGACCACCGCCGTGCCTCGCCCGCGGGCCGCGGGGTCGATGCGGGCGCTCATCGGCACATGGGCAAGGACACGGGGGTATTGGCCGCCGGCTCGGGCACCCGAGGCGGCTCCGGCCCATACAGGTCTTGCAGCAGCGCCGGTGTGACATCACCTGCCGGCAGGTCGAAGACGACCGCCCCACCCTTCATCCCGATCACGCGAGGGAACCAGGCCAAGGCCAGGTCCACCGCGTGCACCGATGCCACGAGCGTGGCGCCGGTGGCGCGGCTCCGGGCCACGAGTTCGCCGATCACGGCCGTGGCGGTGGCCGGGTCGAGCGACGACACGGGCTCATCGGCCAGCATCAGTGCCGGTTGCTGGTAAAGCACGCGCGCCACCGCCACGCGCTGCAACTGCCCGCCGGACAGCCGGTCGCACCGGTCGAACAGGCGATCGGCCAGGCCCAGCCGCGACAACGTGTCGCGCGCACCGGGGATGTCCACCGGGTACAACAGGGACATCACGGCCCGGGCCGTGGACCACGAGGCCAGCCGGCCGGCCAGCACCGCGGTGATCACCCGCAGGCGCGGCGGAATGGGCGGCGCCTGGTGCACGAGGCCGATGCGCGCCCGCAGGCGCCTGAGCGCACGTGCGGACAGCAACCACGGCGAGGTGTCGAGCACCGACACAGCCCCTTCGGTGGGCTTCAACGCACACCCGGCCACCCGCAGCAACGTGGTCTTGCCTGCGCCCGACGACCCGACCAGTGCCACCTGCTCGCCGGCGGCGATGCGCAATTGCACCCCGGCAAGCGCCCGGTGCCCGTTGGCATGGACGTGGCCGACCCCGTCGAACGTCAGGCCCACGCGCGCCCTTCCTCAATCACTTGATGAGCCCGGCCGCCTTGGCCGCGGCCTCGATGCCGTCGTAGTTCGACACCTTGGTGGGCAGGAACTTGCTGGCACGCTGCAGGTCCATGATCTCCTTGTGTTCCGGGCGGGTGGCGTCGAGCTTCAGGAACGCCTCGGTGAGCTTCTTGACCAGCACCGGGTCGAGGCCCGGACGCACCGTCCAGTTGTAATCATAGTAGGGCGCGGTGACGGCCAGCACACGCACCTTGGCCGCGTTGGGGTTGTTCGACTCCACCAGCTTGTCCATCACCGAGGCATTGAGCACGCCCGCCTCGGCACGCCCGGAGGCCACGAACGCCACGGTGGCGTCGTGCGCGCCGGAGTAGGCCACGGCCTTGAAGTCGGTCTCGGGCTGCAGCCCGGCCTGGTTCAGGAAGTAGCGCGGCATCAGGTGGCCCGACGTGGACGACGGCGCACCGAACGCGAAGGTCTTGCCCTTCAGGTCCTGGAGGGTCTTGGCCGGGCTCGCCGCCGGCACGATGAACCGGCTCGTGAACTTCTCGTCTTCGGCCCGCTGCACGATGGGCACCACGCCACCCTGGGTGCGCAGCTTCGCCTGCACGAACGTGAACCCGCCCAGCCATGCCAGGTCGATCTTCTGGTTGGCGAGCCCCTCGACCACGGCGGCGTAATCGGTGACCGGGGTGAACTGCACGTCGAGGCCGGTTTCCTTCTTCAGGTAGTCACCGAGCGGTTTGAACTTGCGCTGCAGTTCGGTGGGGGCTTCGTCGGGGATGGCGGAGACCCGAAGCACCTGGGCGTGCGCGAACACCGAGAACACCACCAGTGCGGCAGCGGCGAGGGTCTTGGAGATGTTGGAAATGGGGAGGGTCATGGCAGCATCCAATCGCGGCGGAACCCGGCATCATGCCTGCATTCTGGCCAGGTGAAGCACCACACAGCGACAATCGTGCCATGACCGACAACCCCACCCCCCTGCGCCTGACCAGCTTTTCCCATGGCGGCGGCTGCGGCTGCAAGATCGCGCCGGGCGTGCTGTCGGAGATCCTGCAGCGCAGCGGCGCCGGGCTGATCCCGCCGGAGCTGATGGTGGGCATCGACACCGCCGACGACGCCGCGGTGTACCGGCTCAACGACGAGCAGGCGCTGATCGCCACCACCGACTTCTTCATGCCCATCGTCGACGACCCGTTCGACTTCGGCCGCATCGCCGCCACCAACGCCATCAGCGACGTCTACGCCATGGGCGGGCGGCCCATCATGGCGCTCGCCATCGTGGCCATGCCGGTGAACCAGTTGCCGCTCGACGTGATCGGCCGCATCGTCGAAGGCGGGCAGTCGGTGTGCCGGGCGGCCGGGATTCCCATCGCCGGTGGCCACACCATCGACTCGGTGGAACCCATCTACGGCCTGGTGGTGATGGGCCTCGTGCACCCCGACCACGTGCGCCGCAACGCCGACGCCCGCCCGGGCGACGTGCTGGTGCTGGGCAAGCCGATCGGGGTGGGCGTGATGTCCGCGGCGCTGAAGAAGGGCAAGCTCGATGCAGCCGGTTATGCGTGCATGGTGGACACCACCACCCGGCTCAACACGCCGGGCATGCGGTTCGCCGGGATGCCCGGGGTCCACGCGCTGACCGACGTGACCGGCTTCGGCCTGGCGGGCCACACGCTCGAGCTGGCGCGCGGCGCCGGGGTCACCGCGGTGATCGACTGGCACCGGGTGCCCTTGCTCCCGGGCGTGGGCGACCTGGCGGCCGAGGGGTTCGTCACCGGGGCATCCGGCCGCAACTGGGCGGGGTACGGGGCCGACGTGGTGCTGTCACCGGCCCTGCCCGCCACGGCACGCGACCTCGCCTCGGACCCGCAGACGTCCGGCGGGTTGCTGGTCAGCTGCGCACCGGAGGCCGTGGACGACGTGTTGTCCGCCTTCCTGGCCGAAGGGTTTGCCGATGCGGCGGTGGTGGGGCGCGTCGAGCCAGGCCCGGCGGGGTTGCGGATCGAACCGTGACGCGGTTGTGTCAGCGGCCGAGGGCTTTTTCGGCCCCTCAGCGCCGAAGGGAGTCAGAGAATCCCTCGGTGTCTTCGTAGGGACGCAACGGGTCGGCCGCCGGCCGCTTCAACGGCCGCAGTTCGCGGGCGCGGGGCCGGACCGGTTCGGGGTGCAGCGGCACGGCGCCCGACGGCTTGGACGCCATCGCACCAGACGGGCGGCTGCGCTCCTCGCGCAGGAACAGCAGCAGCACGGCGCCGGCCACGGTCATGAGCCAGGCGATGGGCGAGAGCGCCCGGAAGCCCGCGGCCATCGCGGACTCCCCGAGGAACGCCGGCACCCCCATGAGGAGGACCCCACCGAGCAGGAGCTGGATGGCCGCGCCCCGGCGGCGGCGCGGCGTCCAGGCAGTTCGTTTTGGGGTGGGGGGCATGGGCATGGGTGAATTGGGCCCCGCATGATAGTCAGACCTAGCCTGTTTGCGGTGTAACAGGTCACACAATTGCCCCCTTGGGCACCCCCTATTCTTAGGGGGTACCTCCCCCAACAATAGGACGCAGCGGACGGCGTGCCCGGCATTACCATCGCAGGCGTTCCACCCCTCGCCCCACTCGCACCCCCGCCGGCCGCTCCGTCACCGGTGGCCGTGCGCCATTCAGCCGCCTCGTTTTCATGCACGCAGTCCCGCAATGAGCCCATCCAGCACCGCCGCCAACGAATCGCCCGACACCGTGGCCGATCGGCTGCCCGCCGCCGGCGCGCCGTTGAAGGTGCTGGTCGTCGACGACCATGCGCTGCTGCGTGTGGGCATCGTCACGAGCCTGCAGGCCATCGAACACGTGCAACTGCAGCTGCTCGAAGCCGGCAACCTGGGCGATGCCATCGAGATCTACCGCAACGAGGCCGACATCGCGCTCGTGCTCCTCGACCTGAACATGCCCGACAGCAAGGGCCTGCAGGGCCTGAAGCAGTTCGTCGAAACCTTCCCGCTGGCCAAGGTGGCCGTCATCAGCGGCACGCAGGATGAATTCGTGATCGGCCATGTGCGGGCACTGGGTGCGGTGGGTTACGTCACAAAAGGCCAGGACGCCCGCGCCATGTCCGACATCGTGCTCGCCCTGTTGGGCAAGCCGGTGCCGAACGAACTGGGCGGGGGCAACGGGCCCGGCCGGTTCCCCCGTTTCCCGAATTCCTCCCGCTACGACCGCGTGGCCGAACTGGGCCCGCGCCACCTGGAGATCCTCGAACTGGTGCTCTCGGGCTGCTCCAACCAGGAGATCAGCACGGCCACCGGGTTGTCGCTGGGCACCATCAAGAACTACGTCTCGACGATCCTGCTGGCGCTCGATGTGAAGTCGCGCTCCCATCTGATCAGCCTGTTCCGCTGAGCGTGAGCTTCCGCCTCTCGCCCCCCGCGTCCGCCGCGTCGCAGGACGCGGTGCTGGAAAACGCCCTCGAACGGCGCCGCTCTCGCGTGCGGTCCACGCAACTCGAACGCCTGTTGCTGCGCTCGCGGCAGCAGCTGATCGTGGGCTTCGTGCTGGCCCTCGTGCTGTGGGTGGGCCACTGGTACACCACCGGCAGCACCCAGGCGTTCGGCTGGGCGCTGCTGGTGCACGGCGCCCAGGGGATCCAGTGGGGCGTGGCCCGTGCGTTCAGGCAGCACGGGCGGGCCGCGCTGGTCGAGTCAGCCGTCTGGCTGCACCGCTACCAGACCACGCTGTTCCTGTCCGCGCTCGCCTGGGGCATGTCGGCGCTCATCGTGCTGCCCGACGAACAGAACCTGATGGTCACCACCGCCTGGGCGCTCGCGCTGCTCGGCATGGCGGGCATCGGCGCGCAGGTGGTGTCGGCCGTGCTGTCGGCCATCTACCTGTGGCTCGTGCCGTTGCTGCTGCCGCTCGTGCTGCTGATGCTGCAACGCGGCGGGCCGGTGGAGATCACTGTCGCGGTGCTGGTGCTGGGGTTCGGGGCCATGATCGGTTTCTTCGCGGTGTCGATGCACCGGCTGCTGAAGACCGCGCTGCAGACGAAGCTGGACAACGACGCCCTGGTGCGGGCGCTGCGCCAGCAGGTGGTGCTGGTGGAACGGGCCGACCGCGAGAAAAGCCGCTTCCTCGCGTCGGCCAGCCACGACCTGCGCCAGCCCATGCACGCCCTCGGGCTGTTCGCGGGCGCCCTCGACAAACACCTGAACGGCACCGCGCTGCAGCCCACGGTGACCAACATGATGCGGGCCATCGACGCGCTGGAGCAATCGTTCAGCGCCATGCTCGACATCTCCAAGCTCGACGCCGGGGTGATCGAGCCCAACCTGCAATCGTTCCCCATCCGCGACCTGTTCCGCGTGCTCCACATGCATTGCAGCGGCCAGGCCGAGGAACTGGGCCTGAGCCTGCGGTTCAAGCCCGGCGGCAAGATCGTCACGAGCGACCCGCAGTTGCTGCAACGGGTGCTGAGCAACCTGATCCACAACGCCATCCGCTACACCCAGGAAGGTGGTGTGGTGGTGGTGGTGCGCGAACGCGCGGGCATGATCAGCATCGAGGTGTGGGACACCGGCATCGGCATTGCCGCCGAGGAACTGCCCCGCGTGTTCGACGAGTTCTACCAGGTCACGAACCCCGGGCGCGACCGGTCCCGCGGACTCGGCATGGGCCTGGCCATCGTCAAGCGGCTCGTGCTGCTGATGGGACACAGCCTCGATGTGAGGTCCACGCCGGGCAAGGGCACGGTGTTCCGCATCCTGCTCAAGCCCACCGAGATGGCCGACCTCGACAGCGTGGTGCTGGGCGCCGACACAGTGCCCTCCCCGATCGACGAAGACCGCATCGTGTTGCTCATCGACGACGAGGAAAGCATCCGCACCGGCATGCGCGAGTTGCTCCAGACGTGGGGGTACCAGGTGCTGACCGCAGGCAACATCGCCGAAGCGTGCACTGAAGTGAGGCGCCATGCCGGGGTGGTCGACCTCGTCATCTCCGACCTGCGGCTGGCCAACCGGGAAGACGGCATCACCGCCATCGAGCGTGTGCGCGAGACGTACGGCGCCCCGCTGCCCGCGCTGCTGATGACCGGTGACACCTCGCCCGAACAGGTCAAGCGGGCGCACGACAGCGGGCACCAGGTGCTGTTCAAGCCGGTGCGCACACGCGATCTTCATTCCGTCCTTCGGGGGATTCCCTGACGGGCGGCCCCACGGAACACTGGCGCCCTCGGCCGGGTGTCACCTTGGTCACTTGCGATGCACCCGTGCGGGCGACAGCATGCCCGTCGCTCCCCCCCACTGAAGGACGCCCCGTGGCAACGACGCGCAACCGCTCCCGATGGTCCCGATGGATGGCCTGTGCCGCCGGGCTCACCGCCCTGGCCGGCGGGCTCGCCCAGGCCCAGCAAGCCACCGGCCTTGCGCCGGTCAGCCCGGCCATGCAGAACGCACTGGCCCGCCAGCGCGACGCCGAGACACTCGTCGTGCTCAGTGCCGAAGGCAAGGCGCTGCTGGAGCGCGATGTCATCAAGCTCGACGGCTATGCCTACTGCGGCGCGGCCATCGCACTCGCCGAACAGGGCGAGTTCCGCCAGAGCATCCGAGCGGCCAGCAAGGCCCTGCACCTCGGCAACAGCGACAACAATGACGACCTGAAGGCCCTGGCCCAGCGCGACCTGGCCATCGCCTACAGCTACGCCGGCCTGCTCGACGAGGCCGAACGTTACGCCCGCGCCACGCTGGCCCTGAAGGCCAACGACCCGCAGCAGGCCTACGCCCCCGCGCACAAGGTGCTCGGCGACGTGGCCGCGCGCCGTGGCCAGTTCGACGAGGCCGTGGCCGCCTACCAACAGTCGCTGGCCGCGGCGAGTCCGCGTTACCGCCCGCTGGTGCTCGTGTCGCTCGCCAACGCGGCCACCAGCGCCGGCCGCCCCGCCGATGCCATCGCACAACTCGACCGCCTGGGCGCCGACGACGCCGCGAAGATCGGGCCGTTCTACCGCCGCAGCCGTGCCAACGCACTGCTGGCCGCCGGCCAGCCTGATGCCGCGCTGGCCCTCTTCAAGGTGGTGGCCACCGACGGCCTCGCCGGGTCCGACGGCACGTACCACCGCCTCTGGGCCACCGAAGGCATCGGCCGGGTGGAACTGGCACGCAACAACCGGCCTGCCGCACTGGCCGCCTACCTCGAGACGGTCAAGCTCGCCGACCAGCTGCGCGGCAAGTTCCATTCCGAGGAGTTCAAGACCGGCCTCTTCGGCAACGTGCAGACGGTGTTCGACACCGCCTTGTCACTGAGCGTCGAGACCCGCAACTTCGAAGCGGCCTGGGAGCTGTCGGAGGCCTCGCGCTCGCGCCAACTGCTCGACTCGGTGCGCGACCGCGCCACCGACAGCTTCGCCGGCCAGCGTGTCACCCTCCCCGAACTGCAGCGGTCGCTTGGCCCGCAGGAGGCGGTGGTGCAGTACCACGTGCTGGCCGACCGCACCCTCGTGTGGCTCATCACCAGCACCGGCATGTCCGCCACCACGCTGCCCACCGGCGAAGCCGCGCTGGCCGCTCAGGTGGAGGCCCTGCGCCGCAGCATCGTGGAGCGCCGGCGAGACACGGCGGCCGTGGCCCAGGCCACGTACCAGATGCTGTTCGCGGGCGTGGACCTGGCCGGCCAGCAACGGGTGTACGTGGTGCCCCACGGCCCGCTGCACTACCTGCCGTTCCAGGCCTTGCACGACGGGCGTGGCTACCTGATCGAACGCACGGCGCTCGCGGTGTGGCCGTCGGCCGCCGTGGGTGCGCAGCTGCTGGCGCGCCGCAACACACCCGATACCTCGTTGCTCGGGTTCGGCAACCCCGCCACCGACCGCAACGTGCCGCTGCCCGGCGCCGAGCGCGAGGTGATCGAGGTGGCGCGGTTGTTCGGCCGCAGCAACGTGTACGTGCAGCAGGAGGCCACGAAGCAGCGCTTTCGCACCAGCGCCAACCAGTCGAGCGTGCTGCACGTGGCCGCGCACGCCGAGGTGGACGAGGTGGACCCGATGTTCTCGCGCATCCTCTTTGCCTCGTCGCCCACCGAACCGGGCCTGCTCGAGGCGCGCGACATCTACGGCATCGACCTGAACGGTGTGCGGCTCGTCACGCTGTCGGCCTGCGAAAGCGGCCTCGGCAAGGTGGCCCGCGGCGACGAGATCATCGGCTTCACCCGCTCGTTCCTGTCGGCCGGCGCCACCAGCATCGTGGCGTCGCTGTGGCCGGTGGCCGACGAGTCCACCGACCTGCTGATGAACAAGCTCTACAAGGACATGGCCTCGGGCCGCGACCTGATGAGCAGCATGCAGCAGGCCCAGCTCGAAGTGCAGAAGAACCGGCGCTTCGCGCACCCGTTCTTCTGGGCCCCGTTCAACGTGATCGGAAACGGCCGGCTGACGGTGGCCGACGCCGTGGCAGCCCGCTGATGGAGTTCCGCATGAAACACCCGTTGGCGCTCTGCGTCGCCGCCGCGCTCGCGGCCCTCGCCGCCGCCCCCGCCGGTGCGCAGGCGCCGGCCCCGGCCGTCGCTGCCGCCCGCTTCACGCTCACCCGCGTCGTGTTCCCGCCCACCACCGCGGTGCCGGCACACGTGCTGCAGCAGGCCGCCGAGCCCTTCATCGGCAAGGACACCGGGGCGGCCGAACTCGACCAGCTGTCGGCCGCGCTGCGCCGCCTCTACGAGGACCGCGGATTCGGCCTCGTGGGCATCGGTTTCCCCAGCCAGGCCCTCGCCGGCGGGGTGCTGCAGGTGGCCATCGTCGAACCCCGGGTGACCCGGCTGATCGTCGAGAGCCCCGACAAACCGCCAGTGACCGACGAGCGCACGCGGGCCGTGCTCGAGCGCAACGGCGTCACCGCCGGCCAGCCGCTGAACCTGCTGCACCTCGACCGGGCGATGTACACCCTCAACGACTGGCCGGGCGTGAAAGCCAAGGCCACGTTGACCCCGTCCGGCGACGAGAACGTGTACAGCGTGGCCGTGCAGACCGAACGGGGCCGCGCGTGGGACGCCAGCATCGACGCCGACAACCACGGCACCGAGGTGAGCGGCAAGTACCGGGTGGGCGCGCTGCTGCGCTGGAACAACCCGGCAGGCATCGGCGACAACCTCGACCTGCGGCTCGTGGCCTCGGAAGGCAGCGGCAACATGGTGGGCCGGCTCGGCTACGAGGCCCCCGTCGGGCCCACGCCCTGGCGGGCGGGCGTGGGGTACTCGCGCGTCAACTACGAACTGGGCGGCACCTTCGACGGCGCGGTGGGCACGGCCGACGTGGTGGACGCATCGTTGTCGTACCCGCTGCTACGCTCGCGCGACATCAACGTCATCTCGCGCCTGTCGATGGAACACAAGACGCTGCGCGACGAGTTCTTCACCGAAAGCTCGGACAAGAAGATCACCGCGGGTACCGCCCAGGTGTCGTTCGAGTCGCGCGACACGCTGTGGGGCGGGGGCTTCAACGGAGGCAGTGCCGGCATCATGGTGGGGCGCCTGCGCAACCAGGCCACCAGTGGTGTCGACACCACCGCCCTCGGCGGTTTCACGAAGCTCACGGCCCAGGCCACCCGGCTGCAGCGCCTCACCGGACGGTTCTCGTTTTTTGCGGGCATCGCGGGCCAATGGGCCAGCCAGAACCTCGACAACGCCGAGAAGCTCACGCTCGGCGGCGCACGTGGCGTGCGCGGGTACCCGGCGGCCGAAGGGGCGTCCGACCAGGGCGCCATCGTCAACACCGAGCTGCGGTGGTGGCTGAACCCGCAGTGGAGCACCTTCGTGTTCTATGACGCGGCCCACGGGAAGCTGCGCCGCGAACCCGAAGGCACCGATGACAACACCCGCACGCTGCATGCGGCGGGCCTGGGGGTGCAGTTCACGAACCCCGAACTCTTCACGCTGAAGGCCACGCTCGGTGTGCGCGGCCACGATCCCGTGCTGTCGGACACCGACAACACCGGCCGAAGCCTGCTGCTCGTGCAGCTCCAGCATTCGTTCTAGGAGACGCCCATGCCCTCGACCCAACCCCGTCAGCGCGTGATGCGCCCCGACCTCCGCCTGCTGCCCATCGCCGTGGCCGCGGCCCTGGCCGTGTCCGGCCTGGGTGCCCACGCGCAGCCTGCCACGAACGCCCTGCCCGTCGTCAACGGCAGTGTCACGCCACGCAACGCCACCATCGGGCCGCAAGCCGGCACGGCCGCCAACCCGGTGCTGAACATCACGCAGAACGCCGCGCGCGGCGTGATCGAGTGGCAAAGCTTCGACATCGGCTCGGCCGCGCGGGTCAACATCGTGCAACCGTCGGCGCAGAGCGTGCTGGTCAACCGGGTCACGCCCGGCGGATCGGCCAGCCAGATCTACGGCCGGCTCGACGCCAACGGCCGCGTGTTCCTCGTGAACACGGCCGGTGTCACGTTCGGCGCCGGCGCGCAGGTGAACGTGGGGTCGCTGGTCGCCTCCACGCTCGACCTGTCGCCGTCGCTCGTGGCCAACCACTACGACGCGCTCATCGATCCGGCCACCGGCGTCGTCACGCTCACCCAGGGTGGCAACGGCCACCTGCAGGTGTCCTCGGGTGCCACGCTGAAGGCCGATCCGGCCGGCGGCGGTTCGGTGGTGCTCGTGGGACAACAAGGTGTCACGCAAGCCGGGGTCATCGAAGCGGTGCGCGGGCAGATCGCCATCGGCACGGCGTCGGCGGCCCAGGTGGTCCTGCCCGCCAGCAGCAGCGGGTTCATCGACCTCGTGATCACCGCGCCGTCGGCGGCCCCGGGCGCCATCGCGATCGACGGCACGCTCAACGCCAGCGCCACCTCCGGCACCGGCGGGTCGGTGCGGGTCGATGCGGGGCCGAACGGGTCCGTGACCCTCGGTGCGTCGGGCCACCTCGCCGCCACCGGCCAGCGCGGTGGTGATGTCACCGTGACCGGCGGCAGCGTGGTCGTGGCCGCGGGCAATGCCTCGGCCATCGACACGAGCGGCACGAATGGCGGCGGGTCCATCACGGTGGGCGGGGACACCACGCGCAACGTCTACATCGGCCAGGGCAGCGTGCTCGCGGCCGATGCCACCGACACCGGCAACGGCGGCCGCATCGTCGTCAAGGCCAACCACCTGGACACCGCCGCCACCGCGCCGGTGGCACGCGAGGACTACGGCGTGGCCGAGGTGTACGGCACCCTCCTCGCCCGCGGCGGCGTGCGCGGCGGCAACGGTGGTTTTGTCGAAACCTCCGGCCGGGCCCTCTCCACCCGGTCCAACAGCGCCACGCAGGGACTGCTGCTGGCCTCGGTCGACGCCCGCGCACGAGCGGCCGGTGGCGTGGCAGGCACCTGGCTCATCGATCCGTTCAACGTGACCATCGGCAACGGCCTGCAGACGCAGTTCGTCGACCAGTGGAGCCCCACCGGCACTGGCGCGCAGATCGCCTCGGGTGACATCACGGCCGCGCTCAATGCCGGCACCAGCGTCGAGGTGAACACCGGCACCACCGCCGTGGGCACCGAAAACGGCACCATCACGCTGTTGAGCGGCACCATCATCAGCCGCACCACGGCAGGTGCCGCCACCACCCTGACGTTCCGCGCGCACGACAGCATCTCGGCCGATGGCACGACGTTCAACGTGAACGGCAATGCGCCGGTGAACGTCAACTTCTACGCCGACCTGGACGGCAACGGCACGGGCAACGTGGTGCTGTCGAACACCACCGTCAGCACCGGCGGAGGCGACATCACGATCAGCGGTGGCATCGACCCGGCCACCGGCTTCGCGCGCGGCAACAGCCAGCAGGCTGGCGTATTCCTTTCCGGCTCCCTGCTCGAAACCAACGGCGACGCCGGCCGCGGCAACGTGGTCATCCGCGGCCAGGGTGCGACCGGGTCGGCGGACAGCGGCGTGGCGGTCACGCAATCCAGCCGCGTCGACGCGAACAACACCACCGTGCTGGGCCTGTCGGACCGCGGCATCGGCGTGGACCTGCAGGGCGCCAGCGTCAGCACCCTCGACGGCACTGTCGACATCCGGGGCATCGCCACGCGCACGGACGCCACCAGCACCCAGGCCGTCGGGATCCAGGCCAGCAACACCACCATCCGCGCGAACGATGGCGCCGTGGTGCTGGCGGGCCGGGGCGACGACAACGGGGTGGCGCGCGTGGTCGACGACAACGGGGTTGCGTACCCGGCGGCCGACGGCTTGCGGTACGACAACCTGACCATCCTGGCCTCGGCCAACAACACCAACACCATCACGCTGGCCGGCCACGCCGCCAACTCCACCGGCACGGGCATCTCGTTCACCGATGTGGAAGGGGGGGCTGGCTTGACGATCGTGGCCGACACCTCCGGGAACATTCCCACGCTTGCCAACGTCAGCATCGGCGCCATCAGCTCGGACGGCCTGGCGCTCGCGCTGGGCCTCGACACGAACCCGGGCGGGACCACCGTGGCGACGAACGGCGCCATCAACTTCCGCCCGGTGTCCGTCTCGGCCACGGGCCAACTCGCCGACGCCACGACCGACGCGATCCAGGTGGGGCCCATCGCCACCAGCAACGGCGGGTTCATCGTGACGCCGGCGGACGGATTCGGCAGCTCGCTGCGGGCCGCCGGCGGGTTCATCATCGGGTCCAGCGCCCACACGGGGGCCATCACCGTCGTGGACGGGGCACTGACCGGGCTCGCCGGACAGTCGATCACCCTCCAGAACGAAGGCACGGGCTCGCAGGGCATCACGCTCGGCACGGGCACGCAGGTGCGCGACCTCACGCTGCTGAGCAGCGGCGAGGTGACCCAGACCGGCGCGTTCACCGTGGGCCGCAGCCTCGTGTTGGGCGGCGGCGGCGGCTTCACGCTGACCACGGCCGGCAACACGGTGGCCGGCACGGTCGCGCTGGCCATGACCAGCACCATCGAGGCCAACACGTCCGAGGTGGCCTCGGCCGTGCTGGCCGGCCCGGGCACCGTGGACCTGCTGGTCAACGGTGCGCTGGTGGTGGGCACCGCCAACCCCGCGGCCGCCTACGACAGCAACACCGGGTCGTTCGCCACCCGCACCACCAACACCAGTACCACCGGCACGTCCACGGTGCTGCGTTCCGCCGACGGAACGGTGTCCGCCACCCACGACATCACCACGGCATCCGAAGGCCAGCTGGCCCTCGTGTCGCCCATCTCCGTCACGGTCGATGCAGAGACGGCGTCCCTGTCGGCTCCGGGGGGCCTGGTGCAGGCCTGGGCGCCGCTGGTCAACTGGAACCCCGAAGGGCGGCTCAACTTGTACGGCTGCACCTACCCCGCCTGCACGCTGTCGGGCATCACCCCGCCGTCCACCGGGCTGCAGGCCCTGATACCCACCCGTCCCACCGTGAACGTGGTGGCGTCGCCGGCCAACACCACCGACGGCGCCAACCTGCCGCCGCTCACCTACACCGTCTCCGGCCTGCTGGCGGGCGACGATGCCACCACCGCGCTCACCGGTGCGCTGGCCACCACCGCGACGGCCCAGAGCCCCGCAGGCACCTACGCGATCACCCAGGGGACGCTCGCGTCACCCACCGGCTACCTGGTGAACTACACCGGCGCGGCGCTCACCCTCGCCCAGGGGGGCGCCGCCGCCGTGCCGCTCGGCACCGCCGAGCAGGTGCGCACGGGCTACCTGGCGCAATACCGGTCCGACGTGTACGGGCGCAACCTGGACTTGCCGTTCATCTGCACGGCCCAGACCGTGGTGCGCGACAGCGTGGCCCAGGAAACCCAAGCCGACCCCCTGGCGTCCGAATGGGGCAAGGTGCGCGGCCAGCCGAACCTGTCCGGGTGCCTCGACGTGAACCAGGGCGGGCAATGCGCGGCGTTCTGACGGGTTGGCGAGATGACCTTGGTCCTACTGCCCCATGTCCCGACACCGCCCCGGCCTCGAAGTGACTTTCGGCTGATGCCGGCAAGGCCCGGCCTTCCTAGAGTCACACCATTGCATCACGCACGGTCTTATTTCACACCTTCCGCCCCATGAGCCTCCTGCCCGTCGATCAACTCCTCGCCCCGCTGGCCGACCACGCGCCCTGCGGTGACGACCTGGAGTACGACCCTGCGTTCCTGGCGCTGGAGGAAGCGGCCCGGGGTAAACCCGAGCAGCAGTTCGGCGACACGGTGATTCCCGCCCAGGAACCCGACTGGCGCCAGGTGCTCGAAGACGCCCTGCCGCTGGCCCAACGCACCCGCGACCTGCGCCTGGCGGTGCTGATCGCCCGTGCGTCGGCCCACCAGCAAGGCATCCAGGGATACGCCACCGCGTTGTCGCTCGTGGCCGGCCTGCTCGAACAGCACTGGGACCACGTGTTCCCCGCGCTCGACGCCGACGACCAGAACGACCCCACCATGCGCCTGAACGCGCTGGCCCCGCTGGTGGACGGCGCCACCGGCCTGGCCGACCTGCGCAACGCCACGGTGGGCTCCGGCCGCATCCCGCTCACCATTCGCCAGATCGAACTGTCGGCCGGCAAGGCCGAACCCCACCCGGACGAATCGGTGCCCACCGCCGCCGGCATCACCGAAGCGCTGAAGGCCATCGAGGCCCAGACGCCCGGCGTGCTCGCCGCGTTGCAGGCGCCCTACGTGGAACTGCTGCGCATCGAATCCGTGCTGAGCGACAAGGTGGGCGCCCAGGGTCCCGACCTGAAACCGCTGCAGCTCATCGTGCGCTGGCTGAACAACGCCGCCTCCGCGGCCGAAGGGGGCGCATCCAGCGACAGCGCCGCCGACGCCGATGGCGGCACCTCGCAAGACAGCGCCCCGGCGTCCGGCGGTGTGTCCGCGCCCGGCGCGCTGCGCAGCCGCGACGACGTGGTGCGCACGCTCGACCGCGTCTGCGAATGGATCGAACGCAACGAACCCACCAACCCGGCGCCACTGCTGATCCGGCGCGCCCAACGTTTGATGACGAAGAGTTTCATGGACATCATCCGCGACCTGGCACCCGATGGCTTGAGCCAGATCGAAAACATCGCCGGCCCGTCCGGCGACTGAACCGTACCATGCGATTGCCCCGCCGTTCCAAGGGCAGCACTTTTTCAACCATCCAATCGACCCCAGCGTAGAGGAGCCCTCCCATGGCCACCAGCAGTCAGAAGTTCATCGCTCGCAACCGTGCGCCCCGCGTCCAGATCGAATACGACGTGGAGCTCTACGGTGCCGAGAAGAAGGTGCAGCTCCCGTTCGTGATGGGTGTCCTGTCCGACCTGTCGGGCAAGCCCAGCGAGCCGCTCGCCCCCGTCGCCGACCGCAAGCTGCTCGACTTCGACGTGGACAACTTCGACAGCCGCATGAAGTCGATGAAACCGCGCGTGGCCTTCCAGGTGCCCAACACGCTGACGGGTGAAGGCAACATGAGTGTCGACATCACGTTCGACAGCATGGACGACTTCTCCCCGGCCGCCGTGGCCCGCAAGGTCGACTCGCTGAACAAGCTGCTCACCGCACGCCAGCAACTGTCGAACCTCATCACGTACATGGACGGCAAGACCGGTGCCGAGGAACTCCTCGCCAAGGTGATCGCCGACCCGGCGCTGCTCAACAGCCTGGCTTCTGCGAAGAAGGCCAGCGACGAGCCGAAGGCCGAGTGATCCTCACCCCAGAACCAGACGGAGATTCGTGATGGCAGAAGCACAAACCCAATCGTCGGCGCTACAGGGTGTCGAGTTCCAGGGCGGCGATTTCGCGTCGCTGCTGAACAAGGAATTCAAGCCCAAGAGCGACGAGGCCAAGTCGGCGGTGGAATCCGCCGTGCTGACCCTCGCGCAGCAAGCGCTGTCGCAGACCCAGCTGATCGGCAACGACGTGGTCATGTCCATCGAGGCCATGATCGCCGAGCTCGACAAGAAGCTCAGCGAGCAGATCAACCAGATCATGCACCACGCCGACTTCCAGCAGCTGGAAAGCGCGTGGCGTGGCCTGCACCACCTCGTCAACAACACCGAGACCGACGAGCAGCTCAAGATCCGCGTGATGAACATCTCCAAGCAGGAGCTGGGCAAGACGCTGAAACGCTACAAGGGCGCCGCCTGGGACCAGAGCCCCATCTTCAAGCGCGTGTATGAAGAGGAATTCGGCCAGTTCGGCGGCGAGCCCTTCGGCTGCCTCGTGGGCGACTACTACTTCAACCACGGTCCGCAGGACGTGGAACTGCTGGGTGAGATCGCCAAGGTGTCGGCCGCGGCCCACACCCCGTTCATCGCGGCCGCCGACCCGGCGCTGGCCCAGATGGGTTCGTGGCAGGAACTCGCGAACCCGCGCGACCTGACCAAGATCTTCACCACGCCCGAGTACGCCGCCTGGCGTTCGCTGCGTGAATCCGACGACGCCAAGTACCTCGGCCTCGCGATGCCGCGTTTCCTCGCCCGCATCCCGTACGGCGCGAAGACGAACCCGGTGGAAGAGTTCAACTTCGAGGAAGACACCGGCAGCGCCGACCACACCAAGTACACGTGGGCCAACTCGGCCTACGCGATGGCGGTGAACATCAACCGTTCGTTCAAGTCGTACGGCTGGTGCTCGCGCATCCGCGGCATCGAGTCGGGCGGTTCGGTGGAAGGCCTGCCCACGCACACGTTCCCCACGGACGACGGTGGCGTGGACATGAAGTGCCCCACCGAGATCGCCATCAGCGACCGCCGCGAGGCCGAACTGGCCAAGAACGGTTTCATGCCGCTCGTGCACCGCAAGAACTCCGATTTCGCGGCGTTCATCGGCGCGCAGTCGCTGCAGAAGCCGGCCGAGTACGACGACCCGGACGCCACGGCCAACGCCAACCTGGCCGCACGCCTGCCATACCTGTTCGCCACCTGCCGCTTCGCCCACTACCTGAAGTGCATCGTGCGCGACAAGGTGGGGTCGTTCAAGGAAAAGGACGACATGGCCAAGTGGCTCAACAACTGGATCATGAACTACGTCGATGGGGACCCGGCGAACTCGTCGGAAACCACCAAGGCGCAAAAGCCGCTCGCCGCGGCCGAAGTGCAGGTCGAGGAAATCCCGGGCAACCCTGGCTACTACTCGTCCAAGTTCTTCCTGCGTCCGCACTACCAGCTGGAAGGCCTCACGGTCTCCCTGCGCCTCGTGTCGAAGCTGCCTTCCAACAAGGCCGCCTGACACCCGTGCCGGGCCCCTCCGGGGGCCCCCTCAACCCGTTTTTTCAACCGCGCCAATCCTGGCGCTAGCAGTACCTTTCTCGTTCAACAGGAGCAATGACCATGAGCAGCGACTTTCACATCAAGTTTGACGGCGTCGACGGCGAAGCCACCCACAAGGACCACAAGGGCGAAATCGAGATCCTGTCGTGGAACTGGGAAGTGTCCCAGGTCTCCGGCGCGGCATCCGGCGGCGGCTCCGGCCGTGGCAAGGCCACCCCGGGCGACTTCGTCTTCTCGCACCGCTACGACAAGGCCTCCCCGGTCCTGGCCAAGCACTGCGTGTCCGGCAAGCACTTCAAGGACGCCAAGCTGACCGCCCGCAAGGCCGGCGAAGGCCAGAAGGCCTACCTGACGATCACCCTGAAAGAAGTGTTCGTCACCAGCGTGAGCCCGTCCGGCGAGTCCGAGGGCGACATCTCGGAGGAAGTGAAGTGCTCGTACAAGGACATCGAGTACTCGTACAAGCCGCAGGACGACAAGGGCGGCCTGGGTGGTGAAGTGAAGTTCGGCTGGAACACGGCCACCACCGAAACCCGCTGATCGAACGGGCTTCGCCCGATCTGCCCGCCCGGCCCCGGCACCTCGTGCCGTGTCCGGGCCTTCAGCGTTTGAGAACCGAACTGCCACTGCCGCTGCTCACGGCAACGAAGGAACCATCACATGCCTCCGTCCATTCCCTCCCCTGTCGCTGCTCCTGGCGAAGGCGCCGTCGATGTGTTCCTGGCGATTCAAAGCAAACGTTCCGGCAAGATCCGTGGCGAAGCCACCTCGGTCGACCACAAGGACGAGATCCAGATCACCAGTTGGGACTGGGGCGTGACCGCCAGTTCCGCACTGGGCTCCACGCAGGCCACCGCCCGCCGGTCGTACCGAAACCTGGCCATCAGCAAACGGGTGGACAGCAGCACCACGGCGCTGCTGTCGGTGCTGGCCTCGAACGACGAGATCAAGGAAGCCAAGCTCTGCATGCGCAAGGCCGGTGAAGGCCAGCGCGACTTCTTCAAGATCACGTTGTACAACGCGCGGGTCACGTCGGTCGACATGGCCTGCGACAGCACCGGCATGCTCACCGAGCGGGCCACGCTGAGCTTCAACCGCGTGCAAGTGGAGTACGAGATCCAGCAGGCCTCCGGCCAGCGCGGCTCCGGCTTCAACTTCAACGACGAAATCCTGCCCGTCTGACACCATGAGCACCCCCCAGGAATTCCTCGCCGCCGGCGACCCGGCCCAGGCCCTCGCCGCGCTGCAGCAGCAGGTGCGTGAAAAGCCGGGCGATGCCAAGCTCCGCATCTTCCTGTTCCAGCTGCTGAGCGTGCTCGGCCAGTGGGAACGCGCCCTCGCCCAGCTCGACGTGTGCGGCCAGCTCGACCACGGCACGCTGCCCATGGTCAACACCTACCGCGAGGCCATCAAGTGCGAGGCCGTGCGCGCCGCGGTGTTCGCCGGCAAGACCACCCCCGTCGTGTTCGGCCAGCCCACTCCGTGGGTCGCCATGCTCATCGAGGCCCTGGCGCAGGAAGCCCAGGGCAACGCCGCGCAGGCCGCGCACCTGCGCGCCTCCGCGCTCGAGGCCGCCCCGGTCACCCCCGGCACGCTCGACGGTGTCGCGTTCGACTGGATCGCCGACGCCGACTCGCGCCTGGGCCCCGTGCTCGAGGTGGTGCTCAACGGCCGCTACACCTGGGTGCCGTTCGATGCCCTGTCGGCCGTCACCATCGAGGCGCCGGAAGACCTGCGCGACATGGTGTGGACCCCGGTGCAGCTCACGTTCACCAACGGCGGCCAGACCGTGGCGCTCGTGCCCACCTGTTACCCCGGCACCCGCGAACAGGCCGACGGTGCGCTCAAGCTCGCCCGCGGCACCACGTGGAACGGGCTCGGCGACGACCAGTACGCCGGCCTCGGCCAGCGGCTGGTGTCCACCAGCGGGCCCGAGGCCGCGCTGCTGGACGTGCGCGAGATCCGCCTCACCGCCACGCCGGCCTGAGCGCGCCCGCATGAACCTCCGCGACCGCCTGCAGCCCGTGCTGCTCGACCGCCTGACCGACCTCACGCCCCACACGCGTGTCGAGGCGGAAGACAACCGCATGATGAACAAGGCGCAGATCCGCGAAGCGGTGCTGCGCGACCTGTCATGGCTGCTCAACGCGGTGCAGCCGCTGCGCGGCCTGTCCGAGGCCCATGCGCAGGCGGCCAACTCGGTGCTCAACTACGGGCTGCCGCCCATGTCGGGCCAGATGGCCTCGCGCGTGGACATCAGCCTGCTGGAGCGCACCATCAAGCAGTCCATCCTGCGCTTCGAACCGCGGGTCATGGAAGACTCGCTCGAGGTGAAGGCCATCGACGCCACCAGCGTGCTCGACACCCACAACGTGATCGAATTCGAGATCCGCGGGTTCATGTGGGCCCAGCCCGTGCCGCTCGAACTGCTGTTGCGCACCCAACTCGACCTGGAAGCCGGCCAGGTGGAAGTGCGCGACGCCACCGCCATCCACGTGCGACGCAAGACCACCTGACGCCCTCACCGCCCCCGCCCCGATGGACCCGAGCCTGCTGCGCCTGTACAACGACGAACTCACCCATCTGCGCGAGGTGGGGGCCGAGTTCGCGAAGGAATTCCCGAAGATCGCCGCGCGGCTGTCGATGGACGGCGTGGAGGTGTCGGACCCCTACGTCGAGCGGCTGCTCGAAGGCTTTGCCTTCCTCGCCGCCCGCGTGCAACTCAAGATCGACGCCGAGCACCCCCGCCTCATCCAGCACATGCTGGAGACGGTGTACCCCGGTTTCCTGTCGCCCGTGCCGTCGATGATGATGGCGCGGCTGCGCCCCGACCTGCTCGACCCGAACCTGGCCCGCGGCTTCACGATCCCGCGCGACAGCGCACTCACCAGCGAAGCGGTGCGCGGCCAGAACACCCGCTGCGAGTTCCGCACATCGCAGGACGTCACGCTGTGGCCGGTGGACATCGACGCCGTCCAGTACTTCACCCACGCCCCCGACCTGCCGCTCACCCGCCTGCCCGGCGCCCGCCAGATCCGCGGCGGCCTGCGCATCAAGCTCAAGACCCACGGCGGCATCAAGTTCCGCCAGCTCGGCCTCGACACCCTGCCTCTCCACATCGCCGCACCCGACGACGTGGCATTCCGCCTGCACGAGCTGGTGCTCGGCAACGGCCTCGGCACATGGGTGGGCGGGGGTGACAAGGCCAGCATGTCGGCCTATGCCGATGCCGGTTCGGTCCAGCCCATGGGGTATGGCGACAACGAAGCGCTGTTGCCCGAGACACTGCGCGGTTTCAGCGGCCACCGGCTGCTGCAGGAGTACGCCGCCATGCCGCAGCGGTTCCTGCAGTTCAGCGTCACCGACCTGGCGCGGCGGTTCGCGCTGATCGATGGCACCGAGGCCGAGGTCGTGGTGCTGTTCGGCAAACCCGACGTGTCGCTCGAATCGCTGGTGGATGCCCAGAGCCTCGCGCTCTACTGCACCCCCGCCGTCAACCTGTTCCCGAAACGCCTCGACCGCATCCAGCTGGGCACCGGCGCCTGGGAACACCACGTGGTGCCCGACCGCACCCGGCCGATGGACTTCGAGGTGCACTCCATCGCGTCCGTCACAGGCTTCGGCACGGCCCAGGCGGCCGAGCAGAAGTTCCTGCCGCTGTACACCGCGTTCCACGACGAGTCCCGCAGCCACGGCGCGTACTACACGGTGCGCCGCGAACCGCGCCTGCTGTCGAGCCGCCAGCGGCTCGAGGGGCCGCGTTCGGCCTACATCGGCCAGGAGCTGTTCCTGTCGCTCGTGGACCCCAACAACGCGCCCTACCGCGACGACATCCGCCAGCTGTCGCTGACGGCACTCGCCACCAACCGCGACCTGCCCACGCTGCTGCCCGGCTCCGCCACCGCGTGGACGCTGGACGCGGCCGGCCCCACCATCCGCATCGACACGCTGCGCGGCCCCACCCGCCCGGTGCAGCGCATCGCCCGCGGCGACGTGGGCTGGGCCATGGTGAGCCTGCTCTCGCTGAACTACCTCAGCATCGCTGGCGAGGACCCGGCACGTGCTGCGGCCGCGCTGCGCAGCCTGCTGTCGCTGCACGGGCCCGAGCAGGACATGGCGTGGTCGAAGCAGGTGGACGGCGTGCAGTCGCTGCACGCCCAGTCGGTGGTGCGCCGCCTGCCGTTTCCCGGGCCGCTCACGTTCGGCTGCGGCGTCGAGATCACGCTCGTGGCCGACGAGCTCGGGTTCCTGGGCTCCAGCGCCTTCCTGCTGGGATCGGTGCTCGACCAGTTTTTTGCGCGCCACGCGTCGGCCAACAGCTTCGTCGAGACGGTGCTGCGCTCGGCCTCGCGCGGCGAGATCCTGCGCACCCGGCCGCGCGTGGGCACCCGGGCCGTGCTGTGACCCCCATGGACACCCCGGACGTCGCCCGCGCCCGCCACGAACGCCAGGCCCGGCTGTTCGACGCGCTCGCGGCCGAGCCCTGGAACCACGACTTCTTCGCCGTGTTGCGCGAGGTGGAGGCCATGTCGCCCCAGCACCCGCGCCTGGGCAAGGCCCTGCGGCCCGGCGCCGAACCGCTGCGGCTGGGTCAGGACCCGGAGCTCGATTTCGCGCCGGCGCCCATCATGTCGTTCAACGCGAGCCTCGACCGGCCGCGCCTCGGTGTGCGGTTCTTCGGCCTCTTCGGCCCGATGGGCCCGCTGCCGCTGCACTTGACCGAGTACGCCCGCGACCGCCTGCGCAACCACGCCGACCCCACGTTCGCGCGCTTCGCCGACGTGTTCCACCACCGCGCACTGCTGCTGTTCTACCGCGCGTGGGCCCAGGCCCAGCCGGCCGTGCAGGCCGACCGCCCCGATGACGACCAGTTCGCCAAATGGGTGTCGGCCCTGTTCGGCCAGGCCCCGGCGTCGATGCGTGCGGCCGACACCGTGCCAGACAGGGCAAAACGATTTGCCGCAGGCCACCTGGCCCGTGCCACGCGCAACCCCGAATCCATCCAGAAGGTGCTGCGCCAGTACTTCCAGGTGCCCATCCGCGTGGAGTCGTACGTGGGCCACTGGATGACGCTGCGTGCCGGCGACCGCACCCGCCTCGGCAGCCCCGGTGCCCGCCGTTCCGCGGCGCTCGGTGTCAACGCTGTGGCCGGGGGCAAGGTGTGGGACCGCCAGTACAAGCTGCGCCTGCACGTCGGCCCGTTGACCCTCGCCCAGTACAACCAATTCCTGCCTGGCCAGCCGTCTCTCATCGAACTGCGCGACTGGATGCGCCAGCTCGTGGGGTTCGAGATGCTGTGGGACGTTCGCCTCGTGCTGAAAGGCAACGAGGTGCCGCCCCTCGGCGTGAAGCGCCAGGCCCGGCTCGGCCTCACCACCTGGCTCGGCCGCGCCACCCCCCACCCAGACCGCGGCGACCTTCGCCTGCATCCCGCACGCCTCGGCGTGCCCTCAAACACCCAGGGAGAAAACCATGGCTGAAATCAGTCGCACCGCGTTGTTCGGCAAACTCAACCCGCTCGCCTACAAGGCGATCGAAGGCGCCACCGTCTTCTGCAAGCTGCGCGGCAACCCGTACGTCGAACTGCAGCACTGGTTGTTCCAGATCCTGCAGAACCAGGACTCCGACCTGCACCGCATCGTGAAGCACTACGGCATCGATGCCGCCGTGCTCGTGGCCGACCTGCAGAACTCGCTCGACCGCCTGCCGCGTGGCGCGTCGTCCATCACCGACCTGTCGAGCCACATCGAAAACGCCGTCGAACGCGCGTGGGTCTACGGTTCGCTGATGTTCAAGGACTCGCAGGTGCGCACCGGCTACCTGCTGATCGGGTTGCTGAAAACCCAATCGTCGCGCAACGCGCTGCTGGCCATCAGCAAGCAGTTCGAGCGGGTGAAGCTCGACGACCTGACCGAAAACTTCGCCGCCTTGCTCGCCGGTTCCCCGGAACACGGCCAGGCCGCCAGCGACGGCTCGGGCGCCGCCCAGCCGGGCGAGGCGAGCGACGCCATCGCACCGGCCGCGATGGGCAAGCAAGAAGCGCTCAAGCGCTACGCCGTGGACCTGACCGAGAAGGCCCGCAACGGCGAGATCGACCCCATCGCCGGGCGCGACGAGGAGATCCGCCAGATCGTCGACATCCTGATGCGCCGGCGCCAGAACAACCCCATCCTGACCGGCGAGGCCGGCGTGGGCAAGACGGCGGTGGTGGAAGGCTTTGCGCTGCGCCTCGCGCGCGGCGACGTGCCGCCGCAGCTGCGCGACGTGTCGCTGATGATGCTCGACATCGGGCTGCTGCAGGCCGGCGCCAGCATGAAGGGCGAGTTCGAGAACCGCCTGCGCCAGGTGATCGACGAGGTGCAGTCGTCGGCCAAGCCCATCATCCTGTTCATCGACGAGGCCCACACGCTGATCGGCGCCGGTGGCGCGGCCGGCACGGGTGACGCGGCCAACCTGCTCAAGCCGGCCCTGGCACGCGGCAAGCTGCGCACCATCGCGGCCACCACGTGGGCCGAGTACAAGAAGTACTTCGAGAAGGACCCGGCCCTCACCCGCCGCTTCCAGGTGGTTCAGGTGCCCGAACCCAGCGAGGAAAAGGCCGTGCTGATGTTGCGCGGCGTGGCCACCATCCTCGAGAAACACCACCGCGTGCAGCTGCTCGACGAGGCCATCGAGGCCGCCGTGAAGCTGTCGCACCGCTACATCCCCGCGCGCCAGCTGCCCGACAAGGCCGTGAGCCTGCTCGACACCGCCTGCGCCCGCGTGGCCGTCAGCCAGCACGCCACGCCGCCCGAGGTGGAAGACGTGCAGCGCCGCATCGAGGCGCTCACCACCGAGCAGCAGATCATCGACCGCGAAGCCGACGTCGGCATCGACGTGAAGGTGCGCCACGACCGCGTGGCCCAGCACCTGGCGGAAGCCAACGCGTCGCTCGAGAAGCTGCAGGCCCGGTTCCAGGAAGAGAAGGTGCTGGTGGACCAGGTGCTGGCCCTTCGCGGCAAGCTGCGCAAGGCCGGTGACAAGGCCGACGGCAAGGATGCCGCCACTGAGACCACGCTCTCGCCCGAGGAACGCACCCGCCTGCTGGCCGACCTGGCCGAACTGCAGACGAAGCTTCACCACCTGCAGGGTGACACCCCGCTGATCCTGCCGTCGGTGGACGAAATCGCCGTGGGCGCCGTGGTGCAGGACTGGACCGGCATCCCGGTGGGCCGCATGGTCAAGAACGAGGTGGAGTCGGTGCTGCGCCTGGCCGACACGCTGAACGAACGCGTGATCGGCCAGAAGCACGCGCTCGAGATGATCGCCCGCCGCATCCAGACGTCGCGTGCGAAGCTCGACAACCCGAACAAGCCCATCGGCGTGTTCATGCTGGCCGGCACGTCCGGCGTGGGCAAGACCGAGACCGCGCTCGCGCTGGCCGAGGCACTGTATGGTGGTGAACAGAACGTCATCACCATCAACATGAGCGAGTACCAGGAGGCGCACACCGTCTCCACGCTCAAGGGTTCGCCCCCGGGCTACGTGGGTTACGGTGAAGGCGGCGTACTGACCGAAGCCGTGCGCCGCCGTCCGTACAGCGTGGTGCTGCTCGACGAGGTGGAAAAGGCCCACCCCGACGTGCACGAGCTGTTCTTCCAGGTGTTCGACAAGGGCTGGATGGAAGACGGCGAAGGCCGCATGATCGACTTCAAGAACACGATCATCCTGCTGACGTCCAACGCCGGCAGCGACCTGATCATGAACCTGTGCAAGGACCCGGAGCTGATGCCCGAGCCCGATGCCATCGCGAAGGCGCTGCGCGAGCCGCTGCTCAAGGTGTTCCCGGCGGCACTGTTGGGCCGCATCGTCACCATCCCGTACTACCCGCTGTCCGAGGCCATGCTCGCGCAGATCGTCAAGCTGCAGCTCAACCGCATCAAGAAGCGCGTGGAAGCCAACCACGGTGTGCCGTTCACGTTCGATGACGACGTGGTCAAGCTCGTGGTGAGCCGCTGCAACGAGGTGGAAAGTGGTGGCCGCGTGATCGACGCGCTGCTGACCAACACCGTGCTGCCGCGCATCAGCCACGAGTACCTCACGCGCCTGGCCTCCGGCCAGCCGCTGAACCGCGTGGCGCTCACCGTGCAGGCGGGCGATTTCGCGTACGCCTTCGACTGACCGATGGCACGCGGTTCGAACAAGGCGGCGCCACGCGGGGCCAGCGGCGCAGCCCGGCTGGCCTGGACCCAGGCGCTGCAGTACGCCGTGGCGCTGCTGCGCGATGGCCAGCACGAGGCCGCGGAGCGAGAACTCCGCGCCGTGCTGCGCAAGTGGCCCGACCAGCCGGACGGGCTGCACTTCCTCGGCATCGCACGGCACAACCAGGGGCACTCCGACGAAGGCATCGCCCTCATCCGCCAGGCCCTCGCCGTCAATCCCGGCGCGGTCGGCGTCTGGAACAACCTGGGCAACGTGCTCACCGAGGCACAACGCTTCGACGAGGCGAAGGCGACCTACCGGGAAGCCCTCGCCCGGCACCCGGAGTTCATCAACGCGATGAACAACCTCGCCACCATCCTGCGGCGCGAAGGTGACCATGCCGGGTCGGAAGCCCTGTGCCGTCGCGCGGTCGAGATCGATCCCGAGTTCGCCCAGGCCTGGTACAACCTGTCGCTCACGCTGCTGGAACAGGGCAAGGTGGACGAAGGCCTGACGGCCAACAGCCGCGCCATCGTGCTGTGGCCGAAACACCTGCAGGCGCGCAACGCCGTGCCACGCGCCCTGGTGCACCTCGGCCGCCTGGACGAAGCCGCGCAGCTCTACCGCGACTGGCTCGCCACCGACCCCGACAACCCCGTGATCCTGCACCACCTCGCCGCGTGTTCCGGCGGCACCGTGCCGGAACGGGCCAGCGACGACTACGTCGAGCGCACGTTCGATGCCTTCGCGGCCACGTTCGATGCCAACCTGTCGGCGCTCGGTTACCGCGCGCCCCAGCTCGTGGCCGACCTGCTGACCCGGTTGCTCCCACCGCCTGCGCGCCAGTTCGACGTGCTCGACCTCGGTTGTGGCACCGGCCTGTGCGGCCCGCTGGTGCGCGACTGGTCCCGCACCCTCACCGGTTGCGACCTGTCCAGCGGCATGCTGGAGAAAGCGGACCGCCGCCGCGTGTACGACAAGTTGCAACACGCCGAGCTGGTCGCCTACCTGCTCGATCACCCCGGCTCGCAGGACGCCCTGGTGTGCGCCGACACGCTGTGCTATTTCGGCGAACTGGGCCCGGCGATGGCCGCCGCCCACGGCGCGCTGCGGCCCGGTGGCCTGCTCGTGTTCACCGTGGAAGCGTTGGGCGACGGCGGCGACGCCCCGTATCATCTGCAACCCCACGGCCGCTATGCCCACCGGCGAGCCCACGTGGCGGCCTCCCTGGCGGCCGCTGCGCTGCACACCGAGGCGCTCGAACCCGTCGAACTGCGCATGGAAGCCGGCAAGCCGGTGGCGGGCTGGCTGGTGGCCGCACGTCGCCCTTGATGTTCCCTCTCTTCCCCTGAATCGATGACCGCCGACGACCTCATCGCCTGCCTCGGCAAGGCCGACGACCACCCCGACATCCAGCGCCTGCTCACCCGGCTGGGCGCCAGGAAGCCGCCCAAGGGCGGCCGTGGCGACACCGGGTCGCGCGTCGAGGTGCGCCAACTGGGCGTCACGCTCGAGTTCGCCCCCGCCGACGGCGACCCCCGGCATGGGCAGGAGCTGGTCCGCGTGGTGCTGCAGGGCCAGGCCCAGGGCGGCGCCAAACCCTTTGCCGGCGCCTTGCCCTTCGGCCTGGCCTTTGCCGATCCACGCAAGGACGCCCGCAAGAAGGTGGGGCCGCCCATGCACATGAGCGACGAGCTGAACCGCGACGCGTGGGACTACCAGTCCCACACGATGACCGCCGACTACGCGCCAGGCCGCGGCAGCATCCTGCGGCTGTCCCTGTCGATGCCGTTCGATCCGGACGACGACGACGACGACTGACCGGGGCGGTGACTTTCGTCGCTTGCCCGCACGCCCCCGCCCTCCTAACGTGCAGGAGGAGTGTCCCCGCAGCCCGCAAAGCCCGCCATGAACAAACAGATCACGGTCACGTCGCCCCTTTCGACCGAACTGCGTGTGGAATCCATCGATTTCACCGCCGGCCTGAGCCAGCTCGGGGAGATGGAACTGCGCCTGCTCAGCGAGTCGGGCGATCTGTCGCCCGAAGACCTGCTGGGCAAACCCATCACCGTGTCGATCAGCCGCGACAACGACGAGCAGCAGCACTTCAACGGATACGTCACCCGCTTCGGCATTGGCCGCAGCCGTGGCCGGCACTTCGGCTACCAGGCCGTGGTGCGCCCCTGGCCCTGGTTCCTCACCCGCACGGCCGACTGCCGCATCTACCAGGACCTGGACGTCCCCGCCATCGTCAAGCAGGTGTTCGACGACAACGGATTCTCCGATTTCGACTTCCGCCTGTTCCGCTCGTACCGCAAGCGCACCTACTGCGTGCAGTACCGCGAGAGCGACCTGACCTTCATCACCCGCCTGCTCGAGCACGAAGGCATCTACTGGTACTTCGAGCACACCGCCAGCAAGCACGTGATGGTGCTCGTGGACTCGTCGAGCGCCCACGAACCCATCACCGGCGAGGCCACGCTGCCCTACTTCGAGAACATCGACTCGGCACCGCCCGACCTGGAATACGTGTCCGACTGGACCATGTCGCGCGAGGTGCGCACGGGCAAATCGGTGCTGCAGAGCTATGACTTCGAGCGCCCGTCGGTGGACCTGATGGTGGATGCCAACCTCACCCGCAAACACGCCCAGGAGGCATTCGAGCGTTTCGACTACCAGGGCGACTACATCATCAAGGGCGACGGCAAGCAGCTCGTGGACGACCGCCTCGACGAACACCAGGCTCGCCACCACCAGCTGAGCGCCGCGTCCAACTGCCACCGGCTTGGCGTGGGCCACCGGTTCAAGCTCGACCGCCACCCGCGCACCGACCAGAACGCCGAGTTCCTGGTCGTGGGCACCACCGTGCACGCCACCATCGGCGGCATCGAGTCGGGGCACCCGGACGGCGACTACCGCAGCACGTTCACCGCGATGCCCGTGGCCCAGCAGTTCCGGCCTGCGCGCACCACGCGCGTGCCGTTCGTGCAGGGGCCGCAGTCGGCCGTGGTGGTGGGCCCGTCCGGCGACGAGATCTACACCGACAAGTACGGCCGCGTGAAGGTGCAGTTCCACTGGGACCGCTACGGCAAGAACGACGACAAGAGTTCATGCTGGGTTCGGGTTTCCCACCCGTGGGCGGGCAAGAGCTTCGGGTCCATCCACATCCCCCGCATCGGCCAGGAGGTGATCGTCAGCTTCCTCGAGGGTGACCCGGACCAGCCGCTCATCACCGGCCGTGTCTACAACGCCGAGCAGATGCCCCCGTGGGACCTGCCCGCCAACGCCACGCAGACCGGCATCCTCACGCGCTCGTCGAAGGGCGGCGCGTACGACAACGCCAACGCCATCCGCTTCGAGGACAAGAAGGGGGCCGAGGAAGTGTGGATCCACGCCGAGAAGGACCAGCGCATCGAGGTCGAGAACGACGAGTCGCACTGGGTGGGCCACGACCGCAAGAAGACCATCGACCACGACGAGACCACGCTCGTCAAGCACGACCGCACCGAGACGGTGGGCAACAACGAGACCATCACCATCGGTGTCAACCGCACCGAGACCGTGGGCAGCCACGAGGTGATCGGCATCGGCATCAACCGCACCGAGACGGTCGGGGCGAACGAAACCATCACCATCGGCGCCAACCGCACGATCTCCGTGCTGGCCAGTGAAACCGCCACGGTGGCGCTGCAACGCACCCACGCGGTGGGCATCAACGAAACCATTGCCATCGGTGCGGCCCAGGAAGTGGCCATCGGCGCGATGCAATCCATCACGGTGGGCATCAACCAATCCACCTCGGTGGGGGTGAACCAGAGCAACAGCATCGGCAAGAACCGCACCATCGAGGTGGGTGCCAACCAGGGCACCACGGTGGGCAAGAACCGCACGGCCAGCGTGGGCGACAACGACACGCTCACGGTCGGCAAGGACCTGGTGATCTCGGCCGGCGACTCCATTACGCTGAAGACCGGCGACGCCGTCATCACGATGAAAAAGGACGGCACGATCTTCATCAAGGGCAAGAACATCACGATCGACGGCTCGGGCAAGATCAACGTCAAGGCCAGCAAGGACATCGTGATGAAGGGTTCCAAGATCCTGCAGAACTGAACAGAACAGAACAAAGGTGAACACCATGGGACGCAGAGACACCCTCGACACCGCCCGCGACCTGCCGGCAACCGACGATCCATTGACCCCGCTGCTCGCGTCGCGGCCGCTGCGCCCCACCGCCCCGGCCTTGCCCGAGGTGGTGGTGGGCGAGTTGATCGCCCTCGCCGACGACGGCCACACCCCGCTCGTGCGGTACGCCGGCCAGCCCGGCACCGCCGCACTGCGCGCCCGCGCGGTGCTCGACCTGCAGGGCAGCCACGTGGGCCGGTCGGTGGTGCTGCAGTTCGAAGGTGGCGACGCCGAACGCCCCATCGTGATGGGCGTGCTGCGCGAGACGCCGGCCGCCCCGGCCGCGGGCCCGGGCCAGGTGCAGGTGGATGCCGACGGCGAACGCCTCATCGTGCGCGCCACCGACCAGCTCGTGCTGCAGTGTGGCAAGGCCAGCATCACGCTGACCAAGGCGGGCAAGGTGATGATCCAGGGCACCTACGTGTCGAGCCGGTCCACCGGGGTGAACCGCCTGCAGGGTGGCTCGGTGCAGTTGAACTGAGCGCCGGTCCGATGGAACTGCTCAATGCCACCCGCATGATCGCGGGCTACAACCTCGGCGTGGAGCCGAGTGGGCGCGAGAGCCTGGTGGTCGTGATCAAGGGCACCTTCCGCTTTCCCGTCGACGGTGAGCCGGCCGGGCATTTCGCGCTGCACGACGTGCAGGCGCCATTGGTGATGGCCGACACCTTCACTGGCGCACCGGGGTTCTCGGCACCGGTGCACGAGGTCGACTTCGCCCCCCGCAAGACGCGCTGCGACATCCTGCTGGTGGGCAGTGCCCACGCGCCGCAAGGGCAGCCCGCGGCCCGCGTGGACGTGGGCGTGCGCATCGGTGACTGGCTGAAGGCGTTGTCGGTGGTGGGCCCACGGCGGTGGGACTGCGGCGTGGCCACGCTGCGTGCCACCGCGCCGGAGCCGTTTGTCGTGCAACCCATCAGCTACGACGTGGCGTACGGTGGTGTCGACACGCGCCACGACGACCCCGCACAACACGCCGCGTTCCTGGGCAACCCGGTGGGCCGCGGCTTCCACAAGCACCTGCGCAAGGAGTGGGTGGACGGCAAGCCGTTGCCGCTCACGGAGGAAATCGGGCGCCCGGTGTCCGACACCGATGGCGACTACCGCCCCATGGCCTTCGGCCCGCTCGGCCGTGGCTGGTCGCCGCGGGCAGCCCTTGCGGGCACCTACGACGACGCCTGGCGCGAGCAGCACTTCCCGTTCCTCCCGCCCGACTTCGATGCCCGCTACCACCAGGCCGCACCGGAAGACCAACAAGTGCCGCTCGACTTCTTCTCCCGCGGTCCGATGGAGGTGACGCTGTCGAACCTCACGCCCGAGGGCCATACCCAGTTCACGATCCCGTCGCTGGTGGCGCCCGTGACGGTGTTCCCCAAGCGCGGTGACCGCGAGGAACTGACCGCCGTGCTCGACACCGTGGTGATCGAACCCGACCTGCGCCGCTTCACGCTCACGTGGCGCGCGGTGCGCCCGTTGCGCAAGAGCCTCTTCGAGATCGCCCAGGTGCTGGTGGGCAAGAAGGGCCGCGACTGGTGGCAGCTGCGGGACAAGGTCACCTTCCCGATCCCCGTCGTGATGGTGCCGATGGAACGTCCCACCCCCACGACCGCCTGACCGATGACCGCATCTCCCCTGGCCATCCGGCGCACCGCGCTGATCACGAGCGTGGGCCTCGACGCGCCATCCTCCTGCGCGGCCATCCGCGCCAAGCTCACGAACCCCACCGAAACGCGTTTCGTCGACGACGAAGGCGCCTGGCTGATGGCCCACGCGGTGCCACTCGGCGAGTCCTGGAGCGGCCTCGCCAAGCTCGCCCGCCTGGCCGCATTGGCCATCGACGAATGCCTGGTGGACGTGCCACGCGACCAGTGGCCGCAGATCCCGGTGTTGCTGTGTGTGGCCGAGCACGACCGCCCGGGCCGCCAGGGGGGTCTCGACGACCGGCTGTTCGCCGAAGTGGAACGGCTGCTGGGCGCGCAATTCTCCGACCGCTCAGCCATCGTCGCCCATGGCCGCGTTGCCACGCCCATCGCGCTGGCCACGGCCCGGCAGTTGCTCGCCGACCCGCTGGTGACGCAGGTGGTCGTGGCCGGGGTCGACAGCCTCTTGAGCTGGCCCACCCTGTCCGTCTACCTGAAGGCCGACCGCCTGCTCACGCCCATCAACAGCAACGGCTTCATGCCGGGCGAAGCCGCGGGCGCCGTGTTGCTGGGCGCGCCCAGCGCGCATGCGGAACTGCGCTGCACGGGCGTCGGCTTCGGCATCGAGCCGGCCCACCTCGACGCCGACCTGCCGCTGCGCGGCAACGGCCTGGCCGCCGCGATCGAGCTGGCGCTCGACGACGCAGGCCGGCAGATGCACGAGTTGCAGTTCCGCATGACCGACCTGTCCGGCGAGCAGTACTACTTCAAGGAATCGGCGCTTGCCCTGGGCCGCACCCTGCGCCAGCTGACACCCGAGTTCGAGCTCTGGCATCCGGCGGAATCCACCGGCGAAACCGGTGCGGCCAGCGGCTTGGCCATGCTCGCGGTGGCCGACGCCGCCTGCCGCAAGGGCTACGCGCCCGGACCGGACTTCATCGCCCACTGGGCCAACGACAGCGGCCGGCGTGCGGCCGCCGTGTTGCAGTTCGCGAGGCACCCCGCATGACCAACCAGGTGTTCGCCAACAACCGCGAGGTGTCGTGCAAGTCCGCCGCCGGCAAGTCCATCTGCGCCTTCCCCGACGTGTGCTTCACGCCGCCGCTGACGCCGGCCACGCCGCCGGGCGTGCCCATCCCGTATCCCAACACGGGCATGGCCAGCGACACGTCCAACGGTTCCACGAGCGTGAAGATCTCCGGCAAGGAGGTCATGCTCAAGGACAAGTCGTACTTCAAGCGCAGCATGGGCGACGAGGCGGGGTGTGCGCCCAAGAAGGGCGTGATCACCAGCCGCAACATGGGCAAGGTGTTTTTCACGGCCTGGTCCATGGACGTGAAGATCGAGGGCGAGAACGTGGTCCGCATGATGGACCTCACCACGCACAACCATGGGTCCAACCCCGGCAACACCGGTCCGTGGCCGTACCTGGACGAGGTGGCGATGCCGGGCATCGGCGCACTGTGCGGGCCCGACAAGGACCGGGAAGAAAAGGCCTGCGAAGGGTGCAAGCCCAAGGGCAACAAGCCCGCCTGCCCGCCCTACTCGCCGCCCAAGCCACCCGCCTCCACGGCCACCAGCATGGCGGCCGACCAGGCCACGAAGATGGACGCGCTGGCGGCCATCAAGAAGGCCAAGCGCAGTTCCGCCCAGCAGAAGGAACTCGAATCGATCCGGGAGAAGGTCTACAAGGCCACGCCCGAATACGAGCAGTTCAAGGCGGATCACAAGAAGTACTTCGAGGACATGGCCAAGGCCACCGAGTCCGACGCCTACAAGTGCGCCCGTGCGCGCCGGTGCATGCTGGTGCCGTTCAAGTCGAAGGACAAGCAGCAGCAGTGCTGCGAAGGACAGACCGGGCACCACCTCATCGAAGCGTCCGCTTTCCTCGAGCCCGGCACGCGGGGCAAGGGTGATGTCCCGCGCGAGCAGTTCAAGAACTCCAAGTACGACATCAACAAGGCGCCGTGCATTTGCGCAGAAGGCCAGAACAACACCGCCGCCAGCCACGGCCTGATGCACACCTACCAGGGCGTGCGGGCCGAGAAGATCGCCGTCAAAGGCGAGTGGACGCTGAAGCAGGCCACCGACACCGCCGGCCAGGCCACGAAGATGGTGTTTCCCAACTCTGATTGCAGCCCGGGCTGCATCTCGGCACAGCTGAAGGCCTACCACGAGCAGGAGGGGGTGGGGGTCAAGCCGGGCGAGAAGATTCCGGCGTCGCCGAGTGGCAAGTTGGATGACGAGACGGCCAAGAATGCCTGGAAGGATCTGGATCAAAGAGCCGCTGAAGCCGAGCAACTGGCCAAGAATCGTTCAAGTAATCGCTGAAGAACACCATGAAAAACAGACCTCCAGACACGCCTCTCGACCATCGTCTCAAACTCTCGTTCGCGGCGATCCGCCAACGGGACATTGTCTACGTGAGTACGTTCGCGCCCGACATGCAGGACAAGGGGTTGCCCTTCGCGGTTTTCTATGACCATGACACCTCGGTCTTCGGTCTGATCGAGCATCCCGTGCGCTGGAACTGCGTCTCGGTGTGTGCCACCGAGTATCCCAAGCCGCAAATGGTGGCACTGGGCGAATACGGTCAGGTGCGCGTCTACGGTTCCCAGGACGATCTCGAGAGCCGGGTCGTCCCCGAGAACCTGCGGTTCCGCGAAGTGCGTTCCATCGCCGGCGTCGCCTACGCCTGCGCCATGGACCGCAAGGTCTTCCGTCGCGACGACTTGGACCAGTGGACCCCCATCCACGGCGACTTGCCGTCGCGCCCGGGCCCCGACATCGTCCTCGGCTTCGAATCCATCCACGGCTTCGGGCCCGACGACCTGTACGCCGTGGGTTGGCACGGCGAGATCTGGCACTTCGACGGCCGCGACTGGCACCAGGAAGAGAGTCCCACGAACATCATCCTCAACCGGGTCTACTGCGCCCCGGACGGATTCGTCTACGCGTGCGGCCTGAGAGGCACCCTGCTCAAGGGCCGCCACGGCCAGTGGTCCCTGGTGGCCGCCGATGCCTACGACCTCGACTACTGGGACCTGGAGTGGTTCGGCGATCGCCTCTGGATCTCTTCGCACCACGGCCTCTTCACGCTCGAAGGCGACACGCTTCAGCCGGTGCAGTTCGACGATGACGCCCCCTCCACCTTCTTCCACCTGGACGCGCGCGACGGCATCCTGTGGACGGTCGGCTCCGACGACATCCTGCAGTTCGATGGCGACGAGTGGGAACGCATTGCCTGATCCCGTCGCTCCGCCCATGAACCCACCCTCACCCCGGCCGGCCGTCGCGCCCGTCATCGACCAGCACCTGGAGGTGGCGATGCACCTCCACGGCACCCGCCAGGTGTTGCTCGATGCCCCGCATGCCCGCCTCCACCAGCTCGCGCGCCTCGACGAACGGCTGATCGCCCACCTCGATGGGCTGGCCATCGCGGGCGAGGCGGGCCTCCGGGCGAGCGACGCGACGCTGGTGGCGCCCTTCGGTGGCGGCGAGTTGTTCGTGGCCACCGTGCTCGCCCTCCAGGCGCGCGACACGGCCCGCCTCGAACGGCTGTTCGCCCTGGCCGAAGCGGTGTCCGATACTGCGCCGGCCCTGGTTTCGGCCTTCGGTTGGGTGTCTTCCCAGCACTTGCGCGGGGTCACCAAGGGCCTGCTCGATTCACCCAGCCCGCTGCGACGCGCCATCGGCCTCCAGGCCTGCGCGGCCCACCAGGTGGATCCCGGCCCGGCGCTCACCGCCGCTTGTGATGAAACCGACACGGCCCTTCGGGCCATGGCCTGGCGGGCCTCGGGCGAACTCGGCCGCGTCGACCTGCTCCCGGCCGCGTTGCGTGCGCTGACCGACCCCGACGACGCCGTGCGTTTCGAGGCCGCGCGGGCCGCCGCTCGGCTGGGCGACCGCGACGCAGCGCCTGCCACCCTGCGCGGGCTCGCTCTCGCCGCAGGCCCGCACCGGGTCGGCGCCCTCACCACCTCGTTGCTGGTCACCGCGCCTGGCGACGTGCATGGCCTGCTGAAGGCCTTGCCCGCCGACCCCGTTGGCGAACGCCTGCGCGTGCGCGGCGCCGGCTGGTCCGGCGACCCGTTCTACGTGCCGTGGCTGCTCAAGCAGGCGGCCACGCCCACGCTCGCCCGCGTGGCCGGCGAAGCGCTGTCGCTGATCACCGGCGCGGACCTCGCGGCGCTGGACCTCGAAGGTGCTGCACCCGCCGGCCCTGCCTCGGGTCCGAACGACGATCCGGCCGACGACGACGTGTCGCTCGACGAAGACGAGAGCCTGCCGTGGCCGGACACCGAACGGCTCACCGCGTGGTGGCAGGTCAACGCGACGCGCTTCGCGGCGGGCACCCGCCACTTCGTGGGGCAGGCGCTGTCACCCGCACAGGCCACGGCCGTGCTGTCCACCGGCATGCAGCGCCAACGCGTGCTTGCCGCGGATCACCTGATGATGCTGCAATCAGGCAGCCGCCGCTTCAACACCGCGGCGCCGTCGCACCGGCAGCAGAGGCTGCTGGCCACCGCACAGTGAACGGATGGTCACCATGCCCGACATCCACGTCCCCACCCTCTTCGCCCTGCTCGGACCCGCCTTCCTGCTGCTGGGCGCCGGCCGCTGCCTGGCGGCACGCGCCTGGCACCCCCAGGGCCGCACCTGGCTGATCGTGGGCACGGTTTTTTCCGCCGTGGCGGTGTGGCTTCACCTGCATCCGGCCTGAGAGATTGCCCCCGCTGTCGCGGCGCGGTATGACTTTCGTTGATTGCCACGGCGCCCCGTAACGGGGATAAACGAAGCTCGGGTGGGTCCGACGCTGTAGATCGGCGACACCCCGGCATTCGGAGCCTTTCATGAACCTGGTGATCCAAGCTCACACCCTCAAAAATGAGCCCTTGTCGCAGCCCATCACCGGACGTTTCGACGAACGGGGGGGCACCATCGGGCGCTCGGACACCAACACGCTCGCGCTGCCCGACCCGGAGCGACACATCTCCCGGCTGCACGCCGAGGTGTGGTTCAGCAACGGCTCGTTTTCCATCCGCAACGTGGGCAGCGCCAACGCCATCCTGGTGAACGGCCGCCCCATCGCGCCCGGTGAAGGCTCGGCCATCACCGAAGGTGACGAACTGGTGGTGGGCGCGTACGCGATGCGGGTGTCGTTCAACGTGCCGTCGCAGATCCGCCCCGTGGCGGTGGACGGCCGCACGGTGATCCGCTCGTCGGCCGGGGAATCGCGCACCAACCCGCCGCAGTCGCGCATCCTGCCGCGGCCAGCCATGCCTCCGGCCCCCGCGCCTGCGCCCGCAGCGGCCACCCCGGCCGCACCGGCAGGTGCGGACCCGTTCGCAGACCTGTTCGGCAGCCCGGCCCCGGCCGCGCCGTCCAACGACCCCTTCGCCGACCTGTTCGGCAGCCCCACGCCCAAGCCGGCGCCCATCCCCGCACCAGCCCCCGCGCCAGCCTCGTCTTCCCGCGCCGCCGCCCCCGTGCCCGCTGCGCCACCCCAGGGTCCGGCCCACCTGCCCGACGACTTCGACCCGTTCGCCGACCTGGCGCCGCCCAAGGGCGCCCAGGCCACCGACCTCGGTGACTTCATGGCCGGCACCCCGGCCCCGGCGGCCGGCAAGCTGCCCGACTCGGCGTTCGGCGACCTGTTCGGCAGCGCCGCGCCCACCCCTTCGTCCAGCCTCGACGACATGTTCGGCCTGGGCAAGTCGCCCGCCCCCGGCAAGGACCCGCTGGCCGACTTCATGGCCCCCGGCGCCGGTCTCGGCGGCGGCCGCGACCCGCAGCCGTCGCAGGACCCGCTCGCCATGTTCGGCGCGCCCACCCCGCCCGCCTCCAACCGGCCGTCCGACTTCAACCACACCCCCGAGCTGCGTGGCGCCTACACGCCCCCGGCGGTGCAGAAAGACCCAGTCACCGTCCCTGGCATGCGCCCGGCCGGCCGGCCCCAGGTCCCCCCTCCGCCACCGCCACGCCCACCCGTGGCCACCGCGCCCGCCCCGCGCCCGGTGTCGTCGCCCGCCGCCGCCGCGCCGCCGCGCCTGCCACCGTTCCCGCCCGAATTGGCCGAAACCACCATGCCGGCCATGCGGGTGTCGCGGCCGCTGCCGGGTGACGACGGCGATCCGGAGGTGTCCGCCCCCATGCCGCTGACGCCGCTGGTGGCGCCCACCCCGCCGGCGCATGCGCGCATGCCCAGCACACGCCCGCCCGCACCGGCATCCACCCCCGTCCCCCCCGTGCGGCCGCCGGCCCCGGTGGCCCAGGCGACCCCCACGGCCACCGGCAGCAACGCGTCCAACGACGCGCTGTGGGCTGCCTTCTGCGAAGGCGCCGGCATCAACATGACGCTGCCCCAGGGCCTGAACCCCGACCTGATGCGGGTGATCGGCCAGGTGATGCGCCACTCCGTGGACGGCACGCTCAAGCTCGTGGCCGTGCGTGCCGCCGCGAAGCAGGAACTGCGCGCACAGGTCACCACCATCCAGTCGCGCAACAACAACCCGCTGAAGTTCTCGCCCGATGCCGGTGCAGCCATCGAGCAGCTGCTGCAACCACCCATGCGCGGGTTCATGGTGGGTCCGCAGGCGGTCAACGACGTCATGGACGACCTGCTGGGCCATGCCATCGGCACCATGGCCGGCATGCGCGCAGCACTCTCCGGCGTGCTGGCGCGCTTCGAACCCGGGCAGCTCGAATCCAAGCTCGGCGGTGGCGGCATGATGGACACCCTGCTCCCGATGAACCGGCGTGCCAAGCTCTGGGAGCTGTACCTGCAGCATTTCAAGCGCATCCAGGGCGACGCGGAAGAAGACTTCCACGAACTCTTCGGCAAGGCCTTCATCCGTGCCTACGAAGACCAGCTCGACCGGCTCGACAGCGCCCGCCACCCGGACGTGTGAATCACCCCATGACCGTCACCGTCCCGCAGAAAGCCCATTGAGATGCTGCATGTCGAGATCGCTGCATGCAGCGAGCCCGGGGATCGCACCCACAACGAAGACGACCTGCGGTACGGCACCGCCGGGTCGTTCTGGTACGCGGTGCTGTCCGACGGCGCCGGCGGCCACCGGGGTGGCGCCATGGCGTCCGACCTCGTGGTTCGCCTCACCGCGCTGGGCCTGCAGTCTGCCCCCCAGGCCTCGCCGGAGGCCCTCACCCAGATCATCTGCGACGCCCACACCGCCCTCGGCGACCAGCAACAGGGCCGGCGTGGCCACGACCGCATGCATGCCACCGTGGTGGCGCTGTGGATCGACACCCGCCGTGAAGAAGCGTTGTGGACCCACGTGGGCGACTCCCGCCTGTACCAGCTGCGCCACGGCCAGGTGGGCGAGGTGACCAGCGACGACAGCGTGGTGCAGCGCATGGTGCATGCAGGCTACCTGTCGCGGGCCGAGGCCCGCGACCACCCCCGCAAGAACCAGTTGCTCAGTGCCATGGGGTCCACCGAGGCGGTCGAACCCAACACCACCGAACAGGCCACCCCCATCGCCGACGGCGATGCCTTCCTGCTCTGCAGCGACGGCTGGTGGGACCACTTCGAACCCCACGACATCGAGACCGCCTTCGCCGCCGCCACGTCGCCCCAGCACTGGCTCGACCTGATGGCCGCCGACATCCGCCGCGCCGGGCTCAAGGGCCAGGACAACTACAGCGCGGTGGCCGTCTGGATCGGTGACCCGGCCGAAACCACGCGCGTGGGCGCCTATCTGTGAACCCGACCCCTTGGAGGCCTCTGCCATGACCCGCCTTTTCCGCGTCTCCCACCCGCTGCCCGCCCTGGCATTGGCCCTGTCGGCCACGCTGGCCGCAGCGCAACCCGCCCCCCAGGGCGACGCCGTGTTGCGCGGCAACAAGGTCACCGAATCGAACCTGCTCGACGCGCTGACCCCCGACCCCGAGCCGGTGGTCACCCGCAGCCTGAAGGTCACGCGCGACGGCGCCCCCACGGTGCCCGCGCGCAAGCCCAGCGCCTCCTTGCTGATCACGTTCGAGACCAACTCCGCGGAGCTGACGGCGCCGGCCAAGAAGCAGCTGGACGTGGTGGCCGCGGCGCTCAAGAACGACCGCCTGGCCGAGTACAGCTTCAACGTGGAAGGCCATGCCGACCCCCGGGGGGACGCCGACACGAACCTGTCCCTGTCGCAGCAGCGCGCCGACAGCGTGCGCGCCTACCTGATCTCCACCCACGGCATCGCCGCCGAACGGCTGAAGGCCGAAGGCCGCGGCGACCGCGACCTGCTGAACCGCAAGGTGCCGTCCGCGGCAGAGAACCGCCGCGTCACCATCGTCACCAACCTGCGCTGAGGTCAGCGCGCGTAGCGCGCACCCCGGTTGAGCATCGATTCGGTGTGGTGCAGCTGCCCGATGGACACCAGCCCGCCGCCGGCCAGCAGCATGAAATCGGCCTCCACGTGCGCCATGGGCACCTGGGTGTCGTACAGGTAGACGATGTCGGACTGCAGGCGATCGCCGGCTCCGAACTGCATCCGGTGGATGCACTTGCGGCCGGCATCGCCGTTTTCGCCGACCAGCAGGCGGATGTGCAGCTCGCCCGGATGGGCGAGCACGATCACGCGCTCTCGGACGATGGTGGCGTTCTCATAGGTGGACATGTCGGTACCCCGGCTGCAACGACTGCCAGTATCGGCGAAGACAGTGCTGCCCCCTTTTCCAAGCCGCCCGACGCCGATGCAACTTGGGGATGCCCTGACCGGGCATTGATCGACATACTCCCCCGCAACGCAGCGAAGAGGTCGACAGATGGGCAACGGCGTATTTGCCAACGGGCGTGAAATCTCCAGCAAATCGATGGGTGGCAAATCGATCTGCTCGTTCCCCGATGTCTGTTTCACCCCGCCCTTGACCCCGGCCACGCCACCCGGCATCCCCGTGCCATACCCAAACACGGCCCTGGCATCCGATACATCGGGGGGGTCCATCACGGTCAAGATCTCCGGCAAGGAGATCATGCTCAAGGACAAGAGCTTCTTCAAGACGAGCACCGGCGACGAGGCCGGCTCGGCCCCCAAGAAGAACGTGGTGACAAGCAGGATCAAGGGCAAGGCGTACTTCATCGCCTGGTCGCTGGACGTGAAGGTCGAGGGCGAGAATGTCGTCCGCCACATGGACCTCACCACGCACAACCATGGTTCCATGCCGCCCGGCGCACCGCCCACGCTGCACAACGCGATGATGGCGGCAGCCCGCATCGGGGAATGCCACGACGACGTCATCGAGATCAACCGCCGGTGCGACCCGTGGCGCGAGGGGCGCGGATGCCCAGAAGAGCAGGAAACCAGCATCGAACGCGCCGAAGCGCGGCGCGACAAGGCCCGCACCGACTCCGGGCGCACCAAGCCGCCCTTCGGCGCCGCCTATGACCGCGCGCAGTCGCAAGTGCGGGACGAGTACCTGGTGTACACCTTCAGGATCAACCAGGACCCCTGCCGCAAAGCCATGAAGTGCCTGTTGATGCCGTTCAAGGACATGAACAAGATGAAGTGCAAGAAGCAGACGGGCGAACACCTCATCGAGAAGGCCAGTTGCAAGGGCGTGGGCGGGTACAACGAAAACGACGCCCCCACCGCATTCACCGAGGGCCCCAGCAACCACCTCGGTGAACACGGCATCGTCAGCCTCGACCGCAAGGAGTTCATGGCGGACTGGCTCAAGACCAACCCGCCGTCGGCCTGGACCATGGGCGAGGCCGCCGACCTGGGTGCCGACGTCTTCCATGAGCAGAATACCGAGCCCCGATGCAACCGCGAATGTCTGAAGAAGCAGATCATCGCGGGCCATGAGCGCATGGGGGTCCAGCAGAGCGATCCCATCCAGCCCAGCTCCGCGGCCTCCGACAAGTCCACGCCGGACCGCGAAATCATGAAACTGGTCCGCGAGCAGCTCGCGGACCAATGACACCTCAACCACCGGAGCCGCCGCCGTGCACGACAACCTCCGCGATGCCGTGACCTTCTGGGACGGCATCCCCCTGCCCGATGGGGTGCTGCTGATCGGCGGGCTGGACGCACAGCCCGACACCCGCCACACGGTGGTCGCCCGCATCCGCGACGACAAGAAGTCCATCTGGACCCTGGAATGGCAGGCGCGGATGGTGCTGCCGCTCAAGGACGGTGCCGCGTTCGCCCTGCTCGTCGGCGTGGACGGCGAAACCTGCAGCGTGTCCGACAACGGCATCACCGAGCTGCCACCGCTGCCCATCCACGCCCGCGAGGACAAGTTCGGCTCGCTGCTGGGCGGCCGGGTGATTGAAGGCGAGGCGGTGGTGGTGGGCTACCGGAACCAAGTCCATGTCCGGGGCCCGGGCGCCCCCTGGCGCACCCAGGACGCAGGCCTGCCGGGCCGCGCGGACACCGCGGCCCGCGTCTTCGGCCTGGAGGCGGTGGACGGTTTCTCGCTGGCGCACCTCTATGCCGTGGGCATGAAGGGGGCGATCTGGTACCGGGAGGGCGGCGCCTGGCATGCGGTGGACAGCCCCACGAACGTCCGCCTCACCGCTGTGCACTGCGCCCCCGACGGTTGGGTGTATGCCTGCGGGCAGCACGGCGTGGTTCTGCGCGGCCTGCGAGACCAGTGGGCGGTGGTGGCCGACGACGCGGCCATCTCGTACCTGTGGGGCATCGCCACCGTGGGGGGACGGGTCGTCGCCTCGTCGAACCTCGTGATGTACCAGGTCGACGACAGCGGTCTCGTGCCTTACCCTTTCGCCGACCTGAACCCCGACGATCAGAAGCTGCCGTTCTCGTTCTTCCGCTTGTTGCCCGAGGCGGACACGGTGCTGTCGGTGGGTCCGAAAGACGTGCTGCGTCTCGCCGCAGACAGCTGGCACCGCATTGTTTGAAGGTGTCAGAGGCTGAGCGTTTTTCTCAGCCCCGGCCCGCTTCCGCCACGGCGCGCAAGTCGGCCGCGAGCGCATCCACGCGCTCGGGCACCGAGTCCCACGCGAACATGAACCGTGCCCCGCCGCCGATGAACGTGTAGAACCGCCAGCCGCGTCCACGCAGCGCCTCCATCAGCGGCGGCGCCATCTTCAGGAACACGCCGTTCGCATCCGTGGGGAACATCAGCGACAGCTCCGGCACCCCGGCGATGCCATCCACCAGCCGCCGGGCGCAGGCGTTGGCGTGCGCGGCGCGGGCGCGCCAAGCGCCCGTCTCCAGCATGTGCACCCACGGCGCCGACAGGAACCGCATCTTCGAGGCGAGTTGCCCGGCCTGCTTGCAGCGGTAGTCGAAGTCTTCCGCCTGCGGGCGGTTGAAGAAGAGGATGGCCTCGCCCACGGCCATGCCGTTCTTGGTGCCACCGAAACACAGCACGTCCACGCCCACGCGCCACGTGATGTCGGCCGGCTCGCAGCCCAGCGCGGCGCACGCGTTGGAGAAGCGGGAGCCGTCCATGTGCAACACGAGGCCCAGCTCGCGGCACGTGGCGGAGATGGCCGCGAGTTCCTCGGGCCGGTACACCACGCCCGTTTCAGTGGGCTGGGTGATCGTCACCACGCGGGGCTTGGGAAAGTGGATGTCCTGGCGCTGCGTGGCGATGGCGCGGATGGCCTCGGGCGACAGCTTGCCGTCGGTGGCCGGTGCCACCAGCAGCTTCGAGCCGTTCGAGAAGAACTCGGGCGCGCCGCATTCGTCGGTTTCGACGTGGGCCGTCGAGGCACAGATCACGCTGTGGTACGACTGGCACAGCGACGCGAGCGCCAGCGAGTTGGCCGCCGTGCCGTTGAACACGAAAAACACCTCGCAATCGCGGTCGAACAGCGTGCGGAAGGCGTCGGAGGCCTTGGCCGTCCAGGCATCGTCGCCGTAGGCTGGCGCGTGGCCCGCGTTGGCCTCGGCCATCGCGGCCCAGGCTTCCGGGCAGATGCCCGCGTAGTTGTCACTGGCGAATTGCTGGGCGGTGTCGGGCATGGCGGGGTGTGGAAATGAAAACGGGCCCGGTGATGCTGACGCATTCCGGGCCCGCTGTCACGCCGTCGTCCCGGCGCAAGGCTGCAATCAGCGCTTCTTGACGGGCGGCAGGTCCGTGCAATGCCCTTCTGCCGCTTCAGCCGCAAGGCCGACGCTTTCGCCGAGGGTCGGGTGCGGGTGGATCGTCTTGCCGATGTCCACCGAGTCGGCGCCCATCTCGATGGCCAGGGCCACCTCGCTGATGAGGTCGCCCGCATGGGTACCAACGATGCCGCCGCCGATGATCCGGTGCGTTTCCTCGTCGAAGATCAGCTTGGTGAAACCCTCGTCGCGGTTGTTCGCGATGGCCCGCCCCGAGGCGTTCCACGGCAGCACGCCCTTCGTGTACTTCAGGCCCTGCGCTTTCGCTTCGTCCTCGGTCACGCCCACCCACGCCACTTCGGGGTCGGTGTACGCCACGCTCGGGATCACGCGTGCATCGAACTCGGTCTTCTCGCCGAAGGCCGCCTCGGCCGCCACGTGGCCTTCATGCACCGCCTTGTGGGCGAGCATGGGCTGGCCCACGATGTCGCCGATGGCAAAGATGTGCGGCACGTTGGTGCGCATCTGCTTGTTCACCGGGATGAAACCGCGGTCGCCCACGGCCACGCCAGCCTTGTCGGCACCGATGCGCTTGCCGTTGGGCACACGGCCCACGGCCTGCAGCACCAGGTCGTACAGCTGAGGTTCCTTCGGTGCGCCCTCGCCTTCGAACGTCACGCGGATGCCCTCGGGCGTGGCCTCGGCCCCCACCGTCTTGGTCTTCAGCATGATGTTGTCGAAGCGCGGCGTGTTCATCTTCTGCCACACCTTGACCAGGTCGCGGTCGGCGCCGAGCATCAGCGAGTCCATCATCTCCACCACGTCCAGGCGGGCGCCCAGCGTGCTGTAGACCGTGCCCATCTCGAGGCCGATGATGCCGCCGCCGATCACGAGCATGCGCTTGGGCTTCTGGCGCAGCTCGAGCGCGCCGGTGGACGTCACGATGCGCGGGTCGTCCTTCGGCAGGAACGGCAGCTTCACGGCTTCAGAACCGGCCGCGATGATGGCCTGCTTGAAGCGGATGGTCTGGCGCTTGCCGTCGGCGTCGGTCACGGCCAGGTGGAAGGCGTCGACGAACTCGCCGTTGCCGTGCACTACGGTGACTTTCCGCATCTTCGCCATCCCGGCGAGACCGCCGGTCAGCTTGCCGACCACCTTTTCCTTGTGCTTGCGCAGCTTGTCGAGGTCAACCTGCGGTTCGCCGAACGTGATCCCGAGCGCGTCGAAATGCTTCGCCTCGTCCATCACGGCTGCCACGTGCAGCAACGCCTTCGACGGAATGCAACCCACGTTCAGGCACACGCCGCCGAGCGTCTTGAACCGCTCGACCAGCACCGTCTTCATGCCGAGGTCGGCCGCGCGGAACGCGGCCGAGTAACCGCCCGGGCCGGCGCCGAGCACGACGAGATCGCACTCGATGTCGGCCGTGCCCACGGTGGACGGCGCCGCCGCGGGGGCGGCTACCGGCGCGGGGGCCGGTGCCTGCGCAGCAGGAGCCGCGGCCGGGGCGGCCGCGGGCGCGGCAGCACCCGCGGCTTCGAGCGTCAGCAGCAGCGAGCCTTCGCTGACCTTGTCACCGAGCTTGACCTTCAGTTCCTTGACCACTCCGGCATGGGTGGACGGGATTTCCATCGAGGCCTTGTCGCTCTCGACGGTGACGAGCGATTGTTCGGCCTTGATGGTGTCGCCGGGCTTGACCAGCAGCTCGATGACGGCCACGTCCTTGGAGTCGCCGATGTCCGGCACCTTGATGTCGATGAGCGACATGGTTCTCTTTCGTGAAGGTGTCTTACAGCAGCACGCGGCGGAAGTCGCCGAGGATCTGCGCGAGGTAGGCGTTGAAGCGGGCCGCCGAGGCGCCGTCGATCACGCGGTGGTCCCAGCTCAGGCTGAGCGGCAGGATCAGGCGCGGCTGGAAGGCCTTGCCGTCCCACACCGGTTCGGTGGTGGAGCGGCACACGCCGAGGATGGCCACCTCGGGCGCGTTGATGATGGGCGTGAAGTACCGGCCACCGATGCCGCCGAGCGACGAGATCGAGATGCAGCCACCGCTCATGTCGGCCGGGCTCAGCTTGCCGTCGCGGGCCTTGGCGGCCAGCGCGTTCATCTCCTGCGAGATCTGCACCACGCCCTTCTTGTCGGCATCCTTGAGCACCGGCACCACGAGGCCGTTCGGCGTGTCTGCCGCAAAGCCGATGTGGTAGTACTGCTTCAGCACGATCTGCTCGCCTTCGAGCGACGCGTTGAAGTCAGGGAACTTCTTCAGCGCGGAGACCATGGCCTTGATCAGGAACGCGAGCATCGTGACCTTCACGCCCGACTTCTCGTTCTCCTTGTTCAACTGCACGCGGAACGCTTCGAGTTCGGTGATGTCCGCGTCGTCGTGGTTCGTGACGTGCGGGATCGTGACCCAGTTGCGGTGCAGGTTGGCGCCCGAGATCTTCTTGATGCGCGAGAGGTCCTTGCGCTCGATGGGGCCGAACTTCGAGAAATCGACCTGCGGCCACGGCAGCAGGCCCGGGAACGCACCGCCACCGGCTGCTGCACCGGCCGGGGCCTTGGCCACCTGCGCCTGCGTGCGCACGTCGCCGGCCATCACGCCCTTGACGAAACCGTGCACGTCGGTGTGCGTGATGCGGCCCTTCAGGCCCGACCCCTTCACCTCGGCCAGCGGCACGCCCAGCTCGCGGGCGAGCTTGCGGATGCTGGGCGACGCGTGAGGCAGGCGCCCCGTGGGCGGCGGCGGTTCGGCCGCCGGCAGCGCCGCGGTGGGCACCACGCGCTCGACCACCGGCGTGGACGGCGTCTCAGGGGCAGCCGCCGGCGCGGAGGCCGCAGCAGGCGCAGGCGCGGGCGCGGCGGCAGCACCACCAGCGATCTCGAGCGTGGCGAGCACGCTGCCCTGGCTGACCTTGTCGCCGAGCTTGACCTTCAATTCCTTGACCACGCCGGCGTGCGACGACGGGATCTCCATCGAGGCCTTGTCGCTCTCGACGGTGATCACGCTCTGCTCGGCCTTCAGCGTGTCGCCCACCTTGATGAACACCTCGATCACCGACACGTCGGTGCTGTCGCCGATGTCCGGCACCACCAGTTCGATGGTGCGGGTGCCACCCGTGGCGGCGGCCGGTGCCGGTGCCGGCGCCGCGGCTTGTGCCGGGGCGGGTGCGGGTGCCGCAGCGGCGGGAGCCGGCGCTGGGGCGGCCGCCCCGGCTGCCGCCTCGATCGTCAGCACGATGGAACCTTCGCTCACCTTGTCGCCGAGCTTGACCTTCATCTCCTTGACGACCCCGGCCGCGCCGGACGGGATCTCCATCGAGGCCTTGTCGCTCTCGACCGTCAGCAGCGACTGGTCCACCTGGATGGTGTCGCCTGGCTTGACCAGCAGCTCGATGACTTCGACTTCCTTGAAGTCCCCGATGTCGGGGACCTTGACTTCGACCAATGCCATGTTCTTCTCCGATTCCTGTTTTCGTCAGGCGTACAGCGGGTTGATCTTGTCCGCCTTGATGTTGTACTTGGCAATGGCCTCGGCCACCTTCGCTGCCGGCACGGTGCCTTCTTCGGCCAGCGCCTTCAGCGAGGCCACCACGATGTAGTGGCGGTTGATCTCGAAGTGCTCGCGCAGCTTGCTGCGGAAGTCGCTGCGGCCGAACCCGTCGGTGCCCAGCACCTTGAACGTGCGGCCCTTCGGCAGGAACGCGCGGATCTGGTCGGCGTAGCTCTTCATGTAGTCGGTGGACGCGATCACCGGGCCGGCATGCGGCTCGAGCTGCTGCGCCACGAACGGCACACGCGGCTTGTCGGTGGGGTGCAGCAGGTTCCAGCGTTCGGCGTCCTGGCCGTCGCGGGCCAGCTCGTTGAAGCTCGGGCAGCTCCACACGTTCGCGGCCACGCCCCACTCCTTCTCGAGCAACTCCTTCGCCGCGATGGATTCGCGCAGGATGGTGCCGCTGCCGAGCAGGTTCACGCGCGGCGTCTTCTTGGCGCCGGCCTGCAGCAGGTACATGCCCTTGATGATCTGCTCTTCGGTGCCGGCGGTGAGGCCAGGCATCGCGTAGTTCTCGTTCAGCAGCGTCAGGTAGAAGAACACGTTCTCCTGTTTCTCGACCATGCGCTTCAAGCCATGGTGCAGGATCACGCCCACTTCGTGCGCGAAGGTCGGGTCGTAGCTGATGCAGTTCGGGATGGTGCCGGCCAGGATGTGGCTGTGGCCGTCCTCGTGCTGCAGGCCTTCGCCGTTCAGCGTGGTGCGGCCCGACGTGCCGCCCAGCAGGAACCCGCGGGCCTGCATGTCACCCGCCGCCCAGGCCAGGTCGCCGATGCGCTGGAACCCGAACATCGAGTAGTACACGTAGAACGGGATCATGATCCGGTTGTTCGTGGCGTACGACGTGGCCGCGGCGATCCAGCTGCTCATGCCGCCGGCCTCGTTGATGCCTTCCTGCAGGATCTGCCCGGCCTTGTCCTCGCGGTAGTACATGACCTGGTCCTTGTCGACCGGGGTGTACAGCTGGCCCTGCGGGTTGTAGATGCCGATCTGGCGGAAGAGGCCTTCCATGCCGAACGTGCGGGCTTCGTCCACCAGGATGGGCACCGTGCGCGGGCCGATCTCCTTGTCACGCAGCAGCTGCGTCAGGAAGCGCACGTAGGCCTGCGTGGTGGAGATCTCGCGGCCTTCGGCCGTGGCTTCGAGCGTGGCCTTGAAGGTGTCGAGCGGCGGGATGGTGAACTGCTCTTCGGCCTTCGGGCGGCGCTGCGGCAGGTACCCGCCGAGGGCCTTGCGGCGCTCGTGCAGGTAACGCATCTCGGGCGTGTCGTCGGCCGGCTTGTAGAACGGCACCTCGGCGATCTTGTCGTCGGGGATGGGGATGTTGAAGCGGTCGCGGAAGGTCTTCACGTCCTCGTCGACCATCTTCTTGGTCTGGTGGGCGGTGTTCTTGCCTTCGCCGATCTTGCCCATGCCGAAGCCCTTGACCGTCTTGATCAGGAGCACCGTGGGCTGGCCCTTGTGGTTCACCGCGCGGTGGTACGCCGCGTACACCTTCTGCGGGTCGTGGCCGCCACGGTTCAGGCGCCAGATGTCATCGTCGCTCATCTTCGACACCATCTCGAGCAGCTTCGGGTGGCGGCCGAAGAAGTTCTTGCGCACGAAGGCGCCGTCATTCGCCTTGAACGCCTGGTAGTCACCGTCGAGGGTGTCCATCATGACCTTGCGCAGCAGCTCGTCCTTGTCGCGGGCGAGCAGCGGGTCCCAGTAGCTGCCCCACAGCAGCTTGATGACGTTCCAGCCGGCACCGCGGAACTCGCCTTCGAGTTCCTGGATGATCTTGCCGTTGCCACGCACCGGGCCGTCGAGGCGCTGCAGGTTGCAGTTGACGACGAAGATCAGGTTGTCGAGCTTCTCGCGCGCGGCCAGGCCGATGGCGCCGAGCGATTCGGGTTCGTCCATCTCGCCGTCGCCGCAGAACACCCACACCTTGCGCTTGGAGGTGTCGGCGATGCCGCGGGCGTGCAGGTACTTCAGGAACCGGGCCTGGTAGATGGCCATCAGCGGGCCGAGGCCCATGGACACGGTGGGGAACTGCCAGAACTCGGGCATCAGCTTCGGGTGCGGGTAGCTGGAGATGCCCTTGCCGTCGACTTCCTGGCGGAAGTTGTTCAGCTGTTCTTCGGTGATGCGGCCTTCCATGAAGGCGCGGGCGTAGATGCCCGGCGACGAGTGGCCCTGGATGTACAGCAGGTCGCCGCCGTGGTCCTCGGTGGCACCGTGCCAGAAGTGGTTGAAGCCGGCACCGAACATGGTGGCCAGCGACGCGAACGACGAGATGTGCCCGCCGAGGTCGCCACCATCGGCCGGGTGCAGGCGGTTCGCGCGCACCACCATGGCCATCGCGTTCCAGCGCATGTAGGCGCGCAGGCGCTCTTCCATCTCGAGGTTGCCGGGACAACGCTCTTCCTTGTCCGCAGGAATGGTGTTCACGTACGCCGTGTTCGCGGAGAACGGCATGTCGATGCCGACCTGGCGTGCGTGGTCGATCAACTGCTCGAGGAGGAAGTGGGCGCGGTCGCCACCTTCGGTCTCGATCAGGGCCGACAACGCGTCCAGCCACTCACGGGTTTCCTGGGAATCGGCGTCGTTCGCCGAGGCGCCCAAGAAGGATTCAGGCAGGGCCGACATCACACTCTCCTCGTTCAGGGTTCGAAAGGTGGCGCGGAGTGTCGCACAGGGTTCAGGAAATCTCAAATTGTGCAAGATAGTTTCGTATTGTGGAAACTACCAATGAAACTCAGGGTTCTCTCCGTGTCGCAATGCGGAGTGGTGAACTGTTTGCCCGCTCCGCAGCCTCGATAATCCGCCGATGCAGCCCGCGAAAGATTTGATCCGCTCCCCCCGCCCCGGTGACGTCCGGGCCAAACGCCTGTTCGGCACCTGGTGGCGCCGGCAGTCGCCGTCACGCCAGGACCGCTACGCCACCCTCGGACCGCTGGTCTCGGTGCTGCTGTTCCTCGCGGCGATCATCTCGGCCTTCTGGTACCTCCGCAATGAGGAATTGGAGCGGGAGCAGGAGTCGGTCAAGCGCGACACCGAGATCGCCCAGCAGCAGGTGCGCCTGCGCCTGATCGAAAGCCAGGAACAGCTGATCCGGATGGCGCGCGAGATCGCCACCAACACCATCAAGGCCGACGGGTTCGCCCAGCAGGCCGCCGGCCTCGCCCGCGAGCGGCCCGAGATCACCCACCTGATGTGGGTCGACGCCGACCGCCACCGCCAGGCCAGCTACTCCAGCGCCAACATGCACATGCAGGTGGAGAGCAGCCCCGAGGAACTGGACAGATCGCTGCCCATGCCGCTGCGCGAGGGCACCCCCGAGCGCACGTTCGAGGCCACCCGGCAACTGCGTTACCCCACCTACTCCATCGCGTACCTCAACGGCTTCGGGCACTGGGTGTTCCAGCTGCAGGTGCCGCTGATCGACAACAACCGTTTCAACGGCACGCTGATCGCCGAATACTCGGTCGAGGCGCTGGTGCGTTACTTCATCCCGGCCGACGTGTCGAACCGCCACGTGGTCACGGTGGTCGATTCGCAGGAGAAGGTGCTTTCGAGCAGCGTGATGCTGATGCCGGGCCAGATCTCCCGGCCGGCGTCCATCGTCCACGACGTGCCGCTTGCGCCCGCCGGCAATGGCCTCAAGCTGCGTGTGCAGGGCTACCGCACGTCCATCGGCCTCATCAGCAACACGCTGTTCTGGATGGTGGCCGCGCTCAGCACGCTCACGGTGTGGATGCTGCTGGGCACCTGGCGCCACATGCGCCGCCGGCTGCAGATGCAGAACACGCTCATCAGCGAGACGAACTTCCGCCGGGCGATGGAAAACTCCATGCTGACCGGCATGCGTGCGATGGACCTGGAAGGCCGCATCACCTACGTGAACCCCGCGTTCTGCGCGATGACCGGCTTCAACGAGCAGGACCTGATCGGCCACCTGCCGCCCTTCCCCCACTGGCCGCCCGACCGCTACGACGAGAACAACCGCCTGCTGCAGCAGGAGCTGCAGGGCCGCAGCCCGGCCGGCGGCATCGAGGTGAAGGCCATGCGCAAGGACGGCAGCCTGTTCGACGCCCGCATGTACGTCTCCCCGCTGATCGACCCGAAGGGGGTGCAGACCGGCTGGATGACCTCGATGACCAACATCACCGAGGCCAAGCGGGTGCGCGACCAGCTCTCGGCTTCGCACGAGCGGTTCACCACCGTGCTGGAAGGCCTGGACGCGGCCGTGTCGGTGCTCTCCGTGCAACAGAGCGAGCTGCTGTTCGCCAACCGCTCGTACCGGCTGTGGTTCGGTGCCGAGTCGCGCGGCCATGCGGCGCTGGCCGGCGGCGAGGCCGCCCCCATGCTGCTGGGCGACTTCGGCGACTCGGTGGACAGCTTCGGCGGCCTGCCCACGCAGGAACTGACGGAAGCCGGATCGGACCCGCGCGAGGTGTTCGTCGAATCGCTGCAGAAGTGGTTCGACGTGCGGGCGCGTTACCTGCAATGGACCGACGGCCGCCTGGCCCAGATGCTGATCGCCACCGACATCACGAGCCGCCGCCACGCGGAGACCCAGGCCCAGCAGCAGGCCGAGAAGGCCCAGGTGACCAGCCGCCTCGTGACCATGGGGGAGATGGCCTCGTCGGTGGCCCACGAGCTGAACCAGCCGCTGACCGCCATCACCAACTACTGCAACGGCATGGTGTCGCGCGTGAAGGCCGATGCCATCGAGAAGCCCGACCTGATCGCCGCCCTCGAGAAGACGGCCAAGCAGGCCGAGCGGGCGGCGCAGATCATCCGCCGCATCCGCGCCTTCGTGAAACGCAGCGAACCCCGGCGCGAACCGGCGCACGCGGCCAACATCGTCGACGAATCGGTGGACCTGGCCGGCATCGAGCTGCGCCGGCGCAACGTGGCGCTGCACATCTACGTCGCGCAGCGCCTGCCGGTGCTGATGGTGGACCCCATCCTGATCGAGCAGGTGCTGCTGAACCTCCTGAAAAACGCCGCCGAGGCCATCGACTCAGCGGGCCTGCCCTTGCCGCGCCGCAACATCGAGCTGCGCGTGGTGCCGCGCCACACCCCGGACGAAGGTGGCGTGATCGAGTTCACCGTCACCGATTCGGGCCCGGGCCTGAAGGAGGAGGTCATTGGCAGGCTGTACGAAGCGTTCTTCTCGACGAAGGTCGAGGGCCTCGGCATCGGCCTGAGCCTGTGCCGCTCGATCATCGAGAGCCACCGCGGCCGGATTCGTGCCGAGAACTTATACAATGGCGCCACCGTGGTCGGCTGTCGTTTCAGCTTCACGCTGCCTGTCGAAACCGCCAAATCCACCGGCCTTGAAACGGCCCTGACCTGAGCCCACACATCCATGAGCCTGATCCCGAAAAAAGGAACCGTGTATGTCGTCGACGATGACGAGGCCGTGCGCGATTCCCTACAGTGGCTGCTCGAAGGGAAGGACTACCGGGTCAAATGCTTCGACTCGTCGGAAGCGTTCCTGTCCCGGTTCGACCCCCGCGAAGTCGCCTGCCTGATCGCCGACATCCGCATGGACGGCATGAGCGGCCTGGAGCTGCAGGACCGCCTGCTCGAACGCAAGTCACCGCTGCCGGTGGTGTTCATCACCGGCCATGGCGACGTGCCCATGGCCGTCACCACGATGAAAAAAGGCGCGATGGACTTCATCGAGAAGCCCTTCAAGGAAGAGCAACTGCTCAACCTGGTCGAACGCATGCTCGACCAGGCCCGCAGCGCCTTCTCGCACCACCAGGAAGCCGCCAGCCGCGACGCCCTGCTGTCTCGCCTGACCACGCGTGAATCCCAGGTGCTGGAGCGCATCGTCGCCGGCCGCCTGAACAAGCAGATCGCCGACGACCTGGGCATCAGCATCAAGACGGTGGAGGCGCACCGCGCCAACATCATGGAAAAGCTGAACGCCAACACCGTCGCCGATCTCTTGAAGATCGCCCTCGGAGCACAGAAGGCTTAGCCCCCCAGTCGCTTCGCTCCTGCCCCCAAGGGGCGCCCGCGGTCGCCCGGGAGACCCGGGCTCGGCGGTAGCTTGATCTGGCGCTTCGCTTCGCTTGCTTGTTTTACTGGGCCGCTTTTGCGGCCCTTTCTCATTCATTTCTTCGAGGACCCTGCCCATGACCGCCCAACTGATCGACGGCACCGCCCTGTCCAAGCAAATCCGCGCCGAGGTGGCGCAACGTGCGGCCGCCCTCACCGCCCGGGGCCACCAGCCCGGCCTGGCGGTGATCCTCGTTGGCGAGGACCCGGCCAGCCAGGTGTACGTGCGCAACAAGGTCAAGGCATGCCAGGAGCACGGCCTGCACTCGGTGTTCGAGAAGTACGACGCCACGCTGTCCGAGGCCGACCTGCTGGCCCGCATCGACGCGCTGAACAAGGACAGCACCATCCACGGCATCCTGGTGCAGATGCCCCTGCCCAGGCACATCGATTCCACCAAGGTGATCGAGGCCATCGCCACCACGAAAGACGTCGACGGCTACTCGGTGCTGAGCGCCGGCGAGCTGGTGGCCGGGCTGCCCGGTTTCCGGCCCTGCACCCCCTACGGTTGCATGAAGCTGATCGAGTCCACCGGCGCCGACCTGCGCGGCAAACACGCCGTGGTGATCGGCCGCAGCAACACCGTGGGCAAACCGATGGCGCTGCTGCTCTTGCAAGCCAACGCCACCGTCACCATCTGCCACAGTGCGACCCCGGACCTCGGGTACCACACCCGCCAGGCGGACGTGATCGTTGCGGCGGTGGGCCGCCGCAACACGGTCACGGCCGACATGGTGAAGCCGGGCGCCATCGTGATCGACGTGGGCATGAACCGGAACGACGAAGGCAAGCTCTGCGGCGACGTGGACTTCGCCGGCATCTCCCAGGTAGCCTCGGCGATCACGCCGGTGCCCGGTGGCGTGGGCCCGATGACGATCACCATGTTGCTGGTGAACACCATCGAATCCGCGGAACGGGTCGCCGCTGCACAATAGTCCGAACCCTGACCTGAAAGGCCCCGCATGACCAACCCGCTGCTCGCCCGCACCGATCTGCCGCTGTTCGCCGACATCCGCCCTGAACACGTGGGCCCGGCCGTCACCGAGCTGCTCGCCGAGGCGAACGCGGCGCTGGAGAAGGTCACGGGAGACACCGTGCCGGCCGACTACGACGCCATGTCGGCCGTGCTCGACGTGGCCACCGAACGCCTGGGCCGCGCCTGGGGCGCGGTGGGCCACCTCAACAGCGTGGCCGACAACCCGGCGCTGCGCGCCGCGTACAACGAAAGCCTGCCGCTCGTCACCGAGTTCCACACGCGCCTGGGTGCCGATGAACGCCTGTATGCGAAGTACAAGGCCATTGCCACCAGCCCCGCCGCGAAGGCCCTGAACCCGGCCCGCCAGCGGGCCCTGTCCAACGCGATGCGTGACTTCGTGCTGGGCGGCGCCGAGTTGCAAGGCGCCGCGCGCGAGCGCTACGCGGCCATCCAGGACCGCCAGGCCGCGCTGTCGCAACTCTTTTCCGAGCACGTGCTCGACGCCACCGACGGCTTCACCTACTACGCCGCCGAAGCGGAACTGGCGGGCGTGCCCGACGACGTCAAGGCGTCCACCCGGGCGGCCGCCGAGGCTGATGGCCTGGCCGGCCACAAGCTCACGCTGCACCTGCCGAACTACCTGCCCGTGATGCAGTACGGCGAGAACCGCGCGTTGCGCGAGCGCCTGTACACCGCCTACAGCACCCGCGCCAGCGACCTGGGCCAGCCCGAGGTCGACAACACCGCGGTGATGAAGGAACTGCTGGCCCTGCGCCAGGAAGAGGCGAAGCTGCTGGGTTACGCCAACTTCGCCGAAGTGTCGCTCGTGCCCAAGATGGCCAGCACCCCCGCCGAGGTGATCGACTTCCTGCGCGACCTGGCCCGCCGCGCGCGGCCGTACGCCGAGAAGGACCTGGCCGAACTGCGTGACTTCGCCCGCACCGAACTGGGCCTCGCCGACCTGCAGGCCTGGGACCAGGCCTTTGCCAGCGAAAAGCTCAAGGAACGCCGCTACGCCTTCAGCGACCAGGAGGTGAAGCCCTATTTCACCGAAACCAAGGTGCTCGAGGGCCTGTTCGGCATCATCGAGACGCTGTTCGAGGTGAACATCCGCCCCGACAGCGCACCCGTCTGGCACCCCACCGTGCGCTTCTTCCGCATCGAACGGGCCGGCCAGCTCGTGGGCCAGTTCTACCTCGACCCGTATGCCCGCCCCGGCAAACGCCCGGGCGCCTGGATGGACGACGTGCGCGGCCGCTGGGCCCGCCCGGAAGGCACCACGCAGACGCCGGTGGCGCACCTGGTCTGCAACTTCGCTTCGCCGGTCAACGGCAAGCCCGCGCTGCTCACGCACGACGACGTCACCACCCTCTTCCACGAGTTCGGCCACGGCCTGCACCACATGCTCACGAAGGTGAACGACGTGGGCGTGGCCGGCATCTCCGGCGTCGAGTGGGATGCGGTGGAGCTGCCCAGCCAGTTCATGGAAAACTTCTGCTGGGAATGGCAGGTGCTGAAACACCTGACGGCCCACGTGGACACCGGTGAACCGCTTCCGCAGGCGCTGTACGACAAGATGACCGCGGCCAAGAACTTCCAGAGCGGCATGCAGACGCTGCGCCAGGTGGAGTTCTCGCTGTTCGACATGCGCATCCACGCCGAACCCGGCAGCGAAGACCGCGTGCAGGCCGTGCTCGACGACGTGCGCGGCGAGGTGGCCGTCATGAAGGCCCCGCCGTTCAACCGCTTCCAGCACGGGTTCTCTCACATCTTCGCCGGCGGGTACGCGGCCGGGTACTACAGCTACAAGTGGGCCGAGGTGCTGAGCGCCGACGCCTGGAGCGCGTTCGAGGAAACGGGCACGCTCAATCCCGAGACCGGCCGCCGCTACCGCGAGGCCATTCTCGAAGCGGGTGGCAGCCGTCCGGCGCTCGACAGCTTCAAGGCCTTCCGGGGCCGCGAGCCGCGCATCGACGCCTTGTTACGTCACCAAGGCATGGCTTGATACAGTCGTGTCTTCCCACGTTCCTTTTCCCCTGGAGTTCGCGATGAACGCTGTTTCGCCCCGTGCCGCCCGCCTCGCCGCGGTCGCCGCGTTGTTCGCCTCGGCACTCACCGCGCTGCCGGCCCACGCCCTGTACAAGGTCGTCGGCCCGGACGGCAAGGTCACCTACACCGACCGCCCGCCCACCTCGAAGGAAAACAAGGTGGCCACGGTGAACACCAACACCGGCAGCGTCAGCACCGAATCGCTGCCCTTCGAGCTGCGCCAGGTGGCCGAGAAGTACCCCGTGACGCTGTACACCACCGCGAACTGCGCCCCGTGCGAAGGCGCTCGCCAGTTCCTGCGCCAGCGTGGCGTGCCGTTCAGCGAACGCACCGTGGCCACCGCCGACGACAACGCCGCCTTGAAACGCCTCACCGGCAAGACCGAACTGCCCACCATCAGCATCGGCAGCCAGGTGATGACGGGCTTCGCGTCGGCTGAACTGGGGAGCTACGTGGACGCCGCCGGGTACCCGAAGGAATCGAAGCTGCCGCCGTCGTACACCGAACCCGCGCCCACGCCGCTGACCGAGCCGAAGGCGGCACCTGCGGTACCTGCGGCGCGCCAGGCACCGGCCGCCACGCCGGCACCGGCACCGGCCCAGGCACCCGCCCCGTCCGGCTTCAAGTTCTGACGCTGCGGGCCGGCACCCGCCGCGCCTGAAGGCTGCCGGCGGCCACCACGGCCCCCATCAGCCAGAACAGCACCCCGGCGCCCAACGCGGCGCCCAGCACCCCGAAACAGAGCGGCATCACGCTGCTCGACAGGTTCAGGCTCATGGACCGCAAGGCGATGGCTTCGCCGTGGCGGTCGTGCGGGGTCACCTCGTGCAGCAGCGACATGATCATGGGCTGCACCGACCCGAGGGGCAGGCCCAGCAGCGCCGCGCACACCGCCATGGCCCAGGCTGACGACACAAACGGGTACACCGCGAGGATGAACCCGGTGGCGAGCGTGGCCCCCACGAGCACCTGGCGTTCCGTCAGGCGATGCGCCAGCACCGGGATGAGCAGGCGCACGCCGGCCACCGCCACAGCGAAGGCGCCCAGCACCAGGCCGATGGCCGTGGCGTCCAGCCCGCGCTCGTGCCCGAGGATGGGCACCACGAAGTTGTGGACGTCCCAGCTTGCCGACAGCAACCAGTTGAGGAACAACAACCGGCGCACCGGCGCCTCGCCGAGCAGGTCCCACACGCGCCGCGCCGGTGCGGGCCCGGAGGCCGGCGATGCAGCGCGCACTGGCTCCTCGGGCACCGCGCGCGCAAACGCCAGCGCAAGCAACGGCAGCACCGCGAGCGCCGCAAACGCCACGCGGAAACCGGCCAGGTCGATCAACGTGCCCGCCATCACCGGGCCCACGAGATTGGACATCGCGGGCGCCAGGCCCAGCCAGCTGAACACCTGCAGCCGCTCGGTGGGATCCGACGTGGTGCGGCCGGCCGAACGCTGGATCGCGATCAGCCCGAGGTTGGCCCCGGCCCCACACAGCGTGGCCGCCAGGCAGAGTGCCAGGTAGTGCCCGCCCGCAACCGCCAGCGCAGCCCCCGAGACCGAGAGCGCCACGGCCAGCCGCAGCGGCCGGTGGTAACCCAGGCGGTCGGCCAGCCGCCCGCCCGGGATGGCCAGCACCACCGGCGCCAATGCGAACAAGGCCATCAACACCCCCACCGACCAGGCCGACCGCCCGTCGTGAAGCGCCTGCAGCGGTGCCGCGAGCCGCACGCCGGTCATGGCCGAGTGCAGGCTGATCTGGCCGAGGATCAGGGCCAGCAGTGGACGGGTGAAGGCACGGCTCACGACGGTCTCGGTCGCTCAGGCGGGTTGTTCGCCTCCGGCGAGTTCATCGTCGGCCGGCATGGGCAGCAGCGCCTGCGCACGCGATTCGGGCAGGGCCTCGACCGCACGCAGCTCGCGCGCCATCACGCGGCTGCGCCGCTCGGCCATCTCGATGCTGCTGCTGGCCTCGTCGAGTTTCTTGCGGGTCTTGGCGAGCGCGTCGCCGAACTTCTGGAACTCGGTCTTGACGGCGCCCAGCACCTCCCACACCTCGACCGACCGCTTCTCGAGCGCCAGCGTGCGAAAGCCCATCTGCAGGCTGTTCAGCGTGGCCAGCAGCGTGGTGGGGCCCGCGAGCATCACGCGGTACTCCCGCTGCAGCGCTTCCATCAGGCCCGGGCGGCGCAACGCCTCGGCGTACAGCCCCTCCGTGGGCACGAACAGGATGGCAAAGTCGGTGGTGTGCGGCGGCGCCAGGTACTTGTCGCGGATGGCCTTGGCCTCGTTGCGCAGGCGGGTTTCGATGGCTTTGGCCGCGGCCTCGGTGGCCAGCGGGTCGGCACGCTCCTGGGCGTCGAGCAGGCGCTCGTAGTCTTCGCGCGGGAACTTGGCGTCGATGGGCAACCAGAGCGGCACGCCGTCGGCGCGCTGGCCCGGCAACCGGATGGCGAACTCCACCCGTGCACCACTGCCCGGCACGGTCTCGACGTTGACCGCGTACTGGTCGGGCGTGAACACCTGCTCCAGCAGGCCCGCCAGTTGCACCTCGCCGAAGATGCCGCGGGTCTTCACGTTGTTCAGCACCCGGCTGAGCGAGCCCACGTCGCGGGCGAGCGTCTGCATCTCGCCGAGGCCCCTGTGCACCTGGTCCAGCCGGTCGGCCACCTGCTTGAAGCTTTCGCCCAGGCGCTGCTCCAGCGTGGCGTGCAGCTTCTCGTCCACGGTGGCCCGCATCTGCTCGAGCTTGCGTTCGTTGTCGGCCTGGATGGCGGCCAGCTTCTGCTCCACCGATGCGCGCATTTCACCCATGCGCTGGTCGTTGGCCTGCGTCAGCGCCTTGAGCTGGTCGTTGAGCGTGGCGGAAAACCGCTGCAAGGCATTGGCCTGTTGCTCGGCCAGGCGGGCAAGCGCCGCATCCTGCGTGATGGTGGCGTGGCGCAAGGTGTCGGCGAGCGTCTGCTGGGTGGCGGCGAGTTGCGTGCGGAAGCTGTCGATCTGTTCGTTCTGCGTGCGCGCCGTGTCACCCTGCTGCGCCAGCAGTGTCTGCTGGAACGATGCCAGCGTGGCGCCCAGTTCCTGGCGCGTGCCCACCGCGCTGCGGGCCACGTCGTCGCGCAATTCGCGGGTGTTGCGTTCGGTGTCGGCGCGGGTGTCGGCGCGGGTGTCGTCGCGCAGGCGGCGGAGCAGTTCGTCGGGGCGGCTGCGCAGGAACAGCACCACCAGCACGAGCAACACCACCACGGTCAGGGCAAGGGAGATCCAGTCGAGAAGCATCCGCCGATTGTCTCAGGCCGGGCCAGCCACTGCATCGAAGTTGGCGGCAAAAGGCGCGACGGGCGGAGGGAACGGGCCGAGGGGGATGCCGTCGAACGGTATCGACGGGCGCCGCACGGGCCCGGTCCGGCTGGCCGGCGGCATGCCGGGCCAACACGAGGCGCAGCGGCTCGCCTTGCGGCGAGCCGGCTCCTCAAGGCACCTTCACAGGTGCCTCGCGACCTCAGTCGCGCGAAGCGCGCTTGCGCTCGTGTTCCTTCAGGAATCGCTTGCGCACGCGAATGGACTTCGGCGTGATTTCGACCAGCTCGTCGTCGTCGATGAACTCGACACCGTATTCCAGCGTCAGGTCGATCGGCGGCGTGACCTTGATCGCGTCTTCCTTGCCGGACACGCGGAAGTTCGTCAGCTGCTTCGTGCGGGTGGCGTTGACGATCAGGTCGTTGTCGCGGTTGTGGATGCCGACGATCATGCCTTCGTACACCGGGTCGTTCGCCTTCACGAACATGCGGCCACGGTCGTCCAGCTTGCCGAGGGCGTAGGTGAAGATTTCACCGTCGTCCATCGAGATCAGCACGCCGTTCTTGCGGCCGCCGATCTCACCCTTGTGCGGCTCGTAGCCGTCGAAGATGTTGCTGATGAGGCCCGAACCGCGGGTCAGGTTCATGAACTCGTTCGAGAAACCGATCAGGCCACGGGCCGGGATGCGGTACTCGAGGCGGACACGGCCACGGCCGTCCGGTTCCATGTTGACCAGCTCGCCCTTGCGCTCGCCCAGGGCTTGCATCACGCCACCCTGGTGGCCTTCTTCGATGTCGGCCGTGACCAGTTCGATCGGCTCGTGCTTCACGCCATCGACGTCATGGAACACCACGCGCGGCTTGCTGACGGCCAGCTCGTAGCCCTCGCGGCGCATGTTTTCCAGCAGGATGGTCAGGTGGAGTTCACCACGGCCCATCACTTCGAAGATGCCGTCTTCGTCGGTTTCGCTGACGCGCAGCGCGACGTTGCTCTGCAGTTCCTTCTGCAGGCGATCCCAGATCTGGCGGCTGGTGACGAACTTGCCTTCGCGGCCAGCCAGCGGGCTGGTGTTCACGCAGAAGTTCATCGTCAGCGTGGGCTCGTCGACCTTCAACATCGGCAGCGGGGCCGGGTTGGCAACGCTGGTGACGGTCACGCCGATGCCGATGTCCTCGATGCCGTTGATCAGCACGATGTCGCCAGGGCCAGCTTCCGCGGCTTGCACGCGGTCCAGGCCCTGGAAGGTCAGCACCTGGTTGACACGGCCCTTGACGGCCTTGCCGTCCGGACCTTCCATCACCAGCACGTCCGTCATCGGCTTGATGGTGCCCTGGCTGATGCGGCCCACGCCGATGCGGCCCACGAAGCTCGAGAAGTCCAGCGCCGAGATCTGCAGCTGCAGCGGGGCTTGCGGGTCACCGGTGTTCGGCGGCACGTGCTTCAGGATGGTGTTGAACAGGGCGGACATGTCCGGGCCCCATTGTTCGCCGGGCGCACCTTCGGTCAGCGACGTCCAGCCGTTGATGCCCGAGGCGTACACCACCGGGAAGTCGAGCTGCTCGTCGTTGGCGCCGAGCTTGTCGAACAGGTCGAACGCGGCGTTGATGACGGCGTCGGGCTTGGCACCCGGCTTGTCGACCTTGTTGACCACGACGATGGGCTTCAGGCCGAGGGCCAGGGCCTTCTTGGTCACGAAGCGCGTCTGCGGCATCGGGCCTTCCTGCGCGTCGATCAGCAGCACCACGCCGTCGACCATCGACAGTGCACGTTCCACTTCACCGCCGAAGTCCGCGTGCCCCGGGGTGTCGACGATGTTGATGTGCGTGCCTTCCCAGCTGACCGCGCAATTCTTGGCCAGGATGGTGATGCCGCGCTCGCGCTCGATGGCGTTGTTGTCCATCACCGTGTCGACGACCTTCTCGTGTTCAGCGAAGGTGCCGGACTGGCGCAGGAGCTGGTCAACCATGGTGGTCTTGCCATGGTCGACGTGGGCAATGATGGCAATGTTGCGGATCTGTCTGTTGGTCATGCTGACGTTCTCTCTGTATGTTCCTGCTTCTCGGGCTCTTCGATCACCAGGAGGCCTTGCACCTCCATCGGGCTCAAGAGCCTCGTCGAAATCAGTTCTCCGGCCGTGACCCGGGCGCTGCCCAGGAAGGCCTTGGGTTCGGGGCCGTACACGCGCACTTGCGGTGTGTCGTCCAGGCGAACGCGGCGGCGCAGCCCGGTGAGGAAGCGGGCGGCCTCCTCCGGGTCCAGGCGCACGACGGGCACGTCGGCGAGGAGCGCATCGGCGTCCATCAGCAGGCGGTCCCGTTCGGGTTCGGTCATGGCGGCCAGCTGCTCGAGCGTCACGGCGCCCGACAGCGTGAGCGGGCCGCTGCCGGTGCGGCGCAGCGCGGCGAGGTGGGCACCACAGCCCAGCGCCTCGCCGATGTCCTGCGCGAGCGTCCGGATGTAGGTGCCCTTGGTGCAGGTCACGTCGATGGTCACCTGGTCATCCTGACGCCCGAGGATGTCGATGGCGTGAATGGTCACGCGGCGCGCGGCGCGCTCGATCTCGATACCCTGGCGCGCGTACTCGTAGAGGGCCTTGCCTTCGTGCTTGAGCGCCGAATGCATGGGTGGCACCTGGTCGATCTCGCCGGTGAACTGGCGGCAGGCCTCGGCCAGCTGGGCGTCGGACACGGCCACCGGGCGGCGCTGCAGCACCTCGCCCTCGGCATCGGACGTGGTGGTGGTGGCACCGAGCTGCAGCGTGGCCACGTAGCGCTTGTCGGCGTCGAGGCTCACCTGCGAGAACTTCGTGGCCGCGCCAAAACACAGCGGCAACAGGCCGGTGGCCAGCGGATCGAGCGTGCCGGTGTGGCCAGCCTTCTCGGCGCGGAAGAACCTCTTGGCCTTCTGCAATGCATCGTTGCTCGACAAGCCCAGCGGCTTGTCGAGCAACAACACACCATGCACCGCGCGGCGAGGCACGCGCGGCCGGGTATTGGCAGCAGAGCGGGCAGCAGGTCGGGCGGTGTTCACGGAATCAGTCGTCCTTGGCGCGCGTGGCGTTGGCCTGCGCGATCAGCGAGCTCAACTCGGCCGCCCGTTCGGTGGTGCGGTCGAAGTGGAAGTGCAGCGTGGGCACGGTGTGGATCTGCAGGCGCTTGAAGAGGCCGTTGCGCAGGAACCCGGCGGCCTCGTTCAGCGCCTCCTGGCACTGTTCGACGTCACCCACCAGCACCGAGAAGAACACCTTCGCGTGGGCGTAGTCGGGCGTGACCTCGACGGCCTGGATCGTGACCATGCCGATGCGGGGGTCCTTCAGGTCGCGGATGAGGTCGGCCAGGTCGCGCTGGATCTGGTCGGCCACACGGAAACCGCGGTTGGGAATGGATCTTTTGTGTCGCATCTGATGCTCCTTGCAGGCATCCCATCAAACACAAACCCCGCCATCTTTTGGAAGGCGGGGTGTGGGTGGGGACCCGCTCCGCTCTTACAGCGTTCGGGCCACTTCCTTGACTTCGAAGAATTCCAGCTGATCGCCTTCGGCGATGTCGTTGTAGTTCTTGAGCTTGATACCGCACTCGAAGCCTTCCTTGACTTCGCGCACGTCGTCCTTGAGCCGGCGCACCGAGTCGACTTCGCCGGTGTAGACCACCACGTTGTCGCGGAGCAGGCGGAAGCGCGCGTTGCGGCGCACCAGGCCCGAGGTGACCATGGAACCGGCCACCGTGCCGATCTTCGAGGCCACGAACACCGTGCGGATCTCGGCCGTGCCGATGATTTCCTCGCGCTGTTCCGGCGCCAGCATGCCGGTCATCGCTGCCTTCACATCGTCCACGGCGTCGTAGATGATGTTGTAGTAGCGGATGTCGACACCGTTGTGCTCGGCCAGCTTGCGCGCGCCGGCATCGGCCCGCGTGTTGAAGCCCACGATGACGGCCTTCGAGGCGATCGCCAGGTTGACGTCCGACTCGCTGATGCCGCCCACCGCGCCGTGCACGATGCGCACCTTGACTTCGTCGGTGCTGAGCTTGAGGAGCGACTGCGACAGCGCTTCCTGCGAACCCTGCACGTCGGCCTTGATGATCAGGCCCAGCGTCTGCACGTCGCCCTGGCCCATCTGGTCCATCAGCGTTTCGAGGTTGGCGGCCTGGCGCTTGGCCAGCTTCACGTCGCGGTACTTGCCCGAACGGAAGGTGGCGATTTCACGGGCGCGGCGTTCGTCGCTCAGCACCATGAATTCGTCGCCCGCCTGCGGCACCTCGGTGAGGCCCTGGATCTCGACCGGAATGGACGGACCGGCTTCGGTGATGTTCTTGCCGTTCTCGTCGAGCATGGCGCGCACGCGGCCATACGTGGAACCGGCCAGCACGACGTCGCCGCGCTTGAGGGTACCCGACTGGATCAGCACCGTGGCCACCGGGCCGCGGCCCTTGTCCAGCTGCGCTTCGACGATCAGGCCCTTCGCGAGGGATTCGACCGGCGCCTTCAGTTCCAGCACTTCGGCCTGCAGCAGCACTTGCTCCAGCAGGTCGTCGATGCCCATGCCGGTCTTGGCCGACACGCCCACGAACGGGGACTCGCCACCGAACTCTTCCGGCACCACTTCCTCGGCCACGAGTTCGCTCTTGAGGCGTTCCGCGTTGGCTTCGGGCTTGTCCATCTTGTTCATGGCCACCACGATGGGCACGCCGGCCGCCTTCGCGTGGGCGATGGCTTCCTTCGTCTGCGGCATGACGCCGTCGTCGGCCGCCACCACCAGGATGACGATGTCGGTGGCCTTCGCGCCACGGGCTCGCATGGCGGTGAACGCCGCGTGGCCCGGGGTGTCGAGGAAGGTGATCATGCCGCGCGGGGTGTCCACGTGGTACGCACCGATGTGCTGCGTGATGCCGCCGGCTTCACCGGAGGCCACGCGGCTCTTGCGGATGTAGTCGAGCAGCGAGGTCTTGCCGTGGTCGACGTGGCCCATGACGGTCACGACCGGCGCACGGGGCAGCACCTCGTGGTGCGCTTCCGATTCGTTTTCCTCGAGGAACGCGTCCGGATCGTCCAGCTTGGCGGGGAACGCCTTGTGGCCCATTTCTTCCACGACGATCATCGCGGTTTCCTGGTCCAGCTGCTGGTTGATGGTGACCATCTGGCCGAGCTTCATCATCGTCTTGATGACTTCGGACGCCTTCACCGACATCTTGTGGGCGAGGTCGGCCACGCTGATGGTTTCCGGAACGTGCACTTCCTGGATCTGCTGTTCGGCAGGTGCGGAGAAGTTGGACGAACCCGAATCGTTGCGGTCGCCACGGCGGCCGCCGCGCGGTGCACGCCAGCCCGGACGGTTGCCACCGCCGCTGTTGATGGTCTTGAGGCCGCGCTTCTTGGCGGCATCATCGGCCCAGCTCGACGACAGCTTCTCGGACTTGACCGATTTCTTGTCGCCCGGCTTGGCTGCACCCGGGGCAGCCGCGGTGGTGGCCGCAGGAGCGCCTGGCGCACCGGCCGGCTTGTGGATGGTGCCCTTGATGCCTTCCTTGTTCGGATCGACCGGCTTCGGCTCTTCCTTCTTGGCCTGCAGCACCTTCTTCGGCGCATTCATCATGGCGCGGATGGCGGCGGCTTCGTCCTCGGCGGCCTTGCGGCGCTTGGCGAGGTCGGCAGCGCGCTGCTTCTCTTCGTCGACGACGTCGGCGGCCTTGATCACACGGAGGGCAGGCTTCGGCGGTTCCACCGGCGCAGCCGGGGCAGCAGCGGCCACCGGGGCCGGCGCTGGCGTGGCGGATGCCGGCGCCGAGGTGGCAGGCTTCTTCGGCGCAGCCGCGGCGGCGGCAGCCGCTTCGAGCGCCGCCTTCGCGGCAGCGGCTGCAGCGGCCGCAGCAGCTTCCGCCGCTTCACGGGCGCGCTGTTCGGCGGCTTCGCGCTCGCGCGCTTCCTGCTCTTCACGCAGGCGGCGCTTCTCGGCGAGTTCTTCTTCCTGCTTGCGCAATTGCTCGGCCTGGGCGCGTGCCTCGTCCTCGCGGCGGCGCAGTTCGTCGTCGTCGACCACCGGAGCCGCGGGCTCGTCCGAAGGCGCACTTTCGTCGCGCTTGATGAACGTGCGCTTCTTCCGCACCTCGACCTGAATGGTGCGAGCCTTGCCGCTGGCATCGGCCTGCTTGATCTCGCTGGTCGACTTGCGGGTCAGCGTGATCTTCTTGCGCTCGCCGGCGGCAGTGCCGTGAGACGAACGCAGGAAATCTAGCAGCCGCTCCTTGTCGGACTCGGTCAGCGCGTCATCGGTGGACGCCTTCGCGACGCCGGCCGATTGGAGCTGTTCGAGCAGTGCCGCGGCTGAGCGGTTGAGCTCGGCGGCAAACTGGGCGACGGTGGTCACAGCCATTGTGTATATCCTTGCTTTCTACGTGCGGTGCGGCTTCGGAGCGTAATTCTGGAACGGGGTCGTGACGGTTCGATCAGGTGGTGAACCAGTGTTCGCGCGCCTTCATGATCAGCGCCTTCGCCTGGGTTTCATCCACGCCGGTCATGTCGGTGAGTTCGTCCACGGCCAGGTCGGCCAGGTCGTCACGCGTGTGAATGCCACCATCCGACAACTTCGCGATCAGTTCCTGTGACAACCCTTCCAGGTCACGCAGGTTCTGCGACACGTCTTCCATGTTCTCCTCGCGGACGATTTCCATCGTCAGCAGGGCATCCTTGGCACGCGTGCGGAGCTCATTCACGGTGTCTTCGTCGAAACCTTCGATCTCGAGCATTTCCTGCATCGGGACGTAGGCCACCTCTTCCAGGCTGCCGAACCCTTCGGCAATCAGGATGTCGGCCACTTCGACGTCGACGTCGAGCTTCTCGACGAACAGCTTGCGCAGCCCGTCCGATTCCTCGCTTTGCTTCGCCTGCGATTCCTCGGCGGTCATGATGTTGATGCGCCAGCCGGTCATCTCGGAAGCGAGACGAACGTTCTGGCCGCCGCGGCCGATGGCGATGGCGAGGTTTTCCTCGTCCACCACCACGTCCATGGCATGGCGCTCTTCATCGACCACGATCGACTGCACGTTGGCCGGAGCCAGTGCACCGATGACGAATTGTGCCGGGTCTTCCGACCACAGCACGATGTCGACACGTTCGCCGGCAAGTTCGTTCGTCACGCTGTTCACGCGCGAACCGCGCACGCCGACGCAGGTGCCGATGGGGTCGACCCGCTTGTCGTGCGAGATCACGGCGATCTTGGCGCGCGAACCCGGGTCACGGGCACACGACTTGATCTCGAGGAGGCCTTGTTCGATCTCGGGCACTTCCTGGCCGAACAGCTCGATCATGAAGCCGGGCGCGCTGCGCGACAGCAGGATCTGCGGGCCGCGGAGCGTGGGATCGACTTCGGCGATGAACGCACGCACGCGGTCGCCCGAACGGAGGTTTTCCTTCGGGATCATCTCGCTGCGCTTCAGGCGCCCTTCGATGCGGCCGGACTCGACGATCACGTCGCCCTTGTCCAGGCGCTTGACCGTGCCCACGAAGATCTTGTCGCCACGCGACAGGAAATCGGTGAGGAGCTGCTCGCGCTCGGCGTCGCGGATCTTCTGCAGGATGACCTGCTTCGCCGCTTGCGCGCCGATGCGGCCGATCGTGACGGACTCCACCGGCTCCTCGATGTAGTCGTCGACTTCGATGTCGGCGATCTGTTCGAGGGCTTCGAAGTGCAGGATCTCGGAATCGGGGAGCTGCAGGCCGGCTTCATCCGGAACCACGTGCCAGCGACGGAAAGTTTCGTATTCACCGCTCTCACGATCCACGGTCACGCGGATGTCGACCTCACCACCATGCAGCTTCTTGCTGGCCGAGGCCAGGGCTGCTTCGACAGCGCCGAACACCACTTCGCGATCCACGCTTTTCTCGCGTGAAATGGCATCTACCAGCATCAACAGTTCGCGGTTCATTGCTTACGATCTCCGTCAGTTTCATCAGCCTCGGCCTGTGCACCCGATGCGGTGTCCACGGGCGACGGCTGGAACCGGCGACCCTTGAAATCCACCACGGGCACCAGACGGGCCTCCTTTACTTCGTCAAGCGAAAAATCGAGCGCTTGCTCGACCTTGCCGTCGTTGAACACCAAACGCCAGCTTTCGCCCAGGGCCTCCAGGAGGCCCTTGTATTTCTTTCGTCCCTTGAACGGCTCCTTCAGGGTCAGTTCGACCTCCTGGCCCGTGAAGCGTGTGTAGTCGGCGGCTTTTTTCAGCGGCCGATCGAGCCCTGGGGAGGACACTTCGAGGCGCTCGTACGGAATGGCCTCCACCTCCAGCACGTGCTGGAGCTGGCGCGTCACGCGCTCGCAATCCTCGACAACGATGTATTCACCCGTGGGATCATTGGCCACGCGGTCGATGTAGACGCGCAGCAGCCCCTTGGGGCTGCGCTCGCAGTCCACAAGGTCGTAACCCAGTGCGGTCACGGTGCTTTCAACAGCAGCTTGCCAGTTCATCCAGTCGGCTCGGTTCCTGATACCTGAATGCTTGGTCAGGCCTGCCGTCGTCGCCCGAACCGGGCCCCACCGCAAAGTCGATCAAGCAAAAAAAAAGGGCTGGAAAGAATCCGCCCATGCAGTTTTCTTGAGAAAGACGCATTGTAGCGTGACCCGCTGTTACAGGCAAGGCCCCAGGCTGTCAAGAGCGTGAGCGCCCACGCAGACTCCCTCTGTGACCGGGTTCCGCGCGTGCGAAAATCATCGGCTCTTTCACCTGGATGGAGTCACCCATGGGCTTTCTGGCCGGCAAACGCTTCCTCATCACCGGCGTTCTTTCCAACCGCTCCATCGCCTACGGCATCGCCAAGGCCTGCCACCGGGAAGGCGCCGAACTGGCCTTCAGCTACGTGGGCGAGCGGTTCAAGGATCGCGTCTCCGAGTTCGCCGCCGAGTTCGACTCGAAGCTCGTCTACGACTGCGACGTGGCCGACGACGCGCAGATCGACGCCATGTTCGCCCAGCTGGGCGAGGCCTGGCCGCAGTTCGACGGCGTGGTGCACTCGATCGGGTTCGCCCCGCGCGAGGCCATCGCCGGCGACTTCCTCGACGGCCTGTCGCGCGAAGCCTTCCGCATCGCCCACGACATCTCGAGCTACAGCTTCCCGGCGCTGGCCAAGGCCGCCCTGCCCCGCCTGCGCCCAGGCAGCGCGCTGCTGACGCTCACGTACCTGGGCGCGCTGCGCAGCATGCCCAGCTACAACACGATGGGCCTCGCCAAGGCGTCGCTCGAAGCCAGCGTGCGTTACCTCGCCGCCAGCCTCGGACCCAAGGGGATTCGCGTCAACGGCATCTCTGCGGGCCCCATCAAGACGCTGGCCGCGTCCGGCATCAAGGGCTTCGGCAAGATGCTCGAGATGACCGCGCAGAGCCCGCTGGGCCGCAACGTCACCATCGAGGACGTGGGCAACGCCGCGGCGTTCCTGCTGTCCGACCTGGCCTCCGGCATCACGTCCGAGATCACTTACGTCGACGGTGGGTTCAGCCAGACGGCGCTGGTCGGGATGACTGAATAGGGCCCCCCAGTCGGCTAGCGCCTCCTGCCCCCAAGGGGCGCCCGCGGTCGCCCGGGGGACCCGGGCTCGGCGGTAGCTTGATCTGGCGCTTCGCTTCGCTCGCTCTCCTGGCGTTCGCGGTTCGGGGCTTTGCTTGCTTCGCTCGCTCGCCCCTTTCGCCTGCCTTGGTTTTACACCAGGCCCTTGGTCGAGTCGAATGCGGCCTTCATGGCCTTGGCTTGCATTTCCGAAGCGGCCAGGGCCGCTTGGCCTTCCGCAATCCTCTCGTTGTTCAAGGCGGTGCGGATTTGCATCTCGACGCTGCTGAGCGCAGCCTTCTCCTGCATCGCCATCAGGGCTTCCATCCGATCTTCACTCGAATCCGCCTTGGATTCAGGAGGCGGCGGCGGATACACGTCCCCGCCCATGGGTGGCGGAGGCGTGAAGGACGGGGGCGGAGGTGGCGGGAACCCCGAATGCGGGTCGGTGTGCGTCGGCGTGGGCGCGTACAGGGGCGCCAGATTCGCGAACGGATCGACTTGAGGAGGCGCCGGCGGATACGCCTCAAACTCCATGAGTGGCGGCGTGTGCGTCGACGTGGGCGCGTACAGGGGCGCCATATTCGCGAACGGATCGACTTGAGGAGGCGCCGGCGGATGCACCTCAAACTCCATGAGTGGCGGCGTGTGCGTCGACGTGGGCGCGTACAGGGGCGCCAGATTCGCGAACGGATCAACTTCAGGAGCCGCCGGCGGATGCGCTTCAAACTCCATGAGTGGAGGCGTGAAGGACGTGGACGGAGGTGGCGGAAACCCCGAATGCGGGTCGGTGTGCGTCGGCGTCGGCGTGTTAAACAGGGACGCCAGACCCTCGAACGGATCGACTCCTCGACTCTTCGTCCCTGACAGTTGGGACAGCCCCCCACGCGGCGCCATGGACGTCGAGGCGTCCGTGGTCCCTCGCTTCTTGGCGTGCGGCATGAGGTGGGACGCCGCGTGACTGGAACTCTGGCCCGTCTTCCCTGTCTGCCCGGGGGAAGACGCGGGAGGAGGAGCTCCGGTGCCAATGTTCGCCGGGAGGGAGTTGCTTCTGGTCAGCTTGGGTGAAGACATGTGGGATTCTCGGTTCGGTTGCACATCCGTCCTCTTGCCCCCCGTGTCGTGGCAACAACCTCGACGCAGAACAGGACCGATGGGACAGTGTCAATGTCCCAGATGCGAACCCGGCCGTCTCACCGTGATGCGAAGCCGTGTGTCCGGGGCCGAAGGCGACCGGGCGGCACGGCCTCGCCGTCTCGCACCCGCCCGGTTCAGTCCTCGTCCCGCACGCAGTCCACGTAGTAGCAGTGCGTCTCGGCGTCGCTGTCTTCCTCCACCAGCCCGTGCACGTCGGTATCGAAGCCCGGGAACTGGGCGTTGAACGTGCGGGCGAAGCGCAGGTAGTCGACGATCTTGCGGTTGAAGCGTTCGCCCGGGATCAAGAGCGGGATGCCCGGCGGGTACGGGGTGACGAGGGACGCGGTGATGCGGCCTTCCAGGTCGTCGATGGCCACGCGTTCGGTCTGGCGGTGGGCGATGCGGGCGAACGCGTCGCTCGGTTTCATCGCGGGCTGCAGGTCGGACAGGTACATCTCGGTGGTCAGGCGGGCAATGTCATGCTTCGCGTAGGCCTCGTGGATGGACTGGCTCAGGTCGGCAAGGCCCATGCGCTCGTAGCGCGGGTGCGTGGCCACGAACTCGGGCAACACGCGCCACAGCGGGGCGTTGCGGTCGTAGTCGTCCTTGAATTGCTGCAGCGCGGTGAGCAGCGTGTTCCAGCGGCCCTTCGTGATGCCGATGGTGAACATGATGAAGAACGAGTACAGCCCTGTCTTTTCCACGACCACGCCGTGCTCGGCCAGGAACTTCGTGACGATGGCGGCAGGGATGCCGGTCTTCGCGAACTTGCCCGACATGTCGAGCCCCGGGGTGATGATGGTGCTCTTGATGGGGTCGAGCATGTTGAAGCCTTCGGCCAGGTCGCCAAAGCCGTGCCACTTGGCACCGGCCTTGAGCACCCAGTCCTCGGGCTTGCCCACGCCTTCCTTGACGAGCTTGTCCGGGCCCCAGACCTTGAACCACCAGTCCTTGTCGTACTCGTTCTCGACCTTGCGCATCGCGCGGCGGAAGTCGAGCGCCTCGGAGATGCTCTCCTCCACCAGGGCCATGCCGCCCGGGGCTTCCATCATGGCCGCGGCCACGTCGCACGACGCGATGATCGCGTACTGCGGGCTCGTGGAGCTGTGCATCAGGTAGGCCTCGTTGAAGAGGTGGCGGTCGAGCTTGCGGCTCTGCGAATCCTGGACGAGCACCTGCGACGCCTGGCTGATGCCGGCCAGCAGCTTGTGCGTGGACTGGGTGGCGAACACGAGCTGGTCCTTCGGACGCACGCGGTTGCGCCCCATCGCGTGGTAGGTGCTGTAGAAATCGTGGAACGCGGCGTGCGGCAGCCAGGCTTCGTCGAAGTGCAGCGTGTCGATGTAGCCGTCCAGGCCGTGCTTGATGGTCTCGGTGTTGTAGAGCACACCGTCGTACGTGCTCTGCGTGAGCGTCAGGATGCGCGGCTTGACGCTCTTCGCGTCCACGCCGGCCAGCAGCGGGTTCGCGGCGATCTTCTTCTGGATGGCCTCCTGCGTGAACTCGCTCTCGGGGATGGGGCCGATGATGCCGTAGTGGTTGCGCGTGGGGCGCAGGAACACGGGCACCGCGCCGGTCATGATGATGGCGTGCAGGATCGACTTGTGGCAGTTGCGGTCCACCACCACCACATCGCCCGGGGCCACCGCGTGGTGCCACACCATCTTGTTGCTGGTGCTCGTGCCGTTCGTGACGAAGAAGCAGTGGTCGGCGTTGAAGATGCGCGCGGCGTTGCGCTCGCTTTCGGCGATGGGGCCAGTGTGGTCGAGCAGCTGGCCCAGCTCGTCGACGCTGTTGCACACGTCGGCGCGCAGCATGTTTTCACCGAAGAACTGGTGGAACATGCGGCCCACGGGGCTCTTCAGGAACGCCACGCCGCCCGAGTGGCCCGGGCAGTGCCACGAGTAGGACCCGTCGTGCGCGTAGTCCACCAGCGCGCGGAAGAACGGCGGCGCCAGGCCGTCGAGGTAGCTCTTGGCCTCGCGGATGATGTGGCGCGCCACGAACTCCGGGGTGTCCTCGAACATGTGGATGAACCCGTGCAGCTCGCGGAGCACGTCGTTCGGGAGGTGCTGCGACGTGCGGGTCTCGCCGTACAGGTAGATGGGGATCTCGGCGTTCTTGAACCGGATCTCCTGGATGAACTTGCGCAGGTTCAGCACGGCCGGGTCGATGTCCGGCCCCCCCGCGAACTCGTTGTCGTCGATGGACAGGATGAACGCGCTGGCGCGGCTTTGCTGCTGGGCGAACTGGGACAGGTCGCCATAGCTGGTGGCGCCCAGCACCTCGAAGCCCTCTTTTTCGATGGCATCCGCCAAGGCACGGATCCCCAACCCCGACGTGTTTTCGGAACGGAAGTCCTCGTCGATGATCACAATGGGGAAGTTAAAGCGCGACATGGCATCTCCAGGGTCGAAAACGGCGAAAGCGCGAAGTGTAGGGCCACTGGATGACCGTCGGGGCGCGGGCCTTACACTGCCCGCGAACCGTCCGGGGAATGACGGCTGACGACAACAGCAACATAACAGCAAGGAGTGGGGAATGGACCTCTCGGTGGCGACGTTCTGGTGGGTGCTCGCGGGCGTGGCGGTGGCAGCGGAACTGGCCACGGGCACCTTCTACCTGCTGATGATCGCGCTCGGCCTCGTGGGCGCGGCGCTCGCGGCCCATCTTGGCCTGTCGGTCACGCTGCAGGTGGTCACCGCGGCGGTCGTGGGGGGTGGGTCCACCGCGCTGTGGCACTGGCGCCGCACGGTCACCGAGCCCTCCCCCGAACCCGTGGCCCGCAACCGCGACGTGAACCTCGACATCGGCGAACGGGTCACGGTCACCGCCTGGGAGGCCGACCACACCACCCGCGTGAGCTACCGCGGCAGCTCCTGGCAGGCCCGCCGCCAACCGGGGGTACCCGAAGTCACCGGCCTGCACATCGTGCAGGCGGTGGAAGGCAACTGGCTCGTGGTCGCCCCCCTCACCCACTGAAAGAGAAAGTACCCATGGAAATCGCGCTCATCCTCGCCGTCATCGCGGCCATCTTCATTGTGCGCACGTTCAAGATCGTGCCGCAGCAGAACGCCTGGGTCGTCGAAAAGCTCGGCAAGTACGACCGCACGCTCACCCCCGGCCTGAAGTTCGTGCTGCCCTTCATCGAACGCGTGGCCTACAAGCATTCCCTGAAGGAAGTGCCGCTCGACGTGCCGAGCCAGGTCTGCATCACGAAGGACAACACCCAGCTGCAGGTGGACGGCATCATCTACTTCCAGGTCACCGACCCCATGCGGGCCAGCTACGGGTCGAGCAACTACGTGTTTGCCATCACCCAGCTTGCGCAGACGCTGCTCCGTTCGGTCATCGGCAAGATGGAGCTTGACAAGACCTTCGAGGAACGCGACCAGATCAACGCGTCGGTGGTCAACGCGCTCGACGAGGCTGCCGCCAACTGGGGCGTGAAGGTGTTGCGCTACGAGATCAAGGACCTGACGCCGCCCGCCGAGATCCTGCGGTCCATGCAGGCACAGATCACGGCCGAGCGCGAGAAGCGCGCGCTGATCGCCGCGTCCGAGGGCCGCAAGCAGGAGCAGATCAACATCGCCACCGGCGAGCGCGAGGCCTTCATCGCCCGCTCCGAGGGCCAGCGCCAGGCCGAGATCAACAACGCCCAGGGTGAGGCCGCCGCCATCACCACCGTGGCCGATGCCACGGCCGACGCCATCCGCAAGATTGCCGAGGCCATCCGCCAGCCCGGCGGCATGGAGGCCGTGAACCTGAAGGTGGCCGAGAAGGCCGTGGAGGCGTACGGCCAGCTCGCCAAGACCAACAACACGATGATCGTGCCGGGCAACATGACGGAACTGTCCGCGCTGATCGGCACGGCCATGACCATCCTGAAGCCGCGCACGCCCCAGTGACGCAGGAGGTAGACGCCATGGCCCGCAACGTCCTCGGTGGCGACCTGGCCGCCTGCTCGTACGACCCGCTCGCCGGCTTCTTCCGCGACGGCTGCTGCAACACCCGGTCCGACGACGTGGGCACGCACGTGATCTGTGCCAAGGTCACGGCCGACTTCCTGGCGTTTTCGATGCAGCGGGGCAACGACCTCAGCACACCCCAACCCGAGGCGAGGTTCCGCGGCCTGCGGCCCGGCGACCGTTGGTGCCTGTGCGTGTTGCGGTGGAAGGAAGCGCTCGATGCCGGTGTCGCGCCCCCCGTGGTGTTGCAAAGCACGCACGAACGCGCACTGGAATTTGTCACGTTGGCGCAGCTTCAAGCGCATGCGGTGCAAAAGGTAGGCTAAACTCGCGGGCTACGGAGAGGTGGATGAGCGGTTTAAGTCGCACGCCTGGAAAGCGTGTGTGGGTTAATCCCCACCGCGGGTTCGAATCCCGCCCTCTCCGCCAAAAAGCTAGTCAATACGGGCCCTTGGGGCCCGTATTTGTTTCTTCCCATCAAACGATGGGCAGCCACTGGAAGTGGTGTGTGGCGCCTGCGCGATCGCCCCCCCCCTCGGGCCGCCAAGTCACAGCCCTCGAGCGAGCCACCGGCGTCAAGTCAGTCCCACGGCGCAGCACCGCTCCGCGATCAGCCGCACAGTGCGCGGCCGTTCCGGCGAGGTGGCAGCGGGCGGCCTACTTCGTCCCGGCGGTAGCGACACCGCACTGGGGCAGCAGCACAGCCGCCGTGCGCGTGTACGCGTACCCCTGGCGAATGCTGTGAGCCCTCGTGGACACCTCGCCGGTCGTGGCGTCAACGTAGAACACCTGCCTGTTCGTGGCCCTCATCGCGAACATCGCCCTCCCGCCATCCTCGGACCTGCCGATGACCTCATACGAGTCACCGAGCACAAGGTTCTCGGTCCACTCCGTTTTTGGCGTGCGCTTGTCGGAGACGTACCGGAACTGCATCGTGAGCGCGCCCGGGGCGCACACCGCCAGGAAGCGAGGGTCGGACGCCTTGAGCACAGGGGCAGGCATCTTCGTTGCGCAACCGGTGGCGCCGAGCACAAGGACGGCGGCGAGGGTGAAAGAGGAGAGCTTCATTTGTGTTTTCAGTGGGGGTTGGGCCATGCAGAGGTCAACGGCTGGCTGCGCCAATCTGCACCTGCGGCATTCTTTACGAAAGACTGTCCGCTGAAAGCATCGCATCGAAAAAAGGCCGGCACCGGTCGGCACCAGCGCAAGCAGTTCACCGCAGCGCCGCGTGGCCCGCACAGCTCGCCGGCGCATGCACTCCGCATCGGCTGAAAAGGCCCCCGGGCGACTCCGCCTCGAAGGCGCTTGCCTTGCCGCGGCAAGGCAAAGACCAAGTGTCGTGACAGGTCCAACAGATCGATCGCGCGCTGTTGGGCCGCACCCGCGGGCGACTCCGCCTCGAAGGCGCTTGCCTTGTCTGAAAAGGCCCCCGGGCGACTCCGCCTCGAAGGCGCTTGCCTTGCCGCGGCAAGGCAAAGACCAAGTGTCGTGACAGGTCCAACAGATCGATCGCGCGCTGTTGGGCCGCACCCGTCACTTGGGGCTCGCACGTACTGCTCGTGCAACGCAACGGCCCACGGCCAAGAAGAAATTCCCCTTTGTTTTCAATCACTTGCCATCTCACACCGCCTGTCGGTGGTGCGTGGAGGAATGCTGGCACGGCGCGTGCGATATAGACCTCGAGCAGACGCTCAACACCCAGTCCCAGAACCTCTTCACTCACCCACCTCTTAGGAGAACTGAAATGCAATCCCTGATSATCAAAGACCTGTCGGCCAGCCACGCACTCGATCGCCAAGCCATGACCGCCGTGCGCGGTGGCCTCGGCGACCAAGCCAACGGCACGAGCCAATCGAACGATCACTTCAAGGGCCTTTCCATCGCCTACCCCTGGTACGGCGGCCCCACCGCCTGGTGATCCGCAACAACCCGTCCAACCGTACCTTCAAGCGAGAACTGCCATGACCTCCACCCTCACCCTCTCCGACCTGTCCACCAGCAAGGAACTCGACCGCGCCGCCATGTCCGCGGTGCGCGGCGGCAACGCCGATCAAGCCAACGGCACGAGCCAGCTGAACCTGCATCTCCGACCTGTCCACCAGCAAGGAACTCGACCGCGCCGCCATGTCCGCGGTGCGCGGCGGCAACGCCGATCAAGCCAACGGCACGAGCCAGCTGAACCTGCA
>NZ_LMDI01000021.1 GCF_001425785.1 Rhizobacter sp. Root1221 | reverse complement strand
TTGAGTTGGCGCTCTGGGATTTATCCCAAACAGCGAGTGCTCGCAACAACTTACGTGACCTCGGTCCAATTTATTCCGGACAGTAGTGGGCGTTCGCCGGGATGACCGAGATTTTCCCCGGACAGCAGTGGGCCTGCGCCGGGATGACAAAAGACGGATGACGGGGCAATCAGCCGTGGACAGAGGACAGGAACTGCTTGAGCTCCGGCGTCTGCGGTGCCCCGAACAGCTCGGCCGGCGGCCCGATTTCGTGGATGCGGCCGGCGTGCATGAACACGACGCGGTCGCTCACCTTGCGGGCGAAGTTCATCTCGTGCGTGACCATCATCAGGGTCATGCCTTCGTCAGCCAGCGACTCCACCACCCGCAGCACCTCGCCCACGAGTTCGGGGTCGAGTGCCGACGTGATCTCGTCGCACAACAACACGGCGGGTTCCATCGCCAGCGCGCGGGCGATGGCCACGCGCTGCTGCTGGCCGCCCGACAACTGATCGGGCTGGGCGTCGAACTTCTCGGCCAGGCCCACGCGGTCGAGCAGGCGCTTGGCCTGCTCGACCCCGGTGGCCGCGGGGCGCTTTTTCACGAGCGACGGCGCCAGCATCACGTTGCGCCCCACGCTCAGGTGCGGGAACAGGTTGAAGCCCTGGAAGATCATGCCCACGTCCTGGCGCAGCGCCCGCATGGCCGGCACGTTGCCATGCAGCAGCGGTTGCCCGTCCACGCTGAGCGAGCCTTCGTCGAAGACTTCGAGGCCGTTCACGCAGCGCAGCAGCGTGCTCTTGCCCGAACCGCTCTTGCCGATGATGGCAATGACCTCGCCGCGCTTGACGGACAGGTCGATGCCCTTGAGCACCTCGTTCGTGCCGAAGCGCTTGCGCAGCCCCTTGATCTCGACGATGCCCGGGGTCCGGGTGGCGGCGGCCGCTGCCGCGCGTTCTTCAACGATGGCCATGGAGTTTCCTCTCGAGGGTGCGGGCCCAGTACGACACCGGGAAACACAGCACGAAGTACATCAGCGCCACGCAGGCGTAGACGGTGAATGGGCGGAACGTGGCGTTGGCGATCATCGTGCCCGCCTTCGTCAGTTCCACGAACCCGATGACGGACGCGAGCGCCGTGCCCTTGATGATCTGCACGCCGAAGCCCACGGTGGGGGGCACGGCCACCTTGAGTGCCTGCGGGCCGATCACGTGGCGCAGCTGCTCGCCCAGGGTCAGGGCCAGCGCGCTGGACGCCTCCCACTGGCCCTTGGGCACTGCGTTGACGCAGCCGCGCCAGATCTCGGTAAGGTACGCACTGCTGTAGAGCGTGAGCGCGAGCGCGGCGGCCGTCCACGCGGACACGTTGAGCCCGACGAGCGCGAGGCCGAAGTAGGCGAGGAACAGCTGCATCAGCAGCGGCGTGCCCTGGAAGAGCTGCACGTAGGCACCCACGAACATCTCGGCCCCACGCCAGCGGGCGATGCGGACCACGAGCAGCGACAACCCGATCAGGCCGCCCCCCACGAACGCGATCAGCGACAGCAACACAGTCCAGCGCACGGCCTGGAGCAGGTTGCGCACGATGTCCCACATCGAAAAATCGACCATGGCGGCGCTCCTATCGGCCGAAGATGAAACGCGGCCCGGCCCAGTTCAGCAGGTGGCGCACCCCCACCGACAGCACCAGGTAGATCGCGGTGGCCACGATGAACGATTCAAACGCGCGGAAGTTGCGCGACTGGATCAGGTTCGCCGCGTACGACAGTTCCTGCGTGGACACCTGGCTGCACACCGCCGACCCGAGCATCACGATGACGATCTGGCTGACGAGCGCCGGCCACACCCGCTTCAGCGCAGGCGGAAGCACCACGCGGGTGAACACCTGCGCCGCGCTCAGCGCCAGGCTCTGCGCGGCCTCGATCTGCCCGCGGGGCGTGCCGCTGATGCCGGCCCGCACGATCTCCGCGGCGTACGCGCCCAGGTTGATCACCATCGCGAGCACGGAGGCCAGCTCCGGCGTCAGCTTCACGCCGAGGCTCGGCAAGCCGAAGAACAGGAAGAAGAGCTGCACGATGAACGGGGTGTTGCGGATGGCCTCCACGTACGCCCCCACCATGAAGCGCAACGCGGGGCCGCCGTAAGTGCGCGCCCACGCGCAGGCCACGCCGACGGCGAGGCCGATGGTGGCGGACACCGCCGTGAGGCCCAGCGTGAGCGCGGCGCCCTTCAGCAGCATGGGCCACTCGGTCAACACCGCGGGGAAGTCGAAGGCGATCATGTCGCGTCCGCCCGCTCAGGTCACAGGGGCAGGTCGCCGGCCGGGCGGCCGAGCCACTTGGTGGCCATCTTGTCGAGGTCGCCGGCCTTCTTGGCCTCGGCGATGATCTCGTTGACCTTCGCGCGAAGTTTGTCCTCACCCTTGGCCACGCCGATGAAGTTCGGCGAGTCCTTCAGCAGCAGCTTGAACTCGGTGCCGAGCTGCGGGTTCTTGGCCATCATCGCGCCGGCCACCGACGCGCCAGTGGCGATCAGCTGGGTCTGGCCCGACACGTAGGCCGAGACGGTCACGTTGTTGTCCTCGAAGCGCTTGACGTCCACGCCGGCCGGCGCGATCTTGCCCAGTTCCTGGTCTTCCATCGCACCGCGGGTCACGCCCACGCTCTTGCCGGCCAGGTCGGCCGCGGTCTTGACCGCCAGCGTCTTCGGGCCGAACACGGCCTGGAAGAACGGGGAGTACGACGACGTGAAGTCGATCACCTTCTCGCGGTCCGGGTTCTTGCCGAGCGTGGAGATCACCAGGTCGGCCTTCTTGGTCTGCAGGTACGGGATGCGGTTGGCGCTGGTGACGGGCACCAGCTCCACCTTCACGCCCAGCTTCGCGCCGATCAGCAGGGCCATGTCGATGTCGAGCCCTTGCGGCTTCAGGTCGGTGCCCACGAAACCGTACGGCGGGTAGTCGGTGGGGATGGCCACCGTGAGCACCTTCTTGGCCAGCACGTCGTCGAGCGCGGTCTGCGCCATCGTGGCAGAGGCGCCGAACATCAGCGGAACGGTGGCCAGCAGGCCCAGGAACTTCAGGAAGGTGCGTTGGCTCATCGTCATTTCTCCAGCGGGGACGTGGTGGGGATCAGGGGAGTGAACAACCGCCGCTTGCGCGGCGCGGTTTTCTTGGCAACCGTTGTATGCAAGGCTTGTGCCGACGGACCCACCGGCGCCAACGCGGTGCGCAACGACGCGAGCGGGTCGGCCGGGGTGTCCGGGCTCAGGTGGGCGGCCACGCCGGCGATGTGGCGCCGCATCAATTCGACGGCCAGCGGGGCATCGCCCCGCTCGAGCGCGGCAACGATCTCGGCGTGTTCCTCGCACGACGCCGCTGCCTCGTGGGGCGACTGGTACAGCGTGGCGATCAGCGTGGTGCGCGCCGTGAGGTCGCGCAGGATGTCGGCGAGCGTGGTGTTGCCGGCGCACTCGGCCAGGCACACGTGGAAGTCACCGAGCAGGAAGCTGCGTTCACCGGCATCGGCCGCGCGCACGGCGGCGCGCTCCTGCGCCACGTGCTTCTGCAGGCGGCGCAGCGCGGCTGCATCGAGCCGGTCGCCGCTGGCCTGCAGCAGGCCCACTTCGATGACCTGGCGGGCGGCGAACGCGTCGCGGGCATCCTCCGGCGACGGCTGCACCACGAACCAGCCGCGGCGCGAATTCACCTCGACCATGCCACGGGCCGCCAGCCGGGCGAGCGCCTCACGGACGATGGTGCGGCTCACGCCAAACAGGTCGGCCAGCGGCTGCTCACCCAGCCGTGCGCCGGGCGCCAGCTTGCGGGCGAGGATCGAATCAACGATGCGATCCGCGATGTGTTGGGGCTTGTTGAGGTCGGGCACCCGGTTTGTGCATGGATTGGTTGTATACAAGGCCTGTGCGCCAGAACGAGGCATTCAGGACCGCGAAATGCCCCAATTTGTGGCATTGAACCCATAAGGCATCGGGTCCGCAAGGGGGCAAACGCTTGTATGCAAGGGCCGGGCCCGAACCGGCGAAGACCGCTTCCGGTGACCCGAAGCGGGGCGCGGGCCAAGGCACGGAAATTGCCACTTCCCCCCGCGCCACTGCAGTTCTCTCCCCATCCTCTTTGCGATAGGAGCTTCCCATGCAAGCCGGTCACCTGAAACCCACGCTGAATGCGTGGCACCTGTGGGGCCTCGCGGTGGGCCTCGTCATCTCGGGCGAGTACTTCGGCTGGAGCTACGGCTGGAACTCGGCCGGCACGCTCGGCTTCATGGTCACCGCCATCGTGGTGGCCGCGATGTACACCACCTTCATCTTCAGCTTCACCGAGTTGACCACCGCGATCCCGAACGCGGGAGGGCCGTTCGCGTACGCGAGCCGGGCCTTCGGGCCCACGGGCGGGTTCATCGCCGGGTTCGCCACGCTGGTCGAGTTCCTGTTCGCGCCACCGGCCATCGCGATGGCGATCGGCGCCTACCTGCAGGTGCAGTTCCCCGGCGTGCACCCGAAGGCCTTTGCCATCGGCGCCTATGTGATCTTCATGACACTCAACATCGTGGGTGTGCGCACGGCGGCCACGTTCGAGCTGATCGTGACGGTGCTCGCCATCGCCGAGCTGCTCGTGTTCATGGGCGTGGTGGCCCCCGGGTTCTCGGCCGCGAACTTCGTGGCCCACGGCTGGGCCGGGCAGGACACGTTCAGCAGCACCGCGGTGGCCGGCATGTTCGCCGCCATCCCGTTCGCCATCTGGTTTTTCCTCGCGATCGAGGGGGTGGCCATGGCGGCCGAGGAAGCCAAGGACCCGCGCCGCACCATCCCCATCGCGTACATCGCCGGGATCATCACGCTGGTGCTGCTGGCCATCGGGGTGATGGTGTTCGCGGGCGGCGTGGGCGACTGGCGGCAGCTCGCCAACATCAACGACCCGCTGCCGCAGGCCATGAAGGCGGTGGTGGGCAACGACAGCACGTGGCTGCACATGCTGGTGTGGATCGGGCTCTTCGGGCTCGTGGCGTCGTTCCACGGCATCATCCTCGGCTACTCGCGGCAGATCTTCGCGCTGTCGCGCGCGGCCTACCTGCCGTCGTGGCTCGCCGCCATCCACCCGCGGTTCGGCACACCCCACCGCGCCGTGCTGGCCGGTGGGGTGATCGGCATCGCGGCCATCTTCAGCGACGAGGTGTTCTCGTTCGGCGGCCAGACGCTCACGGCCAACATCGTCACGATGTCGGTGTTCGGTGCCATCGTGATGTACATCGTGTCGATGCTCAGCCTGTTCGCGCTGCGCCGCAAGGAGCCGAACCTGGAGCGCCCGTTCCCGGCCATCGGGTACCCGGTGTTCCCCGCCATCGCGCTCGTGCTCGCGTGCGGGTGCCTCGTGGCCATGGTGGTCTACAACCTGCTGCTGGCCGCCGTGTTTGCCGGGCTGATGGGATTGGCGTATGTTGTGTTCATGCGTGGCGGGCGGGTCCGCCGCGAGGCCGCGGCCGCCGCCCTGCCGGTGAGCGGATGACCCACCCCCCCTGCCCATGAGCTACCGCGAACGTGTCGGCGCCCAGTCGTTCTCCTTCAGCGGCCTGAAGGAGGTGATGGCCAAGGCCACGCCCATGCGCTCGGGCGATGCCCTGGCCGGCATCGCGGCGGGCACCGCGGCCGAGCGCCTGGCGGCCCGGCTGTGCCTGGCCGACGTGCCGCTGCAGCGGTTCCTCGACGAGGCGCTGGTGCCGTACGAGGCCGACGAAGTCACGCGGCTGATCATCGACACCCACGACCGCGCGGCGTTCGCGCCCGTGGCCCACCTCACCGTGGGCGGCCTGCGCGACTGGCTGCTGTCGGACGCCGCCACGCCCGAGGTGCTGGCCCGCCTGCACGCCGGCATCACCCCCGAGATGGCGGCGGCGGTCAGCAAGCTGATGCGCAACCAGGACCTGATCCTCGTGGCACGCAAGTGCCACGTCGTCACGCGGTTCCGCAACACCATCGGCCTGCCGGGCCGGTTGTCGGTGCGCCTGCAGCCCAACCACCCCACCGACGACCCGCGCGGCATCGCCGTGTCCACGCTCGACGGGCTGCTGTACGGGGCGGGCGACGCGGTGATCGGCATCAACCCGGCCACCGACAGCCTGCCCGCGCTGATCGACCTGTGGCACCTGATGGACGACGTGATCGGCCGCTTCGGCATTCCCACGCAATCGTGCGTGCTGACCCACGTGACCAACACCATCCAGGCCATCGAACGCGGTGCCCCGGTGGACCTGGTGTTCCAGTCGGTGGCCGGCACGCAGCAGGCGAACACGTCGTTCGGCATCGACCTGGCCGTGCTGAAGGAGGCGCACGAGGCCGCGTTGTCGCTGCGGCGCGCCACCGTGGGCGACCCGGCCACCGCCAACGTGATGTACTTCGAGACGGGCCAGGGTTCGGCGCTGTCCGCGAACGCCCACCACGGCGTGGACCAGCAGACGTGCGAGGCGCGGGCCTACGCGGTGGCGCGGGCGTTCGCGCCGCTGCTCAGCAACACGGTGGTGGGGTTCATCGGCCCCGAGTACCTGTACGACGGCAAGCAGATCATCCGTGCCGGCCTGGAGGACCACTTCTGCGGCAAGCTGATGGGCCTGCCGCTCGGCTGCGACGTCTGCTACACGAACCACGCCGAGGCCGATTCGGACGACATGGACACGCTGATGACGCTGCTCGCCACCGCCGGGCTCACGTTCCTGATGGGGGTGCCAGGGGCCGACGACATCATGCTGAACTACCAGAGCACATCGTTCCACGACGCGTTGTACCTGCGCGAGGTGCTCGGCCTGCGGCGTGCCCCCGAGTTCGAGGCGTGGCTGCTCAAGATGGAGATCACCGACCCCGCCGGCCGCATCCGCCCGGTGTCGGGCACCCACCGGCTGATCGAACACCTGGGGGCCGCGAGGCTGCCGGCATGAACGACGTCACCCCGGACCCCTGGCACGGGCTGCGCAGCCTCACCGCCGCGCGCGTGGCGCTCGGCCGCACCGGCGCGAGCCTGCCCACCCGCGAGGTGCTGAAATTCGGCGCGGCCCACGCGCTCGCGCGCGACGCGGTGCACCTGCCGCTCGACGCCGCGGCGTTGTGCGGCCAGCTGGACGCGGCGGGCTGGCCCTCGGTGCGGGTGCACAGCGCTGCCCCCGACCGCGCCACGTACCTGCTGCGCCCCGACCTGGGCCGCCGCCTGGACGAAGCCTCCGCCGCCGCGCTGGCCACCGACGGCGCCCCACCCGACCTCGTGTTCGTGGCCGCCGACGGCCTGTCGTCGCTGGCCACCAGCCGGCACGTGGTGCCACTGCTCCAGGCCGTGCGTGCGCTGGCCCCGGCGGCGTGGCGCATCGGCCCGGTCGTGGTGGCCGAGCAGGCCCGCGTGGCCCTCGGCGACCCGGTGGGCGAGCGGTTGCGCGCACGGCTCGTGGCCGTGCTGATCGGTGAACGCCCCGGCCTCAGCTCACCCGACAGCCTGGGCATCTACCTGACATGGGACCCGCGCACCGGCCGCCACGACGCCGAACGCAACTGCATCTCCAACGTGCGCCCCGAGGGCCTGCCCTACCCGGACGCCGCACGCCGGTTGGTGTGGTTGTGCAACGAGGCGCTGCGGCTGCGGCTCACCGGGGTGAACCTCAAGGACCTGAGCCACCTGGCGCTGTCAGGCGGTTGACGGTTCCTCGGGATCGAACGGCGCGGCCTCGAAGTACCGGGCCAGCCAGTCGATCAGCACGCGCACGCGTTGTGGCTGGTTGCGGCGCGAGGCGTAAGTCAGGTACACACCGAGGTCGGGCGCGCGCCAATCCGCGAGCACCGGCTGGAGCGCCCCGGTGCGCAGCAAGGGCGCGACCAGGAAGTACGGCAGCAGCACGAGGCCGGAACCGTGCACCGCGGCGGACATCAACGCCTCGCCGCTGTTGGTCATCAGCATGCCCGTGGCGGTGGGCACCACCTGTTCGTTCGTGTGGCGATGCTCGAACGCCCAAGGCACGGGGCGGCCCAAGCCGGTGTAGCGCAGGCAGTCGTGCGACACGATGTCGGCCGGGTGCATCGGCGTGCCCTTGCGCGCCAGGTACGCGGGTGACGCGAACACACCGAGCCGGGCCTGGCCAATGCGCCGGGCGATGAGGGTGTCGGGCAGGTCCCACGCGATGCGCATCGCGAGGTCGATGCCCTCCTGCACCAGGTCGCCCGGGGTGTCGCGCAGCTGCAGGTCGATCATCACCTTCGGATGCTGCGCGATGAACGCCGACACCGCCGGGCTGACCGCCCACACGAACGACGCCGGGGCGGTCAGGCGCACGTGGCCGGCGACGTCGGCGCCGCCGCTCCTGCCTGCGTTCATCAGTTCGTCGTAGGCGTCGAGCACGTGGATGACCTGCTCGAGCACCACCCGGCCCTCGGCTGTCAGCGCCACATGCCGGGTGGAGCGTTCGAAGAGCCGCACCTCGAGCTGCGACTCGAACTCGGCCACCGCACGCGACACGACCGACGCCGAGACGTCCAGTGCGTCGGCAGCGTTGATGAAGCTGCCCATCTCGGCGACGGCCTTGAAGAGCGTGAGGGTGCGAAGTCGGTCCATGGCCATGCGAGCCGGCATTGTGGCCCAGCCGCGCCGACTTCGTTTTTGTCGGGACACACGAGGACCGCGCCTCCCGACCGCATTCCCGCGATCAGCTCACGCGTCGTCGCCGTCGCGTCCCTGCACGATCCGGTACAGGCCCGCACCGAGCAAGCCGCCCGCGAGCGGCGCCACCCAGAAGAGCCACAGCTGCGACAACGCCCAGCCGCCGGCGAACAACGCCACGCCGGTGCTGCGGGCCGGATTGACCGACGTGTTCGTCACCGGGATGCTGATCAGGTGCACGAGCGTCAGCGCGAGGCCGATCGCCACCGGCGCGAGACCCGCCGACGCGCGGCCCGACGTGGCCCCGAGGATCACGAACAGGAACATCGCGGTCAGCACCAGCTCGGTGACCAGTGCGGCCACGAGTGAATAGCCGCCCGGGGAATGCTCGCCGTAACCGTTGGCGGCGAAGCCGGCCGCCACGTCGAACGATGCCTTGCCGCTGGCGACGAGGTACAGCACGGCACCCGCCGCCACCCCGCCGGCCACCTGCACGGCGATGTACGGCACGAGGCGCGAGGCGGGAAACCGGCCGGCCGCCCACAGGCCCACCGACACCGCCGGGTTCAGGTGGGCGCCCGACACGTGGCCGACGGCCGCCGCGGCGGTCAGCACGGTGAGCCCGAACGCGAGCGACACACCGAGCAGGCCGATGCCGCCGCCGGGAAACGAAGCCGCGAGCACGGCGCTGCCGCAGCCGCCGAGCACGAGCCAGAAGGTGCCGATGAATTCGGCGCTGAGGGTCTTGATATTCATGGAGTCTCTCCGGGGGTTCAGAATTTGCCGAGCATGTTGAGGAACCAGCCGCGGCTGCGGTAGCTGAGGTCCGTCAGGTCGTCCGAGAAGTCGGTGAAGTTGTAGCCCACCCCCACCTTGAAGTTCTCGTTGACGTGGTAGTAGCCGGCCGTCAGCAGGCCGTCGCGCCGGTCGCCCAGTTCGCGGGCACGCAGCGAGCGCACCTCGGCGAGCGCATCCCAGCGGCGCAACACCTTCCAGTCGATGCGGAGCACCATCAGGTCGGCGGTGCTGCGGAACCACGGCGCGCTGTCATCGCGGCTCGCGCGCAGCTCGCCGGTGCGGCGCGCGTACTTGCCACCCACGGTCCAGCGTTCGGTGAGGTCGTACGTGGCATCGATCGCCGCGACATGGCTGCGCTGCTGGTAATCGATGCCCGTCGTCGACACGGCGGCCTGCGTGGCCTCGGTGGCGAGCACCTGGCCCGGCGACGACAGGTCGTACAGGTAGGTGTACTTCAACAGCACGTTGAACCGGTCGTTCGCGACGGGGCGGAATGCGTAGCCGGCCACGGCCTCGGTGTACTTCGCGGCGGCGAGTGCGCCGGTGCTGCTGTTGCTGTCGGCCCAGTTGAGCTTGCCGATCCAGCGGCTGTCCCGGTCCGCCTTCACGCTGATCGCGTTCTTGAGCAGCCAGCTGCGCCGCTCCTCGGTGCGGCTGCGGTCGGTGCGGTACTCGGCGCCGCCGCTGTAGCGCACGGTGTCGGACGAGTAGCCGGCGGTCAGCGCCGCGGCCTCGCGATCGAGTTCGCCGAGCGTCTCGGACCCGATGCGGCCGTTCTCGAACGACGCGCCGAACGTCCAGCGCGGATCGGGCGCGTACTGCACGCCATACGCGTGCGTGAGGCCCGGTTGCTGACCCGTCGTGTGACGGTGTTCGGTGTAGACGTTCAAGCCGTCGGCCACGCGCGACTTCACGCCGCTGACGAGGCTGCCGCCCCGGCCGGTGACGTTCTCGTCGGTGCGGCCCGTGTCGAGAACGTACGTCGTGTACACGCTCGACCGGTCGTCGTACTGGTACTCGGCGCCCGCCTTGCCGGCGAGGCCGCCATCACCACCCGAAGCCTCGCCGTTCACCGCGAACTTGTCGGAGACCCGGTAGCGGCCGCCCACGCCGCCCCGGTCGTTGCTGCGGCGCGAGCCGGTGCGGCCCACGGTCTGCTGCCCGAACACGTAGCCGCTCCAGCCAGCACCCGTGTACTCGGCCTGCAAGGCCGCGTCGGTGCGCTCGCCCTGCACCACCGCGTTCGACGGCAGCAGCGGGTTCGTGACCAGCGCATCCGTGCGTTTGCTGTCGTGGCGCACCGTGGCACCGAGTTTCCACTGCGGGCTCAGTGTGTGGCCCAACTGCACCTCGGCGGCGTCGGTGTCGAAGCCGTTGGTCTCGTCGCGGCGATCGGCCTTCACGCGCAACTCGGTGCGTTCGCCCACCGGCAGCGCGGCGCTGACGCCCGCCTGCTGCGTCTCGTTCGCCGCGAGCTGACCCGGGCCCGAGAAGCCCGCGTCGCGGTGCTGCGCATAGGCGCCGACCCGGCCCGTGCCGGCCACGTCGGTCTGGCCCTCGACGCGCCAGGCGTTCGCCTTCACGTCGGTGCCGAGCGCCTGTCCGTCGAACGCGAACCCGCCATCGCTGGAGGTCAACTGCCCGGTGCCCGGGCCCTCGCTGCGGGCCACTTCGGCCTTCACCCAGCGGGTGTCGCTCTGGCGCACCGTGACATCGACGCCTCCCAGCCGCTGGTCGCCACCGGTCTGCTTCTGGCGCGACGCGGTCACGCCCACCCGCACCGCATCGGTGGCCCACCACGCCACGCGCCCGCCGGTGGCGAGGGTGTCGAGCGAGCTCACGAACGGCACGTACTCGTAGTCCACCACGAGGTAGGCCGGCAAACCGGCGAGGCCTCCGGCGCGCACGAGGCTGCTGTCGTCGGCCAGGCTCGCGAGCGGCGAGGCGAGCAGCACCCGGCCCTGCAGGTAGTCGATCTCGTAGTCGGACGATGGCACGAGCTGGCGGCGCGACAGCACGAGGCCGGAATCGCGGTCGCGCACTTCGACGAACACCTTCTCGGCACCGCGGGTCAGGTCCTGGTGGCGCAGGTAGTACAACGACCCGCCCGTGCCGCGGAACTCCTCGCGCGCCGCGAGCGAACCCGGCTCGGCGGCGTACACGTCGGCGCGCAGGCGCGCATCGCCTGCATCGGTGGACGTGTCGCCCACGTACCGGCCATGGGCGCCGTAGAGGCCTCGGCTCACCTGCGCGAGCTGCGTGTCGTCGAGGTTCAGCTTGAAGTTGCCCCACATCGCATGCGAGCGGCCATCGTCCACCTTGAGGTAGATGCGGCCCTGCGTGGGGGCGTCGTCGATGCTGGTCGAATCGTCGCCGAACGTGGCCCACGAATCGGCCGGGTCGAGCCGGCGAAAGAGCGACGTGGCATCCTTGCGGTCGAGGTTGCGCAGCAGTTCGTTGAACGGGCGCTCTTCGGTGTCGACGCTGCCGGTCAGTGTCCAGCGATCGTCGAGCAGCCCCTTTCCGTAGAAGGCGAAGCGCCCTTCGGCCCAGGTGTCCCCGCGTTGCCGGTTCGTGTCTTGCGTGACGAGGGCCGCCGGGCCGTCGACGTGGTTGCGGCCCACCGTGACATCGGCCTGGCCCACGACGAACCAGTCCTGCTTCGGGATCTCGAAGTCACGGCGGTACACGCGCGCGGTGCCGTCCAGGTCGGCCACCGCGATCTCGCCGGTCTGCACACGGCGCGGCACCAGTTGCTGGAACACGAACCGGCCCTGCGGATCCACCGGCACGTCGAAGCCCAGCGCACGCACCGTCTGCCCCGTGCGGATGCCGTCGCCGCTGGCCGTCACCGTGCCGCCCTGGATCGGGATGTTCGCGATCGCAATGCGGCTGTCGCCGTAAGCGGTCATCAGTTGCCGTTCGGCGGCGCCGTCCGTTGCGGGCACGTCCGACGGGGGGCGCTGGCCCGCGACGGTCAGCGTGAAGTCGCCGGTTTCGTCGAAGCGGCCGTCCGCGTCGTAGACGCGCACGCGGTAGAAGAGCTTGCGTTCGGTCAGGTCCGCGGGCACCTCCCAGGTGGCTCGCCAGTCGGCGCGAAGCCGCACGGCGGCCAGCAACCGCGGCTGCAGCGTGTCGTCCGCCACGAACACGCGCAGCTCGGCCCGGCGCGCGAACAGCCGGTAGTTGCTGTAGCCGAGGAACTGCACCGTGTCGCCGGGCACCACGGTCGTGGGCCAGGCCGCGGCGTTGAGCCGGCGGGGTTGCGACAGGCTGTCGTACTGCAGGCGCAGGTGGTCATGCTCGAGGCGCACGTCGATGCACCGCTGGCGGTCCGCGCTCGACGAATCGGCACCCACCTCGGGCTTGCCGTCGATCGTCAAACGCAGCGGGCCGTCGGTGCCGGCGTACGGCGTCAGCATGTGGCACTCGGTCGGGTCGACCTGGGCGACCACGGCAGGCGCGGGCGCCACGGCCGGCACGACGGGATCGCGCCAGTACACCCGCACCTCGACCCGCCGGTTGGCGGGCCAGTTCGCGGTGTTCTCGCGCGGCGTGGCCACGGGTTCGTCCGGGCCACGCGACTGCGCGGTGAACGCGGTGTCCGGCAGCCCGAGCTGCGCGGTCAGGTAGCGGCCCACCTGCTGGGCGCGGCCGAGGCCGAGCGCCTGGTTGTCGGGAAAGCGCGGTCGCAGGCGTGGGCTGATGCGCTGCACGTCGGTGTGGCCCACGATCTCGAAGCGCAGCTGTTCGCGGCCCTTCACCTGCGCGACGATCGCGTCGAGCCGCGCGCGGTCGGCGGGCTTGAGCAGGTCCTCGCCGGAATCGAAACGCGGCGTGTGCGTGTCGGTGCGCTCCACGGGCGTGCCGGGCACGGTGCGCGCCGGAACGGTGACGCGGGTTTCGGTCACCGAGCGGTCGTCCCCGAGCAGGAACGTGAGTTTCGGCAGTTCCCGTTCGGAGGTTTCGGGCACGCGGTCGGTGCCGTCGATTTCCACCGCGCGCCGGTCGGGCTCGCAGCGGTCGCTGAAGCGGCCGCGCGCATCCGCGGCGCAGGTGTCGGCGGGTTGGGCCACGGCGGCGCCCAGCGTGAGGCAGGCGGCTGCCGCCGCGCTCGACAGCGCGGCACGTCGAAAAGGTCGGTTCATGCAGAAGCGCTCGAAGAGGGTGAATGCGTCGGGGTGGTGGTGCATGGCAGTCCTCCGTCAGCGGGTGACGGAGGCCGGCACACGCTCGACCTCGATGTCCAGGTTGAACAGCGTCCGGCCCCGCGCGGCGCCGTGCTGGCGCCAGCGGTCGCGCAGCGTGCGGGTCAGCGCGCCGATGCGCTCGTCGCCAGTCGCCGCGGGTTCGCCGGCGTCGGCGCGGTAGGCCAGGCGAAGGATCGATGGCCGCGCCTCGAGTGCCGCCATCACACGGTCCAGCTGCCCCTCGAGCGCGGGCTTCAGCACCCCACCGTCGAACGCATCGGCCGTCAGGTCGAGGCGCACCACGCGGTGCACCGTGGCGCCGAAGTTCACCTTCACGAGCTTGCCGCGGGTCACGCGTTCGGCGGCCGGGTTCTCGCTGGTCACGCGGTAGCCGGACGGCAACGTGCGCTCGTCGAGCTTGAGCACGAGGTTGCTGCCGGTGCCGTCCTTGGGCACCGCCGCGCAGGCGATGTGGAAGCGGCCGTCGGCGTCGGTGGTCACGAGCAGGCCGTTGACGGTGGCGATCCGCACGTTCGCGAGCCCCGGTTCGCCGTCATCCTGGTAGCCGTTCGCGTTCTTGTCGTCGTAGACCTTGCCGACCACGTCGGTGCAATCGAAGAGTGCGTCCGGCACGACCCGCACGCGGGCTGTCGCCACACCCGACAGCGCCGGACCTTGTTCTCCCTGCGTGGCCACCACCTGGTTCACGTACTCGCCCTCCCCCACGCCGCTGCCCACGCCGAGCACCATCGCAAAGCGCTGGGTTTCGCTGGCGGCGAAGTCGCGCGCCGGGATCGTCAGCCGGCGGCCGTCGACACGCGGCACCACGGGCGTGACCACGCCGCCCGGCAGGCGTTGCACAGTCAGCGAACCGGCCACGTACTTGAAGCCCGGGGGCAGCGTGTCGGTGAGCACCACGTTGCCGAGCGCCACAGCACGGGTGTTGCGGGCGGTGATCGCGTACGGCACCAACTCGCCCTTGCGAACGGTCAGCTTCGACGTGGTCTTGCGAAGCTCGATCACGGTGCCCGTCCCCTGCGGATCGATGGGCAGGTGGTTGTTGACCACGTTCTGCGCACCGGCCGCGGGAATGAAGATCGTGGTGAAGTACGCAGGGGCCGCACCGGGAGCCGGCATGACGGCCGACACCACGCACGGGTCGGCCGGCGTCGTGTCCACCGGGCCCGACGGCGCGCTGCAGGTGAGCGCGTTCAGCGGGCCGGCGGCCGGCGGGTACGTCAACGAGTTCACGTAACCCGACGGCGGCGTCACCGCGAGCGTGTAGTCGCCCGCGGGCGCACCCGGCAACAGGAAGAACTGGTACAGGCCCTCGCCAGGGGTCGTCACGCTCGCGTTGCCACCCAGCAGGTGGGCGGCCGCGTCGAACCCGGCCGGGCCGGTGATCGTCACCACGACGCCAGCCACCGGCTGGCCGCTCAGGCTGTCGTAGACGATGCCGCTCGGGTCGAGCGGGAGATCCTGCTGCACGATGGCCACGCCCGCCGTCACGGTGAGCGGGATCGCGGCGCGCGGCGCGGCGCCCGGCACTGTCGGGTTGGCCCCGCCCGCGCCGTTTTGCACCGGGTCGGTAGGCCACACCCCGCCTACCACCTGGCCTGCCGGCGTGCGAAAGCGCACCGTGTATCCGCCCGGCACCACGTTGTCGAAACGGTAGGCCCCATCGGCCCCGGTGGTCACCGTGTGGCGCACCACCAGGTCGCCCTGCGCGCACGCGGCCGCGCCGTCGGTGCACCCGAGCAGTTCGACGGTCCAGCCGCTCACCAGCGGTTCGCCGCCCGCCAGCAGGCGGTCGTGGTCGGCGTCGCGCCAGACGGAGCCGGTCACGCTCGACGGCGCCTGCGCGCGTTCGCTGAAGTCATACCCCGTGCCTTGCGCGCCTGGAACGGTCACCGGCACCTGGATGCGGTTCGGGCCGGGCACCGTGCCCCCGAGCGTGCCCGGGTGTTCACCGCCGTTGTCATAGCCGGCGGGCTGCGTCTGCGTGAGGGTGTAGCCGTTGCCGTCGGGCAGCGGCAGGTCGTCGAAGCGGTAGGTGCCACCCGCCGTGGTCGTGGCCGTGCGGGTCACCGGAGTGCCCGTGTTGTCGGTGCCGGTGAGGGTCACCGTCACGCCGGCCAGCGGGAGGTCACCCGGGTCGCGTGTGCCATTCGTGTTGGCGTCGTTGTACACCGAGCCCGCGAGCGAGGCGCCACGTTCGCCGAACGTGTAGCCGTCGCCGTTGCCGCCGGTGTAGACGATGCCGGTGATGGTGTCGTTGCCCGCGGTGCCGAGCACGGTGCCGCCCACGCGGCCAGCCGTGTCGAGGCCGTCGGCGTAGGTGGCCGGCTGGGTCTCGGTGATCGTGTAGCCGGTGGCATCGGACGGCAGCAGGCCGTCGAAGCGGTAGGCGCCATCGGCATCCGTGGTCACGGTCACCGACACGGGAGCCCCGCCGCTCGTGCGGCCTGCCAGGGTCAGCGCCACGCCGGGGATGCCGGGTTCACCGGTGTCCTGGCGGCCATTGTTGTTGCGGTCCGCGAACACGCGGCCCGCGAGCTGGCCACCCCGTTCGCCGAAGTGATAGCCCGTGCCCTCGTCTTCCGACGCCAGCACGATCGCATCGAAGCGGTCGTTGGCACCGGCCGGATTGGCCGTGCCGCGCGGAGCGCCGCCCACGGTGCCGAGCACCTCGGGGCCGTCGGTCACGTCGGCCGGCTGCACCTCGTCGAGGCGGTACGTGCCCGGCAGCAGGTTCTGCGCCAGGAAGCGGCCATCGCTGTCAGTGACCAGCGCCACGCTGACGGCATTGCCGAACAGATCGGTGCCGCCCACCGTCACGGACACGCCGGGCATCCCGGGTTCCGCCGCATCGCGGGCACCATTGGCCGGCGCCACGTCGGCGAACACGGAGCCCGCGAGGCTCGCGGCGCGCACGGAAGTGAAGTGGTTGTTGCTCGAGCTCGCGCCCGGCGCACCGAGGCGGATGCCGTCGATGCGGTTCGCATTGGAGCCGTTCGGCCCCACGGTGACACCCGCACCCGAGGCGGGCACCGTGCCGGGCACCGAGCCCGCGCCGGTCACCGTGCCGGCCGTCGTGAGGCCCGGCAGGTAACCCGCGGGGCGCGTCTCGACCAGCGCGTACGTGCCCGGCGCAACGTTGTCGAACACGTACTCGCCGTTCGCATCCGCCACGGTGGCGCGCGAGACGGCGTTGCCGTTGTCGTCGGTGCCCGTCAGCACGATGGCCGTGCCTGCAAGGCCCGGTTCACCGGCGCCGAGTTGTCCGTTGCCGTCGCGGTCGTAGAACGTGCGGCCGCGCACCTGGCCGCTGGTCAGCTCGCCGAACAGGTAGGTGCCGGTGGCGGGCACCACGCCCACGGTCACGCCGGTGATGGTGTTGCCACCCGGCAGCACGGTGCCCGGGTTGCCGTTGGCGTTGGCCTTGCCGGGCGCGTAGGTGGCCGGCTGCGTTTCGGTCAGCGTGTAGCCGCCCGCGCCCGAGGGGGGCACGTCCAGGAACTCGAAGTGGCCCGGCTGGCCAGCCACCGGCGTGGCGACGATGTCGATCGCCTGGCCGCTGGCATCCGTGCCCGTCAGGTGCAGCACGACACCGGGGATGCCGGCTTCGCCAGACTGCGGCACGCCGTCGTTGTTGCCGTCCTCGAACACGTGCACCGGCACCTTCGCGCGTTGTTCGCCGAAGTCGTAGCCGGTGGCGGCCGCGCCCGAGCGGAGCGCGATGCCGCCCACGCGGTCGTTCACCGCGGTGCTGCCGCCAGCCGTGCCCGCACGTTCCGCGCCATCGGCGTAGCCTGCCGGTTGCACGGGTTCGGCCACCGCGTAGGTGCCGGGCAGCAGGTTCGCGAAGGTGTAGTCGCCCGTGGCGGCGGCCGTGGTGGCCGACAGCGCCACGGGGTTGCCGAACAGATCCGTGCCGGTGAGGTCGATCGCCACACCCGCGAGGCCCGCTTCACCCGGGGCGGCCACGCCGCTGTAGTCGGCATCGTGGTACACGCGCCCGGCGATGGACGCGGCGCGCACTTCACCGAACAGGTTCGCGGTGGACTGGCCCGCGGTGCCCAGCACGATGCCGGCCACCACGTTCGCGTTCGACCCGTTGGGGCCGGTGGTGACCCCGGCACCCACGGTGGGCACCGTGCCCGCCGTGCTGCCGGCGCCCGACACCGCACCGGCGCGCGTGAGGCCGGGCAGGTACGTGGCGGGTTGGGTTTCGGTCAGCGTGTACGTGCCGGGGGCCACCGGGAAGGTGAAAAGCCCGGTCGTGCCATCGCTCGTGCCGCTCAGCGACACCGGCTGGCCGAAGTTGTCGGTGCCCGTCAGCGTGATGGCGGTCGCGATGCCGGGTTCGCCCGCGTCGAACGCGCCGTTGCCGTTCAGGTCGTGGAACACGCGGCCACCCACCGACGGGGTCTGCACCGTCACGCTGCCACTGTTGAAGTTGTTGCCGCCGGTCGAGCTCGCGCCACCGTTGACATCACCGGAACCGGTGGTGACGATGGACGCGGTGTTCGTGATCACGGTGCCTTGGGCCGGCGTACCGGCGAAACGCACCGGGATGCGCACGGTGGCCGTGCCGTCCTGCGGCATGCTGGCGATCGTGCAGCTCACCACCGTGGCGCCCACGGCGCCCACGCAGGCAGGCGCCACCGGCGTGAAGGTGCCCGCGGTGACGGTGAACGTGGGTGCCGCGGCGATCTGGAGGCCTGCCGGCAGCGTGTCGGTGAACGTGGTGGTCTCGGCCTCCTGCGGGCCGTTGTTGCGCACGTCCACCAGCCAGTCGAACGCCTGGGTCGACGACACCGTGGTGATCGGGGTGGCCGTGCCCGGCTGCACCGCGCGCTTGGCCACGGCCTGCACGTCGGCCTTGTAGCGGAACGTGGTGGGCTGGCTGGCGGTGTTGTTGCCCGGCAGCACGTCGAGGGCGTTGAGCGCCGGATCGGTCAGCGCGATGCCGGCCGAGTTCGTGTATTGCCCCTTCTCGGCGCCCTTGAGCTTGACCTGCACCACGACCGTGGTGGTCTCGCCGGTGGCGCCCGAACCCGTGCCGCCCAGGCGCGTGATCGCGCAGACGATGCTTCCGCCCGCGTTGCCCGCGGTGACCCCGCTCGTATCGCACGTGACACCCGCCGGCAGCGGCGTGACCACCTCGACGAACGTGGGTGCGCCGGTGCCGCTCGGCAGCGTGTCGGTCAGCCGCACGCCCTCGGCGGTGGACGGCCGGTTGTTCGTGGCGGTCAGCGTGTAGGTCACGTCGTCGCCGACGTTGACCGGGTCCGCGTCGTCGGTCTTGTTGACGAGCAGGTCGTACACCGGTGACGACACCGTGGTCGCCTCCGTGTGGCTGTTGTTCGCGGCGCCCCCGGCGATCTCCGGGGTCGAGGTCGACACGGCCACCGTGTTGCTGATGCTGCCGCTGCCGCCACCCGCCACGCTGAGCACGGCCAGGGGGCGCACACGCACGGTGACGGTCTGCTGCGCGCCGCGGGCGATCGAGGTCCAGCCGCAGGTCAGCGTCTTGTTGGCGGGCGTGGTCGCCACGCCGGCGCCCGGTGTCACGGAGCAACTGCCATTCGTGGCCGTGGCCGACAGGAACACCACGCCTTCGGGCAAGGTATCGGTGATCGAGACGTCGTAGGCCGCGCTGCCGCTGGTGGCCGACGGGTTCGACGCGGTGATCGTGTACGTGAGCAACTGGCCGGCGGGCACGGGATCGGGGTTGTCCGACTTGGTGACGGCCACGTCCGTGCGCGCCTGGAAGTACGCCCGCGCCGTGGACGAGGTGTTGTTGCCGAGCGTGGCGTCGCCCTGGTCCTGTGTCAGCGCGAAGGCCGCGTTGTCCACCTGGAAGTCGTTGGACGCAGAGGTGCCGTTGCCGAAGTGGCGCACCGTCACCGACACTTTCGGGCAATCGGTTCCGGGCGTGCACACCGGCACGGATGCGATCCGGCAGGTGTCGAGCGACACCCGCCCCGCGCCGGGGGTCAGCGCGCACGAGGCCCACGTACCGGCGCCGGGGGTGGTCGACAAGCTGTAGTCCGCGGCACTCGCGTTGAACACGTCGTTGAAGACGTCGGTCACGTCCACGTTCGTGGCGGTGGCCGGACCCGCGTTGACCACTTCGATCTCCCACGTGACAGGCAGGCCGGCCAGTTGCCGGTTGCCGGCCGCATCGCCGAGGCCCACGACCCGCTTCAGCACGGACACGTCTGCCTGCTCCGCCGGCGGTTGCGGCGTGACGCCGACACCCGCGCAGTTGTTGCCGGACTGGTCGTCGACCGGGCCGCCACTCGCGGACACGCACATCTGGTTCGTCAGCAGCGCGCCGGTGCTGGTGGCACGGGCCGTGATGACGCTCGTGGCCGTGTTCGCGCCCACCGCGACGGCCGCGTTGCTGCTCGAACACGTGATCGTCACGGGCCCGGCCTGCGGATAGGCCCCTCCGCCGCTCGACACGCACGTGAAGTTCGCGCCGGGTGCGACACCATCGACCTGCAGGCCGGCCGGCACGGTGTCGACAAGGGTCACGACCCCGGTGGACGGGAACGCCGTGGGGCCGAGGTTGCGGGCCCAGATCGAATACGTGAACGGGGTATTGGCCGGCACGCTCGACTGCGGCCAGCTCTTGGTCTTGTGGGCCTCGAAATCGGAGACGGGGTCGATCACCGTGGTGGCGACCGCGTGGTTGTGGCTCGTGACACCGGGCGCCGAGATGGTCGCGGTGTTGAGCACGCCGGAACCGGTGGTCTCGGCGCGCACGGGAATCGCGATGCTGCCGAGGGCCACGTTGTGGCCGGCCGCGCCACTGCCGCCGCGCGTGCAGGTGAGCGTGGCGCCGGTGCTGGGGCAACTGCTCGAGGCGGTGCAGGTCCAGCCGTTCGAGGTGTACGTGGTCGAGCCACCGGCGAAACAGAAGTTCGCGGGCAGCGGATCGCTCACCTGCACGCCGACCGGGTAGTCGCCGCTGTAGCGGGTGGCGAGCAGGAAGTTGAACAAGCTGCCGGTGGCAACCGGGTCGGCCACCGACTTGCTCTTCGTGACCGAGATCGCGCTGCCCGGGGTCACCGCGGTGTCGAGCGTGCGCGTGTTGTCGGCGGCCACGCCATCGCCCACGCCACCGCCCGCGGCCACGTCGGCCGCGTGCGTGACGGCGGAACCACCGCCGGCCGAAACCGTGCCCGTGACCGACACCGAACGGCTCGCACCGTTGGCGATGGATCCGAGCGAACAGGTCATCGTGCCACCGGCAATGGAACAGCCGGCAGGCGTGGAGGACGGCACGAAGCCGCTCGGCACGCTGTAGGTCAGTGTCGAGGCGGGCGAGGTGTCCGGGCCCTGGTTCGTGACAACGAGCTGGTAGGTCTGCGTGCTGCCCGCGGCCACGCTGGTGGCGCCGTTGATCGCAAGCGCCAGGTCGGCACCCGCGTTGACGGTGGTCAGTTCGGTCTGCGCCGGGCCACCCGGGGTGGGCGTGGCCGTGACCGACATCGTGCCCTGCACGGTGGAACGCACGCGCAGCGGCACGTCGGCCTGGCCGTTGGCGCCCAGCGTGATGCCGGTGCACGACAGCAGGCCCGGGCCGGCCTGGCCGACCGTCATGCCGGTGCACGACACGCCCGCCGGCAAGGTGCCGGTGCCGGCATACACGCCCGAGGCCGGCACGCTGAACGAAAACGCACCGCCGGAGACCGGCGACCCGTTGGTCTCCGCCACCCGCACCGCGTACGTCACGGTGCCGCCGGCCGCCACCGGGTCCGGGGTGTCCGGCAGGTCCGAGATGATGAGCTGCGCCTGCGCCGCGCCGAGCAGCGAGAGGCCGAGCAAAGGCACCAGTGCCAGTCTCGCGCCATGCCCCCGAACTGCGTTCCAACCCGCGCGACCGATCCGCTGCGCGAGGTTCCACCCGACCACGTGTGTCATATGCCGTCCCTTCGAAGCCGCGAACTCTAGGGAGCGGCGTCAACAAGGACCAGCGAGTTGACAATCGTTGACAGTGCGGCGTGAGGACGTCACGCCGCAGGCGCGCGACGGGTCAGAAGGTGGGAGACAAGGGCAGGCACATGCGGAACTCCGCACCCTGGCCGGGTTCGCTGACCACCTCGACGGTGCCTTGGTGGCGAACCACCACGGCCCGCACGAACGCGAGGCCCAGGCCCGCGCCCCCGGCACGCCCGGTCGTCTCGCCGCGGCGGTGGAAGGGCTCGAACAGCACGGCCTGGTGCGCGGGCGGGATGCCGGCGCCCTCGTCGCGCACCGCGATGGTGGCGTGCCCGCCGGCCACCACGAGCGAACACGTGACACGCCCGCCGTCACGCCCGTACTTCAGCGCGTTGTCGACGAGGTTCGCGACGGCACGGGTGAGCGCGTCACGGTCGGCATGCAGCTCGCACGGCGCCTCGCCGAGGTCGGTGACCAGGTCGACGCCCCGGGCACGTGCCTGGTCCCACAGCCGGTCGGCCGCATCAGCCACCACATCGGCCAGATCCACCAGGCTGAAGACGTAGTGATCGGACTGCGCGCGGGCCAGGTGCACGAAGTCGTCGGCCAGCGCCAGCGTTCGGTGGGCGTGGCCGGCGATGCGTTCGAACAGCGCGGGTTCGGCGGGCCGCCGGTCCAGCCGGTGCAGTTCGAGCAGCGTCAGGATCGACGACTGCGGCGCCCGCATGTCGTGGGAGATGAACCGCAGCGCCTCCTCGCGCAGGCGCTGCGCCTGCTGCACGGTGGAGATGTCCACGAGCGTGACGATCCAGCCGGACACTGCGCCGTTCGGGTCGCGGCGCGGGGTCCACTTGACCAGCAGGTCACGCTGGTCGCGGTCGCGTGCGGGCCATTCCGCATCGCGATCACCCCCCACCGGCGGCAGGGGCCGGCCGTCGAGCGGGAAGATCCGGCCCTCGAGCAGCAGGTCGACCGGCGCATCCACGAGTGCGTCCGCCGGCATGCCGAAGTAACGCACCGCCGCCGCGTTCGCGAGAAGCACGAGGCCCCCGCGGTCGGACACGAGCACCGGATCGGCCAGGTGATCGAGGCTTTCATGCACGAACTGCTGCAGGCCCCGCAGTTGTTCCACGGCGCTCGCCATCGCCCGCATGCGCCGGTCGAGTTCGTCGCCGCCGCGCGGCAGGCGCACCGGCAGGGCGGCCAGCAGCTTGTCGTGGGCCTGCAGCTGCCGCACTTCTTCGGCCAGGTAGGCCACCGCCGCTTCGATGCGCAACCAGCTCCAAAGCGGGTACACGAGCGTGAGGCAACCGAGCGCAGCCAGCGGCGCGAACTGCACGCCGGCAAACCGCAATGCCGCCCACGCCCCCGCGTAGACCGCCGCCATCAGTGAGATCGCCGTGCCGAAGGCCCAGCGTGGCCGCAGGTGATACAGCCCCATCATGGCAAGCACCACCGGCAACGCGGTGAACAATGCGTTCTGCCACGGCGTCGCGCGGCGCATGTCGAGGCCGCGGTGCAGCGCGTCGAGCACGTTGGCGGTGACCTCGACCCCGGGCATCAGCTGGTCCTCGCTCGCCATCGGGGTCAGGTAGACGTCACCCAGGCCCGCCGCGGTGGCGCCCACGAGCACGTAGCGGCCGCGCAGCACGTCCACCGGCACGCGGCCGTCGAGCACGTCCACGTACGACACACGCTGCACGTGCCCGGGCGGCCCGGCGAACGGGACCTGCATCCAGTAGTCACGCCACCACGCGCCGGCCTGCACATCGCCCGGCGGCCGGCGCACACCGGGCCAGCGTTCGACCGGCGGGGCTTCGCCGCCGGCCTTCAGCAGCGCGAGTGCCCAGTGGTCCCATGCCTGCCCGGCGGTCCCCTCGCGCAGGAACACGCTGCGCGCGACGCCATCACGCCCCAGCTCGACATGGATGTGGCCGAGTGCGGCCGCCGCGCCGGCCAGCGCGGGCACGGGCAACGCGGCGCGGGGGCCGGCCGCGCCGAGGCGTTCCATGTGCAACGGCAGCACGACGTGGCCGGCGCGCGCGATGGCGGCGGCCAGCCGGGTGTCGTCGTCGGGGTGGGCGGCGTCGGGTTCTGTCAGGATCAGGTCCAGGCCGATCGCGCGAGGCCCGGCCGCGTGGAGCCGGTCGATCAGGTCGGCGTGCACGCGCCGCCGCCATGGCCAGCGGCCCAGTTCGGCGATGCTGCGGTCATCGATCGCGACGATCACGATGTCCGCCGGCGCTGGCCGGCCGTCCATCGCGCTCAGGTGGTCCATGAAGGCCGCCTCGATCCGGCTCGGGCCGTTCGCGTATCCCCACGCCAAGGCCACGCCCACCGCCACGAGCCAGAAGAGGCCCCACCGTGCGAGCCACGGCGCAGCCCGCATCAGGGCACCGGCGTGTCGACCCGCCCGCCGGCACCCGCGGCCACCGGCGCGCCATCCGACGTGCACAACCCGCCCGCCGATCCCACCCGCCGCGGCGCGGAGAACGCCGAGCGCAAGCCATCGGCACGCAATGTCTTGAGCCGCAGGTAGTGCGGCTCGCAACCCGACGGCAGATCGAGCCGGGCGGATGGTTCGGTCAGCTCCGACTGCACCACGATCCGCGTGAACGCGAGGTCCTCGGCCACCTGCAGCTCATACCGCTCCCCCGCAGCGCCCTGCCAGTGGATCGCCGTGCCGTCGGCGCCGTCGACGACCGGTTCGGGCGCCACCGGCGCCGGCACGATCGTGAACACGCTCGGGTCGCTGAACGGGCCGCGGTCGTCGCTGCCGTCGCCGGCGCGGATCACGGTGGCCACGCGCCAGCGGTAGTCGCCCGGTTCGGTGACGTCGATGCGGAACACGCAGCGATCGGCCGGTGAATCCTGGCGAACGACCACCCCGTCCAGACGCAGCACTTCCATGCGGTAGAACGCCGCACCCGGCACGTCGGTGCAGCGCAGGTCGAGCGGGCCGGGGCCGGCCACCTGGTGGGCCGCGGGGAACTGCGCGAGGGGGGGCACCGGCGTTGTCTTGACCCGCAGCGGGGCCACGGTCTCCGCGCCGAGCAGGCCATCACGGTCCACGGCCCGCACGCTGAGCATGTAAGTGCCGTCCGGGAGGTCGGCAGTCTCGATGGGCAGCGGCGTTTCCGCACTGACCCGCACGCGGGTGAACGCGTCGTCCTCGGCCAGCTGGACGCGGTAGGCCACGGCGCCGTCCACCGCCGCCACCGGCACGGCAAACGGCAGGCGTTCGACGAGCGGGGTGGTGATGCCCGGGGCCGGCAACAGCGGCCGCACGACGGGCGTGCGCGACGCCGCCGACATCACCGCGCCCTCGCCCGCAGGGACAGCCGTCTCGGCGAGGCCTTCCACCGACACCGCCACGCGGCCTTCGACCACGTCCGACAACACCCGGCGCCCACCGTCGCCCACCGTCACACCGAAGCGGGTACCACGCACGCCGGTGACGGCCAGCGGCGTGCGTACATCGAAACGCGAACCCGTCGGCTGCGGCGTGACGGTGGAATCGACGCGGCCCTTGTCGAGCTGCATCACCGTCTCGCGGCGTTCACCGCCCGGTTTCGCGCGGAGCCGTTGCAGCGACACCACCGTGCCGGCCTGCACGTGCAGCACCGATCCGTCATGCAGGCGCAAGGTGGCGAAGCTGGCCGTGCCCACGGTGACGGTGGCACGTTCGCCGAGAACGTCGCCGGCGGCCAGCGCTTTCGGCCCCGTGCCGGGCGCCATCACGACCGTGACGGTGCCCCGCACGTAAACCACCACCGCGGGTTGTTCGACCCCGCGCAGGCGGGCCACGGGCAGGCGCAACTCGCGGCCCGGCGAGAGGCGGTTCGGGTCCCGCACGCGGTTGAGCCGCGCGAGTTCGGCCCAGTCGGCCGGCCGTTCGAGCAGCCGCTCGGCCACGCCGTAAAGTGTGTCGCCGCGTTGCACGCGGTATGGCACGGTGTCTTCGGCCGCAGCCCAGGCCGGCGCGGAGAAGGCGAGGGCCAGCAACCAGGGCGTGCGGCTCACGACGCGGCCTCCGGCAACGGCGTGGTTTCCAGATCGGTCACGGCTTCGAGCCGGTACCCCTGGCCGTACACCGCGGTCAGGCGAAAGCCCCTCGCCGGGCGCAGGTTGAGCTTCACGCGCAGCGACGACACGTGGGTGTCGAGGCTGCGGGACGGCAGGTCGACACCGACACCCCACACCGCCTCGAGCAGGTGGGCCCGCGACAGCAAGCGCCCGAGGTGGTTGAACAGGCAGCGGGCCAGGTCGTACTCCTTCTGCTTCAGCTCGATCGGTTCGCCGTCGTACGTGACGGTGCGTGCCGCCGTGTCGAAGCAGAAGCCGCCGTGCTGCGTGACGGCGTTGTCGTGGCTGGGGTAGCTGCGGCGCAGCAGCGCGTTCACGCGGGCCATCAACTCGTGCACGCGGATCGGCTTGACCATGTAGTCGTCCGCGCCGCTCACCAGGCCCTCGACGATGTCGCGTTCGTCGCCACGGTTCGTCACGAACACGATGGGCAGGCGGTGCGCGAGGTGCTGCCGCGCCCAGCGCACGACCTCGATGCCGGGCAGGTCGGGCAGTTGCCAGTCGACGATCAGCAGGTCGAACGTGTCGCGCCGCAAGGCGCGCAGCAGCGCCTCGCCATGCTCAAAGGGGGTGCAGTCGTGGCCAATGGCCCGGACGGTGCGTTGCACCAGATCCAGTTGCGACGGATCGTCGTCGAGTGCAGCGATGCGCATGCGTGAACCAAACCTTGAAGGCAGCCGGCGGCCGCCACGTTGAGGAACTGCAGGGAAGAAAAGGCCGCGCATTTTCGCCCAGGTCCGTGACAGTCATCCGGCAATCGACACACATTTCTGTCTTGACAGAAATGAATGACGGGGGGAGGATCGCGCCATGGACCTCTCTCCCACCCTTTCCCGGTTCGTGCTGCACTGGGGCGAAATGGGCACCCGCTGGGGTGTCAACCGCACCGTCTCCCAGATCCATGCGCTGCTCTACATCACCGGCCGGCCCATGCACGCCGAGGAAATCGCCGACACGCTGAAGGTGGCCCGCTCCAACGTCAGCAACAGCATCCGCGAGCTGCAGAGCTGGAGCCTGGTGAAGCTCGTGCACGTCGCCGGCGACCGCCGCGACCACTTCGAAACCTCCAGGCAGGTGTGGGAGCTGTTCCGCACCATCGTGAAGGAACGCCAGCGCCGCGAGATCGCCCCCACGATGGAAGTGCTGCGCGAGTTGCTCGCCGACCCCGCCATCGCGAAGGACCCGGCCGAGGCCAAGCGCCGCATGCAGGAAACCCTGGAGCTGCTCGACACCCTCACCCTCTGGAGCGACGAGATGCTGCGGCTCGACACCCAGACGCTGACCAAGGTGCTCAAGCTCGGCGCCAAGATCAAGAAGCTGCTCGGGCGCACCCCGGCGGAAGACACGGCCGCGGGGGCCTGACCGCCCCGCTTTTTTTTGCCCAACCATTTCTCTCTCGACAGAAATTACTGGAGAAACTCATGCGATCCGCCTACCCGCTCACCCTGCTCTACGACGCGGCCTGCCCGGTGTGTGCGCTGGAGATGGACCACCTGCGCGACCGCAACACCGCGGGCCACCTCGCGTTCGTCGACATCGGGCAGCCCGGCTTCGACGCCGCGGCCTGGGGCACCACCCACGCCGCACTCGACGCCGAGATCCATGGTGTGTGGGCCGATGGCGCGGTCACCGTGGGACTCGAGACGCTGCGCGGCGCGTACGCCGCCGTGGGGCTGGGCTGGGTGATGCGCCCCACCGGCTTCGCCCCGGTGCGGCCGCTGTTCGACGTGGCCTACCGGCTCTTCGCGCGCTACCGCCGGCCCATCTCGCGGGCCACGGCGCCGCTGATCCACGCGGTGCGTGCGCGCCGCCTGCAGGCCCGCATGGCCCGTTGCCGTGCCGGCGCCTGTGCCATCGAATCCACCAGGGAGGACAGGTCATGAGGGTGCTCGTCTGCGGGGCCAGCGGGTGTGTGGGGCGTGCGGTGTCGAGGGCGCTGCGGTCGCGCGGCCACCAGGTCGTCGAAGGGGCACGCGGTCTCGAAGAGGCGCGCCACACGATGCCCATCGACTTCATGGTGCCGGTGCCGCCCACCGCGTGGGCACGGCGCCTGCGCGACCGGCACGTCGACGCGGTGGTCAACTGCGTGGGCATCCTGATGCCCACGCAGGGCCAGACGTTCGAGCGGGTGCACACCGCCGGCCCGGCCGAGTTGTTCCGCGGCGCTGCCATCGCCGGGGTCGTCCGGGTGGTGCAGGTGTCGGCCCTCGGGGTGGGTGACGACGCCGGGAGCCTGGCCACGCCCTACCTGCACAGCAAGCTCCTCGCCGAGGAGGCCCTCGCCGCCACCGCGGTCGACGGGGCCGTGGTGAGGCCGTCGCTCGTGTACGGCCCCGGCAGCCAGAGCGCGGCGCTGTTTGCCACCCTCGCGAGCCTGCCGGTCGTGAGCCTGCCCGGCCTCGGCGGCCAACGGCTGCAACCGATCCACGTCTACGAACTCGCCGAGGCCATCGTGCGGCTGGTGGAACGCGATGAACCGGTGCGCGGGGTGTTCGAACTCGGTGGCGGCGACACCGTCACCTACCGCGAGATGCTCGCCAGCTACCGCGCCGCGCTCGGCCTCGGCGGCGCCGTGTGGCTGCCGGTGCCGATGCCGCTGATGGCCTTCGGCGCCTGGCTCGCCGAAGCGCTGCCGCAGCGGGTGTTCTGCCGCGACACGATCCGGTTGCTGGGCCGTGGCCTCGTGCCCGCGGGCAATGCGATGGCCGTGCTGCTGGGCCGCACGCCCAGCACGCTGGCCCACGGGCTTGCCACCACCGCACCCGAGCCGCTCGTCGACCTGCGCGTGGTGCTGAGCCCCGCGGTGGCCTGGCTGCTGCGCGGCGCCCTCGCCTTCATGTGGATCTACACCGCGCTGGTCAGCATCCTGCTGCAACAGGACTCGGGGGTGATGACACTGCTGGCCCGTTGCGGGTTCGCCGGCGATGCGGGCACCGTGGCCCTGATCGGCTCGTGCACGCTGAACACCGGCCTGGGGCTGGTGCTGCTGTGGCGCCCGTCGCCCTGGGTGTACGCGGTGCAGTGTGGTGCCGTGGTGGGTTACACCGCCACCGCCGCGTTCCACATGCCCGAACTGACGATCGACCACTGCGGCCCGCTCGTGAAGAACCTGCCCGTGCTCGGGGCCATCGTGGTGCTGTGGCTGGGCCACCGCGAGACGCCGGCGCGCATCCCGACACCCGCGTGGGGTCGGCTTGACAACCTCGGTCGGAAGGTCAACACTTAACTCATCGGTTTTCAATCATGGAGCCCCGATGAATGACGCCACCCACCACCCCGTTGTCTCCCGCACCGACTGGCTCGCTGCCCGCCAGGGCCACCTCGTGCACGAGAAGGAGTTCACCCGCATGCGCGACCGGCTCAACGAGGAACGCCGCGCGCTGCCATGGGTGAAAGTGGACACCGCGTACGCGTTCGACACCCCTGACGGCCGACAGATGCTCGGTGACCTGTTCGGCCGCAACAGCCAGCTGTTCGTCTACCACTTCATGCTGGCACCCGGCCAGGCCGAAGGCTGCGTCGGCTGCTCGTTCCTGGCCGACCAGATCGAAGGAGCGGTGCTGCACCTCGAACACCACGACGTGAGTGTCGTGATGGTGTCGCGGGCACCGCTCGACGACATCCGCCGCTACCAGCAGCGCATGGGCTGGGACATCCGCTGGGTGTCGTCGGCCGGCAGCCCGTTCAACTACGACTTCGGTGTGTCGTTCACACCGGAGCAGGTGGCGTCGGGCCAGGTGGACTACAACTACCACACCATCCAGCCGTGGGGTGAAGACGCCCACGGCGTCAGCGTGTTCTTCAAGGACAACCGCGGCGACATCTTCCACACGTACTCGTCGTACGCGCGCGGCGCCGAAGACCTGCTGGTCGCCAACATGATGCTCGACCGCACCCCGAAAGGCCGCAACGAAAAGACCGCCGACGGCCAACCCATGGACTGGGTGTGCCGGCACGACGCCTACGAGGACACGCCGAAGGCCAAGGCTCCCTGCTGCGGTTGACCGGAGCCCGCCGTGAAGCGTTCCGCGATGCTGGCGGCCTGCGTGGCCGGCGCGGCGGCCGGCCTGTGCATCGACACGCGCGAGGCACCGCTCACCGTGCTGTTGGCCTGGTGTGGCGACACCTCGTCGCCACTGCGGTCCGTCACCCGGCACTGGGCGGCCATGCCCGCATCTCACGCGTTGATGAGCGCTGCCTCGCTGTTGGGGCCCGGCCGGTTCAGCCAGCGGTTGGGCTGCGCGCTGCTGATGCTGGCCTCGATGGTGCTGGCGGGCTGGCTCACGCCGCTGCTGGCACGCGCCACCGGGTTGGCGCCCGCCACGGCGCTGGTGATCGCGATGTGGGCGGGCATGGTGCTGGCCGCGGCCCTGCCGATGGGTGTCAGGCCATCGGGAAACCCTTTGAGAGCCCCTCCCGCAATGCCGTGACAAACACCTGCACCGTGCGCGGCACGTGCGGGCTGTAGGGGCGGATGGCATGCAGGTGGTCACCGAACGCGCCCACCGGGCGCCACGCCGGCAACACCACCACCAGCCGGCCCGCACGCACGTCGCGGTGTGCGCTGAAGTCGGGCAGCAGCGCGATGCCGGCACCGCCGAGCGCCGCTTCGCGCAACACCTCGCTGTTGTTGGCCGCGAACACACCGTGCACCGGCACCCCCACCCGCCCGCCCCGGCCCTTGGCTGGCTCGAAGCTCCAGCTCGGCGAATCGCCGGAGCGCAGGTAGTGCAGGCAGTCGTGTTGTGCGAGATCCTCCGGTGACGACGGCACACCGCGGCGGCGCAGGTAGCCGCGCGAGGCCACCAGCCACGACTGGGTGGGGCACAGCGTCCACGCGACGTGGGTGTCGGGCACGGTGGTGACGTGGCGGATCGCCAGGTCGAAGCCCTCCTGCGCCAGCGACGTGAGGCGGTCCGACAGGTCCAGCTCCACACGCACCTCGGGGTACTGCCGCAGGAACGCCGGGATCAGTGGCACGATCTCCTGGCGCCCGAGTGCCACCGGCGCGGTCACCCTCAACACACCGCGCGGCGCGCCGGCCAGGTCCTTCACGCCGGAGAAACTGCGTTCGATGTCGGCAAACGACGCCCGGGTGGCATCCACCAGCTGCTGGCCCGCTTCGGTGAGCCGCACGCTGCGGGTGGTGCGCCGCACCAGGGCCACGCCGGCCGCTTGTTCGAGCTCGCTGATGCGCTGGCTCATGGCAGCCTTGCTGACCCCCAGGCGTTGGGCGGCGGCGGTGTACGTGCCCATCGTGGCCAGCACGCCGAGGCTGTGGACATGCACCCACAACGCGTCGATCTTTTTGTTCTTCATGCGCTGATTGTTAAGTATTCCGAACAGAGAATCCAGCGATCAGCGCTTGGAAGCACCCGGCCCGGTGCCTAGACTGGACGCTCCAGCCGCAAACCCACCCGGAGCACACCATGGGCGCCATCGAATCCTTCACCGCCACCGCCGAGATCGGCCACCACGTGGGGGGGCGCCCGGCTGCCGGCACCAGCGGGCGGCGCCAGGCCGTCTACAACCCGGCCACGGGTGCAGTGGCCCGCCAGGTGGCCCTGGCCGACGTGACCGAAGTGAACGCCGCCGTGGCGGCGGCCCAGGCCGCGTTCCCCGCGTGGGCCGACACCCCGCCCATCCGCCGCGCCCGTGTGCTGAACCGGTTCCTCGCGCTGATGAACGAGCACCGCGACACCCTCGCCGCGATGATCACCGCCGAACACGGCAAGGTGTTCACCGACGCCCAGGGCGAGGTGGCCCGCGGCATCGACATCATCGAGTTCGCATGCGGCATCCCCCAGCTGCTCAAGGGCGACTACACCGACCAGGTCAGCACCGGCATCGACAACTGGACGCTGCGCCAGCCGCTCGGCGTGGTGGCCGGCATCACGCCGTTCAACTTCCCGTGCATGGTGCCGTGCTGGATGTTCCCGATGGCGCTCGCCGCGGGCAACACGTTCATCCTGAAGCCGAGCGAACGCGACCCGTCGGCGTCATTGTTCATGGCCGAACTGCTGCGCGAGGCCGGCCTGCCCGATGGCGTGTTCAACGTGGTCCAGGGCGACAAGGTGGCGGTGGACGCGCTGATCGAACACTCCGACGTGAAGGCCGTGAGCTTCGTGGGCTCCACGCCCATTGCCCACTACATCCACGAACGCTGCGCGCATTTCGGCAAGCGGGTGCAGGCCCTCGGCGGGGCGAAGAACCACATGGTGGTGATGCCCGACGCCGACCTCGACCAGGCCGTGGACGCGCTGATCGGCGCCGGCTACGGCTCGGCCGGCGAACGGTGCATGGCCATCAGCGTGGCGGTGCTCGTGGGTGACGTGGCCGACAAGATCGTGCCGCTGATCGCCGAACGTGCGCGCGCGCTGAAGGTGAAGAACGGCATGGAACTCGACGCCGAGATGGGCCCCATCGTGACCCGCCAGGCGCTGGAACGCATCGAGGGGTACATCGCCCTCGGCGTGGAAGAAGGCGCCACGCTGGTGGTGGACGGCCGCGGCCTGAAGGTGCCGGGCCACGAGGACGGGTTCTTCACGGGTGGCACGCTGTTCGACCACGTGACCCCGTCCATGCGCATCTACCGCGAGGAAATCTTCGGCCCCGTGCTGTCGTGTGTGCGCGCGAAGGACTTCGCCGAAGCCGTGCAACTCGTCAACGACCACGAGTTCGGCAACGGCGTGGCCTGCTACACCCGCGACGGCAACATCGCCCGCGAGTTCGCGCGGCGCATCCAGGTGGGCATGGTGGGCATCAACGTGCCCATCCCGGTGCCGATGGCGTGGCACGGTTTCGGCGGCTGGAAGCGCAGCCTGTTCGGCGACACCCATGCCTACGGCGAGGAAGGGGTGCGCTTCTACACGAAGCAGAAGTCGGTGATGCAGCGGTGGCCCGAGAGCACCGCCAAGGGAGCCGAGTTCACGATGCCCACGGCCAAGTGACCCCGCCCGCGCTCACGCGCGGACGGGAATGGCACGAAGGGCTTACTTCGAAGCCGGGGTGCCGGTGAAGCTCAGGGACGGCAGTTCGGCCTGGGCCTTGTCCGGCGTCTCGAGTTCCACGACGATGCGGCCCACCAGCAGGCCGAAGCTGGGTGACGTGCGCACGTACTTGGTTTCACCGGCGGCCAGCGTGAAGCTCAGCGTCTTCTCGGTTTCGGTCGAGGTGGAAGCGAGGTAGTTGCCCGGGGCCTTGTCGACGAAGAAGAAGCCGCCCGGCTTCGACTCCCCGACGACCTGGCCGTCCAGGCGGATCTCGGGCTGGATCGCGGCCCCCACCATCGACGACGAACGGAGGAAGTAGACCCGGCCCTGGTTCGGCTTGACCGCCGGAATCGTGTTGGCCATGTCCTGGTATTTCACGCCAGTGGCGCAACCGGACAACACTGCGGCGACAGCGACGGCGGCCGCGAGTTTCAGGAACGTGCGTTTCATTGTGGTTCTCCCAGTGATAGCTGGATCGGACTGTCCAGTGAGGAATACCGGCCTTCGGCCGGCAGATAAAAGCCCACGAGCTGGGACTTGTCGATGACCAGTTGCGCTTCGTGGACCTGGCGGCCTTCGATGGTGAAGACCGTGTTCAGCGGGCGGTAGACCACCCCTTCCGGCAAGCGGCCTACCGCTTGCCAGCGGCTGCCTGCGGGCAGTTCACGCGAGTAGCCGGTGGGGAGCTTGAATGCGAGCGGCGCCTTCACCTGGAACGACGCAGCGGTCGTGGCTGGCGCCAGCGTCGCAGGCGCGCTGACCACCATGGGCGCGCAGGCCGACAGCAGGAAGGGCAACAGGGAAAGGGTGTGACGCAGGCGCATGGGAAGCTCTCCAGAGGTCCGGCCAACCCCATCGGCCGCGGGCGCCATGTTGCCTGAATTCACCCCTCGGTTCGATGGCGGCGCGGGGGGTGTGGCGCCCAGGTCACATCGTCTCGGTGGGGTCGACGCGCAACAGGCAGCTGTCCCCGCTGGCCTCGCGGGAGATCCGCACGGCGGCCACCGACGGGCGCACGTCGCGCAGCCCGCGGGCGATGTAGGCGCACAGGTTCTCGAGCGTGGCCGGGCCCAGGTCCGGCACGTCGTCGAGCATCGCGTGGTCGAGCGCGTCGCGCACGGTCTGGATGTGGCGGCGCAGCAGGCCCAGGTCCACCACCATGCCGGTGGCCGGGTCGGGTTGGCCCGCCACCGTCACCTCGGCCAGGTACGTGTGGCCGTGGATGCGCCGGCTGCCGGCCGCGTCCACCTGGCGGTCGAGCGTGTGGGCGGCCTCGAAGTAGAACCGCTGCGAAACCTCGTAGCTCATCGGATGCCCGTGACCTTGTGTGTCTGCAGGCTCAGCCGCCACGCAGGCCGCGCGAGGCACTGGGCGATGCACAGTTCGATGTGGCGGGCCTGCAGCGGGCCGTCCATGGGTTGCAGGTAGCGGTGCGTGAAGTCGGCCTGCTCCAGCACGTCGAGGTCGAGGCCCGGCTGGGGCCACACCACCTTCAGTTCGCTGCCGCGGCGCTGCACCCAGTCGGCGCCGGCCTTCGGGCTCACGCACAGCCAGTCGATGCCGTCGGGCGCGGGCAAGGTGCCGTTGGTTTCCATCGCGATGGTGAACCCATGGCCGTGCAGCGCGTCGAGCAACACCGGGTCCACCTGCAGCAACGGTTCCCCGCCGGTCAGCACGACAAAGCGGTTGGCATGGGACGGATCGGGCCAGAACGACGCGATGCGGTCGGCGAGCGCCTGGGCGCCGGCGAACTTGCCGCCCCCCACCCCGTCGGTGCCGACGAAGTCGGTGTCGCAGAAGCGGCACGTGGCATTGGCGCGGTCGGCCTCGCGGCCGGTCCACAGGTTGCAGCCGGCGAAGCGGCAGAACACCGCGGGGCGCCCGGCGTTGGCGCCCTCGCCTTGCAGGGTGTAGAAGATTTCCTTGACGCTGTACGTGGCCATGGTGGAACAGGAGGGCTGAACTGGAACGGGCGTGAAGCTGCCTGCGTTGCAGGTCTGGCCAACCTCGCATTTTACCCGGCCCTGCTGCCTTGCCGGTACCGACCGGGGTCTGGCACCGCGCCAGCCCGGTCGTGGTCGAACGCCACGGCGCACCCCGACTTTCTCCGGGAAGGCCGCCAGGTCCGGGTAATCCCTCTTCTCCATTTTCGTCCAGTGCCCTGAAATACGGTCCGACGTAAACGTTTACGCAAACGTTTGCATCTGCCGGCCAGCGTCGTCTCGCCGTCCGGCCACGACGATCCAGCCACGAGGAGAAAACGACATGACGATCCGATTCACCCGCCGCGCCGCCGCGTTGGCCGCCGCCCTTGCCCTGCTGACCCCGCTCGCCCAAGCCCAGGCCGCCAAGCCGCGGGTCGGCCTGGTGATGAAGTCCCTGGCCAACGAGTTCTTCAAGAACATGACCGAGGGGGCCCTCGCCCACGAGAAGAAGCGCGGCGACTTCGAGCTGAAGGCGGTGGGCATGCAGTCCGAGACCGACTTCGACGCCCAGACCGCCGCGGTCGAGAACTTCATCACGCAGAAGTACGACGTGATCGTGATCGCCCCGGCCGACTCCCGCGCCATGGTGGCGCCGGTGGCCAAGGCGCTGAAGGCCGGCATCACCGTGGTGAACTTCGACGTGGCGCTCGACCCGGCCGCGCTGAAGAAGGCCGGCCTCGACCTCGCGTTCGTGGGCCCCGACAACCGCGCCGGCGCCAAGATGGCCGGCGACGAGCTGGCCAAGGCCCTGGGCCCGGGCGCCAAGATCGTGATCATCGAAGGCAACCCCGGCGCCGACAACGCCACGCAGCGCAAGCTCGGTTTCGAGGATGCCGCGAAGGCCGGCAAGCTGCAGGTGGTGGCCTCGCAGACCGCCCACTGGGAGACGGAAGAGGCCAACGCGGTGTTCACCAACATCCTCACCGCCCACCCGGACATCCAGGGCGTGATGGTGGCCAACGACTCGATGGCCGTGGGTGTGGCCAAGGCCATCGACGCGGCCGGCAAGACGGGCAAGATCAAGGTGGTGGGGTTCGACAACATCCCCGCCATCCGGCCGCTGATCAAGCAGGGCAAGGTGCTCGCCACGGTGGACCAGTTCGGCAGCGAGATGGCCGCCAACGCGATCGACTACGGCATCAAGTCCCGCAAGGACAAGCAGCCGCTGAAGGGTTGGGTCAAGACCCCGATCGAACTCGTCACCGCCAAGAACCTGAAGTGACACGGCCATGAACGGCACCCCGGCCCTCGCCCTGCACGGCCTCACGCGCCGGCACCCCGGCGTGGTCGCGCTCGACGGCGTCGACCTGGTGCTGCAGCGCGGCGAGGTGCATGCCCTCGCCGGGGAAAACGGCGCGGGCAAGTCGAGCCTGATCAAGATCCTGTGTGGCGCTGACCAGGCGGACGCGGGCCACATGGCCCTGTTCGGCGCGCCGTACGCGCCGCACAGCCCGCTCGACGCGATGCGCGCCGGCATCCGCGTGGTGCACCAGGAACTGCACATGCTCGACCAGCTCTCGGTGGCCGAGAACCTGCTGTTCGAACACCTGCCACGCCACCGGTTCGGGTTGCTCGACCGCGGCGCGCTGCACCGGCGCGCCGCGGAACTGCTCTCGCTGGTGGGGCTGGACGACCTGGCACCGTCCACGCTGGTGGCCACGCTGGGCATGGCGCAGCGGCAGCTGATCGAGATCGCCAAGGCGCTGTCGGGCGACAGCCGCATCGTCATCATGGACGAACCCACGGCCACGCTCACGCCCCGCGAAACCGACCGGCTGCTGACACTGATCCGCCAGCTGCGCGACCGCGGCGTGACGGTGGTGTTCGTGTCCCACCACCTGCAGGAGCTGTTCGAGGTGTGCGACCGGGTCACCGTGTTGCGCAACGGCCGCAAGGTGGCCACGCAGGCGATGGCCGACACCACGCCCGACGAGCTGGTGCGCCTGATGGTGGGGCGCGACCTGGCGGAGCGGGCGGTGCGCCAGCCGCCGGTGCTCGACAGCACGCGCGCGCCGGCACTGCGGGTCGACGGCCTTCGCTTTCGCGGCCAGCGGGGCACGGCCCCGCTGTCGTTCGACGTGCGGTACGGCGAGATCGTGGGCCTCGCGGGCCTCGTCGGTTCGGGCCGGACCGAAACCGTGCGCGCCCTCTTCGGTGCCGACCCGGTCGTGGCCGGCCAGGTGTTCCGCGATGGCCGCCCGGTGTCCATCGGCAGCCCGCGGGACGCGCTCGCCGAGGGCATTTGCCTGCTGACCGAGAACCGCAAGGACGAGGGCCTGATCCTCGACATGCCGATCCGCGCAAACCTGTCGCTCGCTCACCTCGGCGCCGTCTCGCGCTCGGGCCTGATGCAGGCGGGCGCCGAGGCCGAGGTGTCGCGCCGGCTCGTGGCGGACCTGCAGGTGCGGCTCGCGTCCATCGACCAGCCCGTGCGTGAACTCTCGGGTGGCAACCAGCAGAAGGTGGTGCTCGGCAAATGGCTGCTGCGCGACCCGAAGGTGCTGATCCTCGACGAACCGACACGTGGCGTGGACGTGGGCGCCAAGGCCGAGATCCATGCGCTGCTCGAACGCATGGCGGCCCGCGGCCTCGCCGTGCTGGTCGTGTCGTCCGACCTGCGTGAGCTGATGGGCCTGTGCGACCGCTTGCTGGTGATGAGCCGCGGCGTGATCACCGGCGAGGTGCCGCGCCAGCAATTCGACGAAGAGGCCATCCTCGCGATGGCCTACCAGGAATACACACGGGCCGCCGCCCGCGAAACCGCCACAGGCTGAACCCCCATGAACACCCCCACCCCAACCCCCTCGCTGGCAAGCGCGGCACCGCCCCCCGCCTCGTTGCGCCACCGCACCCGCACCGTGTTGCGCGAAGCCGGCATTGGCGTGGCCCTCGTGTGCCTCGTCGCGGTGTTCGCGATGCTGTCGCCCATCTTCCTGACGTCCAACAACATCACGAACATCTTCACGCAGATCTCGATCAACGTGATCCTCGCGGTGGGCATGACTTTCGTGATCCTGATCGGCGGCATCGACCTGTCGGTGGGGTCGGTGATGGCGTTCTGCGCGGTGGTGGCGGGCACGGTGCTGAAGGCCGAGGGGCTCGACGTGGGCGCGGCCATCGCCCTCGCGCTGCTGGCCAGCGTGGCCGTGGGCGCGCTGTGCGGCCTCGCCAACGGGGCCATCTCGGCGTACTGGGCCATCCCGTCGTTCATCGTCACGCTGGGCATGCTCAACATCGCCCGGGGCGCGGCACTGCAGTGGACGCAGGCGCGGTCCATCTACGAGTTCCCCGATGCCTTCAACGACTTCGGCAGTGCCTCGGTGTTCGGCGCACCGGCCATCTTCCTCGTGGCGCTCGCCTTGGTGGCCATCGGCTGGTTCGTGCTGAACCGCACCGTGTTCGGCCGGCTCATCTACGCCATCGGCAACAACGAGGAGGCCGTGCGCCTGGCGGGCCACAACGTGCGGGCGTACAAGATCGCCGCGTTCGTGATCTGCGGCGCAGCGGTGGGTGTGGGGGCGGTCATCTACATGACCCGGCTCACCATCGCGAGCCCCATCTCCGGCATCGGCTTCGAGCTGAATGCCATCGCGGCGGTGATCATCGGCGGCACCAGCCTGAGCGGCGGGCGCGGGTCGATCATCGGCACGCTGCTGGGCGCCTGCATCATCGGGGTGCTCGCCAACGGGCTGATCCTGATCGGCATGAGCGACTTCCTGCGGCAGATGGTCACCGGTTTTGTCATCATCCTCGCCGTCGTGCTCGACGTGTACCGTGCACGCCTGACCCGCGCGGCCGACTGATGCGCGCCTCTCCCCACCCCCGAACGGAACCGAGCAAGCGATGAGCACCATCAAGGACGTGGCCCAGCACGCACAGGTCTCGGTGGCCACCGTGTCCCACGTCATCAACGACACCCGGTTCGTCAGCGAAGCCACCCGCGAGCGCGTGCAGGCCGCCATCGCGGCGCTGCGGTACGTGCCGAGCGCGCTGGCGCGCAGCCTGAAGAGCAACCGCACGCACACGATCGGGATGATGATCCCGAACAGCTCGAACCCGTACTTCGCGGAGATCATCCGCGGCATCGAGGACACGTTCTACGAAGCCGGGTTCAACGTCATCCTCTGCAACTCGGACGACGACCCCATCAAGCAGAGCAACTACGTGCGGCTGCTCACCGAGAAGCAGGTGGACGGCCTGATCGTGCTGTCCTCCGGCAGCGACGTGGAGCTGCTCGACACGCTGCGCGCCGCCCGCATGCCGCAGGTGGTGGTGGACCGCGAGATCGACGACCTGGCCGCGGACCTGGTGGAAGTCAACCACGAGGCTGGCGGCTTCCTCGCCACGCAACACCTGATCCAGCTCGGCCACCGGCGCATCGCGTGCATCGCGGGCCCGCAGGGGCTGTCGTCGGCCCGCGAGCGGGTGCAGGGCTACCGCCGGGCGCTCGCCGAGGCGGGGCTGACGGTGGACGACCGCCTGCTGCGCAGCGCCGACTTCACCAGCGCCGGAGGCCACGCGGCCATGACCTCGCTGCTGGAGATGCCCCACACCGCACGCCGCCCCAGCGCGGTGTTCGCGTCGAACGACCTGATGGCCATCGGCGCCATCTGTGCGGCAGCGTCCCGCGGGCTGCGCATTCCTGGCGACGTGTCGGTGGTGGGTTTCGACGACATCGCGCTTGCCGCGCACAGCAACCCGCCGCTCACGAGCGTGGTGCAGCCCAAGCACCAGACCGGCCAGCTCGCCGCGCAGCTGCTGCTCGAGCGCATCGCGAACCCGGGCCGCGCGCTGCAACGCACCATCCTTCAACCAAAGCTGCTGGTGCGCCAGTCGTCCGGCCCGTGTCCGGAGGCGGCGCGATGAGCGGCGGTGTGGTGGTGCTCGGCAGTGTCAACGTGGACCTGGTGCTGCGGTGTGCGGCACTGCCGCAGCCGGGGCAGACCGTGCACGGGCAGGACTTCCAGACGCTGCCCGGTGGCAAGGGCGCGAACCAGGCGGTGGCCGCCGCGCGCCTCGGGGCACCGGTGGCCTTCATCGGCTGCGTGGGCGACGACGACTTCGGCCGCACGGCTCGCGCGGTGCTCGCGGCCGAGGGCATCGACACCACCCACCTGCACACGATGGCGGGCACCCCCACCGGGGTCGCGATGATCCTGGTGGACGGGGCCGGGCAGAACTGCATCGCGCTGGCCGCCGGCGCCAACGCCCTGCTCGACACCGCCCAGGTGGACGCCGCCGCCGCGTTGATTGAAGGCGCTGCGCTGTTCGTGTGCCAGCTGGAGTCCCCGCTGGCCGTGGTGCGGCATGCCATCGCCATCGCCCATGCCGCCGGTGTGCCGGTGCTGCTGAACCCCGCGCCTGCCCAGGCCCTGCCGGCCGACGTGCTGGCGCAGGTGGACGTGCTGGTGCCCAACGAAACCGAAGCCGCCGTGCTGGCCGCGTGGCCCGACGGCACGCCGTTCGATGCCGCCGTGGCGGCAGGCCGGCTGCGCGCGCTGGGGCCGCGCACCGTCATCGTGACCCTGGGCGCCGATGGCGCCTACGTCGCGGCCGACGGGCTCGCGCGGCACGTGCCCGCACCAACGGCCGCCCGGGTGGTGGACACCACCGGTGCCGGCGACACCTTCATCGGTGCCTACGCCGCCGCCCGCTGCGAAGGTGCCGACCTGGCCCGCGCGGTGGCCTACGCCCAGCGGGCCGCCTCGCTGAGTGTCACGCGTGCGGGGGCCACGGGTGGCATGCCCCGCCGCGACGAACTGGGATCCCCATGAAAAAGACCGCCTTGCTCCACGGAGAACTGTCGCACCTGATCGCCACGATGGGCCATGGCGATGCGCTGGTCATTGCCGACGCAGGCTTGCCGGTGCCGGCCGGTACCCGCTGCATCGACCTCGCCGTGGCTCGAGGCGTGCCGTCGTTCGAGCAGGTGCTGGACGCGGTGCTCGCCGAACTGCAGGTGGAGCATGCCGTGCACGCCAGCGAACTGCAGGCGCGTAGCCCCGCACTGGCGGCGGCGTTGCGCGGGCGCCTCGACGGCATCCCGCTGTCCCAGGTGGACCACCCCACGTTCAAGGAACTCACCCGGAGCGCGCGGGCCATCGTGCGCACGGGCGAGTTTTCACCGTACGCCAACGTGATCCTCCACGCTGGCGTGGTGTTCTGACACCGGGACAAGAACGAAAGGCGATCAGGGGAAGTGGACGATGTTGACCGGCACGGTCGACACACCTTGTGCCGCACCGCCGGTGTCGTTCACCACGTGGTCGATCACGCCAACGCCCCCGAGCGACACGGTGAACGCGCTGTGCAGGCGCACGCCCGGCACGGCCGGCACCTCGAAGCCACGGCCCGCGTGGATCGACGGGTTGATGTTGAAGTAGCAATAGGCCCCTGCACCCCAGGCTTCGTGTGACGTCACCGAATCGGCCACTTTGTAGGCGGCATACCCGAGTGCGTCGCTGCGCCACGTAACCTGGTTCGGCGGGTCGTACGGCATCTCGCTCTGGAAGAAGATCGTCTTGCCGTCCTGGCCGTTCCAGATCACCTGGTACTTCTGGTAGTGCTCGACGAACAGGCCGGTGGCCAGCACGTTGTTGCCGTTGACGACCACGCCGGTGTCGGCAGGGTTCACCGTCCAACCGGTGGGGAAGCTGCCGTGGTCGGCGCGCCAGGCCCAGATGTGGTCGATGAGGGTGTGGTGGCTGTTGACGATCAGGCTGTTGGTGGCCTTGCCCGCCACCGCCCCGCCGATGCGGAAGTACACGTCCTGGATCGTGGTGGGGTTGGCGGCGTGGTTGGCCGACGAACCGGCCGGGCCCACGGTGAGCAGCGCCTGGCTGTTCACGGTGCCGGCGTCGAACAGCAGGCCGGCGATCTTCACGCCATCCACGTCGGCCACCGACATCGCGTTGACACCGCTGTCGGGCACCAGCGTCGGGAACCCGATGCCGAGCACCACGGTGTTGGCGCGCGTGACACGCACCGTGTCCTCGAGGTGGTAGGTGCCGGGGGTGAAGAACAGGTTCAGGCCCTGGGCCAGCGCGGTGTTGAGGCGCGCTGCCGCGTCACCCGGCCTGGCCACGTAGAACTGGCTCATCGGGATGGACGTGCCGGCGGTAGCGCCGTTGGCCCAGCTGGCGCCCGACGCGTTGGTGCGCAGCGCCGGCACGAACACGCGGTACTTGCCCGCGCCGTCGACGTACAGGTACGGCTTCTCACGCGAGACCGGGGTGGTGGCCAGCGTGGTGTGCGGGGGCGTGGGGAAGGCGTTGGGCGGTGCACCGGTCACGCCGGAGAACACCATGTTCCACACACCGTCGTACCAGACGCCGATGCTGCTGTCGCGGGTGTACCACTGCTGCTGCGAGCCCGACGAGATGGAACCGTCGACCTTGCTGTCGGCGAGGTAGCCGCCGCTCGAGTACCCCTGCCCGTCGCCCTGGTTGGACGGTCCGAGGTGCAGGTTGCCGATGATGTGGATGCGGCGCATCGGCGCGGCCTGCGACACGGCCCAGCGGTTGGTGCCACCGGCCGGGATCAGCGCCACGTTTTCGGCGGAGCGCCAGAAGTTCTGCGTCGCGTTGGACACGTCGCCATGGTTCCAGCCGCTGTCGACGTTGAGGGTGCCCTGCAGCGTCACGTCGTCAGGGTTCTGGCCCAGCCCGACGATGGCCGTGTAGAAACCCAGGTTCGCGTACACGCCGTTGTAGCGGCCCGGCTTGAAGAAGAAGGTGTCGCGCTGCGCACCGAACTGCGCGGTGGGGCTGAGCAGCTGGGCGTTGAACGCGGCGTCCAGCTTCGACTGGATGGTGGCGATCGGGGTGCCCGGATCGAACACCGACACATGCGGCCCGAAGTCGGGGGTGTCCGATGTGGGCAGTGTGCTGCCGGTGGGCGGCGGGTTGGTGGTGTCACCGCCCACGGTGTATGACTTCGATGCCGTGTCGTAGGCGGGGTTGCCGTTGTTGTAGGTGAACCAGTAGGTCAGCACGTTGCCCGTGGCCACCGTGATGGGCTGCTCGTAGCGAGCGTTCGCGGCCGAGTAGCCCATGCGCACGTTGGCCTGGCCGCCGCCGTTGACGGTGTAGTGGGCGTCCACCCACGTGGTGTTCACCGTGCTCTTGAACCACAGCGTGGCCGTGTTGCCGGAGACGGCCACGCCATCGGTGTAGTCGGCCGCGTGGGCCGGCAGCGCGAGGCTGCCCACCAGGGCCGCGCTCAGCCACCACCAGGCGGCAAGACGGCTGGGACCGGTGCCGCGCGAGGCGCGGCCGGCGGTTGTCGAAGTCGATCGGATCATGGGTTGTGTCCTTCGGTTGGACGCCTCGTCGGGCGTTCGGATCGGAAACGCGCCGGGTCGCGCGCGCCCGCACCCCGCCATCCGCGGGGTGCGCGAACGGGCGGGATGCCTCTCTGGTTCCGGCAGCGGTTGCCGCCGGACCGACATCATGGAACCGATTCCACTCCGTGAGAAGCGCCACGGATCGGGAGTTACCCTGTTCTAGGGGCCGGTTTTGTGTGCGGGTGTCTCGGCCGCCCGAACCAGTTGCGACAGGCGCTTGACCAGCGGCTCGTACAACTCGACCGGGGTGTTGCCATACCCGAGCACGAGGCCGTTGTCTTCCGGCAAGGGGCGCAGCGCGAAGCCCGACAGCGCCACCGGCGAAATACCGTATCGGCCCGCGGCCTCGACGATGGCCGTGTCCGGGAACCGCGGGGCCAGCCGCACCGTCAGGTGCATGCCCGAGTGGCCGCCCTCGAGGGTGTGGGGTACCTTGAAGTGGCGGGTCAGCGCATCGCGCAGGCCCCGCTGCCGGTCGCGGTACAGGCGCCGCATGCGGCCCAGGTGCCGGCCGAATTCACCGCTGTCGATGAAGGCCGCCAGCGCCAGCTGTTCGTGCAGGTGCCCGCCGCGGAGCAGTTCCTTCAACGGTGGTGACAGCGGGGCCAGCAGCACCTCGGGCACCACCATGAAACCCACACGCAACGACGGGAACATCGTCTTGCTGAAGGTGCCCAGGTACAGCACCGGGGCATGGTCGACGAGGCCCTGCATCGCGGCGATGGACTCCCCTGCGTGCCGGAACTCGCTGTCGTAGTCGTCCTCGATGATCCACGCACCGTGCTGCCGCGCCTTCGCGATCAACGCCAGGCGCCGAGGCACCGACAGCACGGCACCCGCCGGGTACTGGTGCGACGGCGTCGTGTAGATGAGCCGCGGCGGGCGGGCGGCCCAGTCCGCATCGCCGGTGGCCAGGCCCTCGGCGTCCACCCGCTTCGGCACGATGTGCAGGTCTGCGGCATGCATCGCCGCCTTCGCACCACGGTACCCCGGTTCTTCGATCCACGCCGTGTCGCCGGGATTGGTCAGCATCCTGGCGCACAGCGCCACGGCCTCCTGCGCCCCTTCGGTGATCACGACCTGCGCCGGCGTGCAGCGCACCCCGCGCGACAGGCCCAGGTGGCGCGCGATGGCGGCGCGCAGCGCGGGTGCGCCGAACGGGTCGCCGTAGCCGAGCCCGGCCGGGCCGGCCTGCTGGATGGCGCGGTCGACCGCCCGCCGCCAGGTGGCCAGCGGGAACTGGGCGAGCGCCGGTACGCCGGGCCGCAGCGCCGCGGTGGTGTGCCCGCGCGACACCATGGTGCGGATGTTCGACAGGCGAGAGGCCACGCCGGGGGCGGCGGGTTCATCCCGGCCAACCCGCAGCGGCGGACGCGACAGCGCCGCCACCCGCGTGCCCTGCCGGTCGGACTGCACGTACCCCTCGGCCACCAGCAGTTCGTACACGGCCGTCACGGTGTTGCGGGAGATCGACAGCGCGTCGGACAGCACACGCGACCCCGGCAAGCGGCTGCCCGGGGTGACACGCCCCGCGAGGATGGCCTGCTTCAGCCGGTCGTGCAGTTGTCGCTGCAGCGGTGCGCCCGCCTTGTCCAGAGGGGCATCGATCAACACCAGGGAATCGTCGGCGAGGGGTTGGGGCATCGCGTGGCACCATCAGAAGCTTGGATCGTGGCACTTTTCCTGGGACCACGCGGCGGCTACCTTAACGCATCTCCCCGCCCTTCGACAGGAAATCGCATGACCTCCCCGTGGCTTTCACCGGTGCGCCTGGCCGGCCCGTACGCATCACTCGAACCGCTCACCCCCGAGCACGAAACGGAACTCGCCGCCGCCACCGGCGACGGTGAACTGTGGAAGCTCTGGTACACCACCGTGCCGAGCCCGGCCACGATGCACGCCGAAATCGCCCGCCGGCTGGGCCTGCAACGCACCGGCTCGATGGTGCCGTTCACCACCCGCGACGCCGACGGCCGCGTGGTGGGCATGACGACCTACATGAACATCGACCCGGTGAACCAGCGCGCCGAGATCGGTTCCACCTGGACGGCCGCGCGGGTACAGCGCAGCCCGTTCAACACCCAGTGCAAACTGCTGCTGCTCGCCCACGCGTTCGAACGCGGGGCCATCGCCGTCGAGTTTCGCACCCACTTCCTGAACCACCAGAGCCGCCGCGCCATCGAGCGGCTCGGCGCCCGCCTCGACGGGGTGTTGCGCAACCACCAGCGCCTGGCCAACGGCACACTGCGCGACACGTGTGTCTACAGCATCACGCAGGACGAATGGCCGGCCGTCCGCACCCACCTGCAGTGGCAGCTCGACAAGCCCCGCGCCTGACCTCGTTCCGGAGATTCCCATGACCCTGTCCCCCTCGACCGTGGCCGCACGCCGGCAAGCGTTCAAGCAGCTCCACCAGTCCGGTTGTTTCGTGATCCCGAACCCGTGGGATGCCGGCAGCGCCCGCTACCTGCAAGGCCTTGGCTTCCAGGCCCTGGCCACCACCAGCGCCGGCTTCGCCTGGTCGCTGGGCCAACCCGACGGCCACCTGGACCGCGAGACCGTGCTGGCCCACCTGCGCACGATGGTCAGCGCCACCCACCTGCCGGTGAACGCCGACTTCGAAAGCGGTTTCGCGGCCGACCCGCAAGGCGTAGCCGAGAGCGTGCGCCTGGCCATCGAGACCGGCGTGGCCGGGTTGTCGATCGAGGACGCCACCGGCGACCCCGCCAACCCCGTCCGCCCGCTCGACGAGGCCGTGGCTCGCCTGCGTGCCGCACGCCGCGCCATCGATGCCGCGGGCGGTGACACGCTGCTCGTGGGGCGCGCCGAGAACTTCTTCGTGGGCCGGCCCGACCTCGACGACACGATCCAGCGCCTCAAAGCCTACGCCGAGGCCGGTGCCGACTGCCTCTACGCCCCCGGCATCCGCACGCGCGAGGAAATCGCCGCCGTGGTGGCCGCGGTGGCGCCGAAACCGGTGAACCTGCTGGTGGGTTCGGCCAGCCCGCTCACCCTCGCCGACATCGCCGCACTGGGTGTGCGCCGCGTGAGCGTGGGGGGTGCGCTGGCGCGTGCGGCCTGGGGCGGTTTCATGCGTGCGGCCAAGACCCTCGCGGAAGACGGCCGGTTCGACGGCTTCGCCGACGCCGCGCCGGGCCAGGCCATCAACGCCGTGTTCAGCGGCTGACCGGCGGGTACTTCAGCGCGTTGAGCACCATCTTGTCGTCGGCCGCGGCCATCAGGTCCACGCCGAGGGCGGTGGACAGCTGCACCAGGTAGAGCAGCACGTCGGCCATCTCGTGGGCCACCGCCTGCTTCTGGCCGGCCCCGAGCTGTCGGCTCTGGTCTTCGGTGAGCCACTGGAAATGTTCCAGCAGCTCAGCGGCCTCCACCACCAGCGCCGACGCCAGGTTCTTGGGTGAATGGAACGGCGCCCAGTGGCGTTCGTCGGCGAACTGTTGCAGGCGTTGGGCGAGTTCGGGGAGGGACTGGGGCATGGTGTCCGGATCCTACCCGTGTGCCGTCACCAGCCACCCTGCCCCCCGTGGCGCGGTGGTGAACCGCACCGGCAGGAACCGCGCAATCACGTCGAAGTTGGTGGTGGTGTGGGGGGTCAACGCCGTGCAGGTGTAGGCTGCCGATCCCCCGCGCTGCCAAACAGCCAGCGCCAGCGGCAACGCCCATTGATCCGCCAGGTGCGGCCCGAGGGCGGCGTCGCTTGCCTGGTACTCACGCACCTCGCGCACCAGGTGTTTTGCCACCCGTTCGGCGCTGACACCCTTTTCACCGAACTGCGTGAACACCTCGGTGACGTGTTCGTGCACCAAGGTCGCCATCAGCGCGTTGCCGGGCCCCTCGTTCTGGCGAACGGGCACCTCGCGCAACTGCGCCGGCGGCCAACCCATGGCGGCCCCCACGTGCTGCAACTCGCGCTGCGCCACCGAGCGCGGCAGCGCAGGCGCGAGGCACTCGGCATGGGCATCGACCTTCGGCCCCCGTTCGAGCACGTCGAACGGCGCCAGCGTGTGCGCGGCAGGCCACACCGTCACGTCGATCTCGCCTCCCCCGGCGGGGTAGAACCCCAGGCGGCGCAGCGTCAGGTCGGCGTTGGCACCCAGCTTGCGCATCAGCGGCACGACACAACGCGCCAGGAAATGGAACGGGGGCGCCATCGGGTTGTGCGTGCCCCCGCCGAGCGTCAGCCGGCTGGGGGCGCCTGCCAGCAGCAAGGCGGGCCAGACGGTCTGCAACACCAGCGTGCAGCTGCCCGCCGTGCCCACGTTGAAGCGGTAGTCGCCCGCCCGCACCGGCCCCGGTTCGAAGGTCAACGACTGCGAGTTCATCTCGGCGCCCAGCACACGGGCACCGCACACCTCGGCCGCGGCCGTCACGCACGTCAGGTGCTGGCGCATCAGGCCCGGCTTGGCGCGCCCGGCGCGGATGCGCGTCAGCGAAAAGGGCTGGCCCGTGCACATGGACAGGGCCAGCGACGTGCGCAGGATCTGCCCGCCGCCCTCACCGGCGGATCCATCGATCTCGATCATGTTGTTGTTTCTCTTCTTCTGTCGGCGGGTGAAGGGTCATCCCTTCACGCACACCACCTGCTTCAAGGTATGCACCACTTCCACCAGGTCGCGCTGCGCAGCCATCACCGCATCGATGTCCTTGTAGGCCATCGGGATCTCGTCGATCACGTCGGCATCCTTGCGGCACTCCACCCCGGCAGTGGCCTGGATCTGGTCGTCCACGGTGAAGAGCTTCTTCGCCTTGGTGCGGCTCATCACGCGGCCCGCGCCGTGGCTGCAGCTCTCGAAGCTCTCGGGGTTGCCGAGGCCGCGCACGATGTAGCTGCGCGCGCCCATGCTGCCCGGGATGATGCCCAGCTCACCGCGCTTGGCGCTCACGGCACCCTTGCGGGTCACGAACACGTCTTCCCCGAAGTGGCGCTCCTGCTGCACGTAGTTGTGGTGGCAGTTCACCGCCTCGATGTGCGATTCGAACGGCTTCGTGATCACCTGGCGCACCGTGGCAATCAGGTTGGCCATCATCACCTCGCGGTTGCGCATGGCAAAACGCTGGGCCCAACCCACCCCGCGAACGTAATCACCGAAGTACTGCGCACCTTCCTCGAAGTAGGCCAGGTCCTTGTCGGGCAGGTTGCGCTGGTGAAGTTCCGCATCCTTCTTGGCGAGTTCGATGAAGTGCGTGCCGATGGCATTGCCCACGCCACGCGAACCCGAGTGCAACATGAACCACACGGCGCCTTCCTCGTCGAGGCACACCTCGATGAAGTGGTTCCCGGTGCCGAGCGTTCCCAGGTGCTTGCGGTTGTTCGTGTTTTTCAGGCGCGGGTGCAGTTCGCACAACGCGTCGAATTCGTCCACGAGGGTGGCCCAGGCCTGGTCCACCAGCGCGGGCGGGTTCTCCCAGCTGCCGGTGTCGCGGCCACGGTGGCGCGGGGTGGAGCCGTGCGGCACGGCCTTTTCGATCGCCGCGCGCAGCGGGCCCAGGTTGTCGGGCAGGTCCTCGGCACGCAGCGTGGTCTTGGCCGCCATCATCCCGCAGCCGATGTCCACGCCCACGGCCGCCGGGATGATGGCCTTCAGCGTGGGGATCACGGAGCCGACGGTGGCGCCGATGCCCAGGTGCACGTCAGGCATCGCCGCCACGTGCTTGAACACGATGGGCAGGCGGGCCGCATTGGCCAGCTGCGCCCGGGCTTCAGGCTCGACGGGCACGCCCTTCGTCCACATCTTCACCGGCACACCGCCGGCGATCTCTTCCACGTTGTAGTTCTGGTTCGTCATGTTGTTCTTCTCCAAAAAAGAGCGATGCCTTGCTGCGACAAGGAGGGGTGAAACGTCGTGCTCTACCACTGAGCTACGGTCCCCCTGACTTGGGACCGGCGGGACTCGAACCCGCGACCACGAGATTAAGAGTCTGTAGTTCCACCTGCATTCGCAGCAGGGCATCACAAAGGTTGCGCGACAAGATTGGCAAGACGTTGCCTGACCGGTTGGCCGGCTGGGGGTTCGAACCCCACGGCTCACCATGTAGTCCTGCCTGCATTCGCGCGAAATCAATTCATCGGGTGACCCCGGCGGGTGGCGACAAGGGTTCGAGGAGACGCTGGATGTAGTCCCTTCTGCATTCGCCACACACCGGTGATCGGTTGTTCCTGCTCAATCGCCGCTACTGGGGCACGAGCGAGACCTTGTCGATCCCGCCCACCCAGTGTCCGGCGTCCATCTTGCCTGCCACGAAGTTCGCCACCATCGTGAACACCGCGTCGGAGAACCCGCCCACGTTCATCACGTCGGGCTGCTCCAAAGCCTGGGTGGTCGCGTTCGGCTGGATGTCGATGCACACCAGGCGCGCGTGCGGGTTGCGTTGCTTCAACACCGCCCATTCGCGCTCGGTCTGCGTCGCACCCGACCGGTTGGCGTCGATCCACGATTCGTTGTCGGAGACCAGGATCACCAGGTCCACCAACGCCCGTTCGCGGTTCAACAAGGCCAGCGGCGCGCTGCAGTTGGTGCCACCCCCACCGATGCTGGCCAGTGCCTGGGCATTGGTCATCACCGAGTCGCGGGCATTCAACGACAGCTTCACCACGTCCCGTTCGAATGGCAGCACACGCGCCAGGCGGTTCTGCCGCAACACCGCCGCGGCCACCAGGGCGGCCACGTCGATGCACCGCACGGTGGACGTCGCGGAACCACGGTGCCCCGTCACGGCCGAACCCATCGAACCCGACACGTCAGGGCACACCACCACCCGGCCGCCGAACGCCGGCACGTTGGCCACCGACAGCTCCATGGCGTCCTGCAGCGCCTCGCCGATCACCGCGGGCACGCCGTCGCCCGTGGCCTTGAACGCGGCCATCAGCTGGTACGGCATCACCCGCGCTTTCGCCACGGCCTGCGGGTCACGCAGCTTGGCGGCCACGGTCTCGGCCATGCCGGGGATCGCGAACACCCCTTGGCGGGCGAACGTGTTCAGGTTCTGGCGCACCATCTGCCACGACCCCGTGCGCGCGATCTGCGCCCACTGGGCGGCGTTCAGCGGCAAGGCGGTCAGCATCTGGAACGGCACGCCGGGCACCTCGCCCACCCCACCGGCGGCGCTGTCGCGCTTGAACCGTTCGAACGCCTGCGTCAGCGGCGGCAGGGCCGCCTCGTCCACGGGCTTGCCGATGAGCCAGGCGAACCAGGCCGCACGCCAGGCTTCGGCGGGCTTCGGGTGCACCATCTTCACCACGTCGGCCAGCGACGGCGTGTTGCCTACCGCGGCGTTCAGCAGCTGCTTTTCGGTGGCCGCCAGCAACCAGTGCTGCACGAGCTTCTTCGGACGCGAGCCCAGCGACTTGCGCCCCACGGCACCGCTGCGCACGATCTGCACGAAGTTGCGCAACATCTTGCCGTTGTCCACCACACGCGGGAACACCTGGGCCAGCAGCGCCACGTCGCGCACCGCCAGCGTGGCTGCCAGCAACGCGGGCATGTCCTTCATGTGACCGGCCTCACGCGCATGCACCGCGGTCTTCGCCACGAACGTGGCATCCACCGCCTGGGCGAGCGCCGTCACCTGGACCAGCTGGTCTTCGGCGTTGGCGTAGAAGGTGCGCGACAGGCAACCGGTGGCCGCGAGCTGCGCCAGCTGGTGGCAGGGGGTGAACGCATGGGCCGGGGCACCGGCGGCATTGCGCGCAGTGGCCGCGGGCAGGAAGGCGCCCTTGAGCGTCTGGAAGAGGGTGGTGTTGACCATGATGTTGTTCTCCTTTGCATTCAACTTGTGCCTTCTCTTTTGCAAAGGGTGTGCCAGTGCTTTGATCTCACACGGAAGCACGACATAACCTGTTGATTCCAAATGGATATTTCGCCAACGGACCCCATTCTCGAAGAATTTCGCGAAGGCACGGTTCGTTGATTACTAGAATGATGGCTAGTCTCATTAGCTTGATGGATATGGCCAAGCAGAACATCGTCATCGGTTTCATGGGCACGCAGCTGGACGCCGGCATGGGGCCGGGCCGCTGGGAGAAGTGGCGCCCCACGATCTCGCTCGTGCAGCACGAGGACACCCTGATCCACCGGATCGAGCTGCTCTACCCCACGCGCCACGAGGCGCTGGCGCAGGTGATGCTGCGCGACATCGCCAGCGTGTCACCCGACACCGTGGTGAACCTCATCCCGATGGACATCACCGACCCGTGGGACTTCGGCGAGGTGTACGCCGCGCTGTACGACTGGTCGCGCGGCTACCGGTTCGACCCGGCGCACGAGCAGTACTGGGCGCACATCACCACCGGCACCCACGTCGCGCAGATCTGCATGTTCCTGATGGTGGAGTCCCGGTTCATCCCCGGTGTGCTGTTGCAGACCGCACCGCCGAAAAAACAGGCGCAGGGCAACCCCGGCAGCTACACGCTGATCGACCTGGACCTGTCGCGCTACGACGTGCTCGCGCAGCGGTTCAGCCAGGCGCACGCCGAGGCACTGGAGTTCCTCAAGAGTGGCATCCCCACGCGCAACAAGCGCTTCAACGCCTTGATCGAGGAGATCGAACGGGTGGCCGTGCGGTCGCACGCGCCCATCCTGCTGACGGGCCCCACGGGTGCGGGCAAGTCGCACCTGGCGCGGCGCATGTTCGACCTGAAGAAGTCGCGCCACCAGGTCGATGGCGACTTCGTCGAGGTGAACTGCGCCACGCTGCGGGGCGACGGTGCCGCGTCCACGCTGTTCGGCCACAAGAAGGGCGCCTTCACTGGCGCGGTGACCGACCGCCCCGGCCTGCTGCGCACGGCCCACCAAGGCGTGTTGTTCCTGGACGAGATCGGTGAACTGGGCCTCGACGAACAGGCCATGCTGCTCAAGGCCGTGGAAGAAAAACGGTTCCTGCCGATGGGCAGCGACCGCGAGGTCAGCAGCGACTTCCAGCTGATCGCCGGCACCAACCGCGACCTGCGCATCGACGTGGCCCAGGGCCGCTTTCGCGACGACCTGTTCGCCCGCATCAACCTGTGGTCCTACACGCTGCCCGGTCTGGCCCAACGGCCGGAAGACATCGAACCCAACGTCGAGCACCTGCTCACGCGGCAAGCCGCCGAGACCGGGCGTGCCGTGCGCTTCAACGCCGAGGCCAAGGCGCGTTACCTGCAGTTCGCCAGGTCGGCGAACGCGCCGTGGAGCGGCAACTTCCGCGACCTGTCGGCCAGCGTCACCCGGTTGGCCACGCTGGCCGATGGGGGGCGCATCTCCACCGCACTCGTGGATGCGGAGATCCAGCGGTTGAACTGGTTGTGGCAGCGGGCGGGGGTGGTGGCGCCAGCCGCCACGGAGATCGCGCTCGACGACCTGCTCAGCGCGGAGACCGCGGCGTCGCTGGACCAGTTCGACCGCCTGCAACTGGACGCGGTGATCCGGGTGTGCCGCGCCGCGGGAACCCTGTCCGAGGCTGGCCGGCAGCTCTTCGACCGCTCTCGCATGCAACGGTCCGTCGTCAACGACGCCGACCGCTTGCGCAAGTACCTGCTCAAGTTCGGGCTGACCTGGGCGGCGGTGGCGGGGTCCGCCACCGCACCGTTCACTCCGTGAGGCCGGCCTGCGGACCCACCGCCCGGCCCGGCACGTTGGCGTACGCGCGGGGCGTGACCGACTTGATGGCCTGGACGGCGGCACTCGACGTCTGGATCGTGGTCATCGCCGCCGGGTTCAGGATGAAGTCCTTCGGCGAGTTCGTGTCGTAGTTGCTCGCGCAGTTGCGCCCCAGCACCGACACGCAGGTGTTGTTGGCCGACGCGATGTTGCTGTCGATGGGTGCGAAGATCTTGTTGGTGGTGGCGTTGGAGAAGATGGGGAAGAAGTACTCGCCCTTGGCGAAGTAGTTGCCTTCCACCAGCGTCACCGCATCGTCGCTGGCGCCCAGGCCCATGTAGTAGTTGCCGTCGTAGTGGTTGTTCACCACGTGCACGATGCCCCCGCTCGCGGCCGTCGACTGCTTGCCCACCTCGGGAGACCGCCCGGAGGTGTTGTGGATGCGGTTGCCCGACAGCGTGATGGTCTGGTTCTCGGCCACCAGCAGCATCACCCAGTAGTGTTTGCCATTGCAGTAGTGGCCGTAGTCGGAGGTACCGTCGAAGTCGTTGTCGGAGATGGTCACCTGCTGCGCCGTGCCCCAGCCGGTCACGATCATCTGGCGCCCGATGCGGGCGATGCGGTTGTGGTCGATCCACACCTTGCTGGCGTTGTCGAGGGTGATGGCGTCGCCGGCCCAGATCACGCCGTCGTTGATGTCGGTGATCGACAGGTTGCGCACGATGACGTTCGAGACGCCGCCCTTGAGCATCAGCCCCTTGCCCTTGATGCCCGACCCCGCCCCCACCCCGATCAGCGTCTTGTTCGATCCCACCAGCAGCGGCGTCTTGCCAGCGGCGTCGTAGGTGATGTTGTAGGTGGCCCGGCCCGAGCAGTAGCTCGAGAAATTGAGGATGCGTTCCGACTTGCCGTTGACCGCGCAGTTGTTGTGCGAGTACGTGCAGCCGAGGCTGGTCTGGTTGCCTTCCGTGCCGCGGAAATCGATGAGGCCGGAGACGCGGATGATGCGGGGCGTGGTGTCGGTGCACACGCTGTTGCTGGTGGTTGCACACAGGGCTTTCGACAACTGCTCCGTCGTCGTGACGGTCACCACAGCGCCCCCTTTGCCCCCGGTGGTGGCGGCGCCGAACCCGATGGGGCCGCCCGCGGCGGGCGGCGTGCTGCCGCCACTGGCGGCGGTGGCGACCCACTGCTGGTTCGCACCGCCCCGGTAGGGCCACTGGATGATGGCCGCGCCGTCGGCCGTGCTGGCCTGGGCCACGTCGAGGGCCAGGCCGCTCGACTTCGACGTGATGTACGTGTGCCCGGCCTGGTCGTCGTGGAACTGCCACTTCTGCCAGGCGCCACCCCCGCAACCCCACTGCTGGATCGCCGCGCCGTTGGCCGACGAAGCACCCGGGACGTCCATGCACAGGCCACTGCCCGCGTTGACCAGTTCGTAGTCGCCCGCGGCGTCTTTCAGCGCCTTCCATTGCTGGAAGGTGGCGCCGCTGCACGCCTGGCTTTGCAGTGCGGTGCCGCTCGCGGCGCTCGCCCCCTTCACGCCCACGCAGTGGCCAGCCTGCACCCCTTTGAGCGTGATGACCGCGCCGCTGGCCGGCCCGGCGCCGCCCGAGCCGGTCGCGGCCGGGACGGTCCATTTCTGATGGCTGCCGCCCGCCCACGTCCACTGCACCACACGCGCCCCGTTGGTGGTGCTGGCATCGAAGACTTCGAGGGCAAGCCCGTTGTATCTGGAGATGATGGCGAACTGCCCTGCCCCCTGGTCGGACAGGTTCCACTTCTGGTGGTTCGCCCCGCTGCAGTTCCACTGCTGCAGGTTGGTGCCATTGGCCGACGAGCCGCCCGTGACATCGATGCACAGGCCACTGCCCGCGTTGACCAGCTCGAAGTAGCCGGCCGAGTCCTTGACGAACTTCCAGGACTGGAAGTCACTGCCGCTGCAGTTCTGGCTTTGCAGCAGGGCGCCGGGTGCCGCACTGGCGCCCTTGACCCCCAGGCACAGCCCTGCATTCACGCCAACGATCGTGGAGGTTGCACCGCCCTGGATGGTCGCGGCGCTGGCCGGAGATGCCGCGAGGCACAGCGCAGAGAGCCCGAACACCGCCGCCCACGTGGGCATCACGAACTCACGCATACCGATTTCCCCTGAAGGTTTCTGCATTGACGGAGCCGAGCGTGAAGCCTTGAACGATTCGGCGGTGCCGGCACTCTATCGCACGGTTGTGCGGAGCCAGAGCACCGAAACGTTTGTTACCCGGGCGCAGGGGGACCGACCCGGAAAAACCTCGCGTTGCCCTGCGGCCGCCGATCTCGTACGCTACGACTCGTAGCCCCCGCCGCGGCGCGCACGCCGCGCGAGGACTCGATCCTGATCCTTCCCGTTCTGTTGCGCATCGCGCTCGGAGGTCGTCGGCATGTCGAGTTCCAACCATCAGGGCATCGCCCGCATCCGCACGCTGGCCCTCGTGGGCCAGACGGCGTCAGGCAAGACGAGCCTGGTGGAGGCCCTGCTCGCACGCACCGGCACCATCGGCACGCCGGGTTCGGTGGAACGCGGCACCACCGTGTCCGACCACGACCCGATGGAGCGGCGCCTGCTGCACTCGCTGCAGGCTTCGCTCACGCACTTCACCCATGGCGAGGCGTTCATCCACCTGATCGACACCCCGGGGTACCCTGACTTCACCGGCCATGCGTTGTCGGCGCTCGAAGCGGTGGACACCGCGGCGATCGTGGTCAACGCCCAGTCCGGCATCGAGCAGACGACCCTGCGGATGATGGACTGGGCCGGCCAGCGCGGGCTGTGCCGCCTGATCGTCGTCAACAAGATCGACGGGCAGGACACCGAGGCCGGCGCGCTGGTGCTTCAGTTGCAGGCGGCGTTCGGCAAGGAGTGCCTGCCGCTGAACCTGCCCACGCCCGACGGGTCTTCGGTGGTCGACTGCTTTTTCAACACCACCGACGACCCGTCGCGCCCCACGCAGTACGCCTCGGTGGAGCAGGCGCACCGCGCGCTGGTCGAACAAGTCGTGGAGGTGGACCCCGTGTTCGTGGACCGCTACCTGAACGACGGTGACGTGGACCCGCGCGAACTGCATGCGCCGCTCGAGCAGGCGCTGCGAGAGGGGCACCTGGTGCCCATCTGCTTCGTGTCGTCGCGCACCGGCGCGGGTGTGGGTGAGCTGCTCGACGTGATCGAGCGCCTGCTGCCGAACCCCACCGAGGGCAACCCGCCGCAGTTCCTCAAGGGAGAAGGCGACGCCGCGCGGCCCATTCAGGCGCTGCCCGACCCGGACCGCCACGTCATCGCCCACGTGTTCAAGGTCACCAACGACCCCTACGTGGGCAAGATGGGTGTGTTCCGGATCCACCAGGGCACCGTCACCCGCGACAGCCAGCTCTACATCGGCGACGGGCGCAGGCCGTTCAAGGTGGGCCACCTGTTCATGCTGCAAGGCAAGGACCATGTGGAGGTGCCGCGTGCCGTGCCGGGCGACCTGTGCGCGGTGGCCAAGGTCGATGACATCCGCTTCGATTCGGTGTTGCACGATGCGGCCGAAGACGACCACCTGCACCTCGCGCCCATGCCGCTTCCGGTGCCGGTCCACGGCCTGGCGGTAGCACCCAAACGGCGCGGCGACGAGCAGCGGGTGTGGGAGATCCTGCAGAAGCTCGTCGACGAGGATCCCTGCCTGCGCCTGGCGCACGTCACCACCACCAACGAGACCATCGTCTACGGCCTGGGCGAGCTCCACCTGCGCACGTTGATCGACCGGATGAAGGACGTGCACCACTGCGACGTGGTCACGCAGCCGCCGCGCATCGCCTACCGCGAGACGGTCACCGCGCCGGCCGAAGGCCACCACCGCCACAAGAAGCAGACCGGTGGCGCAGGACAGTTCGGAGAAGTGTTCCTGCGTGTGGAACCGCTGCAGCGCGGCGAAGGCTTCCAGTTCGTCGACGCGGTGAAGGGTGGGGCCATCCCCGGGCAGTTCATCCCCGCGGTCGAGAAGGGCGTGCGGCAAGCGCTGGACGCCGGTGTGCTGGCGGGTTACCCCGTGCACGACCTGCGCGTGACCGTGGTCGACGGCAAGCACCACAGCGTCGACTCCAAGGAAATCGCCTTCGTGGTCGCGGGGCGCAAGGCCTGCATCGACGCCGTGCAGAACGCCCGCCCCATCGTGCTCGAGCCCATCGTGAAGGTGGAGATCACCGCGCGGGAGTCCAGCCTGGGTGACATCACCGGCGACCTGTCGTCCCGGCGCGGCCAGATCAGCGGCACGCAGACCCTGATCGACGGCAGCATCGTCGTCAACGGCGAGGCCCCGCTGGCCGAACTGGTGACGTACCAGACGCAGCTGAACGGCCTGACCGGCGGCGACGGGCGCTACACGCTGCAGCTGAGCCACTACGACCCGGTGCCGCCCAACCAGCAGGCGCTGCTGGCGAATCAGTACAAGGTGAGGGACGAGGACTGAAGGGCGGGCTTCAACGAAGCGGCAGGGCCGGCGGCCTTCGCCGGCCCTGCCGAGAACCATCAGGGCGTGACCGTATCGCCCAGCACGATCCCTTCCCGGCGCGGATCCGCACCACCCACCCAAGTCGCTGAGCTGCCGGTCCCGGTGCGCATGACGGTGCCGATGCCGCTGGACTGGGCATTGGTCGAAACCGTGTGGCCCATCGCGCGCAGCCCGGTGATCAGCGGATCGTTGTTGCCGCTGTTCGTGATGTCCACGTTGGGATGCTCGCCGCCGATCGAGGTGCTCGGGCTGTTGGACGCACCGAAGTCCACGAGGTTGATGGCCTGTTGCGCGTCGAGCCCCCAGTCCAGGGTGCCCACCAGCGTCTTCACGACGTACTGGATGATCGTGCTGCCGCCCGGCGACCCGGTACCCATCACGAAGTCGCCCTTGCTGCCGTCGGCAGCGATCTTGAACACCAGGGTCGGCGCCATCGAACTGCGCGGACGCTTGCCGGCCTGCACGCGGTTCGCGATCGGGGCACCCGTTGCGTCGGCCGGTGCGGCCGAGAAGTCGGTGAGCTGGTTGTTGAGGAAGAAACCCTGCGTCATGTGGTACGAGCCGAAGCTGCTCTCGACCGTCGTCGTCATCACCACCACGTTGCCGTCCTTGTCGACGATGGTCATGTGCGTCGTGCCGCTCTCGGGGGTGCGGTCGACGCCCATCGCGGTGGCGCCGAACACGCCGGGCTGCGCGGTGCCCATGCTGGTCGAGAAGCTGATCAGGTCGGCGCGGCCCCGCAGGTAGGTCTTGTCCAGCAGCGCGGCGGGCGAACCGCCCGGCAGCGGAACGAAGTCGGTGTCCGCGATGTACGTGTCGCGGTCCGCGTACGCGAGCCGCTCTGCCTCGCTGACCAGGTGCACGCCCAGCACCTGCGGCCGGCCACCCTCGAGGTCGAGTGCGGTCGGCTTGTACAGCGCGAGGTTGAAGTTCTCGAGCACGCCGAGCGTGGAGGCCACGGTCATGCCGCCGGACGACGGCGCCGGCATGCCACACACCCAGTACGCCCGATAGGTGGTGCAGATCGCTTCGCGCTTCTTCGACTCGTAAGCCGCCACGTCAGCCAGCGTGAGCTTGCCCGGCGTGATCACGCTGCCGTCGGCGCCGGCGGTGACCGACGCCTCGTCGACGATGGCTTGCGCGATCGCACCCGTGTACAACGCGTCGGCACCCCCGTTTGCCAGGGCCGTCAGCGTCTGCGCGTAGGCCGGGATCTTGAGCACGGTGCCGATGGGCTTGGCCGTCAGGTCCGCATTCAGGTAGGTGGCAGTGGCTTCGGCGTTGCGGAGGAAGTTGCTGCGGGACCCGGCGATGGCGGCGGCCATGCGGCCGCTGATCGCGAAGCCATCGGTCGCGAGCCTGATGCCGGGGGCGAACAAGTCCTTCCATGCCAGCTTGCCGTGATCCTGGTGGGCGAGGCCGAGCATGCGCACGGCGCCGGGCACCCCGATCGACCGGCCGCTCGCGCGTGCGCTCGGCACTGGTGTGGTCTGGTCGGCGGTGTCGTCGATCCAGCGCAGGTAGTTCTCTGTCGCGGTGGCAGGCGCCGTCTCGCGGCCGTCGTAGGCCTGGACCGTTTTCGAGGCCGCGTCGTAATACAGCATGAAGGCGCCCCCGCCGAGCCCGCTGGATTGCGGCTCGACGAGGCCCAGCACCATCTGCACGGCGACCGCCGCGTCGGCCGCGGTGCCGCCCGCCTTCAGCACGTCGCAACCGGCCTTGCTGGCCAGCGGGTTCGCGGTGACGACCATGTAGCTCTTGGCATAGACCGGCTTGTAGCCCGTGCGGTAGCCCGAGGCCGGCTCGGGTGCGGCCGGGTCGCCGGGCAGTCCGGAGCCGACAGCGACCGAGCCATCGCTCGTGCCGGCCTGGCAACTCGTGTCCGCGACTGGCGCCGGTGCCGGATCGCCGCCGCCGCCGCAAGCGCCGAGGACTGCCAGGACAAGGAATGCACTGGCGGCGTGCCGCATGCGAAGTCGTGTACTCATCGATTCATCTCCAGGACGGGTTGAAAGCCATCGGTCGGTCGCTTGCTTCGCAAGGCGCGTGCCATTCGGACATGGCCGCGGCCACCAGGCTCATTTCATGTCAGGGCAATCGATCTGATCCCATGCGCTGCCGTCGAAGCGCAGGAGCACATTGGATCCACAAGACAACAGCATCGACGGGCCGGCGCTCAGCCTGTTGGTGCGATCCGTCGATGCAAGCGTGACTTCACCGAGCTTGGCGGACGCCAGGCGAAACAGCTGGCGATCTGCGTACGAGAGGTAGGCCGCGCCGCGGAACTCTTCAATGGCCCAGAAGTTTCCGTCAAGGTCGGCGGGAATCTCCTGCCACAGGCTGTGACGCCCCATGTAAAGCGCCCCTTGAGCCCCGGCCACCAGTACATTGCCGTCGGTGAGACACCGAACGGCGTAGAAGTGCCGGTTCGTCGGCATGTCCTCGGCTTCCCACTTCTGGCCGTCGAAATGCAGCACCGTTCCCCCGAGGCCCACGGCATACAACTCGCCGGTATCGGTGCCATCGATGTCCAGGAAATCGACGTCGCTGAAGTCATCGTTGTTTCCCGTGAGTGAAGTCCAGGCATCAGCACCGAGCCGGTACAACTGTCCTCCCCAGCCGCAGGCAAGGAATCCGGAGGGCGTGGCGCGCACCTTGGTGAGATGGCCTCTAGCCTCGCACGCGTCGATGACAAAGTCTCGGAATTTGCCTTTGACGGATTCACGAGTAAATGCCTGGCCAGGCTGCCCGACGAACTTCACCAGACCATTCTTGCCAACGGCAAACAGCATGCCATCTTGGAACGCGACCGAAACGATGAAGTCGTCCGAGACTTCGTGCGCGCCCCACCAGTCGCCGAAGTTCAGGTAGATGCGCGACGACGCTGCATCGGGCGCGGCGGCATAGCCGGCACTTGTGACGAGGCTGGTGTCGGAGGTCGCGACCGCGTCGATGAGGAAAACGCGGTCCTCCTCTGGAATGCTGGGAAAGTTCATGTCTCTGTCGTGGCTCTCAAACGGATTCGACACTGGACGGCTTGGGGCCGTAGTCGCTTTGCTGGCTCGCCCAGCACACGGGCTCGGATTCCGGAATCTTGGCCTGCGTCACATGGTAGTTGTCGAGCTGAGCCTTCGTGCACCCTTCCGAGCACTGGCCAAAGATCTTCGACACCGAGGCAGTTCCGCAATCGCGCAGGTCCGAATACTTGACGCCGGTCTGCTTGTTCTTGATGCCCTTCTTGAGCCGCTCGCGAATGTAGGCACTGCCCACAAGGCCGTGCTCCTTGAGTTGGCCATCAGGCCCCGGCTTGTGATCGGAACCTTCAACGCAGATGGTGGGGGCAAGGTTGCCGTCGTAGCCGCTGACATCGTCGTTCAGGGGCGCCTGGCCCCGACGGCCACCGCTCTGCGAGCGGGGTAGGCAGAATTCACCGAGCGGAATCACATGGTGGCCGGTGGTGTCGTCGCAGCAGCGCTGCGTGTTGGGCAGATCGGTCTTGCGGGGGGCGAACGCAGCCAAGCTGCACTTTCTCGCTGCCTGGCACGGTTTGCTTGCACATGGATCACCGTCACCGTGAGGATTGCAGTCCGCGCAGGCACCCTTTTCAGCCTTGATCTCGTCGCTGCACGGCCCGGTTTCCGCGGCGATGGACGTCTCATCGATGTAGGGCCAGGTGGGTGTGTTGCCAGGGAACGATCCATGGTTGTGCGTCATCAAGTCCAAAGCGCGCACCACATTCTCGCCTTCCACACGGACGTTCATTGACCAGGCATTGAAATACACCTTGCCTGTGTTCTTCGCTGTGACCAGGCCCTTCTTGGGCGCACTGCCCGCCTCGTCGCCCGTGCTCTTCTTGAAGTAGCTCTTGTTCTTGAGCATGACCTCTCGCTTCGAGATCTTGACGGTGGTGGATCCATCCATCGTGTCGCTCGCGAGGCCGGTATTCGGGTAGGGGATCGGCACCCCCGGAGGAGTTGCAGGAGTCAGCGGGGGTGTAAAGCACACGTCCGGGAAAGCGCAGATGGACTTGCCCGCTGCCGCCTTGCACGAAACCTCCATGCCATTTGCGAATACTTGGTTCGCCATCTCATATCCCTCGCCTGCGGACACGCAGCCGCTGCGAACGCTTCGAAGCGACGCCGTCGAATCGACTGTCGCAGCTGTGGCGGTCGTAAGCGGCCGGCGCAAGAATGGGACCGGGGCGCAGCGCGCCCCGGTCCCCCATGCCGTTGAAACGGCCGTGTTACCTCAGGCCGGCCCCCATGGCCTTGGCCAGCGAACCCTGGGCGTCGTCACCACTGAACTCCCAGAAGAAGGCGCCGCCGAAGCCCCTGGCCTTCACGTAGTGCATCTTCTCTGCGACCTGCGCTGGCGTGTCGAAGGTCCAGAAGGTGGTGCCGTTGTAGATCCACTGCCCGCGGCTCTGGTGGTCGACATGGCTCGTGTAGCCGGCCAGGGCCTTCAGCACCTTGTAGTCCTCGACCCCGGCCTCGTAGGTGCCTGGCGCGGCGGTGCCACTCTGGTACAGGCCGCTATTGCCGCTCGGCACGTTCGTCCAGCCGCGCCCGTAGAAGCCGATGCCGACGTTCAGCTTGGCAGCCGGCACGCCCTTGGCGACGAAGGCTTGCATCGCGGCATGGGTGTTGTAGGACTTGACGTCACCGGTGGACGGATCGGCGGTGGCGCCGAACAGTGCCGAATGGAAGTTGGTCGTAGCCTCCCACCCGCCGTGGAAGTCGTAGGTCATCACGTTGATGAAGTCGAGGTACGGGTGGAACTTCTCCGGCTCGATCAACCGGATCTTGTCGACCCCGGCGCCCGTGGCGATGGTCAGCAACAGGCCCGGGCGCGCAGCGTCGAGCTGCTTGCGGAACTCGGCGAGCAGTGCGGTGAAGTTCTCCTTGTCCTCCGGCACGCCGCAGGTGAGGCCGCAAGCCACGGGGTATTCCCAGTCGAGGTCGATGCCATCGAACACCCCGGCCGCAGCCCCCGTGCCACCGGCGTAGTCGGTGACAGGCAAGTCACCCAAGATGTACGCATCGACGCAGCTTTTCACGAACGCCACGCGGTTCTCGGGCCGCGCCGCGCTCGAGAAGCCGCGCGACCACGTCCAGCCGCCCAGCGAGATCAGCACCTTGAGCTTCGGGTGCTTGGCCTTGAGCTTCTTCAGCTGGTTCCAGTTGCCACGCAGCGGCTGGTCCCAGATGTCGGCCACGCCGTCGACCGCCTGTGCTGCAGTGAACGACTTGCTGTAGTCGGCGAAGGCATCGCCACCGGCGCCGGTGTCCGGGTTGCTCGCCACCGTGACACCCACCTCGCAGCGGTTGTCGCGCACATTGCCGAAGGCGTAGTTGATGTGCGTGAGCTGCGCCGCCGAGCCGCTCGTGTCGATGTCCTTGACCTGGTAGTTGCGGCCATAGATGCCCCATTGGGTGAAGTAGCCCAGCAGCGTCTTGCTGCCGCCGGCCGATGTGGTCGTGCCGGTCACGAGCATGGGGCTCAGCACCGAGGTGTTGCCGGCCTTGTCCTTCGCCCGCACCTGGTAGCTGTAGGACCTGTTCGCCGCGAGGCCCGTGTCCGTGTGGCTGGTGCCGGTGGGCGAGGCGATCAGCGTGCCACTGCGCACCACCTCGTAGCCGGCGATGCCGCTGCCTGTGTCGGTGGAGGCGGTCCAGTTGAGCGTGATGCGGTTGGTCGTGGCATGGCTGGCCACAAGCCCTGCCGGAACGCTCGGTGGCGTGGTGTCGGCGCCGGTCGTGGTGCAGGCGCCGAGCGGCTTCCACACCTCCCACTGGCCGGCGTTCGTCGTGGGCGCGTTGTTCCGTGTCCACCACTTGGCCTGGTAGGCCTGGTTGCCCTGCTTGGCCAGCATGTTGGCCGTGTAGACGGCGCCGGCGTTCCAGTCGGGCACGTTGGTGCAGTCATAGGCGAAGGCACTGCCGCCCATCAGGGCGACGGCCAGTGCCGTCCATCGAAGTCGTGAGGTCATGGAGAAATCCTGGTTTCGGGGTCGAGGTAGCGGGAAGGAAACGGGATGCGCGCGGCCCGACCGTGCAGCGAGGCGCAGTCTGTCGGGCTCGACGGAAAGGCGCGACGGCGCGTCAGCTGGGTGGCCCGTGGGCCCCGCGGTCGCGGAGGGAACCCGGCGTGGCAACGCAGCGGTTCGCGCGGGCAGCACGCGCCGGGGGCACGTCGCTGGGGCAGGTGGAAATCACACCGATCGGGTCTGCAAGCAAGGCGGTTTCCTCGCAATGGCGGAGGTCCGCGGGCGTGAACGGCGGGCCCGCTACGGCTAGGAGGTCGCCCGTTCGAGTGAACCCGTAGTGGTATTGAATGTAGATACCAGTAACTCAGTGTTCATATCGGGGAAACCCTGATTTTCGACGTAACGCCAGGTAAGGATTCCGCTTCAACCCGGGCAAAATCGCGCAGTGTCAACGAACTGGTGGGCTGACGTTGGCGCTTTATGCACAACCACTTTGGAACCAATGTGGGGACCGTCCGAGCCTGGCCCGGCACTCGCGTCAGGCGCCCGTGGCCTCGTGAACCGTGTCGACCGCTTGGTTGGCCAAGGTGCGGATCACGTCGATGAAAGCCTGCGCGCCGGTGCCGGGGGGCTCGCCTTGCAGCGTGATCAGGCCGAAGTCGGGCATGCGGTCGGGGAGTTCGGCCGCGATGCGCGTGAGGAGCCCGCGCCGCACATACTTGTCGACCAGCGCGGCGGGCTGGAGCGACAGCATGTGGGTGCTTTGCATCAGTTCCAGCGCAAAGAGGAACGATGGCGTTTCGACAATGCCCGAGGTGAGCGAGAGGCCGGTGCTGCTGAAGATGTCGTCGGACACCTTGCGCAACGCCGTGGAGGTCGGGTACAGAATCCAAGGCCAGCGTGACAGTTCCAGCAGCCCGGGCGCGTTCGATCCCCGCAGCGGATGGTGCACGCCGGCAGTGACCTGCAACCCTTCTCCGGCGAGTTTTTCGTACTGGAACTGGTCGCGCTGAGCGTCGTCGGTGAAACGGCCGATCATCACGTCAATCTTGCGTTCCGCCAGCCACACGATCAGCTGGTCGCTGCTCTGTTCGAGCACCTTCACCACCAGCAGCGGCCGCAGGCGCTGGAGCTCGGCCACCGCGGCAATCAGGAGGTGCGCTGCCGAGCCCGAGATGGCGCCGATCGTCACATGACCGTGGCCCCCCTGCTTCAGCGTGCTGAACTCATCCACGAACTTGCGATGGCCGTCCAACGCCGCGTGGGCATAACTCAAGGTGAAGAGTCCCAGCTCATTTGGCCGCATGCCGCGGGGCAGGCGATCGAACAGCCGCGCTTCCAGCATCTCCTCGATGTCCATCAACACCTTGGTGGCCGCCGGCTGAGTGATGTGCATCTGCTCGGCGGTCAGCCTCAGGTTGCGCGTCATTCCCAGGATGTCGAGGAACTGCAGGTGCCGGAAACGCAGTCGCGAGACTTGCGCCAGCACCAAGGGTTTCCCAGAAGGCTTGTCCGAACTCATCAGCATTTGGAATGGATGCTAGCGAAAAAGTCAGTGGACCGTGCTAGGGGGCTCACCTAGCCTTCGCTCCACCAAGAACGCCCTCGCAGAGGGCCGGCGCGAGGGCCACGGTGGCCGCCGCCCGCACCTCACCCTTCCGGAGACATCATGCAAATGAGATCACTTGGCCTGGCCGCTGCACTGCTGGCCGCACTGGCCGGACCCGTTTCTGCGCAGATCAAGGAACGTGTGTTCAAGGTCGGCACCGGCCTCAGCGAAGACCATCCTCAGGCGAAGGCGCTGAAGTACTTCGCCGACCAGTTGGCGGCCAAGAGCGGCGGCAAGCTGGTGGCGCGGGTCTACACCAGCGGCTCGCTCGGCAATGACATCAGCATGACCTCCGCGCTGCGGGGCGGGACGCTGGAGATGACCATTCCCGACAGCTCCACGCTGGTGTCGCTGGTCAAGCCCTTCGGCGTCCTCAACCTGCCCTTGACCTTCGACAACGAGAAGGAAGCCGATGCGGTGCTGGACGGGCCTTTCGGGCAGAAGCTGCTGGCCACGCTGCCGGACAAAGGCCTGATCGGCCTGGGCTTCTGGGAGAACGGCTTCCGCCACGTCACCAACTCGCGCCGCCCTGTGCTGCGCGCCGAAGACCTGAGCGGCCTGAAGCTGCGCGTCATCCAGAGCCCGCTGTTCCTGGACACCTTCAACGCCCTGGGTGCCAACGCCACGCCCATGCCCTTCACGGAGCTGTACACGGCGATGGAGCAGGCGGCTGTGGATGGGCAGGAGAACCCGGCGGCCACCATCCTGGCCAGCAAGTTCTACGAAGTGCAGAAGCACATGGTGATGTCCCGGCACATGTACAGCGCATGGGTGCTGCTGATGTCCAAGAAGACCTGGGACGGCCTGTCGGCAGAGGAACAGAAGATCGTGCAGGACGCGGCGCGCGAAGCCACCCTGCATGAACGCAAAACCATCCGGGGGTTCTCCGAGACCGCCTTGGCCGACCTGAAGAAGGCCGGCATGCAGATCACCGAATTGCCGGCGGCCGAACAGGCCAAGATGCGCAGCAAGCTGCAGCCGGTGCTGGCCAAGTTCGGCAAGGAGTTCGGCGAGGACACGACCGCCGAATTGAACGGCGAGTTGGCGAAGCTGCGGGGCGGCACGACGACCCGGAAGTAGTTCGCTCCACGCGCCACGCCACAACCACTGACAACGCCCGAGGAACCCCGAATGACTGCGACAACGACGGCCCCGCCCGGGCGAACCGATGGCCTGCACCCGGTGCTGCCGCAAGACGGCTTGGCCGGCACGCTGGTGGGCCGTGCCTGGCGCGCCGGCACGCCGGCTGGCCCGGCCGTGGTGGTGCTTCGCCCTGATGGTGTGTTCGACCTGAGCAGGCACTTCGCCACCATGAGCACGCTGCTCGACGTCGACGAGCCGGCGCAAGCGGTGCGTTCGGTGGCCGGCGAGTTCCTGTGCACCATCGACGCGCTGCTGGACAACAGCAAGGCCGACGGTCGGGACCCCGAGGTGCCCTGGCTGCTGGCGCCCTGCGACCTGCAGGTCGTCAAGGCCGCCGGCGTGACCTTCGCCGCCAGCATGATCGAACGCGTGATCGAGGAGCAGGCGGGCGGCGACGCGACCCGGGCGCAAGGGTTGCGCAGCCAGGTCACGGCCTTGATCGGCCCCAGCCTCTCCGACCTCCGGCCCGGCTCCGACGAGGCGGCGGCGCTGAAGCGCCTGCTGCAGCAGAAGAACCTGTGGTCGCCCTACCTGGAGGTCGGCATCGGGCCCGATGCCGAGGTCTTCACCAAGTCGCCCGTGCTGGCCTCCGTCGGGCATGGCCAGGACATCGGCATCCGCGCCGATTCGGCCTGGAACAACCCCGAGCCGGAGGTGGTGCTGGCCGTCAACAGCCGTGGTGACATCGTCGGCGCCACGCTGGGCAACGACGTCAACCTGCGCGACATCGAAGGCCGCAGCGCGCTGTTGCTGGGCAAGGCCAAGGACAACAACGCGTCCTGCGCCATCGGCCCCTTCATCCGATTGTTCGACGGCCACTTCGGCCTGGACCCGCTGCGCCGGGAGACCGTGCATTTGCAGGTCACCGGCGACGACGGGTTCACGTTGCGCGGCATCAACACCATGGCCAGCATCAGCCGCGACCCGCTCGACCTGGTGGCGCAGACGCTGGCCTCGCACCAGTATCCCGACGGCTTCATGCTGTTCCTCGGCACGCTCTTCGCACCCACCGAAGACCGCGACGAGCCCGGCGGCGGCTTCACCCACAAGCTGGGTGACGTGGTCACCATCCACAGCCACTGGCTCGGCAGCCTGCAGAACCGGGTGACGCATTGCGAAGCCGCGCCGCCCTGGCAGTTCGGCCTGCGCGCCTTCATGGGCAACCTGGCCGAACGCGGCCTGCTGCAAGGGACCCCGCTGTGACCGCCGGCCACGTCACCGGTACAGCGCCATGATCGACGCCATCATCGAGCGCTTCTGTCGCGCCATCGAGCTGCTGATCGCCGCCGCACTCGCCGTGATGGTGGTGCTGGTGTTCGGCAATGTCGTGCTGCGTTATGCCTTCAACTCCGGCATCGCGGTCAGCGAGGAAGTCTCGCGCTGGCTGTTCGTCTGGCTGTGTTTCCTGGGAGCCGTGGTGGCGATGAAGGAAGGTGGGCACCTGGGCACCGACATGCTGGTGTCGCGCCTGCCAGTGGCCGGCAAGAAGGCCTGCCTGGCGCTGGGCCACCTGCTCATGCTGTACGTGACGTGGCTGTTCCTCGACGGCAGCTGGCAACAGGCCCGCATCAATCACGACGTGGCAGCGCCGGTGACGGGCGCACCGATGTCCATCTTCTACGCATCGGGCGTGGTCTTCTCGGCCTGCGCGGGCATCCTGCTGCTCTTGCAGCTCACGCGCCTGCTGACCGGCCACGTCCAGGAGAGCGACCTCGTGAGGGTCAAGGAATCAGAGGAGCAGGCCGAGTTCGAAACGCTGCAGGCCGAGTTGGCGCAGGGCGACGCGCAGCGGGGCCCGCCACACGCGCACCCTTCCAGCGGCGTCCCCGGTCGCACCCGTTCATGACCGTCTTCATCTTCCTCGGCAGCCTCCTGGGTGCGATGGCGCTGGGCATTCCCATCGCGTACGCCCTGCTGGCCAGCGGCGTGGCGCTCATGTGGCACCTGGACCTGTTCGACGCGCAGATCCTGGCGCAGAACTTCATCAACGGTGCCGACAGTTTCCCGCTGCTGGCCGTGCCCTTCTTCATGCTGGCCGGCGAGATCATGAACGTCGGCGGGTTGTCGCAGCGCATCGTCAACTTTGCGCTGGCACTCATCGGTCACGTCAAGGGCGGCCTGGGCTACGTCGTGATCCTCGCGGCGTGCCTGCTGTCGGCGTTGTCGGGATCGGCCGTGGCCGACGCCGCTGCGCTGACGGCACTGCTGCTGCCCATGATGATCAAGGCCGGACACAAGAAGGAGGTGTCGGGCGGACTGATCGCGGCGTCGGGCGTCATCGGTCCCATCATTCCGCCGAGCATCGGTTTCGTCATCTTCGGCGTCGCCGCCAACGTGTCGATCAGCAAGCTGTTCATCGCCGGCATCTTCCCCGGCATCATGATCGGCCTCGGCCTGGCGTTCACCTGGTGGTGGGTCGGCCGCAAGGAGGCACTCGCACCCCCTCAACGCAAGACGCGCGCCGAAGTCTGGACCGCGGCACGCGAATCGGTGTGGGCGCTGATGCTGCCGATGTTCATCCTGGTGGGCCTGCGCATGGGCGTGTTCACGCCCACCGAAGCGGCGGTCGTTGCCGCCGTCTACGCGTTGTTCGTCACCACGGTGGTCTACCGCGAGCTGGAGCTGCGGGCGCTGTTGCGCATCTTTGTCACGGCGGCCCGTACCACGGCGGTGGTGATGTTCCTGGTGGCTTCGGCCATGGTCTCGGCCTGGCTGGTCACGGTGGCCGACCTGCCCGCGCAGATGGTGGACCTCCTTCGCCCGCTGCTCGACAGCCCGACGCTGCTGCTGATCGCCATCATGCTGCTGGTGATGCTCGTGGGCACCGCCATGGACATGACGCCCACCATCCTCATCATGACGCCGGTGCTGATGCCGTTGGTCAAGGCGGCCGGCATCGACCCCGTCTACTTCGGCGTGCTGTTCATCATCAACAACTCCATCGGCCTCATCACGCCGCCGGTGGGCACCATCCTCAACGTGGTGGCCGGCGTCGGCCGCATGAAGATGGACGAGGTCACGCGGGGAGTCCTGCCGTTCATGGTCGCCCAGGTGACGGTGATGTTCATCATGGTCATCTTTCCGCAGACGGTGCTGGTGCCGCTGCGCTGGTTCTACTGACGTCCCGGCCCGGGCCATTTCCAACCGATGGGGACGAAGCATGACGTCCTGAAGGAAGTGGCGGACGGCAACACGCCGAGCAGGGACGTCGGCAACGCCATCAGTCAGCGGCAAGGATCAGTCGGCGGGTTCGTCGCCATGCAGGCGGGCAGTCCGGAGGAGAGCAAGGCTGTCAAGCTGTATGCGAACGACATCGAGCCGTACGTGCCGGGCGACGTGGACGGCGACGCCGAGCTGACGTGCAGCGATGTGTGGGCTGCGACGGCTTCGCTCGGGAGGCGCGCGGGTGAAGCCGGCGTCCTCCGCAACGCGGACCTGGATCAGGTCGGCGTCGTCGACATGCGCGACGTGGTTGTCATCTGGCACCTGCTGCCGGCAGGCATGCAGTGCCGATGATCCGTCCGGACACGCGCCGACCGGCAGGTCGGCACCGGGCAGGGCGCCCGCGTGGTGGACGGTGACCGCTGCGGATCACTGGCGTGTTCGTGACCGGGTGGTCGTCCAGCGCATGGGCGCCGCGGGCACCAACGTGATGACGCGGCTCGCCGTGGCAGCGAAATGCCGGCGCGACTGGGCTCGTGAAGAACCGGCTTGGCGCCCTGCGGATTTGAGAGGACTTCGAGCTCAGTGGATCGATGGTCTCGGAGCGTCAACGCTCGTCCAACTTTTTTCGTAGCTCCTTAACGGACGCTTCTTCGAACTCATTGGACATCCTCAGGCCTGATGCCGATAGCGCTGGACATTCTCGCAGAAGCAGAAGGTTGCGAAACCCGCATCGGGTGTCACAAGCGGTTGGTGTCGCGCGATTGCTCTTCAACCAAGCCGTGTGGACCGAGCTGAAGCCGGCCTCGATCGCTCAGATCTGGGACATCACCATAGCTCCATCCCGTAACATTCCCTCAACAAATTGGGAGGAACGATGTCGTTACTTGCGATGGTGGGAAAAGCTGCCCTGTCCGTCCTCCGGGTGGTGTTCCCCTTCGCCAAGCGTGTTCGAGCGGAGCGAAGCGCGGTTAGAACTCCAGACCGCACGCAGTCGCCGCTGCATCAACGCATGGCTGAGGAGACGGTGGAGCGTCTCGCAGCGACTTCCTGGGTGGGACCGAAAGGGAACCGGGTTGCTAGTTCAATGGGCCCATTCGTCCAGGACGAGGTGCTACGGCGGCCTCACGTGCAAGAGTTCCTTAGCATCCAGGAAGTAAGGGAACTACTAGCAAAAGCGAATAGGCGGCAACTCGCGGGCATGGACGTGGATTCCCAGATCCGTTCACGCCTCTGCGACCTCTACTCGAACGTATCCGGTGAGGATGCGAGACATGCAGTGCCCGTGATTGATCGAGCACTGGGGGCCATTTACAGCGGGCAGGTGAGCCAGATCAAGGACGGCGGTACAGCCGCGATGCTTCAAGCTGGAATCTCCGAGATCACTGAGAAGATTGATCAAGGGTCACGCCTCAAAGCTGCCGAGCTGCTGTCAGAGGAGACGGCCGATCGCGAACTGACAAAGATCATCGAGCGCCGACACCTCGTAGGCGAGCCCACGCTGCAGGCCTTAGGGGACTTGCTAACAGGTTTGCCAAACGAGCAGCGCCTCGGCCTTGCTTCTACGAGAACTCGCATCACGGCACTGAACTGGGCGATTCGCCTCTACGCGGCTCATGGAAAAGTCGACGAGGCTCAAGCTGCGCTGCGTCAGCTCGAAGAACTCGGCCACGATGTGGAGACCATCCCTCGCGCATTCTTGGATGCGGCAACTGGCAAGTTAGATCAGGCCCTGGGCGCCTTGGACACACTAGGCACGGCAGAGTCGCGCACGATTCTTTTTGCCCTGCTTCTCAACAACAAGCGCGAAGCTGCCGCCCGGCAGTATCTTGAGGGAGTGAGGTCGCTCGGAATTCGCGCGTTCACCGCTACCGGGTGGTTTAATGCGGCGCAGGCGCTCACACGGTGGGAAAGGTACCAAGAAGCGCTCGCGCATTTGACGGCGCTCTCTACCGACCAGTATCAAGCGGCGCCGGCCCTCAGCCATCTCAGGGCGGTATTGGTAGCGCTGGAGCTCATACCGAAGGAGCGACACCGCGCGGTTCTCGATGCGGGCCATCGTCTCGTGCTCCTCGGAACTGTGGATTCTTCGCGGACACCCGTCGCTCGTGAGGAAGCGCTTCAACTTTTCACCCAAGCGGCCGAGAACTTTCGACGGCTTCATTGCCGGCAAGGCTCTGAGGGTGCGGAACTCTGGTTGGCTGCGCTTCGGCTTTCGAGTCCCACGATGAGGGCCCAAGAGATCACCCGCATTCAAGTTGCAATGAAGGATCCCCTCCAGGCGATCGACTTGGTAGAGCTTTGCTTCTTGTCGGAGGTTGAATTCGACCCGGAGCCTCTCGCCCGGCATCTGGCTCGGCGGGAGGTTGCCGGTGGACTTTCCTCTGACGAACGCGTTGCCAAACTGCTTCTTCTCAAAGTTAGTGGGGCGCACCAGGACCTACTTCTCTTCGCCCGATCTCAGTGGAACGAGCTGAGGAAGGCAATGATTCCCTCGGCAGTGGTTCACATATGCCTGACGGCCAATATCGCCATCGGGGACCTCGAACAAGCCGAACACCTGCTGGCGGACTTGAGTGCCGATCTGGACGAGGCCGAGTTGCGGCGATTCAGATTGATGCTGGCCGATCGCCGCGGCAGTGACCCTTCAGAGCAAGCGCTCAAGCTGTTTCGGGAGACCGACGAACTCGGAGACCTACACAACCTCGTCGTTGCATTCACGAGGGCTGAGCGGTGGGGTGACCTTGTCGAGTTTTCGGGTCAACTATTCACTCGCGAACCCAGAATTGTCAACGCGATTCATCACCTGCGTTGCTTGAGGAAAGCATCCAGACCACCTCGCGAAATCAGCGCTTTCATTGAGTCAGTACACCTGCCGGACGAGGACGACGCGTTCCGGTTGGAAGAGGCTTGGAACCTCTTCGCGCTCGGTCGATGTCTTGAAGCTCAAGTCATTGTCGACGACCTGGTTCGAACGAGCGACGGACCCGAGGTCATTTCTCTGGACATGAACTTGGCAATCCAGTCCGGTGATTGGTCGAGGTTTTCATCCATCTCCGAACGCACGATCAGGCACCAGGCTGCGTTTCATTCGTCAACGCTGCTGACGATGGCCAACGTGGTCAGTCTGTCGGACACGGAGCACGCAGTCGACCTTCTAAGGCAGGCGGTGGCGAAGGCCCCGGACAATCCAGACATCCTGTTGGGCGCTTATGTGGTTTCGGTCCGACTGGGGCGTGAGGCAGCGGGCAGCGTGTTCTTGCAGGGTGCGATGCAAGCCCGGGACAGATCAACGTCGATCCAGTCCTTCACATTCCGTCAGACCGTGGAGATGCTTGCGTCCCAACACGAGACGTTGGCTAAGCGGAATGAAGATCTTCGCTCGGGTAGCCTTCCGCTCCACCTCGCCGCGGCTGCACTCAACACGACGTTGATGCACATGCTGGTAGCCGTCCCGATGGAGAATGCTGAGCAGGGTGACGCGCGCAAGAGGCGGCCAGTGCCCTTTCGAAGCGGAAGGAGGCAACCAGCCCAACTAGGACAGATTCGCTTTGTCGCGTTCGACATCACAACGCTGATCGTCCTCCATCGGTTAGACCGCCTGGGCGCGGTGTTCGGTCTGCTTGATTGTGTAGTCGTTCCGTCAGGTCTGTTCCTCGCGCTTCTGGAGGAGAACCAACGGAGCCGCTTTCACCAGCCGTCGAAGGTGACTGAAGCTCGTGCGCTGCTGCGTTTGGTCAACATGGGCTCGGTGAAGAGCATCGACCCGCCCCCACCAACACCTCTGTCTGCATCGATGGGCGACGAAGGCGCGGCACTCCTTTCTGCCGCCGTGAGCCGTGATGGACTGTTTGTGCACCTTGGATCGGTTTTTGACGTCAACTCCTACATGGATGTTGTCGTCGACCTGGGCGAAATGCAGAGCCGCGTTGTCGGACCCGAGTCGATCGCCTGGATGTTGCACCACATGGGGATCATCAGCGATGGTGCGTACGCAGACGCTCTGCAGTCATTGAGACAAGCCGATTCACCTACGCCCACAAGCACGACTTCACCGGGTGAAGTGTTCCTCAACATCGGAGCGGCCGAGGCGCTGCATCGTGCCAATATCCTTCAGGCACTGATAACCGCGGCACGAGCCGTGTGGGTACATCCCAACGCAGTAGAACTATGGAAGCAAACGACGGACTCTTCTGCGTCGTTGGAGCCAGTTCAAGAGTTCATTGACGATCTGAGAATCGAGTTGCGTCGTCATCTCTCCAGCGGCAAGCTCAAGCTCCAGGAGACGAACAGTTCAAACGAGGACCACTCGCTCGGGCCGCAGGCGGCGACGCTGCACGATCTCTTCGCGCACCCGACGCAGGCGGACGCAATTGCGATTGATGATCGAGCGCTTAATGGGGCGGCGCATGTAGAGAATGCGTCCGGCTCGACGGTTCCGTTGCTCTGCAGCATAGATCTACTGAATGCGCTCGTTGCAGACGGCACCATTTCGATTGCTGATTTCTACGAGGACATGCACAAGCTTCGGTCGTGGTGCTTGTACTTCGTTCCCGTCGACGAAGCTCAGCTGCTATCGATCTTGGGTCGATCGAACGTATTAAGCGATGGCAAAGTTCAAGAAACTGCGCATCTCCGTGGGCTGAGGGAGTACTTGGCCCGCCTTCGTTCGCTCGAACTCTTCAGGTCGCCCGACGACTTCGTGTTCTCGGATGCGTTGTGGCGCACCGCAGCCCTTACCATTCGCGCGCTGTGGCTGGACGAAAGCATCCCGATACCCGATGCGGTTGCGAAGTGCAGCTGGCTTGTCAGCCACGTGATGCCATCGGCAAGCGAGATCGGCGCAGCAGTGCGTGGCGATGTCACCGCCGCGCTTTCAATCATGGCTGCTAGAACGAGCGTTGGACTCCTTCCATTGAGCTCGTCAGAGGAGCGGCGCGATGCTCAGCGTGATTGGACAGAGCGCATGGTTCTTGATGCGCTTCAGCCAGCCAAAACCGTCGTCATCGATCGGACCGTATCCGCCATGGCGGATACGTTCCTGGTTCAAGCAAAGAAGGTAATCAATGGAATTGACCACGATCGCGATGCGACAGGCCCTACGGCTGCCGCCTGAGTCCGTAGCAGACAGACTTTGCGAGCGTCCGGACATTGCTCAGGCGGCGGCGATGTACGGAGGCAGTCACCATGGCACGGAGTTTTTGCTTCACAAGGATGTGCGAAGGGCGCTAGTGGGGGCCGTGCTCGGCGTAGAGCAGGCCATCGCCACCGAAAACGGAGCGTCGAGCTGGAAGCTCACTCAGAGGGAAGACGGCGTAGCACTCCGCTCCGAAGACGGGCCCCTCGTCATCTATCGCGATCTACTTCTTCTCTGCGCGGACGCAGCGGCACGGAAATCCGGACTGAGATCGATTCTGGAGGGGTTGCGACCAGGGCCAATAGATGCTCAAGCCTGGTATGAGAAGTTGGAACGTGGCCCTCTGTCTGACGCCGAGTTCGCCCAGTTCCATCGCGAGCTAGACGACATCCCCTCCATTCGACTGCAGAGGGTTCGTCGGAGCCTGACGAATCAAAGCGTGTGGATCAAAGACTTGATTCCGTCTGGTCGAGGCTACTTCGAGTGCCTGGTCGGAGCAGCGCGCGATGGCGTGACGGCCGACCGATACTTCGGTGAAGTCTTGCTGCCGCATCTGTCCGAGGTCCTCGAACGCGACAGCGAATGGGGATGGCGCTGTACCTTGGCGGCGTACAGTGGCCCGTCGATTGACGTTGCACGTGTCATCAGCGCACTCTCCGATGATGTGCTTCTTGAGTTGCTGAAGACGCGCACTCCGAACCTAGGAAGTCCGTTGGCGGCAGTTGGTGTTGTTGCTGCAGCGACATCGCGCCGATCGGATCAGCGCTTTGAGCGCGAGGCACTGGACGCTTTCACGGAGATCGTCCGACGAGCTGGCGCCGACCAACGGCGACGCCCCGAGTCGGCGCTTTTCTCGCGCCTTTACCGCGCGACTTTGCATTGCCTGAATACCGATACCGAGACATGGAGCCGCCCAGCCTATTGGCGTAGGCTGGCAGCGTGGGCTCACGCGCACATCCTCCTAGACCAAGTCTCGTTCGAGCAGCTGGATCCAAAGGGCTTTACTACTTGGCTTGAATCACAGCTTCCTTTGGCCGGAGACGTGATCGACATGTTCGACCTCCAGACCGACCCACTCCATCTTCCGAATATGGAGCATGCTCGGCTTGGTGAATTGTTTGCGGTTGGCCTAGCACGTACCCTAATCGATGATTCGAGCGAGAGTGGCGAACCTCTTCCTGACTTGGGCCAGCACGAGCTGGAGTTGTCTGCTGATTTGCTGCGCGTCTGGAGCGGGCTTCCGGACCTTTTGCAAGGACGAAGTGATCCGTCGAGCGACTCTCCGTTCAGAAGCGCCGCCGAAACCCTCATCGATGAGGTAATGGCCGATGCCTCGATCAATGGCGTGTCTGCCAACACGTGGAATGCATTGCTTCTTCTGGCCCGCCTGATCAAGTTTGAGGATCAGAAAACCAGAACCCTCGGCGACGCGATCGGTTCATTGAAGGTCTGCCAAACCGCCGACGACTTCACGACCCTTCGTATGGCTGCGTTGGTCGCTGTTGCGCAAGGGTCGGACGGCATGGCCAACGCGCTTGCGCGAAAGGTTCGGGAGGGCGCTGCACAGATTTCAACGTGGTCACTCGCGCATGGTGCCTGGGCAACGCTCTGCACCGCCGCAGCTGCGTATAGGGACGCGCAGGCAAGTAGATCATGGCTGCTCGAACAACTCATCGGACTTGCGTACGAGCTGCCTCGCGGCGATGCATGTGCATCTCTCGCGGAGCACTGCGAACTCATGGAGAGGTTCACCCGACTTGGTGAACAGTCTTGGCTGCGTCCTGCGCACATCGCGCGATCTGCACTCGCATAGTGTGGTGCCCGGAGGAGAGGCTCGAAGCCGACGATGTGAGAGGCAATCAGCATCTGAGTCACCGGCAGCCCTGTGACAGCGCACTTTCTGTGGAAGGCTTCAAGCAGTGCCGTACGGAACTCCCCCTGCTTGAGGCGCGCATCGACAAGCCTCTTGCGTGTGAGCGGATCCGCGGTCTGGGACTCGCTTTCGCCTGGCGCCGTCACTGTACATCGAAGCCATCATGGTCCAAGGCGCGCATGAACGCCTGGACTTCAGGAATGAAGGGTTGGGTCCCACCGTAGTTGCTTAGGTCGATCGTCGATCACAGACGTCGTGCGATTTGCCTATTCGGCAACGATCTGCCGGTCACCTTTGAGCAGCCGGAAGTTGTTGTTCTCGTTGCAGTATGCGCTGCCAACGTCGCCGTCGATGTACATCACCGTCCACCCGCTGTTCCACAGGAGGAAGACGTTCTTGTAGCCGGTGTACGCACCGAAACTGTTCTTGGCGTTCACGCTCGCACAGATTTCCCACCCGGCGCCGCCGGGATGAAATGACGTCTTGGCGAAGACAACGGGCCGAGGGTTGCCAACCAGTTTGACACGCGCTGATTCCGGATCCTTCAAGCGAGTCTCAAGCTGTGCCTTGACCAGCTCGAGAGCGCCCTTAGGCGGGAGTCCAGCGTCGACGAGCGTCAATTCGCTACCATCCGGTCCAGTGGGGGCCGTAGCACAGCCCACCAAGATCGCGACAGTGGATGCGGTGAAGAGAAGGCGCATACAAGCAGGACGAGTTTCGAGTGCGGAAGTCTAATGCTGCTGCAACCTCGCTCGAGGGGAGACCGAACGACATGGGGACACCAAGAGTTCCGACGATGGAAGACTTCGCCGGCTTCACCGGAGCGCACTGCCATCAGCTGTGGGCCAAGGTCGGGCCCAACTGGACTTGTCCTGGCTGCGGTCGAAGCAAATTTCAGATTCTCAGATGGGTGAAGCGAACGCCTGGCGGATGCGAACCGTTCTGGGGATGGCACACCGGACTGCATGAGCACCACGATCACGAGATCGACTGCGACCGGTCTTTGACGCCGCGTTTTCAACCCACAGTGATGTGTGACCCCTGCAACGCGTCAGATGGCAATGCGAAGCGGAGTTTGAAGCTCCCAAAGACCTTCTCGTTCGCCCCCGCGGAGATCAGGCAGTTCCTAACCGTGACCCCGCACGGCGCGCACAAAATCGATCTGACGAAGGCTAAGCAGATCTACGATGCCACTCCGAAGCGTGTGAGCTTCTTTCTCTGACACCCATTGGCAGAACAAATGCTGAAGATGAAATCCGTCGGACTTGTCCTGGTTTGTGGATCACTGCTCGGCACCGCCATCGATGCGACTGCAGGCAAGGTCTCCACCGTCAGCCTGAACGGGGTAGGGACGTTTGAATGCGGCCGCTATCTCGCCTACAGGAAGTCCGATCCAGAAACGATGACACCGATGTTCCAGCAATGGGCCGCCGGCTACTTCGCTGGATACAGCGCGGCGTACACGAAACCCGGAAGGGAAACGAACCTCGCTGTTGACTTGGAAACGTACACCGCGTGGCTCGACAAATGGTGTGCAGATGATCCCTCATCGAGCATCACGTCCGGGCTCAATGCACTGATTCAACGGCGCTTGAAGGCCGGTTCGACTCGATAGACAGAAGGAGTGGGGCGCCTTCCGGCAGCCCCATGCGCTGTATGGCAGGCGACGTCCGCCGCGTAGCCGACGCTAGATCAGGCTGCGTTCTCCGGCTGCACTTGAGACTGCCGAACGGGCTTCGGCTTTACAGGGGCCGCTGGGATGGCCGCCGTCACCTCGGGAGGCGACAGCAGTGCCCGCGCTCGAGCCAAGAAGCCCATCCCCGCGTACGCCCTGACCTTGGCGTCGGCCAAGGGCTTAAGGACCAACGCCTCATGGGCGTAGAGTTCCTTGCGGTAGACCGCCGCGTCGCGCAGTTCAGAGAAAGTCCAACGAGATCCCGAAAACTGGGCCAGCGCTTTCGCTCCGGTCCGCCAGATTCCCGGCCCTCTCAATTCCACCATCATCAAGCGTCGATGTTCGCCGCCCTCAACGCATTCGCCTCAATGAATTCGCGCCGAGGCTCCACCTCATCGCCCATCAGCATCGTGAACACCCGATCGGCTTCGATGGCGTCGTCGATCTGCACCCGCAGCAAACGCCGCACGGTGGGGTCCATGGTGGTTTCCCACAGCTGCTCGGGGTTCATCTCGCCAAGGCCCTTGTAGCGCTGGCGGCCCACGGCGTTTTCGGCCTGGGTGATGAGCCAGGCCATGGCCTGGCGGAAGTCGCCCACGCGGGCTTCCTTCTGCTTTTCGCCTTCGCCACGCTTGATGACCGCGTCCGCGCTCACCAGGCCCTTGAAGGTGGTGCCAGCGGTGCTCAGGGCCTCGTAGTCGGCGCCGTGCACGAAGTCGGCGTTGATGATGCTGCTCTTCACGTTGCCGTGGTGCATGCGGCTGATGCGCAGGATGTGCTTGTCGGTGCGCGCGTCGAACTCGGCGGTGACCTCGGCGTTGTGCAACGCGGCCTTCAGGTCGGTGGCCGAGGTTTCGGCGGCTTCGAGGGTGTCGAGGTTGAGCACGAGGCCGTTGGCCATGGCACGCAGGGCCTCGATGTCCATCCACGCGCTGAGGCGGTCGACGACGTTGTTGGCGGTGACGTACAGGCGGGCCTGCTGCTCGAGTTCCTCGCCGGCCAGCACGCGGCCGTTGACGCCGGTGTCGAGCTTGGCGTCCTTCAAGGCCACCTTGAGCAGGTAGGCATCGAGTTCGGTGCCGTCCTTCAGGTACTGCTCTTCCTTGCCGAGCTTCACCTTGTAGAGCGGCGGCTGGGCGATGTAGATGTGGCCACGCTCGACGATCTCGGGCATCTGGCGGTAGAAGAACGTCAGCAGCAGCGTGCGGATGTGCGCGCCGTCGACGTCCGCGTCGGTCATGATGATGATGCGGTGGTAACGCAGCTTGTCGGGGTTGAACTCTTCCTTGCCGATGCTGGTGCCAAGCGCGGTGATCAGCGTGAGGATTTCGTTGCTGGTGAGCAGGCGCTCGAAACGGGCTCGCTCCACGTTCAGGATCTTGCCGCGCAGCGGCAGGATCGCCTGGAACTTGCGGTCACGGCCCTGCTTGGCGGAACCACCGGCGGAGTCACCCTCCACGATGTAGATCTCGCAGAGCGCGGGATCCTTCTCCTGGCAGTCGGCCAGCTTGCCCGGCAGGCCCATGCCGTCGAGCACGCCTTTGCGGCGGGTCATCTCGCGGGCCTTGCGCGCGGCTTCGCGGGCACGTGACGCATCGACGATCTTCGAGCAGATGATCTTCGCGTCGTTGGGGTTCTCGAGCAGGTAGTCGGTGAGGGCCTTGCTGACCACGTCTTCCACCGGGCCCCGCACTTCGCTGCTGACGAGCTTGTCCTTCGTCTGGCTGCTGAACTTGGGCTCGGGCACCTTCACGCTCAGCACGCAGCACAGGCCTTCGCGCATGTCGTCGCCGGTGACCTCGACCTTCGCCTTCTTGGCGTAGTCGTTCTCTTCGATGTACTTGTTGATGACACGGGTCATCGCGGCACGCAGGCCGGTCAGGTGGGTGCCACCGTCACGCTGCGGGATGTTGTTGGTGAAACACAGCACGCTCTCGGAGTAGCCGTCGTTCCACTGCATGGCCACCTCGGCGGTAATCAGCGTGCCCTGGTCGCTCATCTTTTCGCCGGTGGCCGAGAACACCGTGGGGTTCAGGGTTTTCTTGCCGGTGTTGATGAAATCGACGAAGCCCTTCACGCCGCCAGCGAACGCGAAGTTTTCCTCGCGGTTGTTGCGCTCGTCCACGAGGCGGATCTTCACGCCGTTGTTCAGGAAGCTCAGTTCGCGCAGGCGCTTGCTGAGGATCTCGTAGTGGAAGTCGATGTTCGAGAAGATCTCGAGGTCGGGCAGGAAGTGCACCTCGGTGCCGCGCTTTTCGGTGTCGCCGATGATCTTCATCGGGGACACCTCGAAACCGCCGCGCTGCTCCAGCAGGCGGTCCTGGGGAATGCCTTGCTTGAACTCGAGGAAGTGCACCTTGCCATCGCGGCGCACCGTGAGGCGAAGCCACTTGCTCAGGCCGTTGACGCAGCTCACGCCCACGCCGTGCAGGCCGCCCGACACCTTGTAGCTGTTCTGGTTGAACTTGCCACCGGCGTGCAGCTCGGTGAGCGCGATCTCGGCGGCACTGCGCTTGGGCTCGTGCTTGTCGTCCATCTTGACGCCGGTGGGGATGCCCCGCCCGTTGTCGACGACGCTGATGGAGTTGTCGCTGTGGATGGTGACGACGATGTCGTCGCAATGCCCGGCCAGTGCCTCGTCGATCGAGTTGTCGACCACCTCGAAGACGAGGTGGTGCAAGCCGGTACCGTCGGAGGTGTCGCCGATGTACATGCCGGGGCGTTTGCGCACGGCTTCCAGGCCTTCGAGGATCTGGATGCTGCCTTCGCCGTAAGCGGCGCTGGCGTTGGCATGTTCCTGGGACTTGTTGGTGTCGTCGTCGCTCATGGCGCTAGTGTCTCTTGGAAATGGATCCGACACCGGGAGGACCGAAGGGCGGTCCGCCGGTGTCTTGTCGAATCAATGGCAGCGGGATGGCACTCAGATGCGCATCGGCATCACCACGTACTTGAACCCGGCCTGTTCGGGCACCGTGATCAGCACGCTCGAGTTGGTGTCCTGGAGTTCGAGCTTGACCATCTCGACGCTCATGTTGGACAACGCGTCCATCAGGTAGGTCACGTTGAAACCGATCTCGATGGCGTCGCCACCGTAGTCGATCTCGAGTTCTTCCTTCGCTTCTTCCTGTTCGGCGTTGCTCGACGCGATGCGCAGCACGCCGGGTTCGATGTTGACACGCACGCCCTTGAACTTGTCGCTGGTCAGGATGGCTGCGCGCTGCAGGCTCGAGAGCAACGGGGCCCGGCCCAGCACGAAGCTGTTGCGGTGGTTCTTCGGGATCACGCGGTTGTAGTCGGGGAACTTGCCTTCGACCAGCTTCGTCACGAACTCCATGCCGCTGAACGTGAACTTGGCCTGGTTGCCGGCAAAACGCATCTCGATGGCACTGTCGCCATCCTTGTCGTCGTTCAGCAGGCGAAGCAGTTCGAGCACCGTCTTGCGCGGCAGGATGACTTCCTGCTTCGGGATTTCGGTGTCGAGCGTGGCCTGGGCAAGTGCCAACCGGTGCCCGTCGGTGGCCACGAGCGCGAGGTTCTTGCCTTCGGCGACGAACAGGATGCCGTTCAGGTAGTAGCGGATGTCATGCACCGCCATCGCGAAGTGTACCTGGTTGATGAGCTGCTTCAGCGTCTTCTGCGGCACGCTGAACATCGGGCCGAAGTCGGCCGCCTCCTGCACCAGCGGGAAATCGTCGCTGGGCAGGGTCTGCAGCGTGAAGCGGCTCTTGCCGCCTTGCAGCGTGAGCTTGTTCTGCGCGGCGCTCAGCGTGACGACCTGGTCCGACGGCAACGCCCGAAGGATGTCGATCATCTTGCGCGAACCGACCGTGGTGGAGAAGTTCGATGCGTCCCCGTCGAGCTCGACCGTGGTGCGCACCTGGATCTCGAGGTCACTGGTGGTGAGCTCGATCTGGCTCCCCGTCTTGCGAATCAGCACGTTGGCCAGGATCGGCAAGGTGTGCCGGCGTTCGACGATCCCGGACACCGCTTGCAGAGCGCTGAGCACTTTTTCTTGCGCTGCTTTTAAGACAATCATGTCAACCTCTTAATTTAGTCGTCTTAGTAGAGTCGGACGTTTTCTGTGGAGAACGTCATTTTCTTCTTTTCTATCAACCGCTTAGCTCACTTCAAACCTTGTGGGCGGAAGGCATGGTTTCGCGGGACTCGCGACCCACAACTTTCCAGAACCGCCAAAACCTGTGGACAAGTACGGAGTTGTTCCGAAGTTGTCCCCAGCGTTGTTGTTTGACAGTCTGCCATTCCCTGTGGTCAGCCTTTCAAGGTCTGTTCCAGCACATGCAACTGCTGGTTCAGTTCGGAGTTCTTCTGGCGCTCTCCCGCGATCTTGCGCACGGCATGCAGCACCGTGGTGTGATCGCGCCCCCCGAACAGCTCGCCGATCTCGGGCAGGCTCTTCTGGGTCATTTCCTTCGCGAGGTACATGGCGATCTGGCGCGGGCGGGCGATGCTGGCCGGCCGCTTCTTGCTGTACATGTCGGCGACCTTGATCTTGTAGAAATCGGCGACGGTCTTCTGGATGTTCTCGACCCCGACCTGGCGGTTCTGGATGGACAGCAAGTCCTTCAGCGCTTCGCGGGCGAGCTGGATGTTGATGTCCTTCAGCGAGAAGCGCGAGTACGCGAGGATCTTGCGCAGCGCACCTTCCAGCTCGCGCACGTTGGCGCGCACGTTCTTGGCCACGAAGAAGGCCACGTCCTCCGGCATCTGGGTGCCTTCGGCATCGGCCTTGCGCATGAGGATGGCCACGCGCATCTCGAGCTCGGGCGGTTCGATGGCCACGGTCAGGCCGGCGTCGAAGCGGGAGGTGAGCCGCTCGTCGATGTCCACCAGCCCCTTGGGGTAGGTGTCGCTGGTCATGATGATGTGGGCCTTCTTGGCCAGCAGCGCTTCAAAGGCGTTGAAGAACTCCTCCTGGGTGCGCTCCTTGCCGGCAAAGAACTGCACGTCATCGATGAGCAGCAGGTCGAGCTGGTGGTACTTGGCCTTCAGTTCGTCGAACGTCTTGCGCTGGTAGTTCTTCACCACGTCGGTGATGAACTGCTCGGCGTGCAGGTACAGCACGCGGGCGTCGGCCCGGTCGGCCAGCAGGGCGTTGCCCACGGCATGCACGAGGTGGGTCTTGCCGAGGCCCACGCCGCCGTAGATGAACAGCGGGTTGTACATCTGCCCCGGGGCACCGGCCACGTGCAGCGCGGCGGTGCGGGCCATCTGGTTGGCGCGGCCGGCCACCAGCGTGTCGAACGTCAGCACCGGGTTCAGGCGGTGGCGCGGCAGCGACGGGGGCGCGTCGGGACGCGAGCGGCCGGGAGCCACGCCATCGCGGGGGCCGTTGTTGAGGAGGTGGATGACCGGGGCCGGGGCGTCGGCTCGCTGGGGTTCGGCGTGCCGCATGGGCGGCGGCATGTCGCGCGGGGCGAGCGAGAGGTCGAGCCGCACGGGTTTGCCGGCGAGTTCGGTCAGCACCGCCTCGATGCGGCTGGCGTACTGGTTGCGGATCCAGTCGAGCTTGAAGCGGTTGGGCACCCGCAGCGAGGCCACGGCGCCTTCGGGCCCGGCATCGGTGACGCTGGCCGCCGGCAGGGGGCGGATCCAGGTGTTGAATTGTTGTTCGGGCAGTTCGGCGGCGAGTCGCTCGCAGCCGCGCTGCCACAGGTCGGCGCTCATGTCGTGGTTGTGGAAAACTTTTCTTGGAGCGGCCGGATTCTACGTCGTCCGGGGCTCTTTTCCGCAGGGTTATCCACAGTTTTTCTCACAGGGTTCGACGCCGGGAAAGGCATGGGGTGTGGTGCAAGTCTTTGACTTTGAAGGAGGTTTACGGTGTAATAGTGGGTTTCCCGAAGGCCTATCGGCTCTTCTCGCTCGCCTTGGCTTCGTGCTGGTGCGTGGGAGGGGCGTTCAGCAGGGCGCGCGCAAGATCTGTGCGCAATTTGCCTGGCAGCGCTCGAGGGGCCCTTGGCCACGAGTTAGTTCAGCACGCTTGCCGCGTGCGCGACCGACGGCCTTTCCAAGCAGAGATCCATCATGAAACGTACCTACCAAGCCTCGAAGACCCGCCGCGCCCGCACCCATGGTTTCCTCGTGCGCATGAAGACCCGCGGTGGCCGTGCCGTCATCAACGCACGCCGCGCCAAGGGCCGCAAGCGCCTGGCCGTCTGAGGCTGACGCAGGCGAGCGCCGTGCCCGGCCGCCTTCGGTTGGTGCCGTGATCGGTCGGATCCTTCGGGCCGTCGATTTCGAACGTGTCCTGGGTACACCCACCCGCGCACGCAGCGCTCACTTTGCCGTGCATTACCTGGCCAGCGTCCCGAGCGTGCCCGTGGCACCGCGCCGCAAGGCCGCCGATCCGGCTGACTTGTCAACAGGGGCCACGCCAACGGTGACCTCCCTTGTGGATGAATCGCCGCCAGCCGGTCTCTGGGTGGGCACCGTGGTGCCAAAACGGCATGCCCGGCGTGCCGTCACCCGCACGTTGCTCAAGCGCCAGATCCACCGCGCCGTGCGCGACCAGGCCCAGTCGGTCGACCCGTCGGGTCTGCCGTGCGGCTTGTGGGTGGTGCGCCTGCGCACGGGCTTCGATCGCAAGTTGTTTCCCAGCGCGTCATCCGACGCGCTGTGTGCGGCTGCGGCCGAAGAGCTCGGGGTCGTGATGGCCCACGCGGCTCGTCGCGCCCGCGGCTGATCCCCTGCCCTTTGCCGCCATGCGTGCCTGGTTGTTCCACGCCCCGCAGCGGCTGTTGATCCTGCTGGTCAAGGGCTACCGGCTGTTCCTCAGTGCGTGGATCGGCAGTGTGTGCCGCTTCACGCCCAGTTGCAGCGCCTATTCGCTGCAGGCCCTGCAGGACCATGGCGCGGTGGCCGGCAGTTACCTGACGGTGCACCGCCTCGCGCGCTGCCACCCGTGGTGCCGTGGTGGACACGATCCCGTGCCGGCACACGCGCCCCGCCTGTTCACACGCTGGGTGGGCAAGCCGTCACCTGACGACGCCACACTGCGCTCCGATTCCTCCCCTTTCACTTACCCCGAGAAGACTCGTCCATGACCGATATTCGCCGCACCCTGCTGTGGGTGGTGTTTTCGATGTCGCTCGTCCTGATCTGGGACGGCTGGCAAAAGCACAACGGGAACCCGTCGATGTTCAGCCCGGCGCCTGCGCCCACGGTGGCTTCGGCCCCGGCAGCTGGCAGCGCCCCGGGGGCCCTGCCGGCACCGGCCAGCGTGGGTGCGTCCGGCGTGCCCGCAGCCGGTGCGGTGCCGGTTGCCGCCACCGTGGCGGCACCGGCCGAGAAGGTCGTTGTCACCACCGATCTGCTGAAGGTCACGATCGACGGCAACGGCGCGTCGGTGAACCACACCGAACTGCTGCTGCAGGCCGACCCGTTCGACCCGAAGAAGAACGTGGTCGTGTTCGACAACACGCCCGCCACCCGCGTGTACCTCGCCCAGACCGGACTGATCCCGTCGAGCGGCGCGCAGGCGCTGCCCAACCACTTCACCGTGATGACGCGGGTGCCGGGCGACACGTCGCTGAAGGAAGGCCAGAACGAGCTGCAGGTGAAGTTCGAATCGCCGGCCGTGGGCGGTGTGCAGCTGGTCAAGACCTACACGTTCAAGCGTGGTGACTACGTGGTGGGCGTGAAGCACGAGGTGCGCAACACGTCGGCCGAGGCGGTGAGCCCGCAGCTGTACCTGCGCCTGCTGCGTGACGGCAGCCCGCCCCCGGGCGAGTCGAGCTTCTACTTCACGTTCACGGGCCCGGCCATCTATACCGACGCCTCGAAGTTCCACAAGATCGACTTCAAGGACATCGAAAAGGGCAAGGCCGAGCACGACAAGACGGCCGACAACGGTTGGGTTGCCATGGTGCAGCATTACTTCGCCACCGCGTGGTTGCTGGACGGCAAGGAACAGCGCGAGTTCCGCACCGAGAAGGTGGGCGAGAACCTGTACGCGGTGTCGATGGTGGTGCCGCTCGGCAGCATCGCACCCAACACCACGAAGACGCTCGACGCGCGCCTGTTCGTGGGCCCGCAGGAAGAGAACAAGCTGTCGGCGCTGGCGCCGGGCCTCGACCTGGTCAAGGACTACGGCATGTTCGCCGTGTTGTCCCGGCCGCTGTTCTGGCTGCTGACGCAGCTGCACAAGTTCCTGGGCAACTGGGGCTGGGCCATCGTGGCGCTGGTCGTGGTGCTGAAGGCGGCGTTCTACTGGCTCAACGCCTATGCCTACCGCTCGATGGGCAAGATGAAGGCCGTGAACCCGCGCATCATGGAACTGCGCGAACGCCTGAAGGACAAGCCTCAGGAACTGCAGCAGCAGATGATGAAGATCTACCGCGAGGAGGGTGTGAACCCGATCGGCGGTTGCCTGCCCATCCTCGTGCAGATGCCGTTCTTCATCGCGCTGTACTGGGTGCTGCTGTCGAGCGTGGAGATGCGCAATGCCCCGTGGATCGGCTGGATCACCGACCTCTCCGCGAAGGACCCGTTCTTCATCCTGCCGCTGCTGATGACCGCCACCAGCCTGCTGCAGACCTGGCTGAACCCCACGCCGCCGGATCCGGTGCAGGCCAAGATGATGTGGATCATGCCGCTCGTATTCTCGGTGATGTTCTTCTTCTTCCCGGCCGGCCTCGTGCTGTACTGGCTGACGAACAACATCCTGTCGATCGCGCAGCAGTACCTGATCAACCGGCAGCTGGGCTTGAACAAGTAGCCGGCTGACCGCTCACTGGCGTTGCGCCAATGCGAAGGGCCCCGGGCAACACCCGGGGCCCTTCGTGCGTTTGGGGCCCAACTGTTCGACAATCGCACCCATGTTGTCCCGTCACGCCGATCCCATCGTTGCCATCGCTACCGCTGCAGGGCGCGGCGCGGTGGGCATCGTGCGGGTGTCGGGACGCGATGTGTCGGCGGTGATGGCCGCGGTGTGCGGCCAGGTGCTGAAAGCCCGCCATGCGAGCTACCTGCCGTTTGCGGACGCCTCGGGCCAACCCATCGACCACGGCATCGCGCTGTACTTCCCGGGCCCGCACTCGTACACGGGCGAGGACGTGCTCGAATTGCAGGCCCACGGTGGCCCGGTCGTGTTGCAGCTGCTGCTCGCGCGGTGCCTCGAGGCGGGGCGCGGCACGGGGTTGCGGCTTGCCGAGCCGGGTGAGTTCACGCAACGCGCGTTCCTGAACGACAAGATGGACCTGGCCCAGGCCGAGGCCGTCAGCGACCTGATCGATGCCAACACCGAAGCAGCCGCGCGGTCGGCAGGCCGGTCGTTGACCGGCGTGTTTTCGCACGAGGTGCATGGCCTTCGCGATGCCCTCGTGAAGTTGCGCATGCTGGTCGAGGCCACGCTCGATTTCCCCGAGGAGGACATCGACTTCCTCCAGAAGGCCGACGCCCGCGGGCAGCTCGACACCATCGCCACCGCGGTGGCGGCGGTGCTGGAGCGGGCCCGGCAAGGCGCGTTGTTGCGCGAGGGCATGCAGGTGGTGCTGGCCGGGCAACCCAACGTGGGCAAGAGTTCGCTGCTCAACGCGCTGGCGGGGGCCGAGCTGGCCATCGTGACGCCGGTGCCGGGCACCACACGCGACAAGGTGAGCGAGACCATCCAGATCCAGGGCATCCCGGTGCACGTGACCGACACCGCGGGGCTGCGCGAAGCGAACGACGAGGTGGAACGCATCGGCATCGCGCGCAGCTGGGATGCGATCGAACGGGCGGATGCGGTGCTGTTCCTGCACGACCTCACGCGTGTGGGCGAGTTCAGCTACGACGTGGGTGATGATCTCATCGCGGAGCGCCTGCTGGCCCTGCTGCCGTCACCCGACCGGCTGGTGCACGTGTTCAACAAGCGGGATGCGGCGGCGCCGCCGCGCAGCGGCGAGGTGGCGGGCCGGCACGTGGTGATCTCCGCGCAAACGGGCAGCGGCCTCGACCGGCTTCGTAGCACCCTGCTCGAGCTGGCCGGCTGGCACGCGCAACCCGAGGGCGTGTTCATCGCGCGGGCGCGGCACGTGACGGCGCTGCAGCGCACGCAGACCCACCTGCACACGGCCCAGTCGCTGCTGGGCAGCGACGACCCGGCGCTCGACCTGCTGGCGGAAGAGCTCCGACTGGGGCACGATGCGTTGTCCGAGATCACCGGGCAGTTCACGCCTGATGACCTGCTCGGTGAAATCTTCAGCCGGTTCTGCATCGGCAAATGACACGTGCGCCGTGACGGACACGTGCAGGTATCCCCTGGACGAGTGGTGCCTTGCGTGGCCTACCCCGTTGTGCCCGTGTCACCCCCTGCCGATAATCGACCCCTCACTTCAGGTTTCCCCACCATGGAATTTTCCGAACTGGTCCAGGCCATCCAGACGCTCAACACGGAAGACGCCTTCCGCGCGCGGCTCAACCTGGAGCAGTGGCGAATCATCGGCCCGTACCTCACCCAACACGAGATTCGCAGCGGCGACTTGCTGATCAAGCAGGGCGACACCGACCGCAGCATGTACTTCCTGGGCCGCGGTTCGCTGCAGGTGTTCATGACCGGCGGCCCTCCGGGCAGCAGCCGCGTGGCCATCCTGCGCCCCGGTTCGGTGGTGGGTGAACCCGGCATGTTCATCGACGGCCCGCGCACCGCGAACGTGGAAGCCATGACCCCGTGCATCGTGTGGGCCCTGCGCGGCCCGCGCCTGGAAGAGCTGGCCCAGCGCTCGCCGGGCCTGGCCTTGGAGATCGTGCGCGCCGCCGGCGGCGTGATGGCTGCCCGCATGCGGGCCAACCTCACGAAGCAGATGCCGATCAGCTGACGCGGGCGCAGCCTCGCGTCATCCCGTACATGGACGCCCCTGTTTCGCAAGCACTTTGTTGGCATGGTCTGGCTGGCAGGAAGAGAGTTGCACCCGTACATCCGGACTTTGAAG
>NZ_LMDI01000020.1 GCF_001425785.1 Rhizobacter sp. Root1221 | reverse complement strand
AGAAGAGGTGAGGCAAGCAGCTTGACGGCGGATGCGACAACTACCTTGACACACACCGCGCGACCAGAAAGGTAACTCGGCTGCCGGGCCGAGACCCGGCGCGGCCTCGCGCAGCGAGAAAACGCCACCCGTAGCGAACCAAGGGGGAGGGCAGGGGGCACCCCCATGCCGTGACACACATCACGCCCGTTTCCTCTAGGTACACATCGACATCGACAACCGCTCGCAAATGCGACTTTGCCCGCTTGCGCAGGGGGGCGGTCGCCGTCAGCATCGGGGGACAGATTCCGAGTCTCCCGCCCACGGGAGCCGCCTCCATGGCTGCCTCGCGAGGGGGGCCAGCTCCTCTCCGATACACGCATGAAAATCCGCGTCCTCGGTTGCTCCGGCGCCATCGCTGCCGGCAGCCGAACCACTGCCTTTCTGGTCGACCACGACGTGCTGGTCGACGCCGGGACGGGCGTGGGTGACCTCTCGCTCGACGAGCTCGCATCCGTCGACCACATCCTGGTCAGCCACTCACACCTGGACCACGTGCTGTCGATCGGCCTGCTGGCCGATACCGTCATGCGCAAGCGCATGGCCGCCCGCCGCCCGCCGATCCAGGTGCACGCGCTGCCCGAGACCCTCGATGCGCTGCAGACCCACATCTTCAACGGCGTCATCTGGCCCGACTTCACCCGCCTGCCGAGTGTCGAGCGCCCTGCGCTGGTGCTCGTGCCGTTTCGGCTGGGCGACCGCCTGGTGCTCGGCGGGAAACGGTTCGAGGTGCTGAGCGCCGCGCACACCGTTCCGGCGGTAGGTTTCGCCCTGGAAGGTGCGGAAGGTCACTGGGTGTTCACCGGTGACACCGGCCCGAACCCGGCTCTTTGGGAGCGCCTGGCGAACATGCCGGTGGCCCACCTGGTCATCGAGACAGCGTTCTCGGACGACGAACACGAGCTGGCCCGCATCAGCAGGCACCTGTGTCCCGCCGAGCTGAGTCGAGAGCTGGCAAAGCTTCCCGGGAGTGTTGACGTTCACATCACCCACATCAAACCCGGCGAGGTGGCCAGCGTGATGGAAGAAGTGGGGGCACTTTCCACGCCCCACCGCATCTCACCGTTGTTCGCTGGCCAGGTTCTCGATCTCGATTGATCGCCATGCCAGCCGGCGCGTCCCGACCGGTTGTGACCATTTCTGTCAGTTACAGCCCGCCTCGTGACGGTGCTTTCCGGACACGGTGACCCAACGTGTCAGAACAGCGGTCAGATTCCACAGCTTTTCGGCCATTCACGGCTGGCACGGCGACTGCAACTAAGCAACCGTGTCCACCCCCGATTCCAACAGGAGTTTTTCCATGAAGCGTTCCATCCAAAAAGGTTTCACCCTCATCGAACTGATGATCGTTGTCGCGATCATCGGCATTCTGGCTGCCGTCGCTCTGCCGGCGTACCAGGACTACACCGTCCGCGCCCGCGTGACTGAAGGTCTGAGCCTGGCCGAAAGCGCCAAGCAAGACATCGCTTCGGACGGCTCGGCTTCTGCCCTCGACCTGGCACGTGTTGTCGCGACCTGGAACGCCCAAGCCGCCGCTACGGGCGCCAACAGCAAGTACGTCAACAGCGTGCTGATCGGTGCCAACGGCAACATCGCCGTGACGTACAACCCGACGTCCGTTGGTGTCGCTGCTACCGCCAACGTCATCAACCTGGCTCCGTACGTTCGCACGGCCGCCGCTGGCACCGCTGTGACGCTGGTCGCCGCTCAAACCGCTGGTGACAGCGGTGCGATCGACTGGGCCTGCGCTTCGGCCACGAAGGTCAGCGCCACCAACAACAACATGGGCTCGGTCGCTGTTGGCACGCTGCTCGCCAAGTACGCCCCTGCGGCTTGCCGCTGATCCGCTCTGCGGATTGGTTGAAAAAGGCGCCTAGGCGCCTTTTTTCATGACCGCACCGTTCAGGGGTCGGTGCGAGGGGCACGGCCCCGACTCAGCGCAGACTCATTGAACTGCGCACACTTGGGAGCGTCCGCATGAACACATCGAACAAGCCTTTCCTCGCCGGCGTCCAACGGGGTTTCACCCTGGTCGAGTTGATGATCGTCGTGGCGGTCATCGGCATCCTGGCCGCGTTGGCGCTTCCGGCCTATCAGGATTACCTCATTCGCTCCCGGATCTCGGAGGGCGTTGGGCTGGTTGCGGACGCAAAGGTCGCGGTCAGCACTTCGGCGCAAACAGCCGCTGACTTGGCGGCTGCCGCTGCGACGTTCAACAACGCTGCCCCGGCATCGAAATACGTCCGTTCCGTGACCGTTGACGGCACCACTGGGGTGATCACCGTCACCTATAACGAAGCCAATGTAGGAAACATCGCCGCCAGCAGCACGTTGTTGGTGACACCTTATCTGCAGGCCGGCGGCGCGCCCATCGCACTGTCCGTCGCGCTTTCCAGCAGCGGAGGCTCCACGGGGATCCTCGATTGGGGCTGCTCGTCGTCCACTAATGTGCGCTCGGTGGCGCGGGGCCTCGACAGCGCCGTGGGCACGCTCGAATCCCGCTACGCACCCGCCGAGTGCCGTTGACGAGACCCTCTCTGAACAGGTAGCCTCCGGGCCCCATGCTGGCCTCACTTCACCTGAAACAACGCACGCGCGCCGGAGCCATCCACCTGGCGATCTCCTTTGCCGTCGCCGCGCTGGCGGCGGGGCTCGTGTTCGGTTTGTGGTACCCCGGCGCCTTCCGGTCGCTGGCAGGAGGCCGCGAACTGTTTTTCCTGGTCGTGTCGGTGGACGTGGTCATGGGACCGGTGCTGACCTTCGCGGTCTTCGACCTCACCCGCAAGACCTGGCCCCACCTGCGCCGCGACCTGATCACCATCGGTGTGCTTCAGATGGCCGCACTCGGGTACGGCTTGCACACGGTGTACGCCGTGCGGCCAGTGGCGCTTGTGTTCGAAGTCGACCGCTTGCGGGTGATCAGTGCTGCCGACGTGCAACTCTCCGAACTGCCCGTCGCGCGGCCCGAGTACCAGCGTCTTCCCCTGACCGGACCGTGGCAACTCGCGGCGCGGGAACCGGCCGCAGGCGCCGAAAACACAGAGTCCTTGTTCATGGGGCTGAAGGGCGTGGACCTCGGTCAACGCCCCTCCTTCTGGCAACCCTACGACGAAGCCTTGCCCCGCATCCTCGCGCGCACGCGACCCATCCAGCAACTGCTCGCCAGGTTCCCCGCGCGCCAGCCCGAATTGATGGCAGCCCTCGCCGACGCGGGCCTGGACGCCAGCACCGCGCGCTTCATTCCCGTCTCGGCGCGGGGCGAGTGGGTGGCGCTGCTCGACGCCACCGGCCACGTGGCCGGTTTTGCACCCTTCGACGGCTTCTTCTGAGCCGACCGCGTCGATCCGTGGCCGGCGCTGTCCGGCCTGAGTCAGAATCGCGGCTTTTGCAGAACAGCCGCCCGAGGCCCCCGTCGATGGACCGCCCACCCCCTGCCCGTCCGCTTTCCCTGCCCACGGCCCTGTGCGCCGCGGCCATTTCGCTGCCGGCCTTGCTGGCCTGGAACCTTCCGCCGTCGAGCACCTTCCTGAACCAGGCCACTGCGCTGGTGGGGTGGGGCGTGTTCGCGATGTCACTCTCTGCCCGACCGGATGGTCGCCACGCAGGGCGCCACTCGAGCGGCTTCTGGGCAGTGATCGCCGCGCTGGCGGTGCTGGGCGCTGCCGCGCTGCTGGCACCCTGGACATCGTCCCTGCCCAGCGGGCTGGCATTCTCGTCCGCGGGCCTGCTGGGTGCGGCCCTGGCGGCCGTGACCGTCGCGGCCCGAGCGCGCCAGCGTGGGTGGGGGGACCCGACGTTCGAGGCCTTCTGCCTCGCGCTCTTGCTGGCCGGGGTGTTCAGCCTCGTGATTGCGCTCATCCAGTACTTTGCGCCCAACGTGCCCGATGGCGACTGGCTCGCAAGGCCCGGCGCCGGCGCGCGCGTCGGGGGCAACCTTCGCCAGCCCAACCATCTGAGTTCGCTGCTGCTGTGGTCCTTGACCGCCGTGGTGTGGCTGCAGGCCGCGTGGTCGCGCCGCCATGCCGGCCGTCCGGTCGTGGTGAATGCCTTCACCGCGCTGGCCATGCTCGCCTTTACCTTCGGTGTGGTGCTGACGGTGTCCCGCACCGGCGCCGTCTGCATCCTGCTGCTGGCCCTGTGGGGCGTGATCGACAAGCAGCTCCCCCGCTTCACGCGCGTGCTGCTATGGCTGCTCCCCCTGTTCCTCGTGCTCTTCTGGATGGGCATCACCGAGTGGGCTGCTGCATCCCAGCACGCGTTCGCCGGCAACGACCAGCTGCACAAGGGCGACCTCTCCAGCTCGCGCTTCGGCATCTGGAAAAACACGCTGAGCCTGATCGCCCAGCACCCGTGGACTGGCGTGGGCTGGGGCGAGTTCAACTTCGCGTGGACGTTGACGCCATTCCCGGGCCGCCCGGTGGCCTTCTTCGACCACACACACAACCTGCCGCTGCAGCTCGCGGTGGAGATCGGCATCCCGCTCGCGGTGCTGGTGATGGCGCTGGTGGCCGTGGCGCTGGTGTGGGCCTTCAACCAGGCCAGGCGGCAGGAGGGCCAGGAGCGCACCACGTCCGTGGCCGCGCTGGTGATGGTGCTGATGATCGGCATCCACAGCCTGCTCGAGTACCCGCTCTGGTACGCCTACTTCCTGCTGCCGGCGGCGTTCGCCTTCGGCACCGCGCTGGCGCGGCCGCCCGAACCCGATGCCCGAAGCGGGCCCGCGACGAGGTCGCCGTGGCTGATCGCCGCGTCCGCCGCGGTGGCGCTGGCCGGCATCGTCGCCGTGTGGGACTACCAGCGTGTCGTGCAGATCTTCGCGCCCGACGCCAACGCACCGCCGCTGGAAGAGCGCATCGCCGCCGGCCAGCGCAGCTGGTTCTTCGCCCACCATGCGGACTACGCCGCGGTCACCACGGCCCTGCACCCGTCGGCTGAGATGCCCGGCTTCGCCCGCGCGCCCCATTACCTGCTGGATGCACGCCTGATGATCGCGTGGTCGAAGGCCCTCGCCGAACAAGGTGACCTGGAGCGCGCCCGCTACGTGGCAGCACGCCTGAAGGAGTTCAACCACCCGTTGGGCACCACGTTCTTTGCGGAGTGCGACAAGCCGCCCGCCAACGGGCCGCTGCCGTTCCAGTGCACACCGCCTTCGACGGCGCTGACCTTCGAGGACTTCCGCAAGCGCTGAATCAGGCGGCCGGCGCGCTCCAGTCGCCCGACTTGCCGCCGTGCTTTTCCAGCACGCGGATCTCACCCATCACCATGCCGCGGTCGGCCGCCTTGCACATGTCATAGACGGTCAGCAGGCCCACCTGCACGGCGGTCAGCGCTTCCATCTCGACCCCGGTGCGCCCCAGGGTCTCCACCTGCGCGGTGCAACGCACGGTGCTGGCCGCCTCGTCGATGTCGAACGACACGGCCACGCGCGTGATGGGCAACGGGTGGCACAGCGGCACCAGTTCGGCCGTGCGCTTGCTGCCCTGGATGGCCGCGATGCGGGCCACGCCGAGCACGTCGCCCTTCTTGGCGGTGCCGCCCGTGATCAGTGCGAGGGTGGCCGGCAGCATGCGGATCACCCCGGTGGCGATGGCAATGCGATGGGTCTCGGCCTTGGCGGACACGTCGACCATGTGCGCCTGCCCCTGGCTGTCGAAATGGGTCAGCGGGGAGGAAGGCGGGGGCGTGGACATGGTCTGGAAACAAAGGGGGAATCGGTCACTGGCATGATAGCGGCACCGAATCCTGGCTGACGTCTTGAAACCGTTTCCCCGATCCCGCGCTCCCCGTTGGCTGGCCGCCCTGTGCGCCGCCTCGATGCTGATGCCCCCGGCACTGACGCCCAGCCTGGCGCAGAGCCGCCTGCCCGCGCTCGGCGACCAGATTTCCGACTCGTTCGGCGTGGGCACCGAACGCAAGCTCGGCGACCAGATCATGCGGGAGATCCGCGTCGACCCCGACTACATCGACGACCCCGTGCTGCTCGAATACCTCGAGTCGCTGTGGAGCCCGCTGGTGGCCGCGGCACGTTTGCGCGGCGACATCGAAACCGAACTCGACCAGCGTTTCGCGTGGGAGGCCTTCCTCGTGCGCGACCGCAGCGTCAACGCGTTTGCGCTGCCCGGCGGTTACGTGGGGGTTCACCTGGGCTTGATCTCCATGACGGCCACGCGTGACGAACTGGCGTCGGTGCTGGCGCACGAGATGTCGCACGTGACGCAGCGCCACATCGCCCGTGGCATCGTCAACAGCAAGCGCACGTCCATCATGAGTGTCGCGGCCATGATCGTGGGCGTGCTGATCGCCAGCCGCAGCAACCGTGGCGACAGCGCCAACGCGGTGCTGGCCGGCGGCCAGGCGCTGGCCGCGCAGGGCTCGCTCAACTTCTCGCGCGACATGGAACGCGAAGCCGACCGCATCGGTTTCGCGGTGATGTCCACCGCCGGCTTCGCGCCGGGGGGCATGGCGGCCATGTTCGAGAAACTCGACCAATCGTCCCGCCTGAACGACAGCGGCGGCTACCCGTACCTGCGCAGCCACCCGCTGTCCACCGAGCGCATCGGCGAAGCCCGCGCTCGCCTCGGTTCCGCGCCGGCGGTGCCACCGGTCAGCGTGCTGGCCCACTCGGCGGCCCAGGCCCGCGCCCGGGTGCTGATGGACTCCCGCGCCGTCTCGCTGCGCCGCCTCGAGGCACAACCGGTGGAAAGCGGTGCGCCGGTGGCCGACCAGCTGATGGGCGCGTATGCGCGCGGCCTGTCTGCCACGCTGCTGCGCGACTGGCCCCAGGCCGATGAGGCCATCGGCACTGCGCTCGGCATCGTGCGTGGCAACCCGCGCAGCGACGCCGCGGCCGAACGGGCCGTGGTGCTGCTCGCGGTGCAGTCGCAGCTGGAGCGGGGCAACGTGGCGCGGGCGAACGAGCTGCTCAAGCCTTACATGGACACCGTGAGCGAGTCCCGCCCCGTGCTGTTGCTGGCATCCCAGGCCGCGCTGGCCACGAAGGACCGCCCCGCAATGCAGCGGTACGCCGACGAACTGCAGACCTGGACCAGCGTCCACCCGAAGGACGCCTCCGCCTGGCTGATGCTCAGCCGCCTGTGGACCCAGATGGATTTCCGCCTGCGCTCCTTGCGGGCGGAAGCCGAGTCCCGCATCGCGCTTGGCGACTACACCGGCGGCGTCGACCGCCTGCGCGCCGGCCAACGGGCTGCGCGCGGCCCGCGCACCGCGGACTTCATCGAGGCGTCGGTCATCGACGCGAGACTCCGCGACATCGAGCGCCTGCGGCGCCAAGACGAACGCCAGGAATAGGGCCCCCCAGTCGCTTCGCTCCTGCCCCCAAGGGGCGCCCGCGGTCGCCCGGGGGACCCGGGCTCGGCGGTAGCTTGATCGGCGGCTTCGCTTCGCTGGCCTGGTCTGGTCTGGTCTGGTCTGGTCTGGTCTGGTGTGTCGTCGGGCCCACGGCCCCGTTGAGAGGGGGCCTCCGGCGCCCCTACACCCGTTATCCTTGCGGCCAAATTAGGGCAGGGATCTCTTGATGACGTTTTCTTCCGTTCGACGCGCACTCCTCGCGGCCGCCACCCTGGTGTTCGCCGCCGCGGCACCCGCCGCGACCGTCGTTTCCGTGACCCCGCAGGGCGAGGTGGCCCAGGTGCGCCAGGTGACGGTGAAGTTCTCGGAGGCGGTCGTGCCCCTTGGCGATCTGCGGTTGCCCGACCCGTTCAGCCTCGCATGCGAAGGCAAGGTGCCGCCTGGCGCGGGTCGCTGGTCCGACGACCGGGTGTGGCTCTACGACTTCAACGACGCACTGCCGCCCGGGGTGCGCTGCACGCTGCAGGCCAAGCCCGAATGGAAGCCGCTGCAAGGCACGCTCACCGGTGCCACGAAGTACGACTTCAGCACCGGAGGCCCGGCCGTGCTGTCGATCCAGCCGTCCAGCGGCAGGGATTCGCCCATCGAGGAAGACCAGCACTTCGTGCTGTCGCTGAGCGGTGCTGCCACGCCGTCGTCGGTCACGGCCAACACCCGCTGCGAGATCGAAGGCCTCGGTGACCGCCTGCCCGTGCAGGTGGTGACGGGCAGGGACCGCGACGAGATCCTCACGTCCCTCGGCCATTCGAAAGCCCAGGCCGACCGCACCCTCGTGGTCCATTGCGGCCGCACGCTGCCGGCCGACACCCCGGTGCGCCTCGTCTGGGGCAAGGGCATCGCCGCCGCGGCCAACCCGGCCGTCGTCACGAAGGTCGACCAGCGGTTCCAGTTCCGCGTGCGCCCCGTGCTGCGCGCCGAGTTCTCGTGCAGCCGCGAACGCGCCGGGGCCCCGTGCTGGCCGCTGAGTGACCTGCAGGTCACGTTCACCGCGGCGGTACCGCGGGCGCTCGCGGAAAAGGCCCGACTCGTGCCGGAACAGGGCAAATCCATCGCCCCCACGATCGAACGCGGCGGCTCAGACGTGAATTCGCTGACGTTCAAGGGCCCGCTGCCACCCGAGATGACGTTCCGCCTGGAACTGCCGTCCGACCTGAAGGACACGAGCGGCCGGCCGTTGGCGAACGCGTCGTCGTTCCCGCTGGACGTGGCCACCGGCGACGCGCCGCCCATCGCCAAGTTCGCCACCGCACCGTTCGGCGTGATCGAACGCAACGCCGAGCCGATGCTGCCCGTCACGCTGCGCCACGTGCAGGGTGACCTGCGCCCCGGAGCCTCGAGCGGCGCGGTGCGCACGCTGCGCTTGAAGACCGACGCCGACATCCTGAGCTGGTACACCCGCCTCAAGAAGGGCCACGAGGACTGGGATCGCCGCGGCACGTCGATGCTCAAGTCGCAGAAGGGCGCCACGCTCGCGCAGCTGCCGCAACTCGTGGGTGGTGACCCCCGGCCGTTCGAGGTGGTGGGCATCCCGATGAACGAGGCGGGGTACCACGTGGTCGAGATCGAGTCGCGCCGCCTCGGCGAAAGCCTGCTCGACCGCAAGGCGCCCATGTACGTGCGCACCGGCGTGCTGGTCACGAACCTTGCGGTGCACTTCAAGCAGAGCCAGGAAAACGCCCTCGTGTGGGTGACCACGCTCGACAAGGCCCGGCCCGTCGAAGGCGCTGAGGTGACCATCAACGATTGCCGCGGCACGCGGCTGTGGAGCGGCCGCACCGACGTGAACGGCCTCGCACGCGTGGGCGCACCCATCGAGTCCCCACGCGGCAATTGTGAATCGCCTGACGGCCTGATGGTCGTCGCCCGCCTGAACGACCGCAGCGGCGGCGACGGTGACATGGCCTTCGTGTTCAGCAGCTGGACCAAGGGCATCGAGTCGTGGCGTTTCGGCCTGCCTCGCAACTACGACCACGAGGCCACCGCACGCGCCCACACCGTCTTCGACCGCACGCTGTTGCGCGCCGGCGAAACCCTGTCGATGAAACACTTCATCCGCACCGAAACGTCCGCCGGCCTCGCGCCGCTGAAGGCGGCCGAGCTGCCCTCCAGCCTGAAGATCATGCACGAAGGCACCGGCCGGACGTTCGAACAACCGCTCACCTGGCAGGGCACCCGCTACGCGGTGTCCACCTGGAACATTCCCGCGAACGCGACGCTCGGGGTCTACACCGTGCAGATGCAACGCGACCGGCCCGACTCCCGCCAACCGCAAACCTGGACCACCGGCTCGTTCCGCGTCGAAGAGTTCCGCGTTCCGCTGGTGGATGCGAAGCTCAGCGGGCCGAAGGGTCCCGTGGTGGCGCCGCGCGAACTGCCGGTGGGTGTGCAGCTGACCTACCTGTCGGGCGGCGGCATGGCGCAGGGCGGGTTGCGTGTGTCGGCGATGCTGAAGGGCCGCTACGTCCAGTTCAACGGCTACGAGGGCTTTTCGTTCGAGCCGCCGCGTGACCTGTCGGGCCAGCATGACGAAGGCGAGGGTGAGGGCGAGGTGCCGGGCGACGGCAAGCTGGTGGCCGACAAGCTGCCGCTCGCCACCGACAAGAACGGCGCGGCCACGGTCACGCTGAAGGACCTGCCGGCGCTGAAGGTGCCAGGTGAGATCGTCACCGAACTCAGTTTCAACGACCCGAACGGCGAAGTGCAGACGGCCTCGATGCGCACGGCCGTGTGGCCGAGTGGTGTGGTGCTGGGCATCAAGACCGGCTCGTGGGTCAGCACGAAGGGGCGTGTGCAGTTCCAGGTGCTGGCGCTCGACACCACCGGCCGGCCCATCAAGAGCCAGGCCGTCGAGGTGCGCGGGCAGTGGGCGCAGCAGACCAGCACGCGCAAGCGGCTGGTGGGCGGCTTCTATGCGTACGACAACCGCACCGAGGCCAAGGACCTCGGCAGCCTGTGCAGCGGCAAGACCGATGACCGCGGCCTGGTGCTGTGCGAGGCCACGCTGAACAATGCCGGCGAAGTGCAGCTCGTGGCGCAGGCCAAGGATGGCGCGGGCAATGCCGCACAGGCCGGCGCGAGCGTGTGGGTCACGCGCCAGGGCGAGATGTGGTTCGCGCAGGACAACGACGACCGCATCGACGTGTTGCCCGAGAAGAAGTTCTACCAGCCGGGTGAGGTGGCCCGCCTGCAGGTGCGCATGCCGTTCCGCGAGGCCACGGCGCTCGTGAGCGTCGAGCGCGAGGGCATCGTCGACACCCGCGTGGTGCGCCTGCGCGGCGACGACCCCACGGTCGAGGTGAAGGTGGAGCGCAACTGGGGCCCCAACGTCTACGTCAGCGTGTTGGCGCTGCGTGGCCGCGTGCGCGACGTGCCGTGGTATTCGCTGTTCACGTGGGGCTGGCGTGACCCGGTGGACTGGGCGCGTGCGTACTGGTACGAGGGCCGCGAGTACGAGGCCCCCACCGCGATGGTGGACCTCTCGAAACCCGCGTTCAAGCTGGGCGTGGCCTCCTTTTCGGTGGGCGTGGCCGACCACGAGCTGAAGGTGGCAGTGACCGCCGACAAGCCGCAGTACTCGGTGCGCCAGACGGCCACCGCGCGCATCAAGGTCACGCAGGACGGCAAACCCGTGAAGGGCGGCGCGATCGCGTTCGCGGCCGTCGACGAGGGCCTGCTGGCCCTGCGCGACAACACCTCATGGGACCTGCTGGGGGCGATGATGCAACCGCGCGGCTGGAGCGTGGAGACCAGCACCGGCCAGGGCGAGATCATCGGCAAGCGCCACTATGGGCGCAAGGCGCTGCCCGCGGGCGGCGACGGGGGGCGCAACCCCACGCGCGAGCTGTTCGACACGCTGCTGCTGTGGAAGGCCAACGTGCCGCTCGACGCCAACGGCGAGGCCGTCGTGCAGGTGCCGCTGAACGATTCGCTCACCAGCTTCCGCCTCGTGGCGGTGGCCGATGCCGGCGTGCAGCAGTTCGGCTCCGGCCACACCAGCATCAAGGTCACGCAGGACTTGCAGATGCTGCCGGGCCTGCCGCCGCTCGTGCGCGAGGGCGATCAATTCACCGCGATGCTGACGCTGCGCAACACCACCGCGCGTGACATGACCGTGCGCGCGTCCTTGTCCGCCACCGCGAACAAGGCCTTGCCGGGCAAGACCGACCTGCAGCGCGAACCGCTGACGCTTGCACCGCAGGAAGTCGCGTTGCCCGCGGGCAGCGCGAAGGACGTGGTGTGGGGCGTGACCGTTCCCCCCGACGCCGTGAGCCTGTCGTGGGAAGGTTCGGCCGAGGAGCTGGGCGGCGACAAAGTGCGTGACCGCCTCAAGTTCAACCAGCTCGTGAGCCCGGCCGTGCCGGTGCGCGTGCTGCAGGCCACGCTGCAGCAGCTCGACGGCAGCGCCACGCTGCCGGTGGCGGCGCCGGCCGATGCCCTCGCGATGGGCGGCGTGCTGCGCGGCGGCTTGAACGTGGGCGTGCAGGCGTCGCTCACCGGCGCGTTGCCGGGCATGCGCCGGTTCTTCGAGACGTACCCGTACGTGTGCCTCGAGCAGAAGACGTCGAAGGCCGTGGGCCTGCGAGACAAGGCGATGTGGTCCGCGGTGTCGAACGAGCTGCCCACGTACCTCGACAGCGACGGCCTCGCGGCGTACTTCCCGCTGCGCGCAGGCGATGCCCCGCGCGGCAGCGACCGCCTGACGGCCTACCTGCTGGCCGCCACCCACGAGGCGGGTTTCGCGCTCGCCACCCCGGCGCGCGACAGCATGCTCGAAGGCCTCACCGCCTTCGTCGAGGGCCGCATCGAACGGAAGTTCTGGTCGCCGCGTGACGACCTGGACGTGCGCAAGCTGGCCGCCATCGAGGCCCTGTCGCGCTACAACCGCGCCACACCGAAGATGCTCGGTTCCATCAACCTCACGCCGAACCTGTGGCCCACCGCCGCGGTGATCGACTGGTACAACATCCTGCGCCGCGTGAAAGAGATCCCCGAGCAGCCCAAGCGCTTCGCCGAGGCCGAGCAGATCCTGCGCAGCCGCATGACCTACGCCGGCACCACGATGCGCTTCAGCAACGAGGACGACGACTTCTGGTGGTGGCTGATGGACAGCGCGGACGCCAACGCGGCGCGCCTGATCCTCGCGGTGCTCGACAACCCGGCCTGGCAGGACGACGTGCCGCGCATGGTCGTGGGTGCGCTGGGCCGCCAGGAACGCGGCGCGTGGCTCACCACCACGGCCAACCTGTGGGGTTCGCTCGCGCTCGACAAGTTCGCGGCGAAGTTCGAGTCGGCGCGCATCGCGGGCCGCACCGTGGCCACCACCGGTGGCCCGTCGCTGGCCATCGACTGGGCGCGCCAGCCGAAGGGCGGGGCGGTGATGGTGCCGTGGCCCGAGAAGACCGGCACGCTGTCCGTCACGCAGGAAGGCACCGGCAAGCCATGGCTCACGGTGCAGAGCCTGGCCGCCGTGCCGCTGAAGGCGCCATTGCGTGCCGGGTTTGCGGTGACCCGCACCGTGACCGCGGTGGAGCAGAAGGTGAAGGGTTCGTGGTCGCGCGGTGACGTGATGCGCGTGCGCCTCGACGTGGACGCGCAGTCCGACATGACGTGGGTGGTGGTCAGCGACCCGGTGCCGGGTGGCGGCACGCTGCTCGGGTCGGGCCTCGGCCGCGACAGCGAGATCGCCGCACAGCCCGCGTCGGGCGACAGGGCCGCACCCACGTTCGAGGAGCGCAGCTTCGAGGCCTTCCGCAGCTACTTCGAGTACCTGCCGAGGGGCAAGCACGTGATCGAATACACCGTGCGGCTGAACAACCCGGGCGTGTTCGCGGTGCCGCCCACGCGGGTCGAGGCGATGTACTCGCCCGAAACCTTCGGTGAAACACCCAACGCCGCGCTGGAGGTCAAGCCGTGAACCTGCGGTGGGCGCCCGTGATGCTGCTTGGCCTCGCGGCCGTGTCGGCGCACGCGGTGCCCACGTTCGCGGAGGTGCGAGCGGCCCACCGCTCGTCCGACGTGACCTTGCTCGACCGCCGGGGTGAACCCCTGCAGACGGTGCGCGTGGACCGCACCGTGCGCCGGCTCGACTGGGTGCCGCTGAAGGCCATCTCGCCGGCGCTGCTGCAGGCCATCGTGCTGAGCGAGGACCGGCGGTTCTACGAACACAGCGGCGTGGACTGGAGCGCGGTGGCCCAGAGCGCCTGGGCGAACCTGTGGAACACCCGCACGCGCGGTGCGTCCACGCTGACGATGCAGCTCGCCGGCCTGCTCGACGAGGGCCTCGCGCGGCCCGCGGGCGGCCGCTCGGTGGGGCAGAAGGTGGGCCAGGCCTACACGGCGACAAGGCTCGATGCCCGCTGGAAAAAGAGCGAGATCCTCGAGGCCTACCTGAACCTCGCGGCGTTCCGCGGCGAACTCGTGGGCATCGGCGCGCTGTCGCAGACGCTCTTTGGCAAACACCCGAGCGGGCTCGACGTGCAGGAGGCGGCCATTGCCGCATCGCTGCTGCGCGGCCCCAACGCGGGTCCCGACACGGTGGCCAAGCGCGCCTGCGGCGTGTTGCAGCTGCAGCAGCAGTCGTGCACCGGCGTGGTGTCTCTCGCGGCGTCGGCGCTCGTGCGGCGCGGCGGCCCGGCGCTCGGCGAACAGCTGGCGCCTCATTACGCCCGCCAGCTGGCGCTGGTACCCGGCCCCGCCGTGAAGACGTCGCTCGACGCGCGCACGCAGCGGTTCGCGCGCGACACGCTGCGCCGTCACCTCGCATCGCTCACGGCCCGCAACGTGGAGGACGGTGCGGTGCTCGTGCTCGACAACCGCACCGGCGAGGTGAGGGCGTGGGTGGGTTCGAGCGGCGACCTGTCGGACGCGGCCCAGGTGGACGGCGTGGTGGCCCGCCGCCAGCCCGGGTCCACGCTGAAACCCTTCATCTACGAACTCGCATTCGAGCGCCGGCTGCTGTCGCCGTCGAGCCTGATCGACGATTCGCCGGCCGAGATCTCGACGCCCACGGGCCTGTACCTGCCGCAGAACTACGACCGCCAGTTCAAGGGCTGGGTCAGCGCACGCACCGCGCTCGGTGCGAGCCTGAACGTGCCGGCCGTGCGGGTGGGGGCGTTGCTGGGCCCTGACGCCCTCGTGGCGCGCCTCAACGCCCTGGGCCTGGACCTGCCCCACGATGGTGGCCACTACGGCCCCGCGCTCGCGCTCGGGGGCGCCGACGTGACGCTGATGGCCCTCACCAACGCGTACCGTGCGCTCGCCAATGGCGGCATGTACGCACCGGTGCCCACCGCGCAGCGCCCGGCGGCGCCCAAACGCGTGGCCGACCCCGCCGCGGTATTCCTCGTCACCGACATCCTGGCCGACAACACGGCCCGTGCGCGCACGTTCGGACTCGACAGTTCGCTGGTGACGAAGGGGTTCGCGGCCGCCAAGACCGGCACCAGCAAGGACATGCGCGACAACTGGTGCATCGGGTTCACCGACCGCTACACCGTGGGGGTGTGGGTGGGCAATGCGAGCGGCGAGGCCATGCACCAGGTGAGTGGCACGAGCGGCGCGGCCCCCGTGTGGCAGGCCGTGATGCGGTACCTGCACGACGGACACCCGTCGGTGCGGGGGCCGGCGCCTGCCGGTGTCGTTGCGGAGCGTGTGCACCCGGACGGCGAACCGGTGCGCGACGACTGGTTCCTCGCGGGGATGCAGCCGGGTGGGGTGGCGCTGCCGCCACCCGCGCAGCAGCGGTTCGGCATCACCACGCCGAGGCAGGGCAGCATCTACGCGCTCGACCCCGACATCCCGCCTGCCGCACAACGCGTGGCGTTCGAGGGGGAGCGCGGCACGTGGTGGCTCGACGGCCGCCGCATCGGTCACGGTGAAAAGCTGTCGTGGGCGCCATGGCCCGGGCGGCACGAACTGCGCCTGCTCGGTCCGGGCGGGCGTGTCGTGCAGGCGGTCACGTTCGAGGTGCGGGGTGCATCGCTGAAGCCCACGAAACGTTGATCGCGCCAGACGTTTTCGGCTAGGATCGACTCAGCCGCGCCCCATTGCGCGGCAACGTCGCTCGGACGGTTCCGGGCGCTCACGTGAAAGTCCTCCCCATGTCCTCTTCGGGCAAGCGCAACTTCGCGCGCATCGATCGCCTTCCCCCCTACGTCTTCAACATCACGGCCGAGCGCAAGCTGGCCGCGCGCCGCCGCGGCGAAGACATCATCGACCTGAGCATGGGCAACCCCGATGGGGCCACGCCCGAGCACATCGTGCGCAAGCTCGTGGAAACCGCGCAGCGGCCCGACACCCACGGCTACTCGACGTCCAAGGGCATCCCGCGGTTGCGCCGCGCCATCTCGCACTGGTACCGCGACCGCTACGCGGTCGACATCGACCCCGACCACGAGGCCATCGTCACCATCGGTTCGAAGGAAGGCCTGTCGCACCTGATGCTGGCCACGCTCGACCGTGGCGACACCGTGCTGGTGCCCGACCCGAGCTACCCCATCCACATCTACGGCGCCGTGATTGCGGGGGCCGACATCCGTTCGGTGCCGGTGGGCCCGGGCGTGGACTTCTTCGGTGAACTGGAGCGTGCCATCCGCGGCAGCTATCCGAAGCCGAAGATGATCATCCTCGGGTTCCCGAGCAACCCCACCGCGCAGTGCGTGGAACTCGATTTCTTCGAGCGCGTGATCGCGCTCGCGCGCAAGCACGACATCCTCGTGGTGCACGACCTGGCGTACGCCGACATCGTGTTCGATGGCTGGAAGGCCCCGTCGATCATGCAGGTGCCCGGCGCGAAGGACATCGCGGTGGAGTTCTTCACCCTGTCGAAGAGCTACAACATGGCCGGCTGGCGCATCGGGTTCATGGTGGGCAACCCCGACCTCGTGCACGCACTGGCCCGCATCAAGAGCTACCACGACTACGGCACGTTCACCCCGCTGCAGGTGGCCGCCATCGCCGCGCTCGAAGGCGACCAGCAGTGCGTGAAGGACATCGCCGCGCAGTACCAGCGCCGGCGTGACGTGCTCTACAAGGGGTTGACGGAGGCGGGCTGGCCGGTGGAATGCCCGAAGGCGTCGATGTACATCTGGGCGCGCATCCCCGAGGCCTACCGCGCGCTCGGTTCGCTCGAGTTCTCGAAGCTGCTGCTCGACCGCGCCAAGGTGTCGGTGTCACCGGGCATCGGGTTCGGCGACCACGGCGACGACCACGTGCGGTTCGCGCTGATCGAAAACGAGTCGCGCATCCGCCAGGCCATCCGGGGCATCAAGTTGATGTTCAAGGAAGACGGCGTGGGGCGCTGACCTCCGGTGGGGCGTCCTTCGGCGGACGCCTGCGCCATGTTGTCTTGTTCGTTGCGTGTTGAGGTTTTTCTCTGGCGAGGCCGCGCCGGGTCTCGTCCCGGCAGCCGAGTTACCTTGTCTGTCGCGCCCAGAAAGGTAACCCAAAGATGCGCCCGAACACCAGCTTCCCGGAACTTTTCCCGGGCGCTCCGAGTGGCCAATCCCCCGCGCGACCACTGTCTCCAGCGGCACCGTTACCTATCCCGCGCATCAAGGGTGCCGGCTCACTCCGCCTCGCTGCGCATCGGCTGGTTCTCTGGTCACTCCGGCGAACGCCGGAGCCCATCGGCCCAATGGATCCCGGCTTTCGCCGGAACGACATGCATCCGGCGAGCGAGCGAAGCGAGCAATGCCTCGAACCGCGAACGCCAGGAAGGCGAGCGAAGCGACGCCGCAGATCAAGCTACCGCCGAGCCCGGGTCCCCCGGGCGACCGCGGGCGCCCCTTGGGGGCAGGAGGCGCTAGCCCGACTGGGGGGCTCACTTCCCGGGGACCGGCGCGAAGCGCCGTAGGGGGCCTTACTTGAACAGCCCTTCCAGGGCTGCGTCGATCACGACACCGCACACGCTGTACACCAGCGACCCGAGCAGCGCCCACATGAACCCGGCCACGGCCAGCCCGCTCAGCAACTGCGCCGCGAAGTAGAACATCAGCGCATTGATGACAAAGAGGAAGAGCCCGAGTGTGACCAGCGTGACGGGCAAGGTCAGGATCACGAGCACCGGCCTGAGCAGGGCGTTGAGCAACCCCAAGATCAACGCGGCCAACATGGCTGAGCCGAAACTATGCACGGTGACACCGGGCAACAGGTAGGCCACGAACAACAGCGCGGCAGCAAGCAACACCCAGCGGACGAGGATCTTCAACATGGCGGCGAGCATACCCGTCTTGCTGCGGCACGTGGCCTGCTTCACGTTTCGAAATAGTTGACCCGAATCAAATGAGAATCGTTCTTGTTTCTGCTAGACTACCGGCTCCCTGTTCGTTCCTCGCGCTGCTCTTTGCGCTGTAAGTCGAACCGACCCTTTCCGCTTCACCACGATGGCCGCATCCACCACTTCAGCTCCGCCCCCGCTGGCCTCCGGGTCCGCACTGCGTGCGCGGCGCATCGATCCGCTGCAGCGCCGCGACGGCCTCACGAAGGTCCAGCTGCGCGCCGTGATCGCTGCCATCGCCGCCATCCACGTGGGGGGTGGCTGGGGCGTGATGCAGATCCCCGCCGTGCGCGAGGCGGTTGTCGAGGCCGTGCCCATCTTCGTGAACTTCGTGCCGGCACCGGAGCCGCCGAAGCCCGAGCTGCCGCCGCCCCCGCCACCACCGCCCAAGCCGGTGATGCGCACGCCGCCGCCACCGCCCGCCATCTTGGCCGCTGCACCCACGCCTTCTCCGGCACCTCCGGCCTTCGTGGTCGAGCCGCCGCCGGCCGTGCCGGTGCCCGCGCCGGAACCGGCGCCCGTGCCCCCGCCGCCGCCGCCGGCACCACCGGCTGCGCCCACCGCCATCTCGAGCCAGGACATCCAGGTGCTGTTCCAGGTGCAGCCCGAGTACCCGCCGGTGTCCAAGCGCCTGCGCGAAACCGGCACCACGCGCCTGCTGCTCACCATCGATGAACACGGTGCGCTCACGTCGGTGCAGGTGCAGCGCTCGTCCGGTTTCTCGCGCCTCGACAGCAGCGCGGTGGCTGCGCTCAAGAAGTGGCGCTTCAAGCCCTACGTGTTGAACGGCCGGCCCATCGCCGTCACCGCGCCCATCCCCATCGAATTCACTCTGAACGACTGACCATGAACACTGAAACGGCCGCAGCCGCCTCCCAGAACGCACTTGGCTTCGGCCACTTCATCGCGCAGGCCGACGTGGTCGGCAAGTCGCTGCTCGTGATCCTGATCCTGATGTCGATCGCCTCCTGGGCCATCATCGTCATCAAGGGCATCACGCTCGTGGCGCGCAAGCGCCGCAGCGAGTCGTTCCTGAACTTCTTCTGGAACGCCAGCTCGCTCGAGGCCGTGGAACACGAGATCACCACCCACGGCGCGAACGACCCGTTCTCGCACCTGACCATCCACGCGATCCACTCGCAGGCCCACCACGCCAAGTACGGCGCGGCCAAGCTCGAGGAAGCCGGTTCGTCGGGCGACTTCGTCACGCGCACCATCAAGAAGGTGCTCGACGAGGAAACCACCCGCCTGGAAAACGGCCTGGCCATCCTCGCGACCGTGGGCGCCACCGCCCCGTTCGTGGGCCTGTTCGGCACGGTGTGGGGCGTGTACCACGCCCTCGTGGCCATCGGCATGAGCGGCGCGGGCACGCTGGACAAGGTGGCCGGCCCGGTGGGCGAGGCGCTGATCATGACCGGCCTCGGCCTGGCCGTGGCCATCCCGGCTGTCATGGGCTACAACTGGCTCACGCGCTCCAACCGCGTGATCCTGTCGAAACTCGACGCCTTCGCCTACGAACTGCACACGTTCGTGTCGATGGGCCAGCCGCTGGCCGCTGGCGGCGCCGACAACGCCCCGGTGCAGAACGTGCGTCCCGGCCCGGGCACCCGTCCGCGCGCGGCCTGATTCCCGCTTGTTCGAAAGGAGCATCCCATGGCATTCGCCAGCTTCGATTCCAAACACGCCGGCGCCCCGATGGCCGAGATCAACATGGTCCCGCTCATCGACGTGATGCTGGTGCTGCTGGTGATCTTCATCGTCACCGCACCGCTGCTCACGCAGGCCGTGAAGCTCGACCTCCCGAAGGCCAGCTCGGCGCCCAACGTCGCGAAGGCCGAGAAGATCGAGTTCGCCATCGACGCGGGCGGCAAGCTCTTCTGGAACGGCGAACCGGTCGACCGTGCCGAGGCGGCCCGCCGCTTCGTGCTCGAAGGCAAGAAGCAGCCGCAGCCCGAAGTGCACCTGCGCGCCGACCAGAACGCCGCGTACCGTTCCGTGGCCCAGGCGCTGGCCGACGCCTCGAAGGCCGGCCTGAGCAAGGTCGGGTTCATCAGCGAGCCCGAGACGCCTTGAGCCATGGGCGCCGAACCGTTTCAACCTGACGTGCCGGCGCCGGGCGGAGAAGATGCCGCCCCGGCGCCCGGCGCCACCCGGGAGTTCGTGCGTGTGCCGGTGCGTGCCGCGCAGCAGCCCCAGGTGGTCTGCATCTCGAGCGAATCGCTGCTGGCCGGCGCGAACGAGGTGCAGATCGAGCACCGCGGCGCGCTGTACCGCCTCAAGCAGACCTCGCTCGGAAAATTGATCCTGACCAAATAACTGGTCACCCTTTCGCACCAGCCCGCTCCCGCCAGCCCGTGCGCACGATCGAGCAATCACCGTGCCTTTCCACGACGCTGTTTCCAGAGGAGCCCGCGGCCATGTGTGAACCCAAACCCCCAAGCTTCACGGCGCTCGTCGCCCCCGACCTGCCACCCGACACCGCCCCGGCCACCGGCTCGCGCCGCAAGCGCCTGTGGGAAGTGCCGCGTACGGCACATTGCCCCGTGGTGGGGGTGTGCCTGCCGCTCGACACGTTGCGCCGCGTGGTGAACAAGGCCCTCGGCGGCGAGACGCTGGCCCTCGACTACGACCTCCATGTGGGCGTGGTCACCGAGTGTGGCCAGCGCAACCGCGTCTCCGAGGCCGTGCAACGCGAGCTGGAGCGCCGCTGTGCCCATGCCGTGCGCTACTTCAGCAAGGCCAAGACCGGCGAGGCGATGATGGCCCTGTGGCAGGCCGCCATGCAGGCGGGCGACGTGGCCGCGCCGCTGTGGGCTGCGCTCACGCACCCGCGTTGCACCACCGAGCTGCACGACCAGATCTGCCGCGACATCCACATGATCCAGCATCAGGCCGGCGCCACCGTGCGCGCCGACGTGCGCCAGCTGGCCGAGGTGACGCGCGAGAACCGCGAGCTGGCCAGGGAAGTGGGCGAGGCCCGCGCCCGTGTGGCGCAGGCCCAGGCCGAACGCGCGCTCGAGCACGACCGCGTGGCGTCCGAGCTGATGCAGGCCCGTGCCACGTCGATCAGCAAGGACACGATGATCGAGGCGTTGCGCGCCGAGGTGGCGGGCCTTCGCGAGGCCATGCCGGAACTGCAATCCCGCCTGCACCTCGCGCAACGGGTCACCGACCTCACCGTCCGCAACCGCGCGCTCGACGCCGAGGTGGCCGAGTTGCGCCGCGGCCTGGCCGCGGCCGAACGCGAGGCCGATGCCGCCACTGCGCGGGCCGCCCAGGCCAGCCGCCACACGGCCGCACCCGTGGCAACGCCGGTGCAGCTCGCCGAACGCAGCATCCTCTGCGTGGGTGGCCGCCACGCGCAGATCCCCATCTACCGCGACCTCGTCGAACGCCACGGAGGCCGTTTCAGCCATCACGATGGCGGCATCGAGGACAACGCCCACCGCCTCGACGCGAGCCTCGCGGCCGCCGACCTCGTCATCTGCCAGACTGGCTGCCTGAGCCACAACGCCTACTGGCTCGTGAAGGACCACTGCAAGCGCACCGGCAAGCGCTGCGTGTACCTCGACCAGCCGAGCGTGGCCGGGTTCGCCCGCAGCCTCGCCGCGTTGCCGGCCGAGGACCTCTCCTCGTCCTGACATCCCCGTCACTTCCCTCGAAAGCCTGCCCATGCGCCTCATCACCGCCCTGCTCGGCCTTGCCGGCGTCCTGTCGCTGCCCGTGTCGGCCCACCAGCTCTGGATCGAGCAGGAGAACGGCAATGCGAAGCTGTACTTCGGTGAGTACGGCGACAACCTGCGCGAGACATCGCCGGGCTCGCTCGACAAGCTGCCGCAGCCCGAGGCGCAGGTGGTGACGCTCGAAGGAAGCGACCCCCTGACGGTCAAGAAGACGGCCAACGCGTTCGACCTGGGCGTGCGGGTCACGCGAGGCCAGGTCATCCTGGCGCAGGAGAGCCGCCACCCCGCCTGGGACAAGAAGGACGGCGACACCGTGGCGCGCACCGTCTGGATCCCGGCCGCACGTTACGTGCCCGACCTCGGCCCCCAGGAGCCCGCGCTGGCGCTCGACGTGTTCCCCACCCGCAACGTCGGCGAGTTCAAAGTGGTGTTCATCGGCAACCCGCTGGCGGGCGCGAAGGTGGAGGTGGTGGCGGCCTCGGGCTGGACCCGCACGCTGAAGTCCGACGACCAGGGCCTCGTGCGCGTGGACCTGCCGTGGAAGGGCCCTTACGCTGTCGAGGTGCGCCACACGGACAAGCGCCCCGGTGAACGCCCCGGCGCGTCGGGCCCCGAGAAGTACGACGTCGCGATGTTCGTCACCACGCTGACGTTCGACCAGCCCACCGGCCCCAAGGCGCCCCCGGCCCTGCCACCGGCCAAGCCGGCGCCGTGAACGCCCGGCCGCCGCTCCCTTTTCCCTCTCCGTTTCCCCCGTTTCCCGCCCGCAGACGCCAGCCAGGACGCCCCATGAAAGCCTCACGTCATGAAGTTCCCCGTTCGGCCCGCCTGGGCCCTCTCGACCCTCGCGGTCGCCATGTCTGGTGCCTGGGCGCAGGCCGTCGCCACCCCTGAACCGGCTGCGTCGGTGCCTGAAACCTCGCTGCCTGGTGTCAAGGTGCGGGGCTCGGCGGAGACGGCCACCGGCCCCGTGTCGGGTTACCGCGCCAAACGGGCCATCTCGGCCACGAAGACCGACACGCCGCTGCGCGAGGTTCCCCAGTCGATCACCGTGGTCACGCGCGACCAGATCGTGGACCAGGGCGCCACCACCCTGCAGGATGCGCTGAACTACGCCGCCGGCGTGCGCTCCGATGCCTACGGCCTCGACAGCCGCTCCGACGGCATCCGCATCCGCGGCACCGCCATCCCCGAGTACCTCGACGGCCTGCGCCAGTCGTTCGGCTACTACACCAGCAGCACCCGCGCCGACCCGTACACGCTCGAGCGCATCGAGGTGTTGCGTGGCCCGTCGGCCATGCTGTTCGGGCAGGGCAGCACCGGCGGTGTCGTCAACATGGTCAGCAAGCGGCCGCAGGCCGAAGCGAGCCGCGAGATCGGCGTCCAGTACGGCAGCCACGACCGCAAGCAGGTGCAGGCCGACTTCACGGGGCCGCTGACCGCCGATGGCGACTGGCTGTACCGTGTGGTGGCCGTGGCCCGCAAGTCCGACACGCAGGTGGACTACGTGCGGGATGACCGCGCGCTGCTGGCCCCGTCGCTCACCTGGCGGCCCAACGGGGCCACGTCGCTGACGCTGATGGCTCTCGCGCAGAAGGACCGTTCGGGCAGCACGTCGCAGTTTTTCCCGTGGTCGGGTGTGGTGCTCGACAACCCGAACGGCAAGCTGCCCACGAACCGCTTCATCGGTGAGCCCGGCTGGGACCGCTACGACTCCGACCGCCGCAGCATCGGCTGGGCGTTCGAACACCGCGTGGACGACACGTGGACCGTGCGCCAGAACACGCGCTACTCGATCAACGACGTCGACTACTTCACCCATTACGGCGACTCGTTCTCGAGCAGCAAGGACTTCGGCGATCCGGACGATGCCACCGAACGCCTCATCGGCCGCTATGCCGACGCCACCATCACACGGGTGAAGATGCTCTCCGCCGACCAGCACGTGGAAGGCCACCTCACCACGGGTGAAGCCCGCCACACGCTGCTGGCCGGCCTGGACCTGGCGCGCAGCGCCACCACGGGCGAGAGCGGCATCGTTTCCCCGGACTACTACCCGGCGGGCACCACCGCCTCGATCGACGCCTACGACCCGGTCTACGGCAACCTGGTCGTGCCGGCGATGAGCCAGGTCGCACCGTCCGTCGTGCGCCAGGGGGGGTTGTACGTGCAGGACCAGGTGCGCTTTGGCCGCTGGATCGGCGTCGCCGGCTTCCGCCACGATCGCACGCGCAACGAAACCACCGGCACGGAGACCACGTCGTCCCACGCCACCACGAAGCGCTTCGGCGTGATGTACGACCTGCCGGGCGGCCTCACGCCGTACGTGGGTTACAGCGAGTCGTTCTCGGTGCAGCTGAACCGCGGCATCGGGCAGACCTTCGCGCCGCTGCGTGGGAAGCAGTGGGAGGCCGGCCTCAAGTACGAACCCGTGGGCGGCGGCTATTCGCTCAACGCGGCCGCGTACGACCTGCGCGAGAAGAACCAGATCTCGGAGCCCCAGCCGAATGTCTACGACGTGCTCGCGGAGGTCAAGGGACACGGCGTCGAGCTGGAGGCCAAGGGGGCGTTGGGCGCGCTCGACATGGTGGCCCACTACAACCAGATCCACGTGGACGACACCATCGAGACGGTGCCCACGCACCAGGCCTCGCTGTGGGGCTCCTACCGCTTTGCCCTGGGTGGCGTGAGCGGCCTGCGTGCAGGCGCGGGCGTGCGCTGGTTCAGCGCGTTCCACGATCATGAGGCACCCACCACCCCGTCGGTCACCCTGCTCGACGCCATGGTGGCATGGGACGTCGAACGCTGGCGCGTGGCCCTCAACGTCAGCAACCTGACCGACAAGGTGTACGTGTCCACCTGCCTGAGCCGGGGCGACTGCTGGTTCGGCAGCCGCCGCAACGCCGTGGCGAGCGTGACCTACCGCTTCTGACCGGCCGGCCCGGCTCCTTCCGGGGAGGCCGGGCCATCAATCTTTCAGTTGAGACTGATTCTCATTCTGCGCTACACTGCTGACGTAATACGAACAAGATCACACGCCGCTCCGCGCGGCGGCCCAGAGCCAGCGCGCCAAGGCAGTACGGACCCCGGGATCCGATGGACGCCAACCAGAACAATCGACAGCGGGCTTACTGGCTCAAGACACTCCACCAGTGGCACTGGATCAGCTCGGCCCTGTGCCTGCTGGGCATGCTGTTGTTCAGTGTCACGGGCATCACGCTCAACCATGCGGCGCAGATCGAGGGCAAGCCCCAGGTCACGAACCGCACCGGACAGGTGCCCGAGGCGCTGCGTGCCGAACTGGCGGGCGACACCGACAAGAAGGCGGGCCCGCTGCCCCCGGGGGTGCGCCGCTGGCTCGCGGAGGCGCTGAAGGTGGAGGTGGCCGACAGTGCCGAAGGCGAGTGGTCGGCCGACGAGGTGTACGTGGCGTTGCCGCGGCCCGGAGGCGACGCCTGGGTGCGCATCGACCGCGCGAGCGGCGACACCGAATACGAAGTCACCGACCGCGGCTGGATCTCCTACTTCAACGACCTCCACAAAGGCCGCAACACCGGTGCCGCCTGGAGCTGGTTCATCGACATCTTTGCCGTGGCCGCACTGCTGTTCTCGATCACCGGCCTCTTCATCATGAAGATGCACGCCGCCAACCGGCCCACCACCTGGCCCATCGTGGGCCTCGGGATCGTGGTCCCCGTGGTGCTGGCGCTGCTCTTCATCCACTGATTTTCTTGTCAACGAGGTTTTTCATGCGAATGCGCTATTCCGTTGCGATGACCGCGGTGCTGGGTGTGCCGTCCGTGTGGGCGGCCGACCTGACGGTCAAGGTCGAGATCCCGCGCCTGACGGTGGCCGAGTACCACCGCCCGTACACGGCCATCTGGATCGAAAAGGCCGACCAGTCGTTCGCCGCGAACCTCGCGGTCTGGTATGACCTGAAGAAGAAGAACAACGAGGGCACCAAGTGGCTCAAGGACATCCGGCAGTGGTGGCGAAAGAGCGGCCGCGAACTGCAGATGCCCGTCGACGGCCTGAGCGGCGCCACGCGCGCGCCCGGTGAACAGACGCTGACGTTCAGCGGCGCGAAGTCGCCGCTCGACAAGCTGCCGGCCGGCGACTACCAGGTGGTGGTCGAGGCCGCGCGGGAAGTGGGTGGCCGCGAGCTGGTGCGGGTGCCGTTCACCTGGCCGCCGAAAGGCCCGCAATCGAACCAGGCGAAGGGCGAACACGAGCTCGGCGCCGTGTCCATCGACACCAAGCCCTGATCGCCCTCATCCCAAGGACCTGACCATGAAACACCTGATCGCCCTGGCGCTGGCCGCCGTGCTCCCGATGTCCGCCCATGCCCACCGCCCCTGGATGCTGCCGTCGGCCACCGTGCTGTCCGGCAACGAACCGTGGGTCACCGTCGACGCCGCCGTCTCGAACGACCTCTTCTACTTCGAGCACACGCCCGTCAAGCTCGATGGCCTGCTCGCCTTCGCGCCCGATGGCACCAAGGCCACGCCCGAAAACCTGAGCACCGGCAAGTTCCGCAGTTCGTTCGACCTGAAGCTGTCGCAGAAGGGCACGTACAAGCTCGCGATGATCAACGACGGCATGATGGCCAGCTGGAAGGTGGGCACCGAGACCAAGCGCGCGCGCGGCACCGCCGAATCGCTCGCGAAGGAAATCCCCGCGAACGCGGAGGGCCTGAGCGTCTCGCGCAACCAGTCGCGCATGGAGGTGTTCGTCACGTCCGGCAAACCGTCCGACAAGGTGTTCGAGCCCACGAACCAGGGCCTCGAACTCGCGCCCATCACGCACCCGAACGACCTGTTCGCGGGCGACCAGGCCTCGTTCCGTTTCCTGATCGACGGCAAACCGGCGGCCGGCATCGAAGTCACCGTGATCCCGGGTGGCATCCGCTACCGCAACCAGCTCGGCGAGATCAAGGTCACCACCGATGCCGACGGCAAGTTCAGCGTCAAGTGGCCGGCGCCGGGCATGTACTGGCTCTCGGCCAGCCACGGGGGTTCGCCGCGCCCGGCAGCCGGTGCGGCCCCGGCCGGTCCGTCGGGTTCGCTCGACAAACCGGTGCGCCGCGCCAGCTACTCGGCCACGCTGGAAGTGCTTCCGCAGTAAGCGCGCTGGAGATCGACGCCCCATGAGGCGTGTCCTCGTCCCTGCCGACGTCGACCCGGCCGGCCCGGCCCTCGGCGGGCAACTGCACACCCTGCAGGGCCGCACGATGGGCACCACCTGGTCGGTGCGGTTCGTGGGCCCGGCCGCGCCCGACCTGCCGTCGTGGCAACAGGGCATCCAGGCGCAGCTCGACGCGGTGGTTGCCGAGATGAGCCCGTGGGAACCGGCGTCCGACCTGAGCCGCTTCAACCGGGCCGAGGCCGGCACGTGGCGCGTGCTGCCACCGGCCTGCTTCGAGGTGCTTGCACACGGGCTCGACGTGGCCCGCCGCAGCGGCGGGGCCTGCGACCCGGCCGCCGGTGCGCTCGTCAACCTGTGGGGCTTCGGCCCCACGGGCCGCTACGACGAACCCGGCTTCCAGGCTCCTGCCGACGCCGAGGTCCAGGCCGTGCGTGAACAGGGTGGTTGGGAGCGCCTGGCGGTGGATGCCGGCGCGCGGCGCGTGCTGCAGCCGGGTGGCATCGAACTCGATTTCTCGGGCATCGCCAAGGGCTTTGGTGTGGACCAGGTCGCGGCCTACCTGTCGCGTCGTGGTGTGCACGACCACCTGGTCGAGGTGGGAGGGGAACTCAAGGGCACGGGTGTCAAACCCGATGGCCAGCCGTGGTGGGTTGCCCTGGAAACCCCGCCCGGCGCGGCGCTCGACGACACCGTGGTGGCACTGCACGGCCTCGCGGTGGCCACGTCGGGCGACTATCGCCGCTTCTTCGAGGTGGCCGGCCACCGGCATGCCCACACCATCGACCCGCGCGATGGCCGGCCCGTGCACAACGGCGTGGCCTCGGTGACGGTGCTGCACCGTGCATGTGTGCTGGCCGATGCGTGGTCCACCGCGCTGACCGTGCTGGGGCCCGACGAGGGCCTGGCGCTGGCAGACCGCGAAGGGCTGGCCGCACACACGATCGTGCGGGGCGCTGATGGGCGCGTGCACGAACGCTGGAGCCGGGCTTTCGAAGGAATGATGTCGTGATGCTGCTGGAATGGGGATCCACCGCGGCTCGGCAACTGGCCGCGGCCGGCGTGGTGCTCACGTGGTTGCTGGTGTGTGGTGGCATCTGGGGTGCACGCTGGCGCGCGCACCGCCGCCACGCCGAGCCGCGCCGGGTGCCTGGGGGCACGCCGCCGGTGCTGGTGGCCTACGCGAGCCAGACCGGTTTCGGCGAACAGCTCGCGCGCCAGACCGCCGAGGCCCTGCACACCGCCGGCGTGCCCACGCGCCTGCTGGCGCTGTCGGCCGTCACGGCCGACGACCTGGTGGCCACCGAGCGGGCCCTGTTCATCGCCAGCACCTGCGGCGAGGGCGATGCCCCCGACAACGCCTCGCTGTTCGTGCGCCGCCTGATGGCCGGCGCCGCATCGTTGCCGTTGTTGCACTACGGTGTGCTGGCGCTGGGCGACCGCGGATACAGGCAGTTCTGCGGCTTCGGCCGTGCGCTCGATGCCTGGCTGGGTGCCGCGGGCGCGTCGCCGCTCTTCGAGCGCATCGAGGTGGACAACGCCAACGACACGGCCCTGGCCGACTGGCATCACCGGTTGAGCCACCTGGCCGGCACCTCCGACCTGCCCGACTGGCAGGCACCGGCGTGGGAGCCGTGGCGCCTGGTCACGCGTTCCCACCTCAATCCGGGCAGCGCTGGCGGCCCGACGTACCACCTGGAACTGGAACCCGCCTCGGGTGAACGTGCCGACTGGGCATCCGGCGACCTCGTGCAGGTGCGCGCGCCGGACGACCCGCAGCGGCCGCGCGAGTACTCGATCGCCTCGGTGCCTGCCGACGGCCGTGTGCACCTGCTCGTGCGCCAGGAGTGCCATCCGGACGGCACCCTCGGTGTGGCGTCGGGCTGGCTCACTCACGGGGCGGCGGTGGGTGACACCATCGACCTGCGGTTGCGCGCGCATGCCAACTTCCGCCTCGGTGACAACGCGGTGCGGCCGCTGATCCTGATTGGCAACGGCACGGGCCTGGCCGGCCTGCGCGGGCACCTGCGTGCGCAAGCAGCATCGGGGCGGCGCAAGTGCTGGCTGGTGTTCGGCGAACGCCAGGCCGCGTTCGATGCCTACTACCGGGACGAGATCGAGGCGTGGCAGGCCGATGGCCTGCTGGCCCGCACCGACCTCGTCTTCTCGCGCGACCAGGCCGAGCGCCTGTACGTGCAGGACCGCCTGCGTGGCGTGGCCCATGTGGTGCGCGACTGGGTCGGCCGCGGCGCCGCGGTGTACGTGTGCGGCAGCCTGCAGGGCATGGCGTCGGGTGTCGACGCGGCGCTGGTGGAAATCCTCGGGCGGCCCGTGGTGGACGGGCTGCTGGAGCAGGGGCGGTACCGAAGGGACGTGTACTAGACGCGGTGACCCCGGGGCTACACGTCCGACCACTGTCTCAACAGGTTGTGATAGTGCCCCGTGAGGCCGACGAGCTCCTCGCCATCCCCGATGCGCGCCCGCAGCGACTGGATGTTGCGATCGAGTTCGTACAGCATGCTGCGCTGCCAGTCGTCGCGCACCATGCTTTGCACCCAGAAGAACGAACACACCCGCGCGCCGCGCGTGACGGGTTCGACCCGGTGCACGCTGGTGGCCGGATAGAGGATCAGGTCGCCTGCGGGCAGCTTGACCTCGTGCGTGCCGTAGCTGTCACTGATGACGAGTTCACCGCCGTCGTAGTCATCCGGGTCGGTCAGGAACAGCGTGCATGACACATCGGTGCGCAGCCGCAGCGTGGTGCCGGGCACCGATCGCACGGAGCCGTCGATGTGGTCGCCGTAGTGTTCGCCGCCCTCGTAGCGGTTGAAGAGCGGGGGCACCGTGCGCAGCGGCAGCGCGGCCGAGAAATAGAGCGGCTGTTTTGCCAGCGCCTGCAACACGATCGCGCCCAGTTCCTGGGTCACCGGCGACAGCTCCGGCAACTGCCGGTTGCGCTTGACCTGGGCCCCTTGCGGCCCCACGGTTTCGCGCCCGTCGACCCACTGCGTGGCGTCGAGGCGGCGGCGGATGTCGGCCACTTCGTCGGCCGTGAGCACCTCGGGCACGTGCAACATCATGATCGTGAAACTCCAGCAAAAAGGGCCTCTTCCGAAGAAGAGGCCCTGAGTGTCGCACCGGCCGGTGAACCGGCCGTGACCTGCGTCAGAACTTGACGTTGGCGGTCAGCGTGGCCGAGCGCGGGGCGCCGATGGTGGCACGCGAGCCGCCGCTGTTCATGCTCTGGAAATAGAATTTGTCAGCCAGGTTGTAGACGTTCAGCTGCACCGACACGTTTTTCGTGACGTCGTAGGACGCCATCGCGTCGAAGACCCAGTACGACGGCATGCGGCTCAGGCCGGCCGACGTGAACACCGTGTTGTTGCTGCTGCGCAGCGCCGATTTCTGGTAGCGGGCGCCACCGCCCACGAGCACGCCGTATGGCAGCTTGTAGGTGGTCCACGACGTGAAGGCGAGCTTCGGCGACCACGGCAGTTCACCCCCTTGCTGGAGTGCGTTGTTGGTGGAGGTGATCTCGGTTTCCATCAGCGCCAGGCCGGTGCTGAGTTGCCATTCGTTCGTGATCATTCCGGCGGCAGACAGCTCGATGCCGTCCACGCGCTTTTCGCCGAGTGCAATGACTTCGTTCGTCACGGTGTCCTGGGCTACCACGTCGTTCTTGTTGGTGGCACGGTACAGCGCAGCGGTCACCGCCAGGCGGTTGTCCAGCAGGTCCCACTTCGTGCCAATCTCGATGTTCGACGCTTCGGACGGATCGACGTTCGGGTTGTTCGCGCTTGTCGTGGACGAGCTGAGCGTGCCGCTGTCGCTGCCGGGCGGCTTCTGCGACGTGCCGTAGGCGATGTAGACACTGCCGTTGGTGGCCGGTTTCCAGAGTGCACCCAGCTTCCACGTGACGAGGTCACCCACCTTGCCCAGGCTCTCGACGGTCTGTGCCGCCGCGACGTTGTCGTACGTGGTCTTGTACTTCTCGAAGCGCAGGCCGCCGTTGACCTGGAACGCCTCGTTGATCTTCAGCGTGTCGAACGCGTACACGGCGGCGGTGGTCGTTTGGCCGGTGGTACGCGCGCCCGAAGGGTTCACCGTGGCGAATGAGGCGTTGCGGTCCGGGTTGTACAGGTTGGCCGGCGTGTTGGTGCCGGAGGTCGAGAAGCCGAGGGCGCTCTGCTTCTCCTGCATGAACTCGATGCCGGAGACGATCGAGTGCTTCAGGCCCCAGGCCGTGATGTCGGCATTCAAGCTCGTCTGGTTCGTCAGGATCTGGTTTTCCTGGTTCTTGCCCTGGCGGCTGCGCGCGACGATCCAGGTGGACGGGTCCGAGGCCGAAACCCCCGCCGGTGCGGGCGTGACCGTTACCACGCCTGTGGTGGCGTTGGTGCTGCTCGTGGAGTTGCCCACGTTGACCGCGTTGACGCCGGTCAGCACGTATTTCTGCTCGGTGCGGCCAAAGCGCGAGATGTTGCGCACGGTCACACCGGGCTTCAGGTCGTGTTCGATGCGGGCCGTGAACATGTCGACCTTGACACGGTCGTAGTCGCTGGCCAAACCATAGAAGTTGCTGCGCGACGGCGCGGCCACCGAACCCACGCCAGCGGCGGTGAGTGCGGTTTGCTGGTCGTTCGACAGGCGGTAGCCCGGCATGCCGAACACCGTCATGCCGCCGTCGGGAATGTTGTCCTGCTCGACGTGGAGGTAGTACAGGTACGTGCGGGTGGGGGTGTTGAGACCCAGCGCCAGCGACGGGGCGAACGCCCAGCTCTCGTTCTTGACGTAGTCGCGCTCGACCTTGCCGCTGTCTTCCTTCATCACGTTCAGGCGCACGGCGGTGCCGTCGCCGAGCGCAGGCACGGAGGTGTTGAAGTCGCCCGTGACGCGCTTCTTGCTGCCGCTGCCGATCGTGACCGAGCCTGAGGCGGCGTCCACCAGCGTGGGCACCTTCGTGGACAGGTTGATGTAGCCGGTAGGCGAGCCACGGCCGATGTCGGCGCCGGCCGGGCCCTTGACCACTTCGATCTGTTCGAGGTTGAACGTGTCGCGGCTGACGGAACCCACGTCACGGATGCCATCGACAAAGATGCTCTGCTGCGTGTCGAACCCGCGCATGAAGATGGAGTCACCCGTCTGCGTGTTGCCGTTTTCACCCATCTGGAACGTGATGCCCGGGGTGTTGCGCAGCGCCTCGCTCAGCGTGGTGGCGCCTTGCTGCAGCAGGATTTCCTTCTTGATGACCGTGATGGTCTGCGGCGTGTCGACCAGCGGTTGCGTGAACTTGGGCGACGACGACTTCTCGGCCTTGTAGTCGTTTTCGACGGCGGCCTTCACCTTCACGGCCGGCAGCGTGTCCGTGGCGGCGGGGCCGGCTTGTTGGGCGAATACGGCAGCCGGCATGGCCATCAGGGCCAGCGCGGCGGTGGTCTGGGACAGCCGCGAGGGCAGTGCGCGCGCAACAGTGTGCTTGCGGCTTTTGATGTGAGCCATGGCTCGTTCTCCAACGACGTTGATGATTTTTCTCTGCCCGGCGCGGAGCTCTCCACGCGCTGGTAACGGCGGATGATAATCATTCTCATTGTCGTTCGTCAAGAAATGTGTCGCATTCCTGACATGGCGTGGCGCGATCCATACGACCGCGTCACGCCGGGAGGACGAGGCTCAGCCTGGGGCGCGGGGCGCGGCCGTGGGGTCGCCGGCCGGCAGCGTCCAGCCGCCGCCGAGGGCCTTGAACAGGTCGAGCGCGGCCGTCAGGCGCGACAGGCGGATCTGCGCGAGCGTGTCGTCCGCCGTGAAGAGCGTGCGTTGCGCGTCGAGCAGCGTGCTGAGCGTTTCCGCCCCTTCGCGCAGCTGCACCTCGGACAGGTTCAGCGCGCGCTGGGCCTCGTCGCGGATGACCAACTGGGTTCGCTCCTCTTCGCGGTAGCGGCCCACGTTGCCGAGCGCGTCGTCCACCTCCTTCAGCGCGGCGTACACGTCGCGGCGGTAGGTTTCGACGAGTGCGCGGCGCGACGACTCGCTCACCTGCACCTGATTGCGCTTGTCGTCCGCGTCGAACAGCGTGCGCAGGATGGAGGCGGCGATCTCGACGCTGTAGGCCGGGTTCGCGAGCCTGAGCAACGAGTCGCTCGCCAGCCCCGCGGCGCCCGACAACGACACGGTGGGCAGCAGCGCCGCGCGGGCGGCGGCCACGTCGGCATCGGCGGCGGCCAGTGACGCTTCGCTCGACGCGATGTCGGGCCGGCGTGTCAGCAGGTCCGATGGCAGGCCTGCGGTCACCTCGGGCACGGCCGTGCCGGTGAAGTCGGTGGCGGCCACGGTGAACCCCTGCGGCGCGCGGCCCAGCAGGATGGCGAGGGCGCTGAGCGCCTGCCGTTCCTGCACCTCGAGCGGCAGGATGGCGGCGCGTTGCGTGAGCACCGTGCTCAGCTGGCGGCTCTGGTCGAGCGCGGATGCCGCGCCGTTGCGGTAGCGTGCCTCGACGATCGAATAGAGCTTCTCGGCGATGGCGAGGTTGCGCCGCGCCACGTCGAGGCGGATGCGCGTGGCCACGACCTGGAAGTACGCATTGGCGACGCCGGTGGTCAGCGTGAGCCGTGCCGTCTCGAAGTCGTAGCGGGTGCCGCGCAGCACGGCCTTCGAGCTGCTGTTGACGGCCGCCACACGGCCCCACAGGTCGATCTCGTAGTTGATTCCGATGGATGCGCTGGTGCGCTGCGTGCCCACACCGGCCTCGCCCCTCGCGCGCGCGTAGCCGGCGCGGGTGTCGGCCCCCACGCTCAGTTGAGGGAACAGCGACGAGCCAGCCAGGCGCACAGCCAGTTCGGCCTGCGTGACCCGCTCCGCGGCGATGCGCAGGTCGGGGCTCGTGCCTTGCGCCTCGCCGATGAGGCGCACCAGTTCGCCGGAGTTGAACGCACGCCACCAGTCGCGTTCGAGCGCGCGGGTGGAAGCGCCGGCAAACGAGGCTTCGGTCCAGGTGGTGGGCAGGTCCAGGTCCGGCCGGGTGGTTTCGATGGGCGTGGCGCAGGCGGCCAGCAGCGCGGCGGCCGCGAGTGCGACGACGCGCATGCGCCAGAGGGTAGGGAAGTGGGGTGTCATGGGCAAGGGATCATTCCGCCGACAGCGCGACCACGGGGTCGAGCTTCGCCGCCTTCTTGGCGGGCAGGTAACCGAACACGAGGCCGGTGGCGAACGCACAGCCGAAGGCGAGGACGACCGGCGCGACTGAGTACTGGATGGGGGTGCCGAAGGCGCCGATGATGGCCGCGGTGGCCAGCCCGCCGGCCACGCCGATGGCGCCGCCGAGGGCCGAGACCACGACGGCCTCGATCAGGAACTGCTGCATGATGTTGGCCTCCCGCGCGCCGGTGGCCATGCGGATGCCGATCTCGCGGGTGCGTTCGGTGACCGACACCAGCATGATGTTCATCACGCCGATGCCCCCCACCAGCAGCGAGATGGCCGCGATGGAGCCCAGCAGGATGGTCAGCGTGTTCTGTGTCTCCGCGGTGGCCTCGATGATCGAGGCCATGTTGCGGATCTGGAAGTCCACCATCCCGTGGCGTTCGGCCAGCAGCGCTTCCACCTCGGTCTGGGTGTCATCGATGCGCGACACGTCGTCCACCGCCACCGTGACGTTGCGCAAGTAGCGCTGGCCCGACAGCCGCAGGCTGCTCGTCGCGTACGGCACGAACACCACGTCGTCCTGGTCGCTGCCCATCGGGGAGGCCCCGCGGGCGCTCATCACCCCCACCACCTGGAACAGCAGGTTGTTGATCATCACGAACTGGCCCACCGGTTCCGTGTCGGGGAACAGGGCCTTCGCCACCGTCTCGCCGAGCACCGCCACCGTGGCGTAGCTCGTCTCGTCGTCTTCGCTGAAGAAGCTGCCCTTGGCCACCGGCCACTGGCGCGCGATGGGGAACTTGAACGACGTGCCGTTGACGCTGGTGCTGACGTCGGACGTACCCACCCGCAACGTGGCGGTGCTGCTCTGCTCCGGCACGGCCGCGAGCACGTTGGGCACCTCGTCCACCGCGTACACGTCGGCCAGCACCAGCGTGGCGGTGCTGCTGAAGCCGCGCTGGTTCGGCGCGCCGGGGCGCACGAGCAGCAGGTTCGAGCCCATCGCGCTGATGCGGTCGATCACCTGCTGCTTGGCGCCGTCGCCGATGGCCAGCATGGCGATCACCGAGCCCACGCCGATCACGATGCCGAGCAGCGTCAACGCGGCGCGGAACATGTTGGCCCGCAGCGAGCGGAACGCCATGCGCGCGGCCTCGACGATGTCACCGATGTGGGTGCCTTCGCGCGGCACCACGGGCCGCACGAACGGCTGCTGCGTGGGATGGACCGGGGCGGGGCCCTGGTCGGACAGGATGTTGCCGTCGCGGATCTCGATCAGGCGGTGGGCGTGGTCGGCCACCTCGCGCGCGTGCGTGATCAGGATGACCGTGTGCCCGCGGGCGGACAGGTCGGCCAGCAGGCGCATCACGTCGGCGCCGCTCTTGCTGTCGAGGGCGCCGGTGGGTTCGTCGGCGAGGATGATGCGCCCGCCGTTCATCAACGCGCGCGAGATCGACACGCGCTGCTGCTGGCCGCCCGACAGCTGGTTCGGGCGGTTCACGAGCTTGTCCTGCAAGCCGAGTTCGGTGAGCAGCGCTTTCGCGCGTTCGTGGCGTTCGACCGTGTCGAGGCCCGAGTAGATGGCCGGCACCTCGACGTTCTCGGCCGCGCTGGCGCTGGCGATCAGGTTGTAGCTCTGGAAGACGAAGCCAAAGTCGTCGCGGCGCAACCGGGCCAGTTCGTCGCGGCCGAGCTGCGACACGTCGCGGCCCATGAAGTGGTAGCTGCCGCTGCTCGGTTTGTCGAGACAGCCGAGGATGTTCATCAGCGTCGACTTGCCCGAGCCCGACGCGCCCATGATCGCGACGAACTCGCCCTCGTAGATCTCGAGGTCGACACCGTGCAACACGGTGACCGCGAGCTCGCCGTTGCGGTAGGTCTTCGTGACCCCCTTCAGCTGGATCAGCGGCACCTCGCTGGCCGGGCGCTCGCGCCGGGCCAGGGGTGCCGTGTCGGAAACGCGTTCCATCAACGGCCCCTGTTGCCCGTGCCGCCGGCGCCCGGGGGCATGCCGCCCGGGCCGCCCGGGCCCTGCTGCGCGGCCTGGTTCTTCGCGGCCGGCGGCGGCTTCAGGCCGGTGATGACCTCGTCGCCTTCCTTCAGGCCCGACAGCACCTGCGCCTGCACACGTGTCGTGACCCCCAGTTCGACCTGGCGTTCCTCGATGTGGCCGCTGGCATCGATCACCTTGACCGTGCCGCGGCGCGGCGCGCGCTGGCCGGCGTTGCCCACGAACCCGCCGGTGGTGCCGCGGTTGACGGGGCCCGACGCGGCGGCAGGGGGGGCATCCGGAGCAGAGGCCTTGGTGGCGCCGCGGCGTGGCGCCGAGGCGGCCGCTTCCGGCGGGCGGGACGGCGGGGTGTCGCCGGCCGCCTCTCGCATCGCGCGCCGGCGTTCGCGCATGGCCTGGCGTTCCTCGGGCGACATGGCTTCGAAGGCGGCGCGGCGCTCCTCCTGGCTCATGCCGGCGAAGCGGTCCGGGGTGTCACCGCGCGGTGCCGGCGCAGTGGCCGCGGCCACCACGCCCACCTGGGCGGACGGTGCCGGCGCGGTGCGGTCACGCCTGCGGGAACCCGATGCCGCTCCAGCCGGTGCGGAAGCCGCAGCCGATGCGGCGGACGCCGCCGGTTCTACGTCGCTGGCCGCGCGTTCGCGCCGGCCTCCACGTCCTCCGGCACCACCCTGGCCGCGCTGCATCGTCACGGCCGAGGTGGGCACCAGCAGCACGTCGTGTGCCGACGCGGCGATGAAAAACACCTGCGTGGTCATGTTGGGCATCAGCGCGTTGTTGGTGTTCGTCACGTCGAACAGCGCGTTGTAGAGCACCACGTTGTTCGTCACCGTCGGGGTGGGTTCCACCTTGCGGAGCGCGCCGTACCAGCGCCGGCCCTGGCCGCCAAGCGTGGTGAAGTACACCTCCATGCCCTTGCGCAGCTTGGAGACCTCGGCCTCGGACACCTGCGTCTGCACGGTCATCGTGTTCAGGTCGGCCACGCGCAGGATCGTGGGGGCCGACTGGTTCGCGTTCAGCGTCTGGCCTTGGCGTGCAGTCACCGACACCACCGTGCCGGACAACGGGGCGTAGATCTTCGCGTAGTTCAGGTTGGCGTCGTCGGCCCGGAGGGTCGATTCCGTCTGCTCGATCTGGGCCTGCAGCTGGGCGATCTGGGCCTTGGCGGCGCGCAGTGCGGCCTCGGCCTGCTGCAGCGTTTCCTTGGTGGTGGCGTCGGCGGCCATGAGGTTGCGCTGGCGCTGGGCCTGCAGCGTGGCGAGTTCGAGGGCGGACTGCCGTTCGAGCAGCGAGGCCTGCTGGTTGCGCAAGCCGGCGCGGCGGGCGTCCACCGTGGCCTTGAGCACCGTGGGGTCGATCTCGGCGAGCAGGTCGCCCGCTTCCACCACCGAACCCACCTCCACGTGCAGCTTCTTCAGCTGGCCCGACACCTGGGCGCCGACGTCCACGTAGTCGCGCGGCTGCACGGTGCCGGTGGCGGTGACCAGGTCTTCCAGGTCGCCCTTCTGGACGGTGGCGATCTGGTACAGGTCACGGGGGTTGCGGCCAGCGCCAAACTTCTCCCACCCCCAATACCCCGCCCCGGCCAGCGCGAGCACCAGCACTGCCGAGGTATAGGGATTCAACACCCGCCGAATCCAGGACTTGCGCGGAACAGAAGAAGCATTCATGAAAGAGGAAACCAATGAGAGACCCAGTGGTTGCCAGTGTGGCCACCGAATGCAAACCCACTGAGGAAGGAAAAAGGAGATGCCGTAAAGAAATGTAACCACCTTCGGCGGCGGGGTGAATCTCCACAGTCCTTGCCCGATTGCCACTTAGGCTGGTGCCATGTCCACCGTGCTTCATCCGACCGCCGCGGCCTCGCGCTGGCGATGGCCGGCCCGCTTCGACAGCTTGCGCATCAAGTTGTTTCTCGCGGTCGCCGGCGCCAATTCGCTGCTCGCGCTGGCCGCGTTCCTCGTGTTCAGCTGGAGCTTCGACCAGGGGTTCGTCGAATACCTGAACCGTGCCGACGAGGCCCGGTTGCAACCGCTGATCGTGCGCCTCGCGGACGGGTACCAGCGTGAAGGCCAGTGGCGATGGGTGACGGAAGACCGCAAGCGCTGGTTCGACCTGCTGCGCGAGGTGCTCGGCACCCGCGGCTCGCGGCGCCCCGATGACGCTGCATCCGGCGCGCCACAGCCCGCCGAACCCGGGCCTTCGTCGCCGCCCACGTATGGCGGGCCGCCGCCGCCCGACCCGTTGCTCACGATCGATCCGCGGCTGATGCTGTTCGACGCCGACGGGAAGATGCTCGTGGGCCGGCAGGAGATGGTTTCCGATGCCGTCCAGAAGCCCATCACGAGCGGCGGCCGCGTGGTGGGATACCTCGGCTACGTGCCGCGGGTCAAGACCGTGGCGTCGCTCGAGAAGCTCTTCTCGGCCCAGCAGAGCCGCAAGTTTGCCGCCATCGCCGTGGGCATGCTGATCGCCGGGCTGGCCGTCAGCGCGGTGCTGGCGTGGTGGCTCACCCGGCGCATCCGGCGGGTGGCGCAGGGGGCTCATGCGCTGATCCAGGGGCACTACGAGGTGCGCATTCCGGCGACCGGATACGACGAACTGGCCCAGCTCGCGCAGGATTTCAACCAGCTAGCCCACACGCTGGAGGCCGCGCAGCGCGCCCGCCAGCAGTGGATTGCCGACATCGCGCACGAACTGCGCACGCCACTTGCCGTGCTGCGCGCCGAGATCGAGGCCCTGCAGGACGGCGTGCGGCCGCTCGGCCTCGCGAGCCTCGGTTCACTCGCGCAGGAGGTGGGCCAGTTGTCGCGGCTCGTCGAGGACCTGCGGCTGCTGTCGCTGTCGGACGTGGGCGCGCTCACGTACCACCGGGAGCCGCTCGACCTGAGCGAGGCGGTCGAGGACAGCCTGGGTGCCCAGCGCGGCGCGCTGCAGGACAAGGGGTTTGTGGTGACCTTCGACGCCGGCAGCCGCCCCACCGTGTCGGGCGACAACACCCGCCTGGCCCAGGTGTTCGGCAACCTGCTCCAGAACACGCTGCGCTACACCGACGCGCCGGCACGGCTCGATGTGCGCGTGGCGCGCGAGGGCGCGCACGCGGTGGTCACCTGGCAGGACTCGAGCCCCGGCGTGCCCGATGCCGACCTGCCGCGCCTGACCGAACGCCTGTACCGCGTGGAAAGCTCGCGCAGCCGCGCGGGCGGCGGATCGGGGCTGGGTCTCGCGATCGCGCAGGCCATCGTGTCGGCGCATGGGGGCGACATGGTGGCCCAGCCGAGCCCGCTCGGCGGCCTCTGCTGGCGCCTGCGGTTTCCGGTGGTCGAAGGCGGAGGGCACCATGGCTGAGCGCATCCTGATCGTCGAGGACGAGGACAAGATCGCCGACATCCTGCGCGACTACCTGCTGCAGCACGGCTTCGAGGTCTTTCGCCTGTCGCGCGGGGACGAGGTGGAGGAGTGGATGCGCCAGCATGGCGCCGACCTCGTGCTGCTCGACCTGATGCTGCCGGGCAAGAATGGCCTCGATGTCTGCAAGGCCCTGCGCCTGCAGACCCAGGCCGCCATCGTGATGGTGACGGCGCGTGTCGAGGAAATCGACCGCCTGCTCGGCCTCGAACTGGGCGCCGACGACTACATCTGCAAGCCCTTCAGCCCGCGCGAGGTGGTGGCCCGCGTGAAGGCCGTGCTGCGCCGCACCCATGGCGGCGGCCACCCTGCGGAGCAGGAACTGGTGATGGACGACGCCGGCTGGCGCGCCACGCTGGCCGGGCGCGACCTGGGCCTCACGGCGGTGGAGTACCAACTGCTGAAGGTGCTGGCCGCGCAGCCGGGCCGCATCTTCTCGCGCGAACAGCTGATGGATGCGATGTACCGCGACACGCGCGTGGTGTCGGACCGCACCGTCGACAGCCACGTGAAGAAGCTGCGCAAGAAGGTGTCCGACGTCTCGCCGCACCGCGAGATCATCCATTCGGTGTACGGCGTGGGCTACAAATTCGAGTGGTCCGCGGCCTCGTGATCGGCGGCGCAGCGCGCACTCGTGGCGTGCCCGGTGATGCAGAGGGGCGACAAATCGGCTTCTCACCGGGCACGAATGCGCGTTTTACCTATGAAAACTGCTTCTCAATGCAGCACTCTCGCAGTAGTATTCGCTCCGCACGTGGTCATGGAGAACAGGGGGCTCATGCGGTCCTCACCCAACCCGGGCACATCAACCAACCATTTGATGGAGAAAATTCAACATGGCAACTGCGAAACCCCCCGCCAAGAAGGCGGCTCCTGCGAAAAAGGTAGCGGCCAAGAAGGCCGCACCGGCAGCCAAGAAGGCTGCACCCGCGAAGAAGGCCGCGCCGGCCGCCAAGAAGGCAGCTCCGGCGAAGAAGGCCGCGGCACCGGCGAAGAAGCGCACGCCGAACGCCGCGTTCATGAAGGCGATGACCCCCAGCCCCCAACTGGCTGCCGTGATTGGCGCCACCCCGGTGCCCCGCACCGAGGTGACCAAGAAGGTCTGGGAGTACATCAAGGCCAACAACCTTCAAGACTCGGCAAAGCGCACGATGATCAACGCCGACGCCAAGCTGAAGGAAATCTTCAAGAAGGCCCAGGTCTCGATGTTCGAGATGACCAAGCTGATCAACGGTCACCTGAAGTGATCTGCGGGCTTCGGCCCGTTGCAAAAGCCGGTGCGAACAGCACCGGCTTTTTTATTTGTGGTGCGGGAGGGTGAAGCGGCCTGCTGCGCGATTCGAGCTCAGCGCTGTGCTTCTCGCCGTACCCCAGTACGGCTGCGATGCTCGCGCTGACCTCGAACCGCTCGCTCGGCCGCTTCACACCTCCGACACGCCGCGCCTGGGCTCGCGCTTCGCGCCTCGTGTCTCATTGCAGCAGGGCTTCTATGCCTGCCAGCACCTTCGGCACGTGGATCGGCTTGGTCCAGTAGGCGTTGTAGCCGGCGGCCAGCGCCGCGTCGATCTGCGATTGCATCGCGTCGGCGGACAGGGCCACGCAGTGCAGGTCGGCGGTGGCGGCGGTGTGGCGCACGCGGCGGATCAGTTCCAGGCCGTTCATGTCGGGCAAGTTCATGTCGGCGAGCACGAGGTCCGGGCGGGTACGGGCCAGGTGCGCGAGGCCCGCGGTGCCGTCGCCAGCCACGTGCAGCGTCCAGTGGGGCCGTGAGCGGAACAGCTCCTTCATCAACAGTTGGTTGAGCGGCTCGTCTTCGATGTAGAGCACGCTGCGTGTGTGCGACGAGGGCGGCGGCGCGGCCTCCCGTTGCGTCTGGTCAGGTTCCACGGCCCCTGACGGGGCCGGCGCCGCCTGCAGCGACAGCGTGAACGTGGAGCCGCGGCCGGGGCTGCTCGACAGGCCCAGCTGGCCGCCCATCGCGTGGGCCAGCGCCCTCGCGATCACGAGGCCCAATCCGGTGCCTTCCACACGCCGCTGTTCGGCACCGAGGCGGTTGAACGGCTCGAACAGGTGGGCTTGCTGCACGGGGGTCAGGCCCGCGCCTTCGTCGCTCACCGCCAGGTGCACCCAGCCGTTCTCGCGTTGCAAGGTGACCTGTACCAGGCCTGCCGGGCGGTTGTACTTGATCGCGTTGGACAGCAGGTTGATCAGAACCTGCTCCACCGCGCGCGCATCACCCAGCGACCATTGGGGCGTGGGGGCGGGTGCCAACACACGCACACCCGCGTTGTCCGCCAGCGGCTGGATCAGTGCGATGCAGGCGCGCACGGCAGCCATCAGGTCCACCGGCGCGCGTTGAAGCGCCACGTCGCCCTGTTCGATGCGGGCCAGGTCGAGCACGTCGTTGATCAGGTCGAGCAAATGGTGGCCGGCGTGCATCACGCTGTCGAGGCGGCGCGCCTGGTCGGGTGCCAGCGGGTGCACGCGGTCGAGCGTCATCAGCTGGGCGAACCCGAGGATGCCGTTGAGCGGCGTGCGCAGTTCGTGGCTGACCCGCGAGAGGAACTCGCTTTTCGCGCGGCTGGCGCGTTCGGCGGTTTCCTTGTCGCGCCGGAGCTGCTCGTGGGCGGCCTGCTGGGTGACGTCGCGGCACGTGCCGAGCATCCCGGTGACCATGCCGCCGTCGTCCAGCGTGCAGTGGGCGAAGATCTCCAGCGTGCGCGCGCTGCCGTCGGCCAGCAGCAGGCGGAACCGCGATTCGAGCAGGCCGCGCCGGTCCATGGCCTGCTCCACCCCCAACCGCGCCGCGATGCGGTCCGCCGGGTGGAGCTGGGCGAGCCAGTCGCTCATCGGCAGGGCTTTCTGCGGAGCCGGGAGACCGTGGTTCGCGCAGGCGATGGCATCGAGCGACAGGCAATCGGTGCGGCGGTCGAACTGCGCGATGCCGATGCCGGCGGCCTCCGCGGCCATGCTCCAGCGCTGTTCGCCGGTGCGCAGCGCGAGCTCGGTTTCCTTGCGGGCCGTCACGTCGGCCGTGAACCCGTGCCACAACACCCCGCCGTCCGGATGGGGTTCGGGCAGCGCACGCGACTCGAGCCAGCGCACCTTGCCATCGCGCAACGTGCGGAACTCGCGGATCCACGGGGTCAGCGAACGGGCCGCTTCGTGCAGGCTGCGGCGGCAGCCGGGCGCGTCGTCCGGATGCAGCGCGCGGCATACCGCGGCGCTGTCGCCGCCGTTGTTGTCGCGTGGCGGTTCGGTGCCGAACATGTCCCGGCAGGCGTCGCTTGCGTACAGGAAATGCAGCGTGCCGTCGGGCATCAGCTGGAACTGCGAAATCACCCCCGGCACCTGCGACGACAGCTTGCGCAGCAGTTCCGCCTGCACGTGGGCATCGCGTTCACCCGCCACGTGGGCGGACACGTCGCGCGCCGTGCCGCGGTAGCCGGCGAACTGGCCGTGGACATCGTAGGCCGGCACGGCACTGCGCGAAATCTGCAATACACCGCGTGCGGTGTCCTTGTCGGTCAGCACACGCGTGACATGCTGGCGATCGTTCAGCAGGTCGTGGAACGTACGGCCTTCGCCAAGTGGGCTGCCGAGGGCGTCGAGCAGTGGTGAATTGGCGATGGGCTGGCCGATGACCGAGATCGGCGGCAACCCGGTGACCGCCTCGAAGGCCCCCGACACCCAGGTGTAGCGCAGTTGCGCATCGGTCTCCCACATCCAGTCGCCGGAAGCCCGGGCGAAGTCGAGCAGGCGCGTGCGCTCGGCTTCGATCGAGGTGAGCCGCGCGAGGCCCACCATCAGGTCGACCGCCACGTGGGCGAGGCGCCGCAATGCGTCGCGTTCGGCCGGTTCGAGCGTGCGTGGCCGGGTGTCGGCGACAAACAGTGATCCAACCCGCATGCCGTCGACGGTGAGCGGGACGCCGGCGTACAGGCGCAAGTGGGGCGCTGCCACGACACAGGGGTGTTGCGCGAAGCGCGGATCGAGTCGCGCGTCGGGCACTTCCATCATGTCGTCCTGCAGGATGGTGTGCGCGCAGAACGAGCGTTCACGCGGCATCTCGATGCGCGGCATGCCGAACGCGGCCTTCAGCCATTGCCGCCGTTCGTCGATCAGGCAGATGGCGGCGCTGGGGCAGTTGGTGAGGTGTGCCGCGGATTCGACCAGGGCGTCGAAGCTTGCCGCGGGGGCGGTGTCGAGGATGCCCAGGGCCTGCAAGCTTGCGAGTCGGCGGGGTTCGTCAACGGGCAAACGCACTGGAAGCATGGGCTGGCACCTGGAGGCAATGCCGTCGATTGTCGGGCATGCCCGCCTCAGGGTGAACCCGCAACAGCGGGGGTGTAGGTACCGTCCGACGCTGTGTCCCCGGCTTGTCCGGCAGACCGCTGGAGCGTGGAAACATAACCTTCGTTTCGTTGACAGGCTTGCCTTGCAGCTCGCAAGGAATCGAGGCCGGCACATGGCCGAATCCCTGCATCAAAAACCCAGGAGAACACACATGAACCGTTTCAACGCCCACCCCATTTCCCGAGCCCTCATCGCGCTGTGTGGCGCTTTCGTGCTGGCTGCAGGCGCCCAGGCCGCTGGCGATAAAACCGTGTACGACCAACACAAGGCCGAGGCCAAGACCACGTACGAGGCCGCCAAGAAGCAGTGCGACTCGATGTCCGGCAACGCGAAGGACATCTGCCAGGCCGAGGCCAAGGCCGCCCGCAAGAAGACCGAAGCCACGGCCGAGGCCGACTACAAGGGCACGCCAAAGGCACGCTACGACGCGGCCGAGGACATCGCCAGTGCCAACTACGACGTCGCGAAGGAACGCTGCGACGACAAGACTGGCAACGACAAGGACGTGTGCGTGAAGGAAGCCAAGGCCGTGCGTGACACCGCCAAGGCCGATGCCAAGGCACAGCGCGACACCAAGAAGGCCCGCAACGAGGCTGCCGAGGACAAGAACAAGGCGGCCTACAAGGCCGAGGCGGAAAAGTGCGATGCGATGACCGGTGACGCCAAGACGGCCTGCACCAACCAGGCCAAGGCGAAGTACCACCAGTAAGCGAAACCCCGGCGCGCCCTCATCCGGCGCGCTTTTTTTTGGCGTCATCCCGCAGGAGCCGACCGTGAGCATCGTCGTGTCCATCTTCGTGAGCGTGGCCGTGGCCGCGCTGGTCGGCGTCCTGGCGTCGATCCTCATCCATCCGCATGTCTGCTCGCTGATGCAGGGCGACTGGTTCTCGGATCCCGACAGCGATCCGATGCGCTGAAGATTCACCGGACGTGCCCGGGTCTCTCAGGTTTGCCCGGACGGTTGCGCCAGTCGCTCCTGCAAGAACTCGATGAACCGCAGCGTCTTGGCCGGCAGCAGCCGCGTTTCGGTCAGGGCGTAGACCGGGATGGGTCGTCCATGCCAGCCTGGCAGGATGCGACGCAGGCGCCCGTTCGCCAGATCGTCGGCGACCACCCCCTCGGCCAGCAGAACGATCCCTTGGTCAAGGACGGCGAGGCGGCGATACATGCCGACGTTGTTGACCGAGAAACGCGCGCCGACACGCACCTCGGCCGTGGCCTGTTCCTTGTGCAATACCCAGGGACCGAACTTCGGGAAGCCAATGCACTCATGGTGCAGCAGGTCGGCTGGATCGGTCGGCTCGCCTGAAATCTCCAGGTAGCGTGGCGACGCGTAAAGGTGGGGCGTCAGGCGTGCCAGCTGCCGTGCGATCAGCGTCGAGCTGGGTTGCTCGCCCATGCGGATGGCAACGTCGAAAGGCTCGGTCACGAGGTCCACCCTGCGCGGCGTGAGATCCAACTCGAACGTGATGCCTGGATGGCGGCGGGCGAACTCCGCGATCAGCGGCGCCATGTAATTGGTCGCGAAGTCCACCGGCAACGACGCACGCAGCACGCCGCTGGGCTGGGCCAGCATCTCGCTCAGTTGCTCGTGAGCGATCCGCGCCTCTTCGACGATGCGCCGGCAACTCTCGTAGTAGATCTGCCCCGCCTCGGTCAGCTCGATCTTGCGCGTCGTCCGGTGCAGCAGGCGCAGGCCGATCGCCTTTTCCAGCGCCCCGACTCGCCGCGACAAGGTCGAATTGGGCACCCCCGTCACGTCGGCCGCGCCGCGAAAGCTTTTGGCCTTCACGACCTCCACAAAGAAGGCCATGTCGTTCAGGAATTCCATGCTGATTGCTTCAATTTTGGATCAATGATTCTCACGCAGCCGGCTTTATCCCACGAGCAGGTTAATCCAAGATGTCGTCATTCGCTCCCTAAACGACTTGGCGCTCATGAAGACAGATCCCTCGTTCCAGTTGCCCCACCTCGATCTGGCCAGCGCCGACGTGCGTGGCAAGCAGGTTGGGGACCTCAATGCCGAGAAGTCCTACAGCGCCATGGGCGTGCACCTGAACACGGTTGCCGGCAACGAGATGTTGGTGCTCGACGCGGCCAGGCGCTTGCCGCGCGTGGGTGTCTTCGGACTGAACCCGGGCCTGATCAAGACGGACATCCGCAGCAATTTCCTGAACGGCAACAAGTTCGTGTTCGCTTTGGTGGAGGGATTGATCGGGCTGCTGAACCCCACCGCCGAACAGTACGCCGAGCGCATTGCGCCGCTGCTGCTGGCGTCCGAGCTCGAGGGCCGCAGCGGCCTGCTGTTCAACAGCAAGGCCCGAGGCATCCTGCCCTCGGCTGGCTTGACCGCGCCGCACACCAAAGCCTTCCTTGCCGAATCGCAAGCCCTCGTGGCGCGTGTTCAAGTAGCTCAGCCGGTCTGAGCAGTTTCCCAACCCAATCCGAAATCACCATGAAGCAACTGTTCAGCCCCATCCGCGTCGGACGCTATCCCCTCTCGAACCGCCTGGTCATGGCACCGATGACCCGCTCGCGCGCGGAGCTGGACGGCACGCCCCATGTCTCGGCGGCCACGTACTACGCCCAGCGCGCCGATGTGGGCCTCATCGTCACCGAGGGCACGCAGCCCTCCGACGACGGGCAGGGTTACCTCACCACCCCCGGCATCTACACCGATGCCCATGTCGCGGGCTGGCAGGCGGTCTCGACTGCCGTCCATGCCAAGGGCGGACATCTCTTCATCCAGCTCATGCACGCGGGGCGCATGTCCCATCCCGACAATACGCATCATCATCGCCAGGGCGTGGCGCCGTCCGCCATCGCCCCCGGCGTGCCGATGTTCACCGCGAAGGGCATGCAGCCCATCCCCGAGCCGCGCGCGCTCACAACGGAGGAGATCCGCCAGACGGTGGCTGACTTTCGGTTTGCCGCTCGCCGGGCCATCGAAGCGGGCGCCGATGGGGTCGAGATCCACGGCGCGAACGCCTATCTCGTCCAGCAGTTCTTCGCGCCGAGCGCAAACACCCGGAACGACCAGTACGGTGGATCCATCGAGAACCGGGCCCGCTTCGCCATCGAAGTGGCAACCGCCATCGCCGAAGAAATCGGCGCGGACCGGACCGGCATTCGCCTTTCGCCCGGCGCCAAGCTGTGGGGCATCGATGAGGGTCCTCAAGGGCCGGCGTTGTACCGCCATCTGGTCGCCGAACTCGACAAGCTGGGGCTGGCCTACGTGCATGTGATGCACCAGGGCGACGAGCCGCTGCTGGCGGACATCCGCAGGCTCTGGAAGGGCACGCTGATCCTGAACCGGCCTGGCCGGGCACGCGAACAGATCGGCGCCGATGTGGTGTCGGGCCTGGCTGAGCTGGAGGCGTACGGCCAGATGGTGCTGGCCAATCCCGACTTCGTCGCACGCCTGAAGACCGATGCACCGATGAACGATGCGGACCACCACACCTTCTTTGGCGGTGCCGCACGGGGTTATACCGACTACCCCGCGCTCAGTCCTGCGGAGGTTTGAGGCCGAATCACATGGACGGGGAACGACGGGCATCTTGCGACACAATTGCCCCATTCCTTTCCCTGTCCGGTGACCCATGGGCGAACGATTCCGCCTGGTGTTTGCGGGTGACGTGATCGACGGTCACCGCATCGACCAGGTCCAGCGCGAGCTGGCCGAGCTGCTGCACCTCAACGAAGCCCGCCAGCAATCGCTGTTCTCGGGCAAACGCACCGTGCTCAGGCGGGGGCTCGGCTTCGAGGCGGCCACGCGCCATGCACTGAAGTTCGAGCGCCTCGGCGCCAAGGTGCTCATCGAGCCGGAACCCGAAACCGAACCGTCAGCCAAGGCCCCGCCGAAGGTGCGCCGCAAGCCGCGCTCGCCGCACCGCAAGGTGTGGCTGGCCGCGAGCAGCGTGGTGGTGATGGCCGCACTCGCCGGCACCGGCTGGTTCCTGTGGGGCTGGGACTCACCGGCCGCGCCGCAGGTGTCCGACGCGCGGCTGGCCGCCTACCAGCTCTCCCCGAAGGCCCGCGAGGTGCTGCTCACCGAGTACTGGCCCGCGGGGGGCAACAAGGCGTTCGCCGCCTCCACGGGCGGGGCGTGGGGCCACGTGAAAGGCGCCGCGTCCGACCAGGACGCCACCCAGCGTGCGCTGGCCGATTGCGAAGGCCGCCGCGCGCCCGGCACACCGGCGTGCCGGCTCATCAACATCACGGGCCAGTGGGTGCCCGTGACCCCCTGATCAACCCGCCAGCGGTAGTGCCAGCAATGGCGCCAGGTAGCGGCCTGTCACGCTGGCCGGCGCCGCGGCCACCTGCTCCGGCGTGCCGCAGGCCACCACGGTGCCGCCGCCGGAACCGCCTTCGGGGCCCATGTCGATCAGCCAGTCGGCCGTCTTGATGACGTCGAGGTTGTGCTCGATCACGACCAGCGTGTTGCCCGCGTCGCGCAGCTGGTGCAGCACCTTCAGCAGCAGGTCGATGTCGGCGAAGTGCAGGCCGGTGGTGGGCTCGTCGAGGATGTAGAGCGTGCGGCCGGTGTCGCGTTTGCTCAGCTCCAGTGCGAGCTTGACCCGCTGCGCCTCGCCGCCCGACAGCGTGGTGGCGCTCTGCCCCAGGCGGATGTAGCCGAGCCCCACGTCGAGCAGCGTCTGCAGCTTGCGGGCGATGTTGGGCACGGCGTTGAAGTACGCGTAGGCGTCCTCCACCGTCATGTCGAGCACCTCGGTGATGTTCTTGCCCTTGTACTGCACCTCGAGCGTTTCGCGGTTGTAGCGCCGGCCGTGGCACACGTCGCATGGCACGTACACATCGGGCAGGAAGTGCATCTCGACCTTCAGCACCCCGTCACCCTGGCACGCCTCGCAGCGCCCGCCGGCCACGTTGAAGCTGAAGCGCCCCGGGCCGTAGCCGCGTTCGCGCGCCGTGGGCACCTCGGCGAACAGCTCGCGGATGGGCGTGAACAGGCCGGTGTAGGTGGCCGGGTTGCTGCGCGGCGTGCGGCCGATGGGGCTCTGGTCGACGTTGATGACCTTGTCGAACGCGTCGAGCCCCTCGATGCCGTCGTGCGCCTCGGGTTCGGCGTGGCTGTTGTACAGGTGGCGGGCCACCGCGGCATAGAGCGTGTCGTTGACGAGCGTGCTCTTGCCGGAGCCGGACACGCCGGTCACGCAGGTCATCACCCCCACCGGCAGGTCCACCGTAACGCCCTTGAGGTTGTTGCCGCGGGCGTTCAGGATGCGCAGCCCGGCCACGGGTTCCCGGCGCGCCCGGGGCACCGCGATCTTCAGCACCTGGGCGAGGTACTTGCCGGTCAGCGAGTCGGGGTGGGCGGCCACCTCGGCGGCGGTGCCCTGTGCGATCACCTGGCCGCCGTGCACGCCGGCACCCGGGCCCATGTCGATGACGTGGTCGGCGGCGCGGATGGCGTCCTCGTCATGTTCGACCACGAGCACGCTGTTGCCCAGGTCGCGCAGGTGGCGCAACGTGCCGATCAGGCGGTCGTTGTCGCGCTGGTGCAGGCCGATGCTGGGTTCGTCGAGCACGTACATCACGCCGGTGAGGCCGGAACCGATCTGCGAGGCGAGGCGGATGCGCTGGGCCTCGCCGCCGCTCAGTGTGTCGGCGCTGCGGTCGAGGCTCAGGTAGTTGAGGCCCACGTCGTTCAGGAACTTGAGCCGCGAGCGGATCTCGCGGATCACCTTGTCGGCGATCTCGGCCTTGGCCCCCTTGAGCTGCAGCTGCCCGAAGTAGTCGAGGCACTGGCGCAACGTGCTGTGTTCCACGGCGTAGATGGGTTCGCCCTTGGCGCCGTCCGCACTCGACAGGAACACGTGCCGCGCCTCGCTGCGCAGCCGCGCGCCATGGCAGTCGGGGCAGGGGCGGGGGGCCTGGTAGCGCGACAGGTCTTCGCGCACCGCAGCCGAATCGGTTTCCTTGTAGCGCCGTTCGAGGTTCGGGATGATGCCTTCGAACGGGTGCGTGCGGCGCACGCTGCGTACCTTGCCGTTGGTGCCTTCGGCCTCGTAGACAAACGCGATCTCTTCCTCGCCGGACCCGTAGAGCAGCGCCTTCTGCGCTTTCTTGGGCAGCTTCTCGTAGGGTGCGTCGATGTCGAACTTGTAGTGGCGCGCCACGCTTTCCAGCAGCGAGAAGGTGTAGCCGTTGCGGCGGTCCCAGCCTTTCACGGCACCGCCGGCGAGGCTCAGCGACGGGAAGGCCACCACCCGCTCGGGGTCGAACGCCGTCACGTGGCCGAGACCGTCGCAGCTGGGGCAGGCGCCCACCGGCGAGTTGAACGAAAAGAGCCGTGGCTCCAGTTCGCTCAGGCTGTAGCTGCACACCGGGCACGCGAACTTGCTCGAGAACAGGTGTTCGGCGCCGGTGTCCATCTCGAACGCCATGGCACGGCCGTCGGCGATGCGCATCGCCGCCTCGAAGCTTTCGGCCAGGCGCTGCTGCAGGCCCGGTTGCACCTTCACGCGGTCGATCACCACGTCGATGTCGTGCTTCTCGCTCTTCTTGAGCTTGGGCACGTCGGCGGCGTCGTACGTGTTGCCGTCCACGCGGAAGCGCACGTAACCCTGTGTCTGCATGTCGGCGAACAGGTCGCTGAATTCACCCTTGCGGTCGCGCACCACCGGGGCCAGCACCATGAGCTTCGTGCCTTCGGGCAGCCCGAGCACCGTGTCGACCATCTGGCTCACGCTTTGCGCCTGCAGTGGTTGCCCGTGTTCGGGGCAGTAGGGTGTGCCGGCACGGGCGTACAGCAGGCGCAGGTAGTCGTGGATCTCGGTGACCGTGCCCACGGTGGACCGCGGGTTGTGCGACGTGGCCTTCTGCTCGATGCTGATGGCCGGGCTCAGGCCCTCGATCACGTCGACGTCGGGCTTGTCCATCAGCTGCAGGAACTGGCGGGCATACGTGCTGAGGCTTTCGACGTAGCGCCGCTGGCCTTCGGCGTACAGCGTGTCGAACGCGAGGCTCGACTTGCCCGAGCCGCTCAGGCCGGTGATCACGACGAGCCGGTTGCGCGGGATGTCGAGGTCGATGTTCTTGAGGTTGTGCGTGCGCGCACCGCGCACGCGAATGGTAGGGGCCTCGATGGAGGCCTCGCCGGTCAGGGCCGCCTCGATCCGGGCGGCGGGGTCGTCGTTGGGAGCGGGGCGGGGCGGCATGGGCTGGGGGGTAAACGGAAGATGATAGCGGCGGCCCCTGTCAGTCCACGTCAGCAGGGACACCGTTCACGGCAGGCCGTCGAGCGCCTCCAGCAACCGGCGGACCGCGGGTTCGGACAGCGGCATGAACCGGGCGCTCCCGCTCAGGTACCAGGTGACCCCGTCGGCGCTGAACGCCCAGCGGTGCACCGCCTGTTGGCCACGCTGCAGGCGCAGTTCCCCGACCACCACGGGGTCGCCGGTGGCGGGCGTCCATGCCGCCGTGCTGCTGGCGTCGAGCAGGTCCAGCCAGGCAAGGAGGGCAGGGTCTGCGGGCCGGGCCGGGCCTGCCTGGCGTTGCCAGGTCCAGCGGGTGAGGTCGGCGGCGACGGCGGTGCGCACCGATTTCACCGTGTCGGGCGCGGCGGCGCCGGCCAGCCCGCCGGCCGGGGCGTCGAGGCGGCTGGGGGCTGCTGCCGCGGCCTTGGGTGCTGGTGCCTCTGCCATCACGGCCGGAGCAACGGGAGCGGCGGGTGGCGGCATCATCGCCCGGTGTTCGGTCCGCTTCTTGTCGGATTCGGTCAAGCGCGCGGTGGATTGCGCCTCCTGCCCGGCCCGTTTGGCCTCGGCTGCGCGAGCCATGTCGGGCGCAGCTGAGGGCATGGGTTGAGGGGCGGGCTTGCGCTCCTTGCGGATCGGATCGGTGCGTTCGAGGACGGGTGCCGGGGTTTGCGCGCGCGGCGCGCCGGGTTCGGGCGTCGCCTGCGCCACCGGTGGGGGCGGCGCGGCGGCGTCTGCCACCGCGGCGGCCGGCGCCTCGCGTTCCATCTGGGGCACGGGTTCGTCCCACCACAGCAGCCCGGCCGCCGTCATCACCATCACGCTGGCAAAGCCGGCGGCGACAGTGGGCTGCACCATCCAGGCGATCACACGCGACCACCAGGGCGCGGCCGGAGCCGCCGCCGTTGGCCGGCGTGCTTCGCGCAGGATGGCCTCGCGCAGCGACGCCGGAGGCGCCTGCGGGTCGGGCGCGTGGCGCAGTGCCTCGCGCAGCCAGTGATCGCGGGGTTCGTCGTTCATCGCGGGTCCGTGGTCTGCAGCGGCGCCAGGTACGCGCCCATGCACGTGCGCAGCTTGGCCATCGCATAACGCAGCCGGGTCTTGGCGGTTTCGAACCCCACCTCGAGCGCACGGGCCACGTCGGCCAGCGGGAGTTCGTCGTCGTGGTGCAGCAGGAACGCGCTGCGCTGCGCCAGCGGCAACTGCTCCAGGCAGGTGAGCAGCCGTTCGCCCGCGCGCCGCCAGAACGCGAGGTCGTCGCCGTGGGGGGCGGGCGATGGCGCGGGCCATTGCGACCACGGCGTGCCGGCGCCGGCTTCGGGCTCCCACGGGGTGCCGTCGTCGTCGGCGGCCATCGACACCTCGCGGCCGCTGCGGCGCCACACGTCGATGACCCGGCGGTGGGCCAACGTGAACAGCCAGGTGCGGAACGTGGCCCCCTGCGGTGACCACGCTTCGCGCGAGCGCACCACCCGGAGCCAGGTGTCCTGGAACACCTCGTCGGTCTGTGCGGCCAGCGCCGGCCCGAGCAACCGGCGCACGAACCGGTACAGCCCCGCCTCGTGGCGCTGGTACAGGCGCTCGAAGGCGGACGCATCGCCTGCGGCATAGGCGGCCATCAGCGTGTCGTCCGGCATGTCGTCGGGGCTCGGGGTGTGCATCGGTCGAGAGTCTGCCTCATGCGGAGGTGATACGGCCGGCGGGGGTGTCCGGGGTGAAAACCGGGCCGCGAAAATAATTCACCCCGTTCGCCAGGCCCGGCCGTGTCAGTGGAAGTGCTTCCCGCCCTTTCACTGGAGATGACCATGATGAAACTTCCCCGCCGCCTGATCGTGCCCGCCGCCGTGTCGGCCTTGCTCCTCCTCGCGAGCACCGGGTTCGACAGCCCGGTCGCTTTCGCCCGGTCGGTGCCCCCGCCGGACGCCTGGCCGCCGTCGTGGCAGGACACACCGTCGGCCGACTTCTCCCCGGTGGCGTTCGCCGTCCCGTCGGCCAACCACTGCCACCGCCTGCCGACCACCCGCGAGGTGGCCGGTGGCGGGCGCGGGCAGTACGAGCGCGAGTCCGATTCGTCCGGCGGCAAGCGCCGGCCCGTGGACGCCCCGATGGCCGAGGGCAAGTTGTCGGCCGACAAGAAGGACATGTCGCGCGAGGCCAGCGCGCCGCCAGCCCCCGCGGCCGTGGCACCGATGCCCCGTCACAGTCCCAAGCCGCAGCCGGCTCCCTCCACGCGCCAGCAGAACCAGGCGGCAACCGTGACCGCGGGCGTGGTCGACGACAACGCGGACTTCGGCGAATACCTCGCGTACCGTGACCGCCGTGCCCAGGGCCTCGAGGTGCGCCAGCGCGACGTCAGCGAGCGGTACCCGCTGGACGTGGTGGACGCCGCGGGCCGCCCGGTGCACGACGCCGAGGTGGCCATCCAGCGCGTGGGCGTGGCCGAGCCCGTGGCGTGGGCGCGCACCGACACCGCGGGCCGCGTGTGGATCCATCCGAAGGCCTTCCTCGCGCCCGAGTTCGCCAACGAGCAGCGCCTCGGAATCGCGGTGCGCAAGAACGGCGTGCAATCCCGCGCGATGTTGCAGCGCGGCCAGAAGCAGGCCGTGCAGGTGCAGCTCGACCGGACCGCCGCGGTGGCCCGGCCTCGCCTCGACCTGGTGTTCATGATCGACGCCACCGGCTCGATGGGCGACGAGATCGCGAAGCTGAAGGCGTCGATGCACGCGATGTCGCAGCAGATCGCGCAACTGCCGGGACGCCCCGACATCTGCTACGGCCTCGTGGCCTACCGCGACCGTGGCGACGCGTTCCTCACCCGCACGCACGACTTCACCGACAACCTCGGTGCGTTCCAGGGCGTGCTCGCGAAGGTGCAGGCTGACGGTGGCGGCGACACCCCGGAGGCGCTGAACGAGGCCCTTCACGAAACCGTGCACGGCCTCGCGTGGCGGGCCGACGCGGTGCGCCTGGCCGTGATGGTGGCCGATGCCCCGCCGCACCTCGACTACGGCGGCCCGCAGTACGACCGCGACATGCAGGCGGCGCTCGCCAAGGGTGTGAAGCTGTTTGCCGTGGGCGCGAGCGGCCTCGACCCGGCGGGTGAATACGTGTTCCGGCAGATGGCCCAGTACACCGCCGGGCGTTTCGTGTTCCTGACGTACCGCGATGGCGCCGACCCGTCGAGCGGCCCCGGCGGGGAGACCGTGCACGACGTGCACCAGTACTCGGTGCAGACACTCGATCGCCTCGTCGTGCGGCTCGTGGGCGACGAGCTCGCGAAACTGCCACGGGGTTGAACGGGCGTGGCGGTCGGGCGTACGATCGAGCGATGACGACGTGCGCGCGTTTCGCCGGGTGGATCGCCCCGCTGCTGCTGGCCGGCTGCGGGGGCGGCGTGTACCTCGGCTACACGTGGGGCGACAACGACCCGCCGCGCGTGGACCTGGTGGCGTCGGCCTTCGACGTCACCCCCGGCCAGACGGTGCGGCTTACCGCGGCGGCGGCCGACGACAGCGGCTACGTGGACCGCGTCACCTTCTACCGCTACGACGGCAACAGCCTCGTCTCGCTCGGCACCGACCTCGCGCCACCGTTCGAGGCGGTGCTGGTGGTGCCGTCCGATGGCCGCTTGTCGCTGAACCTGCTCGCGCAGGCGGTCGATGGGGATGGTGAGGTGGGCACCAGCGAGGTGTTGAGCCTGGCCGTGCGCTGAACGGGCTGTCGGGAGGACAAGCGGATCGGGTATGGTTCGCGCCATGCCGAATCCCACCCTCCGAACCCTGTCATTGTTCCTGGGCGCCTTGCTGCCGGTTGGCGCCGCCTGGGCCCAGACCCCGCCCGCCCCGCTGCCCGAGGGCCGGCCGCTCTGGGAAGCCGGCGTGGCCGTGCTTGGCGCCAACGGCCCCGACTACCCGGCCGCCGGCACGCGCCGCTGGCGCGGTGCGGTGGCGCCCATCCTGATCTACCGTGGCCCCTGGCTCAAGGTGGACGACGACGGCGTGCGTGGTCAGCTGCTGCAGTCCGGCAACCTGCGCCTCGACTTCTCCGGGGCGGCGGGGTTCAACGCCCGGGCGAACGGCGCCCGTGCCGGCATGCCCGACCTCGACTACCTGTTCCAGCTGGGCCCCCAGGCCGTCTACAAGGTGCAGCTCGATGGCGGCCAGCAGGTCAGCGCTCACCTGAAGGCCCGTGCGGTGTTCTCGACCGACGGCCGCAACACCAACGGCCGCGGCGTGGTGGTGGAGCAGGAGTTCCGCTGGACCCGCCGCGGCTGGCCCGATGCCGCGAGCCAGGTGCAGGCCGGCGCCCAGTTCCTGTGGGGCAGCGAAAAGCTGCACGATTACTTCTACCAGGTGGACCCTGCCTACGCGACCGCCACCCGCCCCGCCTACGATGCCCGCGCCGGCTACTTCGGCAGCACGCTGCGCGCGGGTTACGTGCGCCGCCTCACGTCCACGCTCTCCGCCAGTGCCGGCGCGTCCGTCAACTTCCACGCCGGCGCCGCCAACGAGGACAGCCCGTTGTTCCAGAAGCGCACGACGGCCGGCGTGCTCGTGGCACTGATCTGGACCCCGTGGCGCAGCGATGCGAGGGCCGCCGCCGAGCCGTGAGGCAAGATGACAGGGCGCATGGTGATGCGCCGCCGCGTTTCGGGGCATTGCATCGCTTCGCTCGCTCGCCGCGCGGGCTCATCCCCTTGATGGGATGAACCCGCGAGACCAGCGGCGAGCAAAGCGAAGCCCCGAGACGCGAACGCCAGGCGAGCAAGCAAAGCGACGCGACAGATCAAGCTACCACCGAGCCCGGGTCTCCCGGGCGACCGTGGGCTCCCCCATGGGGGGACCGGCGCGCAAGCGCCGTAGGGGGCCTAAATTTCAGCGACGATGTGGAGCACGTGGGAGCCAATCCGCTTTTCGATGCGGGGAATGAATGCCAGCCGCGTTGTCACGCCACGGTAGGTGAACAGCGCCATCGACGGCACCAGCAGCGGCTGGGCGCCCCGGGTGTAGCCGGTCACGAAACCGGTGGTCAGGTCGAAGCGGTTGTATTGCCACGTGTAGCCGGCATACACGCTCGTGCGCCGCACCGAGTTGCGGTAGATGCCGGCTACCGGGCCTTCCGCGAGCCTGTAGTAGATCCCGGGGTTCAGGTTGTTGTAGCTCGCCGCAGGAACGTGCTGGCTGAACAGGTGGAACCCGATCACGTCCTTCTTGGGCTCGGCGGCGGTGTTGTCCGCGCACCAGGCGGTGCATGACACCACGGACATCAGGGCAAACAGGCAACGGCGAAGAAGGTAGCGCATGGCATGGGATCCGCAACTCATTGACCCCTGTCTTCGGCACCGTCACGGTGAAAGCAAGCCCCCGCGGCGTGATCACCGGTGTTGGTGTGCACTAGCGCACGGCACTATTCCGCAGTGACCTCGAACTGCCGGATGCCGGACATCAGGGTGGCGGCGAGGGGATGGTGGGCCACGCCAGGTGGGCGCTGCCGCGGTGGTCCGGCGCCTCGATCTGGCTGATCGAGAAATAGATCCAGCTCGGGGTCACCACCTCCACGCCCCGCTCGGACGCCGAGAGCCGCGCGGCAGCGAGGTCCAGCGTGCTGGCGTCAGCCCGCACCGCCACGCGGCCAGACAGCGTCACGCCGGTGGCCACCACCTTGCTGCGCCGCGCGTCCATCGCCACCCCGTCGCCCGTGCCGATGGTGACGTTGTCGAGCGTGGCGGTCGAGTTGACCATCGTGAGCCGGTCGAGCTGGGCGTCGCGGATCACCACGGCCTGGCAGTTCACGAGTTCGATGTGGCCGAAGCGGCCGGTGTACTGCGCACCGAGGCGTGCGTCGCAGGCCATGTCGCCCTGGGAGGCCCGTGGCACCGCGGGGGAATCCTCGCCCGGTTCGGCCGGCCCGGCCAGTGCCGTCATCAGCAGGGCCTGGAACTCGACTGGACGCTGGTTCATCGGCACGTGGGCGGCGTGGTCGATCACGTGCAGGCGGGCATCGTTCATCCGGGCGGCCAGCGCACGGCCCGTGCGCACCGGCGCCACCGGGTCATCGGCGCCCCAGATCAGCGTGGTGGGTGCGCGCACCTCGCGCACGGCCGCACTGAAGTCGTGTTCCATCAGGCCGATGGCGGCATTCACCTGCGTGTGCGGGCCGAGCAGGGCATGGCGCGCCGCGGGGTTGCGCTTGAGCCAGCGGCCGAGGTCCACGTTGTTGTCGATGCGGCCCACGAGCGAACGGCCCCAGCCATTGACGCGTGCATCGACCCGCCGCATCACGCGGTCCACCCCGGCGATGCCCACTTCCGGCAGCGCGACCCGCTCGGGGGTCATCGCCAGCAGGTTCATCAGCAGGATGCCGGCGGCATCGACCAGCACGAGCCGGTCCACGCGGTCAGGGTGCCGGTGCGCGAAGTTCAGGCTCACGGCACCGCCGAGCGAATGGCCCACCACATGGGCACGCCCACCGCGGGCGTGGCGTGCCACCACCTCGTCGAGGGCGCGGTCCAGGTCGGCGAAAGAGTGGCCGCGGCCCAGGGCGTCCGATGCCCCGAAGCCCGGCAGGTCCACCACGATCACGTGGAAGTGCGCAGCCAGCGGGCCGATCACCTCACGCCAGTCGCGGTGGGCCATGTGGCCGAGCCCGTGCACGAGCAACACGCTGGTGTCGTGCTGGCGGCCCGCCTCGCCGATCCACACCGCCGTGCCGCTGTGGTCGAGCCGCTCGCACCGGTAGGTGAGTTCGGGCAGCTGGGCGGGCACGCCGGCGGGGCGCTCGGCAGCGCGCTGGCGGTCGGTGCAAGTGGGCGTGGTGGCAGCGGCCGCCGACCAGGTGATCAGCGCGGTGGCCAGTGCGATCAGGGCGCGTGGCAGGCGAAAAGGCATCGGCGGCGAGAAAAGGCGGGGCGAACGGGCATTGTGCCTTCGCGCCCCGTCACCTCCCGGCGGCCGCCTGCCGTGTCAGAGGGCCGCTTCGAGGCTGTTCCGCGCGTCCCCGATCGCATCGATGCCGGCGAGGCGCTTGCAATAGAGCATCAGCGCTTCGATCTCGTTGCTCTTGTCGAACACGGCGTCGGCGCCCAGTTCGGCGCACTTGCGGCGCATTTCCGGGGTGGCGTGGTTGCTGAGCACGACCCAGCGGCCGGGGGCGTTGAACTCACTGCGGGCGGCGAGCACACCCAGGCCGGAGCCGCCGTCGAGGAAGATGTCCACGATGACGAGGTCGCACGCGGTGTTGCCGGCACGAAGCCACGCGCGCAACGCGTCCTCGTTGCTGGCGACCCCCACGAGCTCGAGCGGGAGTGTCTCGTGGAGTGCTTCGATCAGGTTGTCGCGAATGACGGTGCTGTCTTCGACGAGGTAGACCTTCAGCGGTGCGGGGGTGACGGGGGTCGAGTCGTTGGACATGGCTTGGCCCTGGTGACTGCAACGGTGCAGGCAAGCATGATGCCCGCCGGAGCAAAGGCCTTGCTGCCGGCGGGTCTCACCACCCGGAGGCGGGCGGTGCGTGGGGGGTCACAGGCGGCTGCTGCGCGAGCGGCCTGCCCAGGACAACAAGGCTGCCAATGCTGCGCCGGTGGCGGCAGCGATCAGCAGCGACTTCATCGGGCGTTCCTCGATGTAGTGCTTGCTGGCATCGGCCTTCAGTGCGGCCCTTTCCATCAGCGGGCCGGCACGGCCCCGCAGCGATTCCACACCCCCGGAGAGGCGGTCGAACGCCTTGTTGGCGGCGTACTGGGTGGAGTGGATGGCCGAGTCGGCCGAGAGCGCGAGGCGGTCGGCGATGTTGGTCTTGGCGTTTTGCAGCGAGGAGGCAGTCATGACATTTTCCTTTCGGTAGGCGGTTCTGAGCCTGATTGGGCGAGGCTCCCTGTGGCGAAGCTGAACGGTCAGTTTGAACCTGTTGTCCGGTGAAGTGAACAGGCTGTTGTGCGCAATGGATGTCGGAAAAGTCTGACCCCCTACGGCGCTTCGCGCCAGTCCCCGCATGGGGGAGTCCGCGGTCGCCCGGGGGCGGGCACGGCGGTAGCTTGATCTGTCGCTTCGCTTGCTTTCCTGGCGCACGCGCTTCGGGGCTTTGCCGCTTCGCTGGCTCGCCCGATGCTTGTCGTTCCGGCGAAAGCCCATTGCTGTCCGGGGAAAATCTCGGTCATCCCGGCGAAGGCCGGGATCTCCACCTTCTCGCTCAACAGCAGCGTTCCCGTCCACCGCTGGAGATCCCGGCCTGCGCCGGGATGACAAAAGAGGGATGACTCGTGGCGTCGTTGCGTCAGCGCTTCTCTCGATGCAGTCCCGGGGAGTTCAACCGGTCGGCGCAACAGATTTTCCCCGGACAGCAATGGGCGTTCGCCGGGGCTACTGGGCAGGGGCGGCGGCCAGCACGCGGAGGATCTCTTTGCCGTATGCCTCAAGCTTTTTCGTGCCCACGCCGCTGATCTCGCTCAGCGCATCGAGCGTGCCGGGCGCGGCGCGGGCCATCTCGGCGAGCGTGGCGTCGTGGAACACGACGAAGGCGGGCAGGTTGTGCTCGCGGGCCACCTCGGCCCGCCAGGACTTGAGTTCGCCGAAGCGGGCGAGTGCGGCGTCGTCCAGGGCGATGGGGGGCGCGCGTTCTTTGGTGCGTCCCGTGGTGGTGCCGCGTGTGTCCTTGCCGCGTGTGCCCTTGCCGCGGCTGCGCGGGGTGTCGCTGGCGCGGCGCAGCAGCATGGGCACTTCACCGCGCAACACTTCGCGGGCGGTGGGCGTGAGTTCGAGGGTGTTCCACTCGCCCTCGGTGCGCAGGTAACCCAGCGCGATGAGTTGGCGCAGCACGGCGCGCCACTGGGTTTCGGCCACATCGGCGCCGATGCCGAACGTGGACAGCGATTCGTGCCTGTACTGCGTGACCTTGTCGGTGACCTTGCCGCGCAACACGTCGATCAGGTGGCCCGCGCCGAAGCGCTGGCCGTTGTTCTGGTGGAAGCGGTAGATGCAGCTGAGCGCCTTGCGCGCGGCCTCGGTGGCGTCCCACGTGGCGGGCGGGCTCAGGCAGTTGTCGCAGTTGCCGCAAGGCTGGCTCGGTTCGCCGAAGTAGTCGAGCAGGCGCACGCGCCGGCAGTCGTGGGATTCGGCCAGGGCCAGCAGCGCATCGAGCTTGCCGCGCTGGCCGCGCTTGAATTCTTCGCCAGCGGGGCTTTCGTCGATCATGCGGCGCTGGTTCACCACGTCGGCGAGGCCGTAGGTCATCCAGGCGTCGGCTGCAGCGCCGTCGCGGCCGGCACGGCCCGTTTCCTGGTAATAACCTTCGATGTTCTTGGGCAGGTCGAGGTGGGCCACGAACCGCACGTCGGGTTTGTCGATGCCCATGCCGAATGCCACGGTGGCCACCATGACGATGCTGTCCTCGCGGAGGAAGCGGTCCTGGTTGCGCTTGCGCACCGCGGCGTCGAGGCCGGCGTGGTATGGCAGCGCGCTCACCCCTTCTTCCACCAGCCACGCGGCGGTTTCGTCGACCTTCTTGCGCGACTGGCAATAGACGATGCCGGCGTCGCCCTCGTGCTCGTCGCCGATGAAACGCAGCAGCTGGGCGCGCGCGTTGTCTTTCTCGACGATGCTGTAGCGGATGTTGGGGCGGTCGAAGCTGCTGATGAACACACGCGCTTCGCCGAGCTGCAGCCGCTCGATCATGTCGGCGCGGGTGAGGTCGTCGGCGGTGGCGGTGAGGGCGATGCGGGGCACGGCGGGGTACCGCTCGTGCAACACGTTCAGCGACAGGTAATCTTCGCGGAAGTCGTGGCCCCACTGGCTCACGCAGTGGGCTTCGTCGATGGCGAAGAGACTCAGCAGGCCGCGTTCGTACAGCGAATCGAGCTGGGCCAGGAAACGCGGCGTGGCGATGCGTTCGGGCGCGGCGTACAGCATCACGAGCCGGCCGCTCATCATCTCGCGTTCGATGCGCTGGGCGTCTTCGCTGGTGAGCGATGAATTGAGGAACGATGCGTGAACGCCCGCTTCCTCGAGGGCGCCCACCTGGTCGTGCATCAGCGCGATGAGCGGGCTCACCACCAGCGCCACGCCCCGGCCCGCACGGTGCCGCGCAATGGCCGGCACCTGGTAGCAGAGGCTCTTGCCGCCGCCGGTGGGCATCAGCACCAGCGCGTCGCCGCCGGCCACCACGTGGTCCACGATGTCTTGCTGCTGGCCCCGGAACGCCGTGTAGCCGAACACCTCGTGCAGGATGGACGATGGATCGGCCGGAAGGGGCTGGGATGGAACGAGGGAAGGTGCAGCAGGCATGGCGGATCGGGGTAGGGCGGCGGGCGCCGAACCGCATCGTACCTCCCGCCGCAACCGGTACCCGCCGGAAACCCGCTCCAAAAGGCCTACGAGCCGGCGCCGGTGTTCTGGTACTCCCGGAACCGGTTGCCCGACGGGCTGTACACGCGCCCGGACGTGGACGTGCCCCAGGGCGTCTGCAGCTTGATGTGCCCGTCCATCGTGGACTCGCGGATCAGCGCCTGCCCGTTGGGCGAGACGCCGGCCCGGTAGGTGCCGGCGGCCACGCCTTCGTCCCAGCTGCGGCCGATCGACACGCTGTCGGCGGATGCGCCGTCATGGGTGAAGCGGCTGTTGACGAACAGGAAACCGAACGGGTTGCCGGCCGCCGTGGACGGGGCGATGTGGTTGCCGCCATTGCCTTTGCGCCCCGTCAGGTACGTGATGGTGCAGCCGTCGAACACCGCGGTGCCGCGGCCGAAGATGAAGTCGACGTCGCCCTGGACCTGGCTGTTCTTGAAGTACGCGCGGGCCACGGTGGCCGCCTCGCGGGTGGACAGGTACAGCGAATCCTGGTGGCCGAGCACGCGCACGTTGTCGAAGATCAGGCGGTCGCCGGTGGTCTTCAGCGCCACCGCCTGCTGCCCCGAGCCGCTGTAGGTTTCCTCCACGTAGTCATTCGAGAAGGTGAGGTTCTTCGCGTGGAAGTCATTGGCCGCGACCGTGAAGGTGGTGCTGCCGGACGTCCCGTACGTGGTGGCGTCGGTGTTCGGGTTGCAGGCATTGGCCGGGGTGCCGGATGGCTTCGGCTTCGGTCCGGCGTTGTCGAAGACGATCACGGATCGGCCCGCGTCGCTGTCGGTGCCGTACAGCGTGATCGGCGGCTTGTTCGCCGGCACGCACACGGTGGCGCGGTACGTGCCCGGTTTCACGGCGATGTAGACCCGGGCCGAACCCGAGGCCGCGTCGATGGCCGCCTGCACGGTGGTGAAGTTGCCGCTGCCGTCGGCGGCCACGGTGTAAGTGGCGGCGAACCCGCTGCCCGCCCCGGCCGTCGGGTTCCAGCGGTCGATGGCGAGCTCGCCGATGGTGCCGGTGCGCAGCAGGTACCTCTCGAGCGTGTAGTAGGCCTGCGTGGTGGAATTCAGCATCGGCCGGTTGGCCGACGACGTGGCGGCCGGCGCGACGCCGTTCACGGCGAAGAGGGTCAGGACAATGAGGCGCAGGGCAGTGCCTGGCCGTTGGAACAGTCGCATGGGGTGTTTTCCTCTTGGGCGCCTTCGTGTGGCGCCTTGTTGTGAAAGCGCGGGCCCGAAGGGAGCCGCGACCGCCCATTGTGGGAACGGGCGCGCCCCGCGCCATCCCGTGAATCGCAGTGACAGGTCTGCGTGCGGCCTGCCGCAGCACGAGTGTGGACACTTCCTCCGGCGTCTTGAAATCGTGGCCCCTCGCCGTGGATGCCCGGGGTGGCGGGGCGGGGAGGATGTTCGCCGGCGTGGGTTCAGCGATACCGGGTTTTGGCGGGAAAGTTCAGGCGGTGGGCGTCACGGCCTTCGGCGATAATGGGTGTCATCCCACAGACACGCCACTTGAGGCTCCCCGGGGCGGCATTCCGCCCAGGCACCTCAGGGAACCCAGGAGCCAGACACCTTGGCCAGCATCAACAAAGTCATCCTCATCGGCAACCTCGGGCGTGACCCCGAAGTCCGGTACACCGCCAACGGCGCGGCCATCTGCAACATCACCATCGCCACGTCGCGCAACTGGAAAGACAAGACCAGTGGCGACAAGATGGAAGAAACCGAATGGCACCGCGTGGTCTTCTACGACCGCCTGGCCGAAATCGCCGGTGAGTACCTCAAGAAGGGCCGTTCGGTGTACGTCGAAGGCCGCCTGAAGACCCGCAAGTGGCAAGACAAGGACGGCGCCGAAAAGTACACCACCGAAATCATCGCCGACAACATGCAGCTGCTCGGCGGCCGTGACGGCGGCGGTGGTGGCGACGAAGGCGGCGGCGGTGGCGGTTACGCCCCGCGTGAGCGCAGTGGCGGTGGTGGTGGCGGTGAGCGCAGCGAACGCAGCGCCCCGGCTCCCCGCGCTCCGGCGCCGCGTCCGGCCCCGGCACCTGCCGCGAAGTCGTCCACCGGCTTCGACGACATGGACGACGATATTCCGTTCTGAGATCGACGGTCCACGATCGGAAACAGGAAGCCCGCAGCGACAGTCGCCGCGGGCTTTTTTACTTGTGTCCCGCTTCGCCAGGTTCCTTCGGCAGGGGCCTTGTCACGACAGACGCCGCAATGGTTGTGCGGCAAACTCGGCCGCCTCGCCAGCGCGGGCGGCCGCCTGCCTTCAGTACGGGTAGCCCGGCACGGCCAGGTCCACTTTGTAGATGCCGCGCGTGTTCGACGACCCCATGGCGGTGATGTAGAGCGTCTTTCGGTCGGCCCCGCCGAACGCCACGTTCGTGACTTGCTGGTCACCGCCGGGCAGCTGGATGCGGGCGATCTCCTTGCCCTCCGGGCTGACCACCACCACGGCGCCCTTGGTCACGTAGAGGTTGCCGGCGCAGTCCACCACCATGCCGTCACCGCCCAGGTGCCCCACATCGCCGAAGCGCTGGGCCGGGCCCACGGTGCCGTCGGCCGCGATGGCATAGCGGAAGAGCCCGTCGTTGGCCGTCACGTACAACGTCTTTTCGTCGGGAGACAGGGTGATGCCGTTCGGGTCGGACCGGTTCTCGTCGATCACGGTCGCCGCCGTGGCGCCTGGCGCCAACCGGTAGACGCGCGTGCTGCTCTGCGGCCGCGGGGACGGGGCCTGGTAGCTCGGGTCTGTGAAGAACACGGTGCCGTCGCTGCGGATCGTCAGGTCGTTGGGTGAGTTGAACCGTTTCCCTTCGTGGCTGGACACGAGCACCGTCTCCGCGCCACCCGGCAGGCTGAAGCGGACGATGCCGCCAACCTTGTGGCTCGCCCCATACAGGCGACCGGCACGGTCCACGGCCAGGCCGTTCGTGCCGGCAGTGGCTGCCACCACCTCACCACCGGCGGTGCCAGCCAGGCGAACGATGCGCGACGGCGGGGGCGAGTTGCCGGGACCGAACTCGCTGAAGTACAGGGCGCCATCCAGCCATACCGCCCCTTCGACGTTCGCGTACTGGGTCTGGTAATTGTCGTTCGGGATGGCATTGGCCACCCGGGTGGCCACGGGGTTGCCCACGACCGGTTTGTCGAACGGGCCGGCCGGGCAGATGCCGGCGGCGGGTGCCGGGGCCGGGGAAGGCGTGGGGGCCGGCGTTGGCGCGGGGGTGGGCGCTGGAGCCGGGGCAGGGGCTGGCGCAGGAGCTGGAGCCGGAGCCGGAGCTGGAGCTGGAGCTGGAGCTGGAGCTGGAGCTGGAGCTGGAGCTGGAGCTGGGGCCGGAGCCGGAGCCGGAACGGGCGCAGGAGCGGGCGCCGGGGCAGGCGCCGGTGCGGGGCTGGGCGCAGGGGCTGGTGTCGGCGCTGGCACCGGGGCCGCCCCGGACACAGGCGCGGGCGAGGCCGAGGCTTCGTCCTCGCCTCCACAGGCCGCCAGCGACGTGGCCATGGCCATGGACAGGACGAGCTGAGCCCAGCGGCTCCGAAAGGCGAGGGGATGGGTGTGGGTGGGCATGAGGGCGGTCCGGGGGATCGGGCGGAAGTCTCGCTGCGCGAGGCGGGCGATCTGCAACCGCTTGTGCGCGCGCCCAGGCGCCTCAACCCGGGACGAACGTCGCGCGCCCAGTGCACAGGCGCAACGCGCGTCCCCCCCCTGCAACCGTCGCGATTGCAAAGACTTACGAAGGAGCTGCGTGCGCCTTCACGGCGCCTCAGTTCTTCTGCGCCAGCTGCTCCAGGACGGCGGGGTTCTCCAGCGTCGAGGTGTCCTGGGTGATGGCCTCGCCATTCGCGATGGAGCGCAGCAACCTGCGCAAGATCTTCCCGCTGCGTGTCTTCGGAAGGTTGTCGCCGAAGCGGATGTCCTTGGGCTTGGCGATCGGCCCGATCTGCGCAGCAACCCAGTTGCGCAACTCGTTGGCGATCCGCGTGGCCTCTTCGCCGGTAGGGCGCGCACCTTTCAGGACGACAAAGGCGCAGATCGCCTCCCCGGTGGTGTCGTCCGGGCGGCCCACCACGGCGGCTTCGGCCACGAGATCGGTCTTGGCCACGAGTGCAGACTCGATTTCCATCGTTCCCATGCGGTGGCCCGAGACGTTGAGCACGTCGTCGATGCGGCCGGTGATCGTGAAGTAGCCGGTCAGTGGGTCGCGGATGGCGCCGTCCCCGGCCAGGTAGCAGCCCTTGAGCTCCGCCGGGAAGTAGCTGCTCTTGAAGCGCTCGGGGTCGCCCCAGATCGTGCGGATCATGCTGGGCCAGGGCGTCTTGATCACGAGGATGCCGCCCTGGCCATGGGGGACGTCGTTGCCGTACTCGTCGACGATCGCCGCGGTGATCCCCGGGAACGGCAGCGTGCAGGAACCCGGTACCAGCGGCGTGGCCCCCGGCAACGGCGTGATCAGGTGCCCCCCTGACTCGGTCTGCCAGAACGTGTCGACGATCGGGCAGCGGCCCCCTCCAATGTGCTGGTGGTACCACGCCCAGGCGGCCGGATTGATGGGCTCGCCGACCGAGCCCAGGATGCGCAGGCTCGACAGGTCGTATCGCTTCGGATGCACGGTGGCATCTGCCTCGGCCAACTTGATCAATGAGCGGATCGCGGTCGGGGCGGTGTAGAACACGCTGACCTGGTGGTCCTGGATCATCTTCCAGAAGCGGCCTGCGTCGGGATAGGTGGGCACACCCTCGAACACCACCTGGGTTGCCCCCAGCGCGAGCGGACCGTAGGCGATGTAGGTGTGGCCGGTGACCCATCCGATATCGGCCGTGCACCAGAACACATCGTCGGGCTTCATGTCGAAGGACCATTTCGTGGTCAGGGCCGCATGCAGCAGGTAGCCCCCGCTCGCGTGCTGAACGCCCTTGGGCTTGCCGGTCGATCCCGAGGTGTAGAGGATGAACAGCGGGTGCTCGGCGCCCACCCACTCGGGTTCGCAGGTGGGAGGCTGCGCTTGCATCTCTTCGTGCATCCACCGGTCCCGCGAGGGTTCCCAGGCCACGGCCCCACCGGTCCGGCGGTAGACGATCACATCGGCCACTGCGTCGCAACCACCCAGCGCGATCGCTTCATCGACGATGGCTTTCAGAGGCAACTGCTTTCCGCCACGCAGCTGGTGGTCGGCGGTGATCACCATCACGGCGCCCGCCCCTTCGATGCGGTCGCGAAGGCTTTGCGCCGAGAAGCCGCCGAAGACGACCGAATGGGTCGCACCGATGCGCGCGCATGCTTGCATCGCGACCACACCCTCGACGCTCATCGACATGTAGATGACGACCCGGTCACCCTTCTTGACACCACGCGCCCGCAACACGTTGGCCAGGCGGCAGGTGCGTGCCAGCATGTCGCTGTAGCTGACCCTAGAGACCGTTCCGTCATCGGACTCGAAGATGATGGCCGTCTTGTCCCCCAGGCCACGCTCGACCTGGCGATCGAGGCAGTTGTAGGAGACGTTGAGGGTGCCGTCCGCGAACCACTGGAAGAACGGCGCCTGGCTGTCGTCGAGTCCCTTCGTGAAGGGTGTCTTCCAGCTGACCAGCTCGCGCGCCAGCCGGGACCAGTACCCGCTGGGATCGGCGTCCGCTTCGGCCACCAACTTGTCGTAGGCCGCCATGCCGCAGACATGCGCGTCTTCCATGTTGACGGGTTGAAAGAAACGGGGCGTTGTGGGGCTGTCATTCACGGTGAAACTCCTGTCTTGCTTGGGGCCATCTGTCACGGGGGCCGTTCATGGGTCCGAGTTGCTGTCGATCCATGCTGCAATCGCTGCCGCGCTGCGGAAGTCGTCGCAGGAACGGGCCAGGATGCCGGGGAAGCGTTGGTTCCACAGGCGCGCCAGCGCACGGCCCGGGCCGATCTCCAGCACACAGCTGACGTGCCGGGCCGCCACGTTCTCCATGCAGTCGTCCCAGCGAACGGTGTTGCAGATCTGGTCGGCCAGCGCGATGCGCGCCGACGACGCATCAGTGATGCGATCTCGCGCATTGCTGAACAACACGCTTGTCGGGGCGTGGAACGGCACGTCCGCCAGCGTGCGGGAGAAGCTTTCCGCGGCACCACGCATCCAAGGGGTGTGCGATGCGACGCCAACGCCCAGGCGCGTGCACTTCGCGCCGGCGTGAGACGCGGCGCGTTCGGCCTCGTCCAACGCCGGTCCCGGGCCACCGAGCACCACGCTGTCGACCCCATTGCGGATGGCGATGGCCAGGCCGGTGTCAGCGCACAGGCGTTCCAGCGTCTGCGGCGCGAGCCCGTTGACGGCAAGCAAGCCACCAGCGGTGCCTGCCGCGCATCGATCCATGGCCGCGGCCCGCAGGGGGGCCAGCGCCGCCGCTGTTCCGGGCTCGATGACACCCGCCGCGCTGAACGCGGACAACTCGCCCACGCTGTATCCCGCAATGGCTGCGGGGGACGACAGGGCAGGGCTCAGCTGGCGCCAGGCGGCCAAGGCGAGGCCCGTCAGCAAGGTCTGGGCGTTGTCGTTGCGCTGGCCCCAGGCCTGATCGGCCAGGGCGCGCCGCCAGTCGTCCACGCCGAGGCGAACGCATGTCTCGCGCACGAGGGCGTCGTCGTCGGACAGCCAGGGCAGCATCGCAGGATGCTGGTTGCCTTGACCCGAGAAGAGCAACGCGAAGCTCATGCGCCTGCACACACGCGTGTGATCCAGCAAGCTGCAGAGAGCGTGTCTGCCGCTCCCCCGGGAGACAGTCGGTGCGCGACGAACTCGCGCGCAACCGCGCGGGCGCGCAGAAGCCCGCCGGGACCGGCGACGCCACCTTCGGCAAGAAACTGCCGGGCGCGTTGCTGCGCAAGGCGCATCCCGGCGAGGCCCCCGCGGTGCGCGAGATTGCTGTCGTCGAGCACGGCCATGATGTGAAACAAGGTGTCGAGCCGCGCCTGCTGGGCGGGCAGGCCGCGGGCAAGGGCCGAGGCCAATGCGGGCACGGCCGTTTCGAACAGGACGGGGAATCCGAGCGCTGCCTCCTGGGACGCGCTGCGAAGGCCGTGGCGCCGTGCTGCAATGCCACCGGGCAGCGCCGAGATCCGCTCGCAGCGACTGGCCAGCGCGCCTCCCCAATGGCTGCACAGCGCCTCACGCAATTGCGACGGCCGGGCCGCAGAGCCATGCTCACGCACGACGGCGCCCGCCGAGGCGCACAGCAGCCCCAGCATGAAGATGGCACCCCGGTGTGTGTTGACACCACCGGTGGCGTCAAGCATGCGACCTTCCGCTTCGATGCCCAGCCGCTCCAACCGGGAGAACTCGGCACCATCAAAGCCAGCCTGGGTGATCTGGCCGAAGTAGTCACGCAGCGAGAAGATGCTGCGCATGAAGGTGTGGGCGTCCATGTCGTCATGGCTGCCCGAGTCGATCAATGTCACCAGGCCCGGTTTCGGTGCCAGCGCGAGTTCGTCGTAGAGCGAACGCGTCGCGTCGCGCGCGATGGACGCCAGTGCCAGGCCCGGCGGTGCGGCCAGGTGCAGCGCCAAGGCCATCATGGGAAGCTCTCCGTCAGGTCCCGATCGAACGCGGCGCCGTCGCGCTGCAAGGACACGCCACGCAATGTCTTCACCATCACCGCTTGCGCACTGCCGGCGCGCCACGCCATCCATTCGCGCCAGGCCACCGCAGCGCCGCCTTCGAACACCAGTTCGCCGTCCAACCTGAGCCATCCCGCAGAAAACCTCCCAAGCGCACGTGCCACGGCATCCGCATGCACCGGGCCGTCCACGTCGACCACCAGGTCCAGATCTGATTCCGGCCTGACATGGTCCAGGCCGCTGATGGCTTGCCAGCCGTAGCTGCCGAATACGCGCGGTGCCGCCTGGCATGCGTCGAGGTCGGCCACAAGGTGGCGCAGCGCCGGTCGAGCCGACAGCGGCACCATGGCCTGGACTGCGGCCAAGCCTGGAAAAGCGCCCAGGCACGCGATGCCGGAACGCGGCGCTTCCAGTGACAAGCGCCGCCTGCTCCAACGCGCTGGACAGGGCAAACCCAGCGCGATCAAGCCGGAGGGCTCGGCATCGTGCGGCTGGCGTGTCACGACCAGCGGGAGCCGATGGGCCGACCAGTGGTGCAGGCACGCCAGCGCTTCTGGATCCCAGGGCCGGCCCAGCACGGCGGCCCAGCCCGGCTCCGAGAGCCAGGCGAGTTGATGGCGATGCAAACGGCGCATGGCGATCGCGGCGGCTCAGGCAGCGTCCAGCACGCGCTGCGCCACGGCCGCGGCGAGCAGGCGCCCGCCGCGTTCGGCGCCGTCCTGCGCGCGCTGGTCCGCCACAGGCGTGTTGGCGATGGCATCGCGGAGCGCGGCTGGCAGGTTGCCCTCCCACAAGGCGCGGACCCCGCCCATCGCGACGTAGTTCTGCACACCCGGCGCAAACACAGGGTTCGACTGCGACAGTTCTGCCAACCTGTCCTCGGAGAGCTTGGTCACACGCGCCATCGCGGGGATGCGCATGACCCGGATCTCCGCCTCCGGCAGTGCAAAGCAGGCGTCCGCGATCAGGCCGGACGTGATGAACCCGCCGGACAGGGCCTGGTCATACACCAGCCCCAGCACGCGATGCCCACGGCGCCGCGCCAGGTCGATGCACGTGCCGAGGTGGGCCATGGCGCGGTTGATGCCCAGCAATTCATCGCGCCTGCGGAGCTGCTGCCCTTGTGTGTCGATCAGGATCAGGATCGGCCGGCCGGGATGCTGGACCACCGTGTCCAGCACGGCACGCGCCTGCGCCAGGGCCAGCTGGACGCCGATCGGCGCGTGGTTCGTGGTGCCCACCACGCTGATCGGCTCGCCGTCGAACAGCACGTCACCTCGAAGAAGGTCGCCATCCAGGCGGATGCCGTGGTCCGGACCGAAAAGCTGGTTGACCAGAGAGTTCCATTGCATGGCCTATGCCCCTTGGTTGATGGTGCGCAGCGCGCGGACGGCGTCCACGTCCAGCTCCGGCACCCGCTCTGCCTCGGCGACGCCGAGGGCGCGCCAGAGCAGCGTCGCGTCGTCGCCACCACCGGTGTCCACCGGCAGCGCGTCCAATCGGGCGGCGAGCAAGGCATGTTCGTCCTCCAGGGCCGCCAGCGTGAGGGGGGCCGATCCGTCGAGTGCCGCAATGGCCGCCGTGCGAAACGCAGCCACGTCGTCATCGACCAGCGCGTCGCAGTCCCCCGTCAGCCAGCGGTGCTTGCCGCCGGTCGTGCGCCAGACCAGCGCGCGGTCGCGGGAGTCGAACTCTTCGACGCCGTGCGAGGCCTCGATCACCTCGGGCCCCGACATGGCCAGGCGGCCCGCATCGCTCATCACGACGTGGTCGGCGCAGCGGGCCACGATGCCCATCCCGCCGAAACAGCCGTTCGCCCCGCCGATCAGCACGATGACCGGGATGCCGGCGGCGCGCACGTCCAGCAATGCACGCATGACCTCGGACACGGCGATCAAGCCCGCGTTGGCCTCGTGCAATCGCACGCCACCGGACTCGGCCAGCAGCACCACGGCGGTGGGCCGGTCCCGAAGGGCCCGCTGCATCAGGCCCACCAGCTTCGCGCCGTGAACCTCTCCGACACCGCCCCCCATGAACTGGCCCTCTTGCGCAGCAACGAACACCTCGCGGCCACCGAGCAAGGCACGGCCGACGGCGACACCATCGTCGAACGCCGACGGGACCCCGAGCTGTGCCAGGTGGGGGCTGGTGACCCGCTCCGAGGGGGGCAGCCATTCGTGAAAGCTGCCGGCGTCGAGCAGCAGCGCCAGTCGTTCCCGGGCCGAGCATTCCGCGTAGCTGATCATGGTGCAACTCCTGTGATCCCGGCCACCGCCTGGTCGAGCCGCAGGCTCACCACCGCGGGCGTGGCGCCCATGTCGTTGATGGAGACACGCACGCCGGCGAGTGGATGGCGCGTGTGGAAGTCGGTCATCACGGCTTGCCAGATCGATCCGAACCCGCGCGCCGATGTCTCGACACGCACCACACACGCCGCCCCGGCAGCAGCCTCGAGCATCACCTCGAGGTTGCCGGAGCCGACCACACCCACCAGCACGGGCTGGAACGCGCCGGCCGGCCGGCCGCCGGAGAAGGAGAAGTCCAGGGTCTCGAGCCCTGCGGGAACATTGCTCATGGTGGCGTCTCCTGTTACCAGTTTCTGAACCGCTTCGGGGGTTGGTAGAGGCCCCCCGAGGCCGTGACGAGGTCGCGCATGCTGCGGGCCGCCAGGAGGTTGCGTGTCGCCTGGCGGGGGTCGATGCCGAGGTCCTGTGGGCGGCGGATCACGCCGCGGTCCCGGAGGTTCTCGACCGCGCGCTTGTCTCGCGCCAGCCCGACCGCCGTGTAGCCGGCGACGCCGCGGATCGCCTGCTCGCGCTCCGCGTCGGTGCGGCACATCAGGAGGTTCGCGATGCCCTCCTCGGTCAGGATGTGCGACACGTCGTCGCCGTAGATCATGATCGGCGGGAGGTCCATGCCGGATTGCGCTTGCAGCGTCCAGGCGTCGAGCCGGTCCACGAACGCAGGTTGCATGTGTTCGCGGAAGGTCTCGACCATCTGCACCACCAGCTTCTGTCCGCGCGGCGTGCCAGCCGCGCCGGTTCGGCCGGCGCGCGCCTCGCGGCCGGCCTTCAGCCACGCGGGGCTGGCGTGCCGCCGGCCCCGCGCATCCGCCCCCATGTTGGGTGCGCCGCCAAAACCGGCGATGCGGCCGAGCGTCGCCGTGGAACTGTTGCCGTCGAGATCGACCTGCAAGGTCGATCCGATGAACATGTCGCAGGCGTAGTGCCCGGCGGCCTGGCAGAAGGCGCGGTTGCTCCGCAGGTTGCCGTCGGGCCCGGTGAAGAAGACGTCGGAGCGGGCCCGGATGTAGTCTTCCATGCCCAGCTCCGAACCGAACGAGTGCACCGACTCGACCCAGCCGGCCTCGATCGCCGGAATCAGGGCCGGGTGGGGGTTGAGCGCCCAGTGTTTCCCGATCTTGCCCTTCAGGCCGAGCGATTCGCCGTAGGTGGGCAGGAGGAGTTCGATCGCGGCGGTGTCGAAACCGATGCCGTGGTTCAGGCGCTGCACGCCGTACTCGCCGTAGATGCCCTTGATGGCCATCATCGCCATCAGCACCTGGATCTCGCTGATCTGGGCCGGGTCGCGGGTGAAGAGCGGCTCGATGAAGTTGGGTCGAGGGGCCTTCACGACGAAGCTGACCCAGTCGGACGGAATGTCGATGCGGGGCAGCGTGGTCGTCTCGCCATCCACCCATTCGTTGACCTGCGCGATCACGATGCCACCGGAAAAGGCGGTGGCCTCCACGATGGCTGGCGTGTCTTCGGTGTTGGGTCCGGTGTAGAGGTTTCCCGCGGCATCGGCGGCCTGCGCCGCCACCAGCGCCACCTTGGGCGTCAGGTCGATGAAATAGCGCGCGAACAGTTCGAGGTACGTGTGGATCGCTCCGATCTCGATGCTGCCGGCCGACACCAGTTTGGCCAGCCGTGCACCTTGCGGCCCCGAGAAGCTGAAGTCGAGCCGCGAGGCGATGCCGTTCTCGAAGATGTCCAGGTGCTCGGGCAGCGCGAGCACCGACTGCACCATGTGCAAGCCATGGACCTTCCGCGGATCGACCTGCACCAGGGCCTTCGCGAGGAAGTCGGCCTGCTTCTGGTTGTTTCCCTCCAGGCAGACGCGGTCGCCGGGCAGGATCACCGCTTCCAGCAAATGGCCGATCGCGTCGGTGTCGACACGTTTGCCAACGAGTCGCGTTCCCAGTGACTCGCGGGCGCGGGTCAACCGGGCGGCACGGTCGTCGGCCTTGGCGTTCCAGTGGCGGGTGTTCATGGCGGTCCGATCAGTTGGATGAGGGGTCGGTCGAAGACGAACTTCAGAGCACGACGAAGAGCAGCCACACCACCACCGGCGCCACCACGGTGACGATGGCACCGTACAGCATGAGTTGCCGGAAGAACACGTCGCGGCTGATGCCCTTGGCGTTGGCCAGCACCAGGGCGCCATTCGTGGAGAACGGGCTGACATCCACGATGGTCGACGACACGGCCATCGCGGCGATGAAGCCGATGGCACCGACGCCGGAGTCACCCTGGAGGAACGGCACCGCCAGCGGGATCAGGGAGCCCAGCACCGCCGTCGAGGACGCGAATGCGGACACGACGGCCCCGACGAAGCACAGCAACAGGGCCGCAACCAGAGGCGAGGTCAGCCCCGCGACGCTGTGCCCGACGAAGTCGATGGTGCCCATCTTGTCCATCACCCCCACATAGGTGCTGACACCGACGATCAGCATGATCTCCGGCCAGGACACCTGCCCGAGTGCACGCTTCTGCAGGTTGGGGGCCATCAGCGTCAGCAGCAGGCCGATGGTGATCGAGACGAATCCGATGTCGAGCTTGAAGAACAGCGTCAGCACCGCCAGGGCCAGCAGGCCGGCCACGGTGGCGAACTGGTAGGTCCGCGAACCTTGCTCGACAGGGGCGTCGGTGGCGGAGTCCATCAGGGAGTCGTTGCCCGGCGACGCGGTGCGGCGTTCCTCGGTGAGGGCCTCCCCTTCGGCGTCGCCATAGACCTGGGCACCGCCCTGGCCGTGCGCCACGCGCGGCACGGCGGGCAGGGCGCCGCTGGCGTCGGCCTTCTGGCGCACCAGCTTCATGCCGCCGAGCAGGAAAAACAGGAGCAGCGACACCGACAGGTTGACGCCGAGGCTCGCGAGCATGGTGGTCATCTCGCTGAGCGGCAGCCCCGCCTTGGCCACGATCTTGTTGGTGATGCCACCGTAGATGCTGATGGGCGAGAAGCCTCCGCCCTGCGCACCGTGCACGACCATCAAACCCATCAGCAGGGGGTTGATGCGGTACTTGGCCGCGAAGCCCAGTGCGATCGGCGCGATGATGGCCACCGCGGCGGGGCTCACCGCACCCACCGCGGTGAGCAGCGCGGCGATGCCGAACATGATCCACGGGATCGCGGCGATGCGTCCGCGCACCGCCCGCACCGCGAGCTTGACGAGCCAGTCGATCGTGCCGTTGTTCTGGGCCAGCGCGAACAAGTAGGTGATGCCTACCAGCGTGAGGAACAGGTCCGCCGGGAATCCGCCGATGATGACCTTGGCGTTCATGCCGGCCACCAGGGTGCCCACCAGGAATGCGCCCACGAAGGCGATGACGCCCATGTTGACGGGCAGTGCCGTGGCGAGCACGAACATGCCGGCCAACGCGCAGATTGAAATCCAGTGAGCACTCATCGATCGTCTCCGGAGGGGCTGGTACGGCACCCACGGCACCGTTCGTCTGGGTGCTGAAGGTACGCCCGTGGCCCGGGGCGATCAATGCGGCGATGGCCCCGACCCTTACGCCGGATGAAACGATCGAGGGTTAACCCGGAACGTTCAGGCTGCCCCGGTCAGCCGAGCTTGGCGCGTGCGAGCCGGCACACCGTCAGCAGCGCCAGCAGGTTCGGGTCGCGCTCGCGGGACCGCAGGAAGTGGAGCCCGATCGTCTGGCGCATCAGGTACTTCGGCTGCAGCGGAATGAACTGGATCTCCTGTGGCATCACGCCTCGCACGCGCCCCGGCAGCAGCGTGCAGCCCACGCCGCCGCTCACCAGGTTCATCAGCGAGAAGATGTCGCCGGTCTTCATCACGACGTTCGGCGTGAAGCCGGCCACCCGAAACGATTCGACGAATCCGCTGTACGTGACGAAGCCTTCGCTCAAGGTGACGAACGACTCGTCGGCGCAGGTGGAGAGATCGATCTGGTCCAGCGCCGCGTAGCGGGAGCCGGCCGGCGCGGCGAAGAAGATGTCGTCGACGAAGAGGGGTTCCGATTCGACGTCGGGGGCCCCCTCGGGTGTTCCCATCAGCGCCGCATCGACGCCTCCGTCACGCAGCTTCTGCAGCAGATCGGCATTGGAGCCCAGCACGAGCTCAGTCTGCACCTCCGGCTTGCGCACCTTCATGGCCATGACCAGCGCCGGAATCGTGTGGTGGGTCAGGGAGTAGAGCGAGCCGATGCGGATGCGGTCGGCCGAATAGCCCGCCACCTCGCGGGTGGAACGGATGCCCTCCGCCATCGTGCCCAGCACCTCTCGCGCCACGTCGGCGAGCGCGTGCGCAGCGTCGTTCGGGTGCAGGTTCCGGCCTTCGTTCCGGAACAGCGCGCAGCGAAGTCCGGCTTCCAGGGAATGCAAGGCCCGGTGCACGCTGACCGAACTGGTTTCGAGCTTCTCCGCAGCACGTGAAAGACTGCCCGTCTCCATGAATGCCAGCAGAACCTCGAGCCTGCGAAACGTGATCTCTTCGTCAATGCGAACGGGCATGGCGTCGTCCTGTGGACAGGACACCATCGTATGCCATGGTTCGAATCGAAGAAAGAGGAGCGCGGGTCGGCAGCGATCTTCGGTCCCGACGGGCAGCGTGGGGCCGCGGATCGATCAGGCCGACGACATGGTTGCCATGCGCCGCGACAGCGCCGAGTGGCGGGCCAACAAGAACTTGCCAAGCAGTTCCGGGTAGTCCGGGCGCACCGCGCCGGCCACCGAAGGGCGCCTGGCCAGCGCGTGGCGCCAATGCTGCAGTTTCGGCAGTCCATCCCAGAAGCCGAAGTTGCCGATCGCATCGAAAAGGTCGAAGTACCTGAACGCAGGACCGAACGCGGCGTCGACGATGCTGAAGCACTCGCCGGCGAAGTACGGGCCTTCGCCGAGCGCCGCTTCGAGGTGAAGGAAGCGGGCGCGGATCTCGCCGGCGCGCGCGGTCAGTGCCGTTTCGTCCGCGGTGTAGAACGCCCCGATCGAGTTCAGCAGTGCCGAGCCGAATTCCATCCAGGACCGGTGCTGCGCCCGCTGCAGCGCGTTGGCCGGGTGCAAGTGCGGGAGTGCCGTGTCCTCCAGGTACTCGCAGATCACGGCGGACTCGAAGATCGCCGCGTCGCCGACCAGCAGCACCGGGGTCTTGGCCAACGGCGAGATCTTCCTGAACCAGTCGGGCTTGTCCGCCAGGTCGATGTCGAGGCGCTCGAACGGCACGCCCTTCTCGGCCAGGACGATCGCGGCGCGCTGTACGTAGGGGCACAGCGCGTGTGACACCAGTACCAGCGGCGCGCTCACGTGACCGCCAGGGAACAGGGGCCGGGAGGGTAGCGGAGCTTCATGGTGTGTGTCTCGACGGGTGGAGGATGCAGAACTGTAGGATTGCCGTATCGAAATCGGAATAGGCCGAATGGCAAACCATGATTGCGAAAACGCAATACCAGATGACATCCGCGGACCTGGAGTTGACGCTCGCACTGCTGCGCGGAGGGAGCCTGGCGGCGGCTGGAGACCGGCTGGGCGTGGATGCCTCCACGGTGTTTCGCGCTCTGCAACGCATCGAGCGCGGCCTGGGGCGTCTGTTGTTCGAGCGAACGCGCTCGGGCTATGTCGCCACGGAACTGGCCACCCAGCTGGCCGGGCACGCCGAGCAGATGGAGGTGGCGCTGGAGGCTGCGCGGTCATCCATCGAGGCGGCGCCGGCACAGATTTCCGGCACGGTACGCATCACGACGACCGACACCGTGCTGCACGGCCTGGTCGCACCCGCGCTGCGCAGCCTGCAGAAGGCTCATCCGCTGCTCGGCTACGAGCTCCACACAGGCAACGAACTGGCCAGCCTGACCCGGCGTGACGCTGACATCGCCGTGCGGGCCACGAAGCGCCCGCCACAGCACCTGGTGGGCAAGCACCTGGGGCCGATCCGCGTTGCGCTGTATGCGGCCAAGAAGGGCAGCGCCCGCAAGTTCGCCGATGTCCAGGCCGGCCAGGCCGACTGGATCGCGCCCGACGATGCGTTGCCCGAACACCCTTCGGTGGTTTGGCGCAAGCGCCACTTTCCCAAGGCGCACCTGCGCTACAGCGTCAACAGCATCCTGTCGGTGCTGGAACTGGTGGCGCTCGGGCTCGGCGTGGGCATCGTGCCGTTGTTCCTGGCCGAGGGCCGCAGCGATGTCGTTCGCCTGACGGAGCCGCTGGCCGATTGCGAGACGGAGCTTTGGTTGCTGACCCATCCCGAGTCGCGGCATCTGCGGCGGGTGGCTGCGGTCTATGCGCACCTGGCCCAGGCGATGGAGATGCCGTGAGTCTCCCTGGTGAGCGAGGGTTGATGTCGTCTGGAACGTGGCGCCAGGCGATCTCGCCAGCGGTGGGTTCGGCCCACCTCTGCGATGTCATGCCGGCTCCGAAGGTTGAATCCCAGTTTCATTCAGGGGCAGGCGCCGCACTCGCCCCCGGCGTCAACGCCCCCACCAAATGATCGATCAGCGCCCGCACCTTGGGCGTGGTGTACCGCGACGCTGAAAACAGCAGGTACGCCATCCCCTGGTAGTTGGTGTCGAAGGCCCACTCGGGCAGCAGGCGCACCACCCGCCCCGCCGCCAGCGCATCCCGCGCCACGAAATCCTGCACGCAGCCCACGCCCAGGCCGGCCTCGACCGCCGCCAGGCGCATCTCGCTGTGGTTCAAGGTGTAGCGGCCGGCCACGGTGAGTTCCACCTCGTCGTCGCCCCGCACGAAGCGCCAGCGGCTGTCGCGCTCCTGTTCGCCGATGGACAGGCAACTGTGGGCCATCAGGTCCTCGGGCGCGAGAATGGCCTCGTGCGAGGCCAGGTAGGCCGGGCTGGCCAGCACCAGCTGGCGCACGGGCATCAGCGCGCGCGCCACCATGCCTTGCGGGGGGTCGTCGGTGAGGCGGATCACGAGGTCGACACCTTCGCGCAGCGGGTCCACCGGCCGGTCGACCACCAGGAGGTGCACGTCCACGTCGGGATAGTGTTGCAGGAACGTCAGCAAGTGCCGCTGCAGCACATGGCGGGCAAACGCCTTGGGTGCGCTGACGCGGATCAACCCCTTGGGGCTGCCCACGTGACCCTCGGCCACGCGCATGGTGGACTGTGCCGCGGCCACCATCACGCGTCCGCGCTCCAGCACCGCCATGCCGGCTTCGGTCAGGCGCAGCTGCCGGGTGGTGCGCTGCAACAGCGACACGCCCATGGCGCTTTCCAGGCGCGCGACCTGCCGGCTGACGGCTGAGGGTGTCAGCCCATGCCGCCGCGCGGCAGCCGAGAAACTGCCCGCCTCCGCCACGCGCACGAACGCGACCAGTTCGTGCATCACCTCCAAGAAGTCATCTGTTCTCACGGCGCACAGCTCCTGTTCTGCGGGCGAGTCTAGTCAATGCGAGCCGCGAAACGAACAATCCGTTTGCCAAATAACATTCAGGAGGAAACGGCATGTCAACACGCAGGATTCGCAGCTTCGCAGACCTCGACGCCATGAAGGGCCAGGTGGACCACGTGCTGACGCTGTTCAGTGGCGGCCTCGACAGCAGCTATGTGCTCAAGGAGCTTTCGCAGCGAAACCTGCGCATCACGGCGCTGTCGGTCGACCTGGGCGAAGGCTGCCGCACCCAGGACCTCCACGAGATCGCCGACTTCTTCGGGGCCCACCTGACCATCGTGGACGCCCGTGAGATGTTTGCGCGCGAAGCCGTCGCACCGGCCATCTGCGCGCAGGCCAGGTACCTCGGCATGTACCCGGTGAGCTCCTCGCTCTCGCGCCCCATCCTGGCCCAGGTGGCCGTGCGGGTCGCGCGCGAACTCGGATGTGACGCCATCGTGCACACGGCCAACCAATCCCAGAACAGCCTTCGCCGGCTCAACGGTGCCATCGGCCAGTTGGGGTACTCGGGCTGCTACGGAACGCCCTACGAACGCTCGGTCCTTACGCGCGACGAAAAGATCGAAGTCCTCAGGCAGCTGGGCCTCTCGCGCTTCCAGGCCCGCGGTATCAGCGGCGACGCGAACCTGTGGTGCCGCGAGTTCGAATCGGGGTCGATCGACAACCCTGAAGGGTTCTGGGTGCCGCCTTCGCTGTTCGAGTGGACCCGTGCGCCGGAAGCACCCCTGGAGACGCGCGAGATCCAGATCGACTTCCGTGCCGGGATCCCGGTGGCCATCGACCAGCAGCCCATGGACCTGGTGCCGATGATCGCCCACCTCAACAGCACCGTGGGCGCTTACGAGATCGGCCGGTACAGCGGGCTCGAGCACCTCGAAGGGGGAGAGAAGGTCCTTGAAGTGCGCGAAGCACCTGCGGCCACCATCCTGATGGACGCCTACCGGCAGATCGAGACGGCCGTGCTCGATGCGGAGCTGCTGCGCGAGAAGGTGGCATTGGAACTGCTGTGGACCCGCGAGGCCGTCGAAGGCCGCTGGTTCGGCCGGCTGCGGGAGTGTGCGGACGCCTTCATCCGCATGTCGTCGGAGAAGGTGACGGGCACCATCCGCTACAGCCTGCGCCAGGGTGCCATGGACATCTGCTCGATCAAGGCGCATCAGCCCCTGTACCTCACCGACCGCGACGCATGGGAGAAAGCCCTGGTGCAGGACGCATTCGCACCGCCGGCCCGCAACGCCCGCGCGGCCAGCGAAGAGGCGGTGGCGGCATGACACACGATACCCTCGAAGACCGATCTGTCGAAACCGCACTGATCGAAGGATTCGCGAGCCATCTGCACAGCCAGCAGTTCCTGTTCGTCCCGGGGAATGCGCTGGGCGACATGCTGGCCCTGACGCCGGAGGACATCAGCGGTTTTGCATCGCATTGGCCCCGCCTGACGCTCGACCGCCACATGGGCGACGGCGGCACGTACCGGTTCCGCCGCTACGGCGCCTTCGATGCACCGCCCGGCTCGGCCCGGCGGCAGTTGCCACATGGCCCCTACGAGCAACCCAAGTACATCAACAGCCTGAACGGCGACATCGCACGGATGTTCGACCCGCTGGAACCCACGTTTGCCTCGCACACGGTGTTGAACCGGCTGCTCGACTGGCTCACGAGCCTGTACGACCAGTGCGAGGGCCGCCCCCGGCACTGGAACATCCGCCTGCATCCGTACCGGATCCTGGCGAATCAGGACGAGAAGGGCAACCCGACCCCCGAAGGGCTTCACCGGGATGGCGTGGACTACATCGTGAGCCTGATGATCTCGCGGCGCAACGTGACGGGTGGCGAGACGACCGTCACCGACAACGATCGGCAGGTGCTCTGGCAGAAGACGCTTCAACGGCCGCTCGACATCCTGATCGGCAAGGACGCGCACAGCATGCATTCGGTGTCGCCGGTGTCACCGGTCGACCCCAGCCAGAAGGCGTGCCGGGACGTCCTGGTGATCGCCTTCACCAAGGTGGCGCCATGAACACGCCCTCCGTCGCGGCGGGCCCGAAGGGAGCGCTCGGCACAGGGGGGCGGTCGTGGCCGCGGCTCGGGCGGGTCGAATGGCTGCTGCTGCTGGTGGCCGTGATCTGGGGCGGCAGCTACAGCGCCGCCAAGGTGGCCACAGGAGAGGTGCCGGTGCTGCAGTTCCTGGTGTTGCGCTTCGGCCTGACCTTCCTGATCCTGTTGCCCGCGCTGCGTGGGCTCGCGGTGGCGTCGTGGCCGGCGGCGCTGGCCGGGGCGTCGGTGCTGGGCATCAACCTGCTGGCCATCTTCGTCTGCGAGACCTTCGGGGTGTCGTTGACCACCGCCTCCAACGCGGCGTTCCTGATCAGCCTCTGCGTGGCCTTCACGCCGCTGTGCGAGTGGTGGTTGCTCAAGGTCCGGCCGAGCGCCGCGGTGCTGGCGGCGGCCGGGCTGTCGCTGTTGGGGGCCGGGCTGCTGGCGTTCCAGCATGGCGGGTCGGCCAGCCTGGCGTGGGGCGACGGCCTGATGGTGCTCGCGGCCTTCCTGCGGGGGGTCATGGTGTGTATGACACGCCGCCATGGCCAACGCCACGGCCTGCCGGCGCTCACGGTGACGGCGGTGCAGATGGGCGTGATGACGCTGGGATCGACGGTGCTGATGGTGGCCGCGCACGGCACTGCGTGGCCACCGCTGCCGCACAGCATGTCATTCTGGCTGGCCATGGCCTTCCTGGTGTTGCTGTGCACGTTGTTCGCATTCTTCGTGCAGAACTACGCGGCATCGCGCACCAGCCCCTCGCGCGTGGCCCTGCTCATGGGCAGCGAGCCGATGTGGGGCGCACTGATCGCCGTGCTCTGGATGGGTGAGCAGATGGCGTTGCAAGGCTGGATCGGCGGCCTGCTGATCGTGGCCTCGGCCTGGTGGGTGACCCGGCAGGAGGGGCAGGCGGACAAGGGCGGCGCGTGATCAGTCCCTCGATCCACCTCCGGCGGCCAGCCGCCGGTTGTGGGTCTGCAGGTACAGCGCCGTGTTGGCATAGGCCTGCGCGAAATGCCCCCAGCGTTGTTGCAGCGCCGCCAGGCCGACTGGCGTGGGCGTGGTGTCCAGCAGGTTCTTTTTCGGATCCGCCGCGGTGATGTCGAACACCGCCTGCGCTGCGGGCGGCTGGTCGAGGAGCAGGCGGTCGCCCACCAGCAGCCCGCGCTGCCCCGGCCCGGCGAACTGGAACGCGAACGCCACGCGGCTGTCGTCGAACCGGGGGTCCAGCAGGTCGCGGCCGAGGGTGGTGTTGCGGTAGCCGATGCCGGCGAGGGATGCCACGGTGGGCAGCACGTCCACCTGCTGGGCCCAGTGGTTGATGCGGCGCGCGGGCACGTGCTTGGGGGCGTACACCAGGAACGGGGTGTGGCCCTGGGTGATGGCGAGGTCGTGCCACGCCGGCGGCAGGTGCGGGCCGGTGGGCCCGATGATGCCGTGGTCGCCGATGAAGGCGAACAGCGTGTTGTCGAAGTAGGCCTCCCGGCGCGCCTGCTGCATGAACTGGCCGATGCACCAGTCCAGGTACGCGAAGGCCTCGTACTCCTGCTGCGAACTGAAACCATGGGCCTGCAGTTCGGCCGGCGTGGGGGTGCGCGGTTTGAACGTGGCGCGGTCTTCCGCGGGAATGGTGTATGGCCGGTGGTTGCCGCTCGTCTGCACGATGGCAAAGAAGGGCTTCGTCTGCGCGCGGAGCACCGCGTTGGCTTCCTGCAGCAGGTTCTTGTCGGACACCCCCCACACGTCCTCGGACGGCGACTTCAACCGGCCTTCCTCGTAGATGTCGATGCCATCGATGCTGGCGGTCAGCACGCCGCGCACGTTGGCCCACGAGGTGCTGCCGCCGATGAAGTAGAACTTGGCGTGGTCCTTGAACTCGTTGACGATCGACTGCTGCTGCGTGGCGGCAGGGTTGCGCGACGCGGTGGATGGGCTCGACACGTCGGGCAGGCCGGTGACGGTGGCGAACACGCCGCGTGCGGTGTGGGCGTGGGCGCTCATCATCCGCGTGAACAGCAGCCCGTCGGCCGCCAGCGCATCGAATGAAGGCGTGGCCCCGAGCGGGCTGCCGAGCGCGCCGGTCTTGTGCGCGGCGAACGACTCCAGCAGCACCACCACCACGTTCATGGGCCGGGCTCCGGGCCGGGGTGGCACGCTGCGCAGGAACGAGATGGGTTCGTCGGCCTGCAGCGGCGGCAGGCCGACAAACTGGCGCACCTCGCCAGCGTCGGCCCGCATGGCCGCCGCGTTGAACTGTTGCGTGCGGAACGACCAGGTGTCGTAGAGGTTCTGCAGCGGGTTCAACGCCAGCTGCTGGCCGAAGGCGTTGCTCAACTCTCCCGCGTCGCTCCATCGGAGCGGGTACTGCGACAGCCGGCCATGCACCGCCAGCAAGGCCAGCATGGCAACGAACAGTTCCGTGGACACCACACGCCATCGGGCGGGGCGCGGCGACCATCGGTCCGGCACCACGCGGGCGGGCCACAGCACACCGAACAGGCCCCGGCACAGACCCAGCCAGAGCAACACGCCGCCGGTGATCCACAGCACCGGGTACGTTTGCCACACCATGCCGGCGGCCTCGCGCGGGTCCCCGGCCAGGGACACGATCACGGCCGACAGGCGCTGGTGCAGGTAGGCGTAGTGGCCGGCATCGACCACCCACGCGAGCACCCAGGCGAGTGACACGCCCATCCAGAAGGCCCACCAGAACCACCGGGCCCGTGGTGACACCAGGCGCCGCCCCAGCCAGGGCACCCGCGAGATCGCCCACAGCGGCAGGACGCTCAGCGCCGCCCAGCGCAGGTCGTAGCGGGCCCCGAGCAGCAGGGCGCCGGCCAGGTCGCTCCAGGCGGTGCCGGGCGGGGCGAAGGCCGCTGCGAAGGCCAGGCGGGCCAGCGTGGCGCCGACCCAGAGGAAGAGGGCCAGCCAGAGGGCGCGGTTCAACGGCGACCGGGTTCGATTCATGGTGCGGGATGTCCGGCAGCCAGCGCCGGCAAGGGGACCGGCCGGCGCGAGGCGCGCCAGCGGGCGATCAATGACAGCACGGACCAGCCCCACAGGAACGGGTCGAGCAAGGTGTCCCAGAGGTTGCCGGTGGGCAGGCGAAAGACCATGTAGAACATCAGCGCCGCGAGGACGGCGGCGGCCCGCCAGCGCCAGGTATGCCGGGCGATGCCCACCGCACACACCGCGGCCAGCAGTACCGCGGCCATCGGGGCCGCGTTGGGGCCGAAGCCCGCGAAGTACAGGCCGATGGCCAACCAGCCGCAGGCATCGAGGTAAAGCAGTGCCCCGGCACCCGCACAGGCCGCCGCGAGGGCGGTGGGCATGGCGGTGAACGTGTGTTGTGCGCGCCAGCGCGCGCCCAGTGTCAGGGCGCTGAGCGCCACGCACAGTGCGCTGGGCCACTGGAAGGCCAGGCCGAGCCAATGGGCCGGCGATGCGGCACCGGGAAGCGCCATCGACCCCGCGCAGAGCAGCAGGATCGTGCCGACGGTCCGCCGCGATGGCGTTTGCCACCACGCCCACAGGCCGATGGCCGCGGCCGCGGCCACGATGGCCCACGCGAACCGGCCGTACAGCACCTGCCAGGCGAGGTCGGGCAAGCTCATGGGCGGTTCACGTCGTCGTAGCCGATCCGGTACACGTGGTGGGCGATGCCCTGGCGCCGCGCCGTGTAGGTCACGTGCAGTTCGTCGCCCACCTGCTGCACGCTCGGGTACGAGAATTCGTCGGCGGGCACGCCCTTGATCACCTCGACGCCTGGCCGCCACGTGTGCGCATCGTCGGACACGGACAGCTTCAGCATGCTGCGAGCGGAGTCTCCGCCGTCCACGCGGTCGTTGTGCAGCAGCACGAAACCCCCGCCCCGAAGCCGCAGCGCCGCCACCGAACTGTCGTGGTTGGGCAGGTCCATGGCGGGCAGGTCTTCCCAGGACTGGCCGCCGTCACGGCTGACGGCCTGCTGCACACGGTGTTGTTCGCTGATGTCGCGCATCCAGGCGCGAGTTTCCGTGCCGGTGACGGCCACGACCGCCGGTTGCATCGCCGTCGTGCGGGTGCCGATGCGTGCGAGCCAACGCGGCTGCCCGGCGCTGTCGAACGAAATCAGCATCGGGAACTTGTGCCCGAGCTCGAAGTAGGCCGGGAGCCACCAACCCCCGTCGGCCAGGCCCACCGGCGTGGTGCGCACGAGGACACTGGTGTTGAACAGCGGCGACAGCGGCAGCACCCGCTTGACCTGGAAGCTTTCACCGGCGTCCGACGACACCAGGTGCACCACGCGGGACGCGGCCCAGCCGCCGAGGCCCGTGGCCACCACGAACAGGTTCACCTTGCCGTCGCGAGCGGCCCAGGCGGCCGGGTTGCCGATGCGGCGCACGCCGAACCCGAGCGCGCGGCCCAGGGCATCGCGGTCTACCACGGGCCTTGCCGCGGACCACCCGCCGTCGGCCCACCGGGACACGAACACCTGCACGTCCGCACCGCTCTCGCGGGTGCCGGCCCACCAGAAGGCGAGCATCTGGTCGCCGGGCAACACCGCGAGCGCGCTGGCGTGTGCCGCCGGCACGCCGTCGGGCATCTTGATCAACGAGGTGGAGCGCTCCACCAGCTTCAGGCCGGTGCCGATCGCCGGCGCGGGCAGTGCCCTCACCGCATGGGCGGAGGGCAACACGGACCACCGGGCGGCTTCGAACACCACGCCCAGCAGCAGGCACGCGACGGCGAGCAGCGTGATCAGCGAGGAAGATCGCGCGGCCCCACGTGCCACCCAACGTGCGGTCCGCCCGGTCATCAGCGCAGGACGAGCATCGAGGGGTCGCGGCGCGGCAGGCCGACGGTGCTGGACACGGCGACGGCCTAGGGCAACGTCGCGTCAGGGAAGCGGCCACGCAGCAGTCCACTGCCGAGGCCAACGGCCCGGACGGCGGGGAACTGGGGGCACAACTTCTTCATGAGGCGCAGTCTAGACCACCCGTTCACTGAGAATGTCGCTATTTGTATCCGGCGCGTAAAGTCGATGCGCCTCGCGTCGGCCGGACGTCCCTCCGGTGAATGAGTCGCCCCCGCTGCGGCAGCGGGTGAACGGGCAGAATGGTTGCGGCAACACGCCGGGGAGGGCGCCATGCCGGACGCGGCGAGGGGAATGCGGGTGCTGATGCGATGGTGGGCGCCGGGGCCGGCCCGCGGGGATGGCCTGCCTCCGTTGTTCGCCGCCGCGGCCGCCGTGGCGGCGGTGCTGTACCTGCTGCGCTCGATGCTCGGCACACCGGGAGGCTGGGACATCGAACACGTGCTCGGCTGGGTGGACGCCAGCACCGAGGGCCCTCTTCGCGCGGTCATCGACGACGTGTGGGGCCCGTGGCGCACGGCGGTGGCCCGCGGTTACCTCGCGGTCGACAGCATCGTGTTCGTGCCGCTGTATGCGGCGCTGATGCTGGGGCTGGCCGACGTGCTGGCCAACGCACTCGCGGACGACGACCGAAGCCGCTTTCCCCGCGCCGAACGGGTGCTGCATGCGGTGATGGCCGCGCCGGTGCTGGCGCTGGTGGGCGTGGACCTGGTGGAAAACGCGGTGGGCCTCGTGCGGTTCGGGCCGGCCGGCGTGGGGCTGGCGGCGGTGGCCACGGCGTTGTCGCTCTGGGCGTTGTACCGGGGCGGTGCGGTGCACCGCGCGCTGGAGCGGTTGCCACGCACCGCGGCCACGGCCGCGGTGTCCCTGGGCCTCGGGGTGCTGGCCTGGCAGGCGTTCGGGGCCGACACCTGCCGCCTGTCGCGCGAGCCCGTGGGGCTCGAACTGCTGTGGCGCGTGGGGTGTGGTGCCCATGCGGCCAAGGCGGCCGGGGTGCTTGCCGCCACCGGCGTGCTGGCCATCGCGATGACCTCGTGGCTCTTTGGCGTGCGCCTCGTGCCCGCGCCTGGCCAGGCCCGCCGCCAATCGCGTGCGCGGCTGCGCAGCGCCATCGCGGACATCGTGCTGCGCAGCCGCTACGTGCTGGTGGCGCTGGCCATCGCCGCCGCGCTGACGATCGTGATGGACCAGGGGCGTGACGTGCTCTACGCGATTGCCTCGTCCCCCTTCACCGGGGCCCCGGTCCGCTCGGCCGCGGAGGCCCTTGCGTTCGCCGCGGGGTGTGCGGCCGTGTGTGTCGCCACCGCGCTGGCCGTCGCGATGCTGATGTTCTCGTGCTGGTTCTGGACCCGCAGTGCGGTGCAGATCGCCGCGGCCGACACCCCGTCCCGTCCGGTTGGCGTGGGTGGCGCGCCCGATGTGTTCGCCCGCCACTGGGCGCGGGTGATGGGCCTGATGCCGGCGCTGCTGGTGGCCGTGCTGTGCGGCCTCGCGTTGCAGGACGCGATGGCGCTGGCCCCCACGCCCGATTCGCTCGGGTTCGGCCCGGCGGGTGTGGTGCTCGCTTTCGGCCTCGGCACCGTGGCCTTCGGGGTGGTGTTCCTGATGCGGCGCGTGCGCGACGGACAGGACCGCTACTTCGATGCGATCGACTGGCGCGCGTGGGGGCAGCAGGCAGGCTTCTGGGGTGGCATCGAGACCCATGCGCGCAAGTACCGGTTCGGCGGGCGCGTGGGGGCCCGCGAACTGCCGTGTGTGCTGGCGGTCGGCATGGTGCTGTGCCGCGCGGTGGATGCGTTGCCGCCGTCCGCGATGGCGGACGTGATGCCCACGATGAGCCTCGCCGTGCTGCTGTTCGAGATCGCGCTGTGGTTGTGCTTCTTCGGCTGGTTGTCGATCTTCGAGGTGCACCGGTCGGTGCCGTGGGTGGGGTTGCTGATCGTGTTCGGCGGTGCGCTGGGCATGGCCGGCTGCACCGACAACCACCGCGTGTGGACCACGCTGCAACCGCTCGCCGACGGCCCGTCCACGGCGCTGCGCATGCTGGCGTTCTCGGCGGGCCTGGTGGTGGTGCTGATGCTGGCGTACCGCGGTGCGATGGGCCTCGCCCGGCGGCGGGTGACCCATAGGCCCCCGGCGCGCTGGCTGCACCGTGGGGACCTGGCCGCCGCGGTGGGCCTGCTGGTGCTGGGCGGCGCGGTGCTGGCCGCGGCGGACCGCTGGGCCCAGCCGCGGGAGGCCGCGCCGGCCGCGACACCGTGGGTCCGCCCCACGCTGGACGACGCCCTTGGCCAATGGCTGCATGGCTTTTGCAACCCCGCGGCGGGTGACCCGGCGCCGTGCCGCCCGGCCGTGCCGGCCGACCCGGACCTGGGGTACCACGTGGGGTTCGTGTCGAGCGAAGGGGGCGGCCTGCGTGCCGCGGCCTGGTCGGCGCTGGTGATGGACCAACTGGCCCGTGACGACCCGCACTTCCTCGCGCGCACGTTTTCGATGTCGGGGGTGTCGGGTGGTGCCGTCGGTTTTGCGGCGTTCCGCGCCTGTTCGTCGCAGGCCGGTGCGGCGGGCCGCCGGGACTGCCTCGTCCGCTTCGCCCGGTCCGACCTGCTCGCGCCGCTGATGTCCGCGTGGATGTTCGAGGACGTGCTCGCGCGGGTGGTGCCCACCAGCGGTTGCGACACCCCGGCCTGCGGCATCCTGTCGCGGGGGGCGTGGTTCGAGATGGCGATGGAAACCCGCGTGACGGGCTTCCGCCATGGCCTCGTGGCGAGCCGGTCAGCGCCTGCGGCGGGGCACACCCCGTACCTGTTCCTCAACGCGACGTGGGTGGAAACGGGCGAACGTGCGATCGCGAGCGACGTCCGGATCGACTGGCCCAGTTTCCCCGGCGCGCGGGACCAGCTGGCCCTCGTCGGGGGCGACCTGCCGCTGTCGGCGGCGGCCCACAATGCCGCGCGGTTCCCGTTCATCAACGCCATCGGGGCGCTGCACGTGCCGCGCGAGAACTGCATCGACCGGCGCGCCGGGTCGCCCGCCGCGGCGGGGCCGCCACGCCCGATGGCCGACCCCGGCGTCGTCGAACCCTGCGGCCACCTCGCCGACGGCGGCATCTTCGACAACAGCGGTGGCCACACCACGCTCGACGTGCTGGCCGGCCTGGCCCGCTGCCTCGGCGAGGGGCCGGTGTGCGGCCCGCTGACCCCGCCTCAGCGGGCGTGGCTTCGCGCGAACCTCGTGCCGCAGGTGCTGATGGTGCGCAACGGGCTCGACCGCGCCGCCGCACTGGGCGAGACCTGCCTCGCCGGCGGGCCCGCGCAATCGCCCCGGCGCGCCGACGTGTCACCGCCGCCGATCGCCGATTGCGCCACCGGCGCACTGACCGCGCCGATGCCCGAACGGCCGGTGTGCCAGGCGCCGGCCAACGTGTTCGTCGATGCGGTGGGGCCGTTGCTGGCGATCTACAACGCCGGCGGCACCGGGGCACATCGCCTGCTGGCGGAGTCTCGCCAGGGCGAAGCGATCCGTGCCTTGCGCGCGATGATGGGCGGCGCGGCCGGCGCAACGGCGCTGCCGCCGGTGCAGGTGTTCGACCTGGAGTCCGACGGCGTGCGCTATCCCCTCGGGTGGCACATATCGCCCGTGGCCGCCGACCGCATGGCCGTGCGCGCGGGTTCGTGCCGGAGGATGGGGCTTCCTTCGGCCTCCCCACGCCCGGGCGGCGAAGCGATGACAATCGATCCGTCGTCATCCGCTCCCCACCCCTGACCCCCATGAACAGGATCTGCATCTTCGGCGCTGGCGCCGTGGGTGGCCACATGGCCGCCTGGCTCGCCCGCGCGGGCCTCGACGTGTCCGTTGTCGCGCGCGGCCCCCACCTCGACGCCATCCGGGCCAACGGCCTGCGCTACGTGTCCGACGCCGAGGACTTCACCGTGCGTGTCGCAGCCAGCGCCGACGCCCGCGACCTGGGCCCACAGGATCTTGTCATCTCCGCCGTCAAGGCCCACACGCTGCCCCACGTCGTCGACGGGATGCAGCCGCTGCTGGGCCCCGAGACACCGGTGGTGTTTGCCACCAACGGCGTGCCCTGGTGGTACTTCCACGGCCTGCCCGAGGGGGCTGATCAGCCCTCCGCCAGCGAGCGCCTGAAGCGGCTCGACCCCGGTGGCCGCCTGTGGCAAGGGTTGGGCGCGCGGCGCGCCATCGGGTGTGTGGTGACCTCACCGAACGAGTTGTCGGCGCCCGGGGTCGTGCGCAACAACGCCACGACCAACACCTTCGTGATCGGTGAACCCGACAACACGATGTCGGCGCGCCTGCGAGCCATCGAGACGCTGCTGCGGCAGGGGTTGTCCGGGGTGTCCGCCACCACCGCGATCCGTGACGTGGTGTGGTCCAAGCTGATGCTCAACATCACCACGTCGACCCTCGGGGCGTTGACCATGCGCCCGCCCATCGAGTTCGCGCACGACGAGCCGATGCTCGCGGTGTACCGGCCCCTGCTGGCTGAAGGGGTGCGGGTCGCGGCGTCGCTGGGCGTGCAGGTGGCCGCAGACGAGGAGGCCCGCATCGCGCGCATGCGCACAGTGCGGCACCCGCCGTCGATGCTGCAGGACCTGATGGCCGGCCGCCCGCTCGAGATCGACGCGCAGCTGCTGGCCGTGCAGGACCTGGCGCGCCAGGGAGGCGTGGCCACACCGGTGCTGGACATCCTGCTGGCGTTGCTGGTGCAGCGCATGCAGGCCGGCGGATGATTGCCACGCCACCGGACAACGAAGAGAAATGACGGAGACTTCGTAGCGGCCGGGCAGGCCGTTCACCCGGACACGGGTCGAGCTGGGCGTTCAGCTTCGAGGTGAACGCGTCATGCTTGTCGTTCCGGCGGAAGCCGGGACCCACTGGGCGGTGGGCCCGACTTTCGTCGGGGTGAGTGCGCCCACGATGGCGCGTACCAGCGCGGTGCAAGTCCGCGTCGGGGTAAGTCACAGCCCCGAAGCCGAAGGTAACTGCGTCGCTGAGAGG
>NZ_LMDI01000019.1 GCF_001425785.1 Rhizobacter sp. Root1221 | reverse complement strand
GCCAGGCCTTCGTGGCCGGTGGCTCGCGCACCGCCGAGATCTACGGCGACAAGAAGTCGGGCACGTCGATCGGCATCCAGGGCGAAACCTGGTGGTGACCTGACGGCGGAGCCGTCGGGCCGTGGCGGCCATCCTGCCGCCTGCGGTCCTGAGTGAATCGAGCCCGGCGTGCCACAAGCGCGCCGGGCTTTGTGTTGTCGGTGACGATCATCCATGAACCGAAAGGTGGGGCGCGTGAAGGCAGGATCGAAATTGAAGGGTTGGGTGTTGGGCGGTGCGATGGCCCTGGGGCTCGCGACCGCGGTGGCGGCCCAGGTGGAGGTGTTGCATTGGTGGACCGCGGGTGGCGAAGCCAAGTCCGTGGCTGAGCTGAAGACGTTGCTGGCGAACCAGGGCCACCAATGGCGCGACTTCGCCGTGGAAGGCGGGGGCGGCGACAGCGCGATGGCGGTGCTCGGTGACCGGGTGGCCAATGGCAACCCACCGGCTGCTGCGCAGATCAAGGGCCCGGCGATCCAGGAGTGGGGCAAGAAGGGCGTGCTGGCGAACCTCGACGACATTGCGCGCGAGCAGGCGTGGGACGCCCAGGTGCCGAGGGTGGTGGGTGACATCATGAAGGTCGATGGCCACTACGTCGCCGTGCCCGTCAACGTGCACCGGGTGAACTGGTTGTGGATCAACCGCGAGGCGCTGCGCAGGGCCGGTGGCCGGCCGCCACGCAGCTGGGAAGAATTCTTCGCCGTGGCCGAGCGCATGCAGAAGGCCGGTGTCATCGCGGTGGCCCACGGCGGCCAGCCGTGGCAGGAGTTCACCACCTTCGAGGTGGTGGCCCTGTCGGTGGGGGGGGCCGATTTCTACCGCCGCGCCTTCGTCAAGCTCGACCCCGCGGCGTTGCGCAGCCCGGCGATGGAGCAGGTGCTGACCACGTTCCGCCGCATCAAGCCCTACACGGACAAGGCTGCTACGGGCCGCGACTGGAACAAGGCGACGGCGATGGTCATCAAGGGCGAGGCCGGCATGCAGTTCATGGGCGACTGGGCGAAGGGCGAGTTCCTCGCGGCCGGCCAGAAGCCGGGCGAACAGTTCCTGTGTGTCGCCGCACCGGGCACCGAACGGTCCTACATCTTCAACATCGACAGCTTCGCGATGTTCCAGCTCAAGGACCCGCGCGCCGCGCAAGGCCAACGCGCCCTTGTGAAGACCATCATGAGCCCGGGGTTCCAGGAGACGTTCAACCTGAACAAGGGCTCCATCCCGGTGGTGACCGGCGTGAACCGCGACCGCTTCGACCGCTGCAGCCAGGAGTCGAGTGCGCACTTCGCCGCGAGCGCGATGCTCAACAACCTCGTGCCGTCCATCGCCCACCGTATGGTGCAGGGCGATGCGAAGGAGAAGGTGCTGCGCGAAGCCGTGGCGGCGTTCTGGAATGACGAGCGGGTGACGGCGGACGAGACGATGGGCAAGTTCGTGGCGGTGGTGAAGTAGGGATGGTGCGTCGGGAGTCTTGAGCAGGTGTGACCGAACCCGACATACCTGCTCGTCCCGCCAGATTCATTCGCACCTGCTGACGTTACGCCGTGCCCGGTACCATGCACCCCGCCCGCCGCGGTGGCGGGCGTGGAGATCCGCACATGTCCTGGGCTGACCTTTCCGTCGAGCGCATGGCCCTCATGCTCATCGACAGCACCCGGCACGAGTCGTTCCGGTTTGCGCCCGGCGGCCGTGTCAGCGCCACCGTCGGCGTGCACGATGGCCCGTTGGCCGCGCCGGTCTGGCATTGGCGCATCGTGCAGGACCACCTCGTCATCGCCACCACCCCGCAGGACGGGGATGTCGTGGCCGACCTGCACGAGCCCACACTCGACGGCGACGTCCTGTCGGTGCGGCGAGGGGCCGAGGATGCGTGCCGCTACCAGGTCTCGTGGACGCCGGCCGCGCACGCCCGGGTCTTGCCGTGATGGCCGTGTGGAAGGCCGTCGGCACCGCCCTGGCCGTGAGCCTGCTGGCGGGGCCGCCGGCGCAGGCCGCTGAACCCCGTCCGCCGGTCGGGGCCAGCGCCATTGCCGGCGCTTGGCGCGTCAAGGATTCCACCGCCATCTTCCGCATCCGGGCGCACCGGGGCGCGGTGCGCGTGACGGGCAGCGACGGACCGCGCGGCGAGCGCTTCGTCGTGACGAACATCCGGTGGGACGGCCGCGTGCTCACGGGCGATTTCCTCATGCCATCCACGAACTGGCTGACCCATTCCGAACTCGTGCTGGTGCGGCGCGACGTGCTCGCCGGTCAGTATGCGGACGGCTCGCCCGAAGTGTGGCTTCGCACCCGCTGAACCCTGCGCACCCTCCTAGGGAAACCCCCGCACCCGCTCGCTTCTTCATCGATACAGAATCGCGCCACTCGAAACACTGAACCGATTCAGATCGGCGAGTGATCGAGCCTTGTGCGGTTCGCACCGGCCGGTCGGCGCTTCCGTATCCACTGCTGCGCGGCCCTCTTCGCGAGGGGGCCCGCGCCGCTTGCATGAATGGAGCGAAGCAATGACACGTTGGCGCATCTCCGCGATCGCGGGGCTGTTGGCCGCCGGCCTGACGCCGGCCGCGATGGCCGCAACTGCAACCGTCTACTACTCGACCGCCACGAAGGGCTGGCCGACGGCGAACATCCACCACGACGCCTCCGGCAGCTGGACCACGGTGCCGGGCACGCCGATGACGGCGGCCTGCCCGGGCTGGCTCACCACGACGGTGACGTTCTCGGCCACGAACTTCCAGGCCGTGTTCAACAACGGCGCCAACGTGTGGGACAACCCCACCGGCGGCGGCAACTACACCGTGCCGGCCGGCATCCACCAGGTCAGGAACGGCGCCATCGTGGCGAACGCCGGCAACCCGTGCGGTGCCACGGGCGACAACGCCGCCACCGTGTTCTACAAGCCGAACACGGCGTGGACCACGGTCAACATCCACTACGCCCCGACGGGCGGCGCGTGGACCGCGGCCCCAGGTGTGGCGATGGACACCGCCTGCACCGGATGGCGCAAGAAGGTGATCCCGCTCGGGGCGGCCACCGGCCTCGCGGTCACCTTCAACAACGGGTCCACGTGGGACAACAACGGCGGCAGGAACTACGCGCTCGGCACCGGCAACCAGAAGGTCGATGCCGGTGCGGTGACCACCGGCGACCCGTGCGCCGGGCTGGACGCCACGGCGCCCACCACACCGGCCGCGCCGGTGAAGACCGCCTCCACCGTGAACTCGGTGTCGCTGTCGTGGACCGCTTCCACCGACAACGTGGGTGTGACCGGCTACGAGGTGTTCCGTGACGGGGTGTCCGCAGGCACGGCCACCGGCACTGCGTTCACGGCGTCGGGCCTGTCGGCCAGCACCACCTACGCCTTCACGGTGCGGGCACGCGACGCGGAGGGCAACTGGTCCGCCCAGGGCCCGGCGCTGTCGGCCCCGACGTCGGCCCCGGTGGTCGACACGGCCGCACCGAGCGTGCCCACGGGCCTGAGCGCCACCACGAGCGGCACGTCGATCTCGGTGCGCTGGACGGCGTCCACCGACAACGTGGGCGTGACCGGCTACACCGTCACCCGCACCGGGGGCGCGGGCACCGTGGTGCTCACCACCAGCGGCACGTCACTCGCCGACACGGGTGCCGCGCAGACGACCTACAGCTACACGGTTTCGGCCGTGGATGCGGCGGGCAACCGTTCCGCCGCGAGCGACGCGGTGGGGGCAACGACCGGGCAGGCGTCCGCCGCCGGCACGCCGATCGGTACCGACATCCGCGAAGACGCGATCTACTTCGTGATGACGGCACGCTTCTACGACGGCGATCCGGCGAACAACCGGGGCGGGCAGTTCCACGTCACGTCCGGCAACGCGGCCAACAACGACCCCATGTACCGGGGCGACTTCAAGGGCCTGATGCAGAAGCTCGACTACATCAAGGCCCTGGGTTTCTCGGCGGTGTGGATCACGCCGGTGGTGCTCAACCGTTCCGACTACGACTTCCACGGCTACCACGGCTGGGACTTCATGCGCGTGGACCCGCGCCTCGAATCCGCCGGCGCGAGCTACCAGGACCTGATCAACGCGGCCCATGCGAAGGGCATCAAGATCATCCAGGACGTGGTCTACAACCACTCGAGCCGCTGGGGCGAGAAGAACCTGCAGACGCCGAAGGTGTTCGGCGTGCGCGACGCGCAGTGGAGCTGGTACTACGACGAGCCGGTGGCCGGCCGTGTGTACGACGGCATCACGGTGGCCGACCCCATGGGCAAGAGCTACACGGGCGACCTGTGGAGCACCACGGAGCCGGCGGGCAACACCTGCAGGAACTGGGGCGTGCCCACGCAGTTCACCAGCAGCCAAGGCTACCGGATCTACAACTGCCAATGGCCCAACCCGACGACGGGCATGTTCCGGTCCGACCTGTATCACCAGTGCTGGATCGGCAACTGGGAAGGCGAGGACGCCCGCAGCTGCTGGATCCACGAAGACCTGGCCGACTTCAACACCGAATCGAAGCCCGTGCAGGACTACCTCAAGCAGGTGTACCGCAAGTACATCGGCATGGGGGTGGATGGCTTTCGCATCGACACCGCGGTGCACATCCCGCGCGTCACGTGGAACCGCCACTTCCTGCCGGACGCCCATTCCTTCGCGGAAGCGGCATTCGGCGAGAAGGGCAAGAACTTCTTCATGTTCGGCGAGGTGGGGTCCTTCGTGAACGACAAGTGGAACCGCGGATCGCCGAACCACTCGGCGCAGTTCTTCACGTGGAAGGAGCGGGCCACCTACAGCGCCGATGACACGGTCGCCGCCCTCGAGCAGTTCAACTACGAGAACAACCAGGGCACCGGCAACCAGCCCACGTCGAACAACGCGTTCCTCAACGGCAACGCGTACCGCACGCCGGACCACAGCAAGGCGTCGGGCATGAGCGTGATCGACATGCGCATGCACATGAACTTCGGGGACGCCGGCAACGCGTACTGGAACGGCAAGGACTCGGACGACAGCTACAACGACGCGACCTACAACGTCGTGTACGTCGACAGCCACGACTACGGGCCGAACAAGTCGAACACGCGCTACACCGGCGGCACCGCGGCATGGGCCGAGAACATGAGCCTGATGTGGACGTTCCGGGGCATCCCCACGCTGTACTACGGCTCGGAGATCGAGTTCCAGGCCGGCAAGCAGATCGACTGCGGGCCCACGTGCCCGCTCGCCACCACCGGCCGCGCGTACTTCGGGGCCCACCTCGAAGGCAGCGTGACCGCGTCCGACTTCGGCGTGGTGGGCAGTGCGTCCGGCGCGGTGGCCGCCACGCTCGAGAAACCGCTCGTCAAGCACCTGCAGCGCCTGAACCAGATCCGCCGCAAGGTGCCGGCCCTGCAGAAAGGGCAGTACTCGACCGAAGGCATCTCCGGCGGCATCGCCTACAAGCGGCGCTTCACCGATGCCGCGAAGGGCATCGACAGCTTCGCGCTCGTGGCCGTCACCAGCGGCGCGACGTTCAGCGGCATTCCGAACGGCACCTACAAGGATGCCGTCACCGGTGACACGAAGGTCGTCTCGGCGGGGGTGTTGACCGCGACGGTGTCGGGCCAGGGCAATGCACGCATCTACGTGCTGGACCTGCCGGGCAACCTCGCACCGGGCAAGGTGGGTGCAGACGGTCCGTTCCTGAAGCCATAGGGGTTTCCAGGCGACCATTTCGGCCGGTGTGCCCAGCAGGGTGCACCGGTCTTTTTCGTTGGCACCTCAGGCACTTGAGAGGGCCGCCCGCAGGCAGCCCTCTCGCGCGGATGTCGACCGACGCTCAACGCTGCTCGAACGAGGTCAGGACCTGCTTCGACTGCTCGAGCGACTTCTCGAACGTGGCGTTCAGCTCCTGCAGCCCGCGCAGGCTGCCCTCGCGGATGACCTTCTCGATCTCGTCCGGATCCGCCGCAGCCAGCCGCTCCATGCGGTCCTCGACAAGATCGGATTCGAACAGTTGCGCCGTGGCCTTCACGATCCCTCCCAGCACCGCGGCCTCGAAGAGATCGGGCGACGGACAGCTCAGACAGGGATCGGGGCGCGGCGGAAACGGTTTGTCGAACTGCGGGTATCGCAGGTAGCGTTCCATCCAACGCTCGCGGTACGAGACGCTGAGGTCGGTGAGGCGATCGATCAGGAACTGCGTCACCCAACACGGGCCGTGCCAGCGCAGCAGGTACGCACGGAAGCTCGCGCCGAGCTCGATCGTGGGTCGCTTGGGCGAAAACTCTTCGATGCCCGGGTAGGCAAAGAAGCTCTCCAGCACGTGAAGGTGGAAACAGGTCCTGGAAATATGCGGCGGCGCGAGCCACACGGCCAGGTTCAGGTAGTAGCGCTTGATCTTTTCCCAGTTCGTGCCGCCGGCTGCTTCGAGTTCGGTGATGTTGACGTTCATCCAGTGGTGCCACGTCGAGTCGGTCGCGACACGGCCGATGCCCGCGCGGTGCCCGTCATAGACGTTGATCATCCCGAAACGCTTGGCCGGCGAATCGCCCTTCTCGTGCCACAGCGGTGGATCGGCGAGCGTCTTGCCGTGGGCAATGACCATGGGCAGCGGGCGCACCGCGCCGAGCGGCGGATACTCCTCGCCGGCAACGCCGGCGAAGTCGTAGTCGTTGCCGAGCGTGATTGCGGCCAGGCCCACGTCCGGTTGCGCCACATGGTCGAACACGACGCCTTCGTGCGGGTGATCGGGCATGACGTTGATCGGCCCCAGCGTCGGATGGCAAAGCACCGGGTGCGGGCGACGGTGAACATGGAACGGGAAGTGGAGGTGATGCATCCAGGTGACCCAATCGATCGGCTGCGGCTTGGTGTCCCCTTGCCGGTTGAACTCGATCACCTCGGCGCCGCTCGCCTCCGCGGCGTTGAACGGGCGATTGGTATCAATGCGCCCCGCGCCACCCACCGGCGGAACGCCCTGCGCGTTGGTCCACGCGCGCATCGTCCCGACGCGCGGGATGCGGCTGCACATCGATGCGCCGAGCGTGTCGTGGTCTCCGGTGGCGAACACCCCGCCCTTCTTCCCGTTCATCCACGTCGTCAGTGCGCCCAGTTCGTCGTCGTTCGTGTTCGGGCCGGAAGCGCCGAAGCACCACACCTCATCGTACTGATCGACGACGAGAGAGCCGTTCGGCAGCTTGCTGTCGAACTTGAATCCGATGTACTTCGCTTCGGTGCCGGGCGGATTGGCTACGACCGCGAACGGAGCGTTCGAATGCACCGCGGCATCCACATGGAAGTGCATGCAACCCACGGTCGACTCTCGCAAGACGCGGATCACACGTTCGACGCCGAACGCGTCCGCGCCCGGTGAAAGCGAAATGCCGACATCGACGACGAACAGGATGCGCGCATGGCTCCAGCGCAGCTTCTTGGCATATTCGAGCAAGGGCCTTCGCGCGACATCGACGATGTCGCTGCGGTCAAAGAAGAGTTCCATCACCTACTCCATGACACAACATGAAAGCTGTGACGATGCCGGTGTCGTTCGGTCCGTCCGCTGCACATCCCCGGATGCGCAGCGACATCGTGTGCCCCGGGCACCCCTTGGTCATCCGCAAGGTTGCTGAGGAGGCCGCGGCCTTGCGGCCAATCTGACCGCAAGATTTCCCGCCCATCGGCCCACCCGTCCGATCGCTTCGACCGATTGGCTCGCACCCAGGCCGGGCCAGGTGGCACGCTCCTTGTGTACATCGGGTGCACGATTTTCCGTGCAAGCCGATTGACGACGGGAGAACACCATGTCCCTACTGACCAAATCGATCTGCAGCTCGGTGCTCGCGACGGCCTGTGTCGCGCCAGCTTGGGGGGCGCCCAGCATCTGGGCCGACATCGACCTCACCAGCTTCCGCATGTCCGTGACCGACCTCGACCCGAACGACGGCATCGAGGCCAGCTTCACCAGTGAATGGCAGTCGCGGTCCCTGAACGCCTGCCTGCACCAATGGGACACCGGCTGCCGCGCCCAGTCGTCTGACCCGGACCAGCCGGTGTCGCTGGACCGGCCGCTCGGGGGCATGCACCTCACGGCGTCCGCCACTGCCGACACCATCCATGCGCAGGCGGAAGGAACGCGGTACACCGGGTTCCCCGGCGTGCAGGCGAATGACACGCGCACGCTCGTTTTCTCCGGGGCGGGCCGCTTCACGGTGGAAGCGGACTACCACCTGGAGGGTTCGGGCTTCCAAGACACCATCGGGAGCGCCTACGCGGGCATCATGCTCGGTGTCTGGGGCAACCCGTTCGACGTGGAGCAGCTGGAACTGCGGCCGGGATGGCCCGATGGGCCTCGCGACGGCACGTTGACCCTCACGATCGACGTGGCCAACGGCCAGCGAACCAACCTGTGGGCGTACGCCATCTCGGGACTCTACGGCCGCGCGCCGGTGGTCTCGCCAGTACCGGAGCCGGCGTCGATGGCGATGCTCATGGCCGGGGCAGGTCTGGTGGGGATCGGCGCGCGGCGCCGCAAGGGCCGTGCGGCGGCCGACTGACGGCCCTGCTCACGCACGGTGGGCGGGTGACCGCAGCCGCCAGACCCGACCACGCAGCCCGACCCATCAGGTGTTGCGCACCACCAGCTCGAACGGCAGCGGGTCGCTCTTTTCACCGTCGAGCACCTGGCGCACGGCAAGGCGGCCCTTCAACGCGCCGTCCTGGCGCATGGTGGTGAGGCCGGCGGCAGCGGCGGCGGGGATGTCGTCGAACCCGACCACGGACACCACCTCGAGACGGCGGTTGCCCTTCAGGGCGTCCAGGCCCACCAGGGCCATGGTGTCGGCCATGCCCAGCACCGCGAGTTTCGTGCGGGCGGGCAACTGCTTCAGGTACCCGGCGATGCGGTCGAGTTCGCCGGACGGGTGGGTGTCGTCCATCTCGAGCCAGTCGATGCGGTCGAGGTCGAAACCCAGGCGGTGGGCGGCGCCCACGTAGCCGTGGCTGCGCTCCATGGTCACCGAGCCGCTGCGCGGTGACTTCAGGTCGAGGCGGTGCTTGCGCTGGCGCTCGTCGAGCGTGAACGACAGCACGAGCACGCGGTCGGGCTGCTGCGACAGCGCGTGTTCCATGGCGGCCGCGGCGCCTGCACGGTCGTCCATGCGCACGGACGGCACCCCCGTCACGCCGGTGTCGACCAGCACGATGGGCTTGCTGAACGCTTTCACTTCGGGCGCCAGTTCGGCGTCCACCTCGGCGTAGACGATCAGCGCGTCGGCCGTGGTCTGGAACGCGTAGGCGAGCGACACGGTGCGGCCCATCTTCGGGATCAGCTGCATCGTCATGCTGCGCGCATCCAGCTCCTGGGCCACGCCGCGCAGGAATTCGATGCTCAGCGGGTCGTCGAAGGCGAAGCTCAGGTCGTGGTGGAACACCACGGCCACCTGGCGCACCTCGCGGCTGCGCAACGCGCGGGCGGCCGGGTCGGGACCGAAGTAGCCCAGCTCGCGTGCTTTCGCGAGGATGTCGGCGCGCAGCGCCTCGGACAGCTGTTCCGGGCGGTTGAACGCGTTCGACACCGTGGTGCGGCTCACATCGAGCGCAGCCGCCACGTCTTTCAGCGTCAGCCGGGGTTTCCGGATGATCAGGGCAGGGGCGGCCACGGCGGTAGCGTTTCGGTTCGCGGGCATGGTGCGTCGTACAAAAAGAACGGTTGTTCAGTAATTGGGAAGGGAACCCGACCGGCGTCGATTCATGTCACCCGAGGGACGACATGCGTGGCAAAACCCCAAATCGGGGTGAGCCACCGGTGAACCGGTTCCGGCCGCGGAGCGCGGTGTGACATCATCCCGGTTTTCCTGCAGAGACTCCAGCTTCATGTCCCGCCAACTGATCAGCTCCGGCTCCACCTTCGAACGCGACATGGCCTATTCGCGGGCCGTGGTGGACGGCGAATGGGTGTTCGTCTCGGGCACCACCGGCTTCGATTACTCGACGATGACGATCGCCGACAGTGTCGTCGATCAGGCCGAGCAGTGTTTCCTGAACATCGCCGCCGCCCTCGAACAGGCGGGCGCCACCTTGCAGGACGTCGTGCGCGTCAACTACATCCTCCCGGTGGCCTCGGAGTTCCCGCTGTGCTGGCCGGCGATGCGCAAGCACCTGGGCGACGTGCGCCCGGCCGCCACGATGATCTCCGCGGGCCTCGTGGACCCGCGCATGCGCATCGAGATCGAGGTCACCGCACGCAAGCGGTCCGCCACCTGACCGGCCCCGGCTCCTGGGCTCCCGGCCGCTTGACGCGGTTGCGGCGTTGTTCTACACCTGACGCCACAACAACAAGTTAGCAACGGATCAGGGCCAGCCGTCAGGGGCCTGACGTGGAGGCGTGCCGGCCGGCAGGGGGCTCGGGCGGGCAAGCCATCACACGCAACGCGGGCCATGACCGGCCCACGGCACGTTTCGCTGCCACTTCCTGTCCGGGTCCCCCGTGCGAGGTCAGCGATGTGCCTTGTCCGGGCCGCGGCGATCGCCGCTGGCGCTGCCGTGCTGTTCGTGGCATGGCCGGGCAGCGCATGGGCGGCCGATGGGCCACTGCCGCTGCAGGCCGTGCAGGCCGTGCAGGCCGTGCACGTGGCCATCCAGCAGCGCTTCGCGCTGGCTGACGACCTGGCCACCTGGGGCCGCACGGACCACTGGGCCACGCCGGATGAACTCGCCGCAGCGGGCCAGGGCGACTGCGAAGACCTCGCCATCGCCAAGTACTTCGCGCTGCGCGCGGCCGGCGTGCCGGACGACCGGCTGCGGCTCGCCTATGCGCACCTTCGCATCGGTGACAGCCACGAGGTGGTGCGGGCGCACATGGTGCTCGCCTACCTGCCTCCCGGCGCCGAGGCCCTGATCCTCGACAGCCTGGTTGTCGACGTGCGCCCGGTGTCGCGCCGGCCCGACCTCGACGTGCTGCTGAGTTTCAATGCCGAGGGCATCTGGCCCGGACTCGCACGGGGCCTGCCCGTGCGCGAGCCGGGCCGTCTGGTGTCGTGGCAGCGGCTGCTGGACCGGGTGGCCGCCGCGGAGTGACCGCTGGCGCGTTCGTCGCCTATGCTGGCGGCCCGAGAACCGGAGCCTGCCCCGATGAAGATTTTCCTGACTGTCCTGCTGGCCATCACGTCCCTGGTGTTGTGGACCGTGTGGCGGCGGCAGGTGGCCCTGCGCCGTGAGGCGTGGATCCGCTCGTTCGAGTTTCCGCGCGGGTTGTTCGAGCACCTGCGGCGCGAGCATCCTCATCTCACGCTGAAGGACTGCCAGCTCGTGGCCCACGCGCTCCGGCAGTTTTTCCTGGCGCACCTCAAGAGCGGCCGGAAGTACGTGTCGATGCCGTCGCAGATCGCCGATGAACTCTGGCATGAGTTCATCCTGCACACGCGGCACTACGAGGTGTTCTGCCGCAAGGCGTTCGGCCGGTTCATGCACCACTCGCCGGCGGTGGCGTTGCGCGGTGGCGTGCGGCAGAGCAACGCGGGCCTGCGCCGGTGCTTCTGGTTCGTGTGCCGCGAGGAAAACATCAACCCGCGCCAGCCGTCGCGGCTGCCCCTGCTGTTTGCCATCGACGCCAAGCTGATGGTGCCCGGCGGGTTCCACTACGCGGCCGACTGCAGCGCGGCGCGCGCCAGCGGTGACACGGCCATCCATTGCGGCGGTGAGTTCTCGAGCAGCACCGTCGACGGTGGCACGGAGGGTTTCGCGGACGCCGACACCGGCGGCGGATCGGACGGAAGCGGGGACAGCGGCGGGGACGGTGGCAGTGGTTGTGGCGGGGGTGGTTGCGGCGGCGGCGGAGACTGAGAACCCGTCCTCACGGCCACGCCACACGCCAGGCCGCCACGGTGGACGCGAACCAGTCGGCGCGGAGCTCGGGGCCCGGCGGGAGGCCGAGGGCCACCGCCGCGGCCTTCAGCACGGCCATCGGATCGCGGGTGTCGACGGCACTCGCCCCGGTCTGCTTCGACAGCTTGTCCCCGTTCGTGTCGCGCACGAGCGGGGTGTGCAGGTAGATGGGTGTGGTGCAGCCCAGCTGCTGCTGCAGCACCACCTGGCGCGGCGTGTTGTCGGCGAGGTCCTCGCCGCGCACCACGTGCGTGATGTGCTGGTCCTCGTCGTCCACCACCACCGCCAGCTGGTAGGCCCACAACCCGTCGGCGCGGAACAGGATGAAGTCGCCCACGGCCGAGGCCACGTCCTGGTGCTGGGGGCCCAGGCGCCGGTCGGCCCAGCGAACCTCGCCCGGGTGGGTGCGCAGGCGCACGGCGCGGGGGGCCTTGCCGTGCAGGCCATCGCGGCACGTGCCGGGATACACCAGTTCGCCGTGGCGCGGCTTCTCCCGCCCCTGGCCGGCCAGGGCGCGGGCGATGTCACTGCGGGTGCAGCCGCAGGGGTAGGCCGCACCGTCGGCCAGCAACCGGTCGAGGGCCTGCTGGTACAGCGGACTGCGGTCAGACTGCCACACGGGCGGTTCGTCGGGCACCAGGCCGCAGTCGGCCAGCTGCGCCAGGATGCGCTCGCCGGTGCCGGGCTGGCAGCGGGGTGTGTCCACGTCCTCGATGCGCACGAGCCAGGTGCCACCATGCGCGCGGGCGTCGAGCCAGCTCGCGAGCGCGGCCACCATGGACCCGGCGTGCAGTGGGCCGGTGGGCGAGGGGGCGAAGCGGCCCCGGTACCCCATCAGTCGAGGCCCAGCTGCATCAGCCCGCTGTGGCGCTCCAGCAGCGCCAGGCGGGTGGCCGGGCTTTCCAGCTGGGCGAGCCACCACTTGAGGGCTTCGCCGAGTCCGGCGTGGCGCGAGCCGTGGGCCTGCCCCGTTCGCCAGGCGTAACCCATGCGCGCCACGGGCGCGGGGCGCTGCACCTGGCGCACCACCAGGCGCCCGGCGGCGATGTGCTCGCGCGCGAGCGGTTCGGGGATGAAACCGCAGCCCATGCAACGGATCTGCGCCTCGATCTTGGCCTGCATGCTGGCCACGGTGAGCACGTCCTGGCCCGGCAGCAGGTTCACGGTCAGCGGCGCAAAGTGCTGGGCCGAGTCGGCCACGGCCACCGCGCGGTGCCGCAGCAGTTCGGTGTCGTCGATGACCCCGTCGATCTGCGCGAGCGGATGGTGAGGGGCCACTGCGAACACGAACGGCAGTGCACCGAGCGGCTGCATCTGGATGCCGACGGGGAGGGTGCGTTCGATGCCCACGCCGATGGCCAGGTCGGCCTGGCCGCGGACCAGCGCCTCCCACGTGCCGGCGAGCACCTCGGTGCGCAGGCGCAAGCGCGTGCCCGGGCCGCTCTGGGCGCCGTCGGGCTGCAGCGCGTAGAACGCCTCGCACAGCTCGAACACGGTGAGCCGGGAGATCACGCCGTCCACGGCGAGCGTGAGCTGGGTTTCCCAGCCGGTGGCCACCCGCTTGACGCGGCTGGCCACGGCTTCCATCTGCTCGAGCAGGCGCAGGCCTTCGTTCAGCAGCTCTTCGCCAGCCGCGGTGAACCTGGCCTGGCGCGAGCCGCGGTCGAAGAGCAGCACATCGAGGGCGTCCTCGAGCTGGCGAACGTTGTAGGTCAGTGCGGACGGCACCTTGCCCAGCTCGCGCGCGGCGGCGGCGAAGCTGCCAGTGCGGCCGATGACTTCCATCATCGACAGGGCTTCGGGGGTGAGGACGTTGCGGGCGGTGGTCATGGGGCAGCGGAGAGAGGCTGGCGGACCCGTTCATCTTATTTGAACGGACGCTTCAATGTGCAGCCGCCGATGGCAGAGGGGCCGGCCCCTACATTGAATGCAAAGGAGCCCAGACACCATGATCACCCTTCGCAAATCCACCGACCGCGGCCACGCCGACCACGGCTGGCTCAAGTCCTTCCACAGCTTCTCGTTCGCGGACTACATGGACCCGAAACACATGGGCGTGGGCAACCTCCGGGTCATCAACGAGGACCGCATCGCCCCGGGCACCGGCTTCGGCACCCATGGCCACCGTGACATGGAGATCGTGTCGTACGTGCTGTCGGGGGTGCTGGGCCACAAGGACAGCCTCGGCAACGGCGCCCAGATCGTGCCGGGCGACGTGCAGCGGATGAGCGCCGGGCGGGGCATCCGCCACAGCGAGTTCAACCAGGCGCCGCAGTCGGAAACCCACTTCCTGCAAATCTGGCTGTTGCCCGACGAGCGCGACATCGAGCCCGGCTACGAGCAGAAGCACTTCGAGGAAGCCGACAAACGCGGCCGGCTGCGCCTCGTGGCGAGCCGTGACGCGCGGGAGGGGTCGATCACCATCCACGCGAACGCGTCGATGTATGCCGGGCTGTTCGACGGTGGCGAAGCGGCGGAGCTGCCGCTCGACACCACCCGGGTGGCCTACGTTCACCTCGTGCGCGGGCGCATCGAGGTGAACGGCCAGGTGCTCGATGCCGGCGACGCGATGACGCTGCGCGGCGAGGAGCGCCTGATGCTGGCCAATGGCCAGGCCGCCGAAGTCATCGTGTTCGACCTGGCGGCCTGAGAGGGCCGGGGGCGTGGTCAGGCCGCCACGGGCTCGGCGCCCTCGGCGGCCTTTTTCTTGCGGCGGTACACGAAGATGCCCGCGCCCACCAGGGCCAGCACACCGCCCGCGATCATCATGACCCCGGACTCGTCCTTCGCGTCCGCGAGGATCACGGTGGACGGCGCTTCCGGCAGGTACTTGATCTTCACGCTGCTCGCTTCGGTGTCACGGAAGCGCTGGCCTTCGGCCTTCGACACGCTCAGCGTGGCCTGCACGGCCTGCTTCGCCTCGGTCTCGAAGTGCACCTCGATCTTGAAGCCCTTCTCACGGCCCGAAACCGCCTTTTCCTTCCAGGTCACACGGTCCACGGAGGCCTCGACGATCTTGCCGTGGTCGGCAATGGCCTTGAAGTTCCGGCCTTCGGTGAACCCACCGTAAGCCAGGCCGAGGCCGATCACCACGAGGGCGGGAGGAAGCAGAACGCTCTTGAGTTTGGCGAACATAGGAATTTTGAAGAGAAGAATTGAAAACGGGGCGGACGCCGAGAGCGCCCGCCCCGCAAAAAGAACCCGTCAGCCAGTCAGGCAAGCAACGCGAAGCCGCCCATCAAGCCACCCGCGAGGACCGGCTTTGCCGGCCGACCCGGGGTCGCCCCATGGGGGCAGGGCGCTAGCCGACTGGGGGGCCCAATCAGTCATCAGTAGCCAGGGAGATGAGGATGCGCAGGACATACCAGAGCATCAGCGCGATGGACGCGAACAGGTGCAGCGCAGCACCGGCCGGGCGGTCCGTCGGGTAGTCGTGGATGATCTTGGAGGTGTCGTACAGCACGGCCGCGCCGGCGAACACGACCATCAAGGCCGAGAACCAGATGCCGAGCGAGAAGCCGAAGATCACGCTGGCGATGATGGCGCCGATGGCCACCATGCCGCCCACGCGGAGGATGCCGCCGAGGAACGAGAAGTTGGTCTTGACCGTGAACGCCGTCCAGGTGAGGCCACCCACGAGCAGCAGCGTGATCAGCGCGGCCGCGCCGATGGCGCCCGGAGCGACCTTGGAGGCCAGTGCGAACAGCGGCGAGAACATCACGCCTTCGGCCAGCACGTAGATGCCGAGGCCGATCAGCTGCTTCTGGTTGCTTTCGGCGTTGTCGGCCATGCGCGTGGCAAGCCAGCCCACGATCATGAAGCCGCCCATGAAGGCAAGCCACATGAACTTGCCAGCGCTGAGCATCTTCAGCATGCCGAGGCCGAAGCCGGCCATGTGCAACACGGACGACAGCGCCACGAAGGCGATCATCGCGCCGGCGAGGTACGTGTAGGTGCTGCGGATGAAGTCGATGCGGCTGGTGCCGGAGCCGGCGCCATTGGGGCCGCCTGCGTAGATTTCTTGCATGGTCTCTCCCTCGGTTGATTCTTGGACCGGCGGAGTTTACCTACCGGTGTGGCCAGGAGGCCATCCGGACAGGGCCCCCCGAGCGGGGGTTGTGTGTGTCAAATTGCACGCTCGCCGACACTGGGTGTGGAACTTCCCGCTTGTTACAGTAGCGGCCATGAACACGCCGTTGAAAGTGCTGGAATTGTTGCCCTGGGTGGATTGGTTGGCGCTTGCCGTTTTTTTCGGCGCCTGGGCGGGTTACGCCTGGTTCGCCCGCGACCGCGCGCTCACGCGCCCGTCCATCCTCGCGTCCACGAACCGCGTGCGCCGGCAGTGGATGTTGCAGACCACTTACCGCCCCGTGCGGGTGCTCGACGGCACGGTCATCCAGAACCTCTCCACGAGTCCGTCCTTCTTCGCGTCCACCACGGTGCTGATCATCGGCGGTTTGCTCGCGGTGCTGGGCACCAGCGACAAGGCCACCGAGCTCGTGCGCGAGATCCCGTTCGCGGCCGCCAACTCGGTGCTGATCTTCGACCTGAAGGTGATCCTGCTGTTGGCGGTGTTCGTGTACGCGTTCTTCCGCTTCACCTGGTCGATGCGGCAGTACACCTTCGGCGCGCTGCTGGTGGCGGCGGCACCCGAGGCCGGGCAGTTCGAGGAGCAGGGCCTGTCGCGCGAGGCGTTTGCCAACAAGGCCGGCCGCATGGTGGGCCTGGCCGCGGAAACCTTCAATGACGGGCTGCGCGCCTACTACATGTCGTTCGCGGCGGTGAGCTGGTTCTTTTCGCCGGTGGTGTTCATGTTCGGCACCGTGGGCGTGGTGTACATCCTCTACACCCGGGAGTTCCGCTCCGAGGTGCTGGACATCCTCAACTCCTGACCGTGAGGTCGGGCGCCAGCGCCTCGCGTTCGTCGAACACGAAACACCCGCCGTCGAAGTGGGCGCTGCCGGCTTCCTCGAAGTATTTGAGGATGCCGCCTTCGAGCTGCAGCACGTGGCCCACGCCCGCCTCGGCCATGAACAGCGCGGCCTTCTCGCAGCGGATGCCACCGGTGCAGTAGCTCACCACCGTCTTGCCCTCCAGCGTGTGGGCGTTGGCGCGCACGGCGTCCGGGAACTCGGTGAACTTGCCGATGCGCCAGTCGATCGCGTTGCGGAAGCGCCCGTGGTCCACCTCGAACGCGTTGCGGGTGTCGAGCAGCACCACCGGCCGGCCCGAGTCGTCGTGGCCGGCATCGAGCCAGCGCGACAGCGTGCGGGCATCCACCGACGGCGCGCGGCCGCCGGCCGGCCGCACGTGCGGGTGGTTCATGCGGATGATCTCGCGCTTGACCTTCACCAGCAGCTTGCCGAACGGCACGTCGGCCGACCAGCTTTCCTTCGGTTCGAGCGGGGCAAAACGGTCGTCGGCCCGCAGGTCGAGCACGAAGGCGCGCACCGCCGTTTCGAGGCCGGCGAGGAACAGGTTGATGCCTTCCTCGGCGAGCAGCACGGTGCCCTTGAGGCCCAGGTCAGTGGCGCGTGAGCGGATGCTCTCGCGCAGCGCCTGTGGATCCGCGATGGGCACGAATCGGTAGGCCGAGATGTTGAGGATGGGGAGGGATGTTGGTGCCACCCCCGCATTTTACGGAACCTAGAATGTCGGGATGGCCTTTGTTCATCTCCGTACCCACACCGAATTTTCCGTCGTCGACGGCACGCTGCGCATCGACGAACTCGTCGACGCCGCGGCCGGCGACGGCCAGGCCGCCCTCGCCATCACCGACCTCTCCAACCTGTTCGGCGGCGTCAAGTTCTACAAGGAAGCCCGCAAGGCGGGTGTGAAACCCGTGATCGGGGCCGACGTCTGGCTCGAGCCCGACACCGCCGCCGGCGAAAAACAACCGACCCGCCTGCTGCTGCTCGCACAGAGCGCCGCGGGTTACCACAACCTGTGCGAGGTGCTGTCGCGCGCGTGGGTCACCGACAACCTCGCCGGCAAGGCCTGCGTGCGCTGGACGTCGCTTGCGGAACTGGGCGGCGACCTGATCGTGCTGTCCGGCGGTGACCTGGGCGCGGTGGGCCAGGCCCTCCTGGCAAACGACACCGCCCGTGCATCGGCCATCGCCCGCCGCCTGGCCGACCTGTTCCCGCAGCGCTTCTACATCGAACTGCAACGCGCCGGCCTGCCCGCCCACGAACCGCACGTGCGTGCCGCGGTGCCGCTGGCAGCCGAACTGGGCCTGCCGGTGGTGGCCACGCACCCCATTCAGTTCCAGACGCCCGAAGACTTCGAGGCCCACGAGGCCCGCACCTGCATCGCCGAAGGCGAGACGCTCACCAACCCGCGCCGCGTCAAGCGCTTCACGCGCGACCAGCACTTCAAGACACAGGCCGAGATGGAGGCGCTGTTCGCCGACATCCCCAGCGCGCTCGCCAACACGGTGGAGATCGCGCGCCGCTGCAGCCTGACACTCGTGCTCGGCAAGCCGCGCCTGCCCGACTTTCCCACGCCGGAGGTCGATGGCCGGCGCATGGAGCCGGAAGACTACTTCCGGTACGCGTCGCACGAGGGCCTGAAGGAGCGCATGGTCCAGCTGTTCCCGGACCCGGCCGCGCGCGAGAAGGAAAACGCGCGCTACGTCGAGCGGCTCGACTTCGAGATCAACACGATCCTGAAGATGGGGTTCCCCGGCTACTTCCTGATCGTGGCGGACTTCATCATCTGGGCCAAGAGCCACGGCTGCCCGGTGGGCCCGGGCCGGGGGTCCGGCGCCGGCTCGCTGGTGGCCTATGCGCTGAAGATCACCGACCTCGACCCGCTGAAGTACAACCTGCTGTTCGAGCGGTTCCTGAACCCGGAGCGGGTGTCGATGCCCGACTTCGACATCGACTTCTGCCAAGGCAACCGCGACCGCGTCATCGACTACGTGAAGGACAAGTACGGCCGCGAGGCCGTCAGCCAGATCGCCACGTTCGGCACCATGGCCGCCAAGGCCGCGCTGCGCGACGTGGGCCGCGTGCTCGGCATGGGCTACGGCCACGTGGACGGCGTGGCCAAGCTCGTGCCGGCGCCCCCGGGCAAGACCGTGACGCTCAAGCGCCCCGGCGACAAGCCCGATCCCGGCATCATCTACGCGCGCCTCGAGGCGCCCGAGATCGAGCAGCGCGAGAAGAACGAGGAAGAGGTTGCCGAGCTGCTGGCCCTGGCCGAGCGCGTCGAAGGCATGGTGCGCAACATCGGCATGCACGCCGGGGGGGTGCTGATCGCCCCGGGCAAGATCACCGACTTCTGCCCGCTGTACATGCAGCCCGGCAGCGACAGCGCGGTGAGCCAGTTCGACAAGGACGACGTGGAGGCCATCGGCCTCGTGAAGTTCGACTTCCTGGGTCTGGCCACGCTCACCATCCTAGAGCTCGCGAAGGACTACATCCGCGCGCGCCGCCCGAAACAGGAAAACTTCGCGCTCGAGAAGATCCCGCTGAACGACCGCGCGTCGTACCAGCTGATGAGCGAAGGCAAGACGGTGGCGGTGTTCCAGCTGGAAAGCTCGGGCATGCAGCGCATGCTGAAGGACGCCAAGCCCAGCGTGTTCGAGGACATCATCGCGCTGGTGGCGCTGTACCGGCCGGGCCCGATGGACCTGATCCCGAGCTTCTGTGCCCGCAAGCACGGCCGCGAGGAGGTGGAGTACCCGCACCCGCTGATGAAGACGGTGCTGGAGGAAACCTACGGCATCATGGTCTACCAGGAGCAGGTGATGCAGGTGGCCCAGATCGTCGGGGGCTACTCGCTCGGCGGTGCCGACCTGTTGCGCCGGGCCATGGGCAAGAAGAAGCTCGAGGAGATGGTGGCGCACCGCGCCACGTTCGCCGAGGGTGCCGGCAAGCAGGGCATCGAGGAGCCCAAGGCCAACGAGATCTTCGACCTGATGGAGAAGTTCGCGGGCTACGGCTTCAACAAGTCGCACGCCGCCGCATACGCGCTGCTCGCGTACCACACCGCGTACCTGAAGGCCCACTACCTGGCCGAATTCACCGCGGCCAACATGAGCGTCGCGCTCGACGACACCGACAAGCTCAAGATCTTCCATGACGATGCGGTCAACCTCGGCCTCACGTTCGAGCCGCCCAACATCAACACCGGCAACTACCGCTTCGAGCCGGTGGAAGACAAGGTGGTGCGCTACGGCCTCGGCGCCGTGAAGGGCACGGGCCAGAGCGCCATCGAGGCCATCATCCAGGCCCGCACCGAAGGCGGCCCGTTCAAGAGCATCTTCGACTTCGCCGCCCGCGTGGACCGCAGCCGCATCAACAAGCGCACGGTGGAGGCGTTGATCAAGGCCGGCGCGTTCGACCTGCTGCATCCCGAGCGCTCGCAGGTGGTGGCCAGCATCGGCCTCGCGTTCGAGTATGCCGACTCGCAGGCCGCCCATGCCGACCAGGGGGGGCTGTTCGACTTCGACGATTCACACGCGGCGTCCACCACCGAACCCGAACTGATCGATGCCAAGCCCTGGAGCATCAAGGAGCGCCTGAGCCTCGAGAAGGTGGCGCTCGGCTTCTACCTGTCTGGCCACCTGTTCGACCAGAGCGGGGCGGAGGTGCGCAAGTTCGCCAAGCGCGAGATCGCCGACCTGATCGACACCCGCGAGCCGCAGGTGCTCGCCGGCATCGTGGGTGACCTGCGCGTGATCAACGGCCAGCGTGGCCGCGTGGCCATCTTCAAGCTCGACGACAAGAGCGAATCCATCGAGGCCGTGGCCAACGAGGACCTGCTCAACGCCAACAAGGACCTGCTGAAGGACGACGAACTCATCATCGTGGTGGGCAAGGCCCAGCCCGACCGGTTCTCCGGCGGCATGCGGCTCAACGTGCAGCAGGTGTTCGACCTCGCCACCGCGCGTTGCCGCTTCGGCAAGTACCTGCGGGTGGAAGTCAACGGCAGCGTGCCGCCGGTGGCCGAGGTATTGCGGGAGCACCCGAGCCGGCGCATCGAGACCGAGGAGGGGCCCATCACGCAGGGGCTCCCGGTGCGGCTCGTGTTGCACCGCGATGGCGCGTCCGGCGAACTCGACCTCGGCGACGAGGGGCGGTTTTTCCCGTCCGATGCGGCGCTCGACCGCTGGCTCGAAGGCAGCCACGGGAAGTCCGCGGTCGTCTACGACTGACCAAACGTGTATGCGAATGCAATCGTGTCATCCCCCCGGGGGGCTGCCGCGTTGTTCTGGGGTCTACTGATGGAGCCGTTCCAGTGAAAAAAATCCTCATGGCCCTCGGCCTGGCCGCGGCCAGCCTGCACGCCATCGCCGCCCCGAACGTGGGTGTGTCGGTGAGCGTCAACCAACCTGGCGTCTACGGCCGCGTGGAGATCGGCAACGTGCCGCAGCCACCCGTGTTGCTGTACCCGGAGCCGGTCATCATCGCCCGGCCCCCGGTGGTGGTGGACCGCCGCCCCATCTACCTGCACGTGCCCCCCGGCCACTCCCGCAACTGGCGCCAGTACTGCGGCCGCTACAACGCTTGCGGCCAGCCGGTTTACTTCGTGCGCGAGGACTGGTACCAGAGCCACTACCACCAGCGGCACGACCGCCGCGACGATCGCCGGGAATGGCGAGAAGAGCGCCGGGAAGATCGCCATGACCGCCGGCACGACCGCCATGACCGGCGTGACGATCGCCGCGACGACCGGCATGACCGGGGTCACCACGGCCACTGATCCTCTCGTGTGATCTCAAAAAGGCGGCCCTGCGGGCCGCCTTTTTGCTGTGCGGCCTCACCACACCGTCATGCTGCTCGTCAGCACCCGCTGCAGCCAGTTCCGCGTGGCGGCTTCCGACACGTCGCCCTGACCCACCAGCTCCACCCGCGCGTTGACCGCGTCGCCCGACGCCACGATGTTGCCGGGCCGGATGTCGCGCGGGTTCACGATGCCCGAGAAGCGCAGCGTGCTGGTGCCGCCGTTCATCGCGACGCTGCGCTCGCCGGCCACGACCAGATGCCCGTTGGGCAGCACGTTGATCACCGAGGCCGCGAGCTGGCCCGTGAAACTGCTGCTGTTGCCGGTGGTACCGGCGCCCTTGAAGGAATCGCTGCCGGAGGCCGAGGCGTCGAGGTTCAGCAACGAACCCAGCACCCCCGAGGCCGACTTCGACCCCGGCCCCTTCGACGCCACGGCGTTCTCCCGGCTGGTGTCGGTGTTGACCTCGCGCTTGGCGCGCACGGTCTCGGCGATGTCGATCTTCAGCGAATCACCCACGCTGCGCGGGCGCACCTCGCCTGAAAACAGCGCGGCGGATGCCATGCCGGCCTGGAAGATGCTGCCGTTGTTGACGCGCTCGAGGGTCATCGGCATGGGCAGCGGCGCGGCGATGACCGGCCCGCTCACGAGGGGCGTGTGGGTGGCGCAGCCGGTCAGGGCCACCGCGACTGCCGCCGCGGCGAGTTTCATCGTGACATGTTTCATGGTGGGAATCGGGAATATTTCAAATTGGAAATCAATTCTCGAATCCGGTGATCAAGGCCACCACGACCGGAGATATCTTGCTGCGGGTGGTGGACCATTTTCCAATCCCGAAGACGGTATCGAGTTCGTATTGGCTGCTGGAGAGAATGCGGCCGTCGGCGGTTTGCAGGCTGAGCGCTGCGGCGGTCAGATAGGCGCGATGTTCCGACGCGAACGGCGGAATCCCCCAGTCCATGGACGCGGCGTATCGCAGCCAGACGGCGCAGCCCTCGGCCGTGCTGCCGGTGTCGTAGACGCGGCTGTCGATGTGGAGCGCGCGGAGCTCGGCCTGCAGTGCGGGCAGCACATCCTGGACCGGGGCCTGGCGGTTGTATTCGATGCAGATGGATTGGACGGGCGCGTGTTCATGGCGGACGGTGTGGCGGGCCCGGCTGGGCCCGTAGGAGATGGCGGTGCTGGCGGCGGAGGCGGTGGCCTTGGCCAACTCCAGCGCCGGGACGGGGCTGAACATCGCACAGCCCGCCTGGGTCAGGCACAACGCGGCAGTGGCGAGGCGGCGTGGCACGGTCACACCACGTCGTTGATGAAACCGGCCACGCTCGCGGCGCCCAGCAGCGCGTAGCCGGCCACGTTGCCCATGGCGGTCTGGAGCCCGTCGGCCACGGCCGACGTGGCGTCGCCGAGCACGGTGGTGGCCGAGTCCACCGCTTCGGCCCCGTCGTGGGCCAGCGACACGATGCCGTCCGCGAGCGAGGAGACGCCGTCCTCCACGAAATCGACCGCATCGCTTATCGCGTCCGAGACCCCTTCGGCAGCGTCCGACAGCTCCTTCAGGGCGGCCTGGCTGAACGACACCACGGCGCTCGCGGCGGGCACCGTGGCTTGGGCCACGCCGATGGCCGAGGCCGCCACCGGCCCGAACCGGGCCGAGTTGAGCTCGAAGGCCGACGGCGCCGGGCGTTTGCTCGACGCCGTGGGTGAAATCTGGGGGCTGGCGCCCGGCGACAGGAAGTTGATGCTGCTCATGGGAACTCCATGGATGGGATAAGGAAATGGTAGGAGCCCCCTTTTTTCGAAAGCCGGAGATAAGGGTTGAATTCGCCTTTCATCTTGGGATTGCAGCAACCTCCATTCACGGGAACTGATATATGGTGTCGGGCCTGAAAGGTCGGTGAAATACTGTGTCGATAATGAAACGAAGCGGGGAACAGGAAAGGGCCCGCGGATGAACCGCTGCCTGCTGGTGGATGACGATCCGGAGGTCCTCGGCACGGTGTCGGCCTACCTCGCGCGCTTCGGGTTTGCCGTGAAGGCGGTGGACACCGGTGCCGCGATGCGGCGTGCGGTGCTGGCCGAGGTGTTCGACGTGGTGGTGCTCGACGTGCTGCTGCCCGATGACAACGGCCTCGAGCTGTGCCGCTGGCTGCGCCGCACGCACACCACGCCGCTCGTGATGCTCACCGCCCTGGGGGACCCGATGAGCCGCGTCGTGGGCCTCGAGCTGGGGGCCGACGACTTCATCCCGAAACCCTTCGAGCCACGCGAGCTGGTGGCCCGCCTCAACGCCGTGCTGCGGCGGGTGCCACGCCCGGGCGCGCCGGGTCGCGAACCTCCCGCACGCAGCGACCGGTTCGCCGGCTGGTCCCTCGACCGCCTGCGGCGCGTGCTCGTGTCCCCGGCGGACGACGTGGTGCCGCTGTCGAACGCGGAGTACCGCCTGCTGGCCGTGTTCCTCGACCATGCGGGCCAGGTGCTGAGCCGCACCCGGCTTGCCAGCCTGACCGGCGCGCCCGGTGTGGAAACCAGCGAACGCAGCGTGGACCTGATGGTGTTCCGCCTGCGCAGGAAGCTCGGCAACGCCCCACACGACCCGGTACTGATCCGCACCGTGCGCGGCGAGGGTTACCGGTTCGGCGTGGAGCCGGCCCCATGACCTTCGGCTGGCGGGACACGCTGTTCCGGCGGCTGTTCGTGCTGATGGCTCTGGCCCTCACGGCGAGCCACCTGGTGGTGGTGGCGTTGCTGGCGCCGCCGTCCGCGCCGGAGATGGCGTTGCCACCTCCGGCCGCCGGCCCCGCCTGGCGGGGTATGGTGCCACCGCGCTTCGAGTCGGGCGAGCGCCTTTTTCGCGGCCCCTGGGTCGATCCCTGGCCGCTGCCATCCACGGCGCCCGAGGTGTCGGGTTGGCAGGTCTGGCTGCCTCGGGTGCTGGACGCCGGTCTGCGGGGCATCGTCATCGCGCTCGCCGCGTGGTGGGGCGCGCGCTGGTTGTGCAGCCCCATGCACCGGCTGGCCATCGCGTCACAGGGCCTGGCGGACGCCATCGGGCGGCACGACCGCATGCCCGCGCTCGACGAAGGCCCCGGCACGGTCGAGGTGCGTGAGACCGCCCGGCGCTTCAACGACATGGCCCGTCGGCTCGATGCGCAGTTCAAGGCGCGGGGCCTGTTTGTCGCGGCCATCTCGCACGACCTGCGAGCCCCGCTCACACGGGTGCGCATGCGCCTCGAGGCGTTGGAACACGAACCGCTCGTGCGGCGTTGCATTGCCGACGTGCAGGACATGAACGACATGATCGATGCGGTGCTGGAGGTGTTCCGTGCCGAGGGGCTGGCCGAGCCGGTGCGCCGCACCGATGTGTCGGCGCTGCTCCGGGCGTTGCGCGACGACCTGGTGGAGCAGGGGCACCCGGTGACCGTGCGCGGGCCCGCCGCGATGGCGCCGGTGCAGCCGGCCGCGTTGCGCCGTGCCTTGTCGAACCTGGCCGGCAATGCGGTGCGCCATGGCGGCCGGGCCGACATCTCCGTGCGTGTGGCCGACGGCGTGCTGGACGTGTTCATCGACGACCAGGGCCCCGGCATCCCGGCGGGGCAGCTCGATGCCGTGTTCGAGCCCTTCTACCGCGTGGACCGCGGCCGCGACCGGCAGGGGGCCGGCCTCGGGCTCTACATCGCCCGCGAGCTTTTGCAGCGGCAAGGCGGGCGCCTCGTGTTGCAGAACCGGGCCGAGGGTGGCCTGCGCGCCACCGTGACGTTGCTGGCACCGTCCGTGACGCCCGGCCGCAACGCACCGGGCGGACCCTGATCCGCCGGGGCACCGGTGCTGTCTACACTGAAAGCCATGCCGAACGACAATGACGATGGGGTGACCGGCCTGATCCTGACGGGCGGCGGCGCCCGCGCCGCGTACCAGGTGGGGGTGCTGAAGGCCATCGCGCAGATCCGCCGGGAAGCCGCACCGTGGCGCAAGGAGAACCCGTTTCCGGTCATTGCCGGCACGTCGGCCGGGGCCATCAACGCGGCGGCACTGGCCACGCATTGCGACGATTTCGACAAGGCCGTGGCCCAGCTCGCCCAGGTGTGGGAGAACTTCCGTGCCGAGCAGGTGTACCGCAGCGACGCACTCGGCGTGATCCGCACCGGTGCGCGCTGGCTCACCATGATGTCGCTTGGCTGGGTCATTGCCCGCTGGCGGCGTGCGCGGCAGCGGTCGCTGCTCGACAACGCGCCGCTCGAAGACCTGCTGAACCAGCTCGTGCGGGTGGAACGGCTGAAGGGCCTGATGCAGGCGGGCCACCTGCAGGCGCTGGCCGTCACCGCATCGAGCTACAACTCCGGCACCCACGTGACGTTCTACGACTCGGTGAAGGACTTCGTGCCCTGGAACCGTTCGCAGCGCGTGGCCGTGCGCGACACCATCACCGTGCAGCACCTGCTGGCGTCGGCGGCCATCCCGTTCGTGTTCCCGCCGGTACAGCTGTCGTTCGACGAGGGCACCGAGTACTTCGGCGACGGGTCCATGCGGCAGTCGGCGCCCATCTCCCCCGCAGTGCACCTGGGGGCGAGCCGCATCCTCGTGATCGGTGCGGGCCGCTTGCACGAGCCCCCCGGCCAGCGCAAGGTGAAGGGCACGTACCCGAACCTCGCGCAGATCGCGGGCCATGCGTTGTCGAACATCTTCCTCGACGCCCTCGCGGTGGACGTGGAGCGGCTCCAGCGCATCAACAACACGCTGGCGCTGCTGCCGCCCGGTGCGCTGGCGTCCACGAGCCTGCGGCCCATCGACGTGCTGGTCATTGCCCCGTCGGAACGGCTCGACGACCTGGCTGCCAAGCACTTGGAAAGCCTGCCCGCGCCGGTGCGCGCGCTGTTGCGCGGCGTGGGCGTGTCGGGCAAGGGCAGTGACGCCCGAGGTTCGGCGCTGGCCAGCTACCTGCTGTTCGAGGCACCGTACACCCGCGAACTGGTGAAGCTGGGCGAAACCGACACGATGGTGCGGCGCGACGAGGTGACCAAGTTCTTCGGGTGGGAGCGGCGGGAGGTGCAGCGGTCGCCCGTGCAGGACAGTGGGTTCTACACGGCGGAGTTGGAGTAGCGCCGCGGCCTCGCTGGCATCCCGGCCTGCGCCGGGACCGAGGGTGGGGGCTGGCTCAGCCCTTGGTGTCCTTCTTCCCGGCCTTGTCCTTCCTGGGCTCGGCCTTGCCCGCGTGCTCGGACGGTGTGAACGTGGCGCCGTTGACGGTGAGGCCTTCCTTCGAGAAACGGGTGGCGTTGCCTTCGCCCACGCCTTTCACGCGGCCCACGAAGTCGCCCCAGTCCTTGAACGGGGCCTTCTTGCGTTCGTCGAGGATGCGGGTCGAGACGGACGGGCCGATGCCCTTGACGGATTCGAGTGCGGCCTGGTCGGCCTTGTTGACGTCGACGGCGGCGTAGGCGGCGTGGGCCATCAGCATGGCGAACACACACAGCAATTTCTTCAGCATGACAGGACTCCCTTGGGGGTGGTGGTGCAACACAAGGGGACACGGCCCTTCCGTGTCCCTGGGTATCCACTCTAGGGACGACACCGTCCCGTCCTGCCTCTGCGAGGCCTGCCAAAAGGCGGTGTGGTGGCACCGCCTCGGCCGTTCACGCCTTTTGGAGGCTGAGCCAGTCGACGTAGCGTTTCACGCCATGGGCGACGTCGGCGAACACGTGGTCGCAGCCCGTGGCGCGCAGGCGGGTGTCGTCGGCCTGCGTGTAGCACTGGTATTTGCCGACGAGGGCGTCGGGGAAGGGGATGTACTCGATCAGGCCGTGCTGCACCAGGTCGGCCAGCGGCAGCGGCGGCGAACCCGCGAGGGCGCGCGACGCGTTCACGGTGGCCACGGCCACGTCGTTGAAGGGCTGCGCCCGCCCGGTGCCGAGGTTGAAGATGCCGCTCTGGCCGGGGTTCTGCAGGAACCACAGGTTCACCGCCACCACGTCGTCCACGTGGATGAAGTCGCGCGTCTGGCCACCGGCGCCGTAGCCGCCGTACTCGCCGAAGAGCTTGACCTTGCCGGTGTCGCGGAACTGGTTGAAGTGGTGGAACGCCACCGAGGCCATGCGGCCCTTGTGTTGCTCGCGCGGGCCGTACACGTTGAAGTAGCGGAAGCCCGCCACCTGCGACGTGGCCGTGGGCAGCATGCGGCGCACGACGTTGTCGAACAGCAGCTTCGAGTAGCCGTACACGTTGAGCGGCTGCTCGAACGCGGGTTCCTCGCGGAAGGTGTCGCTGCCGCCATAGGTGGCGGCCGACGACGCGTACAGCAGGCGCACGCCCTGCGCCTGGCAGGCGTCGAGCAGGCCCTTGGAGCACCGGTAGTTGGTGTCCATCATGTACTTGCCATCGTGCTCCATGGTGTCGGAGCAGGCGCCTTCGTGCAGCACCGCGTCCACCTTGCCGAACTCGCCGCGGGCGAAGCGGCCGTAGAACTCGGAGCGGTCGAAGTAGTCGCTGAGGCGGGCGCCCAGCAGGTTGCGGTACTTCGGGCCGTCGGTCAGGTCGTCGACGGCGATCACGTCGTCGATGCCGATGGCGTTCAGGCCGTGGACGAGGTTGCTGCCGATCATGCCGGCCGCGCCGGTGACAACGACTTTCATGGTGCTTCTCCAGGGAACAGTTCGCCGTACGACACGGACGCCGTGCCGAACTTGCCGACCACGATGCTGCCGGCGCGGTTGGCGATGGGCATGGCTTCGCGCAGCGGCACGCCGGCGGCGAGCATGACCGCCAGCGACGCGATCACGGTGTCGCCGGCGCCGGTGACGTCGAACACCTCGCGCGCCTGCGCGGGCACCTGCGTGTGGCCTTGTCCGTCGAACAGCGACATGCCGTCCTCGGAGCGGGTCAGCACGAGGCCTTCGAGGCCCAGCTCGGTGCGCAGCTTCTGTGCGCGCTCGAGGAGTTCGGCTTCGCTGCGCCACGCGCCGATCACCTGGGCCAGTTCGGCCCGGTTCGGCGTGATGGCGGTGGCACCGGCATAGCGGGTGTAGTCGCTGCCCTTCGGGTCCACCAGCACCGGTTTGCCCGCAGCACGGGCCAGCTCGATCATGCGCGGGATGTGCGTGAGGCCACCCTTGCCGTAGTCGGAGAACAGCACGGCGTCGAAGTCGGGCAACACGCGCTCGTAGTCGGCGAGCATGCTGTGCAGCACCTCGTGGTCGGGGGCGTTCTCGAAATCGACGCGGATCAGCTGCTGGTTGCGGCCGATCACACGCAGCTTCACGATGGTGTAGAGCTGCGGGTCGTGCCCGAGCAGCGTGGACACCCCTTGCTGCTCCAGCAACTGCTGCAGCTTGCGGGCGGGTTCGTCCTGGCCCACCACGGTGAGCAGCGTGACCTGGGCGCCCAAGGTCTTGGCATTGAGTGCCACGTTGGCGGCGCCGCCCAGGCGCTCTTCCTCGCGGTCCACGCGCACGACGGGCACCGGGGCTTCCGGGGAGATGCGTTCGACCGCGCCGAACCAGTAGCGGTCGAGCATGGCGTCGCCCACCACGAGCACGCGTGCCGCGGCGACACGCTCGCGGGTGATGCGTTCATTCATCAGAGATCCTCCAGCCGTTGCGGCGGGTAGCTGTCCCAGCTCAGGCAGCCGGGGCATTGCCAGAAATAGTGCTGGGCCTCGAAGCCGCAGGCGGCGCAGCGGTAGCGCTGCAGCGGCTTGGCGGCCCGGCCCACGGCTTCGCTGACGGCCTGGGTTTCCGGCGCGTCGAGCGGTTTCGATTCGGTGCCGGTCTGGCGCAGCAGGGCCTGGGCCGCCGACAGCGTGGGCTGGTCCTGCAGGTGCTTGAACAGGCGGCCGCGCTGGGCCTCGGGTGCCGGGTCGAGCATCGAGATGGCGGCCAGCAGGTCCATCGTGGGCGCGCGGCCGTACAGCTCGCGCAGGCGTTCCAGCGCGGGCCCGGGCTGCCCCGACGCGAGTGCGCTGGTGGCGTAGTCGCGGGCGACGAGGTTGAAGGCCATGGGCTGCACCACGAGCAGTTCGGACCAGGCCTGCAGCGCGGCCGCATGGTCGCCGCGCTTGGCCGCGCGCTGGCCGGTGAGGGCGAGCGGGCGGGCGAGGTGGGGCGAGGCGAGGCGGGCGTGGCGCAGCGCGGTGTCGCCGTCGTCGGCGTGCTGGCCGGCATCGGCCTCGAGCGCCAGTTCGCACCAGTAGTGCGCGATGCGGTTGGCGAACGAGCCGGTGCCGCTGCGTTCGAGCTTCTGCGCCACCTCGACGGCCGGGCGCCAGTCGCGCGAGCGTTCGTGCAGCGTGAGCAGCGCGAGGCGCGCTTCGGTGTCGAATGCACTGCCGTCGAGCGCGTGGTAGGCCTGTTCGGCGCGGTCGAAGAGGCCCGCCTTCATGAAGTCCTGGGCGAGGGCGTACTGGGCGCGGTCGCGGTCGCTCTGGGGCAGGTCGGCACGGCCCAGCAGATGCTCGTGCACCCGCACCGCCCGTTCGTATTCGCCGCGGCGGCGGAACAGGTTGCCGAGTGCGAAGTGCAGTTCGGTGGTGTCGGGGTCGTGCTGGACGGCTTCGATGAAGGCGTCGATGGCTTTGTCCTGCTGTTCGTTGAGCAGCAGGTTCAGGCCCTTGAAGTAGGCCTTCGGCGATTCACGCTGTTCGCGTTTCCACTGGCGCAGGTCGAGGCGGGAGCCGAGCCAGCCGAGGGCAAAGGCAAGCGGCAGCCCGATGAGCAACCACTGGAAGTCAAACACCATGGCGGGCAGGTTCGGAGTCGATCGGTGGCGGGACGTCGGCGGACGGGACGGTGGGGTCGAGCGGGAGGTCGGCGTCGATGCGGGCCTGGTGCTGGCGTGCCACGCGGCGGTGGCGCCACCAGCTGGGGGCCATGGCGAGCCCGCCGACGACGCAGCCGAGCGTGAAGGCGGCCAGCACGATGAAGACCATCGGCGCGCGCCATTCATGGCTGAAGAACCAGCGGATGCCGGCTTCGTGCTGGTTGTTCAGCGCGAACGCGAACAACGTGAAAAAGAGGGCGGCCCGAACGAGCCAGACAAGAATACGCATCGCAACTCCCGGATGGATTCTAGGTTGAACGCGGCGGCCTGAGGCCGGGCGGCACGATCAACATCCACGACAAAACGGTGACCTGGTGTCACCGCGGCGTTCAGGCGTCCTGCGGGTCCGTGGACGGCAGCACGGGCGGAACAACGGGCAGTGCGGGAGCGGCGGCGGCCGGCATGGCCGGCGACGCGGCGGCGGAGGGCAACACACCATCCACCGGCACCTGGGCATCGACGGCTTCGCGAAGCGCCTTGCCAGGTTTGAAATGGGGAACGAGCTTCTCGGGGATCACCACCTGCTCGCCGGAGCGGGGATTGCGCCCCACCCGCGGCGGGCGGCGGTTGATCGAGAAACTGCCGAACCCCCGGATCTCGATGCGATGCCCGCGCGCAAGCGCGTCGGACATCGCGTCCAGGATGGTCTTGACGGCGAACTCGGTGTCGCGATGGGTCAGCTGGCCGAATTGTTCGGCCAATTGGGTCACGAGGTCGGATCGGGTCATTCAGTCCTGCTGAGTCCTGAGGAGGTTCGGCGCCGGAACAACGATCAGCTGTTGTTCTGGTTGTCGAGCTTGGCACGCAGCAGCGCGCCGAGGCTCGTGGTGCCAGCGTTTTCACGCTCGCTCGTGGCCGACAGGCGCTGCATGGCTTCCTGTTGGTCGACGTTGTCCTTGGCCTTGATCGACAACTGGATCGAACGCGTCTTGCGGTCGACGTTGATGATCATGGCGTTGACTTCGTCGCCTTCCTTCAGCACGTTGCGGGCATCTTCGACGCGGTCACGGCTGATTTCCGAAGCACGGAGGTAACCCGTCACGTCGGCGTTCAGTTCGATCTCGGCGCCACGGGCGTCCACGGTCTTGACCTTGCCGGTCACGGTCATGCCGCGGTCATTGACCGAGGTGTACGACGTGAACGGGTCGGAGTCGAGCTGCTTGATGCCCAGGGAGATGCGTTCGCGCTCCACATCGACGGCCAGCACGACAGCTTCGACTTCCTGGCCCTTCTTGTAGTTGCGAACGGCGGTTTCGCCCGGCTCGTGCCACGACAGGTCGGACAGGTGCACCAGGCCGTCGATGCCAGCCGACAGGCCGACGAAGACGCCGAAGTCGGTGATGGACTTGACGGGGCCCTTGACGCGATCGCCGCGCTGGACCGTGCCCGAGAACTCTTCCCACGGGTTGGTCTTGCACTGCTTCATGCCGAGGCTGATGCGGCGCTTGTCTTCGTCGATCTCGAGGACCATGACTTCGACTTCGTCGCCCAGGGACACGATCTTGTTCGGGGCAACGTTCTTGTTGGTCCAGTCCATTTCCGAGACGTGCACCAGGCCTTCGATGCCCGGCTCGATCTCGACGAACGCGCCGTAGTCGGCGATGTTCGTGATCTTGCCGAACAGGCGGGTGCTGTTCGGGTAACGGCGCGAGACACCGTGCCACGGATCGTCGCCCAGTTGCTTGATGCCCAGCGAGACGCGGTTCTTCTCGGCGTCGAACTTGAGGACCTTGGCTTGCAGCTCCTGGCCGACCTGAACGACTTCGCTCGGGTGGCGGACACGGCGCCAGGCCATGTCGGTGATGTGCAGCAGGCCGTCGATGCCGCCGAGGTCGACGAACGCACCGTATTCGGTGATGTTCTTGACCACGCCGTTGACGATGGCGCCTTCGGACAGGGTGCTCAGCAGCTTGCTGCGCTCTTCGCCCATCGAGGCTTCGACCACAGCACGGCGCGACAACACGACGTTGTTGCGCTTGCGGTCGAGCTTGATGACCTTGAACTCCATGGTCTTGCCTTCGAACGGGCTCATGTCCTTGACAGGGCGCGTGTCGAGCAGGGAACCAGGCAGGAAGGCGCGGATGCCGTTGACCAGCACGGTCAGGCCACCCTTGACCTTGCCGTTGACGGTGCCGCTGACGAATTCGCCGGATTCCAGCGAGTTCTCGAGCGACAGCCACGACGCGAGGCGCTTGGCCTTGTCGCGCGACAGGATCGTGTCGCCATAACCGTTTTCAACGGCGTCGATGGCCACGGACACGAAGTCGCCGACCTGGACTTCGAGCTCGCCCTGGTCGTTCTTGAATTCTTCGATGGGCACGTAGGCTTCGGACTTGAGGCCGGCGTTCACCACCACGAAGTTGTGTTCGACACGGACGACTTCCGCGGTGATGACTTCACCGGTGCGCATCTCCGACTTGTTCAGAGATTCTTCGAACAGGGCGGCAAAGGATTCCATACCTTCGGCGGCGGCGTTTTGAGTTTGGGACATGGGGGACGATCCAGTTGCAGCAAATGCTGCGGGTTAGGTTGAACAATCCGCCGCTTCGACGCGCATGCAGCGCAGGAGGGAAAGCGACGGGATGAACGGTTGGAATTCGGGACGACCGGGCCCCTTTTCAAGGGCCAGGGCGTTCAGAACGCCTGCCTGGCGTTCCACCACTCGAGCACCCGGGCGACGCATTGGTCGACCGACAACTCGGAGTTGTCGAACAGCTTGGCATCTTCTGCCGGCTTGAGAGGGGCGACGGTGCGGGACTGGTCTCGCAGGTCGCGCGCTTCCAAATCGGCGCGAAGACTGTCGATATTAGCCGGAATTCCCTTAGAAATCAATTGCTTATACCGGCGCTCGGCCCGCACGGCGGCGCTCGCCGTGACGAACACCTTGAGGTCGGCACCGGGGAAGATGACCGTGCCCATGTCGCGGCCGTCGGCCACGAGTCCGGGCAGGCGGCGGTGCGACAACTGGAGTGCCCGGAGCGCCTCGCGCACCGCCGGGAACACCGACACCCGCGACGCCATGGCGCCCACGTGCTCCTGGCGAAGGTCGTCGCTCACTTCGGTGTCGCCGAGCCAGATCTGTTGGCCCGAGAACTTCAGCTTGAGCCCGGCCGCCGCGGCGGCCAGTCCGGCCTCGTCCGTGTCGGCCACGCCCGCTGCCATCGCGGCCAGTGCGGTGGCGCGGTAGAGCGCGCCCGAATCCAGGAAGTGGTAGCCGAGCGCGATGGCGACGGCGCTGGCCAGCGTGCCCTTGCCGGACGCGGTGGGGCCGTCGATGGCCAGCACCGGCACGTCGGTGGTGCGGGCCTCCACCACGGTGAACAGCGTCTCGAAGTAGTCCGGGAAGGTCTTGCCCACGCAGCGCGGGTCGAGGATGCGCACGGGCACCTCGCCGGCCGGGTGGGCCAGCGGGTTGAACGTGGCCAGCGAGAAGCACATGGCCACCCGGTGGTCGTCGTAGGTGTGGATCGCGGCGCGGTCCCAGCGGGCCGGGGCGGCGATCTCGATGAAGTCGGGCCCCTCGACGACCGTGGCGCCCAGCTTGCGCAGCTCGATGGCCATCGCGGCGATGCGGTCGGTTTCCTTCACGCGCCAGCTGGCGATGTTGGTCAACCGGGTGGTGCCGGTGGCAAAGAGGGCCATCACGGCCAGCGTCATGGCGGCGTCGGGGATGTGGTTGCAGTCGAGGTCGATGGCCTTGAGCGGCCAGGCACCGCGGCGCACCTCGAGCCAGCCGGGTCCGCTCGACACCTGGGCGCCCATGGCGCGGGCCGCGTCCACGAAGCGGATGTCGCCCTGGATGGAATCGTCGCCCACCCCCTCGATGCGAATGGCACGGCCATCGAACGCGGCGATGGCGCCGAGTGCCACGAAGTACGAGGCCGACGAGGCATCGCCTTCGACGTGGATGCTGCCCGGGGAGCGGTACCGGCTGCCCTGCGGGATGGTGAACTGCTGCCAGCCGTCGCGCTGCACGGCGATGCCGAAGCGGGCCAGCAGGTTCAGCGTGATCTCGATGTACGGCTTCGACGTCAGTTCACCATCGACCGCGATGGTGACCGGGCCGTGGGCCGACACGAGCGGCAGGCCCAGCAGCAGCGCGGTGAGGAACTGGCTGGACACGTCGCCGCGCACGCGGATGGGGGCAGACGTGTCGAGCGGCCCGGTGCCGGCGTTGAGGCGCAGCGGCGGGTAGCCGTCGTTGCCGAGGTAGTCGATGGGGCAGCCGAGCTGGCGCAGCGCGTCGATGAGGTCGCCGATGGGGCGCTCGTGCATGCGGGGGATGCCCTTCAGCTCGAACGTGCCTTGCTGCGTGGCGGCCAGCACGGCGAGTGCGGCTGTCAGCGGGCGCATGGCGGTGCCGGCGTTGCCGAGGAACAGGTTGGCGGACTTGACGGGCAACTGGCCGGCGAGGCCGGTGATGTGCCAGTCGGCGCCTCGCGCCTCGACGCCGCAGCCGAGCGCGCGCAGCGCGTCGAGCATCACGCGGGTGTCGTCCGAGTCGAGCAGGTCGTGGACGACCGTGGTGCCCTCGCTCAGGCCGGCGAGCAGCAGCACGCGGTTCGAGATGCTCTTGGAACCGGGCAGCCGCACGGTGCCCTGGGCAGCGCGCAGCGGGGGGAGGTCGAGGAACGGGGTCGTGAACATGGGCGGCGCGGGGAAGCTGCGGGCGAACTGAGGAAAGGGGGCGGGCGGCCGGCGGCGCGCCCGGTTCAGCGGCCGGAGCCGGGCTTCGTGGCGCCCATCTGCCAGCCAGCGCGGGCGTCGGAGGCGTTGCGGATCAGGTCCTCGAGCGCCTCGACGTTGCCGGACTTCATCACGTGTTCCATCGCGTCGAGCGTGTGCCGGAAGCGCATGGACTGCTTGAGGATCTCTTCGCGGTTGGACATCAGGATGTCGCGCCACACCTCGGGATCGCTGGCGGCGATGCGGGTGAAGTCGCGGAAGCCCGGGCCGGCCAGTGAAAGGAAATCGCGCCCGGCCGGCTGCTTGGCCACCGAGCTGAAGAAGGCGAACGCCAGCATGTGCGGCAGGTGGCTCACGGCGGCAAAGGCCGCGTCGTGGTTCTCCGGCGTCATGCGCAGCACCTGCGAACCGATGGCGGACCACACATCGGTGGCTTTCTGCACGAGGTCGGGATCGGTCTGCGGCAGCGGCGTGATGATGACCTGCCGGCCGGCGTACAGCGATGCATCGGCGTGGGCAATGCCGGCCACTTCCTTGCCGGCGATGGGGTGCGCCGGCACGAACGAGGAGAGGCGGTCTTTCAGCACCCGGCGGGCCGCGTCGACCACGTCGCGTTTCGTGGAGCCCACGTCCATGAACAGCACGCCGGGCTCCACCAGGTGGCGGATGGCGCGGAACGTGGCTTCACTGGCCGACACAGGGACGGCCATCAGCACGATGTCCGAGCCCGACACGGCGAGCAGCGCCGATTCGGCCGTATCGTCGATCACGCCGAGCTTCTTGGCCCGCTCGGTGGTGGAAGGCGACTTGCTGTAGCCGATGACGCGCTTGACGAGGCCTGCACGTTTGAGCGCGAGCGCGAAGGATCCGCCCATCAGGCCGCAGCCGATCACGCCAAGCTGGTTGAACATCGTGCGAGTGCTCTCTGTGTTCGTTGTTTTGGGGGCGCGGCGTTTCAATGGACGTCGACCGGGTAGGTGCCCAGCACCTTGAAATACGCGCAGACACCGCGCAGCGCGGTCAGTGCCGTGGCCACGTGGGACTGCTCCGGGTGGCCCTGCAGGTCGATGTAGAAGTAGTACTCCCACTGGCCCGAGCGCGCGGGGCGCGATTCGAAGCGGGTCATCGACACGCCGTGTTCCTTCAGCGGCACGAGCATGTCGTGCACGGCCCCGGGCCGGTTGGTGACCGACACCACGAGGCTCGTGCAGTCGTGGCCGGACGCCTGCGGCTGCGGCTGGCGCTGCGGGTGGGCCACGATGGCGAAGCGGGTGCGGTTGTGCGGGTCGTCCTGGATGGCGGGGGCCAGCGTGTGCAGGCCGTACTCGCCCCCGGCGCGGTCGCTGGCGATGGCAGCCAGCGACGGGTCGACGCTGGCCAGGCGTGCGCCCTCGGCGTTGCTGGAGACAGGGCGGCGTTCCACGTTGGGCAGGTTGTTGCTGAGCCAGCCGTGGCACTGCGCCAGTGCCTGCGGGTGGGCGCAGATGGCCTGGATGCCGTCGAGCGAGTTCTCGCGGCGCAGCAGGTTGTGCAGTACGAACAGGCTGGTTTCACCCACGATGTGCAGTGGCGTGGTGAGGAACAGGTCGAGGGAGCGGGCCACGACCCCTTCGGTGGAGTTCTCGACCGGCACCACGCCGAAGTCGGCCGCGCCGGCGGACGTGGAGCGGAACACTTCGTCGATGCTCGCGCACGGCACGCGCACGATGGACGAACCGAAGAAGCCGAGGGCCGCCAGCTCGCTGAACGTACCGGCCGGGCCCAGGTAGGCCACGCGGGTGGGTGTTTCGAGCGCGCGGCAGGCCGACATGATCTCGCGCCAGATGGGCGCGACGCTGTCGGACTTGAGCGGTCCGGGGTTCACGGCCTTCAGGCCGTCGATCACCTGCGCTTCGCGTTCGGGCCGGAAGGCCACCGAACCCTCGCGCTTCTTCACCTCGCCCACTTCCTGGGCGAGGCGGGCGCGCTGGTTCAGCAGGTCCAGCAGTTCGCGGTCGACGGCATCGATCCGGGTGCGCAGGGACAGCAGGTCGGGATTCAAGGGGGGCGTGGGGTCAGCCATGGCGGGTGGCAAATTCTCGCATGTGGCTCACCAGGGCTTCGACCCCGGCGATCGGCATGGCGTTGTAAAGACTCGCGCGCATGCCGCCCACGGACTTGTGGCCCTTCAGCTGCAGCAGGCCCTTGGCGCGCGCTTCGGTCAGGAAGGCGTCGTTGAGCGATTCGTCGTTCAGGAAAAACGGGATGTTCATGCGCGAACGGCAGGCCTTGTCGACCTTGTTCACGTAGAAGCCGGAGCCGTCGATGTAGTCGTACAGCATCGACGACTTGGCGATGTTGCGGGCCTCCAGGGCGGCCACGCCGGTGGCGGAGCCTTCGGTCTGGCCCTTGATCCACTGGAACACGAGCCCGGCGATGTAGATCGCGTAGGTGGGCGGTGTGTTGAACATGGACTCGTTGTCGGCCACCACACGGTAGTCGAACGCGGACGGGCAGGTGGGCAGGGCGTGGCCCAGCAGGTCTTCGCGCACGATCACGAGGGTGACACCGGCCGGGCCGATGTTCTTCTGGGCGCCGCCGTAGGCGAGGCCCACGCGCGACCAGTCGGTGGCGCGCGACAGCACGTGCGACGAGAAGTCGATCACGAGCGGGGCCTTCGACCCGAGGTGGGCCAGGTCGGGCAGGGTCTGGAACTCGATGCCGTGGATGGTCTCGTTGCTGCAGACGTGCACGTACGCTGCGTCGCTGCTGAGCTTCCATGACTTGGGGTCGGGCATCGACGTGTGGTGCGTGGCCGCATTCGACGCGATGGTGCGCGCCAGGCAATAGCGCTGCGCTTCCTTCTGCGACTTCTGCGACCACGACCCGGTGACGACGTAGTCGGCGACACCGCCCCGCGACAGGTTCATGGGCACGATGGCGTTTTCCGCGAGCCCGCCACCCTGCATGAACAGGATGCGGAACTCGGGTGGCACCGCCAGCAACTGCCGCAGGTCGGCTTCGGCGTGCTGGTAGATGGACTGGAACTCGCGGCCGCGATGGCTCATCTCCATCACACTCATGCCGCTGCCATGCCAGTCGAGCATTTCGGAGGCGGCCAGGGCCAATACCTCGTCGGGCAGCACGGCGGGGCCGGCGGAAAAGTTGAAGGGACGTGCCATCGTCATGTGCGTGTCGGGGGAGGGGGCGTCAATCGGAGGTCACTTCTTCGGCTTCGACGCGCCGCCGGCCGGGGCCTTGCCCTTGGCCGGCGCGGCGGGTTCGCCCGAGGCGGCCGGGCCGAGGGCCTGGTTGAAGTTCTGTTCCAGCGTCTTGAGCTTCGGTTCGACGGCCGGGCGCAGTTCGTTGACGACCTGCATGCGCAGCGCGTTGCCGATCTCGGGCATGGAACCCTGGTACTTCTTGAACGCCGGGTTCTCGAGGGCCACGAGCAGCTGGCGCAGCTCGTCTTCCGAGAAGCGCTCGTTCAGCAGCGGCAGCAGGGCGGTCTGGCCGAGCTTGGTGGCCTTGTCCTTGGCGATGGGGCCCACTTCGTCGGAGTACTGCTTGAACAGGCCTTCGATGCGGGTGATGGTGGCTTCACGCTTGTCTTCGGGCACGCGGCCGATGGCCTGCTGGGCGAAGGCCGACATCTGCTGCACCGGCTGCATCGTCAGGCTGCGGGTCAGGTCGTCCAGGCCTGGCTGCTGCAGGGCCACCAGGCGGTCGAGCAACGCCTTCTTGGCGGCGCTCGGTGCCGCGACGGGCGCAGGGGCCGGTGCCGACGCGGGCGCGGCGGGGGCGGTCACCTGGGCCTGGGCCAGGGTCACCACGGCGCCAGCGATCAGCGCGGTCAGGAGGGTTTTCTTCATGCTTCGGTCTCGTCAGTGGGCGGCTCTTCGCCTGCCTCGGGGTTGGCATCGTTTTCCGCGATGCGTTGCAAACCAATGAGCTTGGTTCCGTTATCGAGTGCGATCAGTGTGACGCCCTGCGTGGCGCGCCCCAGTTCGCGGATCTCCGAGACCCGGGTGCGCACGAGCACACCCTTGTCGGTGATCAACATGATCTCGTCGGCCGGACGCACCAGCGTGGCGGCAACCACCTTGCCGTTGCGTTCGGACTGTTGGATCGCGATCATGCCTTTGGTTCCGCGGCCGTGACGGGTGTATTCGACGATGCTGGTGCGCTTGCCGTAACCGTTTTCGGTGGCAGCCAGCACACTTTGCGTTTCATCTTCAGCCACGAGCATCGCGATGACACTCTGGCCTTCTTCCAGCGTCATACCGCGCACGCCGCGGGCGTTGCGGCCCATCGAGCGCACGTCGTCCTCGTCGAAGCGCACGGCCTTGCCGCCGTCGCTGAAGAGCATCACGTCGTGTTTGCCGTCGGTGAGGGCGGCGCCGATCAGGAAGTCGCCTTCATCGAGGTCCACCGCGATGATGCCGGCCTTGCGCGGGTTGCTGAACTCGTCGAGCGAGGTCTTCTTGACCACGCCTTGGGCCGTGGCCATGAACACGTAGTGATCGGCGGGGAAGCTGCGGAAGCCGTCGGTCAGCGGCAGCACGACGTTGACCTTCTCGCCCGGCTGCAACGGGAACATGTTGACGATGGGGCGGCCACGCGAGTTGCGCGAACCCGTGGGCACTTCCCACACCTTGATCCAGTACACCCGGCCGCGGGTGGTGAAGCACAGGATGTAGTCGTGCGTGTTCGCGATGAACAGCTGGTCGATCCAGTCGTCCTCCTTCGTCTGCGTGGCCTGCTTGCCGCGGCCGCCGCGCTTCTGCGCGCGGTACTCGGAGAGCGCCTGGCTCTTGATGTAGCCGGTGTGGCTCAGCGTCACGACCATGTCGGTGGGCGTGATCAGGTCTTCGGTGCCCAGGTCCTGCGCGTTGTGTTCGATCTGGCTGCGGCGGGCGCCGAGCTTCGTCTGGCCGAACTCCAGCTTCAGCGCGGTGAGTTCCTCGCCGATGATGGTGGTCACGCGCGACGGCGTGGCCAGGATGTCCAGCAGGTCGGCGATCTGCGCCATCACGTCCTTGTACTCGGCGACGATCTTGTCCTGCTCGAGGCCGGTCAGGCGCTGCAGGCGCATCTGCAGGATTTCGCTCGCCTGTTCCTCGGAGAGGCGGTACATGCCATCGGGCTGCAGGCCGAATTCCTTCGGCAGGCCCTCGGGGCGGTACGCATCGCGCCCGCCCGGGGTTTCACCTTCGGCACGCTGCAGCATCTCGCGCACCAGCGACGAGTCGAACGTCTTGCTCATCAGCGCGGCCTTGGCGGCCGGCGGCGTGGGCGACGTCTTGATGGTCTCGATGAACTCGTCGATGTTGGCGAGTGCAACGGCCAGGCCTTCGAGCAGGTGGCCGCGTTCGCGGGCCTTGCGCAGCTCGAACACCGTGCGGCGGTTGATGACCTCGCGGCGGTGTTCCAGGAACACCGAGATCAGGTCCTTCAGGTTGCAGAGCTTCGGCTGGCCGTCGATCAGGGCCACCATGTTGATGCCGAACGTGTCCTGCAGCTGCGTCTGCTTGTACAGGTTGTTCAGCACCACCTCGGGCACTTCACCGCGCTTGAGTTCGATCACCACGCGCATGCCGGAACGGTCGGACTCGTCCTGGATATGGCTGATGCCTTCGATCTTCTTCTCGTGGACCAGCTCGGCCATGCGCTCGAGCAGGGTCTTCTTGTTCACCTGGTACGGGATCTCGTCGACGATGATCGCCTGGCGCTGGCCGCGGTCGATGTCCTCGAAGTGCACCTTCGCGCGCATCACGACCTTGCCGCGCCCGGTGCGGTAGCCGTCGCGCACGCCGCTCGTGCCGTAGATGATGCCGGCCGTGGGGAAGTCCGGCGCCGGGATGATCTCGATCAGCTCGTCGATGGTGGCCTGCGGGTTCTTCAGCAGGTGGTGGCAGGCGTCGATCACCTCGTTGAGGTTGTGCGGCGGGATGTTCGTGGCCATGCCCACGGCAATGCCACCGGAGCCGTTGACCAGCAGGTTCGGCAGCCGCGTGGGCATCACGAGCGGCTCTTTCAGCGAGCCGTCGTAGTTGGGGCCGAAGTCGACGGTTTCCTTGTCGAGGTCGGCCAGCATCTCGTGGGCGATCTTCGAGAGGCGGATTTCCGTGTACCGCATCGCGGCGGCGTTGTCGCCGTCGATGGAGCCGAAGTTGCCCTGGCCGTCGACCAGCATGTGGCGCAGCGAAAAATCCTGCGCCATGCGGACCGCGGTGTCATACACCGATTGGTCACCGTGCGGGTGGTACTTGCCGATCACGTCGCCGACGATACGGGCGGACTTCTTGTACGGGCGGTTCCAGTCGTTGTTCAGCTCGTGCATCGCGAACAGCACGCGGCGGTGGACGGGCTTCAGGCCGTCACGTGCGTCGGGGAGGGCACGGCCCACGATCACGCTCATGGCGTAGTCGAGGTACGAACGCCGCATCTCCTCCTCGAGGCTGATGGGCAAGGTTTCCTTGGCGAACTGAGTCATTCGGTCTCGGCGTCAAAGCGAACGGGGGAAGCGCAGGCGGACCTGCTTGCGCAATCTGCGATTCTAATTCGCCTGCGATGTCGTGCTTGCGCAACAGCGCCCAAGACAAAGAACGGGCACGCGCCCAAAATCCGGCTGGCTCAATACCCTATGGCACAATCCGCCGGTCGGTGGTGATCCCTTCGAGAAATCGATGTCTCGCCTGTACTTTCCGAATCCGGTTTTGCAGAACACTGCACCTTCCTTGAGAGGAGAATCATGAAGAAACTCAATAAAGTCGCATCGCTCTTCGCAACGGCCGCTCTCGCCGCTTCCGCTTCTGGTGCGTTCGCCCAAAACTGGGTCAACAGCTCTGGTCAGTCGTGGAAAAACGGCACGGGCGAATACTGCTGGCGCAACAACTTCTGGACGCCGGCCAATGGCACGCAAGGCTGCGATGGCGTTCCCGCGCCCGCTGCGCCTGTCGCTCCGGCTCCTGTCGCTCCGGCACCGGCCCCGGTTGCTCCGGCGCCTGTCGCTCCGGTCGTCCCGGTCGTGCCGCCCGCTCCGGTGAGCGAAAAGGTCACGTTCGCTGCTGACGCCTTCTTCGACACCGGCAAGTCGGTGCTGAAGCCGGATGCCCGCTCCAAGCTGGACGACCTGGTCACGAAGACCAAGGACGTCAACCTCGAAGTCATCATCGCTGTCGGCCACACCGACTCCGACGGTTCCGACGCCTACAACCAGAAGCTGTCTGTCTCGCGCGCCGAGTCGGTCAAGAAGTACCTGGTGAGCAAGGGCATCGAAACCAACCGCGTGTACACCGAAGGCAAGGGCGAGAAGCAACCTGTCGCCGACAACAAGTCGAAGGAAGGCAAGGCGAAGAACCGCCGCGTCGAAATCGAAGTCGTGGGTACCCGCACGAAGAAGTAATCGACCCCGTGTCGTCTTGAAACCCCGCCTCGGCGGGGTTTTTTGTTTGTGCAGAGGTTTATCTCGACCGGAGGTACCATCGAAACCATGACGAATGCCGACCCCCAAGAACTCGCCAAATTCGGCGACCTGGCCCACCGGTGGTGGGACCCTGAAAGCGAGTTCCGCCCTCTCCACCAGATCAATCCGCTGCGCCTCGACTGGATCGACGGTTTCGCCCGCCTGAGCGGCAAACGCGTGCTCGACGTGGGTTGCGGCGGTGGCATCCTCGCCGATTCCATGTCGCGCAAGGGGGCCGACGTGCTGGGCATCGACCTGGCCGGCAAGGCCCTGAAGGTGGCCCAGCTGCACGCGATGGAAGCGGGCACGCCGTCGGTCCAATACCGCGAGGTGGCGGCCGAGGCGCTCGCCGCCGAGGCACCGGCCCAGTTCGACGTGGTCACCTGCATGGAGATGCTCGAACACGTGCCCGACCCGTCCTCCATCGTGCGCGCGTGCGCCACGCTCGTGAAGCCGGGCGGCTGGGTGTTCTTCTCCACCATCAGCCGCAACCCCAAGGCCTTCCTGTTTGCCATCCTCGGGGCCGAGTACCTGCTCAAGCTGCTGCCCAAGGGCACGCACGAGTACGCCCGGTTCATCCGCCCGAGCGAACTGGCCCAGTGGTGCCGCGACAGCGGCCTGCAGCTCGAATCCACCCGTGGCATGGAACACAACCCGCTGACGGGGCGCTACTGGCTGTCCGGTGACACCAGTGTGAATTACCTTTTCGCATGCAGGCGGCCGGCATGAGCGTGGCGGTGAAAGCCGTGCTGTTCGACCTCGACGGCACCTTGATCGACAGCGCCCCCGACCTGGCCGGCGCCGGCAACGAGTTGCGTGCGGCCCGTGGCCTGGAACCGCTTCCCTACGCGCGTTTCCGGCCCCTGGTGGGCACGGGCGCGCGGGGCATGGTCAAGGTGGCGCTCGACGTGGACCCGGAGCACCCGCAGTTCATCGAATTGCGCGACGAGTTCCTGGCCCGCTACGAGGCCCGCATGACCACCGAGACGGCGCTGTTCACCGCGATGCGCCCGGTGCTCGATGCACTGCGCGCCCGCGGCCTGCCGTGGGGCATCGTCACCAACAAGGCCCAGCGCTTCACCACACCGCTGGTGCGCGCCCTGGGCCTCGACCGCGAGGCCGCCACGGTGGTCAGCGGCGACACCACGCCCCATTCCAAACCGCACCCGGCCCCGCTGCTGGAAGCGGCCCGCCAGATGAACCTGGCGCCCGAGGACTGCGTGTACGTGGGCGACGACCACCGCGACGTGCTGGCGGGGCGTGCCGCCGGCATGCGCACCGTCGCGGCGTCGTGGGGTTACCTGGGTGCGGGCGAGGCCATCGGCGACTGGGGCGCCGACCACGTCATTGATTTACCCGAACAGCTCTTGAAACTGCCCGGGATGGCCTAAACTACTGACTTCCCTGGGGCCGACCTGGCTTCGACGCGGGTGCGGAGTTGGATCAGGGCATGCCGAGGACCAGTCACCTCGTAAATCCATCTGGATCAAAGTAACTGCGAACGACTCTACGTACGCCCTCGCCGCTTAACACCGGTGAGCTTCGCAACGGTTGGCCGATGGGCCGGGTCTGAGGGGCAACCCGAAGACTGCGAAGTCATTCACATTGGCTCGTCCCGAGGTGGGTCACTCATCACGGGATCAAACTTAGTGACTCGGTTTCTGGGTAGCATGCTGCTGCGCGACTCAGGGACTCAAAACCAAATCAGACAGCTAAGCATGTAGAACTGCCCGGCAATGGCTTGCGGACGCGGGTTCGATTCCCGCCGGCTCCACCAGTACGACGTCTGATTGTCCGATCAGACTGAAAGAAGGCCCAGAGAATCAACGCTCTGGGCCCTTTTTTTGCCCTTCTGCGAGCCGGGCTTCGTTCCGCGGCTACATGCCCGGGCGCTGAACGAGTGGCCGCCGGAGGTTGGCTCAATCAGGCGGCCAATGTGTACTCTCGAGGCTTCACTTGCTTTGCGATCGCCTTGCCCACGGCCTCCTGCGCCTTCTTCAAGTCATAGACCGCCTGCAGGTTGATCCAACCCTGTGCATCAGACTCGTCTCCGCCGAAAAAACGCGCCAGGCGCAGAGCCGTGTCAGCGGTCACCCCGCGGCGCTCAAGCACGATGTCATTCATCCGCGAAGCGGGAACATGCAGGGCCTTCGCCAGCGCATTCACACTCATTCCCAGCGGCTCGAGATAGTCGAGCTTGAGCACTTCGCCAGGATGCACCGGGCGCATTCCGTTCTTGAACATCTTGGTACCTCAATTCGCTGTGGCCTCCGGCAGACTGGCCGGGTCAGCGAAGACCTCAATGCGGATCTTCGATCAGGACGTCATAGGGGCCAGCGGAGCCCCATTTGAACGTCAGGCGCCATTGGTCATTGATTCGCACATGCCACGCACCGTCGTATTCCTTCAGGTCGTTGCCTGGGGGCGACTTCATGAAGTTGACCGTTGGCGCTGAGTCAAGCAGCTGAAGTTTTCGAGTGGCTGTCGCCTTGATGTTGGCGAACCTGGCGCACTTGCCAATCGTGAAAAGTGCTTCGGTGTCAGCGCATGCGAATGACTGGATTGCCATTTCGCAATCGTCGCACGTTCACCGGTAATCGGTCAACGTAATCTTGGGTCGCAGAACGCTGAGTTGCCAGTCGCGCTGAATCGCATGGTCTCAGCTCGTTGAGCAAAGGAGGAGCGCCATGAAAGGGATCTGCGCTTTTCTTTAATGAGCTAGTCTCTTGTGAACGCGGTGATCGTGCACGCCCGCCGTATCAGCCCACCTCAGGGCCCATGTGTTCCTCCTGGCCCCGCGGGGCACCCTACACGCCATGCAACCTCTCCTCGACGCCATCACCACGATGGCTTTCCCCACCGACGCCCAGCGCATCTTCCACGGCCGCGGTGGCCTGCACCCTGGCTGCGAACACTGGGTGCTGGACGCGTTCCCGCCTGTGTGGGTGCTGACGAGTTTCCAGCCCGCCACCGATGACGAACTGGCCGCGATCGGCGCCGCGCTGGCCCGGCGCTGGGAGCAACTAGCGCCCGGTCAGCCCCTGAACTGGGTCTACCAGTGCCGCCACGACGGCCAGAGCACCACGCGGGTGATGGCTGGCGCGGTGCCCGATCCCCATTGGGTGAGCGAGGACGGCGTGCACTACCGGGTGCACGTGGGCAGCGGGCAGAACCATGGCCTGTTCCTCGACATGGCGAACGGCCGGCGGTGGGTGCGCGAGCACGTGGCCGCGCGCCCGGGGATGCGGGTGCTGAATCTCTTTGCCTACACCTGTGCGTTTTCGGTGGTGGCGCTGCAGGCCGGTGCGAAGCAGGTCATCAACCTGGACATGAGCCAGGGCGCCTTGGGCATCGGCCAGCACAATCACCGCTACAACGGGCTGACAGGTGCCAGTTTCATGGCTCACGACCTGTTCAAGACCTGGGGCAAGGTGACGCGCAGTGGCCCCTATGGCCTCGTCATCGTGGACCCGCCCAGCTACCAGAAGGGCAGTTTCGTGGCCACGAAGGACTATGCCCGCCTGATGCGGCGGCTGTTCGACCTGATGCTGCCGGGCGGCCATGCGCTGCTGTGCCTGAACGCGCCCGAATTGGGGGCCGACTTCCTTCTGGATCAGTTGCGCGACTTGGCCCCCGAGGTGGACTTCGTCGAGCGGGTGGTGAACCCGCCAGCGTTTGCCGACGTGTCGGAGCAGCGGGCGCTCAAGGTGCTGGTGTGCCGGGCGCCGCTGCTGGCTTGAGTGGGCCCGGCCCGGGAACGCCATCTGCTCCTCGTTCCTGCGCGCAGGTGGCCTGCGCAAGGAGATCGACATGGCCGTGGATACCACCCGACTGACCGATGCACAGTGGATCGATGGGGTCGTTGCCAGGATGCTCGCGCTGGACGAGGGGCTGGGCGATGACGACGTGCGTGAGTTCGTGACCGACCTGGCCGGGCAACCCGCCTGGCGCGCGATGCTGCCCGACGAGGCTGCCGCCAAGGCGGTCCACGATGTGGAACCGCCGGCCGGCGGCTGACGGGTCCGTCAGGGCACTGCCAGCGGGGACGTCTGCCCGTCCCCCGCCGCCTCTTGTCCCGCGTGCCTGCGCGTAGGAGTCGCCCTACCGGCGCGCCGTCGTTCTTCCGATGGCACGGGACGCGGCAAGGAGGAGGATGGAAGCCCCTCGACTACAGGAGCGTCACATGTCGATGCCGAGCAAGACCCTCGTGGACCTTGAAACGAAGTTCTGGGAATCCATGGTGAAACAGGACACGGAAGCGGCCGTGCAGATGCTGAGCGAACCGGCCGTCATGGTCAGTGCGCATGGCGCATTCAAGTTCGATCACGCGGGCTACCGCCAGATGGCGGACCACGGGACGCGGGTCGTGACGTCGTTCGAACTCAGCGACATGGAGGTCGTCTTCCCGAACGACACCACCGCCATCCTGACGTACCACGTCAAGCAGGGCGTGGCCCCGCGGGGCAAGGGGAAGGGCGAGGCCTTCGAGGAGGAGATGAACGATTCGTCCACGTGGGTCCGCAAGGGCCAGCGCTGGCAATGTGTGATGCACACGGAGACCCCGGTCGACACCACGACGATGCACTGACGGCGCAAACCCCCGGCCCGGGATGCCGGGCCTCAGGCCTTGCCCAGCGGCGTCTTCGAGAACAGGCACGACGCGCTGCTGGCGGCAGCCAGCGCTTCGGCGGCGGCCAGCAGGGCCGGGGCCAGCGCCTGGATGCGTTCGGGCGTGAGGCGCTGCCGTGGCCCGGCGATGCTGATGACACCGATGGCCGCGCGGCCGGGCCGTTGCACCGGTGCGGCCACGGCCGACATGCCGGGCGCAAAGACCTCGTCGATCATCGCGTAGCCACGCACGCGGGCCGCGTGCAGGAAACCGAGCAGCGCCTTGACGGTGGTGGGCGCCTTCGGCCCGAAGTCCTTCGGGGCGCCGAAGCCCTGGCGGGTCACCAGCTCGAGGGCCCGTTCGTCGGTCATGGTCAGCATCCACGCATGGCCCGACGACGTGCAGGACAGGCGCGCGTCCATGCCCATGTCCGGGTCGTACCGGAACCCCTTGCGCCCGCCCTGGGCCTTTGCCACCCACGTGAGGCGGTTGTCGTCGACGACCGACAGGCGCACCAGTTCGCCCGAGGCCTCGGCCAGCCGTTCGATCAGGGGCTGCGCGATGTCGACGATGCCCGAACTGCTCAGGAACCCGAGGCCCAGCGACGCGATCTTCGTGGTCATGACGTAGTCGCCCATGGCACGCACCTGGCGCACATACCCCCGCGCCATCAGTTCACCGAGGAGGCGATGGCAGGCGCTCTTGGGGATGTCGAGCGTGTCGGCGATCAACGCGAGTGGCAGGCCCTCGGGGTGCGCGGCGAGGTGCTCCAGGATGCCTAGTCCGCGGTCGAGGGCGGTGGTCATGGTGCTGGGCGTCGGATGGGTTCTCGCAATATAGAACGATATTCCAGATTGGAACGGACCCTGGCCACGGTTCCCACAATCGATTGCGACGCATCCCTCCCGGGTTTGCCGCGCCACCGATCCCTTAGCCCAGGACCCCACCCATGGCCCACCCGCTGTTCGTTCTCAACGGCTCGAACCTCAACCTGCTCGGCAGCCGGGAGCCTCACCTGTATGGCGCCACCACGCTGGCCGAGGTGCGCACACGCACTGAAACCCTGGCCGCGCGGCTCGGGCTCGATTGCGACTTCCGCCAGACCAACCACGAAGGGGTGCTGGTCGACTGGATCCAGGAGGCCTTCGAGAAGGACGCCGCGGTGGTGATCAACCCGGCCGGCTTTTCCTTCGGTTCCATCCCCGTGCTGGATGCGCTGAAGCTGATCCGCAAGCCGCTCGTGGAGGTGCACATCACCAACATCCACCAGCGCACCGAGCAGTACCGGCATTCGCTGGTGTCCCTCGCCGCCACCGGTGTCATCTGCGGGCTGGGCGTGCAGGGGTACCTGCTCGCCGTGCGTGCCGTGGCCGGCGCGCTGGGCCTCGTGTCCGACTGACAGCCCCGTTCCTCCCCCGACCGATCCGGAGACATTCCGATGAACACCACCCGTATCCTCGCCGCCGCACTCGTGGCCTGCAGCACCCTGGCCGCCCAGGCACAGACCGGCCCCGTGCGCTTCGCCGGCATCATGGAACTGTCCGGCAGCGGTGCCACGCCGGGCACCAACTTCAACAATGGCGTGAAGCTGGCCGTCAAGGAAATCAACGCCGCGGGGGGCATCCTGGGCCGGCCCATCGACTACCAGCCGGTCGACACGCAGACGAACCCTGGCGTGGCCAAGGCCCTGGCGCAAAAGGCCGTGGACGACGGCTCGTACGTCGTGCTGGGTCCCGTGCATTCGGGGTCGATGCTCGTCACGATGGCGGAGACACGCCGCGCGGAGGTCACCAACTTCACCGGGGGGGAAGCCGCGAGCATCACCCAGCAGGGCAACCCGTACGTGTTCCGCTCGTCGTTCACGCAGCTGACGTCGATGCCCAAGGTTGCCCGCTACATCAAGGACACCGTGAAGGCGCGGTCGGTGGCGGTCATGTACACGAACAACGACTACGGCAAGGGCGGCCACGACGCGATGCTGAAGGCACTCGACGCGCTGGGGGTCAAGGTGGCGGTGGACATCTCCACCGACCCGCAGCAGGTCGACTTCTCGGCCGCGGTGCTGAAGGTCCGGCAGTCGGACGCCGACGCGCTGTTCCTCTACACGCTGGAGGAGGAGTCGGCGCGTGCGTTGCGGGAGCTGCGCAAGCAGGGGTACACGAAGCCCGTGATCGGCGAGACCACCGCGGTCAGCCAGAAGACCATCGAGCTGGCGGGTGATGCGGCCAACGGCATGCTGGGCCACGTGGGCCTCACCGCCGATGCACCGCAGGCGCGGATCAAGGCGTTCGATGAACGGTTCCTGCGCGAGTACAAGTACAAGAGCGAGCACAACGGCATGAAGGGCTACATCAGCGTGTACGTGGTGAAGGCCATCACCGAGCGCATCGGCAAGTTCGATTCGAAGGCGCTGTCGGAGGCCTTGCACGGCGCGAAGATCTCCGCCGCGCAGCACCCGGGGGTGCTGATGGACCTGTCGTTCGACGCCCATGGCGACCTCGACCGCGAGAGTTTCCTGGTGCGCGTCGAGCAGGGCCGGCAGCTGGTGATCGGGACGCTGCCTGCGGTGTCGGCGAAGTAGCGTTCCTGAAGAGCTGACTTTGGTCAGGGCACCGAGAGGCCCTGCCGGGTGACAATGCCTCACCACAACAACGTTCCGCCGCCGCCGCGGGGTGGAACGGGTTCAAGGCAGGGTATGTCGCAAGGAATCTTCCGCGGGAACGCGCTCGCCAGCCGCCGGGGCGGGGCCTGACATGGGCGGTGTCTACCGCATCGTGCGCCCCGATGGCACCGTCGAATATTCCGATGTGCCGGGCGGGCCCGGCCAGATCGACGCCGTCGGCCGCGATGGCCGCGTGGCCGAGCGCCGCGAAGAAGAACCGTACGACCACAAGCAGACGCAGAAGCTGATCGCCGAGGCGCGCAAGCGCATCCCGAAGATCAACGACTACCTCGAGTACATCTCGTACCTGCGCAGCAACTCGCCCATCAAGCTCGACCGTGTGTTGCAGCAGCTGCAGAAGGAAGACCCGCAAACCTGGCTCAAGCTGCAGAAGTACCCGCAATTCCGCCCGCTGCGCGACACCGTGGTGGGCCTGAAGGCCGGCGAAAAAACCATGTCCGCGGGCCTGGGTCTCGCCACCGGCAGTTTCACCGGCAGCGCGGAAAAGTGGTTCGAGACCACGGTCAAGGACATGATGAAACGCGACCGGTGGGGCCCCTATGCCGACGTGCTGGGTGCCAAGGCCAGCACCTTGCCGCCCCCGAAGCCGCCCACCTATTCCAACTCGCGCCTGGGCCAGTACCTGAAGGTGGAGGATGCCCGCGCCGCAGCGGCCGCCAAGGCTGCCGCCAAGGAGCTGGAGGCCTCGCGCGCTGCATTGCGTGCAGCGAAGGCCACCGCCTTCACGCGCGTGGCCGGGCCGCTCGTCGACCTGGGCGTGGCCGCGCTCGATCCCGAGGTGGCCAAGTCCACTGGCAACGTCGTGCTCAACATGAAGGCACGCAAGCTGTACGAGCGCGGGGTGATCGACGAAACCCAATGGGCAGACGCCCAAAACCTGCTCAGCCAGGGCAAGTACGTCGAGATGCAGAAGCTGATGGACGATGCCACGAACGCCTATATGCGGGGTGACCGGTGAAACGCCTGGCGGCAGGGCTGTTGTCGCTCGTGGTGGCCGCTTGCGCAGCCGCGCCATTGACGCGCTGTCCCGAGCCCCCGGAAGGCACCGGCTTCGGTGACTACGCCGATGAGGCGGTCAAGCGTGCCACCCAGGATGCACCGGCGATCGCCTTTGTTCTTGGAAAAGGGCGGCGTGCCGAGCTTGCCGCGCTGCTGGCGCGCGGAGACGACCCCAACGCCTGCCTCTCGGGCATCAGCATGCTGGCCTTCAGTGCGTCATTCGGAGAACAAGAGGAAGTGCGCATGCTGCTTGATGCCGGTGCTCGAACGGACCGGCCACTCGACAGCAACGGTGACACGCCCTTGTTTGCCGCGCTGAGCAGTGGACATTACGGGGCCGCGGAGCTGTTGCTGGCCCGCGGCGCAAACCCGCGGCACGTCGGCGATTTCGGCGCAACGGCGTTGCACAGGTTGTCGATGGCGCCGGTGCCCACAAGCGATGCGGGCCGCGCACAGCAGCACCGCTGGGCGGCTCGCCTGTTGGCGCTTGGGTTGACGGTCGATGTCCGCCTCCATCGAGGCAGCACACCGCTGATGCTTGCCACGGCCATGCGCAACCGGGAACTGGCGGACTTTCTGCTTGCCCGCGGCGCGGACCCCGATGCGCAGGACAACCGTGGCAGCTCTCCCGTCGCGCTCGCCCGAAAGCGTGGCGAGGCCGATTGGATCGAACTGTTCGAGCGGGCGAAGGCTGCGGGCGCTTCACGTTAGGCCTCTTGGACGCAGCGATCCTGCAAGTTCAGGAATACGGGAACGGGCCGGGAGCATTTCGAACTGGAGCGAGTTGTGGCATTTTCAAAGAATGAAGCTGGGATTTTTCTTGAGGGGAGAATCACGGCGAGTGATGCAGCCTTGATTTCTCAGCATAGGCAAAGCAGGCGCCTATGCATGACGGGTATCAAAGTGCAGGATCTGGACTTCATGTCTTGCTTGGCAAAGCTCCAGAGTCTGCAGCTCTATAGATGTGAAATTCCCCATGATCAACTTTCCCGGTTCGAGAATCTGGAGAAACTTTTCATCAATGGAACAGGCATACAGGCACTTGATTTTCTGCCTGGGCTGACCTCCCTGGAAAGCTTTTCAATTGGATATGCCCCTCGAATCGAAAATATCCCCGATCTCTCCGCGTGTGTTCGACTGAGGAGGTTGAATTTCTTCAATTGCAAACGCCTCGTGGACATCGGGAATTTGATATCCGTCCCCAACTTGGAGGCGTTTGGAGTGGTTGCAACGCCACAGAAGCCCGCGGACCTGGTTTTTGCAATGAGGCACCCGAATATGAAGAATATGTCGGGAGCATTCGGATCAAAAAAACTAGACGCTGAATTTCATGCTTTGTTGAAAGTGCATGATCTGGTATATGGCTGACTTCACAAGGCCGGGTGGCCTTAATTATTGGGATTTTGCATGAAGATTAATGGTTTCAAGTTCGGTGAAATTGATCCCGAAAAAAATTCATTCATCAGGGCACAAATTGAAGTCAATGGAAAAGGCTCGCAGTGCAGCTTGTATATTGGCGACGGGGTCTGCAGGGACAAAGAGGCACTTCAAACGGTTGAATCGGTGCTGGAAACGCTTGACGAGTGGGATCGACGTTCGCGCCAAGAGCTATTGAAGTTTTCGAACACTGAAGATCCAACGGTGGCAGACTTCATCGAGTTCCATCTGGAGGAGCTGGGCAATGAGGTGCGTGCCAAAGTTGGCTCCGCGGAGGTGGATCAGGAAACGTTCATGAGTGCACTCGAATTGTGTGGCGTCTCATTTCATGAGCAATCCAACGGGTTGAAGATTGTGTTTGACTATTCGATAGGGAGGGAATTCTCCGATGCACTTCTGGCAGTGAAGTTTTCGAGCGACGGCGTGCTGCTGGAGATCGCGCATGAAAGCTAGATACTTGCTTGAGGCCGGCGCATGTGATGCGGGGTTGCAAGCATGATTCAACCGGGGCAAACCCAGGTGCTGGCTCGTGTCGACAGCCGCCAGCCAGCCTCGGTCAATCGCTTAACTGCAATGTCAGCCATCATGAAATATACATACTCCATCTTCGCCGACTACCATCAGTTCTACCTTTGGGATAGAGATACCTCACCAGAGGCGCCGACCGACTACACCGATACCGACATTGAACGAAGAATCAAAGCAGCACCAAACGTTGTTGTGATTCAGCCCGAAAGAAACATGGACGTACCCGTTACGCTCGAAGTCTTCGCAGCGGAGCCCGAAACCGATTTCGACGAGTGGGATCACGTGGCCGAGGCGAGCCTGGAGTTGCCATCCGGTCACCTTGAAATCCGTGAATGCACTGGTGGCTCAATTGACCGCATAGACCTGAGCCCCGCTACATACCGGGTCCGAGCCTACTTCGGAGCGCTGAGTGAACTCAGTGAAGATGGCCTTGAAGGCAAAGACCATTACAGATTGGTGCTCTGGCCAGCGGTATTCTCCCCAGTTGAAGTGCTCAAGCAGTTTCCTGGCCGAAATGCTGGCTAGGGTTCCAATACGCGATGCGTATATCTCCAACGAGCGCGCGACTGGGGATTGATCTTGTTGTGGGCGCAAACCCTTCCTGCGCTTGGCGCGCCCGATCAATGGGAGTGGAAGGCCGTTGAAAGACAAGTGCGAAGGCTCATTCGGGTACTGCGGCATCCCTGACCTTCGGGACGTTAGACAGCTGGAATGTCCACAATGAGAAATCTATCAGTTGGCAGCATTGACTTCACAAAGGCCCATGTCAGCGTAACGCTGGCCGATGGTCGAATTCTTCGCGACACGCTTTCGCGCAATCCGGACCTATTGAAGGCAAGTGCCACGCAGAGATCTGAATGGACATTGCTGGACGATGGCCTGGTGTCATGGCCGCACCTGGGTGACAAGGTAACGCTTGATACGCGCTGGTTGCTTTGGGAGGCGCTGTGCAAGCAGGCAAACGACGAGGCAATGGCCAAAGGTTTCAAGCTGGATGAACTGCAACCTCGCTCGCGAGAGATCGTTGCGCTGTGGCGACTTGAAGCGGATGGGTACAACGGGGGGTTCATGCAGTTCTTCGGCAACTGGGGCGAAGAAAACTGTCGCATCGCCTTGTCAGCGCTACAGGCCATCGGGGCCGATGCCACCTATGCAATCGTGGCACGTCAGCGAGAAATATTGGAAAGAATAAAAGATCACCCTGACCTCAAGTCGTATGAGGATCTCTGGAGTCTTCTGGCCAAGGAAGAGCAGGATGAGATTGGCGACAAGCTGGACCCAGAGTTTTGGAAGGCGGGGGACGAAATACCAAGGCTGGCCGCGTTGCACTACTGCGAGTGCTTCACATGAATGACACGTTGATGCGACGGTTGGCACACTTCCTCGCAAAGCATGAAACCCTGCGAGGAAAACCTGCCCTCGAGGAGGAAATCAACGCCGCAGAGGAAAAACTCAACGTCAAGTTTCATGGCAACTACAAAGCCTTCATAAAGCGTTTTGGAGGCGCCTACGCGGGAATGCCCATCCATGCCTTCTCCAATGGGACTTCCATTGGGAAGGAAACAGTTGTTGAGCTCACGCTCGACTTTCGAGCGAGCTATGCCGGTGATGAGCGGGCTGTCGAGTTAAACAGCAGCTACGTCATCTCCATGACAGGTGCCGGAGATCCGATCTTCATCAACCCTGCCGGCGAAGTCGTTGTTGCCTACCATGACAGCGATGAGCGTGAAGTCCTGGCGCCTTCTCTTGAGGAGTTACTCCAAGAGAGTTTTGTCGAGTGGTAGCAGTTGGCGTCAGGCGCCACAGGAGAGAAACTCGTTATGCATTACACAATCATCTTGTCAACATTGCTTCTTTGCGCCGCCTGCAGCAAGACATCGCCGCAACCAGCCGACGTCGCCCGGCCCACAGCGCAAGCCGACGCACCCGCATTACCCAACACGAAAGAGGCCACGCAAGCACTCCTTGAGATGCTGGACATGCAAGGGCAGCAAAATGCCGAAGCCAAGCTCGGCACTTGCATCCCAGCTGTTCAGGCCGAGCACCCAGGTCAAGTGGCCTGCACGGTGGCGGTGAAGATCGGGGCTGGTACTTCTGAAACCCAAGCGGATTTTTATCGCCGCGGCAGTCAATGGGTGGCCCAGCCGAGCAGATCGCAGGACCAGCTGCCATTTCCAGACCCCAAGCTTTGAAAGGCCTTCACGGCCGCGCAGCGACGAGCCATATCTTTCCGGGAGAGGCACATGCTCATCGAAACATTCAAGTACAAGCAATGGGCTGATCGACGCACGCTCGATGCAGTGGGCACGATGGATGAAAACGAGCACCCGTCATCCACGGCATTCGCACGACAGCAGCTGAACCACATGGTCAGGGTTGAAGAGCTGTTCAAAGCACGGCTCCTCGGTGAACTTGCCCCTCACGCTTCTACAAACACCGAGTCTGTTCCTGACCTCGATGAGCTTGATCGGCGAATGACGGCTTCGAATCTCTGGTTCGCCCGCTACATCGGGCAACTGGACAGCAGCCAACTGAACCAGTCGCTCAACTTCCAGTTCGTCGATGGCCTGCAGGGAACGATGACGCGCCGGGAGATCCTCTTTCACATCGTCAATCACGGCACCTATCACAGAGGTGCCATCGGCCATGCGTTGGACTTGGCAGAGGCGGTGCGGCCGGCGGACACCTACACGGTCTTCATTCACGCTGTCGAGCCAAGCCGCCGCGAAAACGCCTGACCCTGCCAGTCGATGAATGAGCGCATGCGTCTCTGCGTCCAACGGCAGGTTTCGGGTGGGCGCATCCGGTTCGAATGCGTGAAGCCCGCTACCATGTCACGACAGCGCACTCACTCAGGATGGTTGCCATGCGTCGCGTCGAGTTCATCAGCATCGAAGACGATTCCGACCTCATCGTGTCGTTCGCGCTCGCCCCGGCCGCGTACGACAGCTTCACGTTGATTCGGTCGCCCCAATTGGAATGGGCGCTGCCGGAAGACGAGCGAGGCACCAGCGTGTCAACGCTCGACCCGGCGGACCTGCGTCGCAATCTTCTCGTTTCGGTCACATGGAGAAGCGACACGGTCATCGTCAAGACGGAGCTGTACGAACACAAGCTGGATGTGTCGCGGGTTGATGCCGATGAAGTCGCCGAGGCCAAGGTGGTGCTTCGGAAGATGGTGGCGGACGGGTTGGCCACGTTCGAAGACAAGTGACCCACCACCTCACCGACGTTGTCCTGATGCGACTCTTCCTGCTGACCCTGCTGCTGGCCGGTTGCACCACCGGCCCGACCATCGCACCGATGGCCACCGCGCCGGACGTGTTCGTGCTCACCCGCGAATCGCCGGGCGGTTTCCCGATGAAAGACAAGCTGCAGGCCGAAGCCCTCGAGGAGGCACGCAAGTACTGCGAGGCACGGCAGGCGGTGCGCCAGGTGGTGGATTCACAGACGTCCACCGGTTGGAACATGACGGGCAACACGCCGCGGTTCCAGGTGCGCTTCCGCTGCGTGCCTCAGGCCGAACCCACGCCCAAGTAGGCTTCCGTGCTCGCCGCCCCCGTCGGCGGCGCGCGGGGTCGTGTTCACCAGGGCCTGCGCACCGAGTCCTGGTAGTGCTCGAAGACGAAGCGCTTGACGGTCTCGGACTGGTACGACGCCACCAGCGTGCGCACCCAGCCCGCGTCACGGTCGGCGCGGCGCACCGCCAGCACACCGGCCCACGGCGAGCGGGCGTCCTCCAGCCCGATGGAGTCGCGGGCGGGCAGCAGGCCGGCGCGCGCGGCGCAGGGCCGGGCGATCACGGCGGCGTCCACCCGGGTCAGCGCGGTGGCCAGATCGGCCTCCGGCAGCGGGGTCAACTGGAAGCGGAATCGGTTGCCCGTCACGTCGCGCAGCGTGGCAACCAGGCCCGAGCCAGGCCGCAGTTCCACGAGTCCGTGGTTGTGCAGCAGCACGAGTGCCCGCGCCAGGGTGGGGCGCTCGCGCGGGATGGCGATGGTGCTGCCCGGCCGCAGGGCGCGCACGGACGCGACACGGCGCGAGTAGATCGCAACCGGAAGTGTCACGGTGCTGGCGATGTTCGCGAGCCGCGCGGGGTGTTCGGCGGCGAACGCCACTGCATCCTGGAAACAGGCGGCGTCCAGGCGCCCGGCGGCCACGTCCGCGTTGATGCCGCGCCCGTCTTCGCGTTCTGCGAGCGCCAGCGCCAGGCCGCGGTCGGCGGCCACACGCTGCACCACCGCCATGATGTCCGCATGAGGGCCCGGGAGCACGCCGATTCGGCGCGGCGGCGTGACCGCGAACGCACGTGGTACCAGGCCCGCGGCACCGAGCAGCACGAGCTGGCGCCGGTTCATCGGTCACCCCGCCACACGGTGCGAAAGCCGATGTGGGCCGTCGCGAGGTCGGCTTCCTGTGCTTCGCGTGCCGAGGCTCGGTAGCGCACGCAGAAGTCGGGCGAACACAGGTACGAGCCGCCCTTGATCACCGTGCGTTCGTTCGGCCGGTGGAACGGGGCGGCCACGGCCGCGGTGTCGCCGTTCATGTGAGGCTGGTGCGGGCCGGTGTAGGCGTCGCGGGTCCATTCCCACACGTTGCCGATCATGTCGTGCAGGCCGAAGGCGCTGGCACCATAGCAGCCCACCGGCGCGAGGCCGGCGTGGCCGTCTTCGCGGGCATTGATGGCGGGAAAGATGCCTTGCCAGTAGTTGGCCGTGGGCTTGCCGGCGCCGTCGCGCGGGGCGGCGTCGAGCGGGTCGCCGGACTGGCCCGCCTTGCCGGCGTATTCCCATTCCACCTCGGTGGGCAGGTCGCGGCCCAGCCAGTGGGCGTAGGCGAGGGCGTCGGCCTTGGTCACGAACGTGACCGGCACGTTGTCGAGGCCGGTGATCCCACTGCCGGGGCCGCCGGGGTGGCGCCAGTCGGCGCCCTTCACGAACGTCCACCAGGCGTACGGGCGCTGGTTCATCTCGGCATCGGTGGGCGTGTGGAACACCACCGCGCCGCCCTGGCGCTCGGCTTCGGTGACGTATGCGGTCTCTTTCACGAACGCAGCGAACTGCGCCACGGTGACCTCGGTCTGGTCGATCCAGAAGGGCTGGACGTGCACGGGGGCGGCAGCGGCGGGGCGCTCGTCGGGATAGCCGCGGGTGCTGCCGAACGTGAAGTCGCCGCCGCGCAGCGGCACCATGCCGGCCTTCGGATCCTGCTGCCAGCCGGTGGGCAGGCCGGTGTAGGCGGCGCACTGCGCCTCGGCGCCGAGGGCGGCGCGGGGCGGCCCCGACGGGGCCGCGGTGGAATACAGCGCGAAGCCGCCGCCCGCCAACGCAAGCGCACCGGCGGCCGTGGCGATGCACCAGCGCGTCAAGATGGTCACGCGGGCGCTCCGGTCAGTAGTAGCCGACCGGACGCAGCGGCTCCACGCCACCCACGGATTTCATGTACTCCGCCCAGTTCGTGACGAGGCCCTGGACGACCGCGGGGTTCTTGTCCGCGAGGTCTCTGTTCTCGCCACGGTCGGTGGCCAGGTCGTACAGCTGCCAGTGGCCGTCTTCCGGGCCGAAGGGCGGTTCGGTCCACAGTGCCTTCCACTTGCCGTCGGCGCTCGTCAGGTACGCGCGGCCGTACGACTCGTCGCCGAACGGGGCCTTGCGCACGGATGTGGCCGTGTTGCCCAGCAGCACCTGCAGCAGCGACTGGCCGGTCACCGGGTACACGTTGCGGTTGTCGTAGACGACCTTGCCCTGGTTCTGGTCCACGCCGGTGAGCGTGTTGATCAGCGGCGGTGCGGCCTGGGTGGGCAGCGTGGCGCGGCCCGCGTCGAGGAGCGTGGCGGTCAGGTCGATGATGTGCGTGAAGTGCGCGAACGCGGGCAGGGCCTTCGTCTGCCCGGGCATGCGCACGATCAGCGGCGTGCTGACACCGCCTTCGCCGAAGTGGCCCTTCGTCTGGCGGAACGGCGTGGCGCTCACCTCGGCCCAGCGCATGCCGTACTGCAGGCGCCTGGCCGATGCGGTGCCGCTGTCCTTGCCCAGTGCCGAATACACCGGCTCCGTGGCGTTGGCTTCGTCGGTGGCCAGCGGGTCGGTGGCCGCCGAGGCGATGGGCCAGCCCTCGGCACCGTTGTCGGACTGGAACACGATCAGCGTGTTGTCGTACTCGCCGATGTCCTTCAGGTGCTGGATCAGCACGCCGATGTTGTGGTCGAGGTTGTCGACCATGCCGGCGTAGATCTCCATGTACCGCGACTGTGCCTTCTTCTCGAGGGCGGTCAGGCTGTCCCACTTCTTGTTGATGCGTCCCGCGCCGTGGTCGACGTACCCGTTGGCCGGGCTGTTGACCGCGCTGGTGTACTTCGCGTTGGCCGTGCCGTTGCTCGTGGTGGCTGGCGACGACACGCGGGTCTCGGCTTCGCCCTCGTAGGGCGTGAAGTCCTGCGGGATCAGGCCCAGCTGTTTCTGGCGGGCGATGCGCGCCGCGCGCACCACGTCATACCCCGCGTCGTACTTGCCCTTGTACTTGCCGAGGTAGGGCTCGGGCACCTGCAGCGGCCAGTGCGGCGATGTGTACGCGGCGTACGCGAAGAACGGCTTGCCGTCGCCCTGGCTGGCGTCGATGTAGTTGATCAGGCGCTGCGTGTAGAAGTCGGTGGAATAGAAGACCTCCGGTGTGCCTCCGGTGCCACCCGGCTGGCCGGGCTGGCCCGGCTGCACGTAGGCGCCGTTTTCGGTGTAGTTCCGCGAGCCGGCGGCTTCGTGGGCGTAGTGGTTGCTGGCGGCCCCGCCCATCAGCGCATAGCTCTTCTCGAAGCCCCACTGGTCGGGCGTGTGACCGGCGGTGCCCAGCGGCACCGGGCTGGCCGGGTTCGCGATGTTCGAGCCCAGGTGCCACTTGCCCGCCATGTAGGTGTGGTACCCCGCGTCCTTCAGCAGTTGTGCCACCGACAGCGAGCGGTCGTTCAGGTACCCCTCGTAGCCGGGCAGGCCGCGGCGTTCGTCGTTCGGTGCACCCATGGTGCCTTCTCCGACCAGGTGATGGTCGGTGCCCGAGATCAGCATCGAGCGCGTGATGGCGCACACCGTGCCGGTGTGGTGGTTCGTCAGCAGGCGGCCACTGGCGGCCAGTGCGTCGAGGTTCGGGGTTTCGATTTCGCCGCCATAGGCGCCGATGTCGGAGTAGCCCAGGTCGTCCGCCATGATGAAGACGATGTTCGGGCGCTTCGCGAGGGTGGCCGGGGTGGTCGTTTGCGCCGTGTCGTCACCGCCACCGCCGCATCCCTGGAGCGCGAGACTCAGCACCACGAGGCCGATGGCGGTCTTGCGCATGCCGTGCGAGGCGGCCGGGAACTTCTGCTGCATGAGAGACACTTCGAAGGAGAGGGGCTTGCAGCGTATCGGCCGCGGGCCCGCTCACGAAGCGCGGAATTCGACGAATCTCATGCGTTCTCTGGCGCACGGGTGCGCCATCGGCCTACACGGCCGGGCCCGGTTGTCCGCTCCCGCGGCGGCGCGGCCTCACCCATCATTCCTGCAGATGCAACAGGAGAGCGGTATGTCATTCGCCTTGTACCTGGCGGGGTTCGTCATCTTCATCGCGGGGGTCGCCTGGGCGCTCGTCACGGCCGGCGTGCCGGGCCTCTATGTGGCCATCGGCTCGGTGATCCTGCTGGGCATCGGCATGTTCACCGGCGTGTCGCGCACGCGTGGCAAGGACCCGTCCGCCTGATGCCCATGCGTCAGTCCAGGCGTGGGCTCATGCCTCATCCGTGAGGTCGGCCAGCTGCGACGGCCGGATGCGTGTCTTCGACAGTGCGCCGTGCGACTCCAGGATGGGGTACGCGATGGAGCAGATGTGCGAGTTGATGCGCTTCAGGTCGCTGATCAGGTCGATGTGGAGCGAGCTGGTCTCGATGCTCTGCGCGGTGTTGCCGCGCAGCCGCGCAAGGTGGCTGGCCGCGTACTCGTGTTCCAGGTCGCGAAAGCGCGCCTTCTCTTCCAGCAGGCGTTGCGCGTCACGCACCTGGCCGTCGAGGAACACCCCCATCGCGAGCCGAAGGTTCGACAGCAGCACCTCGTGCAGGTGCACGATCTCGGCCATGCCGGCGTCGGAGAAGCTGCGGTTCTTGCGCACCTTCTTGTCTTCCACGTCTTGCAGCACCCGCTCGATGGTGTCGCCCACCTGCTCCATGTTGATGGTGAACGACATCACGTCGGCCCAGCGCCGGCCTTCGCGCTCGGAGAGCGCCTCGCGGGAGACCTGGGTCAGGTAGAACTTGATGGCGGCGTACAGGTCGTCCACCGTGTCGTCCATGCGGCGCAGCTGTTCGGCCAGTTGCAGGTCGTTGTTGCGGATGACCGGCAGGATGCCGCGCAGCATGGTCTCGACGATGTCGGCCTGGTGCAGCGCCTCGCGGGCTGCGCAGCTGATAGCCAGCGACGGCGTGGCCAGCGCCACGGGGTCGAGGTGGCGGGGGCGGGTGTTGGCGGCGCTGGTGTCGGCCACCGGTAGCCAGCGATCTACCAGGCGGGCGATGGGACCGGTCAACCCGATGAACAGCACGGCCAGCGTGATGTTGAAACCGAGGTGGAAGGTGACGATCTGCTGGTGCACCGTGGGGATCAGATCCTGGAGCAGCACATGGGCGTGACCCACCAGCGGGATGGCCACCAGCACGCCGATCAGCTTGAACATCAGGTTGCCGAGCGGCAACCGCCGGGCCTGGGGAGTGGTGCCACCGGCGGCAATCAGGGCGAGCAACCCGCTGCCCACGTTGGCACCCAGCACCAGGCCCAGCGCCACCGGGGCTGTCAACATGCCGGTTTCGGCGAGCGTGGCCGTGAGCAGCACGATGGCGAGGCTCGAGTACGACATCACCGTGAGGGCTGCGCCCACCACGATGTCGAGCAGCACCTCGTTGGGCAGGGCCACCAGCAGCGCCCGCACCGCCGGCGAGGCGGTGAGCGGCCGGGTGGCCTCGACGATCAGGTGCAAGGCGAGCGTGATGAGCCCGAGGCCGATCAGCACCCGCCCGATGCGGCCGGCCGCCGTGGCCTGCCGCGTGGTGAACATCACCACCCCGACGAAGATCAGCAGCGGTGACAGCCAGGACAGGTCGAAGGAGAACACCACCGCCATCAGGCTGCTGCCCACATCGGCCCCGAGCATCACGGCCAGCGCCGCGGCGGTGGTGACGAGGCCCTTGCCGACGAACGACGAGACGATGAGGCACGTGGCCGTGCCGGACTGGACGATGGTGGTGACCCCGAGCCCGGCCAGCAGCGCCTTGAAGCGGTTGCCGAAGCTGCGTGACAGCACGAGCCGGAGGTTCTCCCCGAACACGCGGAGCACGCCGGTGCGCACGATGTGGGTTCCCCAGACGAGCAGGGCGATGGCGGCGAGCAGGTTGAGCAACGACTGCATGAAAGCGGCGGGCTCCGGGATGCGGTGGATGCCCCCAGTCTATCCCCGGCGGCGTTGTCGCGCGAATTTCACGGCGGGATCAGACCAGGCCGAGCGGCATGCTTTCCGCGAAAACCGGGTTGTCGTTGTCGCCGCTGGCCACGACCGCGCAGCTGCGCCCCTGGCGCTTGGCTTCGTAGAGGGCCTGGTCGGCACGGTGGAGTGCGGCGTCGACCGATTCGCCGGGCTGCACACGCACGACACCGAAGCTCAGGCCCAGCGGCACCGGCCGTTGACCGGACAGCGGGTCGACGATGCGGGAGGCCACGCCCACGGCGTCATCCGACGATGTGTGGGGCAGCAGCACCACGAACTCGTCTCCACCCAGGCGCCCAGCCACGTCGCCCGCGCGCAGCGAGTTGCGCAGGCTCTGGGCCACGTCGCACAGCGCCTCGTCGCCGGCCCTGTGACCGAACCGGTCGTTGATGCCCTTGAAGTGGTCGACGTCGAACATCAGCAGCGCAGCGCCGGCCGATGCGGGCGCTGCCAGCACGCGGGCGGCCAGCTCGTGGAAGTGCCGGCGGTTGGGCACCTGGGTGAGCATGTCGATGTTGGCCAGCTCGCGCAGCAGGCGCTGGGATTCGCCGAGGTCGTGCTGGGTGCGTTCGTAGGTGAGCAGCAGGGCCAGGTACACCATCATGAACGACAGCAGCACGGCGATCACGGCGCCGGCCAGCAGCAGGTTGATGGCCGATTCGGGGTTGTGCCGGGTGATGACGCTGTGGAGCATGCGCCACACGTGCATGGCGCAGGACATGAAGAGGGCCACCGACAGGGTCTTGAGGCCGGTGCTCGTGGCGTAGCTGTCCAGGCGCATCAGCAGTGCGGCCGTGTAGAGCAGCAGCACCGCGGCCGCGAACGAAAATGCGGCGATGCGCCACATCAGGTCGGTCTGGGCCACCCAGGTGGTGAGCCACAGCAGGTAGCCACCCACCAGCAGCATCCAGTCGAACGCGGCCGGCAGCGGCATCTCGTTGCGCTGGTAGAAGCGGCGCAGCCCGGCGAGCAGCAGCACCGGCCACTGCAGCACCAGCAGGTTGGCCAGCGGGAGGATGAGGGGGTGGGTGTCTCGCACCAGGTGGAGCCCGAGGCCCAGCGCGGCGAGGGCCTGGGCGGTGGTCCAGTGGGCGTAGCCGCGGTAGACACGCTGCGTGAACCCGAACACCGTCATCAGTGCTGCCGACATGGCCATCGCCAGCACGGAACAAAGCAGCAGGGTGGGTGGGTGGAGGTTCATGGCCGGTGTCAGAATCGATGGTGGATTTTCCGGCGAGGATCGGTTCTTTGGGTTCCCCCCGATGAACGATAAACGCCGCTGCCGGGCCCCCCAAAGGGAGGCCCGACCCATTTTTCTGACGACCGTGGAGAGAACAACGTGGCAATGGACGTGGTGGATTTCGAAATCAAGGGCTCCGAGATGCAGTTCGTCGAGGTCGAACTGGACCCGGGCGAAGCAGCCGTCGGCGAAGCCGGCAGCCTGATGTTCATGGACGCCGGCATCGGCATGGACACCGTCTTCGGTGACGGTTCGGCCCAGCAGGGCGGGTTCCTGGGCAAGCTGCTCGGCGCGGGCAAGCGCCTCGTCACTGGCGAATCGCTGTTCACCACGGTCTACACGAACCAGGCCTCGCGCAAGCTGCGGGTGGCGTTCGCCGCGCCGTACCCGGGCAAGATCCTCCCGATGGACCTGTCCAAGATGGGCGGCAAGCTCATCTGCCAGAAGGATGCCTTCCTGTGCGCCGCCAAGGGCGTGTCGCTCGGCATCCACTTCCAGCAGAAGATGTCGGTCGGATTCTTCGGCGGCGAAGGGTTCGTGATGCAGAAGCTCGAAGGCGATGGCCTGGCCTTTGTCCATGCCGGTGGCACCGTGGTGCGCCGCGAACTTAAGGCCGATGAAACGCTGCTGGTCGACACCGGTTGCCTGGTCGCCATGACGCCGGGTGTCAACTTCGAGATCCAGTACGTCGGCAAGATCAAGACGGCGCTGTTCGGCGGCGAAGGCCTCTTTTTCGCGAAGGTGACCGGTCCCGGCACGGTGTGGCTGCAGAGCCTGCCGTTCTCCCGCCTGGCGTCGCGTGTGTTCGCGGCGGCGCCGCAGCGCGGCGGTGGTGGCCGTGAAGAAGGCTCGGTGCTGGGCGGTTTTGCCGGCGGCGGCGTACTCGGTGGCCTGCTTGGCGGCGACGACGAATGACCCCCGGGCCTCGGGCCCGGTATCCTCGCCACCCATGACGTTGTTCATTGATTCGTTGTGGCGCGCGGCAGCGTACTGTCTGCACATCCGGGTGATCGTGTATTCACTGCTGCCGCTGGCGCTGATGGTGGCCATCGCGTTCGGGGCCGGCTGGTTCTTCTGGGAGCCTGCCATGGATGCCGTGGCCGACACCCTCGGCTCGTGGGACCTGGTGACCGTGGCGCACGAGTGGCTGTCGGGCGTGGGGCTGTCCGGCCTGAAGGCGGTGCTGCCACCGCTCATCGTGCTGCTCGTGGCCACGCCGGTGATCGTGGTGCTGTCGCTGCTGGCGGTGGCCACGCTGATGACGCCGGCCATGGTGCGGCTCGTGGCCGCGCGCCGGTTCGACACGCTCGAGAAGCGCCATGGGGGCTCATTCCTCTACAGCGTCGTGGGCGGGCTGGGCGCCACGGTGCTGGCGCTGCTCGCCATCATCGTCTCGATGCCGTTCTGGCTCATCCCGCCGCTCGTGCTGCTGGTGCCGCCGCTGATCTGGGGATGGCTCACCTACCGCGTGATGTCGTACGACGTGCTGGCCGACCACGCGTCCCGCGAGGAGCGCCGCGAACTCGTGCGGCGCCACAAGCCCTTCCTGCTGGCCATCGGGGTCATCACCGGTTACCTCGGGGCCGCGCCGTCGATCGTCTGGGCGTCCGGGGTGATGTTCATCGTGGCCGCGCCCGTGCTGATCCCCGTGGCCATCTGGATCTACACCCTCGTGTTCGCATTCTCGGCGCTGTGGTTCTCCCACTACGCGCTGTCGGCGCTGCAGGTGCTGCGGGCCGAGCAGACCCTGGTGCTGCGGGCCGAACCGCTCGAGCCGCCCGACCAGGGTACGCTGCCGCCCCTTCTTCCCCCTTTGTGAAACCGTGAGAACGCCATGAACTTCGGCCTGATCATCGTCGGCGACGAAATCCTCTCCGGCAAGCGCCAGGACAAACACCTGCCCAAGGTGATCGAGTTGCTCGCTGCCCGCGGGTTGTCGCTCGGCTGGGCGCGCTACGTGGGCGACGACCCCGCGCGCATCGCCGCCGACCTGGAAGACGCCTTCGCCGCCGCCGAACGCGACGGCGACATGGTGTTCAGCTGCGGCGGCATCGGTGCCACGCCCGACGACCACACACGCCAGAGCGCCGCCCGCGCGCTCGGCCGGCCGCTCCTGCTGCACCCAGAAGCGCGTGACCTGATCCTGCAGCGCATGCGCGAGGTTGCCGCCGAACAAGGCATTCCGTACGAACCCGACCGCGACGACAACGCGCACCGCCTGAACATGGGCGTGTTCCCCGAAGGCGCGGAGATCATTCCCAACCCCTACAACCGCATCGCCGGCTTTTCGGTGAAGGCCGGCGACGGGGCGGTGTGGTTCGTGCCCGGTTTTCCGGTGATGGCCTGGCCCATGATCGAGTGGGTGCTGGACCATCGGCTCGCGCACCTCCACCGGAGCGAGGTGCAGCGCGAGCAGTCGGTCATCGTGTTCGGGTCCATGGAGGCGGCGCTCACGCCGCTGATGGAAGACATCGAGGCCCGGTTCACCGGCATCAAGGTGTTCAGCCTGCCGAGCGTGGACCACCCGGAGTGGGGGCGCCACATCGAACTCGGGGTCAAGGGCGTTGGCGACGGTGTCGCCGCTGCCTACCGCCACCTGCTTGACGGGTTGCGCGCTCATGGTGCAGAGTTGGGCCCTGAATTGGTGCGCTGATGGCGGCGCATTTGCACAATATTGGTGCTGTCAAGCCGCCCTGGGATGGCCGCCTGACCCATCTGCGACGGTTCTGCTGCGAACCTCGCCCTGTGCCGCACGATCACTGCTGAAAACGCAGCGGATCGGGGCGCTCGCCTGGTCGGAATGGGCATGCTTTCTGCTACATTCCTGTGCGCGTTTCAGCGTCCGTCGGGGGCTGAACGCCTGTTCTGAATCATTCGAATCCACCCCGCCCAAAAGCGCCTCGCTAGGAGTTCCTGATGGCAAAGACCGTCGCCGACGTGATGAATCTGGTGAAGGAAAACGAGATCAAGTTCGTTGATTTCCGTTTCACCGACACCCGCGGCAAAGAGCAGCACGTGACCGTGCCCGTGTCCCACTTTGATGAAGACAAGTTCACGTCGGGCCACGCCTTCGACGGCTCGTCCATCGCGGGCTGGAAGGGCATCGAAGCCTCGGACATGCAGCTGATGCCTGATCCGAACACGGCGAACATCGACCCGTTCTTCGAAGAACCCACCCTGATCCTGACGTGTGACGTCATCGAGCCGGGCGACGGCAAGCCGTACGAACGCGATCCGCGTTCGCTGGCCAAGCGCGCTGAAGCCTACATGAAGGCCTCGGGCCTCGGCGACACCGCCTTCTTCGGCCCGGAACCCGAATTCTTCGTCTTCGACAACGTGCGTTGGTCGAACGACATGTCCGGCTGCTTCTCGAAGATCGAATCCGAAGAAGCCGCCTGGAACACGGGCAAGGAATACGAACACGGCAACTCGGGCCACCGTCCGGCCGTCAAGGGTGGCTACTTCCCCGTGCCCCCGGTCGACAGCGCGCAAGACATGCGCTCGGAAATGTGCCTGGTGCTCGAGTCCCTGGGCATCCCGGTGGAAGTTCACCACCACGAAGTGGCCAACGCCGGCCAGATGGAAATCGGCACCCGTTTCAGCACGCTCCTGCAGCGCGCCGACTGGGTCCAGCTCCAGAAGTACGTGATCCACAACGTGGCCCACTCGTACGGCAAGACCGCCACGTTCATGCCGAAGCCGATCGTCGGCGACAACGGCTCGGGCATGCACGTCCACCAGTCGGTCTGGAAAGACGGCAAGAACCTGTTCGCCGGTGACGGCTACGCCGGCCTGTCCGAGTTCGCGCTGTTCTACATCGGCGGCATCATCAAGCACGCTCGCGCGCTGAACGCCATCACGAACCCCGGCACCAACAGCTACAAGCGCCTGGTGCCTGGTTTCGAAGCCCCGGTGAAGCTGGCCTACTCGGCCAAGAACCGCTCGGCCTCGATCCGCATCCCGTACGTGGCGAACCCGAAGGGCCGCCGCGTGGAAGCCCGCTTCCCGGATCCCCTGATGAACCCGTACCTGGGTTTCTCGGCCATGCTGATGGCCGGTCTCGACGGCGTCGAGAACAAGATCCACCCGGGCGAAGCCGCCAGCAAGGATCTGTACCACCTGCCGCCGGAAGAAGACAAGCTGATCCCGACGGTCTGCCACAGCCTCGACCAGGCCCTGGACTACCTCGACAAGGACCGCGCGTTCCTGACGAAGGGTGGCGTGTTCACCGACTCCTACATCGATGCCTACATCGACCTGAAGATGCAGGAAGTCACGCGCTTCCGCATGGCGACCCACCCGGTCGAGTTCGACATGTACTACAGCCTCTGATCCCCCCGGGGATCATCCACCCGGCTCGCCGGGTGGGAGGAAACGAAGGGACGACGCGAGTCGTCCCTTTTTTTTGTTGGGGTTTGTTCTCGGGAACGTCCGGAGGGCAGGGCGGTCTTCTCCCAGAGGCCGCTCCTTCGGCCACAATGGGGCGGTTCCCGGGTCGGGGTTGGAGTGCAACAAAGGTGAAGTGCATGAGTCGTGTTGGCGGCAAGGCCGTTGTATTGCTGGCGCTGGCGATGGCCGGAGGGGGGGCGGTTGCCCAGACCGATTCCTCCAAACCCGTCTACCGGTGCCCGGGCAAGCCCGTGCTTTACACCGACGCCCTGTCGGCCAAGGAAGCCAAGGAAAAGGGGTGCACCACGCTCGAGGGCGCCCCGATCACGGTGATCGCGTCCCCGAAGCGCACGGCACCGGGGTCGTCGTCGGGTGCCCCGGCCGCCGGCCAGCCTGCGCGCCCCGACGCCCGCATCGACCCGAACGACCAGCGCCTGCGCGACAACGACGCCCGGCGCATCCTCGAGCAGGAGCTGCGCAAGGAAGAAGAGGCGCTGGCGGCGCTGAAGAAGGAATACAACAACGGTGAACCCGAACGCCGCGGCGACGAGCGCAACTACCAGAAGTACCTGGACCGCACCGCGGAACTCAAGGCCAGCCTCGCCCGCAAGGAAAGCGACGTGGCGGCGCTGAAACGCGAACTCGGCAAGATCCAGTGAACGCGTCTCTCCGCAACGCCGGCGCCGCGAGCGCCGCCGCGACCTATGTGGCGTTCGACCACCTTGCCACCATGGTGGCCGTGGTCCGCCACGACGGCAGCTGCCTCTTTGCCAATGCGTCATTCGAGAATGTGCTGGGCCTGTCGCGCCGCAACGTGCTGCGGGGGTCGCTGTTCGAGTGGTTCGTCGAATCCCAGCTCGTGCGCGACACGGTCGCCGCGGTGGCCCGCAACGATTTCGCCACCAGCCGTTTCGACGGCCAGTTGCGCCGGCCCCTGGCCGCGCACGGAGAGCCGTTGCCCGTCCACGTCATCGTCAACCAGATGGACCGGAGCGACCAGGTCATCGTCGAGCTGGTCGAGATCGAGCAGCAGACCCGGCAGGACCGCGAGGAGCGCGCCCTCGACCAGGCCCAGGCCAACAAGGAACTGATCCGCAACCTCGCCCACGAGATCAAGAACCCGCTGGGCGGCATCCGCGGCGCCGCGCAACTGCTCGAGATGGAAGTGGAGAGCCGGGCGCTCACCGAATACACCCAGGTCATCATCAACGAGGCCGACCGCCTGCAGGCCCTGGTTGACCGCCTGCTCGCCCCGCACCGCAAGCCCCACGTGGTGAGCGACGTCAACATCCACGAGGTGTGCGAGCGCGTCCGGTCGCTGATCCTCGCCGAGTTCCCGCGCGGCCTCACGGTCCAGCGCGACTACGACATCTCCATCCCCGACTTCCGCGGGGACCGCGAGCAACTCATCCAGGCCGTGCTCAACATCGCCCACAACGCCGCCCAGGCGCTGGTGGAGCGCATTGCCCGGGGCGACGGCAGCATCACGCTGCGCACGCGCATCGCCCGGCAGGTCACCCTCGGCAAACAACGCTATCGACTGGCATTGGAATTGCATATCGAGGACAACGGCCCGGGAATCCCCGAGTCGATTCGGGATCGCATTTTCTACCCGCTGGTGTCGGGGCGCGATGGCGGGTCGGGCTTGGGGCTCACGTTGGCGCAGACGTTCGTGCAACAACACCAGGGCATGATCGAATGTGAAAGCCAACCGGGCCAGACTATTTTCAAGATCGTGATTCCGCTGCCTTGAGCACCCGGCTCGTGTCGGCGGAAGCACAACCACAGGCACGGCATGAAACCCATCTGGATCGTTGACGACGACCAATCCATCCGCTTCGTGTTGGAGAAGGCACTGGCCCGCGAGGAACTGGCGGTTCGCAGTTTCACCAACACCCGCGACGTGCTCCTCGCCCTGGAAGACGAAGCGCCGCAGGTACTGGTCTCCGACATCCGCATGCCGGGCGGCTCGGGCATCGAGTTGCTGACCAAGGTCAAGGAACGCCATCCTGGCCTGCCGGTCATCATCATGACCGCGTACTCCGACCTCGACAGCGCGGTGAGCGCCTTCCAGGGCGGCGCATTCGAATACCTCCCCAAACCGTTCGACGTGCCGAAGGCGGTCGAGTTGATCCGCCGCGCGCTCGATGAAAGCGTCCGCGAGGAAGTGCGCGATGAACGCATGGCGCAGATGCCCGAGATGCTGGGCCAGGCGCCGGCGATGCAGGACGTGTTCCGCGCCATCGGCCGGCTGAGCCAGAGCATCGTCACCGTGCTGATCACCGGCGAGTCGGGCTCCGGCAAGGAACTCGTCGCCCACGCGCTGCACAAGCACAGCCCGCGCGCAGCCGGCCCGTTCGTGGCCATCAACACCGCGGCCATCCCGAAAGACCTGCTCGAATCCGAACTCTTCGGCCACGAGCGCGGCGCCTTCACCGGTGCCCAGACCACGCGGCGCGGCCGTTTCGAACAGGCCGACGGGGGCACGCTGTTCCTCGATGAAATCGGCGACATGCCGTTCGACCTCCAGACCCGCCTGCTGCGGGTGCTGAGCGACGGCCAGTTCTACCGCGTGGGCGGGCACAACCCGCTGCGCAGCAACGTGCGCGTGATCGCCGCCACCCATCAGAACCTCGAGGAGCGGGTCAAGCTCGGCGCGTTCCGCGAAGACTTGTTCCACCGCCTGAACGTGATCCGCCTGCGCCTGCCGGCGCTGCGCGAACGCCGCGAGGACGTGCCCGCGCTGACCCGCTTCTTCCTGCAAAAGAGCGCGAAGGAGCTGGGTGTCGAAGCCAAGCGCATCACCGACTCGGCGCTGTCGCGGTTGATGCAGTTCGACTTCCCCGGCAACGTGCGCCAGCTCGAGAACATCTGCCACTGGCTGACCGTGATGGCCCCGGCCCAGGTGGTGGAGCCGAAGGACCTGCCGCCCGAACTGATGGGCGGCGAAGGCAGCCCCGAGTCGCGCCACGTGCCCGTGCCCGCGGCGCCGGTGCCGCCCGGATTGGAGGGCGTCCATGGGGACCATGCCGGGCTCGGCCCGGCTGCGCCCGCGCCGTGGGTGCCGCCGGCCGTGGTCTACCCGTCGAACATCGATGCCGTGTCGGCGTCGCCCGCGATGTCGGCTGGCTCGTCGGTGCCCACGCACTGGCTCGCCGACCTCGAGCGCGAATCGCGCACGATGCTGCAGGCCGGCATGCCGGAAGTGTGGGACACGCTCACCCGCAAGTTCGAGGCGCAGCTGATCCACACCGCCCTCGAGATCACCCGGGGCCGGCGCATCGAGGCCGCGCAGAAGCTCGGCATCGGGCGCAACACCATCACGCGCAAGATCCAGGAGCTGGGCCTGGAGGACTAGGGCCTGCTACTTGAAGCCCACGATGAACATCTGCAAAAGTGGCCGTTTGCTGGGTTGTGGGACCGTGTTGCTGCTGCTGCTGCTGCTGGGCGCCACGGCCCAGGCACAAAACGCGTTGGACACGATACTGGAGAACAAAAAGGTCACCATTGCGGTACCGCAGGACATCCCGCCGTATGGCGCCATGGACAATGACTTCCACACACAGGGCCTGGATGTGGACGTGGCCAACTACATTGGCGCCAAGCTGGGGGTAGCGGTTCGCCTGGTGGCAGTGATCGGTGTCAACCGAATTCCCTTCCTGGAGTCAAAAAGGGTCGATATGGTCGTCGCCGCCCTGGACAAGACGCCCGAGAACGAGAAGCGGATTGATTTCGCCGCAGCCTATTCGCCATTCTTCGAGGCGGTATATGGCGCCAGGACCAGCCAGGTCAAAGGCTTCGAGGACTTGGCGGGCAAGACCATTGCCGTTACCAAAGGGTCGGTGGAGGATGTCGAGTTGCGCAAGCTGGCCCCCCAGGGAGCGGACATCCGTAGCTACGAAATCACCCTTAAAGCCAGGTCCGCGTATGTCAAGGGCCAGGTGGATCTGATCGCGGCGAATGCCATCGTGGCGGGTTACATCATGCAGCTACACCCCATGGTGAGCACCGAGTTCAAGCTGCTGCTGAAAGAGCGCCCCAACTACATCGGGGTCGCCAAAGGGGAAGACAAGCTGCGGCAGGCGATCAACGGCATCATCGCCGACGCCCGCAAGAACGGTGACTTGGACAAGATGGCGGTGCGGTGGCTGGGGCGGCCGGTGGGTGATCTGCCCTAGCTAGTCGAACGACAACTCGGCGACCACCGGCGCGTGGTCGCTGGGCCGCTCGTTCTTGCGCGGCAGCTTGTCGATCGTGCACGTGCGCACGTGGCCACGCAGCGCCTCGCTGATCAGGATGTGGTCGATGCGCAGGCCCTGGTTCTTGCGGAACGCGAGGTTGCGGTAGTCCCACCACGTCCAGGGCTTGGGCGGCTGGTCGTCGAACAGGCGAAAGGCGTCGTGCAGGCCGAGGCCCACGAGGCCCGCGAAATGCGCGCGTTCCTCGGGCGTGCAGTGGATCTGGCCGGCCCACAGCACCGGGTCATGCACGTCGCGGTCTTCAGGGGCGATGTTGTAGTCGCCGAGCAGCACGAGCTTCGGGTTGGCCGCCAGCTCCTCGCCGATCCAGCGCTTCAGCGCGTCCAGCCACGCCATCTTGTACGCAAACTTCTCGCTGCCGGGGGCCTGGCCGTTCGGAAAGTAGGCCCCGACCACGCGGACGCCGTCCACCGTGGCCGCGATCACGCGGGCCTGCGGGTCGTCGTGCCCGGGGATGTTTCGCACGACGTCCGTGACGGGGCCGCGCGTGAGGATGGCCACGCCGTTGTACGTCTTCTGCCCGAACCACTGCGCGTGGTACCCGGCCGCCTCGAAGTCTGCTGCCGGGAACTTGTCGTCGGTGAGCTTGGTTTCCTGGATGCACAGCGCGTCGGGACGATGCGTGCCCAACCAGTCGAGCACCTGGGGCAGGCGCACGGCGAGGGAGTTGACGTTCCAGGTGGCGAGTTTCATGGGCGGGCGGATCGGGATCGACGGCAGGGGCTCGCAGTGTCCTCCAAGACCTTCGGGGTTGTCGAGGCGTGGGCGGCTTAACATTCCCTCGATGACGTGCGCGCGAAAGGGCCTACCCGCGAGATAGTCCTGGCGTCCTGACACATCCCTGTGGCACCATTGCGAATAATTCTCAATACGCCTGGGCTCACCCAGCATGGGAGCGTCATGTCATCCAGCATCCTCGAGCGCCCGCTCAGCGAAGTTTTCGTGTCCAACCGCCCTCAGCTGCGGCGCATCGCCCAGAGCATCGTCCGCACCGTGGAGCAGACGGACGAAGTGATGCAGGACGCGTTCCTGAAGATCGTCGACATCGCCTTCGACCGGGAGGTGCGGCAGCCGTTCTTCTATTGCTGCCAGGTCGTGCGCAACCTCGCGCTCGATTGCTGCCGGCGGCGCACGGTGGAGGGCAACCACCGCAACTTCGACGTCGACGTCGACATGGTGGATGTGCCGGGCGCGCCGTCGCCGCACAAGGTGCTGCACGAGCGCCAGGCGCTCGACGCGATCGACCGCGCGCTCGACCGGTTGCCCGCCAAGACCCGCTTCGCGTTCGAGCTGTACCGGCTCGAGGGCCTGACCCAACGCGAGATTGCGCAGCGGCTGGGTTGTTCGCTCGGGCAGGTCAATGGCCTGATCGCCGATGCGGCGCGTGCGGTCGAGTCGTGCAGGCACCTCCTCGGCGACTGAGATTCCCCCCGCTGCACCTGCGAGGCGGGTGCGTGCAAACCTGAGATGATGTCGCCTGGGGGTGCCGGTGGTCGGGTGCCCCACCGCCTTCATCTGCACGCATGACAAACGATCAGCACGATCCCCACTGGGATACCGCCTGGGCCTGGGTCCAGCGCGAGCACGACCGCCCGCACTTCGACACGACCGCACGCGCCGAACTGTCGGACTGGCTCCGTGCCGATCCTCGCCACCGCAAGGCCTACGACAAGGCTGCCCGCCTGTGGCTGCTGGCCGGGCTGGTCCCGCCCGCCAACGACCTGGGTGGGCCCGACGGCGAGCGCTGAGGCCGGCCCCCGTTCCGCCCTCGGGCGTGAACAGATGCGCACCTGAACCGTCTAGGTGAACAGAAGCCACGCCGCGCGGCCCTCGGCCCGCGGCGTCCAACCTGTTCAACCCACGGAGGACGCATCCATGTCTACAAGCTGCTTCGATCGCGAGGACGAAACTTTCATCCTGCTCGTCAACCACGAAGAGCAGTATTCCATCTGGCCCCAATGGAAGGCCGTGCCGGCCGGATGGACCGCCGTCGCAGGCGTGCAAGGCGACAAGAAGACCGTGCTCGACCATGTCGAGAAGGTCTGGACCGACATGCGCCCGAAGTCGCTGCGCGACTGGATGGCCCAACAGGAGAGCGGGCGCACGGGTGAACCCGTCGCCACCGGCCGCACCACCGGTTGAGCGCATGCACGAGCCCCTCTCGCTGCTGTGCCTGCCGTGCGCCGGTGCCAGCGCGACCATGTACCTCCGCTGGCGGCGCCAGCTGCCCCGGTGGATCGAGGTCGTGCCAGTGGAATTGCCCGGACGCGGCGCCCGCCTGGCCGAGCCTTTCGTCGAGGACTTCGAGGCCCTGACGCTGCGCTTGTGCACCGAGCAGGCGCCGGCGATGCGTGGGCGGTTCGCGCTGTTCGGGCACAGCATGGGGGCGCTGCTCGCGCACGGCATGGCGCAGAAGCTACGCGCATCGGGGCGGCCGATGCCGCGCGCCATCGTGGCGTCGGGCAGCCCTGCGCCCACGCACCGCGACCCGGCACGGCGGTATGCCGCCAAGGGCGACCACGCGGGCCTGATCGCGGACCTGCGCAAGCAGGGGGGCACGCCCGACGAGGTGTTCGCGAGCGCTGACCTGATGCACATCACGCTCGCCGTGCTCGGTGCCGACTACCGCGTGTGCGAAAGCTTTCTCCCGCTCGGCGATGCGCCGCTGCCGATGCCGCTGCACGTGCTGGCCGGACGCCAAGACGACATCGCAGTTCCGCGCATCGAGGCCTGGGCCGGCGAGACCGCCGGCTCGTTCACCGTCGACTGGTTCGACGGCGGGCACTTTTTCATTCGTGAACACGAGGGGGCGGTGCTCGCCACCCTGGCGCGGCGCCTGGCCGCGGTGACTGGAGAGCCGACATGATTCCCGCGCGACCGCTCGACTTGGTCCAGCAACTCCGTGCGCTGGCCGACACCCGGCCCGCCGACCGGGCGATCATCGGGGTGCGGGGTGACACCGACGTGGTCGTCACCTACGCGGCGCTCGACGCACGTGCGCGCGCGCTCGCCGCGCGGCTGCAGGCCTCGTTCGCGGCGGGTGATCGCGCGCTGCTCGTCTTCGACAACGATGAACACTTTGCCGCCGCGTTTTTCGCGTGCCTGTATGCGGGGCTGATCGCGGTGCCGGTGGCACCGCCCGAGTCCGTGCGGCGCCAGCACGTGGCACGCCTCGTGGGCATCGCAGCCGACGCGCACGCCAGCGTGGTACTGACCACCACATCGCTCCAGCCGTTGGTGGAGGTGCTGGCAGCGAGCGCGCCACTCCTGCTGGTGGATCCGCTGGGCGACGACGGCGCCGACCGCTGGGCGCAGCGCACGCCGTCCGCGGGCGAGGTGGCGTTCCTGCAGTACACCTCGGGTTCCACTGCCGCGCCGAAGGGGGTGATGGTGACCCACGGCAACCTCGTGGCCAACTCGCGGGCGATCAGCGAAGGCATGTCGGTCACCCACGACGACGTGATGGTGTCGTGGCTGCCGCTGCACCACGACATGGGGCTGATCGGCGGGCTGCTGCAGCCGTTCCATGCGGGCATCCCGGTGGTGCTGATGTCGCCGCGCCATTTCCTCGAACGCCCTGTCCGCTGGCTGCAGGCGATCTCGCGGTACCGCGGCACCCTGAGCGGAGGCCCCGACTTCGCCTACCGCCTGTGTGTCGAACGGGTCACGCCGCAGCAACTGGCCGGGCTCGACCTGTCTTGCTGGGCCGTCGCCTTTTCCGGCGCGGAGCCCGTGCGCCCCGCCACGCTGGAGGCGTTCGCCGCGCACTGCGCGCCCGCGGGTTTTCGCCCGCAGGCGCTGTTCCCCTGCTACGGGCTGGCCGAGGCCACGTTGTTCGTGACCGGGCCGGGCCGCGGGGCGGGCCTCGCCACCGGCCGCTTCGACGGCAACGAGCCGTTGGCTGGCTGCGGCGCCACGGCGTCCGGTCACCGGGTCGAGATCGTGGACCCGCAGACGCAGGCGCCTGTCGCGCCGGGGGAACTGGGGGAGGTGCGTGTCACGGGGCCCAGCATCGCGCGGGGGTATTGGCAGAAGCACGCGGAGACCCAGGCCACGTTCGTGGAGGACGGCGGGCACACGTGGTTGCGCACGGGTGACCTGGGCCGCGTCGACGGCGGCCACCTGTTCATCGCGGGCCGCCTGAAGGACCTGATCATCGTGCGGGGCCACAACCTCTACCCGCAAGACATCGAGCGGCAGGTCGAGGCCGAGGTGGATGCGGTGCGTGCCGGACGTGTGGCGGCCTTTGCGGTCACGGGGCCGCACGGCGAGGGCATCGGGCTTGCGGCGGAGGTGTCGCGCAGCATGCAGAAGCTGCTGCGGCCGGACGTGCTGGTGGAAGCCCTCGGCACGGCCGTGAGCGAATACTGTGGCGAGCCGCTGTCGGTGGTCGTGTTGCTGAACCCGGGTGGCATGCCCAAGACCACGAGTGGCAAGCTGCAGCGCGGTGCCTGCCGCGAACTCTGGCGCCAGCGCGCGCCGGAGGCCTACGCGATCTTCGAGCACGGCGCGTTCGTGCGCGGGGAGGGCGCGGCCGCGGGCGCCGACACCCCGCCCGAAGACGCACTCGAACAGACGCTGGCCCACCTGTGGCAGGACGTCCTGCGGGGGCCGTTGCCCCACCGGGCCGCCCACTTCTTCACGCACGGCGGCAACTCGCTGACGGCCGCCGAGGTGGCGGCGCGGGTCGCCGAACGCTGGCACATCGACTTCCCGGTGCGGGCGTTGTTCGAGCACCCGCGCCTCGCGGCGTGTGCCGCCGAAGTGCGGCGCCGGCTGGCCGATCCGTCACCATCGCCGGGCTCCGCCCTCGTGCCGGTGCCGCGGGGCACCTCGCTGCCGCTGTCACATGCCCAGCAGCGGCAGTGGTTCCTGTGGCACCTCGAGCCCACCGGCACGGCCTACCACGTGGCGGCGCAGTTCACGCTCACCGGCCCGCTCGATCCGGCTGCCTGGCAGCGCGCCTTCGATGCCGTGGTGGCGCGGCATGAAGCCTTGCGAACTGTCTTCCGAGCGGGGCCCGATGGCGCGGGCGAACAGGTGGTGATGCCGGTGGCGCGGGTGCCCCTGGCGTTCACCGATCTGAGTGACCTCACGGCGGCGGAACGTGACGCCCGGGCCACGGCCGCGGCGCACTGCCTGAACCACACCGCGTTCGACCTGGCCGAGGGGCCGCTGGTGCGGGCCGCGTTGTTGCGTTGCGCGGCCGACGTGCACCGGTTCGTGCTGGTGATGCATCACATCGTGGCCGATGCGGTGTCGATGCAGGTCGTGCTCGACGAACTGGGCGCACCGGGTGCGCGGCCGGCCCTGCCGGTCCAGTATGCCGACTACGCCGCGTCGCACCGGGCCTGGCTCGATGGCGGCGTGCGCACGCGGCAACTGGCGTACTGGCAGGCGCAGCTCGGCGGCGATCAGCCGGTGCTCGCGCTGCCGGCCGATCTGCCGCGGCCGGCGGTGGCGCGGTACACGGCGCGCACGTTCGCCTTTGCGTTGGCGCCGGAGCGGGTGGCGGGCTTGCGCCGGCTGGCCGAGGACCAGGGGAGCACGCTGTTCATGGTGCTGCTGGCTGCGTTGCAAGCGGTGCTGCACCGCTACACGGGCCAGGAGGACATCCGCGTGGGCGTGCCGGTGGCGAACCGCCACCATGCCGGCCTGGCGGAGGTGGTGGGCTTTTTCGTCAACACGCAGGTGCATCGCAACCACGTGACGGGCCGCAGCCGGCTCGCCGACGTGTTGGCACGCACCCGGTTGGCCGCGCTCGATGCCCAGGCGAACCCCGACCTGCCGTTCGAACAGCTGGTGGAGGCCCTGCAACCCGAACGCAGCCTGGCCCACTCGCCGCTGTTCCAGGTGCTGTTCAACCACCTGCACGAAGATTTCCGCGCCTTCGAGGCGGCCACGGGGCTGGCCGTGCAAAGCGAGGCACTGGATGGCCAGGCGGCACAGTTCGAGTTGACGGTCGAGGTGCGCGAGCGGGCAGGCGGCGCCGTGGTCGTGCGGCTGGTGCATGCGCGGGAACTGTTCGAGCCGGCCACCATCGCCCAGCTGGCCGGCCACTTCGACACGATGTTGCAGGCCTTCGAGGCACAGCCGCAGCAGGCCGTGGGGGACGTGGCGCTGCTGTCGCCGGCCGAACAGGCCGTGCTGTCGGCATGGGACACGAACGCCGAGGCCCCCGCGCCGGCGGGCACCGTGCATGCGTTGTTCGAGGCCCAGGTGGCGCGCTCACCGTCGGCCCCGGCCGTGGCCTTCGGCGAGACCGGGCTGACCTACGCCGAACTGGACGCCCGCGCCAACCGGCTGGCCCACCTGCTGGTCGGCCGGGGGGTCTCGCCCGAGACACGCGTGGGTGTCGCGATGACCCGCTCGATCGAGATGGTGGTGGCCTTGCTCGCCGTGATGAAGGCGGGGGGCGCCTACGTGCCGATCGATCCGGAACATCCCGCCGACCGCATCGCCTACATGCTCGACGACAGCGCCGTGCCGCTGCTGCTGACACAGCGCCACCTGCCGCGGCCTGCCCACCGCGTGGCAGTGCTCGACGTGGATGCGCTCGACCTGTTCACGGGGCCGGCGCACGCGCCATGGGTGCCGGTCCATGGCGAGAACCTCGTGTACGTGATCTACACGTCGGGCTCGACCGGGCGTCCGAAGGGCGCGGCCAATCGCCACCGCGGGCTGTGCAACCGCCTCGCGTGGGGGCAGCGGCACCAGCCGCTCGACGGCGCCGACACGGTGTTGCAGAAGACGCCGTTCGGGTTCGACATCTCTTTCTGGGAGTTCTTCTGGCCGCTGACGGTGGGTGCGCGGCTGGTGCTCGCGGCCCCCGGGGACCACCGGGATCCGGCACGGCTCGTGGACCTGATCGAGCACCACGCGGTGAGCACGGTGCACTTCGTGCCCTCGATGCTGCAGGCGTTCGTGTCCCACCCCGGGGCCGCGGTGTGCCAGCGCGTGCGGCGCATCGTCTGCAGCGGCGAGGCCCTGTCGGCCGAGTTGCAGGACCGGACGCTCGCGATGTTCCCGCAGGCCACGCTGCTGAACCTGTACGGGCCCACCGAAGCCTCGATCGAGGCCACGTTCTGGGATTGCCGCACCGATGGCGCGTCCACCGTGCCCATCGGGCGCCCGATCGCCGGCCTGCAGGCGCGGGTGCTGGACGCCGACTTCAATGCCGCGCCACGCGGTGTGGCCGGCGAACTGCTGCTGGGCGGCATGGGCCTGGCCCGGGGCTACTGGAACAGGCCCGCATTGACGGCCGAGCGTTTCGTGGCCGATCCGGCAGGGCGCGCCGGTGAGCGCCTCTACCGCACCGGGGACCTCGTGCGCTGGCGTGCGGATGGCCAGGTCGAGTACCTCGGGCGCATCGACCACCAGGTGAAGGTGCGGGGCTTCCGCATCGAACTCGGCGAGGTCGAGGCCGCGCTGCTGGCGCTGCCCGGCGTGCGCGAGGCCGTGGTCGTGGCACCGGATGGCACCCGGCTCGTGGCCTACGTGGGTGCGGACGAGGGCCCCGACAGCGAGGCGGCGCGTCTCAAGACACAGCTCGGCCTGTCGTTGCCCGACTACATGGTGCCGTCCGTGTTCGTCCGCCTCGACCGGCTGCCGCTCAACACCAACGGCAAGGTCGACCGCAAGGCGCTGCCGGACCCGGGCGCCACGTCGGCGCCAGCCTACGTCGCTCCGCAGGGGGCGCTGGCCGAAGGCATCGCCGCGTTGTGGGCCGAGGTGCTGCAGCGTGACCGGGTGGGGCAGACCGACAACTTCTTCGACCTGGGCGGGCATTCGCTGCTGCTGATCCGTGTGCACGGGCTGCTCAAGGAGCGGCTCGGGGTGGTGCTGCCGGTGGTCGATCTCTTCCAGCACCCGACAGTAGGCGCACTCGCGCGCCACATCGGCAACGGGCCGGCGGCGGTGGTGCCTGCCGATGGCCGCGCCGAACGCCAGCGCGACGCCCTGCGCCGCCGCCGGCTCGCCACGGAAAGGACCCGGGCATGACACCGGACAACAACGACGACGCGGCGACCGGCATCGAGATCGCCGTGGTGGGCCTGGCCGGCCGCTTCCCGGACGCACCCGACGTGGACACGTTCTGGCGCAACATCCGCGACGGTGTCGAGTCGGTGGACCGCTTCACCGACGACACCCTGCGCGCGCGTGGCATCGATGCCGCGACGCTGGCTGATCCGGCCTACGTGAAGGCCGGGGTGCGGTTCGACGGCTTCGGCCGGTTCGACGCGGGCTTCTTCGGCTACACCCCCCGCGAGGCCGAGCAGCTCGATCCACAGCAGCGCCACTTCCTCGAATGCGCGTGGGAGGCGATGGAACACGCGGGCTACGACAGCGGCCGGGTGCCGGGCGCCGTCGGGGTGTATGCCGGTGCCGGGGCCAACCTGTACCTGCTGCGGCACCTGCTGCCGCGGGTGGGCGCTGCCGGAGGCATCGCCGAACTGATCGGCCTGATGAACGGCAATGCGGCGGATGCGCTGTGCACGCGGGTGGCCTACAAGCTGGACCTGCGCGGCCCCGCCGTCACGGTGCAGACGGCATGCTCGACCTCCCTCACCGCCGTCCACACCGCATGCCAGGCGCTGCTGAGCCATGAGTGCGACATGGCCCTGGCCGGCGGTGTGTGGCTGAACCTGCTGCAAGACGGCGGGTACCGCCACCAGCCCGGTGCGATCCTGTCATCCGACGGACACTGCCGGGCCTTCGATGCGCGGGCCGACGGCACCGTGCTCGGCAGTGGCGCCGGCGTGGTGGTGCTCAAGCGGCTCGACGAGGCCCTGCGCGACGGCGACACCGTGCACGCGGTGATCCTGGTCACGGCGGCCAACAACGACGGCGCGGACAAGGTGGGCTACACGGCGCCCAGCGTCGCCGGCCAGGCGGACGTGGTGCGTGCGGCCCACACCATCGCGGGCATCGACCCCGCCTCCATCGGGTACGTGGAGGCCCATGGCACCGGGACCACGCTGGGCGACCCCATCGAGATCGCGGCGCTCGCCCAGGCCTTCGGTGCCGTGGAGGGCACGTGCGCGATCGGCTCGGTGAAAACCAACATCGGCCACCTCGATGCGGCTGCCGGCATCGCGGGCCTGATCAAGACGGTGATGGCGTTGCGCCACCGCACGCTGCCGCCCAGCCTGCATTTCTCGGAACCCAACCCGCGCATCGATTTCGCGAACAGCCCGTTCCGTGTCAACACCGTGGCCCGCGTCTGGCCGGCAGGCACCTCACCGCGCCGTGCGGGCGTGAGTTCCTTCGGCATGGGGGGCACGAACGTGCACGTGGTGCTCCAGGAGGCGCCCGCGCCGGCCACGGTCCCGATGGGGAACGACTCTGCCGCGGTGCTGCTGCCGTTGTCGGCGCGAACGGCCACCGCGCTCGATGCGCAGGCCACGCGGCTCGCGGACCACCTCGTGTCGCAGCCGGCCGTCCCCTTGTCCGACGTGAGCCACACGCTGTCAACGGGACGACGTCCCTTCGCGCACCGCGCAGTGGTCATCGCGCGCGACCCGGCATCCGCCGCCGCCGCGCTGCGCGGGCAGGCCCCCCAGGCCTTCGTGTCGGGCCGCGTGCTGTCGGATGCACCCACCACCGCCTTCCTGTTCCCGGGCCAGGGGGCCCAGCACGTGAACATGGCGCGTGCGTTGTACGAGCGGGCGCCAGCCTTCCGCGCGCCGGTCGATGAATGCAGCGTGGCGCTCGCCAGCCGGATCGGCGTGGACCTGCGGGACTTGATCTACCCGGCCCCGGGCGGCGAGGCGGCCGCGGCCGCACGGCTGGCCCAGACCGCGGTCACCCAGCCCGCCCTGTTCACGATCGAATACGCGCTGGCGCGGTGGTGGATGGCGCGGGGGGTGTCGCCCGACGCGATGCTGGGCCACAGCATCGGCGAGTACGTCGCCGCGTGCGTGGCGGGGGTGTTTTCACTGGACGACGCGTTGTCGCTCGTGGCGGTGCGCGGCCGGTTGATGCAGGCGTCTGCGCCGGGCGCGATGCTGTCGGTGGCGCTGCCCGAGGCCGAGATCCAGCCGTGGCTCGCGGCAGGCTGTGACCTGGCCGCCGTCAACGCGGCGCGGCAGTGTGTGCTGTCGGGGTCCGTGGCGGCCATCGCGGCGGCCGAGCGTGACCTGTCCGCCGCGGGGGCAGTCGCCCGCCGGCTCGAGGCGTCGCACGGATTCCATTCGGCCCTGCTCGATCCGCTGCTGCCGGCCTTCGCCGAGGAAGTGCGGCGTGTCACCCTGAACGCGCCGCGCATCCCGTTCGTCTCCAACGTGACCGGCCGCTGGATCCAGGCGGACGAGGCCCGTGACCCCGGGTACTGGGTGCGGCACCTGCGCGGCACGGTCCGGTTCGCCGACGGGGTGGCCACGCTGCTCGAGAAACCCGACCGGATCGCGCTCGAGGTGGGGCCGGGCGAAACCCTGCGCAGCCTGGCGCGGCAGCATCCCTCCGCAGGGGCGGTGCGCCCGGTGTTGTCGACGCTGGCCCATCCTGGCCGCGCCGGCGCAAGCGACGGTCAACCCGACCGGTGCACCGCGGCACTCTGGGCGGCTGGCGTGGCCGTGGACCCGGCGGTGTTCGGCTCCGGGCGGCGCGTGCCGTTGCCCACGTACCCGTTCGAGCGTGAGTCCTACTGGGTCGACGCGGCCGCACCCGCGGCGCCCGCGCTGGGGCGTCCCCTGGACGACTGGTTCCACGTGCCGGTGTGGAAACGGGCCGAACCGCTGTCGGCCCTGGTGGCCCCCCCGGGCGGCGGCTGCCTGCTGATCCTCGGTGGCGACGCGGCCTTCGCCGACGCGCTGGCCGCGGCCGCGGGGGCGCCGGTGGTGCGTGTCACGGCAGGGGCTGCGCACCGGCGGGTCGATGCCGGGCACCACGTGCTGCGGCCCGCCCACCGTGGCGACCATGTGAAACTGCTGCAAGACGTGGCAGCCGACCACGGCACCGTCACGCGCATCGTCCACCTGTGGACGCTGGGCCACGACGACGACGTGCGGTCGCGCGGGTTCCTCAGCCTCGTTGCGCTGGGGCAGGCCTTGGAGAATGCGGGCCGGGTGGCCATCGCCGTCGTGACCGACGGCCTCGAGGACGTGCTGGGCGACGAACCCCTCGTCACCGACAAGGCCCTGCTGCGGGGCCCATGCCTCGTGATGTCGCAGGAGCTGCCTCACGTGGTGTGCCGGCTGGTCGACGTGGGCCGGCGGCCCGATGCGCCGGCGGCCACCGCGGTGCTCGCGGCGCTGGCGTCGGGCGACGAGGCCACGTTCACGGCCTGCCGCGCCGGCCATCGCTGGGTGCGCACGCACGAGGCCGTGCAACGCACGGCACCGCCGGCCGGTCACTGGCGCGACAACGCCGTGGTGCTGGTCACCGGTGGCCTGGGCGGGGTGGGCCTGACGCTGGCCGAACACCTGGCCCGCCGCGGCCCGGTGCGCCTCGTGTTGCTCGGCCGCACGCCGGTGGCCGACGATGACACACGCCTGCAGGCACTGCGGTCGCTCGGTGCCGAGGTGCTGGCCGTGGATGCGGATGTTGCCGATGCCGAGGCGGTGCATGCCGCGGTGGCCCGTGCCCGGGTTCGCTTTGGCCGCATCCATGCGGTGATCCATGCCGCGGGGGTGGAGGGCGGGGCGATGCTCGGCGACCTCACCGCGGACCTGGCTGCCGCGGTGCTGCGCCCGAAGGTCGAAGGCACCCGCGTGCTGCTCGACGCGCTGGCCGGCGAACCGCTCGACCACGTGGTGCTGTGCTCGTCGCTCGCGGCGGTGGCCGGCGGGCCGGGCAAGGCTGCGTACGCCGCGGCCAACGCCTGCCTCGATGCGGTGGCGGCGGCGGCCCGGCGCTCGTCGCCGGTGCCGGTCTTCTCGATCGCCTGGGACGGCTGGCGCGACGTGGGCATGGCCCGCGGGCTGCAGATGCCCGATGGCGTGGGGATCGATCCCGCATCGGGCGTGCTCGCCTACGACCGCATCGTGATGGGGCCGGCGGTGCCGGAGACGGTGGTCTGCACCACCTTGCTGGCGCTGCGCACGGGCCGCCTGGACCTCGCGCAGGCGGGCCTCGTGCCGGCCCGCCGGGGTGACAAACACCCGCGCCCGGCGCAGTTCGCCGGCACGTTCGTCGAACCCGAGGGCGAGGTGGAGTTGGCGTTGGCCGAGGTGTGGAGCGACCTGCTGGGCCTGGCGCCCATCGGTTCGGCCGACGACCTGTTCGAGATGGGCGGAGACTCGCTGCTGGCGATCCAGGTCATCTCGCGCGTGCGGAGCCGGTTCGGCGCCGACCTGTCGGTCAAGGCCGTGTTCGACGCACCCACCCCCGCGGCGTTTGCGCGTGTGCTTGCCGCAAGGAAGCAGCAGGCAACGCCTTCGACTGGTTTCACGATCGAGCCGGGGGTGTCCGGCCACGTGCCGCTGTCCTATGCGCAGCAGCGCCTGTGGTTCCTGTGGCAGCTGGAGCCGCACAGCGCGGCGTTCAGCATCACGGCCGCGTTCCACCTGCGCGGTGCACTGGACCTGGACGGGGTGCGCCGTGCGTTCGCGCAGCTGGTGGCTCGCCATGCGGTGCTGCGCACCGTGTTCGAGGACCACGACGGGCAGGCCACCCAGGTGGTGCGCGCCGACACGGGGATCCCGGTCACCGTGGTGGACCTGGCCGGGACGCCATCCGAGGTGGAGGCCCACGTGGCACGGCGCTCGCGCGAGCCGTTCGACCTGGGCCAGGGCCCGCTGTTGCGGCCCGAAGTGATTCGCCTCGCCCCCGGCCACCACGTGCTGCTGCTCGTGATGCACCACCTCGTCACCGACGGTTGGTCCATCGCGGTGATGATGGACGAGTTCGTGCGCACCTACGGCGGCGCGGAACCGCTGCCGCCGCCGCGGTACCAGTACGCCGATTTCGCCGTGGCCCAGCGTTGCTGGCTGGAGGCGGGCGAGATGCAGCGCCAGTCGGCCTATTGGAAAGGCCGGCTCGATGGCGTGGCGCCGCTCGTGCTGCCCGCGGACCTGCCGGCACCGGCCGCCCGCACGTACCCCGGCGGCCTGCTGGCCTTTTCCCTCGGTGCGGAACGCACGGCCGGTGTCCGGGCGTGTGCGCGGCAGGCCGCGGCCACGCCGTTCATGGTGTTGCTCGCGGCGTTGTCGATGGTGCTGTCGGAGCGGTCTGGCCAGCAGGTGTTCCACCTGGGGACCGACATGGCCAACCGCAACCGGCCGGAGACGGAATCGCTCGTGGGCTTCTTCGTGAACCAGGTGGCGCTGCCGATCGACTGCGCGACACCCGGGTCGATGGGGGCGCTGCTGGCGCAGTTGCAGCGCACCGTGCTCGACGCCACCGATCACCAGGACCTGCCGTTCGACCGCCTCGTGGAGGCCCTGCGTGCCGGTCCGCGTGGCGGCCGCGCGCCGCTGTTCCGCGTGAAAGTCATCTACCAGGACGACAACCTCGTGTCGTTCACGCTGCCCGGCCTCGCGGTGGCGCCGTACCCGCTGCCCTGTGGCGAAGCGGAGCTCGACCTCATCGTGAGTTTCCTCGCGTCGGCAGACGACATCCGGGTGGAGGTCAAGTACGACCGCGAGCTGTACGCGGACGCGACGCTCGAGGCCGTGCGGGAGGAACTGCTGGCGGCCTTGGCCGCCGTGGTGGCCGATCCCGCGGTGTCCCTCACCACCTTGCGCACGACGCTGCAGTCGTTGCGCCGCGCCGCGCAATCGCGCAGCGAGCGCGAGCGCGCCCAGCGCCTCGCCGAACGCCGCACGGGCCTCAAACCCCGTGCGGCATCCGCCTCTTCGTGAACAGATCAGACCCTTTGGAGTGTCAGCCATGAATACGAACTCGGGACGACCGGTGTTGGGCGGTGCGCGCCGCCGCGCCATTGCGGAGCCGGCCTCGGCGCTGGTGCGCTGGAGCCGCCTGTTTGAGCAGGGGGACTTCCCCACGCTGTGCGAGCCGGCGGTGCCCGGGGTGAGCCTGCCCGCGTGGGCGGAGGCCAACTCGGCGGACATCCACCAGCGCCTGCTCGACACCGGGGCGATTCTGTTCCGCGGCTTCGCGGTCGCGAGCGCGCAGGACTTCAACGACTGCATCGACGCGGTGTCCGGTGGCGCGCTCGAATACAAGTTCCGTGCATCGCCGCGCACGCAGATCCACAAGGACCTCAACGTCTACACGTCGACCGACTACCCGGCGCAGGAAAGCATCTTCCCGCACAACGAACACTCGTACTCCCCGGTGTTCCCGCTGCACCTCTTCCTGTACTGCGACCTGCCGTCGCTGACTGGCGGCGAAACCCCCATCGGCAGCACCCGCACGGTGCTCGCCGGCCTGCGGGCTGACGTGCGGGACGCCTTTGCCCGGCGCCGCATCATGTACGTGCGCAACTACGGCGAAGGTTTCGGGCTGCCGTGGCAGACCGTGTTCCAGACCACCGAACGCGCGGCCGTCGAGGCGTACTGCGCCACCGTGGGCATCCAGCCCGAATGGAAGGCGGACGGCGGCCTGCGCACCCGGCAGGTGGGCGCGGCGCTGATGCGCCACCCGAAGACCGGCGAGACGGTGTGGTTCAACCACGCCACGTTCTTCCACGAGCTGACGTTGCCCGCGTCGGCACGCGAACAGCTGCGCGCCGAGTTCGCGCCGGAGGACCTGCCGCAGAACACCTTCTATGGCGATGGTGCCCCCATCGAACCCGAGACCGTGCGCCACCTGCAGGGCCTGTACCTGGACGCGATGGTGAAGTTCCCATGGCAGAAGGGAGACGTGCTGATGGTGGACAACATGCTCGCGTTGCACGGCCGGGGGCCGTTCACCGGCCCGCGCCGCGTGATGGTGGCGATGGCCCACGCGTGCCGTGGCGCCGACCTGGACGCCGGGGAGGCTGCATGAGCGAGTACCGGCTGTCGTCCCAGCAATGTGCGGCTTATGCGCCCGGGGCCGCTGCGGTCATTCGCGTGGAAGGGCCGGCCGCGATGCAGGCGTCGGTTCGTGGCGCGCTTGATCGCCTCGTGGCGCGGCACGAGGTGCTCCACACCCGGTACAAGCCGCTGCCTGGCGTGAGGTTCCCGGTGCAGCAGGTGTCCGCCGGCCTGCGGGCCGTGTGGACGGAGGCTGGCGCCGACACGCTCGGCCAGGCGGCCCGGTCGTTGCTCGACCCGGCGGGCGGGGCGGTGGTGGGCGTGGCCACGGCGGTGTCCGGCGACCGCTTCCGATGGGCGCTGGCCGTGCCGCGTGGCACGCTCGACGCCGAGGGGCTCCAGGCGCTGGTGCGCGAGTGCATCGGCGGTGGCGCCGACACGTCGGACGTGCTGCAGTACGCCGACTATGCGGCCTGGCAAGCCGAACTGTTCGAGAGCGACGTGGGGCAGGACGGCGCGCGGTTCTGGGCAGCGCGCCTGCCCGAACCCGGTGACCGGTTGCGCCTGCCGTTCGAAGCGGTGGTAGCAGGCCCGGCGGCCCGGGTGACCCACGGCCTGGATGCGGCAGCGGTGAAGGCGCTGGGCGACCGCACGCGGGAAGCGCCCGAGACGGTGCTGTTCGCACTGTGGGCGGCCTTCGTGGCCCGCATCGCGCCGGCCGATGCCGTGCCGATCGCCTGGCAAGCGCCTTGGCGTGCCGAGGAGCTGCAAGGGGCGCTGGGGTGCTTCTCGACGCCGCTGCCGCTGATGTTGAAGCCCGAGCCGACGCACTCGGTGGCCGAGGCCGTGGCCGCGGTGGCCGGTGAACTCGCGACCGCGAGTTCGTGGTACGAGTGTTTCGATGCGGCAGACCGGGCCGATCGCCTGGCGCGCCGCGGTGCGCCGGAGGCCGGCCTGGGGTTCGCCCACGTGCGGGTGGCGGCCTTGCCGGCGGGTTGGTCGTGCCAAGGGCTGGACATCGATCCGCTGGCCACGCGGCTTCACTGCGAGGTGGTCGAATCGCCCGCCGGATGGCAGGTGACGCTGCAAAGCGGCGGGGCCTGCGCCGAGGACGTGCTGGCCATGTGGGCGCGGCAGTTCGCGGCGATGGTGGTGTCTGCCGCCGGCGACACCGCCGCGCCGTGGGCCACGCTCGACCTGGTGGGGGCGGCCGAGCGCGATGCGCTGTGGACGGCCGGCCGCGTGGGGTTCGAGGCGCTGCCTGCGGGCCTGTTGCACGAAGCGTTCGAAGCCCAGGCGCGGCGAACACCGTCGGCACCGGCCGTGGTGTGTGGCGGCGATCGCCTGACCTATGCCGAGCTCGACGCCCGCGCCGATGCGTGGGCCCTGTGCCTGCAGCAGCGGGGCGCCACGCCCGATCGCGTGATCGGTGTCCACATCGGGCGATCGGTGCACGCGGTGGTGGCGATGCTTGCGGTGCTGAAATCGGGCGCGGCCTACGTGCCCATCGATCCGGCCTACCCGGCCGACCGCATCGGGCACGTGCTCGGCGATGCCACCATCTCGATGGTGCTGGCGCTGTCGTCCCACCGCGCGCAGCTCGCGCCTTGGGCGCTCGACGTGCTGTGTGTCGACGAACCCGTGCCGGCGGGCCACCCGGCGCGAGGCTTGGCCCGGCCCGATCACCTCGCGTATGCGATCTACACGTCGGGCTCCACGGGCCTGCCGAAGGGCGTGATGGTGGCGCACCGCAACGCAGTGGTGTCCACCGCGGCGCGTGCGGCGTTCTACCGGGCGCCGGTGTCGGGGTACCTGCTGCTGTCGTCGTTCTCGTTCGACAGTTCGGTGGCGGGCATCTTCTGGACCTTGGGCCAAGGGGGCCTGCTGCATGTGCCCACCGACGAGGAACACCAGGACCCGGTGCACCTCGCGCGCCTCATCGCCGCCGGCACGGTGTCCCACCTGCTCGCGCTGCCGTCGTTCTTCAAGCAGATCCTCGGCAGTGTCGAGGACGCTGGTGCGTTGTGCTGCGCCATCGTGGCCGGCGAGGCCTGCCATCCGGACACCGTGCGCGCGCACCGGGCACACCTGCCCGGCGCCATCCTGGTGAACGAGTACGGGCCCACCGAGGCCACGGTGTGGTCGCATGCCCACACGGTGGTGGACGATGGCGAGCCGGCGGTGCCGATCGGCCGGCCGGTGGCGTCGGTGTCCGGGCTGGTGCTCGACGACCGCCTCGCCCTGTCGCCGCTCGGGCAACCCGGCGAGCTGTACCTGGGCGGCGCGGGCATCACGCGGGGCTACTGGTGCCGGCCGGGCCTGACGGCCGAGCGGTTCGTCGCCGACCCGTTCGTGCCGGGCGGACGCCTGTACCGCACGGGTGACCTCGTGCGCTGCCGGCCCGACGGTGCACTCGAGTACCTCGGCCGCACGGACCACCAGGTGAAGGTGCGTGGTTTTCGCATCGAACTCGGCGAGGTGGAGTCGGCGCTGCTGGCCCAACCCGGCGTGGGTGAGGCCGTGGCGGCCGCGCGCGACGGGCAGGGTGGCCTGCGCCTCGTGGCGTACGTGACGCCCCGCGCTGGCGCGCGGGTCGACACCGCCGTGTTGCGTGATGCGCTCGCGCGATCGCTGCCGGCACACATGGTGCCGGCCGTCGTGGCGGTGCTCGCGGACTTGCCGCGCATGCCCAACGGCAAGGTGGATCGCCGTGCACTGCCGGACCCCGACCTGGGAGGGCAGCGCCCATTCGATCCCCCGCGCGACGCCACGGAACAGGCCTTCTGCGACGTGTGGCGCGACGTGCTCGGCCTCGAACGCGTGGGCCGCAGCGACAACTTCTTCGAGCTGGGCGGAGACTCGATCATCGGCCTGCAGATCGTGGCGCGGCTGCGCAAGGCCGGCTGGAAGGTTGCACCGAAGCAGCTGTTCGATCGCCAGACCGTGGCGGAACTCGCCGCCGTTGCCGAACGCCAGGACGACACGGGCGTGCGCTCGCTGGTGAGCGGCGAGGCGCCGCTGCTGCCGATCCAGGCGGCTCGACGTGAAGGCACTCGGCCGTGCGCTGGCCGCGGTGGTGGCGCACCACGACGGGCTGCGGCTGCGTTACCGGCAAGATGCGGCCGGTGCCTGGCACCAGTCGTACGAGGCCCAGGGCCCGCAGGAACTGCTGTGGGTGCGCCACGCACACGACGCGGCGCACGCGGAAGTGTTGTGCGAGGAAGCGCAGTGCAGCCTGGACCTGGCGCAAGGCCCGTTGCTGCGGGCGCTGGTGATCGATGGCCCCGATGGCGCGTGGCGCCTGCTGCTGGTGGTGCACCACCTGGTGGTGGACGGGGTGTCGTGGCGGGTGCTGCTGGAAGACCTGCGCACGGGCTACGAGCAGGCGCAGGCCCAACGTGACGTGGTGCTGCCGGCGAAGACGGCGAGCACGAAGGACTGGGCGCTGGCACTGTCGGCGTACGCCGGTGAACACGGCGAGGCAGAACAAGCCCACTGGGCGTCGCTCGCGGGCACGCCGGTGGGGTTGCCGGTGGACCGGCCGGAAGGCCGCAACACGGTGGCTGACCAGCAGGTGGTGGAAGTGCGGCTCGACGAGGGCCGGACCACGCGGTTGCTGAAGGAAGCACCGGCGGCGTACCGCACGCAGGTCAACGACCTGCTGCTGACGGCCCTCGGGCGCGCGCTGTGCGGCTGGAGCGGGCACGAGCGGATCCTGGTGGACCTGGAAGGCCACGGCCGGGAAGACCTGGGCGGGGTGGACCTGTCGCGCACGGTGGGCTGGTTCACGAGCGTCCACCCGGTGGCGCTGGCCGCGGGCGGGGAGCCCGGCGTGGCGCT